>NZ_JBFREZ010000009.1:0-178486 GCF_052114565.1 Mycobacterium sp. 2YAF39
CCGCTCCCATCCCTCCGGTGCCGACCAACCCCACTACGCCGAGCGAAAAGGCGAGGGATCCAATCCGCAGCGCCTGCTTTTGTGAATTCACTTATTCTCCGAGTGCGGCACTGGACCCCTGACCAGCGCGAATGGTCAATTGCCTTTTAGTCGGTGCGAAACGTCAGTTGCTCAGGAACAGGTAGAACAGGCCGTCGTCACCGGGCCGGCAATCCCAATGTGTGTAGTCGGCGTCGTTGCGCGCGATCTCGACCGCCGGGCCGTCTGCCTGGCAGGCCTCGAGCGTGGCGTAGTTGCCCTCCACCTGAACCTCGTCGGCCTGGGCCACACCCAGCCCGAGCGTCAGCAACGCACCCGCGGCCAGCGCTGCGGCAGCAATCGTCCTCTTCATACTGTTTCCCCTTCTGTCGTCCCCCGACGCGGATTGGCCACCGCGCTTACCAGCCGGCGTAGCGCCGGCCGAACCGCGGACCGGCACTATTAACGCAAGCGTTAGTCAAAAAGCCCACAGGAAATCTTTTAGTTCATCTGTTTAGACGACATTCGCCAAGCTCAACACGCAGGCGGCCGCCCCCTGTCGACAGAGTTAGCGAACGTCAGAGATCGTTGACGTTGAGGATGTCGTCTTGGATCGCTCTGGCGACCAGAGCCGCCTTGGTGGGGGCCGGTCTGCCGACCGCCGCGTACTTGGCCCGCACTCTCTGCAGGTGAGTCGCGACGGTGGACGGCTCGATGTACAACATCTCGGCGACCGCGTTCTTGTTGTCAGTCTGAAACCAGGCGATGAGGACTTCCCGTTCTCGGAGGCTCAGCTGCGGCCGGGCCTGCCTACCGTCGCCGTGCAGCGCCTTCGCCATCCGGGGGCCGACGTGTGGGCGATCGGTATGCGCGGCATGGATCGCCGCCGCCAGCACGTGCTCGGGTTCTGACCTCGCGATACAGCTGACGGCGCCGGCCTCCAACGCGGTTGATACGACGTCGTCATCCGCCAAGCAGGTGTAGACGATCACTCGGTGGCCGGCTTCGCAGATCTCGCGAAGTGCATCGAGGTCCGGTCCGCTGTCCTCGCACGGCAGGTCGAACAGCACCACCGGGCCCCGACCTGTGGTCGGCTGTGTCGCCACGAATTCCGCCGCGCTGGCGAAATGCCCAATGACCTTTATGCGTGGGTTGGAGTCGCTCAACCCCACCTCGATGCCGGCATATATGACGCGATGGCTGCCAATGATTACGACCGATGCCGACCATTCCCCTTCGTACGGCCGTGACATGCCGCAGATCCCCCTACATCCTGCGGTGCAATTGGCCCTGCACCAATTTGCCTGGGGTAGCGCCGCTTCGTCTGCGCGGCGCCGCGTCCTTGCGGATGTTTGCCCCGAAGCGCCGTCGTTGAAACGTGAAGGAGGAGTTCGGCCGTCAAGCCGAGTCATGATTGACATCGTCGTGGTCCTTTCTCTTGAGGCGCCCGCTGGAGGCGCTGCTGAGAAAACAGTCAGGTCCGGCGCTACCCGAATTCTTGAAACATTCTTATGGTGTCGCCGCCGGCACACGCTGCTGCCTCCCTCGGTCTGGCGGGAATGGCCACCGCAGCGCCGCTCAACGACCCCACGTGCTGTGCAGCCACCACGACGACAAGACTTCGAAGCCGTTCCGGCCAAGACGCCGGAGACGGAAGACCACGCCGTAGCGGCCACAAGTGTGACCATGAGTGAATCTCTTTCTGCAACAACAAGGTTTGTCGTTTTACACTGAAGGCAGTTGTTCGACATCGTCGATCAAATCTCCGAAAGCGGGCGCCTTGTCGCACGGCGTCAATCGGCTTCGGCGTATCGGCTCTCGCCGAGCCTGATTCGCCGTATTCTCAGCGAATGCGAGCACGAGTGCGGGTGTCGATCGCGACCGGGTTCATCGCAGCGGCAAGCTGTCTCAGCGGGATACCGCAGGCCGCCGCGGACGACTTGGCATGCTTCTCGGACACGTCGTGTTTTTTCTTGTCCCCGTCGGCAAATATCAGCTGCGAGTTGCATGCCGATGACGGGCAGCCCGCGTCCGCCTATTGCCAAAGCAACGCGTCAGTGCAATCGGTGAGCATGGACGACAGCGGAAACTTCACTCCGTGCACGGGCAATCAATGTATGGGCGATCCGGCAGAGGACACGCCGACGCTTGCCTACGGGCAAACCGCCCGCCTCGGCCCGTTCGCTTGCCTGTCGAGCACCGACGATATGACCTGCACCGTCGACTCCGGCGCGGGCTTTGCCATCTCCCGGGCGGGCATCTTTCCCGTCGGCTGACCCTCGGCGTCGACTCGACCGGGTCGCCGATGTTCTGTTGCGATACCCAGCGAGACGGGCACAGGAGCACTAGCGTGAATTCCCCGTGACAGCCGAGGGAGGCAACGATGCGAGCCGAGTGGTCCTGGCGTCTCAGAGATGGAAGTGTGGGGCGATCTCCGCATAGGTTGGCGGTGCTGGTCGCGGCCATCCTGGTAGGCCTTCTCGGTACCGGGTTGCTGACCCCGCCGCCCGCGTCGGCCGAAGGCGAGACCTACGTCATCGCCACCGACACGACCTTCGCCCCGTTCGAATTCCAGGACGCTCAGGGCAATTTCGTCGGTATCGACATGGACCTCATCAGAGACATCGCGAAGGACCAGGGCTTCAACGTCGACATCAAGCCGTTGGGGTTCGACGCGGCACTGCAAGCGGTGCAAGCCAATCAGGTCGACGGGGTCATCGCGGGTATGTCGATCACCGACAAACGCAAGGCCGTGTTCGACTTTTCCGACCCGTACTTCGAGTCGGGCGTGCAGATGGCGGTGTTGGCCGACAACAACGACATCAAGAGCTACGAAGACCTCAAGGGCAAGCGGGTTGCCGTCAAGAACGGCACCGAAGGCGCGACGTTCGCCGATTCGATCAAGGACAAGTACGGCTTCACGACCGTCTCCTTCGCCGACTCCTCATCGATGTACGACGAGGTGAAGACGGGGAACTCGGTCGCGGTATTCGACGACTACCCGGTGCTCGCCTATGGCATCACCCAGGGCAATGGCCTGAAGACCGTGACGCCGAAGGAGAAGGGGTCCAGCTACGGGTTCGCCGTCAACAAGGGCCGCAACGCCGAGCTGCTGAGCAAGTTCAACGAGGGCCTCAAGAACCTGAAGGCGTCGGGGCGGTACCAGGAGATGATCGACAGCTACCTGGGCGAGGGCGCGAGCGGTGACGACAACTCGTTCTTCGGCCTGGTGAAGAGCACCTTCCCGATCCTGATGGAAGGCCTGAAGATGACCGTCATCCTGACGGTCATCTCCATCGCGATCGCGTTGGTGCTCGGGGTGTTCTTCGGTCTGATGCGGGTGTCGCGCTCGATTTGGCTGCGCGCCATCGGCACGACGTTCGTCGACGTCTTCCGCGGCACTCCACTTCTGGTGCAGGCCTTCTTCATCTACTTCGGCATACCCGCCGCGCTCGGCTTCCAGATGTCGGCATTCACGGCGGGCATCATCACGCTCTCCCTGAACGCGGGCGCGTACATGACCGAGATTGTCCGCGGCGGCATCCAATCGGTCGACAAGGGGCAGATGGAGGCATCCCGTAGCCTGGGTGTCGGATATCTGCCGACGATGCGCAGAGTTATTCTGCCGCAGGCCATCCGGACGATGATCCCGTCGTATATCAATCAGTTCGTCATCACGTTGAAGGACACGTCGATCCTGTCGGTCATCGGCATCGCCGAGCTGACCCAGACGGGGCGAATCATCATCGCCCGCAACTTCCAGTCCTTCTACATGTGGTTGATCATCGGCATCATCTACTTCATCGTCATCATGGCGCTGACCAAACTCTCGGATCGCCTCGAGAAAAGGATCAACAAATGAGCCAGCTCGTTCCGGAGGCCGCGGCCGCCGAACCCGAAGGAACCGTCAAGATCCGAATCGACGGGCTCAAGAAGTCGTTTGGTGATCTGGTGGTGCTCAACGGCATCGACACCACGATCAGCCAGGGTGAAGTGGTCTGTGTCATCGGCCCGTCGGGGTCGGGCAAGTCGACCTTCCTGCGTTGCCTGAACAAGCTGGAGGACATCACCGGCGGCAAGGTTGTGGTCGACGAGTACGACCTGACCGATAAGAAGGTCAACCTCGACAAGGTTCGCCAGCGCATCGGAATGGTGTTCCAGCACTTCAATCTCTTCCCGCACATGTCGGTGATCGACAATGTGACCATGGCGCCGCTGTTGACCAAGAAGATGGACAAGGCCGCAGCGGAGAAGAAGGCGCTCGAGTTGCTCGACCAGGTGGGGCTGAAGGAGAAGGCTCAGGTGAAGCCGTCGACTCTGTCGGGCGGCCAGAAGCAGCGCGTTGCGATCGCCCGCGCGTTGGCGATGAATCCGTCGATCATGCTGTTCGATGAGGCGACCAGCGCCCTGGACCCCGAAATGGTCGGCGATGTCCTGGAGGTGCTGCGCGAACTCGCCGCGGGCGGCATGACAATGGTGGTGGTCACCCACGAGATGGGTTTTGCGCGCGAAGTCGCCTCCCGGGTGCTCTTCATGGACGGTGGGAAGATCGTGGAGGACGCCCCGCCAGACGAACTCTTCGACAAGCCCAAACATCCGCGGTTGCAAGAGTTTCTCTCGAAAGTGCTGTAGCCGTAACTGCGCCGGAACTCCCCGTATTGACGGCGGTGTCGATACCCTAACCAGGGTGTCCCGGTCCGCAGTCACGCCTGGCGCGCGCGTGTGAGCCGCTTGGAGAGTTGGCGGTCGACGAGCGTGCTGTTCGTCGTCGTGGCGCTGGCCTATTCGGTAGGCGCGTTCCTGTCATGGCAATCCTTCGGCGCCGGGGTCGGTCCGGCGTTCTTTCCGCCCGCCGGGGTGACCCTGGCCGCGATGCTTCTGACGCCGCGTTCACGGTGGGCAGTCATCGTCGCGGCGATATTCACGGCGGAGTTGGCGATCGATCTCTTCTACGGTGTCGGCGTCGGTCCTGCATCCGGATTCGCGTTGGCCAACTCGGTGGAGCCCGCAGTCGGGGCCTCGCTGGTCTGGGCCTGGTGCAAAGGCGTGCCCGACCTTCGGGCGCGCGGAGATCTGGCGAAGTTCGTCGTCGCGGCTTGCCTGGCGGGGCCGTTGGTCGGCGGGGTGATCGGCGGGGCGGTGAGTGCCGCGTCCAACGGCACCTACTGGCCCACAGCGGCTTTGCACTGGTGGGCAGGCGACGGGATCGGCGTTCTGGTGGTGGCGGCGCCGATTCTACTGTGGCCCAGACAGTCTCACTTATTGCGGGCGCGACTTGCGGAGACTGCCGCGGTGGTCGCGATTACCGCGGCGCTGTCGCTGACGGCGTTCTGGTGGCAAGCGCCACCGACATTGCTGCTGCTACCGGTGATGGCGTGGGCGGCGTTTCGGCTCGACGTGATCGGTGCCGCGATCGCCGGCGCGGCGCTCGCGTTCACCCTCAACTACGCGACGGGCTCGGGGCGCGGCCTGTTCACGGAACTACACCTGGCGGCGCCGGGCCGACTTGCGGTGACGCAGGGCTTCATCGCGGTCATCGTTCTTGTCGCCATGTTGATCGCGCAGGAAGCGGCCGGACGCGTCGCGGCGGTCAGACGTGGGGATGCCGATCGCCGTGAGCGCGACCGGCTTCAGACCCTGGCTCAGTTGGCCCAGCGGCTGTCGGCGGCGCTGACGCCCGGTCAGATCGGCGACGCCGTTGTCACGCAGCTGTTCGACGACGCCGGGGCGCAAGCGGTGGCACTTGGCCTGGTGAGCACCGACGGCGCACGGCTGGAGTGGGTGAAGACGGCGGGTTATCCACAGCCTGCGCACGACAGACTCGCAACAGGCATCTCACTCGACGACCACACGGCCGCCACCGAGGCAGTGCTCACCGGCCAACCCGTGGTCATCGGCGACTCCGCGGAATACCAGCGGCGGTACCCCGATTACGGCGACATGATGGCCGTCACCGGGGCGGAGGCTCTGGTGAACTGGGCGCTGACCTCCGGCGGCAAGCCGATCGGCGTGCTCGGCCTGATGTGGACGCGACCGCAACGGCTCGACGACGCGCAGTTGGCATATGTCTCCGCGGTCGCCACCATGGTCGGGCACGCCCTGGTGCGCGCTCAGGTGTATGCCGACGAGCATGCCCGCGCGGCAGTGCTGCAGGCGGCGGTCCTGCCCACCGAACCGGCCGACATCGCCGAATTGGACTTGGCGGTCAGCTACGAAATGGCGGATGCCGTGCACGGGCTCGGTGGCGACTGGTACGACGTCATGTCCCTGTCGAACCAGCGGACCTATCTTGCGGTGGGAGACGTGGTGGGACATGGATTGCCCGCGGTCGAAGACATGGCACAACTGCGTACCGCCGCGCGCGCCATGGCCCTGCAGGGGCTGCCGCCCGCGCGACTGCTCACCGAGCTCAACACCTTCACCGCCCACACCAGCCACGGAAGGTTCGCCACCATGGCGGTGGCGGTCTTCGATCCGCTGACCGGCGCCCTGTCGTTCGGTCTGGCCGGGCATCCACCGCCCTTACTGCGTCGCTCGCGCGACGGGAACGTCGTGCGGCTGGTCGGCGCCGACGGTCCAGTGCTCGGGCCCATCCGCGACGCGGTCTACACCGAGGGGCAGGTGACGCTTGAGCCCGGCGACATTCTGGTCATGTACACCGACGGCTTGGTCGAGCGTTCCGGCCGTGACGTCGAGACGGGCATCTCGCAGGCGGAGCGGATGTTGGCCGGCTGGCGGCCGGAGACCGCGATGACGCAGGGCTGCCGGCAACTCACCGAGACGCTTGCATCGCCGCCTCGCCAAGACGACGTCTGTGTCATTGCTGTGCGCCTGCGGGGCACCAGTCAATCGTCTTGAAACGCAAAGTCGCTCACGTTCGGCGCAAAGCGAATGCGGCGGGTCCCGTGTCGCCTAGTGTTCGATCGTGATCAATCGTGGACGACAGGCGATCGTGGTGGGCGTGGCAATCGTGGCATTGGTGGCCGCGGGAGGCTGCGGACGGGATCAGGGGGAAGGATCGAACAAGGCCGCCGAGTACGCCAAGGATCTCCAGTCGAAGGTCATGCTGGATGCCACCATGACGCATCTTCAGAAACTCCAGGACATCGCCGATGCCAACGGCGGCACGCGCGTCGCCGGTTCCCCCGGTTATGACGCCAGTGTCGAATATGTGGCTAAAACGCTGCGCGACAAGGGGTTCGATGTTCAGACTCCGGAGTTCACGATGGGAATGTTCTCCGTCGGCAAGGAGTCGCTGAGCGTCAACGGCCGACCGGTCGAGGCCCACGTCATCGGGTACAGCGGCGCCAGCCCGGCAGAGGGGGCCACTGGCCGATTCGTCGTGGCCTCGGGGGACGGGCACCTGGGATGCACCGCAAGGGACTACAACGGTCTCGACGTCACCGGCGCCGTGGTGATGGTGGACAGGGGCGACTGTCTTCTCGCCGACAAGGCCACCGCAGCAGCCGAACGTGGGGCGATCGCGCTCATCATCGCCAACGACGTTGACGAGAAAGAGTTCAGCGCGGAAATGAGCGAGAGCGATGAGATCGAGATTCCGGTGCTGAGCGTGACCAAGGCCGACGGCGCCAGGCTCCGGTCAGAAACCGGAACGGCCACCGCCATCGCCGAAGCCAAGGTCGAGCAAGTGAAGACGCGCAACGTGATCGCCCAAACGAAAGCCGGGGCCACGGACAACGTCGTCATGGTCGGCGCACACCTCGACAGCGTCAAAGAGGGCCCGGGCATCAACGACAACGGGACGGGCGTGGCGACGGTTTTGGAGACGGCGCTACAGATGGGCCCGTCGCCAGACGTGGCGAACGCGGTGCGGTTCGGATTCTGGGCGGGGGAGGAAGAAGGTCTTCTCGGGTCGAACGACTACGTAAGATCACTGGACGTCGAGGCGCTGAAAGACATTGCGCTGTACCTGAATTTCGACATGATGGCCTCACCCAACACGTGCTACTTCACCTCCGATGCCAACCAGTCCCTACCGCCGGACCCCGAGCTCGAAGAGAACCTGCTGATTCCCGAGGGCTCACCCGGGATAGAGCGCACGCTGGTCGACACCATCGAGAGTGCAGGCAAGACGCCGCAGGACCTGCCATTCGACGGCCGCAGTGACTACGACGGCTTCACCCGCGTCGGCATTCCGGCCGGAAACTTCGACACCGGCGCCGACGACATCAAGACACGGGCGCAGGAGAAACTCTGGGGCGGTACCGCCGGGCAGCCGTGCGATCCCAACTACCACAGCGCCAATGACACCATCCAGAACGTCAACCGGGATGCGCTGGCGCTCAACGGCGGAGTCATCGGATACGTGGTGGGTCACTACGCCCAGGATGAGGGTGGGCGCAACGGCGTCCCGGTGCGCGACGACCGGACCCGCCATCCACTGCCCGACGAGGAGTAGCCAACTACTCCTGGCCCGGATAGGCCAGCGCATCGGTAACACTGCCGCCGTTCACCGACGGACCGAGCAACACCGTTGAGGTGTTCTCGGCGGGGTCGTAGTCGATCAGCGCTTGACCGGGCCCGCAGGAGGCCGCCGCCCTCACGATGAGATCGTCACCGCTGACACCGATGACGAAGACGCTCCCGCCGGGATCGGTGCCGGGCACCGTCACCTGTGACGTCGTGCCGTCGGTATTGAGTTTCTCGAGCACATAGGTGGAGCACTGCCAAGCGGTCTGCACGAATGTCCCCGCAGGCACTTGCCAGGCATTGAAATCGCCCTTCCCGGGATTCGGCGCCGTGAGCGCGGTCGGCGCCCTGCCGTCGAGAGGCATCAGCCACAGCTGCGGCAGATCGCCCCCGTTGGAACGGCAGCCCACGAGCAGGGTCTCGCCGGATTCGTCCCACCACCGTTCGGGGCCGCACCAATTTGCGCCCGGCACAGAGAGCGTCCGGCCGACCGTCCCGTCGTTGCCCATCACAACCACGCTGCCTGCGTCCAGTCCGAGAACCAGCTGGCTCCCGTCGGGGGTGGACAGGAAGTTGCCGGTGAAGGGGCTGCCCAGCTTGTCCGTCGGATAGAGCAGTTCACGTTCGCCGCCCAGACCGACCCGCTCCAGCGTCGGAGGCTGCGCGCCGTTGTCGTGGGCAAGCAGCAATGCCTCGCCGGACGGCAGGGTGAAGCGGGGGTCGAAGCGATCGTCGGCCGCGAAGGGTGCGGTGGTCTGTTCTCCGGTGTGCAAGTCGACGACGATCGTCGTCGCGGAGTCGGCGTCGTTGATCAGAGCCCGTTGACCGTCGCCGGACCAGTCGGCCAACTTGGGTCCGTAGCCGTCGCCGTGCGATGGGAATGTGGTGATCGGGTAGCGCTCGCCCGACGGATCCACCAGGTACAGGGTGGTGTCGGTCGGTTTGTCTGTAGCCGGTGGCTCGCCGGGTACGTAGGGGTCCAGCGTCCAGGTGGCCAATGTCCACCCCGGGCCGACGTCGTCCCAGGGGACGTTCTCGATCGAGGCCTCGTCACCGTCGCCGCGGGCCGATTTCGGAGCGGACTTCGTCGCCGACCCGGCCGCCGCGCTCGAGGCCGCACCGCTGGTTTCCGCCGGTGGCGCGGTCGCCGACGAGCAGCCGCCTACCAGCGCTGCTGCCACTGCGAATACCGCTGTGGTTCTCCATGTGAGCATGGCGTCACCTCTTGATCAAGATCACACCACGCCGTGCCGCCGAAAAACCGGTAACGCCGAATGCGGACTCCTGTGATGTCGATTCGTTCCGGTGGTTTTCCGGTTCGACATCAGAGTCGGACAGCGCCCTTGAGGAATCCTTGTCAGATTCTTGGCGACGATCGGCGGCGCCGGCCTCTGCGCCGCGAATCATGTTGGACCGCATTCATGATCGGATACGGGTCGACTTTTGCGGCCGGGAGTGTTCACATGTCGAAGACATGAAAAGGGGGCCTGATGGCCAACATCGACCTGAAGCTCGAGATCGTCGTCATTCCCGTCTCCGATGTGAACCGCGCAAAGGCGTTCTATGCGCAGCTCGGCTGGCGACTCGATGCCGATTTCGACAGCGGCAACGACTTTCGCGTCATTCAGTTCACGCCTCCCGGCTCCGGCTGTTCGATCATCTTCGGCGAGAACGTCACCGCCGCCCCGCCGGGCTCTGCCCAGGGCCTCTACCTGATTGTGTCCGATGTTCAGACCGCGCGTGCCGAGCTGCTCGACAAGGGTGTTGATATAAGCGAGGTGTTCCACGACTCCGCCGGGGAGCACGCCGGCCCGGACGAGCCTTATCTGTTCGGGCGGCTGCGGGTCGGTGGCCCACCGGCCGAGCCTGCGAGCTACCACTCCTTCGCGTCGTTTCACGATCCCGACGGCAACGGCTGGCTGCTGCAGGAGGTGACGACGCGTGCGCCCGGGCGGATTGACACCGAGACCACCTTCGCATCCGTCACCGACCTTGCGAGTGCCCTTCGTCGGGCCGGGGCCGCGCATGGAAAGCATGAGGAGCGGACCGGCGGTCAGTACGACGAGAACTGGTCGCAGTGGTACGCCGAGTACATCGTGCGCGAGCAGTCCGGTGAAGAACTGCCGCAATGAGTCTCGCGCCTCTACTCACTCACCGGAATCGTCGTTGTCCCCTTGACTCGATGCGCCGTTGTCGCCCTGGCCGTTGGGCCCATGACCGGTCGCTGCCCTGGTCAGGTTCCTGGTGACGTCGGTGACGTTCTTGACGAGATCGCTCACCGAACCGCGAATCTGCTGACTGGTCTCGCGAACGGGATCTCGTACCGGGCTCTGGCCCGACGGCCGGTTGTCGGCACTGGATCCGTGATCACCGGCCAACGGGGTCATGGTCCCTCGCCAGACGTTCAACCGTGGGCGCTGCGCGCCGGTGGTGGTGTCCGCCGCGGGTGTGGACGGTGCGTTGTTCGCCGCCGCGCCACTCGCCGGCGGAGTCGGCGAAACCGTTGCCGCGTCAGCGTTGACAGTCATCCGCTGCGCATTTTGATCGGGTGCAGGGTGTGCGGCGAGCGGCGTCACCGAACTCAGATTGCTGGTGGCGTTGTCACTCTGGACGACGTCGATCGCGTCCAGCAGATCGCCCGGTGTCACCGAATCCAGATTGATCGGTCCGATCACTTGTTCGACGAGGCCCGTCAGAAGGCCGAAGGGATTGTTTTTTTGCGAGGCCGGCGGGTTGTTGAGACCCGGAATCCCGCCGGAAAAGAAAGCGTCCTGGAATCCGCCGCTCAAGGCTCTGACGAAGTCTGCAGGCACCGCATTCCAATTGACGTTCTTTGGGAAGCTGAAGAACGGCATGGCTTCTCCGCCGTTACTGCCGAAGTTGTTGGAGAAGTCGCGCTGGTAGTCATCACGGAAGTCGTTCGGATCGTCGCCGTATTGAACGACGTTCGTATAACCGAGGTTTCCGAGCATGCTGATCGCCGGCTCAACCGCATCCGCGAACGGATTCGTGATCGTTTGGCCGGTAGCAATGCTCATGAGGTCGGTCGGATAGCGGAATGGTTCGAGCATGGGCTGCGCGCCGTTCTCGAGCGTGAGGTACTGATTGAGTGCCTCGTATCGATCCTCCGGATCCGGGCCGTTGGGTATATCGACATTGATTCCCGGGAACGTGTCAGCCAGCGCGCTGGTGAGGATGGGGTTCAAGGCGAGGATGGATGCTTCCCTGGACAGGTTCACACTTGGCAGGTCGCCCGGAAGGTTGACAGTCAGGCCGTCCCCGATGAGTGCGGACCCGAAGTTGCCCACCAGATTGGCCACCAGTGGATTGAGAGTCTGCAATCCGATCCCGCTGACATCGGAGCCCCGCAGGATGTACGTCGGGTAGGCGAACGCCGCTGCGTTGTTCATCAGCGTGACCGGGTTGGGCCAGGCGGCGAAGTCGGACAGCGGGTCGTTCTGCACGGTGGCGTCGACCTTGACCGGCACGAGCACGGCGTTGCCGTCGGTCTGCACGTCGAAATCGTTGGTGGCGGTATCGATTCCGAAGGGCGCGAAGAACGGTGCGAACCGGGCAGCCACGCCGCCGTCGTTCCGGCCCGGGTTCCGCAGCAGGAGCATCGGCACGATCGTCACGCTTGATCCCGGCTGGGCGTTCGGACCCGTTCCGCCTGGCTGATTGGGAAGATCCGCCTCAACCTGCGGGTAGGCCATGCCTGCCGCCAGCGCACCGATGCCGAACCCGACGACCAACGGGATACGCAGACTGACCAGATCGAGGTCGAGGCTCCCGGTGATTTTTTCCGGCGGGCAATCTGCCCGATGGCAGTTGGGGTCGTACAGCGGATTGTCAACCGGGACAGGAATGTCGAGGTCTGAGCCGCCCAGGTACGACGTGCCGTTGATCTCGTCGGCGATGCGCGATGGCAGTGCCGGCACCCAGAACGGGTTCAGGCCGGCGATGCCCAGCAGACCGAACGGTGGCCCGGTCGTGATGACGTTCACCCCGGGAATGTTGGGGATCGTTGGCAGCGCAGCCGATGACGGGGGCGCCAGGCCGAGCGTCATCGCCGTGGCGGTCGCGGCGGCGCCCCCCGCAATCGATGCTTTCCTGACGAACTCGCGACCCCGCTTCGACCTGTGCTTGACCGCCCTGTGCTTAGCCATCGCCCGTGTCCCTCGTCAGATCTCTCACAGCAAAGTGATCGGAACGTAACAGCCAAAGACGGGTCTGGCAAACATTTTCTGCGTTTTCGGCAACTTTCACGAGGGCGTCAATTAGTTCATTTACAAAAGTTGCTCCCAGAAATTGGAATGGTCTCCCATTACTGGGATTATGCGTCGAATACTGGCAATATATCGATCAAAGAACAGCCATTTACTTGCACTATGCCGTAGCTGTCCCGGTGCCGAGATTTCCGCGTTGGCACTAGATAAGCGAAGTTGAGCCGCGATGCTCGCTAATACAGCCGAGGTCGCTTCTCGCCGTCTGAGCACAATGCGCAGAATGCTCGACATCGCGCGTTGCGTGGCTTGTGCGCACAAGCGCGACACGGCCCGCAGCGCCGCAACGCTCACTGTCTTCGTCCCCGACGGAACGGCTTCGATCAGGGACAGTCTCGTCGTCTGGCTGCCGGGGCTGTCCGTCGTCGTGTGGTACCTGAGTGTCGCTCTCGCGCTGCTTCGTGTGAGTCGACGCCAAGCCGTATCAAACGAGGGCCGATCGAGTTCTACCTGATATCAGATCGCCGACACCGATGCAGGCGCGCTGGGTATGGGCGGACTGAGTGCCCAAAAACATGTCCTTGAGGTCGCGCGCTCTTATCGTTAGCCCTATGTCATCAGATAGTGCCGAGTTGGCCATCGTATTGGCGATCGTGGCGGTCGTAGGCGGCTTGATCGCGGCTGAGATCGGACGTAGGGGAACGCGATACGCCGCGCACCTCCAGGCGCAGCAGGCTTTCAGGGAGGTCCAGGTCTCGATCCTGACCGAGTTCATCGAGACCGTCCTGAATACGGCACGCGCCGTGCAGTCCTACGCCTTCGGAGCCACCGCCGATCAGCGCAGCAGGCGCGATCACGGTGCCGAGTGGGCGGACATCCAGCCGCTGCTCGGTCCCGCGCTGACGGCCGTCCAGCGAGCTCGCGCACTCTCGAAATCACTGATCTGGCAGGACATCACCGATGCCTATGAAAAGTGCGACGACTTCTTCTTCAAGATCATCCGGGGGTCGGAAGGGGATGAGGAGTATCAGTCATGGGCTGATGTCCTCTACGACGAGACCGATCCAGTCACGGTGGTGATCGCCATCGCCGGAGAGCGGCGGCGTGAGGTTCTGGACGCCTATCGCGCGTGATGTCGAGCGCCGAGCTCGCGGCATGCGGACCGGAGCCGCGCCCGCCGTATCTAAATCCGCGCCGGTGGCGGCTCGAGTCCGGCCGGCTACGAAAGTGCCGGCCAAGGCGTATCCGTGCCGTATCCAAGGCGGCTGCGGCACTTAAACTCTCCTTATCGGGCGATCAATAATTGGCTGTTCTCTGTGCATTCATTCGCTCGACGCGCGCCTTGCGGTACACCGTGTCAGCATTGGGTCATGGGGGCATTGCGAACCGTCGGCGTCATTGGCGCTGCAGCAGCCACGACTGCGCTGCTGCAGTGTGTTTCCGCACCGGTCGCGCACGCCGCCCCGTGCCCCGACGCCGAGGTGATATTCGCCCGCGGCACCACCGAGCTGCCCGGCGTCGGCCCGACGGGAGATGCATTCGTCAGCTCACTGCAATCTCAGGTCGGTGGGAAGTCGGTTGGGGTGTACCCAGTGAATTACCCTGCAACCACTGACTTTCGAACCGCCGTCGACGGTATCAACGATGCCCGCACACACATCCTGGCCACGGCCGCGGCTTGTCCTCAGACCAAGATGGTGCTCGGCGGATTCTCTCAAGGCGCAGCGGTGATGGGATTTGTCACCGCGAATGTTGTGCCAGAGGGGGTTTCGGATTTAGCGGTGCCTGCGCCGATGCCTCTGGAGCTGGCCGACCACGTCGCCGCGGTTGCGCTGTTCGGGAAGCCGTCGGCGCGCTTCATGCGTGCGATCAGTGACCCGCAGATCGTGATCGGCCCGGGCTACGTCGACAAGACCATCGACCTATGCGTAGACGACGATCTGGTTTGCGACCCCGATGGCAGGAGCTTTGGCGTGCACAGCCGCTACCCCGACGTTGGGATGGCGGAGCAGGGAGCGACTTTGGTTGCCCAGAGGCTCCAGGCGATGTGGGCGGCCGATGCGGCCATCGACACGCCGGCTACCCCAAGTCCGGTTGAGTCCCCGGCAGCTGCGCTGCTGTCCGTACCCATCGCGGGTGACACCCCGCCTGTGCATGTCGGGGATCCGACGCCCCAGGCGCAGGGACCGCTGCCCGGTCCCGCTCCGATGTCACCGGCGTCACCCAGTCAGGTGCCTTAAGGCACTTCTCCCTTCCATATGCACCGGTGGGTCCGCCTACGGGTGCCGGCATGAAATCCATTGCGCTGAATTGGAGTATTCAAAAACTCAGCTTCGTGGACAACGGCTGCCGCATACTCCTGGGCAACGATCGGCGACAATCCTCTGCGCATTCCGATTGGCAACCCGTGCGCCGAGACGCGCCGTAGGCTGCGGTCGTACGCAATCGTCGTCGATGCCTCAGAGAGGAATATTCATGGCGGACTTCGAGGGCCGGTTGGCGTGTGTCATAGCCGCCGACGGTTCCATCGCGCGGGGCTACATGATCGACAGTTGCGAACTGATAGGTGACGCCGTGTACGAGATCGCGTGGAACGTCCCCCTGCAGAAGGAGGCGAAGACCAACTTCTCCTGTGTGATCGGCAGTGTCGCTGGAGAAGACGTCGAACCCGGATTCTGCACCGTGGGCCTCTCCAGCGACATCATGAAGATGCGGGTCAAGACGTACGACGTCACGGGCAAGCCCGCGCAGCGTCCGTTCCACCTGGCTGTCTTCCGCGATTGACAACGGTTGAACGCGGAATTGGACGCCGATCGAGCCGCCGAGCTGACACGGCATCGCCGCGACCTGGCAGTGATCGCGGTGGTGTTCCTGCTGCTGTTCGCGTTCTCCTACAGTGAGGACTTCGTCTTCGCCGTGCTCGACGCAACCGGCCGCGACCACGTCATCGGCTGGCTGATCGGGCTGGTCGGTTTCGACGCGGCCGTGCTGACCGTCGTGGGTCTGCTGAAGCGCGCCATCCTCCGCGCTGACGGTGAGCCGCCGCGGCTGTGGCGATGGTGGTGGGGCGCGTTCGCCGCCGTGATTGTCTTCGACGTGGTCTTAGCGCTTCTGCCAGAAGGGCATCCGCTGTGGATCGACATGGCCGCCTCGGTCACCTTCGCCACACTCATGGGAATCGTGATGATGGCGTCGCTCAACGCCGATCCGCTGACCTTGTTCAGCGGGAGACGGCGCGCGGCGGCACCCACTGATTGGGCGCGGGCCCGAGCCATGGTTCCGCTCGTGATCGGCGCGTTCGCCTGCTACATCGCCGCCACGGCATTCGATGATTTCTTCGATCTCGACACGGTGCGCGAACTCGATGTCGAGACGGCGGCCGAGGTGGCCGCGATGCCGATCGGTGAGCGGCTCGGGGCCATGGCCACGCTTTGCGAGGGTGCCGTCAGTCCCGCGTTCTTCCAGCAGGTCGTCGCCGTCATCCCGCTGCTGTTGCTCACCATCGGCGTGGAGTTCAACTTCTTTCGCCGTGCCCTCGACGAACCCGCCCAGCGCGCGGCCGCGGCAGCGACCGTCGCCGTAATGGCGATCGGGTTGACGATGGCGGTATCGACGCTGCCGTGGGCGGACACCGGATGCGGTGGAGTGCTTGGCTATTGGCACGAGTATCTGACGTTCGTGGTCGCGGTGCAGGGCGTCGTGACAGGCCTCGCGACGCTTTTGTGGCTGCTCGTGACGAGTTCTCCCGACCAGCGCATCGCCGTGGGGGCCGACCATGTCTGAGGTCTCAGTGCGCGGGCGTGGTGATCGCGCGGTGTTCGCGGTCGTATTCCTGATGGTGTTCGTCTTCTCCTACAGCGAGCAGGTTGTCGCGGGCGTGTTTCCTTCGGGCGACGAACAAGTCGCGTGGCGGATCGCTGTCGTGGTCGTCGATGCCGCGGTGCTGGCGATGGTCGGCCTGATGAAACGCAGAGTCGCGGCCGCCGATGGCGATGGGTCGCGGTTGTGGCGGTGGTGGTGGTCGGGCGTCGTCATTCTCATCGCGGTAGACGTGATCCGGCTGTTCCCGACGGACTCCATTCGTCTCGACCTGCTGACGGCTTCCGCGTACGCCATCGCGGTCGGCATGACGATGGCGGCGTCGCTCAACGCCGACCCGCTCGCGTTGTTCAGCACCGCACGTCGCGTCGCACTGCCCAGGGACTGGGTGCGGGTCCGCGCGATCGTCCCGCTGGTGTGCGGTACGTGGCTCTGCTTCATGGCCGCGAGCGCGTTCGTCGGCTACTTCGACGTCGACAGTGTGCGATCGCTCGATCCGGCGACCGCCGCGGAGATCGCCGACCTATCGGTGTCCGAACAGATGGGGGTGCTGTCCCAACTCTGCGAAGGGGCGATCAGCCCGGTGTTCTTCCAGCAGGTCGTAGGTGTGATGCCGGTGTTGTTGCTGACCTTGGGCATCGAATTCAATTATTTCCGAAGGATTTTGAGCGACGCCGGCCAGCGGGCGGCGACGGCGGCGACCGTCACGGTGATGGCGGCCGGCCTGGTCGGAGCGCTCTCGACGCTGCCATGGGATGGCCAGGGGTGCGACGACGTGCTGTCCAGCTGGCATGAGTATGTGGCGTTCCTCTTGGCCGTGCAGGGTATCTTCACCGGTCTGGCGACGCTGGTGTGGGTACTGGTCGCCAGCACGCCCGACGAGCCGGTCAGCGGGGAGACACCGCGCTGAGATTGTCGGCGACCTCGCGTTGCCAGATGCCGTTGGCATGCGTGGTGTCCACCTCGATCTCGAAGCGGTCGGTCATATCGGCGGTGACATCGGCGACGTCGACGTAGAACTGCTCATACCACCGGCGATGCTGGTAGACCGCACCGTCCTCCTCGGTCAGCAGAGGGTTCTCGATCCGCGTCTTGTGTTTCCAGATCTCGACATCCTGGAGGAATCCCTCGCCGAACGACCGGCTCATCGCGCCGGCCAGCTTGGCCGCTTTGTCCGCGGGCAGGCCCGGCACCGCTTGTACGGCGACACCCCACTGGAGCACGAACGAGTCGTGGCTCACGGGGTAGTGGCAGTTGATCAGCGCCACCTCGATGGTGAAGTCCGGTGCGACGTCGTTGTGTAGCCAGTTGATCATGTAGGCGGGCCCGAAGTACGTCGCCTCTGAGCGGAGTTTCGTTCCTTCCCAGAGCTTCTCGTAGTTCTTGGTGAAGTCAGGACGGGCCTTGGACTCCATGAACTGCGTCGCGGTATGACCCTCGATCACATTCTTGAAGTAGGTGGGGTAGGCGTGGTGAATGTAGAAGAAGTGCGCCATGTCGACGTTGTTGTCGACGATCTCGCGGCAGTGCGATCCCTCGATGTGGATCGAGTTCCACGACCACGGCGACCACAGCCCCTCGTCGTACCCGTCGATGGTGGGCGGGAACAGCTCGGCCGGCGGTGCCGAGCCCTGGGGGTCGTGCCAGACGAGCAGCTGACCGTTGACCTCGCCGGTCGGCCAGCGCCGGGTGCGCGCCAGCCGGGGCGTGCGTTTCGCATAGGGCACCAGCGAGCAACGGCCGGTGGAGCCCTGCCAACGCCAGTCGTGGAACGGGCACGCCACTGAATCGCCCTTGACGCTCCCCTGGGACAGGTCGCCACCCATGTGCCTGCAGTAGCCGTCGAGCACCTGCAGGGCGCCCTGCGAGTCGGCGAAAACCACGAGTCGCGTGCCGAATGCGTTGATGCCGTGGGGTTTTCCGTCACGGAAGTCTTCGGCAAGGCCGATGCAGTGCCACCCGCGGGCGAACCGCTGCATGGGCGTACCCATGTCGATCTCGCGAACCTCGTGCGTCGAACTCATCGGGTCACCTCTCCGGGGCTGTGGATCACCAATTTAAGCATATTCGCTTAAATGCGGTCCAGTTCCTATCATCGGTCACGTGAACCGTGGTGAACGGGCCAGGGCCGACATTCTGGACGCGGCCGAACGGCTGATCGCCGAGCGCGGCATCCAGGTGCCGCTGCGCGACATCGCTATTGCGGCAGGCCAGCGGAACAACTCCGCGGTCAACTACCACTTCCGAAATCGCCAGGACCTCATCGACGCGGTCGTCCGGCGTCGGCTCGAGCCGATGGAAGGGGAGCGCGCACAGATGCTCGAGGCGTTGGCTGACGACGCGCACGACGACGTCAGGGCATGGTTGCGCATCATGGTGCTTCCCTTGACCACCGTCGGCAGCCCCTACTACGCCAGGTTCCTGCAGGCGGCGTCGCTCCATCTACGCACCGACGAGTCGCAAGGATCGGTGTGGCCGAAGGTTCTCGCTCGGCTGGCCCATGCCATTCCGACGGGCGACCGCGGCGCCCGCAGGCGGCGGGTCAAGGCAGTCGCGACGACGATGTTCGCGCTCTTGGCCGAGCGTGAGCGTTCGGCTCAGGCGGGTGACGACGTCGGCACCGCCGAGGAGATCATCGCGATGCTGGCCGCTGCGCTCACCACGCCGATGCCGGTAGACGGAACGTTGAGCCGCTAGCGGGAAGTCGGGAACTTCAGCGAGTTTGGCATACCGCGGGCGCTTCACCGCCTAGCCTGTTCAGAGCAAGTGCGGGGGCCCCGTCGGGTAGGGCCTCCGCACTTGCTGCAAGTAGATTGGCTCGTGATTCTTGGAGTTTTCTTGGAGCCCCCGCGGGCCCGGCCCACCGCTCAGCGAGGCTTGGTGGTGGTTGGCGCGGGCGGCGGTGTCACATCCGCTGTCACATCCGGTGCCTGCACCGCATCACCCATGGCGTAGACGTTCTGCGGGGTGATCACCTCGGTGATCGCCTTGGCCACCAACGTGCTGGGTTCCTGGCCTTGATACTCGATGTCGGTGTTGAGGAAAACCACCAGCGCCGTCTGCTTTTCCGGAAGGTAGACCGCGACGGTCTGGTAACCGGGGAGGCTGCCGTTGTGCCCGATCCAGCCGCCGATGTTGAAGATTCCCAAGCCGTATCCGTCGTCGGCGGGCATGCCCGGAGCGGAAACGGTCTGCAGCCGTTGAGCCTGCATCTGCGGTGTCAGCAGCTTTCCCGTCGCCAGCGCGGGCACCCAGGTGTGCATGTCCTCCAGGGTGGAGATCATCGCGCCGGCAGCCCATCCCCAGGACGGGTTCCACTCTGTCGCGGCCGTTTCCGAGTTGTCGGCGTCCTGCACGGTGTAACCGGTCGCATGCGGGTTCGGGAAGGCGTTCGTCGTCGGAAAGCTGGTGTGGCTCATACCCAACGGCGTGGTGATGTGGTCACGGATGTAATCGGGCAGCGATTGACCGCTGACCTTCTCAACGACCAAGCCAAGCAGAATGGTGTTGGTGTTGCAGTACAAGAACCCCTCGCCGGGCGGGAACTTCATCGGTTCGTCGAACGCGTAGTCGAGAAGTTGCTGCGGGGTGAAGTTCTCGAACGGGTCCGCGAAGAAGGCCTGCTGGAAGCCGTTGGAATCGCTGTAGTTGGCCAGTCCGCTCTGCATCCGGGCCAGCTGCCTCAGCGTGATGGTGCCGCCCTCGGGAACCCCGTCGATGTATTTGGCAATCGGATCGTCGAGCCCGAGCTTGCCCTGATCGGCCAGCTGCAGCACGCCGGTCACCGTGAATGTCTTTGTCTGGCTGCCGATTCGGTGGTAGAAGTCCGTCTGCATCGGCGCGCCGCTGGCCTGGTCGGCCACGCCGTACGTCTGCACGTAATTCCCGTCGGGGCCCCAGATCCCGACGATCGCGCCGGGGACGCCCGCCTGGTCCATCGCGTGATCGATGGCGTCGTCGAGGCGCTGCGTGATCTTGGCGTCCATTTCCTTGGCGGCCGGCGCACCCGATGCAGACGTCGTCGACGTGCCCTGCGACGTCGAATCCTGTGCGCATCCGGAAACGAAGAACAGTGCGGCCGCCATCAGAAGCCCGCATCGTCGCAACGCCATTGCCGCCATCGGTTTGGTCCCGTCGTCGAAGTGAGCCTCAGCCGAGCATCACCATATGTGGCACAGAAGGTCCGCGGCGCGGCAACGATGCGCGTCCTGATCTGCGAGACTGAGTCGCCGTGAACGAGCCGTCACCGGAGCCAGACCCGGATCCGGACCCACCAGCCGAATCCGTGCGCGGATGGATGCTGCTCTGTGTCACAGCTGTCGTGGCGGGCGTGGCGATCGGCTTCATCGGCGGCGCCTTCCGCTGGTGCTTGGAGACCGCGGACCGGTTGCGCATCGATCTCGTCGACTGGACGCACGGGTTGCCCGGACCGGGGTGGCTGGTGCCGATGGCCGCGGCGGCGCTCGGCGCGACGCTCGCCGCACTGATCGTGCGGTGGATACCGCTCGCCGCAGGCAGTGGGATCCAGCATGTGGAGGCCGTCTACAAGGGTGATGCCCAACCACCGCTGCTTCCGCTTCTGCCTGCGAAGTTCGTCGGTGGCGTGCTGTCGATGGGGTCCGGGCTCGTGCTGGGTCGCGAAGGTCCAACGGTGCACATGGGTGCGGCGATCGGAGCCGAAACGGCGCAGCGGATCGGGCTGAGCGACTCCGACGTCAGGATGATGCAGACCGCCGTCGGTGGGGCCGGCCTCGCGGTTGCTTTCAACGCGCCGATCGGCGGCACCATGTTCGCGCTCGAAGAGGTGACGAAATCGTTCCGGCTGCAGACGGTGCTCGCCACGCTGATCGCGGCGGCCACTGCCGTCGGCTGTATGCGGTTCATCCTCGGAAACGAGCCGGACTTTCACGTCGAGGTGATCGGGGCGCCTGCGCTCGCGTGGCTACCGCTGTTCGTCGTTTTCGGTCTGCTCACCGGATGCCTTGGCGCGGTGTACAACCGCCTGCTGTTGTGGTTCCTCGATCGTGTCGGCGGAATCCGGCGCATCCCGGCGGTCGCCAAGGCGGCAGTGATCGGCGCCATCATCGGGCTGGCGATGTTCATCTACCCGCTCGCAGTGGGTGGCGGTGACACCCTGACGCAGGCGATTCTCAGCGGGCACGACATCCTGCTCCCCGTCGTCGCCGGAGTGCTCCTGGTGCGGTTCGTCGCAGGCCCGCTGTCGTACTCGGCCGCCGTGCCCGGCGGACTGTTCGCGCCGCTGCTGGCGGTCGGTGCGCTGTGGGGGCTGCTGTTCATCGGGTCCCTCGGCGCCGTATGGCCCGGCGACCTGACACCACTGGCGGTCCCGATGGCGCTGGTCGGCATGGCGTCGTTCTTCGGAGCGACCGTGCGCGCGCCCGTCACCGCCATCGTTCTCGTCATCGAGATGACGGCCACCACCGCGGCGGCCATCCCGATGATTGCCGCCACCGCCGCCGCGGTGCTCGTCGCCAAGCTCACCGGGTCACCGCCTATCTACGACTCTCTGCGAGAGCGGATGTCGCCCGACTTGCGGCACTGAGACCGAGACTCAGAGGGCTATATTCGGTGATCGTGGCCGACTTCGTTCAGCGCACGATAGACATCGCCCGAAACAACGTCGCCGCAGGCGGGCGACCCTTCGCCACCGTCATCGTCCGGGACGGCGAGATACTCGCCGAGAGCCCGAATCTGGTGGCACAGAGCCACGACCCGACCGCCCACGCTGAGATCCTCGCCATTCGTGAGGCGTGTGTCCGGCTGGGTACCGAGCATCTGATCGGCGCCACCATCTACGTGCTGGCGCATCCGTGCCCGATGTGCCTCGGCGCGTTGTACTACTGCTCGCCGGACGAGGTTGTCTTTCTGACCACCCGCGACGCGTACGAGCCGCACTACGTCGACGACCGCAGGTACTTCGAGCTGGACACCTTCTATCAGGAGTTCGCGAAGTCTTGGGAGGAGCGTCGCCTGCCAATGCTCTACGAGCCGCGCGAGGACGCCGTCGATGTGTATCGGCTCTGGCAGGACCGCAACGGCGGCGATCGCCGAGTGTCGGACGCACCGCGATCGCAGTCCTGAGCAGCAAACCCTGACGCAGATATATGCCAACAAGCAGGCAAGTGCAGGATCTGCCCGCCATGTCCTATATCCTGTGCTCTGACCAGGAGATGCGGTGTGCGCCGGTGCGTCGGTGTGATTAACTCGCTACCCTGTTGCGCGGGTTAAGACTGCAGCCTTGCGAGAACAGCCCTGACCGCGTTGCCGGTCGCTTAACAAGAGGTGAGGCTTGGACGAGCAGCTTTGCACTGAGAAGTGGGTCGAACGTGTCGCGATCGTCGCCGCGTCCGGAGAACTCGACATGCTCACGGCCCCGCAACTGAGGGACGCCGTTCAGTCCGCGTTGAGCCAGAACCCCTCCGGTTTGATCGTCGATCTCACTGAGGTCGACTTCCTGGGGTCCGCCGGCATGCAGGTGCTGATGGAGGCGCACAACCAGACGGACGGCTCGGAGGTCCGGTTCGCGGTGGTCGCCGAAGGATCAGCAACCAGTCGGCCACTGAAGATCACGGGCATCGCCGATCTGATCGACCTGTTCTCGTCGTTGGACGACGCTGTGGAGAATCTCACTGCATGACACAGGGCCCGGCGGGGTATTCGTTGGGCAACATGACCAATCAGAGTTTCGCTCTCAGTGCCGCTGACGCGGATTTCGTCTGCGTCGACGCCGCGGACGCGCGCTCCGTGTCCCGTTTGAGGCAGGACCTCGCGCGGTGGCTGCGAACTCAAGTCAAGCTCGATCGCGAAAAGCTCGACGACGTCCTGCTGGCCGTGAACGAAGCGTTGACCAACTCCGCCGAGTTCGCCTACCGGGGACGGCCGCAGCAGGGGACGATGACGTTGCAAGTCCACTACGACGCGCGCGAGGGCGTGCTGCTGGTCCAGGTCTCCGACCAGGGCACCTGGCGCCACGTGGACCCCGCCGATCAACCGAACACCCGCGGTCGTGGCATTCCCTTGATGCGCGCAATGGCCGATGACATCACGATCTCTCGCACGCCGAACGGCACGCACGTGCAGATGCGGTTCGGTGATTGCGCCCGGATTCACGCGCAGGCCTACGCGTCTGTGTGACCCGCTGCCTGCAGTCAGGCCAGCGAAACTCCGAATTCCCAAATTGAGCGCCTCGCCGTCGGAGTCACGTCGGCTGAAATCATCGCCGCTGCCATCGCATGCGAGTTTGCTGCCGTGTCTTCCTGTGATTTACCGCTCAATTTCGATCAGAAACCTAAGAAGCCGTTAGCGGGGCGAAGTGTCAATGTTATCTCGTCGGCAATGAAATATCGCTGTTAGTACAGTTCAGAGCCCTAAATTTTCTCAGAATCCGTACATAACGACTGCATAACGAAATGTTTTCTAAGCGGTGTCTGAGAGGTTGCCGTGCGTTGTCATAGAGCAGAAGTTGCGTCGGAAAGGACCACTGATTTTCGTCGCTACACTCGGTACAGATCGCGCTCCAGAGAGCGCATGTAGACGTAGAAACTAGTGCCGGCGAACGCCCAACCGGCGGAGGTACCGATGAAAATGGCTAACTTTTTGATGCCCAAGAACACCCCTGTGGCAGAAGTGAATGACGAGGCGCACCTGGGTGCGGACGTCAACCGCGTGGCCGCCGTCGATGTGCAGCGTGGCCCGATCGGCGACATCGCCGCGGCCGACGACGGCACGATCGTCGTCACGAACCACGGCGACGACACCGTTTCGCTGCTGAACTCCGGCACCCTCGCGGTGGTCGGCGCCGTTGCCGTTCCCGGCGAGCCGTTCGCGGTCGTCGTCGCGGACGGCCGTGCGTACGTCAGCACCTCGTCGGCGAGTTCCGACGGCATCTCGGTGATCGACACCGTCACGCAGACGGTCGTCGCCAACTATCCGCTGGCCTTCAGCGTGACGGCACTCGCCGCCAGCCCCGACGCGAAGCGCGTGTACGTGGGCCGGACCGGTGACGGCAATGCAGATGTCGTCGTCATCGACACGACCGCGGAGCGAGTCGGCACCATCGACATCGCCACCGGCGCGGGCATCGGCATCGACGCCATCAAGGTCGACCCGACCGGTAAACGGCTGTACGTGGCGACCACCGATGACCGGGGCAGCGCACTCGTCGTGGTCGACACCGAGACGACGCGGGTTCAGCGCACGGTGCCGGTCGGTTCGCCGATCCGCGACATCGCATTCGCCGACGGCATCGCCTACGTCCTCGTATCGGACCGGGCCCGCGGTGGCGCCGTTGAGGTGATCGATCTGTCGACGGGCCGGATCACCGGCACCGCCGAACTCGGACTCGGTGCTCCGACTCAGATGACGGTCAGCGCGGACAACACGCGCGCATACATCGTCGACTACGACAACGTCACGGTGCTGTGCACCCTCACGCTCAAGATCGTGAACCGGATGACCGTCGATGCTCGGCCATCCTGTGTTGCAGTCGATCCCGACGCGGGCCGGCTGTACGTGGCCGATTACGCGGGCGGGGTGACGGAGTTCTCCATCGCGTCTTCGATGCCACTGCTGTACTCGCAGTTCATGGCGTCCGATCCCATCTACGTGCCCGCAGCTGCGGAACTGGAGCCGGTCACCGCCTGACGCTGGCTGTCCGCGAGCTGCGGGTGCACGGCATCGACGGGTTGCGGATCGTGGACGCGTCGGTGATGCCGTCGCTGCCGTCCAACAATCCGCTGGCCACCGTGTACGCCGTCGCCGAGCGGGGCGCCGAGCTGATCCGCCGCGGCTAGTGCCACTGGTAGCGGGTCTTGGGTCGGCCCGCCTTGCCGTAGTCGGTGTGACGGGTGACCGTGCCCTCGTCGGCGAGCCGTTCCAGATATCGCCATGCTGTCACCCGTGACACGCCGACCTGCTTGGCCACTTCGTCGGCCGTGATTCCATCGGTGGAATCCCTTACCGCACGCGCGATTTCGTCGTTGGTGCCTGGCGCTGCACCCTTGGGTGCGGCCCCCCGGTCGGTGATTCGCAGTTCGGCCAGCGCGCGGTCGACCTCGGCCTGGCTCGCGGCCTCGGTGCCTGCGGGCAGCGCCTCGCGATAACGGCGGTATCGCTCGAGCCGGTCGCGAAACGCCGCGAATGTGAACGGTTTCAACAAATACGCCAGCGCTCCTTGACCCACTGCCGCGCGCACCATCTCCAGGTCGCGCTCCGACGTGATCGCGATGATGTCCGGGATCGGCCGTAGCCCGGACAGTCCCGAGGCCAGCGCGATACCGCTGGCGTCGGGCAACCCGATGTCCAGCAGCACCAGGTCGATCGGCGTGTCACTGGCGGCGGCCTCCGATGCGGCGCGCATGGCGTCGCGGGCGGTGTGCGCGACGGCGGCCACCGAAAAGCCCTCGAGCCGTTCGAGGTACGTCTGATGGGCCTCGGCGATCAACGGTTCGTCCTCGACGATCAGCACACTGATCATGAGCCTCCCGCAACCATCACGGTCACCACCGACCCGTAGGTGATGTCAGTGCTCAGGGAGCCGTTGTGGCGCTTGACGACCTGACTGACCAACGCCAGGCCGAGACCGTGATGATCGGATTCACCCTTCGTCGAGTAGCCGCGCTGCATGGCCTTATCGAAGGTGTCGGGGTCCATCCCCGGCCCACTGTCGGCGACACGCAGCGTGAGCGTGTGGTCCACCATCTGCACGGTGACTTCCACCCACGGATCGTCGCGGTCGCAGGCGTCCATGGCGTTGTCGATGAGGTTGCCGACAACGGTGACCATCTCCTGGCCTGTCAGCGGCACCTCGTCGGCATTCGACGGCAGCCGGGTGTCTTCGGTGATCGTGAGCTCGATGCCGCGTTCGTCGGCCTGGGCGGTCTTACCCAGGAGCAGGGCGACCAGGGCGGGCTCGCCGACGGCGCTCGACAGTCTGTCCACGAGCTGCTGGGAGAGCGCGAGCTCCTCGGTCGCGAACCGCACCGCGTCGTCGGGCCTGCCCATCTCGACCATCGTGACGATGGTGTGCAGCTTGTTGGCCGCCTCGTGCGCTTGGGACCGCAGACTGTCGGTCAGCACCTTCAGTGAGCCGAGTTCGCCCAGTGCGCCCTGCAATTCGGTGCGGTCGCGGATCGTCACGACCTCGGACGTATGAGGGTCGGCGACCCGGGACCGGTTCACCACGAGGACACGGTCGGCGGTGACATGCACCTCGTCGCGGGCGCCGGGATCGTAGATGCGCAGAAATTCCGGTAGTCCGGCGCCCTCGACCGGACCCGGCGGGAGTGCGAGCAGCCGGCGTGCCTCGTCGTTGACGAGAGCAACGCCGTTGCGGTCCAACACGATCAGTCCCTCCGATACCGAGTGCAGGATCGCGTCATGGTGTTCGTACATCACCCGCAGCTCGTCGGGTCGCAGCCCGTGCGTCTGGCGTAATAGCCGCCGACGGATCAGCCAGACACCCGCGAGTGAAATAGCCAGTGCGGCAGCGCTTACCGCGGCGATGTCGGGCCATTGGGCGCGCCACCGGTCGGCCAGGCTGGTCTGCAGGATGCCCGCCGAGACCAACCCGACGACGGCGCCCGATGCGTTGCGCACCGGGGCGACGGCACGAATCGACGGGCCCAGCGTGCCGGTGCTGACCTCGCTGAACGTCTCGCCGTGCAGGGCGGGTTCGATGCTGCCGATGTACTTTCCGCCGATCTGGGTCGGATCGGTGTGGGTGAACCTCGTCCGATCCGTCGACATGATGGTGATGAAGGCGATGTCGGTATGCGTGCGAACGGCTTCGGTGACCGGTTGCAGAATCTCGGTGGCCCTTCCGGATTCGATCGCCTGCGCTGTCGACGGCGAGTCGGCCAGCGACGTGGCGATGCCGAGGACCTGCTCGCGAGCCGCTTCGTCACCGTCGCGCCGGGCGTCGAGAAATGCCAGCGCGCTGGCGGCCAGTACCACCACCGCGACCACGATGATCTGAAGTGCGATCGCCTGCCCGGCGAGCGATCGGGGCACGAGGCGGGTCAAGCGCCCAGTTCCTCTGCAGCGACGGCGAATATGTCGTGTGCCGCACCGACCGCCACGAAGTGCCCGGCTCCATGAACGGGATGCCACACCGCACCGGGCATCGCATCGGCGACGGCCTTGTTGATGGGATCCGGTACGAGCCTGTCGTCCAGTCCCTGCCACATGTGGACCGGTCGCTCGATGGTATCGAGGTCGAAAGCCCATCGCCGATAAAGGAGTTCCGCATCGCGTACGAGTCCTCCGGAACCGTGGGCGAAGCATTCGGCGCAGGTCTCTCCGAAAGCTGTTGCGACGTCCGGTCGAAGCAGGATCTGCTGGTCGTAGTCGTTGACACTGTTGCGCACCTGCTTGACGAACGACGCCGGGAAGCGTCTGGCCGTGAAGCCGAGGCTGGCGTACATGAGTCGGAACGCGGGCTTGAAACTCAGCGCGAGCCTTCCCCCGAGCGCGTCGATCTTCGAAAGATATTGCGCCGCCGAGTTGTCGCCGAACGCTCCGTAACTTCCCGGCGCGATGCTGCTGACGTGGCGTAGCCGGGCGGGATCGATGTAGGCGGCCGCGGCGAGTGCCCACGGGCCGCCCTCCGACCAGCCGGTCACCCCGAATTCGCGGTATCCCAGCGTGTCGGCGACCGCGACCAGGTCGTCTGCCCACCCGGAGTAGGTGCGCGTCTTCTGGGTGCTGGACTGTCCCATGCCGGGGCGGTCGACGCCTATCAGCCGGATCCCGCTCGCCGATGCCGCCTCCGACAGCAGGCGAACCTCGAGCCGGCTACTCGGGCCGCCGTGGTTGTGGATGACCAGCGGGCCGACGGGATCACCGGTTTCCAGGTATGCCAGGCGACGGCCGTCCGAGGTCGCGACGTGCGCAAACCCGTGGTCGGCCATGTCGCGAACCTACTTCCGAAAATCGATACCGAACTTAATGAACAAAAGCGTGACCTGGCTCACGTTGCGGTCGACCCTACATACAGATCACAAACGTCGACCCGGAGGTAACCATGACGGTCCCTGACCGCAAAACAACGGACGCGCCGCGCAAGCGCGACCGGACCCACTGGCTTTACATCGCAGTAATCGCCGCCGTGTTCGCAGGCGTCGCGGTCGGCATCCTGGCCCCCGGGGTCGGCAAGAGCGTCGGCGTACTGGGCACGATGTTCGTCGACCTGATCAAGATGATGATCGCGCCGGTCATCTTCTGCACGATCGTGTTGGGCATCGGATCCGTTCGCAAGGCGGCGACGGTCGGCAAGGTCGGCGGCCTGGCATTCGTGTACTTCCTCGTCATGTCCACTTTCGCGCTGGCGATCGGGCTGGTGGTCGGCAACCTCCTGCACCCGGGCAGCGGGATGCACATCACCGAGAGCGCGTCGGGCAAGGGTGCCGAACTCGCCGAGACGGCCCACGAATCCGGTGGCCTGCTGGACTTCGTCCAGGGCATCATCCCGGACACGTTGTTCTCGTCGTTGACGACAGGCAGCGTGCTGCAGGCACTATTCGTCGCCCTGCTGGTCGGCTTCGCGCTTCAGGCGATGGGCAGCGCGGGAGAGCCGGTCCTTCGCGGCGTCGAGCACCTGCAGAAGCTGGTGTTCAAGGTCCTCGTGATGATCCTCTGGCTGGCCCCGATCGGCGCGTTCGGCGCGATCGCCAACGTCGTCGGCCAGACCGGGTGGACCGCGGTGACCCAGTTGCTCACTCTCATGCTCGGCTTCTACATCACATGCCTGCTGTTCGTGTTCGGCATCCTGGGCACGTTGTTGCGCGTGGTGTCGGGTGTCTCGATCTTCAAGCTGGTCCGGTATCTGGCGCGCGAGTACCTGTTGATCTTCTCGACCTCGTCGTCGGAGTCCGCGCTGCCGCGATTGATCGCCAAGATGGAGCACCTGGGCGTGGAACGAAGCACCGTCGGGGTCGTCGTGCCGACCGGCTACTCGTTCAATTTGGACGGCACGGCGATCTACTTGACCATGGCGTCGCTGTTCATCGCCGACGCACTGGGCAGCCCGCTGTCGGTCGGTGAGCAGATCGGTCTGCTGGTGTTCATGATGGTCGCATCGAAGGGCGCCGCCGGCGTCACCGGTGCCGGGCTGGCCACGCTGGCAGGCGGTCTGCAGAGCCACCGTCCCGACCTGCTCGACGGTGTCGGGCTGATCGTGGGCATCGACCGGTTCATGTCCGAGGCCCGCGCGGTGACGAACTTCTCCGGCAACGCCGTCGCCACCATCCTCGTCGGCTCGTGGACGAAGACCATCGACAAAGACCGCGTGGACGCCGTGCTGCGTGGCGAGGATCCGTTCGACGAGTTGACGATGGTCGACGACGATCGCGCCACAGGGGAGGAGCGGGTCCCGGTACCCGCCTAGCCAACCGAATGAAAGACCCGGCCGTTCCCCCCGCGGCCGGGTCTTTTCGGCGTCTGAGAACTTTTCTCGAATTGCTTTGAACCTCTTTCGGGGGTGTCCCGTCGTACCGCGTGAAGGCCACCGGGGCCTGCACGAAACACGAAGGGAGGCGCGGTCATGCGCGCAACACTTTTGATCCTGACGGGAATCGCCGCTGCAGCATGCGGAATCCTCCAGCTGCCGGCTGCCATTGCGTCCGCCCAGGAGTCCGCACAACTGACCATCTCGACGTTGGAAGCACAGGGCTTCGATGTGAAGGTCAACCGATTCGGCAGCGCACCGCTGGACCAGTGCGTCATCACCGACATCGGAAACGCCAGGAACCGAACCGAATTGCGCCGCCGGGGCAACGATCTGATCGAGGTCGTCACGGCACGCAACATCACCGTCACCGCCGATTGCTCGCGGCGCTGACATCCCTCACAAGAAGCCCGGCCGGCATGACCGGCCGGGCTTCTTCCAGTCCGATATCGCCGAAGCCGTCGCATTTCTTGCGGGCCCGGCCCGGTGGGTCAACGGCCAGGTGATCTACGTCAACGGCGGCGTCGCGTAGTCGGTCAGCGTGAGCAGTCCAGCGACACCGAGATCGGCTGGCTGGTCACCTGCGGGAACAGCACACCGCTCTCGTTGCCTCCGAGCAACGGCACCAGCTGCGAGAACTGCTGCGGGTTGCGGACACTCGTGACCACGCAATCCGACAGCGGAGCGGTGCCGATCTTGTCGATGGTGACGTTGTAGCCCTCTTTCTGCAGCTCCTGGATCGTCTCCTGCGCTGACTTGCCGTCGTCGGCCGACGCAAGGCCGGCCGACATCGCGAGCGCGCATGCGCCGAGTGCTCCGGCGCCGATGATCCAGGTTGTCCGCATCGGTCGATTGTCCCTCATCAGCGTTCGGCGCGCTGGTAAGCGGTCACAACTGCCGCGCCCCCCAGTCCGATGTTGTGCTGCAGAGCGGCGGTGACGCCGTCGACCTGCCGTTTGTCGGCGGTGCCCCGCAGTTGCCACGTCAGCTCGGCGCACTGCGCCAGGCCGGTGGCTCCCAGGGGATGGCCCTTGGAGATGAGCCCGCCCGACGGGTTGACCACCCAGCGACCGCCGTACGTCGTGTCGTTGTTGTCGATCAGCTTGGGGGCCTCACCCACGCCGCACAGTCCCAGCGCCTCGTACAGCAGCAGTTCGTTGGCCGAGAAGCAGTCGTGCAGCTCGATCACCTGGAAATCTGACGGACCCAGACCCGACTGGTCGTAAACCTGTTGGGAGGCTTGAACGTTCATGTCGTAGCCGATGATGTTCTTGGCGCTGCCATCGAAGGTGCTCTCGAAGTCGGTGGTCATCGCCTGCCCGACGATCTCGACGGCCTGACCGGCCAACCCGTGCTTGTCGACGAACTCCTCGCTCGCCAGGATCGCCGCGCCCGACCCGTCGGACGTCGGCGAGCACTGCAGCTTGGTCACCGGATCGGAGATCATCTTCGCCGCCAGGATGTCGTCGAGCGTGTACTCCTCCTGGAACTGCGCGTACGGGTTGTTCACCGAGTGCTTGTGGTTCTTGTAGCCGATTTTCGCGAAATGCTCTGCGGTGGTCCCGTGTTCACGCATGTGCTCGCGGCCTGCTGCGGCGAACATCCACGGGGCGACCGGGAAGGCGAACTCGTCGATCTCCACCAGCGCCTTGATGTGACGGCCCAGAGGTGACTCGCGGTCCTCCGCGCCGCCTTGCAGGGCGCCGGGCTGCATCTTCTCGAAGCCGAGGGCGATGGTGCAGTCGGCCAGGCCGCCGCGAATCGTCTGTGCGGCAAGGAATAACGCCGTGGATCCCGTCGAACAGTTGTTGTTCACGTTGACGATCGGGATGCCCGTCATACCCAGTTCGTAGAGGGCGCGATTGCCCGATGTCGAGTCGCCCGAGCAGTATCCGACGTATCCCTGCTGTACTTCGGAGAAGTCGACGCCGGCGTCCTCGAGCGCTTTGGTGCCCGACTCGCGGGCCATATCCGGATAGTCCCAGCCTTCGCGGCGTCCCGGCTTCTCGAATTTCGTCATTCCGACGCCGACGACGAACACCTTGTTTGATCCGGCGGTTGGCATGCCACGTCCCTTCGCTGTGTCTGCGATGACAGAAACACATAGCGGAGAAACTGTCTAGCCCGCCTAGCGGCTCGGGTTGTGGTGCGGGGGCCCCGCCGCCGCAGCGGGGCCCCCGCGATCGGGGGAGGTCTAGCTGAACAGCGGTCCGTACTCGGGGCAGTAGTTGTGGACCGCGGAGACGACGAAGGTCGCGACCTGGTCGGTGGTCAGGTCGGTGGCGTCCTTGATCTGCAAGCCGAGGTCGACGGGGTCGGCGCCGCCGTCGATGGCACCGCAGACGTCGTGGGCGACGGAGATCGCGGACTGCGGGCTGTCGTACGAGATGTCCTGTGCGGTGATGTCGGTGAGGAAGTTGTCGTCAGACGAGCTCATCGCGGCGGCGTTGCCTGCAGCGGCGAATGCGGCCAGTCCGAGCGCACCCGCGACGAGCGCGGTGCCTGCGAACTTGGTGACTCCGTTGCGAGCGAACATGTGGACTCCTGTGATGTCGGTTCGTTCCGGTTGTTTTCCGGTTCGACATCAGAGTCGGACAGCGCCCTTGATGGATCCTTGTCAGATTCTTGGCGACGATCGACAAGCGATTTCGGCGTGCTCGGTCACGCTGAGCGAGACCCAGCACGCCGAAATCACACGGGTCAGGCGAACTTCAGCCACCAGTTGTGCAGACCCGGGAGGTCGGTGCCCTGCGCGTCGCCGAGCAACAGGTTCGTGTTGAACGTCCACGTCACGTCCTGGTTGCCGTTGAAGACACCGCAGGCGATCCGGCCCTCGACCTTGTCGGGGGTTTCGGTGAAGTGCCACGTCGTCGGCGATTCGGCATTGCTGTTCGGGCATGTCACCAGTTCCGAGTTCGCCGCGACGGAGTCGTCGAAGGCCCTGTCGAGGGCCGCCTGGTCGGCGAACAGCGAATACCGGGCGTTGTCGGGGCCGCCCTCGGGTGACGCCGCACCGCAGTCGACGGTCGCCAGGGCGCCGGTAGCCGGTGGACTCGCCGCCTCGCACACGCCCGCGTCATAGCCGCGCGGCAGGATCGACAGCAGCTTCGCGTCGAAGGAGTCCGGATTCCCGGTTGTCGGCGGTGGTGTCCGCGGTGTCCGGCTGGTGGTCCGTTGGCTGGACGAGGGCGACGTGGCGGTGGTCGACGTACCCGTGCCGTTCGACGACGAGTCGTCGTCCTTGGTGATCAACCAGATGCCCACCGCGCCGAGGACCAGCACGAACACCGCACCGACGGCCGCCAGCGGAATCCATGGAATCTTCGATCCGCCGGACGGCGGCTGCTGAGGTGGACCGGGGGGCGGAGGCGCCGTCGACCACATCGGCCCGCTCGGCGGCCCACTCGGGGGAGCCGTGTGGAACGCCGCGGCGTGGGGGCCGGACGGCGGCGGAGTATGTGCGCTCGGGAACGACGCCGGCGTCGGCGGCGGTCCCGGTGGCGGCGTATGTGAGAGGTGTGGCGGCATCGGCGCAATCGGATACCGCGGCGTACTGGGCAGAGACGTCGGCGGCACGGGCTTGGTCGCCGCCTCGCTGCGCTGCAGAATCGTCGCGGCCTGATCCTGCTCCTGATGGGTCAGCGCGGCGGTGGCGGCCACGGCCAGGTCACCGGCGCTGGCGTAGCGATCACCGGGCTTCTTCGCCATACCGCGGGCGATCACGTCGTCGAACCTGCCAGGAATCCCCGGCCGTTCCACGCTCGGCTTGGGGATGGGCTGCATCAGGTGGGCCGTGATGATCACGCTCACGCTGTCGCCGGGATACGGCTGCCCCCCGGTGAGGCATTCGTGCAGGACACACGCCAACGCGTAGATGTCGGCCCGGTAGGTCACCTCGTCGCTGGTGAACCGTTCCGGTGCCATATAGGCGTACGTGCCGACGGCGGTACCGAGCTCGGTGAGCTTCTCGTCGGTGGCGGCGTTGGCGATGCCGAAGTCGACCAGGTACGCGAAGTCGTCGCGGGTGATGATGACGTTCTCGGGTTTGACGTCGCGGTGCATGACGCCGCTTTCGTGCGCAGCATCGAGCGCTGACGCGATCTGCCGCACGATCGCCACCGCCCGCGCGGGCGTCAGCGGCCCATACGCCTTGAGCATCTTGCGAAGGTCTTTGCCGTCGATCATGCGCATGTCGACGTACAGCAGCCCGTCGATCTCGCCGTAGTCGTGGATCGGCACGACGTGCGGTTCCTGCAGCCGGCCGGCGGAATGCGCTTCGCGCTGCAGCCGCTTGCGGAACACCGGGTCGTTTGACGCCGACTCCGGCAACAGCTTCAGCGCGACGACGCGGTCCTTGACCGTGTCCTCGGCCTCGTAGACCTCGCCCATGCCGCCCTTGCCCAGCAGGCGCCGGAGTTTGTAGGGGCCGATCTGCGAACCAACGCGTGACTCCTTTTCGGGGTCGCTCATCGGTCTTCTCCTCAGGGTGTGTTGCCGGGCAAACACACCCTAATGCCGCGCTAGGCCGGACGCGGCTCGATCTCGAACGTGAACTCGTGATCGCAGATGCGGATGGCATCGCCGTCGCCGAGGGTCGCGGTGCCCCGAATTCGCTCTCCTCGCACGTCAATGCCGTTGGCCGAGCGCAAATCGGTGATCACGAAGCTGGTGCCGGTATCGATGATCACGGCATGGTGACGACTGACATTGTTGTCGTCGAGCACGATGTCGTTGTCGGACAAGCGTCCGATTCTGGTGGCCGTCGCCGAAAGTGGATAGGCGCGCCCCGACGCCGACCGCAGCGTCGCCAGCGCGGCCGCCGCATTGACCGATGTCCGCATGTCGATGTCGTTGACCTGGTGCACGGCCGTGGTCCTGGCGGCCTTCTTCACGTCCAGCGACTCCTGCCGAAGGATCTTCTCGTGCAGCGCGCGCACGGTCGGTCCCGGGTCGATGCCGAGGTCCTCGGCGAGTGTGGACTTCAGCCGCTGGTAGGCGTCCAGCGCCTCCGACTGGCGTTCGGCTTCGTAGTAGGCGGTGATCAACTGTGCCCACACCGGTTCGCGATACGGATACTCGACTGTCAGGCTTTCAAGCTCGCCGATAACGGCATAGGCACGGCCACAAGCGATTTCGGCTCCAGCCCGGGTGGTGTGCGCGACCACCTTGTCCTCGGTGAGGGCGGTGGCGAACACGTTGACGAATTGAAACATGCGCAGGTCGTCGAGGACGGGTCCGCGCCACTCGGCCAGTGCGTCGGTCAGGTGCCTGCTGGCCTCCTCGAAGCGGCCTGCCGCCGCGGCGTGCACGCCTGCGGCCTTCTCCGCCACGAATCGGCCGATATCGCAGTTGGTGTCGGCGGCGTTGAGCCGATACCCCGGCGGTGCATTGACCAAGACCGACTTGTGGTCAGCGCCCGCTTTGGCGACCAGCTTGCGCAGGTTCGAGATGTAGGAGTGCAGGCTGGCCCTGGCTTCGGCGGGCGGGCCTTCCTCCCACGCCCCGGCGATCAAGGCGTCGATGGACACCGGCCGATTGCGGTTCATCACCAGCATCGCCAGCACGGCCCGCAGCTTCGGGGTGCCCAGCATCACGGGCGTGCCGTCCACCGTCATCTGCAGCGGTCCGAGCACGTCGAACTCAATCTTGATCGAAGCCATCACGCACGTTCTATCGCGAACCGGCGCGGTGTGGCCAGACATGGTCTGAAATCGGGGGCAATTTCCTCTACCGCGGCGGCGCGGCGAGCGGCAACGTCGTATCGCCAAGCGCATCCGCAGCGGCTCGCGCCTTCCTCGAGCAGATCGCCGCGAACGAAGATCAACTGGTGTAGACCTAAATAGAACGTGTTCTAGTTCTGCTCTCCTGGAAGGGGCTGAGATGGGTCTGCGGGTCGTGCAGTGGGCAACCGGGGGAGTCGGAGTGGCCGCCATCAAGGGCGTGCTGGAGCATCCCGACCTCGAACTCGTGGGCGCCTGGGTGCACTCGGCGGACAAGTCCGGCAAGGACGTCGGGGAGATCATCGGGATCGATCCACTCGGCGTCACGGCGACCGACAGCATCGACGAGATCTTGGCGCTCGACGCCGACGCGGTCATCTACTCGCCCTTGCTCCCCAACCCCGAAGAGGTCGCGGCGCTGCTTCGGTCCGGAAAGAACGTCGTGACCCCGGTCGGCTGGGTCTATCCCAGTGAGCGGCAGTCGGCGGGACTGCGCGAGGCCGCGATCGAGGGCAATGCGACACTGCACGGCACCGGCATGGCGCCGGGCGGCATCAGCGAGAAGTTTCCGCTGCTATTCTCGGCATTCTCGACAGGCGTGACATTCGTTCGGGCCGAGGAGTATTCGGACCTGCGCACGTATGAAGCCCCCGATGTCGTTCGACATGTGATGGGCTTTGGCGAGGTACCCGACAAGGCGTTGAGCGGACCGATGCAGAAGCTGCTCGACGGCGGCTTCATCCAGGCCGTCAAGATGATCGTCGACAAGGCCGGTTTCAACGCGGACCCGAAGGTTCGGTCGTCGCAGGAGATAGCCGTCGCCACGGCTCCCATTGAGTCGCCGATCGGCGTGATCGAGCCGGGTCAGGTCGCGGGCCGAAAGTTCCACTGGGAGGCGCTCGTCGGCGACGAGGTCGTCGTGCGTGTCACCGTGAACTGGTTGATGGGTGAGGAAAAGCTCGATCCGGCATGGACATTCGGCCCCGAAGGGCAACGCTACGAGATGGAAGTGCGCGGTAATCCCGACATCTCGATATCGGTTAAGGGCTTCCAATCCGTGGTCGGCGGCGAGGGGCCGGAATACGGCATCGTCGGCACCGCGGCGCACTGCGTGAACTCGGTCCCCGCGGTGTGTGCCGCTGAGCCGGGCATCGCCACCTACCTCGACCTGCCGCTGATCAGCGGTAAGGCCGCACCCCGGTTGAGTTAGTCGCGAGGCAGGATACCGCCGTCGAGCGTGACGACCTTATTGGTCAGATACCCGTTGCGCAGCATGGCGATTGCCATGTCGGCAACCTCATCGGGCCTGCCGATGCGGCCGACGGGGATCGGGATCGGGGGAGTGCCGGTCTCCAGATCCGCGGGAAACATCTTCGTCTCACCTACCAGCGCGGGGGCCAGGCTGTTGACCGTCACGCCGTCGGCCGCGACGCGAGGTGCGAGGTGGTGCATGAGGCCGTGCAGGCCCGCCTTGCTTGCGGCGTAGTGGGCGCCGACCACGCCGCCGGTGAGCGCGGCGACCGATGAGATGAACAGGATGCGGCCGTACTTGCGTTCGACCATGGCGGGTAGCACCTGTTGTGCCAGTAGCCAGGGGGCAGTCAGGTTGACCGCGAGCGTCACATTCCAGGACGCCAGATCGATGTTGCGCCAGCCCTTTATGTCGGCGGTCCCGGCGTTGGCGACGAGCACGTCGACCTCGCCGAGCTCAGCGGTGGCGTGCGCGGCCAGCGCCGCGGGCGCCTCGGGGTCGGACAGGTCGGCGGCCACGACGGCCACGCGGCGACCCAGCCCGCGGGCATAGGCGGCCACTTCCTCGGCGTCATCGGCGTTGCGGCCGTACGACAGGCATACGTCCGCACCTTCGTCTGCCAATCGTCGTGCGATGGCCTTGCCGATGCCACCGGACGCGCCGGTGAGCAGTGCGACGCGGCCCGACAGCGGACTCGTCACGGCTGCACCAGGATGCGGATCGGGTTGCCTTCTTGCCGCTCGAGTTTCTCGATACCCAGCCTGACATCCCCGAGGGGGACGACCTCGCTGATCGAACGCGAGATATCCAGTCGCCCAGTCGATACCAGCGTGGCGAGCGTTCCGATGTCGACGTTCTGGTAACCAAGGTGTCCCAGGACGTGCTTCTGCGTGAGTGCGAACATGCTAGTTGCTCCAACGCTCGCAGACTCGGCGCTCATTCCAACCGCGACAAGTCTGCCGCCGACGGTAAGGCTGTCCAGGGCCTGTTCGAATGTCGATTTCAGGCCGACCGCGTCGAAGGCGACGTCGAGCTTGCGGCCGCCCGTCACGCCGGCGATCTTCTCCGCGAGCCGGTCGTCGCGCGCGTCGAACGCGTGGTCGGCGCCGAGTGCGAGCGCACGATCGAGCACTTCGGGTTTGACGTCGACGGCGATCACGGGCACGGCGCCCACCAGCCGTGCGAGCTGGACGATGTGGGTGCCGACGCCGCCGACGCCCCAGACGCCGACCGATTCCCCGATGCCGACCTTGCCCGTGCGCACCACGGCGCCGAACGGCGTCGACACCGCGTCGGCCAGGATCGCCGCCTGCTCCAGCGGGACGTTGTCGGGGACACGGGTGAGGCCGAACGCCTGCGCGACGGTGTATTCGGCCCACCCGCCGTCGTAGGCGAACGCCATCAGCTGAATCGCCAGGCAGTTCGTCACGTCACCGCGTCGGCAGTTCGCACAAGTCATACATGGCCGGCCCGCCGCGACGACCACTCGGTCACCCTCTTTCCAGCCGGTGACATCCGGACCGAGCTTGGCGATCGTTCCCGACGTTTCGTGGCCCTGCGTCACCACGGGCAGGAAGGCCGGGAAGGTGCCGTTGATCAGGCTGAGGTCGGAGTGGCAGATACCGCAGAACGCGACCTTGACCAACACCTCGCCGGGACCGAGCTCTGGTATCGGAACATCTTCCACCGCAATGGTCTTCGAGTCTGTGTACAGGCGCTGGGCCCTCATGGTGTCGACCATGTCACTCCTAGGGGATGCGGTAGAAGGGGTTCGGTAGTAGGTAAGTCTGTTGTGAGAAGCCGCCTGCCAGATCGGACGGCTGGTCCCCGATGTTGGCGATGATCGTGTAGCCCCGCGCCTCGATCTGCGCCCGCTGCGGAGCCTTGAAGTCGGCGGCGGAAACATAATGCGCGCCAGTCGGTTCCATGAACAACTGTTGGTACCCGGTGTAGCCGGTGTCGTTCAGATTGCGTTCGGTGGCGGTGCGTTGGGACTCATCGCGCCCGGTGACGAAGAAGATCGTCGCGCCCCGCTCCTTTGCGGCGGTGAAGATCTCCATCGTCGGCGGGATCACCGTCGACTGCCCGCGTAGGTCCCAGGCCAACCACCCGCACGGCCCCTGGGGGAGGTCGTCGCACGGTCCGTCCCCGACGCGGCCAAAGTCGTTGGCCTTGATGGCTTCCCAGTTCGACAGTGTCGTTTCGTCGATGTCGAACACCACGGCGGGGCGGGCCACACGCGGGGCCTGGTCGTTGATCCATGCGATCGCGGGCGCCGCGGCCTGTTGCAGGTCTGTCAGGTAGGCCCCGCTGTCGTAGTACGCGACCGCGTCGCGCTTGGAGTCGCCGATGTTCGCCGGTTGCACCGGTGACGGGACTATCGGGGCCGGCGGTGCCGGAGGCTGGGCCCCTGCGGTCGGAGAACCCACGAAAAACAGTGCTGTCAAAGCTGCGACGACGGCACCGCGGACCATGGCCAGACCTTAGCGGCCGCACCTTTTCGATCGCCTGGCAGACTCACCTCCCGTGACGAAACGCGCGCTGGTGCTCGCAGGTGGCGGGCTTGCGGGAATTGCGTGGGAAACGGGCATCCTGCGCGGCATCGAAGACGAATCACCCGCCACGGCCGATGCCCTGCTGCGTACCGATGTCGTGGTGGGTACCTCCGCGGGCTCGGCCGTGGCTGCGCAACTCGTCAGCGGGCTCGGACTCGAGGAATTGTTCGAACGGCAGACCGCGCCGACCACGACCGAGCTGACACCCGGCATCGGCATCGACGAGATCACGGATTTGTTCGTCGCCGCGATGATGAATGCCGACGCGACCACGGCCCAGAAGCTGCAGAAGATCGGTGCGGTCGCGCTGTCGGCGGAAACCGTGACCGAGGCCGTCCGGCGCGATGTGATCGCCCACCGCCTGCCGTCACACGATTGGCCGGAGCGGGACGTGCGCATCTCTGCCATCGACACCGCGACGGGCGAACTGACCTCATTCGACAGGACGTCGGGTGTCAGCCTTGTCGACGCGGTGGCCGCCAGTTGTGCCGTCCCAGGGGCGTGGCCACCGGTGACGATCGGTGACCGTCGCTACATGGACGGTGGCGTGGGCAGCACCGTGAACATGGTCCTGGCGGCCGACTGTGACGTCGCGGTTGTGCTTGTGCCGCAGGGTGAGTCGTCACCATCGCCGTTCGGCGACGGAGCGCCCGCCGAGATCCGTGCGTTCCCCGGTGCGGCATACGAGGTGTTCGCCGACGAAGAGTCGTTGGCTGCCTTCGGCCCCAACCCGCTGGATCCGGCCTGCCGCGAGCCGTCGGCTGTGGCGGGCCGTCGGCAGGGCAGGCGGGTGGCGGGCGAGATCGCCGACTTCCTCGTCCGCTGAGTCAGGTTTTCGCAGAGACCGTTTCGGTCTTGTCCATGCTGTCCAGCACGGTGGCGGTGAGTTCGCGGCCGACATCGATGACCTCTGCGGCACGGTGGAATTCGAGGCTGCGGCACGCGGTCCGAGGTACCTCGATCAGCACATCGGGCGGATAAGCCGCCAGGATGTGGCGGGCCAGAGCCGCCTGCGCGATATCGATCGTGCGGTTCATCACCTCGAAGCTCCCGAGCCTGGGCACCGACACCTCCCTGGAGTCGTCGACGGCCTTGGCCTCGGTCTCGTCGGCCTGGGCCGCTTCGAACAGCGTGGTGGTGCTGCGCCACATGCGCCCAAGCCATTCCGTGGTCGCGCTGGGTTCGTCGGGCTCCTCGCCCCCGGCCTCACTGCCCGACAGGCTCACCGCGATCGTCAGATCGGCGTTGACGGCGGAGATCGGCGCCATGGGCAGCGGATCGAGGATGCCGCCGTCGGCCAGCAGCCGGCCGTCGAGCACGTGCGGCACGATGACCCCGGGGATCGCAATCGACGCCCGGATCGCGGCGTCGACGGGCCCGCGCTGCAACCACACCGACTTCCCAGACAGCAGGTCGGTGCTTACCGCCGTATACGGGATCGGCAACTCTTCGATCGTGACCTCGCCGAGGATGTCGCGGACCGCGTCGAGGATCTTCTCGGCCCGCAACACCCCGGCGGCGGTGATCTTCGGATCGAGTAGGCGCAATATCGCGCGCTGCGTCAGCGACTTCGCCCACTCGGCGAAATCGTCGAGCTTGCCCGCCGCCTGAAGTCCACCGACGAGCGCCCCCATCGACGACCCCGCGATGCCGACGATCTCGAAGCCGCGCTCCTGTAGCTCATCGATCACCCCGATATGGGCGTATCCACGAGCTCCTCCACTGCCGAGTGCGAGGGCCACTCGCTTACCGGCCATACCGAGCATTCTGCGCCTAGCCGCACAATTCGTCGGCAGCGGCCTGCGCGGCGACGATGACTGCCGCCTGACGTTTCGGGGGCAGCTGCGACCAAGGCGTGCCGAAGGTGCCCGGACTCGGCGCGTCGGTGCTCTGCACATTCCTGAGATAGGGCTCCAGCTGCGACTTTGAGTCCCCGCCCTGCTGCTTCATCCACGCCCGCGCGGACTCACACGCTTTGAAGTATTCGTCCTCGGTGGAGTCCGCAGGAGCTCCGATGGCGGTCGTTACGCCGCCGGGGGACACCTCTACGGAGCCAGGCGCCGCAGTAGGCGTTTCTGAGGTCTCCACAGTCTCCGATGTCCCAGTCGCTTGTGACGTCGACGTCGCCGGCCCTTGTTCGGATCCCGACGAGCATCCGGCGATGAACAGTCCGAAGATTCCCAATGTCACCGTGGCCGCGACGCGACGCGAATGCCTGCGCATGCCGTTAATCTATGCAATGGATCAATATTGACGCGGCTGGCAAACTTCACAGAATAAGTTCGATTACGGATATCCGCCCCTTTCGAATCAGCGTGAGTCTTTGCAGATCTCGTTGCTGATCGCGCCCTGAACAGGCACTTTTCCATCGCCGCTCAGCCGTAAGGAAACGGACCCGCCTACCCCTGCGATATTCGTGCCACACTCGCTTTTGTGACGACCGGCTATCACCGCGTGTGCCATGGGGACTGTTGCGCGTAAGCGCCCGCCCCCTGCCCGTCTGTCATTCCCCTGGAGTCCCCATGGTTGCCGCTCTGTCGTTGCCTACCCGGCTGCGCCCACCCGATCTACTGCACGCCACCGACCGGTACGCCGACGAGGTGCTTTCCGGCCACTATGACGGCCTCCTGCCCGCGGGAGGCCTGCCTGCGAACGACCGCTGGTACACCCGCCTGCACGGCGACGAAGAGCTCGATGTCTGGCTGATCAGTTGGGTACCGGACCGCTCGACCGAATTGCACGACCACGGCGGCTCACTCGGCGCGCTGACCGTCGTCTCGGGCGCGCTGCGGGAAACCCGCTGGGACGGGACGGCGTTCAGGCGCAGGCGGCTCAACGCGGGGGACCAGGCCGCATTTCCGCTCGGCTGGGTGCACGACGTGGTGTGGGCGCCCGATCGGACGAGTTCGGGGCCGATCGTCGTCGCGCCGACCCTGAGCGTGCATGCATACTCGCCGCCGTTGACCGCGATGTCGTACTACGAGGTCACCCAGCGGAACACGCTGCGTCGCAAGCGCACCGAACTCACCGATGGGCCCGAGGGGTAACTTCTATCTCGATGGCCAGCCGCATCGACCGCATCCTCGACGACGCCCGCACCCGTCTGAGCAGAATGAGCGCTCAGGAAGTGCCTGCGGCGTTAGCCCGTGGTGCGATCCTGGTCGACATCCGGCCACAGGCGCAACGCGACCGCGAGGGCGACGTCCCGGCCGCCCTGGTGATCGAACGCAATGTGCTCGAGTGGCGCTGCGACCCGACCAGCGACGCCCGGCTTCCGCAGGCCGTCAGCGACGACGTCGAATGGGTGGTGCTGTGCTCGGAGGGCTACACCTCCAGCCTGGCCGCGGCAGCCCTGCTCGACCTGGGGCTCCACCGTGCCACCGATGTCGTCGGCGGGTACCACGCGCTGAAGGCCGAAGGCTTCTGCTGATCCCCCGGTCGCTTCGCTCCTGCCCGCCGGACCTGGTCTAAGCGTTTTCGTCGTTGCTGAGCAACGGGCGCAGCTTTTCCGTCTTTTCCGGCGTCCAGCCCGGTGGTTCGAGGATTCCCGCCCACGCGTTCGCCACATCCCTGACGTACACGTGCCCGTGTCCGTCGGGCACGTCCACCGCCACCGCCATATCCGCGGACACCTGCAGGAAGGTGACGATCGGAATCCACTGCATGCGTCCCGAGACGTCGTAGCCGCGTGGCTCTTTCAGCCAATCCGGTTCGGCGAACAGCAGATCCGGATTCCACCACGCGATCGGATCGGACGCGTGCTGCAGGTACACCACCCGCGGATGACCCCACGGATCCCTGGGCCGGTCGAGGTTGTCTGCCCTTGCCGCGAAGCGGACGTTCTCGCCCTTGTCGTAAATGGGCAGCCACTCCGGCGAGCCCTCGTCGCGGCCGTGGGTCAACTGGGTCCAGATGGTGTTGTTGAACGTCGGCCCGGAGAACAGCGCGCCGTCGGTACGCGCGATCAGATTGTTGAGCGCCAGGAACGGTGCCTCACCGCCGAACGATCCCAGGCTCTCGCCGAATACCACCAGCCGCGGCCGCTGAGCCTCCGGCATCGCGCGGATCAGTGCGTCCACGGCTTCGAAGAGCGCCTGTCCGGCTTGTCGCGCGTTCTCCTTGTCGACGAGGAACGACAGCCAGCTGGGCAGGAACGAGTACTGCATGGAGACGATCGCGGTATCGCCGTTGTACATGTACTCCAGCGCCGACGCCTCGGCCTCGTTGATCCAGCCGGTGCCCGTCGTGGTGGCGACGGCGACCACCGCCCGATCGAGGCCGCCCTTGCGCTGCAATTCCTGGGCCGCCAGCGCGGCGGTCGCCTTGATGCCGTCGGCGGAATGCAGTCCGGCATAGGCCCGGATCGGTTCGATGGCCGGTCGGCCGTTGAACTTCGTGAGCTTGTCGACCGTGGGTCCTGCCGAGACGAATACCCGACCCTGATGCCCCAGCGATTCCCACGACATCGCGGAGCCGGGGCCGCCAGAGCGCATGGGTGACGTCGGCGCCGGGAATGCGGGATCGGTCTCGTCGTTGGCGGCCGAGAACGTCTTGTTCAACGCGCTCATACCGAAACGGACAACCACGCCGTTAAGCAGCGCGATGGTAAGGGCCAGCAGCAGCGCGATCACGACAACACCTGAAATACGAGGCGGCGCAACGCGTTCGAGCTGGCGCACCAGGAAGCGCACAAGCTTGCCGACGAGCTGGCCGATCTCGACGAAAATGAACAGGAAGACAATCGAAAGGCCCGCGGTCAGCGGGTGGTCCCAGAAGCCCATCCGCGGGACGCCATTGAGGTCACGCACCTCGTCCTGCCAGACGTGGAAATAGATGATCATCAGGATCTGGCCGACGATTCCGACGACGATGAGCACGATCCACGCCATGCGCGGTGGGCGCGGGCTGGTTTCCCTTGACAGCATGAAGCGCACCAGCCACACCCCGAAAACGCCGAGGCCGTATCCGATCGCGCCCGCCGAACCGCTGACGATGGCTTGGAACAGCGGCCCGCGCGGCAGCAGCGACGGGGTCAAAGAAAGCCAGATGAACACCAGGCCAAGCGCCGTGCCGAAGAACGTGTAGTGGCGGACCCACCAATCCTGCTTGGGCGGCGAATCCTCCTGCGGCGGTAATTCGTCGACGGCCTCAGCGGTGTCTGTCACCCACGCAGATTAGCGGTGGCGGAACTCCGGTGGGCGCTTCTCGGTGAACGCGTTCATGCCCTCGGTCTGGTCTTCCGTGGCGAACGCGGAGTGGAAGAGTCTGCGCTCGTAGAGGAGTCCCTCGCCGAGGGTCGATTCGAAGGCGCGGTTGACGGCCTCCTTGGCCATTCGCGATGCCGACAGCGACATCCCGGCGATCGTCTTGGCGATCGCATTCGCCTCGTCCACAAGGGAGGCGGCGGGCACGAGCCGAGAGACCAGACCGGCGCGTTCGGCTTCCTCGGCGTCCATGTTGCGCCCGGTGAGGATCAGGTCCATCGCCTTGGCCTTGCCGATGGCGCGCGTCAGTCGTTGCGAGCCGCCCATCCCAGGCAGGACACCGAGTTTGATCTCGGGCTGGCCGAATTTCGCGGTGTCGGCGGCGATGAGCAGATCGCACATCATCGCCAATTCGCAACCGCCGCCGAGCGCGTAGCCGGCGACCGCGGCGATCGTCGGGGTGCGCGTCGCGGCGAATTTGCCCCAGGCGGCGAAGAAGTCGGATGAGAAGACGTCGCCGAACGACAGCTCGGCCATCTCCTTGATGTCCGCGCCCGCGGCGAATGCCTTCTCGCCGCTGCCGGTGATGATGATGGCGCCGATGCCCGGGTCGTTGTCGAATTCCGCTGCGGCCGCGACGACTTCGTTCATCACCTGGCTGTTGAGCGCATTGAGCGCCTTCGGCCGGTTCAACGTGATGGTGCCGACGCGATCGTCGCGCGTGACCAGAATGGTCTCGTAGCTCATTTCTCGAACTCCAATTCGCGATCGGCCGGCGCGAAGTACGCCTCGACGTCGGCGGTGGTGACGGCCTCCAGCGACGCGGGCGACCATTTCGGATTGCGGTCCTTGTCGATGACCTGAGCGCGGATGCCCTCGACGAGGTCATGGCTGCGCAGCGACCCGCACGACGTCCGATACTCCTGGCGCAGCACGTCTTCCAGTGTGTCGAGCTTGGCGGCGCGCCGCACGGCCTCGAGCGTGACGGACGCCGAGACGGGGGAGCGGGTTGCGATCAGATCCGCGGCGTCGTTGGCGGCGGTCCCCCCGTTTCCGTGTCCTCGCAGCGCCGCGACGATGTCGGCAAGCGTGTCGCCGGAATAGCAGTGGTCGATCCACTCCCGCTGGGCCAGCAGCTGGCTCGGGGGAGGTTCGGTCGCGTACGCGGCGAGTGCGGCGTCGATGCCGTCGGCGATGACGGCATTCTTGAAGTCCCCCAGCGCTTCGTGAGGCATGTAGTGGTCGGCGAAGCCCATCGCGATCGCGTCCGCGCCGCCGAATGGGGCGCCGGTCAGCGCGGCGTGCAGACCAAGCAGGCCGGGCGTCCGCGACAGGTACATCGTGCCGCCGACGTCGGGGATGAAGCCGATTCCGACTTCGGGCATCGCCATTTTCGTCGTGTCGGTGACGAGGCGAACGCTGCCGTGGACGCCGACGCCGACACCGCCGCCCATCACGATCCCGTCCATCAGCGCGACGTAGGGCTTGCCGAAGCGGGCGATCTGCGCGTTGAGCAGATACTCGTCGTACCAGAACTGCCGCGCCTCCGAACCGTCTGCCTGGGCGCTGTGATAGATCGCGACGATGTCCCCGCCTGCGCACAGTCCGCGTTCCCCGGCGCCGTCGACGACGACGGCGTGGATGCCGTCGTCATGTGCCCATTCGGCCAGCACGGGAGACATCGCATTGACCATCGGATGGTTCAGCGAATTGATGGCCTTTGGCCGATTGAGGGTGATCAGGCCGACGCCGTCGCGTGCGTTTACTAGGACATCCTCGTTTTCGTCCACGGAATGCAATGTAGATCGTCAACCTGCATTGAGAATCGCCGGGTAGGGTTTCCTGTGAAGACCCTGGGAGGTTCTTTCGGGAACCGTCCGGGATCGCCAGTCGTTGAGCGAGTGTTCGTACAACGAGTCGAACCAAGCATCAGAGAGGAACCGACGGTGCGGGAGTCCAGCAACCCGGTATTTCGTTCCCTGCCCAAGGGCCAGGGCGGCTACGCGCAATTCGGTACCGGAGCCGCAGGCTACGGTGCGCAGGCAACACAGGCCGAGCCATACGTCACGCAGTACCCTGACCAGCAGCAGGCCGGTGTCTCCCGGCCCCTGACCATCGACGACGTCGTCACCAAGACCGGCATCACACTGGCTGTGGTGACCGTGGTCGGTGTCCTGTCGTACTTCTTGGTCGCGCAGAACGTCGCGTTGATGATGCCGTTCGTGCTCGTGGGCGCGCTCGGTGGCCTCGCGATGGTCTTGATCGCGACCTTCGGACGCAAGCAGGACAATCCGGCCATCGTGCTGAGCTACGCCGCGCTGGAGGGGCTCTTCCTCGGTGCCGCGTCGTTCTTGTTCGCGAACCTCGTCTCCAACGGTGGTCCCGGAATGATCGCGCAGGCGATCTTCGGAACCGTCGGTGTGTTCGTCGGCATGCTCGTCGTCTACAAGACGGGAGCCATCCGGGTGACGCCCAAGTTCACCCGCATGATGGTCGCCGCCCTGTTCGGCGTGGTGGCCATTGCCCTGCTCAACTTCGTGCTCGCGATGTTCGGTGTCGGCGGCGGCGAGGGCTTCGGTCTTCGAAGCGGTGGTCCGATGGCGATCATCTTCTCGCTGGTTTGCATCGGTCTGGCGGCATTCATGTTCCTGATCGACTTCGACCAGGCTGACCAGTTGATTCGTGCCGGTGCGCCTTCGAAGGCGGCCTGGGGCGTCGCTCTCGGACTGACCGTCACGCTGGTCTGGCTGTACCTCGAAATTCTGCGGCTGCTGTCCTACTTCAACAGCGACTAGCAGTCATCGCGAAAGGCCCGGCACGAAATGTGCCGGGCTTTTTTCGTTGACTCTGCGCACAAGCACAGTTCATCCACAGAACTGCGCCGTGGGGCACGCGTTGCACGGCATGCGTCTGAGTGGCCGTCGAGTACGACGGCGATCACCATCGTGAGCGTCCGGTGTTCGGAAAGGACATCGTGCGGTCGGAGTTCACCGCCTACCGCCGGTGAACCCACATTCGCGTCGCCGCGGGCGCGCATCCGGCCGACATCATCAACCGCGTCCGGCGTGCGTGGTCATCGAGGGTGCGCTCAGATCGCGAAATAGCCTGAAAACGGGTCGACTTGCGATCTGACTGCACACTGGAGTTCGGCGGAAGGCGCTAGGAGAGGCGCTCCACCACCATTGCCATGCCTTGGCCGCCGCCGACGCACATCGACTCGATGCCGAACGTCTTGTCGTATGTCGCAAGGTTATTCAGCAGGGTGGCCGTGATCCGTGCGCCCGTCATACCGAACGGATGCCCCAGCGCGATCGCGCCGCCGGATACGTTGAGCTTGTCTTCGTCGATACCGAGCTCACGCGCCGAGCCGAGCACCTGCACCGCGAACGCCTCGTTGATCTCGACCAGGTCGATGTCAGAGATCTTCTTGCCCGCCTTGGCCAGCGCCTTCCTGATCGCCTCGATCGGGCCGAGGCCCATGATCTCCGGCGACAAACCGCTGACACCCGTAGAGATGATGCGCGCCAACGGTGTCAGGCCCAGCTCCTTGGCCTTGGTGTCGCTCATGATGACGACCGCGGCCGCGCCGTCGTTCAGCGGACATGCGTTGCCCGCCGTGACGGTGCCATTGGGTCGGAAGACGGGCTTCAGTTGCGAGACAGCCTCATACGTCGTCCCGGCGCGCGGGCCGTCGTCGGTCGTGACGATCGTGCCGTCGGGAAGCGTCACCGGGGTGATCTCCCGCTCGAAGAAGCCACTCTTGATGGCATCCTCGGCGCGGTTCTGGCTGCGCACGCCCCAGTGGTCCTGATCCTCGCGGCTGATGCCCTTCAGCAGCGCGACGTTTTCGGCGGTCTGACCCATCGCGATGTAGACGTCGGGGATCAGCCCGTCCTCGCGCGGATCATGCCATTCGTCGGCGCCCTCGGCCTGCTTGGCGCTGCGCGCCTGGGCGTCGTCGAAGATCGCGTTCTTGCTGTTCTCGGCGCCGTCGGAGCGACCGACTCCGTAGCGCGAAACCGTTTCGACGCCCGCGGAGATGAACGCGTCGCCCTCGCCGGCCTTGATCGCGTGGAACGCCATGCGCGTGGTCTGCAGCGACGACGAGCAGTACCGGTGGACCGTGGTGCCGGGCAGCGAGTCGTAACCGAGTTCGACGGCAACCACCCTGGCGATGTTGTAGCCGGCCTCACCGGCGGGTTGCCCGCAGCCCAACATGAGGTCGTCGATGTCGTTCGGGTCCAGCGAGGGGACCTTGTCCAATACCGCCCGAACCATCTGCGCCGCGAGGTCATCGGGGCGGATCGTGGCGAGCGATCCTTTGACAGCGCGGCCGATCGGCGAGCGTGCAGTGGCGACAATGACGGCTTCAGGCATGACGATCTCCTCGGAGCGAATGTGATCTAGAAAGCTTCTAGAAACCTAGCTGGCTGGTACAACGATGGGCGCGGGGACCCCAGTCGAGCGCCGCCACAGTCGGCTGACGTTGCCGAGCCGGGTCATCAGCGAGCTGCCCTCAGCGTTTCGGGACTCCAGCGCATCCTCGGGCTGGGCCCCATCGATGTACTCGCCCAAGGCATTACACAGCGTGGGCAGCAGCTGCTTGGCCGCCAGCGCATAGCCGGCCCCTGACGGGTGGAACATGTCGTCGCTGAAGAAATCCTCGGGGGCCTTGCGGAACTCGGGCGTCATCAGGTCGGAGAACGGCACGGGAACCCCGCCCGCGGCCCGTACGGCCGACGCCTGCGAGCGTGCCAGGCGCAGTCCGCGACTGCGCGCCACCCAGCGCAACGGTTGGGGGATCGCAGTGATCACGCCGAAATCCGGGCAGGTGCCCACCACGACGACGGCTCCGCTGGCCCGCAACCGACGGACCGCCCTGCCCAGCCTCCGCGCCGACGGACCGATGCCGTTGGGTCGCGTGATGTCGTTCGCGCCGATCATGATCACCGCCGCGTTGGGCGGCGTGCCTGCGACGAACATGGCATCGATCTGCCCGGAGAGTCCCTTCGACGTCGCCCCCATGATCGCCTTTGTGCTCAGCCTGATTCGTTCTCCCGACACCTCTGCGAGCCCGCGCGCGATGAGCACGCCCGGCACCTCTTCGGCCTCCTGACAGCCGTAACCGGTGGCCGTCGAATCGCCGAAAACCATCAGATGCAGGTCGAAGGGCACGCCGCGGTGCCACCTCTCCACGGGTCCGCCACCGGGCTGATACACGCCGTCGGCACGCGGTGGGATGGCCCACGCTTTCGGTATGACGCGGCGAGCCTTGTCCGCCTGGCCGCTCAGCAGATTGCGCGCTCCGACATAAGCGGAGCCCGTCGACGCCAGGGTGGCCGCCGCCGCAAGGGCGATGGTCGTCGTCCGACGCGGTGCACGTATGCCCACGCCGATCAGTTTAGGTGGGATTTTCTGGGATATCCGCGTGGCGTCAGACGTCAGGGGATCACATTGCGGTATCAAGTCCGGTATCGAAATCGAATCATCGATTGTTGAAATGAGTAGAGCCTGTCAAGCTAAGGTATCGGTGACGCTTAAGCAAACGGCGACCCCCGGGCTCTACAATGGCGTAGGAAGTGGTGGCGATGACGGCACCCAGTAAAGTGGCCAAGGCGTCTCGCGTTGGCACAATGCCTGCTAAGGCGCATAAATCCCGTAAGTTCCCGGTCAGTGACGGCGCCCCTGTCGAGGTCCTGGAGGACGGTCCGAGCCTGGCGGGCCGGATCACTTCTCTGGCGTCTCGGCTAACTATTCGGCCGACCCTAGCTATCGGAAGCTATGCGCCGCGCCTGCCGTGGCCATGGGGTTTGGTCGACATTGCGGCCCGTGTCATGCGTCCCGCTCCTGGCACGATACGCGCGACCATTTCTTTGCCAAACTGCACCGCCCAGCTGGTTAGGGCCGCCGGAGTGCTGCCCGCGGACGGCAAGCGCGGCGTGATTCTCTACCTGCACGGCGGGGCATTTCTGACCTGTGGCGTGAACTCGCACGGCCGGCTGGTCACCGGACTTTCGGGGTACGCCGACTGCCCGGTGCTGGTGGTCAACTATCGGATGATCCCCAACCACTCCGTCGGCGAGGCGCTCGACGACTGCTATGACGCCTACAAGTGGTTGCGGTTGAAGGGCTACGAGGCGAACCAGATCGTGCTGGCGGGCGATTCCGCCGGCGGGTACCTGGCGCTCTCGTTGGCCGAAAAGCTGCAGCGTGAAGGCCTCGAAGGCGAGGTCCCCGCGGCGATGGTGACGATGTCGCCGCTGTTCGAGGTCGACAACGAGACCCGCGCGAACCATCCGAACATTCACAGCGATGCCATGTTCCCGCCACGCGCGTTCTATGCGCTGGTCGATCTGGTCCGCGAAGCCGCGGGTCGGCATCTGGTCGACGGCAAGCCCGAAGAAATCTATGAGCCGATCGATCACATCGAGCCCGGTCTGCCGCGCACGCTGATTCATGTGTCGGGTTCCGAAGTGCTCGTGAGCGACGCCCGCAAGGCGGCCCGTCGACTGGCGGCCGCCGGTGTGCCGGTCGAGGTCCGCGTCTGGCCCGGCCAGATGCACGTCTTCCAGCTCGCGGCGCCCGCAGTTCCCGAGGCGACCCGGTCGCTGCGCCAGATCGGCGACTACATCCGGGAAGCCACCTGGTAAACCCTCGTCTGGTACGCCGGTGCGCAGCCTGACACGATGGACCCATGCGCATCGCCCGGCACGTCAGTGAGCTCATCGGCAATACCCCTCTGGTACAGCTGAACTCCGTTGTCCCCGAAGGCGCGGGCATCGTCGCCGCCAAAATCGAGTACCTCAACCCCGGCGGCAGCGCCAAGGACCGCATCGCGATCAAGATGATCGACGCCGCAGAAGCCAGCGGTGAGCTCAAACCCGGCGGCACCATCGTCGAACCGACGTCGGGTAATACCGGGGTGGGACTGGCGCTGGTCGCGCAGCAGCGCGGCTACAAGTGCATCTTCGTGTGCCCCGACAAGGTCAGCGAGGACAAGCAGAACGTGTTGCGCGCGTACGGCGCCGACGTGGTGGTGTGCCCGACAGCGGTGGCGCCCGACAATCCCGACAGCTATTACAGCGTCTCGAATCGACTGGTCGGGGAGATCGAAGGCGCGTGGAAACCCGACCAGTACTCCAACCCGATGGGACCCGCGAGTCACTACGAGACGACGGGCCCCGAAGTGTGGGCGGACACCGACGGCAAGGTCACCCATTTCGTCGCCGGAGTCGGCACCGGCGGCACGATCACCGGCGCCGGCCGCTACCTCAAGGAAATGTCGAACGGAAAGGTGCAGGTCATCGGCGCCGATCCCGAAGGGTCGGTCTACTCCGGCGGCACCGGGCGGCCGTATCTGGTGGAAGGTGTGGGCGAGGACTTCTGGCCGTCCGCCTACGATCCGTCCGTTCCCGACGAGATCATCGCGGTGTCCGACGCTGATTCGTTCGAGATGACGCGCAGGCTTGCCCGTGAAGAAGCGCTGCTGGTCGGTGGATCGTGTGGCATGGCTGTCGTCGCGGCGATCCGGGTCGCGGAGAAAGCCGGGCCGGGTTCACTGGTCGTCGTGCTGTTGCCCGACGGCGGAAGAGGCTATCTGTCAAAGGTTTTCAACGATGGATGGATGTCCTCCTACGGCTTTCTGCGGAGCCGGCTTGACGGTTCGGTCGAGGAAACGACCGTCGGGGAGGTGCTGCGGGGGAAGTCCGGCGCATTGCCCGACCTGGTGCATACCCACCCGTCGGAGACGGTGCGCGACGCGATCGGAATCCTGCGGGAGTACGGCGTCTCGCAGATGCCCGTCGTAGGTGCCGAACCGCCGGTGATGGCGGGCGAAGTGGCAGGCAGCGTCGCGGAGCGCGAACTGCTTTCCGCCGTCTTCGAGGGCCGGGCCAAACTGGCTGACGCGGTTTCGCAGCACATGAGCCCGCCGCTGCCGTTGATCGGCGCAGGAGAACTGGTCAGCACCGCCGCCAAGACGCTGCGCGAATACGATGCCGTGATGGTCGTCGAGGAGGGCAAGCCGGTGGGTGTCCTAACCCGTCACGACTTGCTCGGGTTCCTGTCCGACGGCAGCAGCCGTCGCGTCCGGTAACGGACTTAGCAAGACTGGCAAACAATCGCGGTCATCGACCCGCATACGCCCGTTACCAGGCGATTTCGCCATTTCGCCACATGATCAACTTCCCGCCAGAAACCGCTGCGGGACGGCGCTTCTCAGGTAGGGTAAGCACGCTCGTTGCCAGCTAAGACATCACTGGAAGGCGCCCATGACCCAACCACCGCCACCGCCACCGGGAAACTATCCACCACCGCCACCTCCAGGCGGCGGCGCTCCACCACCTCCCCCACAGGGCGGAGCTCCCGCGGGTCAACCCGACAACAACCTGATCTGGGGCATCCTGGTGACGGTGTTGTGCTGTCTGCCGCTGGGCATCGTGTCGATTGTGAAATCCACTCAGGTCTCCGGCCTGTGGGCCCAGGGGCGCGCCGCCGAGGCGCAGCAGGCGGCCGACGACGCGAAGAAGTACGCGGTATGGGGCGCGATCGCGGGCGTCATCGTCTTCGTAATCATCATCATCTTCAATCTCGTCGTCGGCTTCAGCGCGACGTCCAGTTACTCCTAGCGTTCACAGACGAATGCGGCTGACGCGGAACCGAGTGGCGCTTGCGCCCTCGGTTCCGTCGCCATTTCAACAGCGGCAGTGGAGATTTGGCTGATCGCCAGCTGACCTGTCGTGAAGAAACCACAGTCTTTGAAAGGAATGTCGAACCATGAGCGATCAACCGCCTCCGCCACCGCCTCCCGGTGGTGGATACCCGCCCCCGCAGCCCCCGCCCGGCGGCAATTACCCGCCGCCCCCGCCGCCTCCCGGTGGTGGTGGCTATCCGCCTCCGCCACCGCCTCCCGGTGGTGGTTACGCACCACCCCCTCCACCGCCGGGGCAGGGCGGATACGGGCCGCCCCAGCAGGGTGGCTATCCGCCCCAGCAGGGTGGCTATCCGCCCCAGCAGGGTGGCTATCCGCCACAGGGCGGCTACCCGCCCGGCGCCGGCCCGGGATTCCCTGGCGGACAGCCGTTTAACGTCGGCGAGGCCTTCTCGTGGGCGTGGAACAAGTTCACCAAGAACGCCGCCGCACTCATCGTTCCGGCGCTCGTGTACGGGGTCGTCATGGCGATCCTCATCGGCGGCACCTACGGACTGGCGTTCGCGCTGGCGCCCTCGCAGACCATTGAGTCCTACGGCTCCAGCTACGGCGCCAGCTACAGCTACGAATCGAGCTTCGGATTTGCGAGCTACCTGGTGATCATCGTCGGCTACCTGATCCTGATGGTGGTGGCCGCGGCGATCCAATCCGCCTATCTCGGTGGCCTATTGGAGATCGCCAACGGGCAGCCGGTGACGGCCGGATCATTCTTCAAGCCGCGCAACACCGTCAACGTGATCATCGCGACGGTGATCATCGGCGTCGCATCCGCCATCGGCTCGTTCTGCTTCGTCCTCGGGCTCGTGATCGGCGTGTTCACACTGTTCGCCACGGTGATCATCGTCGACCGCAACGCGTCGCCGATCGATGCGATCAAGGAGAGCATCGACATCGCCAAGAACAACATCGGCAACGTGATCATCGCCTGGCTGCTGGCCAGTGTGATCGCGGTCGTCGGCGCTCTGGCCTGCGGCATCGGCCTGATCGTCTCGATCCCGGTGGCCGCACTGTTCCTGGTGTACGCCTACCGCAAGCTCACGAACGGCGTTCTTGCGCCGTTGACGCCGTAGTCGTTGACGGCCCGGTCTGCGCGAGTCGGCGCAGACCGGGTCTCAGCGAATCTCTGCGCCGTCGCCGATCACAACCGTAGGCTGCGAGCCATCGCGATGGATTGACAGTAAGGGCAAACGTGACCAGCCAGCCGCCACCACCGCCTTCGGGAGATGGCTACCCGCCGTCGTCACCGTCTGCGTCGGGTTTTGAGTACTCGACGCCTCCTCAGGGCGGCTTCGATCAGGCGCCTCCGATCCCGGACAAGAGCATCTACACACCGTGGTTCACGCGTGTGCTCGCGTACGTGATCGACAGCATCCCTGTCTACCTCCTGCTGGCCATCGCCGGCGTCGTGCTGCCCACCTTCCAGAAGGTGGAAACGGTTTGCGTGTCTGACATCTGCGCCACAGGTAACAACGGCCCGTCGACAACTGCGTGGATCATCGTCTCGGTCTGCATCCTGATCGCGCTGGTGTTCATGTTGTGGAATTTCGTGGTGCGGCAAGGCAATACGGGCTCGAGCATCGGCAAGCAGATGATGAAGTTCAAGGTTGTCGACGAGCAGACGCAGCAGCCGATCGGCGTCGGCAAGTCATTCATCCGCCAGATCGCGCACGGTATCGACGCGGCCATCTGCTACATCGGATTCCTTTTCCCGCTATGGGATGCCAAGCGTCAGACGATCGCCGACAAGCTGATGAAGACCGTCTGCGTACCTCTGTGAGTCGCCGCGTCTCCTGACGAACACCACCCGGGGGGGAGGTGTACGTGACTGCACCACCGCCGTATCCGCAGGACTTCCCGAAGTACGCGCCGCCGGCGTGGTTGTTGCCGAAGCAGGCATACACACCGTGGACCAAACGTGTGGCCGCGTCCCTCATCGATTGGACCCCCATCTGGGTGATCGTCCTGATTCCGTTCGTCGGCCTGCTCGTCGCGGGCGATATGGACTGCATCGACACCATCTACGGCAGCGGTCAGGGCTACTGTTCCGCGGCGGTCTCCGACTTCTGGACGTCGATCCAGCTCATCGCGCTGCTACCCGGGGCGGTCTACTTCTTCTGGAACTTCTGCTATCGGCAGGGCGGAACCGGTCAGAGCGTCGGCAAATCGGCGATGCAGTTCAAGGTCGTCAGCGAGAAGACGTGGCAGCCCGTCGGCTTCTGGCTGTCGTTGGTCCGTCAGATCGCCCACTATGTGGATCAACTCATCTGTTACGTCGGATATCTGTGGCCGCTGTGGGACGGCAAGCGTCAGACGCTCGCCGACAAGATGCTGGGCACCGTCTGCGTCCCGGTGGACGCACCGCCGCCTCCACCGCGGTCGACCCCCACATCAGGGTCGTCGCTACGCTGATCAGTGATGACTGAACAGCACAGGCCGCGGGGGCTTGCCACCAAGGCCATCCACGCAGGTTTTCGGCCCGACCCGGCGACCGGTGCCGTCAACGCCCCGATCTACGCCAGCTCGACCTTCGCCCAGGACGGTGTCGGTGGGCTTCGCGGTGGCTACGAGTACGCGCGCACCGGCAATCCGACAAGAGCCGCGTTGGAGGCGTCGCTGGCCGCCGTCGAGGAGGCCGAATACGGGCGGGCGTTCGCCTCGGGTATGGCCGCCACCGACTGCGCGTTGCGCGCCATCCTGCGGCCTGGTGATCACGTCGTGATGCCCGACGACGCCTACGGTGGCACCTTTCGATTGATCGACAAGGTGTTCACGCAGTGGGGGATCGACTACACCGCCGTCTCACTGGCCGACCTCGACGCGGTGCGCGCCGCGATCACGCCGCAGACCAAGTTGGTCTTGGTGGAGACGCCGACGAATCCGCTGCTGTCCATTGCGGATATCGCCGCTATCGCCGAGATCGCTTCGCCGTCGGGCACGAAAGTATTGGTGGACAATACGTTTGCCTCGCCCGCCTTGCAGCGGCCCCTGACGCTCGGCGCGGACATCGTCCTGCATTCGACCACCAAGTACATCGGTGGGCATTCGGACGTCGTCGGTGGTGCGCTGGTGACCAGCGATGAAGAACTCGACGCCGCGTTCGCCTTCCTGCAGAACGGAGCGGGCGCGGTCGCGGGTCCGTTCGACGCGTACCTGACCATGCGCGGCCTCAAGACGCTGGTGCTGCGCATGCGCCAGCACAGTGAGAATGCCACCTTGGTCGCCGAGTTCCTTGCGGAGCACCCGGCGATCTCGACCGTGCTGTATCCGGGACTGCCGAGTCACCCGGGTCATGACGTCGCCGCCAAGCAGATGGACGGATTCGGCGGCATGGTTTCGGTGCGGATGGCGGGCGGCGCGGACGCTGCCCGAAAGTTGTGCGCGAGCACCGAGGTCTTCATTCTCGCCGAGTCGCTCGGCGGGGTCGAGTCGCTGATCGAGCACCCCGGGGCGATGACGCATGCGTCGACCGCGGGTTCCCAGCTGGAGGTGCCCGACGATCTCGTGCGGCTGTCGGTCGGTATCGAGGACTCGGCGGACCTGCTCGCCGATCTGGAGCAGGCGCTAGGTTAACGTCGCCCGCACCACTGACGCGGTGACCGCGAGATTCATCTCCGGCAGCGCGGTCGGATACTCGTCAACCCAACTGCCGCTTGCGATTTCGCCGGCACGTGCGTGCACCCACCGCCATCCGCGATCGTTGAGGGACAGCAGGGCACCCAGTCCGTCGACGGCGTGCAGCAGCGTGACGATGGCCGCGGTGGACGGGTCCGGCGGCCGGCGGTCGAACAGGGCGGCCAGCAGCGCCGAACGGGCCTTCCCGACCCTGGCGCGGTTGGCCAGTGGCCAGGCATCGGCGTGGGCGAATCGATTGGACTGCAATCGAATACGCCGGATTTCACCAGTCTGCTCCAGATGGTGAAACAGGTCGCTTTCGGTGTGCCTGGACAGTTTCTTCACGGCCGTTGCCGGTCGCAGGGGCCGTCGCTGCAACAGCTGGAACGCCGGCTCGACAATCGGATCCATCATGCCGGGTGCCGAAAGCGCGATCAGCAGGCCGGGCTCGACCGCATCTTCGGACATGGCGGGCCGGATTCGGCATGCGTACGCGAGATCCAGCAGGACCGCGGCCGCCAACACACGTTCACGCCGGTGGCGTTCGAGTGCGGGTTGGGCAGACCCGTTGTCGAGCAGAAGCAGTAGCAGGTCCTCGGCGATCTGCGCCATAGTGCGGACTGTAGTGCGAACCCCCGGGGGTGCCGGCTCAGGAGTGATACGGCTCGGCGCTGATCAGTGTCACCTTGACGGTGTTGCCGTTGGGAATGGTATACGTCTTGACGTCGCCGACCTTCGCGTCGATCAGCGCTTCGCCCAGCGGCGACTTCGGTGAATACACCTCGAGCTTCCCGTCGCTGATGCCCTCCTGGCGGGTGGCGATCAGGAAGGTCTCGGTATCGCTCTTGTCGTCCCCGTACTGGACCTTGACGACGGAACCGGGCAGCGCCACACCGGACTGTTTGGGCGCCTCGCCGACCTTCGCGTTGTTCAGCAGCTCCTGGAGTTGGCGAATGCGGGCTTCTTCCTGGCCCTGCTGCTCGCGGGCGGCGTGGTAGCCGCCGTTCTCCCGGAGGTCGCCCTCTTCGCGGCGATCGTTGATCTCTGCGGCGATGATCGGCCGGTTGGAGATGAGCTGATCGAGCTCTGCCTTCAGCCGGTCGTGTGCTTCCTCCGTCAGCCACGTGACCTGCGTGTCGGTCATGATGTCGCGCTCCCGTCGTCGTTGCTCTCGCGCTCTATGGCGTAAGTAGTTTGTGTCGCGCCGCCGGGAGCCTTCGGTATGTATTGCCACATTTGCAGGCGCGCAATCGGCGCACTAAAAGCAGCAATACACGGTCCCAGCGGGAACCGTGTATCGATCCATGATAGCACCGCGGGGTCAGCGGATTTTCACGTATTCGCAGTTCGGCGTTTGTTGTGTTGCCCCGCGCGGCGGCCTACGGGGCCACGAGGTAGGACGGAACGTCGGTGCCACAGCCGTACACATCGCCGACGACCGGCGGCCTGTTGGACTTGACGGCGGCCGTCACCTGCACCGTTTTCTGGGTGGAAGGAGGTACCAGCACCTCGCGGCGGCCGGTTTCGCTGCCGTCAATGGAACGGGCCCGCACGATGCACACCACCGGCTGTGCGGGATTCTCCCGGGTGACGCTGATCGTGACGTCGACGGTCTGGTCGTCGACCAGGCGATAGCCGCTGAGCTCGCCCTCGGCCGGACTGCCGAACCGCCCCGAGGCGATGATCGCGAGCGTGACCCCGGCCACCAGGACAAGTGCGGTCAGTGATCCGGCGATCAGGCGACGCTGACGTCGGGTCAGCCGCTGCCGCCCGTAGCGCGCGGTGGGACGCTCGATCATCTGGTTTTCATGCCCGTCGGTCGGATGGATCTACAGAACTGGAACTATAGGGCTACTCGTAGTGGTTGAAACTTCTCGAGAATGTCGGCTCGCGACACATCGAGACCTAGATGAGGCAGAACAGGTTGAGCGAACTGCGCTTGATGGCGGTGCACGCCCACCCGGACGATGAGTCCAGTAAGGGTGCGGCGACCACGGCACGCTACGCGGACGAGGGCGCGCGCGTCATGGTCGTGACGCTCACCGGAGGTGAGCGCGGGGACATCCTCAACCCGGCCATGGACCTGCCCGACGTGCACGGCCGGATGACCGAGATTCGCCGCGACGAGATGGCCAAGGCCGCCGAAATCCTCGGCGTCGAACACCACTGGCTCGGCTACATCGACTCAGGACTGCCCGAAGGCGATCCGCCGCCGCCCCTGCCCGACGGCTGCTTCGCCGTAGTGCCCCTCGAGGAGCCCACCGAATCGCTGGTGCGCGTCATCCGCAAGTTCCGGCCTCACGTGTTGACCACCTACGACGAGAACGGCGGCTATCCGCATCCCGATCACATCCGGTGCCACGAGGTGTCGGTCGCCGCGTACGAGGCGGCGGGCGACTATCTGCGGTTCCCCGACGCGGGTGAGCCCTGGGACGTCCAGAAGCTGTACTACAACCACGGCTTCCTGCGGAAGCGCATGCAGTTGATACAGGACGAGTTCGCCAAGCACGGCGAGGTGGGCCCGTTCGAGAAGTGGCTCAAACACTGGGAAGCCCATGAGGACATCTTCGAGAAGCGCGTGACCACCCGCATCGAATGCTCGAAGTACTTCGCCCAGCGCGACGACGCGCTGCGCGCGCACGCGACCCAGATCGACCCCAACGGTGACTTCTTCCGGGCGCCAATCGAATGGCAGCAACGGCTCTGGCCGACAGAGGAATTCGAGTTGGCCCGCTCCCGCGTTCGGGTGTCACTGCCCGAGACCGATCTGTTCGCGGGGATCGAGGCCGACGAGTGAACGACGTCGCACTGGCCATCGTCGCACTGCTCGCGCAGGATTCACCACGCGATACGGGACCCGAATTCGGCAAGGCCAGCCCGTTCGGCCTTCTGGTCATCGTGCTGTTGCTGATCGGCACATTCCTGCTGGTGTGGTCGATGAACAGGCATCTGCGCAAGCTGCCGAAGTCCTTCGACGAACCCGATCAAACCGACGAGCAGGCCGACGACGGCGAGAGCAAGCGTGAGCCAGGGGTCTAACACCCTGTCGCGGGCCACCAGCCCCTACCTGCGTCAGCACGCCGACAACCCGGTGCACTGGCTGCAGTGGTCGCCGGAGGCGCTGGCCGAGGCGGCGTCGCGGGATGTGCCGATCCTGCTGTCCATCGGCTACGCGGCGTGCCACTGGTGTCACGTGATGGCGCACGAGTCCTTCGAGGACGAGGCGGTCGCCGCGGTGATGAACAGCGGCTTCGTGAACATCAAGGTCGATCGCGAGGAACGGCCCGACATCGACGCGGTCTACATGAACGCCACCGTCGCGCTGACGGGTCAGGGCGGCTGGCCCATGACGTGCTTCCTCACCCCGGACGGCCGACCGTTCTTCTGCGGCACGTATTACCCCAAGGCCAACTTCCTGCAGTTACTTACCGCCGTCACGGAAACGTGGCGCACGCGCCGCCGCGAGGTCGAGGAGACCTCCGACCACATCAGTGGCGAGCTGCGATCGATGGCGCCGGGGTTGCCGGAGGGTGGGCCGCCGATCACGCCCGCACTGTGCGACCACGCCGTCGCGGCGGTGCTCCAGAACGAGGACCCCGTCAACGGCGGGTTCGTCACCAATCAGTCTGGGGCGCCCAAGTTCCCGCCGTCAGCGATCTTGGAGGCGCTGCTGCGCAACCACGAACGCACCGGTGACGTCATGCCGCTGGAGGCGGTCGAGCGGACCTGCTCGGCGATGGCGCGAGGCGGCATCTACGACCAGCTGGCCGGCGGGTTCGCGCGCTACAGCGTCGACGCGTCGTGGGTGGTGCCGCACTTCGAGAAGATGCTTTATGACAACGCCCTGCTCCTGCGGGCGTACGCGCACTGGGCGCGCCGGACGTCAAACCCGTTGGCACGCAGGATAGCCGGCGAAACAGCACGATTCCTGATCGACGATCTGGGCGCGGACGGCATGTTCACCTCGTCGCTGGACGCCGACTCCGACGGTCACGAGGGTCTGACCTACGTGTGGACGCCCGCCGAGTTGCGTCAGGTACTCGGCGAAGACGACGGACGTTGGGCCGCACAGCTTTTCCGCGTCACTGACGGCGGAACCTTCGAGCACGGCAGTTCGGTGCTGCAGCTGCCAAACGACCCCGACGATCCGGATCGCTTCGAGCGGTCACGTACTGCGCTGTTGGCCGCGCGATCGACGCGCCCGCAGCCGGGCCGCGACGACAAGGTCGTCACCGCGTGGAACGGGCTGGCGATCACCGCGCTCGCCGAGGCCGCCGCGGTACTCGATGCGCCCGAATTCCTCGACGCCGCATCGCAATGCGCGCGCAAGATCGTCGATCTGCACATTGTCGACGGTCGGCTGCGCCGGGCCGGACTCGGCGGCCGCGTCGGCGAAAGCGCGGCCATTCTGGAAGACCACGCCGCACTGGCCACCGGGCTGCTGACGCTGTATCAACTGACGGGCGACGCGTCCTGGCTGAGTTCGGCCATGTCGCTGCTTGAGATCGCGCTGGAGCATTTTGCCGACACCGAGAGCGCCGGCCGCTGGTTCGACACGGCCGACGACGCCGAGGTGTTGATGGTTCGGCCGGCCGACCCGCTCGACGGTGCGACGCCGTCGGGCGCGTCGTTGATCGCGGAGGCGCTACTGCTGGCCGCGCACCTGGCTCCGGCCGAGCGTGCCGACACCTACGCGTCGGCGGCAGAAGCGACGCTGGCGGGCGCTGCCAACATCCTCGCGCGCGCCGCGCGTTCGGGCGGGCACTGGCTGGCCGTCGCCGAAGCCGCTGTGCGCGGGCCGATTCAGATCGCGGTGGCCTGCGACCCCGTCGCCTCGGAGCTGCTGACCGCCGCACGCCGCCTCGCCCCGGGCGGCGCGATCGTCGTCGGCGGGCCGGTGAACTCCTCGGAGCTGCTGGCGGATCGCGATCGGATAGCGGGGGCCGACGCCGCGTACGTGTGTCGCGGCCGGACGTGTGACCTGCCCGTGACGACCGCCGGGGAACTCGCGGCCGCCCTCGGCGCGCCGGTGTAGCCTACGGCGCATGTCCACGCCCGAAGACAACGCCAAGACCGTCCATCGCTACCTGGAGCTGGCCGCGCAGGGCCGGGCCGACGACGTCGCCGAGCTGTACGCCACCGACGGCACCGTCGAGGATCCCGTCGGCGGCGAAGTGCATATCGGGCGTCAGGCCGTGCGCGGCTTCTACGACGCTCTTCCGACCACCGGTGCCGAGGCCGACCTCGTCACGCTTCGCGCCCTCGGCAACGAGGTGGCGTTCTTCTGGGCGCTGATCATCAATCTCGGCGAGAACAAGATGCGCATCGAGATCATCAGCGTCATGACGTTCAACGACGAGGGCAAGATCGCGTCGATGAAGGCCTACTGGGGACCCGAGAACGTCACCCAGGTCTAGCGAATTCGGCGTGGCTGGTCACGCTCAGCGTGACTCAGCACGCCGAAATCACTAAAAGACGGCGAACCACATCGCGACGTAGTGACAGATCGCGGCGACGGCCGTGCACGCATGGAAGAACTCGTGATGGCCGAAGGTGTTCGGCCACGGGTTCGGCCACTTGAGGCCGTAGAGCACGCCACCGATGCTGTAGAGCGCACCGCCGACGATCAACAGCACCAGCGCGGCGATACCCGCGCCCTGCATGATCGGCCCGACGAACCACGCGGCCACCCAGCCCAACAACAGATACAGCGGCACCCCGACCCAGCGCGGCGCCGACGGCCAGAACATCTTGAGCAGCACCCCGGCGATCGCGCCCGACCAGACGATCACCAGCAGGACAAGGCCGTCCGACTCGGGCAGCGCCAGCACGGCGAAGGGCGTGTAGCTGCCTGCGATGAAGATGAAGATCATCGAGTGATCGAGTCGCTTCATCCACTTGCGGGCGGTCACTGACTTCCACTCGACCCGGTGATACGCGCCGCTCACCGCGAACATCGCGACAATCGTCAGCGTGTAGACGAAGGTTGCGAGCCCGGCACGGGTCGACACGACCGACCACGACACCGACACCAGCGCCGCCCCTGCGATGAAGGCGACGACCGCCGAATAGACATGTATCCAGCCGCGCAATCGCGGCTTGTGGAAAAAGTTGGCGACGCCGTCTACTACCGCTTCGGGGAAATCCTCTGCGTAGACACGCGCCGGTTGCTGCTGAGCCTCGTCGGCATCGACCTGAACCACGCTCACCTCCGCTAATGCTGTGGGGGTTTTTCAACGCCACAGTAGTCTGATTCGGTGGCCATCATTCCTTCGCGACTCAAGGAACCGATGTACCGCCTCTATGAGATGCGGTTGCGCCAGGGCCTGGCCACCTCGAAGTCCGAGCTACCCCGCCACATTGCGGTGCTTTGCGACGGAAACCGCCGCTGGGCGCGTGATGCTGGTCACCAAGATGTCAGCTACGGGTACCGGATGGGCGCGCGCAAGATCGCCGAGATGCTGCGCTGGTGCCAGGAGGCCGGCGTCGAAATGGCCACCGTGTACCTGCTTTCCACCGAGAACCTGCATCGCGACCCCGCCGAGCTGGCGACCCTGATCGGCATCATCACCGACGTCGTCGAGGAGATCTGCGCCCCCGAAAACCGGTGGAGCGTGCGCACGGTCGGCGACCTCGAACTGATCGGCGAGGAGCAGGCCCGGCGGTTGCGCGACGCCGTCGAGTCGACGTGCGGCAACGGCGGCGGATTTCATGTGAACGTCGCCGTCGGCTACGGCGGCCGCCAGGAAATCGTCGACGCCGTGCGCCAACTTCTCGGCAAGGAGCTCGCCGACGGCAAGACCGGCGAGCAGCTGATCGAGGCCGTCAGCGAGGAAGGCATCTCGGAGAACCTCTACACCTCCGGGCAACCCGACCCCGACCTCGTCATCCGCACGTCGGGGGAGCAGCGGCTTTCAGGTTTCCTGCTCTGGCAGAGCGCCTACTCGGAGATGTGGTTCACGGAGGCGTACTGGCCGGAGTTCCGGCGCATCGACTTCTTGCGGGCGCTGCGCGATTACACCGCGCGTCACCGTCGCTACGGCATGTAGTGCCATCTGGTCTTCGCGCAAGCGCTCATCTACGGCCATCCGGTCTTCGCGCAAGCGCTCATCTACGGCCATCCGGTCTTCGCGCAAGCGCTCATCCCTGCGACACTGGGTCCTATGGCTGCGCTGTCAGCGCTCGTCTTCTCACTCAGCTGGTGGCTGGGTCTGTATCTGCTGGCGCGTGATCCGCGCAAACCCGTCCTGGTGCTCGCCGCGGTCGGACTGACGAGCTTTGCGACGGTGGTGGCGCTGGACGCCGTTCGCACCCAGACCGGCTCAGTGGTGCTGAGCAACATCGAGGTCTATCTCGTCACGGTGCCGGGCATCGCGTGGTTCGCGGTGCTTCTCGAACTGTCCCGCCCACGCGACAGCTGGCGAAGCAGGGCGAGCGAGTTGGTTGCCGTGGCCGCGGTCGCGGTGGGTGCGTTCATCGGCGCGGCGATGGCGGGCGATGTCGACGGCCCGATACGCATGGGCCATTGGGTGATGTTCGCGGTCATCTCGCTGTCGTCGCTCGGCGCGATGCTTCGGGCGGTCTTGGGGCCGTGGCAACCGAGGCCGGTCGTGGGCTACATCGTTGTCGCGACGCTGTTCTTCGCGCTCGGCAACGCGATTATCGTCATCCCGCTCGGGCTGGTCCCGAGCTGGCTGGCGTTGGCGTCCACGGGATTCGACGTCGTACTGCTCGGCGTCGCCGTCGCGATGTGGGACGCGTTCGATGAGGGTCAGGCGTTGCGCGCCGACATGCTGCGCTCCTTCGTCGCCACAGGTGTCGTGGTGGTGCTGTTCGGCGGGCAGGCGCTGATCGGCCTCGCTGTCACGGGCCCGCAGACGGCGCTGACGGTGCTGCTGTTCACCAGCCTTGCCATCGCGATCTCGATCAACGTGCTGGCCGACCCGCTGGCCGGCGTGCTGGACCGGCTGGCGTTCTCCCGCTCACCCGGGCTGCGTGCCGACCGGGCCGCGCTGCGAAGCACCGGTGCCGCGCTGCCCCTGCGATCGGCCAACCCGCTCGACGGCGTCGACGAGGACACCTTCGTCCGGCTCACCCGCCGTGCCCTCGGCCATTACGGCGATCTGTCCAAGCTCGTCGCCAGTCCGCTGACCGCCCTACCCGCCATCGATGAGCGACTGACCGCGCGCGGTGCTCCCGACCGTCCGCTGGAGCGTGCCAACGAACTCAAGGCCCTGCTCGCCGATCGCATCGCCCGGCTCAAACCGCGTGACGGCGGCGAGTTCGGCACGACCGAACAGTGGCGCCACTACAACTCGCTGTACTTCCCCTACGTCGTCGGTGTGCGCGCCTACGCCCAGAACGCCACCGCCGCAGGCCTCGACCCGGTGGCGCGACAGGCCTGGCAGTGGCTTGTCACCGAGGTGCCGCAACGGTCGTTGCACAACTGGCAGAACGCGGCGGCCCGGCTCATCGCCGCCGATCTGCGCGGAAACCTGGTGACCGCGCAAGACTAGGTTCACGTCGCTGACCTGCGGTTGGCAGTAGCTGGCAGCGTCTGGTGTCGATCTGGCAGTGGTCTCTGCGCAGCATCGATGCCATGACCGCCATCGCCGCCCGGCCCGTCCGGGAAAGCCGTTCCGATGCCTCACTGCTGCGGTTCGCCCTCCGCGCCGACGCCACCCTGTGCGCCGGTCTCGGTCTGCTGATCGCCATGGCCGCCGACCCGTTGTCGCGGCTGTCGGGCCTGTCACCGACCTCCGAGTGGATCTCGGGCGCGGTGCTGGTCGCCTACGGAGCGACGCTGTACACGCTCGCCGGCCTGGCCGATGTCCGCCGCGTCGGCGCCGTCGTGCTGGCCGGAAACATCGCCTTCGCGATTCTCGTGACCGTCGTGCTCGTTGCGGGCTGGCTGCCGCTGACCGAACTCGGCGTCGTCGCGACGATCGCATTCACCGTCCTCACGTTGGCCTTCGCCTACGCCCAGTACCTCGGGGTGCGCCGCCTGGCGTGACCTCCACATGACTGGTCCGGAGCCGCCGTCGTAAGAGGTTGCGCCGTCGGCTCCGGAACGGTTCGCCCACCCACCGAGAAAAGGAAAGTTCATGACCGCAGTAAGCACTCCCAAATTGCGCAACTCCACCGACTCGTTCCTGCGCTTCGCGCTTCGCACCGACGCGACGTGCAGCGCACTGATGGGCATTGCAGGTATCCCGCTGGCCGGTTGGCTGGCCAAGTCGTCGGGCACCTCGATCGTGTTCGAATACGCGATGAGCGCGTTCTTCATCGTGTTCGCCGTCGGTGTCTTCGTCATTGCCGCAAGGCCTTCGGTGAGACAGGCAGGCATCGTGATCGCCGCGGGCAACGCGTTCTACACCGTCGCGAGTGTGGTGTTCGTGCTCGCCGGGGTGTTCCCGCTGACCACCTTCGGTGTGGTGGCGACGCTGGCCGCCGGCGTCTACACCCTGGTCATGGCCGAACTGCAGTACCAGGGCTGGCGCCGCATCAAGCGTTAACCCGTTGGTGCGCAGGAAGCTTCAGAGCTTGCGCAGACGCAGCCGGTTGATCGCGTGGTCCGCGTCCTTGCGCAACACCAGCGTGGCCCGCGGCCGGGTCGGCAGGATGTTCTCGATCAGGTTGGGCCGGTTGATCGAATGCCAGATGTCGCGGGCGGCGAAGACGGCCTGATCGTCGGTCAGGGTCGAGTAGTGGTGAAAGTGTGAGGCTGGATCGGCGAACGCGCCTTCGCGCATCGACAGGAACCGGGAGATGTACCACTGCTCGATGTCCTCGATGCGGGCGTCGACGTACACCGAGAAGTCGAAAAGGTCCGAAACCATAAGGGCCGGACCGGTTTGCAGCACGTTGAGGCCCTCGAGGATCAGGATGTCCGGATGCCGGATCATCTGCTTCTCGTCGGGGACGATGTCGTAGAGCAGGTGCGAGTAGACCGGTGCGCACGTCGCGTCGGAGCCGGACTTCACCGTCGTGACGAATCGCATCAATGCCCTGCGGTCGTAGCTCTCCGGAAAACCCTTGCGATGCATCAGATTTCGCCGGGACAACTCGGCGTTGGGGTACAGGAAGCCGTCGGTGGTGACCAGGTCGACGCGGGGATGATGTTCCCAGCGCGCCAACAATGCCTGCAGCACACGCGCGGTTGTCGACTTACCGACGGCGACGCTGCCCGCGACACCGATGATGAACGGCACCGGCCGGTCCGGATTCTGCGTCGGCTCGCCCAGGAACTGTGCGGTCGTGGCGAACAACGCCTGCCGCGCGGCGACCTGTAGATGGATCAGCCGGGCCAGCGGCAGGTAGACCTCTTCGACCTCGAGAAGGTCGAGCTTCTCACCGAGGCCTCGCAGTCGTTGCAGCTCGTCCTCGCTCAACTTCAGCGGGGTCGACATACGCAACGCACGCCACTCGGTCCGGTCGAACTCCACGTAGGGGCTCGGCTCGCTCAGCCGCGGCATACGCCCAGTCTTGCAGTTAGCGTTGAACGCATGAACGCCACCACCTTGATCCGTGAATATCTGTTGCTCGGGTTGCGCTTCGACCGGGTCGAGGAAGGCTACGTCGACTCCTTCACCGGGGACCCCGAACTGCGGCGCATCGTCGCCGCAGAGCCGTCCCCGCAGGCCGCCGACCTCGCCCGCCAGGCCGAGAAGCTGCTGGACGAGCTGAACGCGGGCAGTGATCTGGAACAGGGGCGTGCAGAGTTCATCGGCGCTCACCTGCGTGCACTGGCCTGCGCCGGCCGCAAGTTCGCGGGCGAAGACGTCGGTTTCGTCGATGAGGTCGAGGCGTACTTCGACGTGCGCATCGGCAAGGGTGACCCCGACCAGTACCGGCAGGCACACGCCAAGCTCGACGACGCCCTCGGTGGCGCGGGGCCGCTCGCCGAGCGGATGGCCGACTATCGCGCGGGCGAAGAGGTGCCGCCCGACCGCCTCGAGGAGTGCATCCACGCTTTCTCCAGCGCCCTTCGCGACCGGGTGCGCGCCGAGTATCCGCTGTCGGACGCCGAAACCATCACCTACGAGGTCGTTACCGACAAACCGTGGTCGGGGTTCAACTACTACCTGGGCAACTACACCTCGACGGTGGCCGTCAACGCCGACCTCAAGCAGCAGATGGCCAACCTGCCGCGACTGGTGGCCCACGAGTCGTACCCGGGCCACCACACCGAGCACTGCCGGAAGGAAGCCGGCCTGGTGGCGGGCAAGGGGCAGGCCGAGCAGACGATCTTCCTGGTCAACACCCCGCAATGCCTGATGGCCGAGGGTCTGGCCGACCTGGCGCTCTACGCGGCGATCGGCCCGAGTTGGGGTGACTGGGCCGGTGAGATCTACGCCGACCTGGGCCTGAGTTTCGACGGCGACCGTGCGCAGGCCGTGTCCGAAGCGGCGGCCGCACTTGCCGATGTGCGCCAGGACGCCGCACTGATGCTGCACGACGAGCACCGCGACGTCGACGATGTCGTCGAGTTCCTCAAACGCTGGTTGCTGGTCGACGACGAGCGGGCCCGGCAGATGCTGCGCTTTCTGTCGTCGCCGCTGTGGCGGGCCTACACCAGCACATACATCGAGGGTTACCGGCTGCTGCGGGGCTGGCTGGAGGCCCGCCCGGATGACGTGTCCCTGGCGCAGCGGTTCGGCAGGCTGCTCGACGAGCCGCTGATCCCGTCGACGCTGGGGGCGGCCTGAGATTTCGGCCTACTAGGCTGAACTGCATGACTGCTGAGTCCACCGGTCTGGGCGCCGAGTACGCCGACACCGCCAGCGAGGCCTACCGTGCCGCGCTGCGGGTGATCGAGTCCGTAGAGCCGCGCATCGCCGATGCCACCCGCAAAGAGCTTGCCGATCAACGGGATTCGCTCAAGTTGATCGCCAGCGAGAACTACGCGTCGCCTGCGGTGCTGCTCACCATGGGCACCTGGTTCTCCGACAAGTATGCCGAGGGCACCATCGGGCACCGGTTCTACGCCGCCTGCCAGAACGTCGACACCGTCGAGGCGCTGGCCGCCGAGCACGCGCGCGAACTGTTCGGTGCGCCCTACGCCTACGCCCAACCGCACTCCGGCATCGACGCCAACCTGGTGGCCTACTGGGCCATCCTGGCCACCCGCGTCGAAGCTCCCGGCCTGGCCGAACTCGGCGCCAAGCACGTCAACGACCTCTCCGAGGCCGACTGGGAGACGCTGCGGAACAGGCTCGGGAACCAGCGTCTGCTGGGCATGTCGCTGGACACCGGCGGCCACCTGACCCACGGCTTCCGGCCCAACATCTCCGGCAAGATGTTCCACCAGCGCCAGTACGGCACCAACCCCGAAACGGGTTTCATCGACTACGACGCCGTCGCCGCGCTCGCCCGAGAGTTCAAACCGCTGGTGCTCGTCGCCGGCTATTCGGCCTATCCGCGCCGGGTCAATTTCGCCAAGATGCGCGAGATCGCCGACGAGGTCGGCGCCACGCTGATGGTCGATATGGCGCACTTCGCGGGCCTGGTCGCGGGCAAGGTGTTCACCGGCGACGAGGACCCGGTGCCGCACGCCCACATCACCACGACGACGACGCACAAGTCGCTGCGCGGACCGCGCGGCGGGCTGATCCTGGCCACCGAGGAGTACGCGCCCGCGGTCGACAAGGGTTGTCCAATGGTGCTCGGCGGTCCGCTGAGCCATGTGATGGCCGCCAAGGCCGTGGCGCTCGCCGAGGCCCGTCAACCGTCGTTCCAGGCGTACGCGCAATCCATCGCCGACAACGCGCAGGCGCTGGCCGACGGGTTCACCAAGCGCGATGCGGGCCTGGTCACCGGCGGCACAGACAACCACCTCGTGCTGCTCGACGTGACGTCGTTCGGGCTGACCGGACGGCAGGCGGAGTCGGCGTTGCTGGACTCCGGGATCGTGACCAACCGCAACGCGATTCCGGCCGATCCGAACGGCGCCTGGTACACCAGCGGCATCCGGTTGGGCAGCCCGGCGTTGACCACCCGCGGATTCGGCGCCGATGACTTCGACCGGGTGGCCGAGCTGGTGGTCGAGGTCCTGTCCAACACCCAACCCGAGGGCACCTCGAAGGCCAAGTACAAGCTGGCCGACGGCACCGCCGATCGCGTGCACGCCGCCGCCGCGGAACTGCTCGCGGCCAACCCGCTGTACCCGGGCCTCACGTTGTAGACACGCTGCCGCACGATTTTCTAGAACGTGTGAATTCGGGTTACAGTTACTTTTATGGGACAGAAACCTGTAGCTAATGCGCTGATCCTCGAGCTGGAGCCGGTCGTGCAGCAGGAGCTTCGTCGTCACCTCGACAGCGAAGACCTCTGGTACGCCCATGACTACGTCCCGTTCGAGCAGGGTGAGAACTTCGCGTTTCTCGGTGGACACGACTGGGACCCGTCTGACGTCACGCTGCCGAAGACCGTCACCGATGCCCTGGAGATCCTGCTGATCACCAAGGACAACCTCGCGGGTTACCACCGCGAGTTCGTCTTCAGCTTCATCCTCGAGGAGAAGTTCGGACGCTGGATCGGACGCTGGACCGCCGAGGAGCACCTGCACGCGATCGCGTTGCGCAACTATCTGGTCGTCACCCGCGAGATCGACCCGGCGGCCAACGAGGACGTGCGCGTCGAGCATGTGATGAAGGGCTACCGCGCCGACACCTACAGCCAGGTCGAGCGGCTGGTGTTCATGGCGTTCTTCGAGCGCGCGCACGCCGTGTTCTGCCGCAACCTCGAAGCGCAGATCACCGAGCCCGTGCTCAAGGGACTCGTCGGGCGTATCGCCAAGGACGAGGAGCGCCACGAGGAGTTCTTCGCCAACCTCATCACGCACCTGTTGTCGAGCAACCGCGACGAGACGATCACCGCGATCGCGCGCCGGGCAGCCGAACTCGGCGTCGTCGGCGGCGACATCGACGCCTACGCCGACAAGGTCGCGCACATGGCGCAAGCCGGCATCTTCGGACCCGAGCAGCTGCGTGCGGTCATCTCCGACCGCATCGCCGCGTGGGGTCTTTCCGATGAGCCCGAGCTCACGCAGTTCACTCAGCGCTAACAGTTAGGCACGGCGCGCCTGCGCGGCGCATATGCCGCCGCGGGAGTAGCGTCATTTCCGATGGCTAGCGACATGCTCTGCTGTCCGGGCGGTACCGATCGTTTCGATCACGAGAGGACCGGCCCCGGTCCCAGTACCGCAGTGTCCGCCGAAAGTTCGTGTGGGGCCGCGCGAACTCGAGGAGCGCTACGTGACTGATTCGCCCTTGCGGACCTATGTGCTCGACACCTCCGTGCTGCTGTCCGATCCGTGGGCCTGTACCCGGTTCGCAGAGCACGAAGTCGTGGTACCGCTGGTGGTCATCAGCGAACTGGAAGCCAAGCGACATCATCATGAGCTTGGCTGGTTCGCTCGGCAGGCACTGCGGATGTTCGACGATCTCCGCCTCGAATACGGACGGCTCGATCAGCCGATTCCTGTTGGGACACAAGGCGGTACGTTGCATGTCGAGTTGAACCACAGCGATCCCTCGGTGCTGCCCGCGGGATTCCGGACCGACAGCAATGATGCGCGCATCCTGACAGTCGCGGCCAACCTCTCCGCGGAGGGCAAGCTGGTCACGTTGGTCAGCAAGGACATCCCGCTGCGCGTGAAGGCGGGCGCGGTCGGCTTGACCGCCGATGAGTATCACGCCCAGGACGTCGTCACGTCCGGCTGGACGGGCATGGACGAGGTCGAGGTCTCGGCGGAGGAGATCGACTCGCTGTTCGCCGAGGGTGAGATCGACCTCGAGTCCGCTCGTGATCTCCCGTGCCACACCGGAATACGGCTGTTGGGCGGGAGCTCGCATGCACTCGGCCGAGTGAACGCGGAGAAGAAGGTGCAGCTGGTCCGCGGCGACCGCGAGGTCTTCGGCCTGCGCGGCCGGTCCGCCGAACAGCGCGTCGCGCTCGACCTGTTGCTCGACGAATCCGTCGGCATCGTCTCGCTCGGTGGCAAGGCGGGCACCGGCAAGTCCGCGCTGGCGCTGTGCGCCGGCCTGGAGGCGGTGCTCGAACGCCGCACCCAACGAAAGGTCGTGGTGTTCCGGCCGCTGTACGCGGTCGGCGGTCAGGAGCTCGGCTACCTGCCGGGCAGCGAGAGCGAGAAGATGGGCCCCTGGGCGCAGGCGGTCTTCGACACCCTCGAGGGGCTGGCCAGCCCCGCGGTGCTCGAGGAGGTGCTGTCGCGCGGCATGCTCGAAGTGCTACCGCTGACGCACATTCGCGGTCGCTCGCTGCACGATTCGTTCGTCATCGTCGACGAGGCACAGTCGTTGGAACGCAACGTGCTGCTGACCGTGTTGTCGCGGCTGGGTGCGGGCTCGCGGGTGGTGCTCACGCACGACGTCGCCCAGCGGGACAACCTGCGGGTGGGTCGTCACGACGGTGTGGCCGCTGTCATCGAGAAGCTCAAGGGACACCCGTTGTTCGCCCACATCACCCTGCTGCGCAGCGAGCGTTCTCCGATCGCCGCGCTGGTCACCGAGATGCTCGAGGAGTTCAGCCCCGGCGCCCTACCCTGAGCGCTTACCCCGGACCAGGAACCACCCTGCGGCCGCCGCACCACTCAACGCCAGGACTCGGTCCGCCCGATCGGCTCTGGGCAGGTCGATCAGCGACACCAAGCCCAGTACCGCGAACCCCGTGCGCAGTGCGGGTTGGCTGGTCGCGGTAGTGACCAGAGCAGCGCCCTGGGAGACGGCTGGCAGTGAGGTCGAGGGAGCCTGGACAACGTGCACCTATCCTCCTGGAGAAAAGCCTTGTTCGGTTCCGGCGTTTAGACGCTAAGCCGTAGAACTGCGGTGGGGAATAGGGTGTTTCCCTATAGTTCGGGACACGCTAGGTGCGGCCGATGTGGCGGCCCAGCTCAGCGCGCGACTTGATGCCGAGCTTGCGGTAGATCCTGGCGAGGTTGGCCTCGACGGTCTTTGGGCTGATGAACAACGCATTGGCGACGTCGCGGTTCTTCATGCCCGACGCGGCGAGCTCGGCGACCCGCTGTTCAGACGGTGTCAGCTGGCCGGAGCTGTGCGCGCCGACGTTCGCGCGCGCCAGTTCGGCCCGGGCCCGGCCGGCCCAGAGCGGGATGTTGTGCCGCTCGAAGACGTCGAGCGCAGCGGCCAGATTGGCCGACGCCGAGTCCTTCTTGCGCAGCCGGCGCTCGAGCTGGCCCAGCAGCAGAAGTGTCCTCGCGCGGTCGAACGGCATCGGCACCCGGTCGTGTTCGGCCGCCGCGCGCTGTGCCGCGGCATGGGCGCCCTCGAGGTCGCCCTGCGCCGCCAGCAGCATGCTCCGGCAGCGCCCGCCGACCGCGAGCATCCAAGCCCGGTCGAATGTGCGGCCATTGTGTTCGAGCGCGTCGACCAGGGGCGTGGCCTCCGCGAACCTGCCCAGCTGCACGAGGGCTTCGACGGTATCGGGCAGGAACATCGCGCCGGGAAGCTCGGTCGGCGTCGACTCGGGATCGAAGGCCGCCAGCATCGGCGAAACCGCGGCGACGGCGTCCGCATAGTTGCCCAGCGACACCTCGAGGAACGCAAGGGCGGCCAGCAGCCGCTCTCCGAGCCGGAAAGTACCTGTCTGCCCGACGATTTCGAGTGCCTCGGCGATCATCCGCCGCGCTTCGGCCTCCTGCCCGGCGAACACGGCCAGCGGTGCGCGCATGCTGTGCGCCAGGAACAGCGGGGTGCTGCCTGTGAGCTGACGTGCACGTTCGGCGGCATCTTCGGCGACCAGGTTAGCGTTGACGAAGTCGCCCGCCCACATCGAGCTCATCACGACGTGCTGGGCGATCAAGACGTATTCGCCCTCTTCACCCTTCTCCATGCAGCGCAGCCGGATCGCCTCGAGGGCATGTCGTGCCGTGTCCAGATCGCCGGTCCATTCCATCAGCAAGGCGTGCTGCATGGCGGGCCGGAAAACCAGCGGTGTGAAGCTCTGCTGGTCCGCGAACTCGAGTGCGCGCGCCAGACTCTCGTCGTCCAGACCTTCGCCGGCCATGAAGCCCAACATGACTCGCATGCCCAGTGCCAGGCTGAGTAGGGGCGGCTGGCCGAGTCGCTCGGCATCGTCGACCGCCTGCTGCGCGGTGTCCCTGCCGTCGGCCACTCGGTTGCCGTGCATGAGCGAATGCGCCAGCGTGATCAGGATCTGCACCCGCAGCGGGCTGTCCGCGTCCGCATCATCGAGCGCCTGCTGCAGCACGCTGGTGGCCTCGAGGAAACCTTCGGTGTAGAGACACACTACGGCCATGCGGCACAACGCTTCTGCGCGCAGATCTCCCGCGGGCAACCGGTCGACCGTCTCTTGCAGCACCACCGCCGCGCGCTCGTGGTCGCCGGCGTCGAAGTGGTGCAGCGCCGAGCGAAGCCGACGTTCGGGCGCGTCGCCCCCCAGGCCGATGGCCAGGTCCATCAACTCGGCGGCCGCGGCGGGGGCGCCCCGCTCACGTGCCGACTCTGCGGCCTTGTCGAGCGCGCGCAACGTCACGTCATCACCACTCGTCGCTGCCAGCGCAAGGTGGCGGGCCCGCAGCTCGGGTTCGTCGACGATCTCGGCGAGCCGGCGATGCATCGCGCGGCGCCGTGCGGGCGCGGCTTCGGTGTAGACGCCCCTGGTCAGCAGGGGGTGCGCGAAGTGGATCCGGTTGCCGTCGATCGCGATAATGCCTTTGCTCTCAGCGATTTCGAGCAGATGGATCAACTGATCATCGCCGCTGATGGTTGCCATCGACACGAGCTCCACCGTCGGCGTCGCCATGCACGACGCCGCCAGCAGCGCTTCGTGGACGTCGGGATCGAGACCGCCGAGCCGGCTCCGGACCACATCGCTCAGCGTGCGGGGCAGCGATGCCACCGTCGTCCGGTGGGACTGGTCATCCAGTGCCCTGGCCAATTCGATTGCGTAGAAGGGGTTTCCGCCCGAGACATCGTAGATGCGCCCCATCGCGGGCCGTGAGAAGGAACGGTGCAAACGCGACGAGACCGCGGCGTGCAGCTCGTGAATGCTCAAGGGATTCAGGCGAATACGATTGACGGCTTCCGGTCTCGGCAACTGCAGCCACGCTGCGCCCGCGCCTTCGTAAATCTCGGTGCGCACACACCCGAGCACTCCAACCGGTCCGGTGAGCCGTCGTGCGGCGAACGCGAGCACGTGAACACTGGACGGATCGAGCCACTGCAGATCGTCGATGGCCAACAACACCGGGCCGGATTCGGCGAGTCTCTCTATCACCGCAAGGAATGCGGCCGCGACGGCCCGCTGGTCGGTCACGTCGCCGGTGTTCGCACGCAGCAGCACTTGGTCGACGGCGAGTAGTTGCGGGGCGGGCAGGTCGGCCCACGTGCCCGAGTCGACGTCGTCGAGCATGTCTGCCAGGGCCGTATGCGCCAGAACGGATTCGGCGGCCGCGGCACGGGTGGAGAGGACGCGAAAGCCGCGGGCCGTCGCCTGTTCGACGGCTGCCAGCCACAAGGTCGTCTTACCGATTCCCGGCTCACCTTCGATGAGCAGAGCCGAAGGTCCAACGGCAATCGACGTCAAAAACGACTCGACTGCACGACCTTCAATCGGGCGGCTATCTAAGCCAGCCACCGGCATCCCCAGTTCCCGGTCACGTAGACAGAATTTCAGCTGAACCCCTGCATCGCTGGGCTCTTGGCCGAATCGACCAAGGCCACAGCGACGACCTCTGCCCTATACCCAGTGGGCGGTGGTTCTACGCGTCGTGCGAACGGTTACCGGTCGGTGTCCTTGACCTTCGCCATCGCCAGCACATCGAGGCGCTTGTCGAGTTCCTCGATCGAGAGCTTGTCGCCGATCAGACCCCGGTCGATCACGGTCTGGCGGATGGTCTTCTTCTCCTTGAGCGCCTGCTTGGCGACGGCGGCGGCTTCCTCATAGCCGATCGCGGAGTTCAGCGGGGTCACGATCGACGGCGACGACTCGGCCAGCTCGCGCAGGCGGTCTTCATGGGCGACGAGGCCGTCGATGCAGCGCTGCGCGAACAGCTTGGACGAGTTGGTCAGGATCTTGAACGACTCGAGCAGGTTGCGGGCCATCATCGGGATGTACACGTTGAGCTCGAAGGCGCCGTTGCCGCCACCCCAAGCGATCGCCGCGTCGTTCCCGATCACCTGGGCGGCGACCTGCGTAACCGCCTCCGGGATCACCGGATTGACCTTGCCGGGCATGATCGAGCTGCCCGGCTGCAGGTCGGGCAGCTGGATCTCGCCGAGGCCGGTCAGAGGACCCGAGCCCATCCACCGGATGTCATTGGCGATCTTGGTCAGTGATACCGCGATGGTGCGCAGCGCACCGGACGCCTCGACCAGACCGTCGCGGGCGGCCTGCGCTTCGAAATGGTTTGTGCAGACCCGCAATTCGGCCAACCCGGTCAGCTCGGTCAGCACGGCGACCACCCGCTCGTCGAAATCGTCGGGCGCATTCAGGCCGGTGCCCACTGCGGTTCCGCCGATGGCCAGCTCGCCCAGCCGCGGCAGCGTGGCTTTCACCCGCTCGATGGATGCCTCGATCTGGCGGGCATAGCCGCTGAACTCCTGGCCCAGGGTCACCGGGACGGCGTCCATCAGGTGGGTGCGGCCGGACTTCACGACGGTCCGCCACTGGTGGGCCTTGGAGTCGAGCGACTCGTGCAGCACCTCGAGCGCCGGAATCAGGTGGCGCACTGCGGCTTCGGTGGCCGCGATGTGCGTGGCGGTGGGGAAGGTGTCGTTGGACGACTGTGACATGTTCACGTCGTCGTTGGGATGCACCTTCACGCCGTTGCGCTCGGCTATCCCCGCTATCACCTCGTTGGTGTTCATGTTCGAGCTCGTGCCCGAACCGGTTTGGAACACGTCGATCGGGAACTGGTCGTCGTGCCGACCGTCGGCGATCTCACCGGCGGCGGCGATGATGGCGTCGGCCTTCTCGGGCGCGAGTAACCCCAGATCCTTGTTCACCTGTGCGCAGGCAGCTTTCAGCAGGCCAAGCGCCCGGATCTGGGTGCGCTCAAGGCCCCGGCCGGAGATCGGGAAGTTCTCCACCGCGCGCTGGGTCTGCGCGCGCCAGAGCGCGTCGATCGGCACCCGAACCTCGCCCATGGTGTCGTGCTCGATGCGGTAGTCGACAGCGTCGTCGGACATGTGCTCCCTGTTCGTTTGGTATCGGTGATTACGGCAGCGGGTAGACCGCGTTGCTGTCGCCAATGAAGTCGATGGCGGAGTATTCGTTGAGCTTCGAGAGCCGGTGGTACGCCTCGATCATCCGCACAGTGCCGGACTTGCTGCGCATGACGATCGACTGGGTGGTGCAGCCGCCGCCGGAGTAGCGCACACCCTGCAGCAGGTCTCCGTCGGTCACGCCGGTGGCGCAGAAGAACACGTTCTCGCCGGACACCAGGTCCTCGGTCTCGAGCACCCGGTCGACATCGTGGCCCGCGTCGACAGCCTTCTGACGTTCCTTCTCGTCCGTGGGCGCGAGCTGGGCGTGGATCGCGCCGCCCATGCAGCGGATGGCGGCGGCCGTGATGATGCCCTCGGGGGTGCCACCGATACCCGCCAGCATGTCGGTGCCGGAGTTGGGGCGACATGCCGAGATCGCGCCGGCGACGTCGCCGTCGGAGATCAGGCGGATCCTGGCGCCGGCTTCCCGCACATCGGCGATGAGTCGTTCGTGGCGCGGGCGGTCCAGGATGCACACGGTCACATCCCGCACAGACAGCCCCTTGACCTTGGCGACCGCGCGGACGTTGTCGCCGATCGGGGCCGTGATGTCGATGGCGTTCACGGCGTCGGGGCCGACGGCGATCTTGTTCATGTAGAAGACGGCCGACGGATCGAACATCGCACCGCGTTCGGCGACCGCGAGCACCGAGATCGCGTTCGGCATGCCCTTGCTCATCAGGGTGGTGCCGTCGACCGGGTCGACGGCGAAGTCGCACTCGGGGCCGTCGCCGTTGCCGACCTCTTCGCCGTTGTAGAGCATCGGCGCGTTGTCCTTCTCGCCCTCGCCGATCACGACCACACCGCGCATGGAGACGGTGTTGACCAGCTCGCGCATCGCGTCGACGGCCGCTCCGTCGCCGCCCTCTTTGTCACCGCGACCCACCCAGCGTCCTGCCGCCATCGCGCCGGCTTCGGTCACTCTCACGAGCTCAAGGGCGAGGTTGCGGTCGGGTGCTTCACCGCGCACGGGAGTCATGGGCCGATTGTCCCATTAGCCGCCTCGCGTTTGGGACCTGGGATACTGGCGACCATGACCACCCAGCCGCAGCCGGCTCCCAAGCCAGCTAAGTCGCGGCTGCTTCAGGACGGCCGGGACATGTTCTGGTCGATGGGACCGTTGGTGCTGGCCTGCGTGGTGCTGGCCGGAGTGCTCGGCATGTGCTCGTTTCAGGCAGGTGGCCCCGCCGAGGGGCCGGTGCCCACCTACGACGCACCCGCCGCACTGCAGGCCGACGCCAACGCCCTCAAAATTCCGGTCCGGATGCCTCAGCTACCCGACGGATGGCAGCCGAACTCCGGCAGCAGAAACGGCATCGACGGCGGCCGCACCGACCCGGCGACGCAGGACAGCGTCCGCGCAGTGAGTTCGACCGTCGGATATCTGGCGCCAAGCGGTGGGTACCTGAGCCTGACGCAGAGCAACGCCGACGAGGACAAGCTCGTCGGCTCCATCGAAGCCGACATGTATCCGACCGGAGCCGAGGATGTCGATGGCGTCACCTGGGTGGTGTACAGCGGCGGAGACCGGGACGGGCGCTCAGGTGAACCCCTGTGGACCACTCGGCTCAACGGTCCGACGGGTCCCGCGCAGATTGCGATAACCGGGGCAGGAACGACTGATGAGTTCCGTACGCTGGCTGCGGCGACGCAGAACGCCTCGCCACTGCCTGCCAAGTAGGAGACGCGATGACAGCTCCGGACCCGAATGTCGCCGGCCAGGCGGCTCCCGAAGCCGACCTGACCGGTTGGACGTCCGCGCCCTTCTCCGGTGCGGGTTTCACCTACGAGGTGTACCGCAAGGGTGAGGGTCCCGGTGTGGTGCTGATCCCCGAGATGCCCGGCATTCATCCTGGCGTCCTTGGGCTCGGTAATCATCTCGTGGACAACGGCTTTACGGTGGCGATTCCGTCGCTGTACGGCACACCCGGCGCACCGGCAGTCAGGCCGGGAATGGTGCCTGTCATGCTGCGCGGTTGCGTGGCAAAGGAATTCGCGGCTTTCGCGACGAATGCAGACCGCCCGGTGGGCCATTTCCTGCGTGCCCTGGCCCGCGACCTCAACGAGAAGACTCCCGGCAAGGGTGTCGGCGTGATCGGTGAGTGCTGGAGCGGTGGCTTTGCATTGGCGGCCGCGGTGGACGACAGCGTGTTGGCTCCGGTGCTGAGCCAACCGTCGTTACCGATAGGACTGACGGCCAAGCAGCGACGCGATCCCGGCGTGTCCGAGGCCGAGCTGAAGATCGTCGAACGACGCGCCGCCGAGGAAGGTCTGTGCGCGATGGGCCTGCGGTTCAGCGAAGATCCGCTATCGCCGGGCGCCCGCTTCAAGACCCTGAAACAGCGCCTTGGCGACGCCTTCGAGGTCATCGAGATCGACTCGAAGAAGGGGAACGAGCACGGCTTCGGCAAGTCTGCTCACTCCGTGCTGACCCTGGAGGTCCGCGAGGTCGACGGGCATCCGGCCTACGAGGCGCGCAAGCGTGTCGTGGAGTTCCTCACTCAGCGCCTGACGTAGCCGCCGGCTTCGCCTCGTCCTTCTCGGAGTCTGGGTCCTTTTCGGACTCTTCGGCCTCTTCCTCGTCGCGCTTCTGCTTGACGCGGCGGCCCAACCGCCAGATCGGGTTACGCCGCTTGGGTTTTGCGTCTTTGTCGTCGGGCTGGTCCATCGGCACACCTTTGTACACGGCCAGATACACGCTGATCGTGGTGACGATGATGATCATCAGGACCGGGCCGATCACGATGCCCCAGGCGCCGAACATGGCGAGACCCGCGAACACCGCGAGCAGCATCAGCGCAGAATCCAGTCGCGCCGCGCGCGGAACCAGGATCGGCCGCAGGAAGTTGTCGATGTTCGTCACGACGATGAGGTGGAAGAGGATGACGAACACGCCGCCGAATACGTTGCCGAACAGAATCATTCCGACGCCGAACGGAATCGTGATGATGCCGCTGCCGAGCGGGATCACCGACAGCGCGGAGAGCAACACCGCGAACAGGAAGAAGCCCTGGTGGAATCCGGCGATGTAGATCGACGCGGCGCCTGCGACGCCCTGGCAGACGGCGATGACGAACTGTCCCATGACGGTGCCTTTGACCATCGCGCCCATCTTGGATAGGTAGAGATCGGTGATCTCCTCGCCGAGCGGGTTGAGCCGCCGGATGAGCAGCAGCACCTTGTCACGGTTGGTCAACAGTGACAGGAATACGTACAGGAACAGAATGCTCGCCGTGATCGCGCCGAACGCGCCGCCCGCCGCACCCTGCAGAATGCCGAGCAGCCATTTCCCGACTTCCTGCGCGACCGTCGTCATCGAATTCTGAAGTGACTCCGGGGTGATTGTGTAGTCGACGAAGGGCAAGCGGTGTAACAGTTCGTTGGTCAACTCCAGCGATCGATCGCCCAGCGCCGACAGATCGGTCCGCTGCACCCAGACGGCGACTTTTTCGACCATGGCGGTGATCTGGACGACCGCGAGGAACACGAACAGGCTCAGCGGCACGATCACCGCGGCGAATGCGGCCAGCAGTGTCAGGGTCGCCGACATTCCGGCGCCGAGCCGTTTGTTGAGTCGCGTGTAGAGCGGCTGGAACAGGTAGGCCGCCACCGCGGCGACGACGATGAGGATGAAGTATCCACGCAGGAAGTACGCGCCGAAGAGAATCGCGATGACCGTCGCGATGCCAAGCGCACGCTTCTGTGTCAGCGTGAATTCGGTGTTCATTGCCGCTATTTCTAACGGACTTCCGCGCGGGCCTCGACCTGTTTGGCGCGTTGACCCTGGATGAATCGCATCGACATGCGGTTCATCAATGTCGGCGCCAGCCGCGCGAAGAGCCATTGAGCATGGGCGATCCGTGGCTTCACGAGTATCGCCTTGTTCTTCTGCACTGCCTGTAGCACGTCGCGCGCGAGCTGGTCGGCGTCGTAGGGCTTGCCGCCCTGGGTTTGCAGAAAGTAATCGCGTCCCACGAATCCGCCGATGGCGCCCTTGTCGAGGATCGGTGTCTCCACCGCGGCAGGACATACGACGAGCACGCCGACGCCCCGCGGGACGGCCTCCGATCGCAGCGCCATCGACAGTCCGACGACGGCGTGTTTGGTCGCGACGTAACTGGTGATCTGGCCGGCGGCGGCAAGGCCCGCCATCGACGCGGTGTTGACGATGTGACCGTGGCCTTGACGCAGCATCAACGGATAGGCCGCCGCGACGCCGTGCACGACGCCGCGAAGATTGACGTCGATGATCGTGTTCCACTGGTCCAGCGTCAGCAGTTCCGTGTCGCCGCCCCAACAGATTCCCGCGTTGTTGAACATCAGATCGAGCCGGCCGGCACGGTCGACGACCTCGTCGACCGCGGCCTGTACGGCCGAGGCGTCGGTGACGTCGAGTTGTGCGGCGCGTGCTCTGTCACCAAGCGGTGCGGCGGTCCGCTCGGCGGCGACACCGTCGATGTCGGTGCAGACGACGCGCGCGCCTGCGGCGACCAGCGCCCGGCACAGCGCGGCGCCGATACCCGATCCGGCGCCGGTGACGATAGCCTGCTTTCCATTGAAACTCATATCCGTATGTTCTTCGCGCGAGCGCTCATCACTGCGCCTCCGCCAGTTTCATCACGTGCCCGAGAACGTCCGGATACTTGTTCAGGTGTGCGCCGCCGTTGAGGTCGAGCACCTCACCGGTGAGCCATGAGGACTTCGGGGAGCAGAGGAACACCACCGCGTCGGCGATCTCCTCCGGTGTGCCCGCGCGTCCGATGGCGGTGTTGTCGACGTAGTCCTCGACGAGGCCGGGCACGAGCGACGACCCCGCGGTCAGCGGTGTGTCGACGAAGCCGGGCGCGACGGCGTTGACCCGGATGCCACGCGGTCCCCACTCCATGGCCGCGACCTGGGTCAGCATCGACAGTCCGGCTTTGGCCGAACAGTAGGCGCTCATCCCGATGGCCGGCTGCCGTCCGTTCAGGGAGCTGATCGAGACCAGGGACCCGCCCTCGCGCAGCTTCTGCCCCGCGTACTTGGCGACGATGAACGAGCCGTTCAGGCACACGTCGACGACTCCGCGAAACTCGTCGACGGACAGATCGGTGATCAGGCCGAGGCTGCCGAAGCCCGCGCAGTTCACCACGACGTCGAGCGGACCGGTCTCGGTGAAGAGGCGCTCCACCGACGCCTCGTCGGTGACGTTGACCTGTGCGGCGGTGTGAGGTGCGCCCAGTTCGGCGGCACGCTCGGTGGCGCCGTCCGCATTGAGGTCGGCGATCGTCACCTGGCAGCCGTCGGCGGCCAATGCATTGGCGCTCGCCCAGCCGATCCCGGACGCCCCGCCGATCACGACCGCTTTTCGTGCCCCCCGCTCGCTACCGTTGCTCATCCAGTTGCCCTTTCGACGGCGGAGTGGAACGCGTTCTAACCTAGCGCTTTGGCACACTCAGATCGTGACCGATTTAAAGATGTCTGAGTCGATACACGTGTCGGTGAGTCCGGACGAGCTGTATGCGCTGGTGTCCGACGTGACCAGGACGGGGGAGTGGAGTCCCGTCTGCAAAGCGTGCTGGTGGGATGACGGAGCGGGGCCGCAGGTCGGCGCCTGGTTCACCGGCCGCAACGAGGTCCCCGAGCGCACGTGGGAGACCCGCAGCCAGGTCGTCGCCGCCGATCCCGGCAGGGAGTTCGCGTGGGAGGTCAACGAGGGCTGGGTGCACTGGGGCTACACCCTCGAGCCTGAGGGCGACGGAACCCGACTGACCGAGCATTGGGAATTCCTTCCCAAAGGCATCGCCGGCTTTCACGAGCGGTGGGGCGAGAACGCAGAGGCCCACATCGAGCACCGTCGGGTGATGGCGCAGAGCGGCATACCCGCCACGCTCGCCGCGATCAAGAAGGCCGCCGAAAGCGGCTGAGAGGTCGGTGCTCAGCGCTTGACGCAGCGGAAGCCGACGTGGCTCATGCCGGTGTCGACCGGTTGCGGCCGCCGGGCGGCGGGTCGATACCGCAGGCAGTAGACGTCGGCGCACAAAAACGATCCGCCCTTGACGACCTTGCGAGGCACCTGGAACTGGGGCTGCCGCGGGTCGTAACTGTCCGAGGCGCAACAGGGTTGATCGTCGCGAGTCTCGCCGTACCAGTCGGTGGTCCACTCCCACACGTTGCCGGCCATATCGAACAGTCCGTAGCCGTTGGCCGGGTAGCTGCCGACAGGGGCGGTGCGCCCGTAACCCTTGTCCGGCCGCCACGGGAAGTCGCCGTGCCAGTAGTTGGCCATCCGCTCACCAGGTTGTTCCGGTTCATTGCCCCAGGTGTATTCCGCTTGGTCCAAACCGCCGCGGGCGGCGGTCTCCCATTCGGCCTCGGTCGGCAGGGACATACCGGCCCACGCCGCATAGGCTTCGGCGTCCTCGTACGCAACGTGCACGACGGGGTGATCGGCGCGCTTCTCGATCGACGACAGCGGACCGACGGGATGGCGCCACGACGCTCCCGGGGTCCATGTCCACCACTGATTGAGATGCCGAAGGTCCACCGGCCCGGGCGTGCGGGTGAACACCATCGACCCCGGCTGCAGATTCTCCGCCGGCGCATCCGGGTAGTCGGCGGCGTTCACGGGTCGCTCGGCGACGGTGAGATAGCCAGTGGCGTCGACGAATTCGGCGAACTGCGTGTTGGTGACCGCCCTGGCCATCATCGAGAACCCGTCGACATCGACGGGGCGGGCAGGCCCCTCCTCCGGATAGTGGCGATCGGATCCCAGTAGCGCGGTCTGCGGCGGGATCGCGACGAGGTCGTCAATCACCGAAGACTGTCGTCCAGTCGTTCTTGATACTCACCACGGTCCAGCCATATGTCGCGGCATGCTCAAGCGCCCGTTCGGCTCCTGCGGTGTAGTCGAATTCGCGTTCGGCGTCGTCGTGCAACACCAGCAGTCGCAGGGCCGCCGCCCCTGGCCTCCCGGAGTACTGCAACATCTCGTCGTCCCCGTTGGAGTTGCCCGCCGACAGAATCGGGCGCCTGCCGATGCGGCTCCAAACCCGTACCGGCTTCTCCGGGCCATCGTCGAAAATATCGAGCGCCGGCTGGATCAGCAGATCGCCGTGCCCCTCGGCCCCTTCGAACTTCAGGCCCTGCGCGCTGCCGACGACGCGCTCCGGCGGAATACCGTAGATCGCCCCGGTGATCGGCCGCATGAAATCGCGGCCACCGCCGGAGACGATGTAGCAGGTGAAGCCGTTGTCCTCGAGGTACCGCAACAACTCCACCATCGGCGTGTAGATGCACTCCTGGTAGGGCCGGTTCAGCGTCGGGTGCTTCGCATCGGCGAAGAAGGCGGCGACCCGCGCGGCATGGTCCTCGACGTTCATGGTCTCGTGCAGGGACATAACCGCCCCCGCAAGCACTTTCAGGTCAGTGTGATCGCCCTGGTAGTGCTTGGTGATCGCACCACCGAACCACTGCAGGTCACCCGTGGTGGCCGCCTTGTACGGCTGCTGGGCGGCCAGCGACCTCTCGGATTCCGCTCTCTCGGCGAGCCTGCGAATGATGAAGTCGAGCTGGATGTACATCGGCTTCTCGCACCACAGGGTGCCGTCGTTGTCGAAAACGGCGACGCGTTCTTCGGGCGCAACGAAGTCCGGGCCGTCGGAGGTGACCCGCCCCACGAAGTCGACGATCGCTGATTTCGTGGGTCCGTCAGTCCAGGAGTTGAGCTCTGCCAAGTTCAGCCGCCCCGCGTGGATAGGAATTTATTGAGTTCGTCGACAGCGTGGTTGATCGTGAACGTTGCCGGTTCCTGGCGCGGCGGGAATTCCTTGAACGTCTCAAGGAACTGCGTCGCGATCGCCGAGCCGTACAGCACGAGGTAAATGCGGTCGATCACCCAGTCCCAATACGTGTTCGAGGTGATGTCGGCGCGCTCGAACGGATCGGTGCGCAGATTGAACAGCTTCGGCGCGCGCAGCGGGGTGAACGGTTCGAACCAGATCTGAAGCGTGCCTTGGCAGCGCTGCTCCTGGAACACGACCTTCCAGTTCTCGGCGCGGATGCCCAGCACGTCGCAGTCATCGGAGAAGTAGATCATTCCTCGGCGAGGACTCTTCTCTACCTCACCTGTCAGGTATGGCAGCAGGTTGTAGCCATCGATGTGGACCTTGTACGTCATATCCCCGGCGGTGTGCCCAGCCTTGAGCTTGTCGACGATATCCGGTTCCCCGGCTGCGGCCAGGAAAGTTGGCAGCCAATCATGGTGCTGGACAATCTCATTGGAGACACTGCGCGGCTTGATTTTGCCGGTCCAGCGGATCATCTCCGGGATCCGGAACGCACCTTCCCAGTTGGTGGCCTTCTCGCTGCGGAACGGCGTGGTAGCTCCGTCAGGCCAGCTGTTGGCGTGCGGGCCGTTGTCGGTCGAGTAGATGACGATCGTGTCCTCGGCGATCCCCAATTCGTCGACCAGGTCGAGCAGTGTGCCGACATTACGGTCGTGGTCGATCATCGTGTCGTGGTATGGCGACTGCCAGCGTCCGGACTGGCCCAGGCTCTCCGGCTTGGTGTGAGTACGGAAATGCATATGGGTCATGTTCATCCACACAAAGAACGGCGTGTCCGCCTCGTGCTGGCGTTTGATGAAATCGACGCATGCGCCGGTTGTCTCGTCGTCGATGGTCTCCATCCGCTTCTTGGTCAGCGGTCCGGTGTCCTCGATGCGCTGCTTGCCCACGGGACCGTACCGATCGTCGACCTCGCCGCTGTCCTCGTCGGTGGCCCAGGAGTGAATGACACCGCGCGGCAGCAGTTGGGCGCGCAGTATCGGCGCCTCCTCGGCGGTGGGGTAGTCCGGATTCTCGGGTTCTTCCTCTGCGTTGAGGTGGTATAGGTTGCCGAAGAATTCGTCGAAACCGTGCGCCGTGGGCAGGAACTTGTTCAGATCACCCAGGTGGTTCTTGCCGAACTGTCCCGTTGCGTAGCCGAGAGGCTTGAGCAGCTCGGCGATCGTCGGGTCGTCTTTCTGCAATCCGATGTCCATGCCCGGCATACCGACCTTGCTCATGCCGGTGCGGTACACGCTTTGCCCTGTGATGAACGATGATCGTCCGGCGGTACAGCTCTGCTCACCGTAGGAATCGGTGAAAAGCATTCCCTCGTCGGCGATCCGGTCGATGTTGGGAGTGAAGTACCCCATCATTCCCCGGCTGTAGCAGCTCAGGTTCGAGATCCCGATGTCGTCACCCCAGATGACGAGAATGTTCGGTTTTGAATTAGGCATGCGCAATCCCCTTCTTGAATTGTCGTGGCGGTATGTGGCTGTGGCACTTCAGTCGGACGGCAGGAACTCCTCGAGCTTCTCGACGATCTGGTCGACGCTGAAGCTCCCGGCGGGTGCCGTGGCCTTTCAGATACTGCATCAGGTTGAACCCGTCGATATAGACCTTGGATTCGACGTCACCGATCTTGTGAACCTTGTCGGTGAAGCGCATGCCCTCGCCCCAGGTCACCAGGGTGTCCGGTTGCGGATCAGGCATGGGTGCTCCTTCCACCAGGTCGTCGAGACGAACGCTATGCCGTGTCAAGGCAAGTCGTGATGGAAAGCGAAGCTTCTCAGCAGATACTTACGCCTGCGAGAGCTTCGGGCGCCTCGTCCGGTCGATACCGCATGAGCATGTGCGCCGGCGAGCCAGACCACGTCACCGGCGCTCGATGACCGTGCGTGCCGACCGCTGTCATCAAATAATGACGTGCTGGGCGAAGGGGGTCTAACCCTCTAGCGGCGCGGCCGCGACGCTGACGGCCGGACCCTTACCCTCGTCCTTCATCCTGTGGAACAGGTCGACGTAATACGGCAGGCACTCGTCCATCGCCTGCTCGGTGGTGAACAGCGGCTGGTATCCGAGGTCGCGCTTGGCCTTGGCGATGGAGAAGTAGTTGTCGAGATACAGCCGTTCCACCCCGAGGGGTTCGATCATCGGCTTGGGTATCCCGAACTTGAAGTGGAACCACTGCCACACCAGCATCGCGAACAACACCAGCCGTCCGGGCACGCGGATCTTCGGATAGCGCTGACCGCACGCCTCCACCACGGGTCGGGAGAACTCGAACATGTTGATCGGGTCGCCGTCGTTGATGAAGTACGCCTGGCCGGGTGCGCTTCCGCCGGGCACCAGATGCTGGGCGGCGAGGATGAAGCCGTGAATCAGGTTGTGTACGTAAGAGTTGTCGAGCTTGACATTCTTTCCGCCGACCAGCACTTTGACGTGGCCCGCGAGCACGCTCTCGAACACCTTGCGGAACATGGTCTGGTCGCCGCGGCCCCATATGCCGCTTGGCCGGATCGAGCAGGTGAGCAGACCGTCGACGCCGTTCTGCGACAGCACGAACTTCTCCGCGACAACCTTCGTCTCGGTGTAGAGGTCGTTGAATCGCTCGGTGTAGGGCAGAGTTTCGTCGCCGCCGGAGATTTTCTTGCCTCCCATGACGACGCTGTTGGAGGCGGTGTAGACGAATCGCTTGACCCCGGCCGCCTGCGCGGCACGCACGAGATTCTCGGTGCCGGTGACGTTCACCGAGAAGCTGCGCCGCCGGTATTCCTCGGTGACCGATGCGCCGCCCATCAAATCGATGATCGCGGCGGTGTGGAACACGGTGTCGACGCCGGCCACGGCCGCAGCCACGGTCTCGAGATCGCAGATGTCGCCCTCGAGCACCTCGAGCCGCGGATGTGCGGGCAGCGGCGACGGGGCACGGTCGAATGAGCGGACCTCGTGTCCGCGGTCGAGCAGTTCAGTCACCAGGTTGGCGCCGACGAATCCGGAACCACCAGTGACGAGTACGCGGCCGATGTCGGTGGTCAACGTTGAATCACCCATGCCCGGAAGCGTAACTGAAACGTGTTACAGTTTCGACCCCCAAAGTGGGTAGTCGTTCCGGTTTCAACTTTCTTCCGGCTCTTTGGCGGCCAATGCGTCCTCCACTCGCTTGCGGGCCCCGGCCAAGTGCTCCTCGCAGCGTTTGGCCAGCTCCTCGCCCCTTTCCCAGAGCTTCAGGGACGCATCCAGATCCAGCCCGCCCTGCTCCAGCTGCTGCACGACAGCGGTGAGCTCGTCGCGGGCTTCTTCGTATCCCAGCTCACTAATGGGCTTCATTTAGCTGTCCCTTCTGGACCGTCGCTGGCCGCCGTGACCGCGCCGTCGGCCACCCGGACTCGCAACCGGGTGCCCTTGGGGGCGTCGGCGGTGGTGCGCAGTACCGCAGCGTCGGGCAGGGTCTGCACGACCGCATAGCCGCGGGCCAGCGTGGCCGCCGGTCCAAGTGTGGCCAGGCGGGCCGACAGATGCCCGATCCGGTCGGCTTCGGCGGACACCAAGCGGGTGATGTCGCGTCGGGCCGCGGTCCGGGCACGGTGCACTTCGTCGGAGCGAGCGGTGAGTGCGGCCAGCGGCGCGGCGAGCACCGGCCGATTGCGCAGCTGGTCCAGGTGATGCTGTTCGCGGTGCACCCAGTTGCGGAGTGCGCGGCCTGCGCGCCGGCACAGATCCTGGACGAGTGCCTGCTCGGCGGCGGCATCGGGGACGATGCGTTTGGCGGCGTCGGTGGGTGTGGCCGCGCGCACGTCGGCGACCAGATCGCACATCGGGTTGTCGGGTTCGTGACCGATGGCGCTCACCACCGGTGTTGTGCACCTTACGATCTCCCGGCACAGCGTCTCGTCGTAAAACGGTAGAAGCGCGTCGATGTCACCGCCACCGCGGGCGATCACGATCACGTCCACGTCGGGATCGGCGTCGAGCTCGCGGAGCGCATCGACGACCTGGGCGACGGTGTTGGGCCCCTGTACCGCAGTATTGCGGATCGCGAATCGCACTGCGGGCCAACGGCTCTGCGCCACCGAAACCACATCGCGCTCAGCCGCCGAGGCCCGCCCGGTGATGAGTCCGACGGTGTTCGGCAGGAAAGGCAGTGGCCGTTTGAGGCGCGGATCGAACAGCCCCTCGGCCTCGAGCAGCTTGCGGAGGCGTTCGATGCGCTCCAGCAGCTCGCCGAGGCCGACCGCGCGAATCTCGTTGACCCGCAACGAGACAGTGCCTCGAGCGGTGTGGAACGCCAGCTTGCCCTGCATGATGACCTGTACGCCCTCGGTCAATTTCACCGGTGCGTTCTCGACGAGGTCACGCGGGCAGACCACCGACAACGACATGTCGGCGGCCGGATCGCGAAGCATGATGAACGCGACCGTGGGGCGCAGGTTCAGCTGGGCGATCTGGCCTTCCACCCACACCGTGCCGAGCTTGTCGATGTACTTGGCGACGCGGGTGGAGACGGCGCGCACCGGCCAGGGGTTGTCGGGGGACTTTCCCGGCTCGGCGTCACTCATCGCCGGGGAGGTCACTTCGCGGTCGCGCGGGTGATCCTGTTGGACAGCAGCGTCTGGAAGGGTGCGCGGGACTTGGTGGCGTCCTCGTATGCCAGCAGCATCTCGAGGTCCGCGACCCGCAACGACGTCAGGCGGGCGCGCAGCTGCGCCAGGGTGAGCGACTCGTAGTCGAGCTCCTCGACGATCTCGGGTGCGCTCGCCGACGCCGACCGTGCCGCCGGCGCGGGCTCCGCGGTCCTGTCGCCCTCGGGTTCGCCGCCGGTGAAGAGCGCGAAACGACCCTCGGTCAGGCGCTCGCCGTCCACCGCCGGCGTCGTGGGTGCGTCACCCAGGTCCTCGTCGAAGGTCGCCCACTCGGGCTGCTCGTCTTTCGGCGGGAAGATCGATTCGAGAGCTTCGTCACCCTTGATGACCAGGTCGGCAACATCCTGCTGCATCTTCATCACGAGGTGGGCGATCTGACTCGCCACAGTCATCGGGTACGTGAGGATCGTCTGCGGAAACTTGCGGGTTTCCTCGAGGGCGGTCACAGCCGCGCCTACCAGCAGTCGGACCCCATATGGTGCGGTTGCCATGGCCCCTAGCCTACGGTTGGCCTCTTGAGCCCGCGTGTCAGTACCCTTGGAAGCATGCCGCCGACGATCAACATGGGGATTCCGGGCGCTTCGAGCTCGGTCACCAGTGGTGTCGCGGGCAAGCGGGTGCTGCTGGCCGAGCCGCGCGGATACTGCGCGGGCGTCGACCGCGCCGTGGAGACCGTGGAGCGAGCACTCGAGAAGCACGGCGCACCGGTGTACGTGCGACACGAGATCGTGCACAACGTGCACGTCGTGGAGACGTTGGCCAAGGCGGGCGCGATCTTCGTCGAGGAGACCGACCAGGTGCCGGAGGGCTCCATCGTCGTGTTCTCCGCGCATGGCGTCGCTCCGACCGTGCACGTCGAGGCCGCCCAGCGCAATCTCCGGACCATCGACGCCACGTGCCCGCTGGTCACCAAGGTGCACAACGAGGCCAAGCGCTTCGCGCGTGACGACTACGACATCCTGCTCGTCGGCCATACCGGCCACGAGGAGGTCGTCGGCACCGCCGGCGAGGCGCCCGACCATGTCCAGGTCGTGGACAACCCCGACGCCGTCGACAAGGTCACGGTGCGCGACCCCAACAAGGTCATCTGGTTGTCCCAGACCACGCTCAGCGTCGACGAGACCATGGAGACCGTGCGCCGGCTGCGCGAGAAGTTCCCGACGCTGCAGGATCCGCCGAGCGACGACATCTGCTACGCCACCCAGAACCGTCAGGTCGCGGTCAAGGCCATGGCGCCGGAGTGCGAGCTGGTGATCGTCGTCGGGTCGAAGAACTCATCGAACTCCGTGCGGTTGGTGGAGGTCGCGCTGAACGCGGGCTCCGATGCCGCACATCTGGTCGACTACGCCGAGGACATCGACCCCGCCTGGCTCGCCGGAGTCACAAACGTCGGGGTCACCTCCGGCGCATCAGTGCCCGAACTGCTCGTGCGCGGAGTCCTCGAGCGGCTCGCAGAGTACGGCTACGAGACGGTGCAGCCGGTCACGACGGCCAACGAGACGCTGGTCTTCGCCCTGCCAAGAGAGATCCGGCCGGCCCGCACCTAGCGCGTCAGATGTCGTATTCCCAGCTTTCGATCGCCCGGTCGCGCGGGGTCCGTCGCGGTGCGCGATCGTCGCCCTCTTCGCCATCCCGGTAGCGCACCCGCGAAACCGGGTGGTGTGTGCCATTGCCATTGCTGCCGTGCGACAGCGGCGGCTGGTCGTCGTCGAAGCGGCGCCGACGCTCGGGCCGCTCGTATCCGGCGCGGCGTTCGGGGGGCGGCATCGCCCTGCGCTGGCCCGATCCGGAGCGCGGCTTGCGGCGCGGTTCGTCGGGCGGCTCGGCCTGCCTGCTGGGGCGTGGCCGACGTGGCCGCTCGCGCACGGGTTCGATGAGTTCGGTGTCAGGGGGACGGGCGTGCCGTGACCGCGACGGGGTGGAGCGGCTCCTGGGCTTGCCGCTGCGGCTCGCCGAACGGCTGGGCCGCGCGGCGGCGCTGCGCCGGCGTGGCGGCTCGTCGAGTGCATCGTCTTCGTCGCCCGCACCGCGGCCCGCCAGCAGCGCGGAGACCTTGGACATCAGCCCCGCGGCCAGTCCGCCGCCACTCGGCTCGTCCTTGGCCGTCGCGTCGGGCGTGCCTCGGCGCGACGACATGCCCAGGTACCACCGGGCCATCCCGATGAGCAGCACGATCGCGGAGGTGAAGAACATCAGCGGGAAGCGTTCGATCAGCGGGTAGCCGCAATTGATCAGTGTGTCTTTGAAATTCGTGGCCTGGCTGTCGGTGAACACGAAGTACGCCATCGGAACGGCGCCGAACAGCAGCAGCGGCGGTTGGATGACGGCGGTGAAGACCCCGGCCTGACGGACCGCCAGCACGGCCAGGATGCAGCCGACCACATAGGTGCCGGCAAACACTCCGGTGAGCTCTTTGGCACCGGAACCGGCGTCGTAGGCGAATCCGATCGCCATCAGAGTTGCCGCGATGAGCACAGCGCCCCACCAGGGAACGCCTGGGATATTTGGGAGCGCGGAGCGATGGTCGGCTGTGACCGCCGACCTGGCGCGCTGTGGTGACACACGTAGACCGTACCGGCTATTGCTTAGTGTGGCTGTCAGCTCGCTGCTGGCGTGGCCGCCGAAGTCTCCTAGACTGTCGACCCTGTGAGCCTGAACCTCGGAATCGTCGGACTGCCCAACGTCGGTAAGTCGACGCTCTTCAATGCGTTGACGCGGAACGACGTGCTGGCGGCGAACTACCCGTTCGCGACGATCGAGCCGAACGAGGGGGTCGTCCCCCTGCCCGATCCGCGACTGGTCGAACTCGCGAAGATGTTTGACTCGGAAAAGATCGTCCATGCGCCGGTCACGTTTGTCGACATCGCCGGAATTGTCAAAGGCGCATCCGAGGGCGCGGGTCTTGGAAACAAGTTCCTGGCCAACATCCGCGAGAGCGATGCGATCTGCCAAGTGGTGCGGGTGTTCACCGACGACGACGTGGCACACGTCGACGGCCGCATCGACCCGAAGTCGGATATCGAGGTGATCGAGACGGAGCTGATTCTCGCCGACATGCAGACGCTGGAGCGCGCGGTGCCACGCCTGGAGAAAGAGGCGCGCACTCACAAGGACCGCCGCCCGGCGTACGAGGCGGCGCTCGCGGCGCAGGAGACGCTCGACAGCGGCACGACGTTGTTCGCAGCGGGTGCCGATGTCTCGGCGTTGCGGGAACTGAATCTTCTGACGACCAAACCGTTTCTCTACGTGTTCAACGCCGATGAAGGTGTGCTCACCGACGAGGCTCGGGTCACGGCGTTACGGGACATGGTCGCGCCCGCGGACGCGGTGTTCCTCGACGCCAAGATCGAGGCGGAGCTTCAGGAGCTCGACGACGAGTCGGCGGCCGAACTACTGGAATCGATCGGCCAGACCGAGCGGGGCCTGGATGCGTTGGCACGGGCGGGTTTTCACACGCTGCGCCTGCAGACGTATCTGACGGCGGGGCCGAAAGAATCGCGCGCGTGGACGATTCATCAGGGCGACACCGCGCCGAAAGCTGCAGGGGTCATTCACACCGACTTCGAGAAGGGCTTCATCAAGGCCGAGGTCGTCTCGTACGACGACCTGATCGAGGCCGGCTCCATGGCCGCCGCGAAGGCCGCGGGCAAGGTCCGGATGGAGGGTAAGGACTACGTGATGGCCGACGGCGATGTGGTCGAATTCCGCTTCAACGTCTAGGCACGTCCTGCACACGCTGGCGACGTTTCACGCGACGGAGTTGGCTATCAGCAGATGCGGCGCCTTGACGTCGTCAGTGATCTGACGGTGTTCGACGGTGAGACCGGTGCTGCGTAACACCTCGATCACGTCCGGGACCGGACGGAGGTGAAAGCCGTGTCCCGTGAACGGCAGTTTTGCCATCACATCGGGGTCGGCGAGCCCGATGACGAGTCGGCCCCGGCTGTTTATCACCCTGGCAAGCTCACTGAACGCTCTGTCGAGCTCCGCCACGAAGTAAATGGTGTTGACGGTGATGACGCCGCCCAATTCCCCATCGGCAAAGGGCAGTTCCGTCATGGACGCAGAATGCAACGACAGCCGCCCCGTCGCGATGTCTCGGCGGTATCGCCCCGCGGCCTGACTGAGCATCGTCTCCGACACCTCGACACCGTGAACGCGGCCCGCCGGACCGACGCTGTCAAGCAAGAATTTCAGCCCCACTGCGCCACCGAATCCGACATCGGCCACCGCCGATGCCTCATTGGGTCGCAGCGCCCGCGCGGCGGCGCTCACGAAACGCCGGTTGCCCCGATTGAGCGCCGCACCAACCAGCCGCCCGCGCAGACCATTCGGATGACCGAGCTGCTTGGCAACACCCGCCATGACGGCGTCCCGGACCCCCATTCGGCGACCGTAGAACACGGACACTGATGCGGCACGGAATACGTTGAAGTGACAGGATTCTTCCAGGAATCTTCGCGGGGCGGACTTGTCGGGGTCCGTCGCTAACGTGGAGCGTCAAGTCCATGGTCCGGGCTGTCCGGCGAACACCCTGAGGAGCACGTCCCGATGAAATTCGTCTCAACCCGCATCATCACTGCCGACGTGAAACAGCTCGTCATGTTCTATGAGATGGTCACCGGTGCAACCGCCAACTGGGCTAACGAACTCTTCGCGGAGATTCCGACCGCTGTTGGCACGCTGGCCATCGGCAGCGACAAAACCGTCCCGCTGTTCGGGGATGGATCTGCTGAGCCAGCGGCAAACCGGACTGCGATCATCGAATTCATCGTCGATGATGCGGACGCCGAGTGGGAGCGACTTCGCGAACACGTCTCCGAAGTGGTCACCGAGCCGACAACGATGCCGTGGGGAAACCGCGCATTGTTGTTCCGGGATCCCGATGGGAACCTGGTCAACTTGTTCACTCCCGTCACGGAGGAAGCTCGGGCCAAATTCGGAGTTTGATCGTCGGTACGGGCTGTGCGGTGGCGCGGCCGAGTTTCCTTTCAACGTCTGGCGAGAAGACGCGCTAGTTGATGATTTCGGCGCTGCCATCCCGGAGGCCCGCGGCCAGTCGGTCTCGCCACATCTGGAGAGCTTCGGGTGTCAGTCGCGTCCAGTCGGTTACTTCGCCAACGACTCGGAGTGGTTCCCTGCTGCGATAGGAGCGGGTCGGATTGCCCGGGAACTTTTTGTCGGTCACGTTGGGATCGTTCTCGAACTCCCCGGTCGGTTCGACGACGTACACCCGCGGGACTCCGTCGCCGGCGGCGAGTTCCGCGGCGAGGCCCGCGCCGTCTCGCAACGCGGTGAAGTAGATGTGATTCATCACGATTTCTGCCCGGTAGTTGGAACGGAATCCGGCGGTGAAATGATCTCCAGGCCGCAATTCGGCTTTTGTGCCGTGATAGAAGGGCCCCTCGTCCAACGTCCCGTTCATTGCCAAGAGGTTATCAATCCCGGACTATCGTGACGTTGACCCACTAGCGCGAAGAAGCGATGGAATCGGAAGACCGATGAACGGCGATCTGATCGCGATCTATCGCGACTACTTGGCCTGCTTGAACGACCGACGCTGGAGCGACCTCGGGCGATTCGTGGCCGACGACGTCGTTCACAACGGACGCCGACTGGGTCTTGGCGGCTATCGAGCGATGCTGGAGTCTGACACCCACGCCGCGCCGGACCTCCAGTTCATCCCGGAGATCCTTGTCGCCGACGATCACGTCGTGTCTTGCAGACTGTTCTTTCGATGCTCGCCACTGCACACGTTCCTGGGTTTCGAGCCGCCGCTCGGGCAAGTGTCGTTTCCGGAGCACGTCTTCTACAGGTTCGACGATCGACAGATCGTCGAAGTCTGGTCGGTGATCGACAGGGAAACCATTCGCGAGCAGATATCCAAGACTCAGTAGCGCGGTGAAGCTGCCGGTGCCACTGTAACTTTGGCACTGAGGAGGGCGGTATGCGTGTCACGCGAATAACGGCGAACCTTCCCGTCGCAGACATTGAGGCGGCCAAGGATTTCTATGCCGGCTATCTGGGCCTGACCGACGAAGAGTTCAACTTGGGATGGGTGGCGCGTTTCACCTCACCCAGCACCGGCGCGAATGTGCAACTGGTGACCGGCGACGCAACCGCGGCCGAGGACTCGGTGATCTCCGTGCACGCCGACGACGTCGACGCCGCGTACGAGGAGGCGCGTACGCGGGGGTATGAGATCGTGCACCCGCTCACCGACGAGCCGTGGGGCGTACGCCGCTTCTTCGTCAGGGCACCCGACGGCAGCGTCGTCAACGTGGTGCAGCACCGTCACTGATTCACCCGAGGCGCGTGTGGTGACCGAGTTGACATTGCCACCCTTGCGCGGTTGTGACACCTTCGATAGCAGAGCCTCCAAGAAGGCTTCCGGACGATGGGTGCTGTACCCGGTGCGCGACAAGACGGCCCAGGAGAAACGTCATGTCGTGGGTAAGTCTCGTCGTATCCGGTGTCCTGGAGGCGGTCTGGGCAACAGCGCTCGGCAAGTCCGAAGGATTCAGCAAGCTGGCGCCGAGCGTGGTGTTCCTGGTCGCAATCGTCGCCAGCATGGCGGGCCTGGCCTATGCGATGCGGGACCTGCCGATCGGAACCGCATACGCAGTATGGGTGGGAATCGGTGCAGTTCTCACTGTGGGCTACGCGATGGCCGCCGGGCAGGAGCCGGCGTCATTGCTCAAGGCCGTGTTCCTGGTGATGATCATCGGTGGCGTTGTCGGGCTCAAGCTCGCCCACTGAGAACTGTTCGACCGGTCGTGCGCGCGGCCGATCTCTAGCCCTGCTCGATGAAGGAAATCACGAAGATCATGGCGAGCAGTCCGAAAATGGCGAGCGCGGACAGAAGGTCGCCCCATTGGAACGGGTAGAGCTCACCGTCGATCGACAGCACCAGCACCGTCTCGATCACGCCGAACAATATGAAGAACCCGCCGAAGACGGTACGGGACACCTTGCGATGCAACGCCGTACGTCGCATCTCGATCAAAACGGTCAACAGCAGCAATGGCAGGATCTGCGCCAACGCCGAAGCCGTCGGGCCGTCCATCACCACGATCGTCACGTGTCTGCTCCGCTCATCGCATCGGGACGCTATCAGGCGTCGGTGCCGTCAGCGGGGACCTCGACGGCGCCGTCATCCGATGCAGCAGCCATGCCGGCGGCACCGTCATCACCAGCGTGACCACGAACACTATTGACCACGAACCTGTGAAAACCGGCCACCGCAACACCGACGTCATCACGATCTCCATTGCGATCACGTGAAGCAGGAAGATCTCGTAGGAAATCTCTCCGAGCCAGACGACGGGAGCCGAGCTCAGCAATCGTTCGAATCCGTTCGGTCCGCTCAGCACCAACGGGGCGACGACCGCGCAGGCGATGGTGGCGTAGAGCGCGACCTTGACGAGGATCTGCCACAGCGCCACATCACCGTAAGGAACGTCCCCGGCGATCGACGTGGACACGATCAGATAACTGACCACCGTGAGCGGCCCTGCGATCAGCAGCGTCACGCGCGCTCCGACGGCCTGCAACACCGCCAGGACCATTCCGCCGACGAAGTAGAGCAGGTGGGCGGGCAGCCACATGCCGGCCGAGCTCGGTAACCAATCGGTGGCGGATTGCAGCCACAACCACAGGGGAGTGATCGCGGCAAGGCAGCACAGCCCCACCAGCAGCAGCCTCGGCCTCCAAATACCCTTGCAGAGCCCCGTCAACAGAAGAACGGCCATCAACGGCAATGCCATGTAGAAGGCGAATTCGACTGCCAGGCTCCAGGTTTGGGTCAGGCCCTGGTGCATCACGAAGAAATAAACCGGCTCGTAGATCTGCGTAAGGGTGAGGTGGTGCAGCAGACCTGTCCAGGTGTGCCCTGGATTGGGTCCGGCGTCACGGAACTGGTACAACGCGTATGCGATCAGGACGACGACGAGGTAGGCAGGCGCAATACGCCGTATGCGACGAATTGCATAGCGGCTCAACGACGGTAGCGATGTTCCGGACGCTGCTGCCCGTAACCATGGCCGAAACAGCAGGAATCCCGACAGGACGAAGAAGATCGGAACGCCGATCTCCAAGCGGGCGAAGAGCGCCCCGCTGTATCCATTCGTGAGCTGCCCGGTGCCATACGCCGCGTGAGTCCCGATGATCAGCAGCGCCGCCATCGCCCGCAGACCGGTGAGCGAAGCGGCTCGATCCGCGGGTATGAAAAGTCGCTGACTCTCCATAGGTTTCTCTCAGTTCACTCTCAGATGGTCAAGGCAAGCTGGGCTAATCATTTGTGAAATTTGAAGATTCAGGAGCGAACAAGACGTCATGACCAACACCGCCCCGCGTGCCCCGCGGCATCCTCACCGTCCGCCCTTCGCGGATCACGTTACGGGACAAGCACACCCGACTGACGTCAGCCCAATGTATCGCTCACCCTACGACTGGCGCTACCGGGGACCAGCGGTTGTGGCACCACCCTATGGCCCGTATCACACTGCGCATGAGGAAGTTACGGGCCCGATCCCGGTGCAGAAGCCGAAGCGGTCGCGTAACCGAATCGTGATGATCGGCGGAGCCCTCGCCGTCGCCGTGGTGAGCGGAGGGGTCGGAGCGGCCGCGGTCGCGACGCAATCGGACCCTGCGCCCGTCGCGCAGACCGCCGTCGCCAACGTGCCATCTGCCAGGCCCGCGGCGAATGTGCCCGCCGGGTCGGTGGAAGAAGTTGCCGCCAAGGTGATGCCCAGTGTGGTCAAGCTTCAGATCGACATGGGCAATCAGAGTGGGGAGGGTTCGGGCATCGTCCTCACCTCGGACGGCCTGATCCTGACCAACAATCACGTCGTCGCCGAGGCCGCCGGCCAACCGGGCCGTGGGAGCCGCGACGTTCGAGCCACCGTGTCCTTCTCCGACGGACAGACCGTTCCGTTCGAAGTCGTCGGAACCGATCCGACGGGCGATATCGCTGTCGTTCGCGCCCAAGGTGTTTCGGGCCTGACGCCGATCGCCATCGGATCGTCGGCCGACGTGAAGGTGGGCCAGGACGTCGTCGCCATCGGCTCACCGCTGGGCCTTCAGGGAACCGTGACAACGGGAATCGTCAGCGCACTGGACCGTCCCGTGTCCGCAGGAGATGGTTCCGGCGACGCGACATCGGTGATCGACGCCATCCAAACCGACGCGGCGATCAACCCGGGCAACTCCGGCGGCGCCCTGGTGAACATGAACGGGGAGCTGATTGGCGTGAACTCCGCGATCGCGACCCTCGGTGGCGGCCAAGAGGGTTCCGGGCCGCCGAACGGCTCGATCGGTCTCGGCTTTGCGATCCCGTCTGATCAGGCCAAGCGCATCGCCGACGAGTTGATATCGAACGGCACAGCCACCCACGGCTCGCTGGGGGTGCAACTGAGCAACGACCCCACCGCCGGTGGCGCGACGATCGCCAAGGTGGCTCAGGGAGGCCCAGCCGCCGCGGCCGGGCTACCCAGCGGCGCGGTGGTGACCAAGGTCGACGACCGTGTGATCGACGGCCCGGAGGCGCTGGTCGCGGCGGTCCGTTCGAAGGCGCCCGGTGACACCGTGACGCTCACCTACGTCGACGGGTCCGGCGCGGCTGAGACCACCCAGGTCACCCTCGGAGAGGCCTAGCCTTCATCGGGAGATGGCGCGGGTGCCGAAAATGCCTACTCCCCGCCAGGTTTGGTCGTGCTATCGCGGCGCCGCGGGTCTTCACGCACAGCCGGTCATACTTGGCGGGAACGCTGCCGCGTCGTTGACCGACTATGACTCCGGGTAGTCGTGTTCGGCGACCGCGATGGACGCGAAATATGCCACGGCGAGCGCCATGGCGGTGCCGAGTAACCAGTGCGATGGACGCTTGATGAACATGCGCATCAGACTGTGACGTGGCCCTTGGAGCATTCTTGGAAGCGTTACCTCCGGCGGCAACGAGATAGGGCACAATTCGCACGTGACCCCGCCGCAGCGCCCCGGTCAACCCGACTGGCGTGGCCGGGCCAGGCCACCGGCGCCGGAACCGGAGACCCAGCGGCTGCCGTCGGCCGGACGTCAGGAGCCGCCTACCGACCAGCTTCCCTCCGCGCGTCGATCCCCGCTGACCCGGCCGATCAGGAGAATCCGGCGGGCACCGTCACCGGCGGATGCCAGGCCGACGCAGGTGATCCCGCCGATAAAGGCGCCACCGCCACCGTCGTTCGGCGACACCTCGCGAACCGCGCGCCGCGGCAGTCGTCAGTCGATCATCCTGATCTTCGTCATCGTGCTCGCGCTGTTGGCAGGCGGGCTGGCGGCCGCGGAGCTCTACGCACGGCACCGCGCCGACACGATCCTGGTGGAGGTCGCCGAATGCGTCGTCGAGGACGGCGCCACCGTCTCGTTCGGTGTGAATCCGCCCTTCCTGTGGCAGTACATCACCGGCGACTACACCAATATCTCGGTCGCCACCGACGGAAAGAGGGTGCAGAGCGCCAACGGTATGACGGCCGAGGTCACCCTCGCGGATGTGCGGTTGAACGATTCCGGAGATTCCAAGGGCACCATCGGCTCGCTCAACGCGACGTTGAGCTGGAAGTCCGCCGGAATCAAGGACACCGTCGCCGAAAACCTGCCCGGCGTCGGCAATCTCGTCACCGGAGTGCGCACCGACCCCGCTGCGGGCACCGTGATTCTGGAGGCCGGCGACAACAACGTCACCGCCAAGCCCGTCGTCACCGACGGTGATCTGAATCTGCAGGTTCTCGAGGTCACCGGCCCGCTGCCGAAGGACGCGGTGCAGTCAGCGCTGGACGGGCTGACCAAGAAGCTGAACGACAACTATCCGCTCGGAATCCACGCCGACAGCGTCGACGTGACCGACACCGGCGTCGTCGGAAAGTTCTCCAGCCACAACGCCTCGATCCCGAGCGGGAACACGAACGCCTGCTTCGAGCGCCTGTAGCCGCTCAAACGCCCGGCTTGTCCCGACCGTCGGGGTCGTAGTACTCGCTGGTGTCAGTGCCCGGCGGCGGCTCTGCCATCCGATACAGCTGCGCCCTGGCGGATACGCCCACCGTCACCAGGAAAGCGAGGAGATCGCGACTCACGCCCTGGAGTCCGGGACTGTGACGGCGATTTCATCGCCCAGCTTGTATGCGGGCGCAAGCGGCAGTTCGTCTCCGCTCCAGAACACGCCAGGGTCGAACCAGTTGTAGTGCTTCTCCGTCGAGAGCAATCCCATCTCCTCGTAGGTGATGGCGACGGTTTCGGCGCAGTAGGCGGTCTCCAGGCCGACCTGGAGTTTCGCCTTTTTCCTTCGCTGGGTCGCCTCACTGACCTTGCTGTGCACGAACGGAATTCCCCGCGTGAAGTCCGCTGCGCTCAACCGGCCGCGAAACCACCGGCCGGTCAGCCGGGCGGTGCTCGGAAATGGTGTGCCGTCCATGCGGGCGACCACCTTGAGGGCGCGGTCCTCCTGCTCGCGGCTGGCGTACGGCGTCAGCTCGCGGAACCAGCAGCGCTGGTGATAGTTGTGCACCCATCGCTCCACGACCTGGCGTGCGTCGTTGAGCTGCACTCCGCGGTGATTGCCTCCTGTCCACATGTCAGTCAGCTTGTCGCCCAGTTCGGCATGCCAGATCAGTGGCGGCAGATCCTCGATCGCGATCGTCATCCCGACATGATTGACCGGGCTGTTGCTCATCGTCTGAATCGCGCGATCGGGCCCTGAACTGCCTCGGAACAGCCAGAGGTCGCCGGTGCGGGTCTCCTCGAGGGCCTTCGCAAGCGATACCGTGCTTGGATCCACCCCCGAAGCTTAGGCAGACTCTTGGTATGCGTGGCATCTGGAAGTGGATCGGACTGGCCGGGGCCGCCGGTGTGGTGGCGAGTGGAGCATTGGTCGCGCGCGACCAACGTCGCCGCAATGCGTACACACCCGAGGACATCCGCTCGCGGTTGCACAAGCGGGTGACCGACGCCGACTCCACCGACTAGGCCGCGACGGCGTAGAGCCGGTGCGTGCCGCTGAATCCCTTCAGATCGGCGTCGCGGCCGTCGTCGAACTCGAAGCCGTCGAGGTCGGTGAGCGCGTCGCGCACCACTTCGCTGACCAGTACCTCACCGCCGTCGGCTTCACTTGCCACGCGTGCGGCCATCGCGACGTTGCGACCGAACAGGTCGTCGCCGCGTCGCACCGACTTACCCACGTGGATTCCGATGCGCACCCGAATGCCGTTGGGCTCCCTGCGAAGTGAGCGCTGGATGTCGAGGCTGCACAGCACCGCCTCGTCGGGCTGGGCGAAGGCGACCATGAAACCGTCGCCCTGGCTTTTCACGACGTGACCCGAGTGCTTCGTCACGTGGCGGCGCACCATCTTGTCGTGTTTGCCGATCAGCCTGACCCACGCTCGATCGCCGATGCGTTCGTTGAGCGCCGTCGACTCCTCGATGTCGGAGAACAGGATCGCGACCCGGCCACTGGGCGCCAGCCGGGCCAGGTCCGGACGTTCGACTTCGGCCCAGTCCGCGAGGTCTTCGATCGAGGACCGAACGGCGGCTCCGAATCCGTCCTTGCGCATGATGTTGGCCGTCTGCCACACCGTCTTGACGGCCTCGCGGCCGCCGGAGAGCAGCATGTTTCTGGTGTCGACGCGGCTTCGCAGTTGTTCGAGTTCCCCGCGTTCGCGGTTGCGCTGCACGACGAGCACGATCAGTGCGACCGCCTCCGCCACCGCGACCGCACCGAGCACGTAAGCCGCGATCTGTGCACCCATCACCGCTCAAGTATTGGATGCTGAGGCCGTGATGTCACCGATGTCAGGGATGTCGGCCCCGTACTACGAGAGTCGCTACATCCGGGCCAACCATCCCGAACGGCCGCAAGCGCTGTGGCTGCGCGAGACCCTGCTGCTGCCGACGGCAGGCCAGGCCGTCGCGGACGTCTGGGTGATGGTGTTCGACCCCGACGGATCGGGAAATCGTGCGCTGAAGGAGCCCTACCCCATCGAAGCGGCCGCTTACGACTACGACGAATGGACCGCGCGCATCGGCGCCGCCACCATCGACGACCGGTTGGCGCAGGGCGTCGTCACCGGGGGTAGCCGTTCGGCGCGCTGGGATCTGCGGATCACTCCGGGGGCAGCGGAGCCGGTCAAACTCCTCACCGAACGTGCCTATAAAGCGCGGATCCCGACGGCCAAGACGACGGTGCGGCATCCGCTCGCGGAGTTCAACGGCGCACTCGAACTCGACGACGAGCGTGTCGTCGTGGACGGTTGGACCGGCAGTGTCAACCACAACTGGGGAACCAGACACACGCCTGCCTATGCGTTCGGGCAGGTGTGCGGGTTCGACGACGCGCCGGACACCACGTTGGAGATCGTGACGGCGCGGGCTGCGATCGGCCGGATGCTGACCCCCGCGGCCACGCTGTTCGTATTCCGGCACGAAGGTGAGGAATTCGCGGTGCGGTCGATCCTGCACAGCCTGCAGACCCACGCCCGCTACGAGCCGTTCTCGTGGTCTTTCGGCGGCCGGATCGGGGATCACATGATCGAGGGGGAGATCACCGCGGAACCCGCCGACGTCATCGGGCTGACGTACACCGATACCGACGGCGGACAGAAGTACTGCTACAACTCGGCCATTGCGACGTGCCGGATTCAGGTTGCGGGAAAAGCGTTTTCGCGTGCGGAACTCGTCGCCTCCCGGCGCGCGATGTTCGAGATCCTCACCGACACCCGACAGGACTCGGTACCGCTGCTGGCCTAGCCGAACGCCTTCGTCACGGTCGCCATGTCGAAGTAGTCGGACCATTTCGCGATCTTGCCGTCGACGACCTCGAACACCCCCATCACCGGAAGCGCGATATCGCCGCCGTCCTTGCGGCGCATCACGTCGGTGCGTTCGTTCATCACGATGTTTCCATCGCTGACCTGGCGGTGCACCTGGAAGTCGATCCCTTCGAAGGCGGCGGTGAATCCTGCGATGAACTCGGCTATCGCCTCGGGGCCTTGTACGGGATCCATCGGAACGTTGTGGTAGACGCCGTCTTCGGTGAAGTAGCCGGCTAGTTCGGCGGCGTCCGGAGACGCCCACTTCTTGCACGAGAGCGTCGGGGGTTTGCGTCATACCTTGTAGTAACCCACCCACACAACGGAAATCAAGCCCGCCAGCGACGTCCGTCGCGAAAGACAGGGCGGTGAACGCGCCGAACAGGTAGCTCATCAGTCCGGGTGTGCCGGGACCGGCGTAATCGCTGGCGACGACGGCATAGCCTTCGTTCAGCTAGTGCGGAAAGTATTCGACGGTGCCGTGCGCCGCAACAACTCCGTGACGAAAGTCAACCAGCTACCAGCCTTCGGTCAGCACCCGGTCCAGCGTGTCGACGTAGAAGTCGGCGCCCTCGACGTCGATGCACAACGGCGGCTTGGTCTTCAGGATGTTGAGATGATCACCCGTCGGCTGGATGATCACGCCCAATTCGAGCATGCGGTCGCAGATAGCGGCGGTCTCCTCGGTGGCGGGCTCGAGAGTCTCTGCATCGCGGACCATCTCGACGCCGAGGTACAGCCCGATACCGTGCACCGTGCCGATGATCGGATGTCGTTGCTGCAGCGCCTGCAGTCCCGACTTGAGGTGTGCGCCGACGACGGAGGCGTTCTGCTGCAACGCCTCGTCGTGCAGTACATCGAGGACCGTGATGCCGATCGCACACGACAGCGGGCTGCCGCCGGTCGACGAGAAGAAGTAGCCCTGCGACGAGAACCTGTCGGCGAGCTCGCGGCTGGTGATCACCGCACCGAGCGGATAGCCGTTGCCCGTCGACTTGGCGATCGACACGACGTCGGGAACGGCGTCCTGCTGCTGGAAGCCCCAGAACCATTGGCCGAGACGGCCATAGCCGACCTGGACCTCATCGGAGATGGCCAGGCCGCCGGCCGCACGTACGGCCGTATAGACCCGCTGCAGATAGCCGTCGGGCAACGCCATGCCCCCAGCATTGCCGTATACGCTTTCACAGATGAAGGCGGCGGGCGCTCGGCCGTCGGCGATCAATTCCTCGATCTGCCGCACCGCGTCATCGGCGTAACGTGCGGCATCGGCACCTCGGTACTTGCCGCGGAAGCTATTGGGCGATTCCACGGTGTGCACCCAATCAGGCCGCGTAGCAAGCGCATTGGGGTTGTCGGCGACCGACGTCGACACCGCATCGGTTCCGTACGTCCACCCGTGATAGGCCTCTCTAACCGCGACGACGTCGCGCCGTCCGGTCGCCGCTGTCGCCAGCCTGATCGCCAGATCGCTTGCCTCCGAACCCGAGTTCACCAGGAAAACGGTGTCCAGCGGTTCGGGCAGGGTGGCCGCCAGCCGCTCGCTGAACTCCACCACCGCCTCGTAGTTGAACCGCGAATTCGTGTTGAGCTTCCGCAGTTGACGGGCCGCGGTGTCCGCGACTCGCGGATGGGCATGTCCGAGCACGGTCACGTTGTTGACCATGTCGAGGTAGCACCGCCCTCGGGTCGACAGCAGGTAGTTACGCCACCCGCGTTCGATCTGCGGCGGCACGCGATAGTAGTGCTCCTGCACCTGCGCGAAACGCGCGTCGCGGCGCGACAACAGGTCCGACGAAGTCCGCACCTCCGTGGCGCCCAACCCGAGTAGCGGTCGCGGATCCCGTGTCAGCGCAAGCCAACCCGGCGCCATCTCCGCTGTCGTGAAGAACGGCGGCATGGCCACGCCGACGGGCCGCACCCCCAGCTGCACCCATTGTCCGGCGGGTGCCCGAGCGAGCATCTCACCGGCGCGCAGGCTGCCCGACGCCGGCGCCAGCACACCTGACAGCGTCACTTCGTAGCCGCCGCCGCGAAAAGACACGGAGTCGGTGGAGGCGTCCACCACCTCACCGTCCCACGGTGCCAGCAGGTGGGTCTCCATCGCCGGCCACACGGAGATGCCGGTCGGGACGACGGCGGGGCTGTCATGGCTCAACTTCGGTGCCCCGTTCAGCCGTGGCTGAGCGTACACGGTGACCACCAAGTTGGCGCCGTCTCGGACGGACGCACGGGCCTGCTGGTCCTCGACATCCGTTGTGAGCCAGCGCCCGTCGTCGTACACATCCGACGTGGTGGACAGGTCCAGCGTCACCACTGAAGTGGCCGCGCCGACGAGCGGGGTCGTCACCTCGACCGCCTCAGAAGCTGTGGCCAGCCCGAGGTCGCCCTTGATGACTTCCGTCATGACATCCATCGGGACCGACGTGGCCTGCTCGAGCATGCGCCCTTCGCCGTCGGACTGTTCGGTGATGTAGTCGTTGTCGGGGTCGAGGGCGGCCTGCTGTGCTCCGCTGACGATCAGCACCGCGGTCCGCAATACCAATAGCGGCCACAGCGCTTCCGCCTCCGCGACCGAAAGTGAGCGAATAGCGTTGAACGCCCGGATCACCGGCAGCACCGAGGTCGGGTCGCTGCCCACATGCCCCAGTACGCACGACGCCGTGATCGCCAGCTCGGCTACCGCCCAGCTGTCGGTCAGATCTCCGAAGTCGATGACGCCGTCGGCGTGGGCGCCGCCACGGTCCCGCGTCACCACCACGTTCGCATCGGTGAGATCGAGATGCACCGCCTGCCTCGGCAGATCGTCGGCCAGTCGTTCAATGCGGGACCACGCCTCGCGCGCCGCCGTCTCGACCACGTTCCGCTGCGCCGCATCGGAGACATGTGAAATCAGTTCGGCGACAACGTCGGCGCCGTAGCGCAGATCCCACTGCAGGATTCGATCAAGTCCCGGATGAGCGAAGTCGGCCAGCGCGCGGCTCACCCGGCCCGCCACCTCGCCCAGGTCGGCCACCACAGTGGGGGACAGGTAGCCCGCGTCCACCAGCGTCCCGCCCGGTAGATAGCGCAGCAGCCGGACGTACGCCGTTCCGTCCAACAAATCCGTTATGATCGTGCACTTCTCACCGGCGATGTTCGTGAGGGGGACGGCGACCCGCAGCTCGGGTTCGGCTGCGGCTATCAGCTCGGCCGCCAGGTCCTGGGCTTGCAGCTCAGTCTCGTTGAACGCCGGATTCGCGATCTTCAGCACGCCGGCGATAACCCCATCGTCTGAGATCACCGCGAAATTCCGATCCTGCTGACTGCCAAGCGATTTGGCGCGGGCGCTCAGACCGTAGTGCTTTAGCAGGATCTGCTCGGCCTGCTCCTCACTGACCTGCGGTGCCGGCAACTCGGGCTCGGCGAGGAAATTGAAGCCGACAGTGCGGCGATTGACGCTCACTTGCAGACGAACTGCACCACGACTTCGGAGAACGCGTCGTTGTCGTCCCCGGCGGCCGTGTGTCCGGCTTCGGAGAGTTCAACGAACTCGGCGCGGGGCACCTTCTCGAGAAAGTCCTTGACGCCTTCGGCGCTGACCACGTCGGAAAGCTTCCCGCGGATGAGCAGAATCGGGATCGTCGACTCGACCACAGCGCGCTCGAGTTTCTCCACCCGGACGAACGGGTCGTCCATCGGTGCGGTCAGGAACGCCGGATCCCAGTGCCAGTACCACCGTCCGTCCCGTAACCGCAGATTCTTCTTCAACCCCTCGGGGCTGCGTGGTTTCTTCCGATACGGCAGATATGCGGCCACCGCGTCGGCCGCCTCGTCGAGCGATTCGAAACCCTCGATACCGCTCGACATGAAATCGCGGATGCGGGCGCTTCCATCCTTCTCGTAACGCGGCACCACGTCGACGAGCACAAGTTTTGTCACGTTCTGCGGCCCGGCGGCGTCCGCCACCAGCATCCCGGTCATTCCGCCCATGCTGGCGCCGATCAGCGCGACCGGACGCCCGATCTGCTCGATGACCGCAAGCGTGTCGGCGCACAACGCGTCGACCGAGTAGTTCGCGTCCGGTGCCCTGTCGCTGTCGCCATGCCCGCGACTGTCCAGCGCGACCACGTGCAGCCCCTGATCGGCCAGTATCTGGCCGGTGTTCTTCCACGAGAATCGGTTCTGACCGCCGCCGTGCAGAAGCAATACCGTCGGTCCATCTTCGGCCACGCCGCGGTTCCATTCGTCGGCGACGAGGGTGAGGTCCTCGCTACCGCGGAACTTCACGGTTTGCGGTTCGCTGTGCGTCGTACTCACGGCATCCTCCAGGCTGGCCCCGGAGCCTCACGTTACCGACGGAGGAATTGCGTCGATCTTCGGCCCGTGGACTTCGCTCCTTCCATACACTTTGGTACGTGCAGCCCGAGACCGCGGTCGACAGCGCCGATCGTGATTGCATCATCGAGGCCGCCTACAGGTGTCTGTCGGAGCCGCACAGCGGTCCGATTCCCGTTGCCGCGATCCTGCAGCGCGCCCGGGTGTCGACGCGGGCGTTCTACCGCCACTTCGAATCCAAGGACGAACTGTTCCTGGCGATGCTGCGTGAGGAGACCGACGCGTTGGCCGCGCGTCTGGACCGCATCTGCGCCGAGGTACCGGGTGGCCCGGTCGATCAGCTCAAGGCCTGGATCTCCGGCATGTTCGGATTGATTTACGACGACCGGACCCGAATGCATTTCACGGTGATCGATTCGGACGAGGTGCGCGCCGCCAAGGGATACCGGGAGACGCGCGAGAAAGCCCACGCCGATCGCGAGCGCTCGCTGGTCGGGATCCTGCGCCGCGGCCGCGAGGACGGCACATTTCCACTGGCCGATCCCGAAGAAGATGCGATCGCGATCAGTGCGCTGATCAGCAGAATGCTGCTCTCCCAGCACTACCAGGACGGAGACGGTGTGCAGCGGGCGCAGAACCGTGTCCTGGACTTCGCGCTGCGAGCCCTGGGCGCGACCCCGCGATGAGTTTCGCTGGCGACGCCGGTCAGTTCTGACATGCCAACGATCACGCCAAGCCTGTGGTTCGACCACAACCTCGAAGAAGCCGCAGCGTTCTACACCGCGATTTTTCCGAACTCCTCCATCGAGCGCATTCACCGCTTCACCGAGGCGGGGCCGGGCACGCCCGGTGACGTCGCATGGGGCACGTTCGTGCTGGACGGACAGCGGTTCATCGGCATCAACGGCGGTCCGCAGTTCCCGTTCTCCGAGGCGGTGTCGTTCGAGATCCGGTGCAAGGACCAGGCCGAGGTCGACTACTACTGGGAGCGGCTGGTCGAAGGGGGCGAGGAGTCGCAGTGCGGCTGGCTCAAGGACCGGTTCGGCCTGAGCTGGCAGATCGCACCCGACCGGCTCTACCAGCTGCTCGAGGATCCGGCCCGCGCCGTCGCGGCGACCAGGGCCATGCACACCATGCGCAAGATCGTCATCGCGGAACTGGAGGACGCCGTCAGGGTGAAGTGATCTCCCATTTGACGGTTACTGCATCTAAATACGATCCCGGAAGTAGCCTTTCGTATGGCTTACCGGGGGAAACAGCGCCTCAGCGACGGACCTGTTGCCGCCCCTGACATTCGTGGTGTTACGGTCACCCGCGTCCCTGTGCCGTGCCAGGATTCACAGCACTTACGTAGGCACCGGATCTGTTTCGGCGGAAGGAAGTAGCCAGTGGTCGCTTCCGGCATCATTACCAAACCGGTTCGCGCGGTCGGCGGTTTCTACGGGATGGCGCTCGACACGTTCGTCGCGATCTTCAGGCCGCCCTTCGCGTGGCGCGAGTTCATCACCCAGGCGTGGTTCGTCGCGCGGGTGTCGATCGTGCCGACATTGATGTTGACGATCCCCTACACGGTGCTGCTGACGTTCACCTTCAACATCCTGCTCAGGGAGTTCGGTGCCGCCGACTTCTCCGGCACGGGCGCCGCGCTCGGCACGGTGCGGCAGATCGGGCCGATCGTGACGGTGCTGGTGGTCGCCGGTGCAGGCGCCACCGCCATGTGCGCCGACCTCGGCGCCCGGACCATTCGTGACGAACTCGACGCGCTGCGCGTGATGGGCGTCGATCCGATCCAGGCGCTCGTGGTCCCCCGCGTGCTGGCCGCGACCTTGGTGTCGCTGGCGCTGTCCGCGACGGTGATCCTCGTCGGACTCGCCGGTGCGTACGTCTTCTGCGTCTACATCCAGCACGTGTCACCGGGTGCGTTCGCGGCCGGATTGACCCTGATCATCGGTGCGCTTGACGTCACGATCGCGTTGGTCAAGGCGGCGCTGTTCGGGCTCTCAGCCGGTCTGATCGCCTGCTACAAGGGCATTTCCGTCGGCGGCGGCCCCGCAGGCGTGGGCAACGCGGTCAACGAGACAGTGGTCTTCACCTTCATGGCACTGTTCGCGATCAACGTCGTCGCGACGGCGGTTGCGGTGCAGGTGACGACGTGAGCAGCCCACCGATGGAGAGGAGCCGTCGGCCGATCGACCGGCGGTTCCCGCGCTTGGCGCGGCGGCTCGACGGCTGGGTCGGCGCCTGGAATCACGTCGGCCTGCAGACGAAGTTCTACGGCAAGACGCTGCGCAGCATCGGCTACATGTTCACCCACTACCGGATCGAACTGCTGCGGATCATCGCGCAGATGGGTCTGGGTACCGGCGCCCTGGTGGTGATCGGCGGAACCGTCGCGATCGTCGGGTTCCTGACCGTGACCACCGGCGCGCTCGTGGCGGTGCAGGGCTATACCGACTTCTCCGAAATCGGTGTCGAAGCGTTGACCGGATTCGCGTCCGCCTTCTTCAATGTCCGCCTGATCGCGCCGGCGACCACTGCCATCGCGTTGGCGGCCACCATCGGTGCCGGCGCAACGGCACAGCTCGGCGCCATGCGGATCAGCGAGGAAATCGACGCCCTCGAGGTGATGGGCATCCGCAGCGTCGCCTACCTTGCTTCGACCCGGGTGATCGCCGGCCTCGTCGTGGTGATCCCGCTGTACTGCGTCGGCGTGCTGGCGTCGTTCTGGGCCGCACGATTCGGCACCACCGTTATCTACGGTCAGTCGACGGGCGTTTACGACCACTACTTCAGGACGTTCCTGAATCCCACCGATTTGGTCTGGTCGTTCGTGCAGAGCATCGCGATGGCGGTGGCCATCATGCTGATACACACCTATTACGGCTTCTCGGCCAGCGGTGGCCCCGCGGGAGTGGGAGAGGCTGTCGGCCGTGCGGTGCGAACCTCGCTGATCGTCGCGGCGTTCGTGGTCATGATGATCTCGCTCGCCGTGTACGGGCAATCCGGCAACTTCAATCTGGCTGGATGACGCATGGCTGACGTGAGAGACGACGAGGGTCTGCATCCCGGCTGGTGGACGCTGATCTTGTTGCTGCTCATCATCACCGCGATCTGGCTGACGTACGCGTTGTTCACGGGCTCACTGAAGAAGTTCGTACCTGTCACACTGACGTCCGACCGGTCCGGCCTGGTGATGGAGAGCGACGCCAAGGTCAAGCTGCGTGGTGTGCAGGTCGGTCGGGTCGCCGCGATCCAAGGCGGCACCGAGCCGGTGAAACTTCAGCTCGAGATCTACCCGGATCAGATCGAGCACATCCCGGCTAATGTCGAGGCGCAGATCCGCGCCACGACCGTGTTCGGCGCGAAGTTCGTCGACCTCGTGTACCCGAAGGATCCCAGCCCGCAACGCCTTCGGGCCGGCCAGGTCCTGGTCTCGCGCAACGTCAGCGTCGAGGTCAACACGGTGTTCGAGAACGTCGTCGGCGTGCTCGACCAGATCGACCCGGCCAGGCTCAACAGCGTGCTGTCGGCGCTGGCCGAGGGCGTCCGCGGCAAGGGCGACCGCATCGGCCAAGCGACCACCGACGCCAACCAGGTTCTGCTGGCGCTCAACCCGCGCAGCGAGACCGTGCGCGCCGACTGGCAGGCGCTCAAGGCGTTCAGCGACACGTATAGCGTTGCGGCACAAGATATTCTCACGACACTGAACGCCGCCAGCACGACCAGCGTGACGATCACCAGCCACGCGGATGCTCTGGATGCGTTGCTGCTCGGCACAATCGGGCTCTCCAACAGCGGCATCAGTCTGCTCGCACCCAGTCAGGCCAATCTGATCAAGGCCATCAACGTGCTCGAGCCGACGACCAACCTGCTGTACAAATACAACCCCGAATACACCTGCCTGCTGCTGGGCGCCAAGCACCTGCTCGACCACGGCGGGTACGAGGCACCGGGTGGCAACGGGCGATCGATCATCCTCGACGCCGGCCTTGCCCTCGGCGACGACCCGTACAGCTACCCGCGGCACCTGCCCATCATCGGCGCCAAGGGCGGTCCCGGCGGCAAGCCGGGGTGCGGGTCGCTGCCCGACGTCAAGGAGAACTGGCCGGTCCGCCAGCTCGTCACGAACACCGGGTTCGGAACCGGTGTGGACTGGCGCCCGAACCCGGGCATAGGTTTCCCCGGCTACGTCAACTATCTGCCGACCACCCGCGCAGTGCCCGAGCCGCCGAGTATCCGAAACACGTTCGGCGGGCCCGCGATCGGACCCGTCCCGTATCCGGGTGCCCCGGCGTACGGTGCACCGTTGTACGCCCCGGACGGAACCCCGTTGTGGCCGGGACTGCCGCCCGCGCCGCCACCGGGAGCGCCGAGGGACCCGGGTGCCACACCGGGCTCGGAGCCGTTCGTCGTACAAGCGCCCGCGCGACAACAACCGACGCCGCTGCCGCCGGTTCCGCTCCCCCACTTCGCCGCGCCAGGACCGTGACCATCCACCCGCCGACCGAGAAAGGAACGCCGCTATGACCGCCAGCTGGAAACGCGCAGCCGTGCGTCTCGGCGTCTTCCTGGCGGTATGTCTGCTCGGTGTCTTCGCGTTGTACGCGGTGTTCGGCCAACTGCGCTTCGGCGAGAAGGCCAACACCTATAAGGCCGAGTTCGTCAACGTGACGGGGCTGGAGACCGGTGACTTCGTCCGCATCGCGGGCGTGGAGGTCGGCCAGGTCGAGAAGATCTCCATCCAGCCGAACACCACCGCGCTCGTCGAGTTCACCGCCAACGATTCGGTCGTGCTCACCGACGGCAATCGGGCGGTGATCCGCTACGACGATCTGATCGGCGGGCGCTACCTCTCGTTGGTGGAGGGCGCCGGTGGTACCACGAAAGTCAAACCGGGGGAGACGATTCCGGTGGCCCGCACGTCGCCCGCGCTGGATCTCGACGCCCTCATCGGTGGTTTCCGGCCGCTGTTCTCGGCACTGGACCCCGACCAGGTGAATGCGTTGTCCGGGCAGTTGATTCAGGCCTTCGAGGGGCAGGGTGCGACCATCGGCTCGTTTCTGACGCAGACCGCCGCCCTGACGAACACACTCGCCGACCGGGATCAGTTGATCGGCGAGGTCATCGTCAACCTCAACGCCGTCCTCGGGTCGCTCGGTGGTCAGAGTGAGCAGTTCTCGAAGGCGGTCGACTCGCTCTCCCAACTGGTCGAGGGTCTGTCGGCGCGCAGGACCGACATCGCCAACGGGCTCGCCTATACGAACGCCGCCGCGGGCAGCGTCGCCGACCTGCTCGCCCAGGCACGTCCACCGTTCGCGAAGACCATCCACGAGACGGACCGGGTGGCGGGCATCGTGGTGGCCGACCACGACTACTTCGACAACCTGATCAACACGCTTCCGGATGCCTATCAGGCGCTGAGCCGACAGGGCATCTACGGCGACTTCTTCTCCTTCTATCTCTGCGACATCATCCTCAAACTCAATGGCAAGGGTGGTCAGCCGGTGTACGTGAAGGTCGCCGGCCAGCCGACGGGGAGGTGCGCTCCGCGATGAGGCCGTTCTCCGAACGCAATCCGTTCGTCCTGGGCGCCATCGGCCTGGGCCTCACCGCTGCGATTGTTCTGGTCGCCCTGGAGTACGACAAGATTCCGTTCATCAACCAGACCAAGGAGTACTCGGCGTACTTCGCCGAAGCTGGCGGTCTGACAACCGGTGCAGGCGTGCAGGTTTCGGGCTTCCGGGTCGGCGAAGTCCAGTCGATCGAACTCGACGGGCCGCAGGTGTTGATCAAGTTCACCGTCGACGACGACATCGCGCTCGGGGACCGCACCGAGGCGGCGATCAAGACCAAGGGCCTGCTGGGCGCGAAGATCCTCGAGGTCATGTCGAGGGGCGACGGCCGGCAGGACGGCACGATTCCGCGTGACCGCACGACGTCGCCGTACCAGTTGCCGGACGCTCTCGGCGAACTCGCGACGACGATCAGCGGGCTGGACACCACCCAGCTTTCCGATTCGTTGCGCGTCGTGGCGGATACGTTCTCCGAGACCCCACCCGAGCTACGGGTCGCGGTCGAGGGCGTCGCGCGATTCTCCGAGACCCTCAACGAACGTGACGCGGAACTACGGGAACTGCTCACCAACGCGAACAAGTCGACGGCGGTGCTGGCCGAGCGCAGCGATCAAATCGTCGGTCTTGTCCACAACACCAACGCGCTGCTGGCCGAGTTGCAAAGCCAGAGCGCCGCAATCGACCAGATCGCGGGCAGCATCTCGGCGCTGAGTCAACAGCTGCAGGGCTTCATCGCCGAGAACCGCGACACGATGAAGCCGGCGATCGACAAGCTCAACGGTGTGCTGACGGTCCTCGACAACCGCAAGGAACGGCTCCAGAAGGGGTTGAAACTGCTGACCTCCTATGCGATGTCGCTGGGGGAGTCGGTGTCATCGGGGCCGTTCTTCAAGAACTACATCGCCAACCTGCTGCCGGGTCAGTTCCTGCAGCCGTTCATCGATGTCGCCTTCTCCGACCTCGGCCTTGATCCCAACGTGCTGTTGCCTTCCGAACGCACCGATCCGCAGGTCGGCACGCCGGGTGTGCCCGCGATGCCGGTGCCGTATCCGCGCACCGGCCAGGGCGGCGATCCGAATCTTCAGCTGCCCGACGCCATTACGGGCAAACCCGGCGAACAGGGGTGCGGTCCGCCTGGCCTGCCGCTACCCGGTCCCACCGGCTGCTACCCGTATCGCGCGCCGCTTCCCGCACCACCGCCGGGTGGGCCACCGCCCGGACCGCCCGCAGAGGCGCCGCCAGGCCTCGGGTCGATTCCCGTCCCGACGCCGAGCCCCGTGATGGTGCCCGCGCCCGGTGAGGCGCCGCCCGTATCCGGGGAGGCAGGACGATGAACCGCATTCGCAAGAGCTGGATCGCCGCCGCTCTCGTCGTGCTGCTGGTGGCAGGCGTGGTCGTGCTGCTGCGGACCAGCGACACCATCAACCGCACCAATGTCGTTGCGTACTTCGAGAACAGCAACGGCATCTACGTGGGTGACGACGTTCGGATTCTCGGTGTGAACGTCGGACGGATCGACAAGATCGAGCCGCAGCCCGATCGGGTCAAGATCTCGTTCTGGTACGACGACAAGTACAAGGTGCCCGCGGAGGCGAACGCCGCGATCCTCTCGCCGACGCTGGTGACGTCCCGGGCTCTCCAGCTGACGCCGGTGTACACCAGCGGTCCGACGATGCGCGACGACGCGGTGATCCCGCGCGACCGCACCGTGGTTCCGGTCGAATGGGACACCCTGCGTTCGCAGCTCGAGAAGATCGCCAAGGAGTTGCAGCCGACCGAGCCCGGAGGAGTGAGTCCTCTCGGATCGGTCATCAACACCGCCGCGGACAACCTGCGCGGCCAGGGTGCGAACATCCGCGACACCGTCATCAAGCTGTCGCAGGCGTTTTCGGCTCTCGGCGACAAGAGCACCGACATCTTCTCGACCATCAAGAACTTGTCGATCCTGGTATCGGCGCTCCAGGACAGCACGACCCTGATGCGTCAGCTCAACCAGAACCTGGCGTCGGTGACAGGTCTGCTGGCCGACGATCCCAACGAGGTTGCCGACGCTGTGCGGGACCTCAACGCAGTGGTCGGTGACGTACAGACCTTCGTGGCGGACAACCGCGAATCGCTGGGAACCACATCGGACAAGCTGGCGGGGGTGACGCAGGCGCTTAACGACAGTCTCGATGACGTCAAACAGTTCCTTCACGTGGCGCCCAACACATTCCAGAACTACGTCAACGTCTATCAGCCTGCGCAGGGCGGGGCCAGCGCCATCCTGGCGGTCAACAACTTCGCCAATCCGATCAGCTTCCTGTGCGGTGCGGTGCAGGCGGCATCACGGCTGAACGCCGAGCAGTCGGCGAAGTTGTGTGTGCAGTACCTGGCGCCGATCATCAAGAACCGCCAGTACAACTTCCCACCGATCGGTCAGAACCTCTTCATCGGCGCCCAAGCGCGGCCGAACGAGATCACCTACAGCGAGGAGTGGATGCGGCCCAATTACATTCCGCCGCAGCCGCCCGTCGCGCCCCCGCCCACAGCGCCTGATGGTGCAGCGCCCCCACCGCCGCCCAGACCACCGCTGCCGGCCGAGGCCGTGGTGGCGACGAATCCCGCCGACGGCCTGCCGGGTCTGATGGTGCCGCACGGGATGGGATCATGATGGGCGGGCAGCGAATTCGGCTCGGCGCGGCACTGCTGGCGCTCAGCGTCGTGCTGTCCGGGTGCGGTGATTGGCAGGGGCTGAACTCGGTTCCGTTGCCGGGCGTCGAGGGCCGCGGTCCCGGTGCATACACCATTCAGGCGCAGATGCCCGACGTCGACAACATCGAACCGAATTCCCGGGTTCGCGTTGCCGATGTCACGGTCGGCAACGTGACCAAGATCGAGCGGCAGGGGTGGAACGCCCTTGTCACCATGGAGCTCAACGAGAATGTCCAGCTTCCCGCCAACGCGACCGCCAAGCTCGGCCAGACCAGCCTGCTGGGATCCCTGCACATCGAACTCGCGCCCCCGACCGACGAACCGCCGCAGGGCAAGCTGCACGAAGGCTCGCTGATCCCGCTGAAGTCGGCGAGCAAGTACCCGAGCACCGAGCAGACGCTGGCCGCCGTGGCGCTTCTGCTCAACGGTGGTGGGATCGGCCATGTTCAGGACATCACCGAGGCGTTCAGCACCGCGTGGACCGGCCGCGAAGCCGACCTGCGCAGCCTGATCGAGCAGCTCGACGTGTTCATCGGCTACGTGAACGACCAGAAGGGCGACATCATCGCGGCCAACGAGAGCCTCAATGATCTCGTCAGCCAGGTCGCCGAGCAGAAACCGGTGGTGGACAAGGCGTTACGCACAATCCCCGACGCCCTCGAAGTGCTCAAGGATCAGCGGGACAATCTGGCCGATGCGCTGGTCCAACTGGGCAGGTTCAGTGCGCTTGCCGCCGATTCCGTCGACCAGACCAAGGAAGCCCTCGTTCAGGAGCTCAAAGACCTCGGCCCGACGCTCGAACAGCTGGCCAACGCAGGCCCCGCGCTCACCAGGGCGCTGAGCTTCCTACCGACGTTCCCCTTCCCGAAGGAGACGCTGACGAACTGGATTCGGGGTGACTACGCGAACCTTTCGTTGATCGTCGACCTGACGTTGAGCCGCATCGACCAAGGGTTCTTCACTGGAACACGGTTCGAATGCAACCTGACGTGGATGGAGTTGTTCTGGGGCCGGACCATCGGCCAGATGCCCAGCCCGTGCAACCAGAACGTCCCGCCACCCGGCGGCAACCCGTTGCTCGAGGCCTATCGCTTTGATCAGGGGCCGTGACATGCGACTGACTCGACAAATCGTCATCCAGCTGCTGGTCTTTTCCATCTTGGCCGTGGTCGCGCTGGGCATCATGGTCATCTCGTACATGCGCCTGCCCGCGCTCATGGGCATCGGTGAGTATCGCGTCACTCTGGAGATGCCGGAGGCCGGAGGCCTCTACGCGCGGGGAAATGTCACGTACCGGGGAACTCAGGTCGGCATCGTCAAGAGTGTCGACATCACCGACACCGGTGTCGCAGCACATCTTTCGCTCGATTCCGATGTCCCCATCCCCGCCGATCTCCGGGCCGAGGTGCACAGCCAGTCCGCGGTCGGTGAGTTGTATGTGCAGCTGATCCCGCTCAGCGGCGAGGGGCCGAAGCTGAAAGACGGCGACGTCATCCCGCAGGACCGCGCGAGGGTGCCCATCGACGTGAACACGGTCCTCGATGCGACCAACCGTGGTCTGGCCGCGATCCCGCGGGACAACCTCAGAACGGCAGTGGACGAGGCGTACACGGCGGTCGGTGGACTCGGGCCCGAGTTGTCGCGGCTGGTCGACGGCGGGACGAACCTGGCCATCGACGCGCGTGCGAATCTCGACCCGCTGACGACCTTGATCGATCAGTCGAAGCCGATCCTCGATTCCCAGACCGACAGTGGCGGCGCGATCGAGGCGTGGGCGTCGAACCTTGCGTCGATCACCGACCAACTGCAGTCGCAGGACGCAGCGGTGGCCGGCGTGCTGGAGAAGGGGCCGGGCGCGGCGGACGAGGTGCGGTCGCTGTTCGATCGGTTGCAGCCCACTCTGCCGATCGTGTTGGCGAACCTCGCCAACATCGGCGAGGTCGCCGTCACCTACCAGCCGAGTCTCGAGCAGCTGTTGGTGTTGTTCCCCCAAGGCACCGCGACGACTCAGGCGATCGGCGTCGCCAAGGCCAACACCAAACAGGACTACATGGGCGACTACCTGACGCTGAACCTCAACCTGAATCTGCCGCCGCCGTGCACGACCGGATTCCTCCCGACTCAGCAGCAGCGGGTGCCCGCGCTGGTGGACTATCCGGACCGGCCGGCAGGCGACGTGTACTGCCGCATCCCGCAGGATGCGCCGTTCAACGTCCGCGGCGCCCGCAACTTGCCATGTGTGACGGTCCCGGGCAAACGCGCCCCGACGGTCAAGATGTGTGAAAGCGGCGAGAACTACGTCCCGCTCAACGACGGCTACAACTGGAAGGGCGACCCCAACGCCACCCTTTCCGGGCAGCCGATTCCGCAGCTGCCACCTGGCACACCACCTGCACAAGTAGCTCCTCCGCAGGGTCCGGCGCCGCCGCCGATAGCGGCCGCCGAATATGATCCGGCGACTGGCACGTACGTTGGACCGGACGGACGTGTGTACACACAGTCCAACCTGGCCCGAAGCGCCGCAGAGGAGCAAACATGGCAGACGATGCTGCTGCCCCCGACGGGGAACTGACCGAAAGTTCGGCGGTGGAGGAGAAGTCCGACGTCGCCGAGCCCGATTCCGGAGCAGCCGAAGAGACTGTCAAGAAGGACGACGTGGCAGCAGCCGACGTCAAAGCGGACGACAAGACCGACGCGAACGACACAGAAGATACGGCCGCCGACGCCGAAGACGCGGACGACTCCGACGACGTCGACGAGGCCGCAGCCCCGCCGAAGCAGCGGATGTCGCACGTTCGGCTGGCCCTGATCGCCGGGCTGGTGCTGGTGCTGGCTCTTGGCGGGCTCACCGGCTGGCTGGGTTACAACGCCTACAACGCCTATCAGGCCAAGAAGGAACGCGAGCTGTTCCTCCAGGTCGGCAGGCAGGGCGCGCTCAACCTCACGACGATCGACTGGGAGCACGCCGAGGCAGACGTGCAGCGCGTGCTCGACTCGGCGACCGGAACCTTCTACGACGACTTCCAGAACCGCGCGGCGCCGTTCGTCGAGGTCGTGAAACAGGCGCAGTCGAAGTCAGTCGGCACCATCTCCGAGGCCGGGCTGGAGTCGGCATCCAGTGACGAGGCACAGGTCCTCGTCGCCGTCGCCGTCAACACCTCGAATGCCGGCGCACCCCAGCAGGAGCCACGAGCCTGGCGGATGCGGCTGACGGTGACCAAGGTTGGCGACGACGCCAAAGTGTCGAACGTGGAGTTCGTGCCGTGAGCAGTAGACACCGGATGCCCGCTGGCGGGCCCAAGAACGAGAAGGAAGCCACCGAGATGGCCGACGCCAAGACCGAGGATTCGGCGGAGGCCACCCCGGAGTCTGCGGAGGTCACGACCGAGGCGACTGAAGCGCCCGACACAGCGGCCACCGACACAGCAGCCGAAGACACATCGACCGCCGAAGATACAGCGGCCACCGACACAGCCGCCGCCGACACAGAAGACGCCGACGCTGCGGAAACCATCGAGGAGTCAACGGATTCCACCGAGGCATCGGACGGCGCCAAGCGGAAAATTCAATGGTCGCGGGTTTTCGCCTACGGCGTGCTACCGGCGCTTGCGCTCTTGCTCGCCCTTGGAGCGGGGTTCTCCCGGTGGGAGTACATCTCGAGCGACAACGGCGTATTGCCGCCTGCCGCCTCTGAGCAAAACCCCTCTCCGGCAGTCGAATCGATGAACGCGGCCAAGGACAGCACCATCAAGATGTTGTCGTACAAGCCGGACACCGTCGATCAGCAACTCAACGCTGCCCGCGATCTGCTGACCGGTGAATTCCGCGATTCGTACACGTCGCTGATCAACGATGTGGTGATTCCAGGCGCCCAGCAAAAGCAGATTTCCGCTGTCGCGTCCGTCCCGGCCGTCGCATCGGTATCGGCCGATACGAGGCACGCGGTGGTGTTGGTCTTCGTCAACCAAACGGTGCTCGTCGGCCAGGATCCTCCGTCCGACACCGCATCCAGCGTTCGCGTGACGTTGGAGAAGGTCGATGACCGCTGGCTGATATCGGAGTTCGAACCCGTCTGATGCTCGAACCCGAGACCATCGACGTCGCAACGCCTGCGGTACAGCTACGCGTCCTGTCGTGGGGACCGGAGGACGCGCCGATCGCGTTGTGCCTGCACGGTTTTCCTGACACCGCCCACGGGTGGCGCAAGGTGGCACCGCTGCTGGTCGACGCCGGCTGGCGTGTGGTTGCGCCGTTCATGCGAGGGTATGCGCCGTCGTCACTGCCGAAAGACGGCAGCTACCACATCGGGGCGCTGATGGATGATGCGCTGCGGATACTCGACGCGACAGGTGCGACGGGGCGCGACATCATCATCGGTCACGACTGGGGTGCCATCGCGGGTGCGGGACTGGCGGCGATGCCCGACAGCCCGTTCAAGAAGGCGGTGATCATGTCTGTCCCGCCGAGCGCGTCGTTCCGGCCGCCAGGGGGCCGGGTGGTCGACGTGGGACGCCTCGTCGCGACATTGCCCGCGCAGCTTCGGCGGAGTTGGTACATCCTCTATTTCCAGTTGCCTTGGCTGCCGGAACGTTCCACTGAATGGATCGTTCCGCGGCTGTGGCATAAATGGTCGCCGGGATACCGGGCCGACGAGGACGTGCGCTATGTCAAGGCGGCCATCGGCGCACCGGACCGGTGGCGCGGCGCGCTGGGTTACTACCGCACAGTCGTGCGTAACACCAAAGTGCCGGAGCAGTACGCAGAGCTCCATGAGCACTGGCTCGCTGCGCCGCGGATCCCGACGTTGTATCTACACGGCCGCGATGATGGTTGTGCCACAGCCGATTACGCGAACTGGGTCGAGAAGGTGTTACCGGCCGGCAGTGAGATCGGCATCGTCGAAGATGCCGGGCATTTCCTTCAGCTCGACCAGCCCGAGGTCGTCGGCCGCCAGATCGCCGACTTCATCGGGCCGGTGCGCTAGGCCCGCTTCATACCAGGGTGATTGCGGGCGACCATCGGCAACAACAGTCGCCGCGGTAGGTGCTGGTTGACGACCGCCGCCACGCGATTGGGTGCGCCGGGAACGATCACACGCTTGCCGGAGGCCAGCCCGTCGATGCCCGCTTTGGCCACTGTGTCGGCCTCCTCCCACAGGAACTTCGGCAACGACTTCTCGGCCTCTTCGTCAGGGATGCCCATGCCTTCACCGAAGCCCGTGCGTACCGGTCCGGGGCACAGCGTCGCCGCCGATACGCCCGTCCCGCGAAGCTCCTGGTGCAAGGCGTCGGTATAGGAGAGGACGAACGCCTTCGCCGCACCGTACGTCGCCTGGCCGGGCACCGGGCCGAATGCGCCGACGGATGCGACGTTGAGCACTGCGCCGCGGCCCCGGTCGACCATGTCGGGGACGAACCGGCTGCACAGGTCGACCACGGCGCTGACGTCGACCTCGATCAATCGGAGTTCGGCTTCGGGGTCGGATGCGGCGACCGGTCCGAGGTTGGACATCCCGGCGTTGTTGACCAGGATGTCCGCGACGAGGCCAAGCGCGGCGATCTGGTCGGGCAGGCTGGCTCGCTCGGCGGGCGCCGACAAGTCCACCGGCAGCACGTGTGTCTCGCCGCCCAGTGATTCCGCGATGGCGCGCAACCGGTCGGCGCGGCGTGCGATCAACACCAATTGGTAACCGCGGCAGGCAAATTCGCGTGCGAACTCCTCGCCGATCCCAGACGAAGCACCGGTGATGACTGCAGCGCAGCCCTGACGTGGAGGCGGAAGCATGCGCGAGAGCCTAGCCTGGATGCATGGCTGTCCGCCGGACCCGCCCCGGCGGCGACATTGAGCACCGATTGACTGCGGTGGATGCGCAGACGTACTGGATGTCGGCGAAGATCCCCAACGACACCGTCCTGCTGTACGGCTTCGGCGGCGTGACTGCCGATCCGGAAGCGGCCATCGAGGAGATCGCCGAGCGGGCCCGCGACTGTCCCGATCTGACGGTGCGCATCGAGGACGGCGGACGCCTGACGTACCCCGCTTGGGTGCATCGCGACGTCGAGCGCTCGCAGTTCGTGCTGCACGGCGGCGGCACGTTCCAGGGGTGCCTGGACCGGGTCGGCGAGGTCACCGCTGATCGCCTGGACCCGCGGGTGGCTGCGTGGCGGCTGCACGTCTTCACCGACGTCGAGGGCGTGCCCGGAGCGACGGGACCGGGGGCGGTGGCGGTGCTTCAGATCTCGCATGCGCTTGGTGGTGGCGGGCGAACGTCGGCACCGGCCGCGATCATGTTCGGCCGACGTGACGGTGTCGTGCCAGGAATCGATGACCCCCGCACAGGGCCTATCCGTATGCCGATCTTGGGATTTCTTGCTGCCCGTGCGCATCGTCGGATGGTCGAAGACACCGATGCGGGGAGGGTTCCGCCGCCGGCCGATCTGCGCCCGGCGCTACGAACCAATGCGCGGCCGGCGGGACCGCGACACATACGGACTGTGGTTGGGCGGCGGTCGGACCTGACTGGTCCCACTGTGACGGTCTCAGCGCTTTCGGCGGTATCCGTCGCGCTCGGTGAACATCTGCGGGGTCTCGGTGAGGACCCGTCGCAGTTGGGCGCCGAGGTGCCGATGGCGAAGCCACCGCCACGCTTGTCTTACAACCACTTCGGAAACGTTGGTGTCGGCCTGTACCCGGAGCTCGACGAGCCTGAGCGCGGCGTTCGGATCGCCGCCGACCTCGACGCCCGACGCCGCCGAGCGGCGCACGCTGGGGTGCGTGCCGCGGACTTGGCATTCGCGGCGACACCTGCGCCGCTATTGCGTTGGGGTATGGACCGATTCGATCCCGATGTCCGGGTGACGCAGGTGACCGGAAACACCGTCGTGTCCAGCGTGAACTTCGGCGCTGCGGACTTCACCTTCGGAGGTGCACCGGTGACAGTGGCGACGGCAGTCGCCGGGCTGTCGCCGATGATGGGTCTGACGCACGTGGTCGGCGGGGTCGGTGACATCATCGCGATCGGCGTTCACGCAGCCGAGTCCGCAGTCGGCGATATGGATTCTTACGTCGAACGATTGGCCGCGGCGCTCTGACGTTGTGGGACCATCGCCTCATGGAGCAGGGCGATCGCCTCACCGCGGAGCAGGTTCATAACGTGGCTTTCTCCAAGCCGCCCCTCTTCAAGCGTGGCTACAGCGAGGACGAAGTTGACGCATTCCTCGACAGCGTTGAGACCACTCTGCGAGATCCCACCGCAATCGGCGCACTCACTCCGCTGGATCTTCACAGTGTCGCGTTCTCGAGACCGCCGATCGGAAAGCGGGGTTACAACGAGGACGAGGTTGATGCGTTCGTCGAACTCGTCAGAATCGAACTGTCCCGACGCTGACTGCCCGCCCTCAGAAGGGTGGTGGTCTGTTGCGTTCGGCGACGTGGTCGTCGTTGAGGCGGCGTTGTTGTTCGAGGTATTCGCGCCGCGACTGTGCGCGGGTCTGCGTGCGGCGCGGCATCAGCAGGCCGCGGTTCGATTGAGCGGCAGCCCCATTGGCCGGTACACAGACGGGTGCGGTGGGCCGGCACAGCGACGGGAACTGTATTCGGCTGCCGGGGTGGGTGGTGTAGCGCTGACCGCGTGGTGAGCGCCAGTGGACGGTGCCGTCTGGGAGCTGTTCATCGCGCCAGCCCCAGAATGTCTTGAGCAAGTGGTGTTTTCGGCATAGACATTTGAGATTGGATGCCTGCGTCGGGCCGGCGGGGTAGGCGATGGTGTGGTCGATGTCGCAGCGGTCGGCGGGTTGATCGCAGCCCGGGAACCGACACGTCATATCGCGGCACCGCACGAACCACGCCAACACCGCCGACGGGATGTAGCGCCGCTCCGGCGCGGCGCCACCGGGATGGACGATCGGCACGATCTTTGCGGTGCCCGCGATCTTGGCGGCCAGCAGCGGGGCGGGCAGCATCCCGCCACCCAGCAGCGCCGCGGGTGCGGTGGCCGCCGGTCCCTGTGGTGGCGGCGTGGTGAGGGCTTCGCGGATCGTCATGGTGCGCAACTGTTCGGCAGTGGGCCCGGGTTCTGCTCGTCCGTCGAGCTGGGCGGGGGTGTCGTCGGACAGCGACTCTTCGTCGACCACGACGTGGATCACCACCGTGCTGGGCTGCACGCCGGCGGCTGCGCACTGCGGGTCATCGCATAAGCAGGTGAGTCGGTCGCCGCCGTGGGCCAACACACCCAACGCGTCGGCGCGGCGTTGTTCGTGGGTGCGCGGATCACCCTCGCAGAGGACGCCGGCCATGGCGTCGAGGCGTTGGTCGAGGGCCTCGGCGTCGGTGGCCAACACCTGCCCGGTGATGTCGGCGCTGCCCGACCCGTCGTCGGGGGTGTGGATATCGACATGGCGTCCACGGGAACGGTCTTCGGTGCGCCGCACCGCGGCGGGGTCGTAGCGGTCGACCCAGTAGTCGATGGCCTGCTCTGTCTTGGCTACCGACAGCGAGCCCCACCCGGTGAGGTGGGCGGCGATCTCGGTGTCCACCTTGGCCACAGCATCGCGATCGTGGATGAGCCGGGTGCGTGCGGACACCGCGGACACCAGCCGGTAGTTGATGGCGCCGGCGGCGAATACCTCGGCCACTCGCGGCAGGCGGTGCCGCAGGTCGTCGGCGACGACCAGTTGGTGGGCGGCCACCCCCAGCGACACGTTCTGCGCGGCGGCGATCGATGCGGCGACGGCGTCCCAGTTGTCCAGGCACCACTGGTGGCGTTCGGTAGACCCGTCCGCGGCGAGCATCCGTTCGAGTTCATCGGCCATCGCCGCCAGCCGCCGCGCGCAGGCCGCGTTCTCCACCCGCGCCCACGCCCCCACCGCGCTAGGGCCGCGGCTACCGGTGGCTGCTTCAACCAATGAATCGAACATACATTCGACACTAGCCGTGAAGCCGACACGAACAAGCAGGTCAAACCCAGGCTGTGGATAAATCAGCAATTGGGGATAACCATTCCTCCGACGTCACGCGCGCAGAGAACCGATCCCGATATCGAGCGCGGCCTCGAGGTAACTGAGGTCTCCGGTGGCCAGCATGATGCCGACGCCGCCCTGAATCCCGGCGAGCAGAGCGGCGGCGACTCGCTCCGCGTCGAGTCCATCCGACACTTTGTGGTCGGACTGCATATGCCGCACTCCCGCGGCGATCTCGTCGTGCCACTGCCGCATCAGGGCCGACGTGACTGCCTGGGCCCCGGGCGTCGCGCGGCCGATCTCTGACATCAACACCGACAGCGGGCAGTTCTGGCCTTGCCGCCGGTACCGGTTAACCACAGCGTCGCGCCATCGTTGCCAAGCCGCCCACGAAGTCAACTCCCCGAGATAGGGCTGCTGGTCGTCGAGGACCTGTTGCGCTTCGTGGGTGGCGACAGCCAGGAGCAACTGCTCCTTGCCATCCGGGAAGTAGTGGAAGAGTTGGCTTTTCGACGTCTCCGTCCGCGCCATGATGTCGTCGAGAGTTGCCACCGCGACGCCTTGTTCACGAATCTCGGCGGCGGCGCCATCGATGATCCGCTGGCGAGTCGCACGGCCCTTTGCCGTCAATTTCTGGACTTGCGAGTCCATTTTGATAAGCGAACCATGTGGACTCATGAGTGCAAACAGTACGCGGCTTGCGGGTCGCACAGCATTGGTCACCGGCTCCACCGGCGGTCTCGGCGTCGCTATCGCCGAAGCCCTCGCCGACGAAGGAGCGTTCGTTGTCGTCAGCGGCCGCGACAAGCAACGCGGTGATGCCGTCGTCGCCAACATCGGAAGCAGAACCGCCTTCGTGCCCGCCGACCTCGGTTCCGGCGAAGAGGGCGTGAAGGATCTGGCCGCGAGGGCCACGGCGGCGGCGGGCGGCCAACTCGACATCCTGGTCAACAACGCCGCCGTCCTCCAGATGCCGAAGCCCACCGCAGAAATCGACGAAACCGAGCTCCAATATGCATTCGCCGTGAACGTGTTCGCGCCGTTCCTGTTGACCGGGCTGATCGCACCCGCCATGGCCGAGCGTGGGCACGGCGCCGTTGTCAACGTCGGATCAAACACGGGACTGCGCGGCAGCGCCGGATCGGCCGTCTACTCGGGCAACAAGGCAGTCCTTCACTCGTTCACCAAGTCCTGGGCCGACGAATACGGCCCGTCCGGTGTCCGCGTCAACGCCGTCGCGCCCGGGCCCATCGCCACCGAGCGTGCCGCGGAGTTCGCCGAACACGTCGGGCCGATGCTGGCGCGCATTCCGTCACGACGGATGAGCACGCCTGCAGAGGTCGCCGCCGCAGTCACCTTCCTGGCCAGTGACGACGCCGCGAACATCCACGGGGCGATCCTCAGCATCGACGGGGGCTGGGCAGCGACTTAACACATGGCCTAGATTTTGTTGCATGACTGCATACGACTCCGCTGCTGACATCGGCCTACTGATCCTGCGAGTCGTGCTCGGTCTCACGATGGCCGCGCATGGCTACAACAAGTTCTTCGGCAAGGGCGGACTGAAGGGGACGGCCGGCTGGTTCGACAGCATGGGCATGAAACCAGGCATGTTCCACGCCCGAATCGCCGCGACCACCGAGATGTCCGCAGGCATCGGCCTGGCCGTCGGCCTGCTCACCCCGATCCCCGCCGCAGGCTTCGTGGCGCTGATGTTGGTGGCCGCGTGGACCGTGCACCGGCCCAACGGCTTCTTCATCGTCAAGGAGGGCTGGGAGTACAACCTGATACTCGCCGCCTCGGCCGTGGGGCTCGCGACGACCGGGGCGGGGCAGTACAGCCTCGACTACCTGTTGTTCCGCACTTCGGCCCTGTACGACTACCTGCACGGCTGGTGGGGCCTGGTCATCTCGCTCGGCCTCGGTCTCGCAGGTGGCATCGGCCAGCTGGCCATTTTCTACCGGCCCCCGGCCAAGGCCGACGCCGCCTAGCTTCTGCAAGTCCGGCGAACTGATTCCGCAGACCTAGAACACGTTCTAGTCTTTGCGCCATGGGATTTCTCAAGCCCGACATGCCTGTCGTCGACTTCGCCGAGTGGAGCAAGGGTTCACGCTCCGAGAAGATTCAGCCGATGGCCCGGCACTGGGCCGAGGTGGGCTTCGGCACGCCCGTCGTGATGCACCTGTTCTACGTCGTGAAGATCCTGCTCTACATCCTCGGCGGCTGGCTCTTCGCGCTGGCGACCAAGGGCGTGGACGGGTTCGCAGGAGTCGCTGACTGGTGGACGGAACCGATCGTGTTCCAGAAGGTCGTCCTCTACACGATGCTGTTCGAGGTCATCGGCCTCGGCTGCGGCTTCGGACCGCTGAACAACCGGTTCTTCCCACCGCTGGGATCGATCCTGTACTGGTTGCGGCCCAACACCATTCGGCTGCCCCCGTGGCCCGATCGGATACCGCTGACCAAGGGTGACGCCCGCGGCCCGGTCGACGTCGTCTTGTATGCCGCCTTGCTGGTGGTTCTCGTGGTCGCGCTGTTCTCAAACGGCACCGGCCCGGTTCCCTCGCTCGGCACCACCATTGGCGTACTACCGATGTGGCAGATCTGGACCATTCTCGGTCTGCTGGCCGTCGCCGGTCTGCGCGACAAGGTGATCTTCCTGGCCGCCCGTGGCGAGGTGTACGCCTCCTTCACGGTGGCGTTCCTGTTCGTGGGATACGGGGTCGACATGATCATCGCCGCCAAGCTGGTGTGCGTCGCCATCTGGATGGGCGCTGCGACGTCAAAACTCAACAAGCACTTCCCATTCGTGATCTCGACGATGATGTCGAACAATCCGCTGATCCGGACGAAGTGGCTGAAGCGACGGTTCTTCGAGAAGTTCCCGGACGATCTGCGTCCCGGCCCGGTATCGCGATTCATCGCGCATTTCAGCACCGCGATCGAGATGCTCGTTCCGTTGGCGTTGCTCTTCTCCCACGGAGGCTGGACCACATACATTGCCGCGTTCGTCATGCTGTGCTTCCACTTCGGTATCCTGTCGGCGATCCCGATGGGGGTGCCGCTGGAGTGGAACGTCTTCATGATGTTCTGCGTCATAACGCTTTTCGTGGGTCACGCCGAAGTCGGTCTCTCCGATATGACCACACCGCTTCCCATCGTCCTCTTTGCCCTCCTGGCCACCATCGTGGTGCTCGGAAACCTGTTCCCGCGCAAGATCTCGTTCCTTCCCGGCATGCGGTACTACGCAGGCAACTGGGACACCACGTGGTGGTGCATCAAGCCGTCGGCCAACGAGAAGATCGAGCAGGGACTCGTCGCCATCGCCAGCATGCCGGCCTCTCAACTCGAGAAGGTCTACGGCAGTCCGGAACAGGCGATGATCTATCTCTACAAGGGATATGCGTTCCGCGGCTTCAACTCTCACGGCAAGGCACTACTGACCCTCGTGCACAACGCCTTGGCCGGTCGCAACGAGGACGAGTACGTCATCACCGAGGGCGAGCGACTCTGCAGCACGGCCGTCGGCTGGAATTTCGGCGACGGCCACATGCACAACGAGCAGCTGATCGAAGCGATGCAGAAGCGGTGCCACTTCGAACCCGGTGAGGTGCGCGTCATCATCCTCGACGCGCAACCGTTCCACCGGCAGCGCCAGGAGTACCGCTTGGTCGACGCCGCGACGGGGGAGTTCGAGCGTGGCTACGTGAACGTCTCTGACATGGTGACGGGCCAGCCGTGGAGCGACGACATCCCGGTGCACGTGACGTGGTCGGCGACGACGACTAGCCCATGACGTCGCGGACCTTGACGTCCTCGAGCCCCTCCAACATGAGGTTGCGCGCAACGTCGAGGTGCTTGCGCCAATGAGCTTCGGCAGCGGCGCCGTCACCCGAGCGCAGCAGCTGCATCAGCCGCCGGTACGAGCGCATGAGCTTGTCGTAGTCCGCCTTGGACACCGGGCGGCCTTCCTTGAACACGAAAGCGGTGTGCCGCACGGTGATTTCGTGCAGCATGCCCGCGATCATGGCAAGCGTTGCATTGCCCGACAATTCGACGAGGCGGCGGTGAAATGTGCCTGTCGTCTCGGCAAGCCTGTCGGACTGCCAACTGGCGGGGATGTCTTCGGCAAGCATCCGGTCGAGTTCGTCGAACGCTTCGGCCGTGCCGGACTCGGCGAGCAGGCGCGCCGCAACGGGTTCGAGTCCCGACCGTGCCACCATCGCGTCGGCGATGGTGGCGCCCGAAAGCTCCAACAGCAGGCCGGCTGGACGCGCCACGATCTCGGGGCCGGGCACTCGGACGCGGGCACCGGTGCGGGAGCCGCGCCGGACCTCCACGAGGCGTTCGGACTCCAGCACCCGGACGGCCTCGCGCAGCGTCGGCCTGCTGACGCCGAAGTGGGTCATCAGCTCTGCTTCGTTGGGGAGGAAGTCGCCATCCTTGAGCTGGCCGTCGACCACCATGCGCCGCAACGTGCCGGCAACGAGTTCGGCGGTTTTCGGCGACCGGACCGCCGTACCGCCACCGACGCCGTCCGGCCCGATCATCGGCGCCAACGGTGTACTTCGAGCCACTCCACACTCCCAGGACAGATGCGGCTGGCCGTATAAACCAGCTATGCAACTCAGTAAACCATGTGGAAGAACTAGTGGGTGGGCAGCGACGTGCCCGACCCTGCCTACCAACCAGTAGGTTGACCTAGTAAACTTTGTTCTCTACGTTCGGGGTTACTCTTCGGGACTGACACGACTTTCAAAGGAGATAGGTCATGGCTGAAGCCGTCATCGTCGAGGCTGTCCGGTCACCGGTCGGCAAGCGCAACGGTGGATTGTCGGGTGTTCACGCAGGCGAGTTGTCGGCTCAGGTGCTCAGCGGACTGGCCGAGCGCTCGGGCATCGACCCGGGCATTGTCGACGACGTCATCTGGGGTTGCGTCATGCAGGCCGGCGAACAGGCGCTCGATATCGCGCGTACCGCTGTGCTGGCCGCGGGCTGGCCCGAGACGGTGCCGGGCGTGACCGTCGACCGGCAGTGCGGTTCGAGCCAGCAGTCCATTCACTTCGCCGCTGCGGGAGTCGTCGCGGGACACTACGACGTCGTCGTCGCCGGCGGTGTCGAGTCGATGTCGCGCACACCGATGGGCGCCTCCCTGGCCAATGGCGGCCACCCTTACCCGGAGGCCTTCCGCAACCGCTACAAGCAGACCCCGAACCAGGGCATCGGCGCCGAGATGATCGCCGAGCAGTGGGGTTTCGACCGCACGGCCGTTGATCAGTACTCGCTGGACTCTCACGAAAAGGCCGCGGCCGCACAGGATGCGGGTGCCTTCGACGACCAGATCGTCGGTATCAAGGATCAGGACGGCAATGCCGTGCTCAAGGACGAGGGCATCCGACGCGGCACCACCATCGAGAAGATGGCGGGCCTGAAGCCGGCGTTCAAAGAGGACGGCGTGATCCACGCGGGTAACTCCAGCCAGATCTCCGATGGATCGGCCGCCATCCTGTTCATGTCCGCCGAGAAGGCGAAGTCGTTGGGGCTCAAGCCGCTTGCCAAGGTGCACACCGCCACGCTGGCGGGTTCTGACCCGGTGATCATGCTGACCGCGCCGATTCCCGCGACGCAGAAGGCGCTGAAGAGGTCGGGCCTGCGTCTCGAGGACATCGGCGTGTTCGAGGTCAACGAGGCGTTCGCCCCTGTGCCGCTGGCGTGGCTCAAGGACATCGGCGCCGACGAGAAGAAGCTCAACCCGAACGGCGGTGCCATCGCACTCGGCCACCCGCTCGGCGGCTCCGGCGCCCGCATCATGACCACGATGCTCTATCACATGCGGGACAAGGGAATTCAGTACGGTCTGCAGACCATGTGTGAGGGTGGCGGCCAGGCCAACGCCACCATCATCGAGCTGCTGTGACCGCTGACGTGACCGCCCCGGCCGCTCTCACCGAGCGGCGGGGCAACGTCCTCGTCATCACGCTCAACCGGCCGGAGGCACGCAACGCCGTCAACAGCGCGGTGAGTGTCGCGGTCGGCGATGCACTGCAGGCCGCGCAGGACGATCCCGACGTGCGTGCCGTCGTCATCACCGGAGCGGGTGAATCCTTCTGCGCCGGGGCAGATCTGAAGGCGATCTCGCGCCGCGAGAACCTGTTTCACCCCGACCACGGGGAATGGGGTTTCGCGGGGTACGTACACCACTACATCGACAAGCCGACGATCGCCGCCGTCAACGGCACCGCGCTCGGCGGCGGAACCGAGCTCGCACTCGCCAGTGATCTGGTGGTCGCAGAGGAGCGCGCGAAGTTCGGATTGCCCGAAGTCAAGCGAGGATTGATCGCCGCCGCGGGCGGGGTGTTCCGCATCGTCGACCACCTGCCGCGCAAGGTCGCGATGGAACTGCTCGTCACGGGTGAACCGATGAGCTCGGCAGATGCGCACAGGTGGGGCCTCATCAACCAGGTCGTGCCCGACGGCACCGCGGTCGATGCGGCGCTCGCGCTCGCCGAACGGATCACCTGCAATGCGCCCCTTGCGGTATGGGCGAGCAAGAGAGTCGCCATGGGCGTCGACGACGGCGTGATCGTCGGCGACGAGGCCGGCTGGAACAGGACGATGCGCGAGATCGGCACATTGATCCGTTCCGAGGATGCCAAGGAAGGACCACTGGCCTTCGCGGAGAAGCGCCAGCCGGTCTGGAAAGCCAAGTAAGCCAAGTAAGCCAGTAACCGAAGTAGGAGAAACCAGTGAAGCGCACGATTTACGACGCCGAGCACGAGGCGTTCCGCGACACCGTCCGCGGTTACATCGAAAGTGAACTCGTTCCCAATACCGAGAAGTGGGAGGCCGACCGCATCGTCGACCGGTCGGCATATGTGGCCGCGGGCAAGCACGGACTCATCGGGTTCAACATGCCCGAGGAGTTCGGTGGCGGCGGCACCGACGACTTCAGGTTCAACGCGATCATCGACGAGGAGATCGCCAAGGCGGGCGTTCCGGCGCCCGCGCTGAGCCTGCACAACGACGTCGTCGGCCCGTACTTCAAGGACCTGACCAACGACGAGCAGAAGAAGCGCTGGCTACCCGGCATCACGAGCGGCGAGACCATCATCGCCGTCGCGATGACCGAACCCGGCGCGGGCAGCGACCTGGCGGGCATCCGCACCTCGGCGGTGCGCGACGGCGACGACTGGATCGTCAACGGCAGCAAGACCTTCATCTCGTCGGGCATCAACTGCGACCTTGTCGTGGTGGTCTGCCGCACCGATCCGGAGGCCGGACACAAGGGCTTCACGCTCCTGGTCGTCGAGCGCGACATGGAGGGCTTCACCCGCGGCCGCAAGCTGGACAAGATGGGCCTGCACGCCCAGGACACCTCCGAGTTGCACTTCGAGAACGTCCGCGTGCCCAACGCCAACCTGCTCGGCAAGGAGGGGCGCGGCTTCTACCACCTGATGACCAACCTGCCGTCGGAGCGGCTCTCGATCGCGATCACCGCGATCGCCGGTGCGCGCGAAACCTGGCGTCAGACACTGCAGTACGCCAAGGACCGCAAGGCCTTCGGCCAGCCGATCGGCAGCTTCCAGCACAACCGGTTCCTGCTCGCCGAGATGGACACCGAGCTGGAGGTCACCGAGACCTACATCGACCGGTGCCTGCAGGGTGTCGTCGACGGTGAGCTGTCCGCGGTCGAGGCGGCGAAGGCGAAGTGGTGGGCGACCGAGACCGCCAAGAAGATCGTCGACCAGTGCGTGCAGCTGCACGGCGGCTACGGCTACATGCTGGAGTACCGCGTGGCGCGCGACTACGTCGACGGTCGCATCCAGACGATCTTCGGTGGCACCACCGAGATCATGAAGGAGATCATCGGCCGCGATTTGGGGCTCTAGCTCAGGCTGGTTCGAGCAGCGCGGCGGGACCGCGGGTCATCAGCTGACGGCCCACGATGATCCGCTGGATCTCGCTTGCGCCCTCCCAGATCCGTTCCACGCGAAGCTCGCGGAACATCCGCTCGGCGACGTTCTCGCGCATGTAGCCACGGCCACCGAAGATCTGCACGGCGCGGTCGGCGACCCGTCCCGCCATCTCGGAGCAGTACACCTTCGCCATCGAGGCCTGTCCGTGCAGGGTCTTTCGGTCGTGTCCGGCGTCGATGCCTCGGGCCACCTCGTACAGCATGGCTCTGGCCGCGAACAGTTCGGTCGCGTTGTCGGCGAGCATGCCTGCCACCAACTGGTGCTCGCCGAGCGCCTTGCCGTCCACCATGCGTGTCTGCGCGAACGCCGTCGTCTCGTCGACGAGGCGCGAGGCCGCACCGACGCAACGCGCGGCCACCATCATCCGCTCGAACCGGAACCAGTCCTGGGTGAACGTCATCGGACCGCCCTCGGTTCCGACCAGGTTCGCCAAGGGAACTCGGACGTCGTTGAACGCCACGATCGGATGCTCGTCGGCGATGTGATGCGAATAGTGGGGTGTGCGAACCACTTCCACGCCCGGCCACGGCAGGTCGACCACCAGCAGCACGTGGTCGCCCTCCGGTAGGACGGCTTCGACGAACACGTAATCGGCGAGATTGAACGAGGTCACGTGCCACTTGACGCCGTTGACGACATACTCGTCGCCATCACGGTGGGCAGTCGACACCAGTGCCGACACGTCGGAGCCTGCGAACTCCTCGGTGATCGCGTAGGCCTCGTGTTTCTCCCCGCGCACCGACGGGAGCAACCAGCGTTCCCGTTGGTAGTCGGTGGCCACGTCCACCCACCACTGCGGTGGGGTGGCCATCACCCAGGCGAGTCCGTTGGTCACCCGGCCGCACTGTTCCTGCACCAGCACCTGCTGCAGGGCGGTATAGCCGGGGCCACCGACTGATGCCGGCATGTTGGTCGCGTACAGACCCAATTCGATTGCACGCGCATGATGCTCGGCCGTGATCTCCTTCGGCAGCAGCCCGCCGGCCAGCTCGGCGTCCACCTCGTGAGGCATCAGCGTCTCGACGAAGGCTCGCGCGGTGTCGCGAATGCGCAGATCCTGTTCGGTCAGGCCGTACATCCTTACCTCCACCTATTGACTGAGCGTTCAGTCTATGCCAGCGTTCCGTACTATGACCAGCTCCCGCAGCACCGACGTCGTGGTGGTGGGCGGTGGAACGGTCGGCGCCTGGACGGCCGTGCTGCTCGCCGAGAGCGGCGTACGAAATGTCGTCCTGCTCGAAGCCCGAACGCTGGGTGACGGCGCAAGCAGCCGCGCCGCAGGGATGGTCCGCGCTCAGGGCGGCACCGAAGCGGCGATCCAGCTCGGCATACGCACTCAGGAGTTCTACGCCGCCAGCGGTGACCGGTTCCCGCTCGACTGCGGCTTCGTCGCCCAGGGGTATCTGATGCCGTGCTTCTCGCAAGCTGAAGTGGAGCAGGCGCATCAGCGGATCGCGCTGCAGCGTTCGCTTGGGCTCGACGTGGAGTGGTGGTCGTCCGACGACATCGATGCCCGCAACACCGGCCTGGCGCCGGGGACGACGCTCGGTGCGTCGTATGCACCCGGAGACGGATACATCGATGCGCCACGCAACGTGCTGGCGTACACCGCCGCGCTCACAGCGTGCGGCGTCGATGTGCGCGAACATTGCGCATTCACCGGGCTTCGCACATCGGGCGGCCGCGTGGTGGGTGTCGACACCTCCGACGGCCCGATCGACACCGAACGCGTCGTGCTGACCGGCGGCCCGAAACTCGGCAAGGTCGGAGAGACCGCCGGAGGACGGATACCTGCGGGCGGTGCGCGACATCAGGTCGTCGTCACCGCGCCCGTCACAGCGTTCGACGTGCACGACGTCCCTATGGTGTTCGACCTCCCGTCCGGAATCTATTGGCGTCCAGGCGAAGCCGGCGGCTTGCTATGGGGCATGAGCAACCCCGACGAGGCGCCGGGTGTCGCCGCGGACTTCGACGAGACCTACTATCGGAAGGCCCGGGACCGCATCGAGGAAGTGCTGCCCGGCGTCAAAGGCCTCGGCCTGCGGCGCATGTGGGCGGCGACCATCGACTACACACCGGACCATCTGCCCATCCTCGGACCGCTGCTGACCGACGACGGCCCTGTCGAGGGAACGGTGGTCGCCAGCCCTGCCGGGCACGGGATGATGTGGGGCCCGGCTGTCGCGCAGGTGGCCGCCGACCTGACCACGACCGGCGAATGCCGATGGCTCGACCTCACCGACCTCGGGCTTGACCGCTTCGACGCCGACGGTAACAGTCGCGTTGCCCCAGAACCGATCTCACTACCCTTCCCGGAGAAAGCGACACTGTGAACACTATCGACACCGCACTACTCACCAAGGCCGCCGACGCGGAACTCGAGGACTGGGGCCCGCTTGCCGAAGCGACAGGTGATCCGATGGCCACGCACGGTCTCGAGATGTGGGTGGACGATGACAAGTCCGCAGGCATCTGGCAGTGCACGCCGGGACCGTCCTACTGGGTTCAGGAGGAGAACGAGGTCATCTACGTCCTGTCCGGCCGGATGACTGTCACACCCGACGGTGGCGAACCCGCCGAGATCAAGGCGGGCGACATCGCGGTGTTCCCGACCGGCTGGAAGGGCACTTGGGATTTGCACGAGACGGTACGGAAGGTCTATTCGATCTTCTGATTCGTCACGGCGGCCGGGGGATCATCACGGCGTCCACCGCGATCACTCCGCGCGGTGTCGCGATGACGGGGTTCGCCTCCACCGCATCGAACTCGTCGCCGCGATCCACAGCCAGCTCCGAAACGCGGACGATGACCTCCGCCAGCGCGTCGATGTCCACCGCGGGCGCGCCGCGCCAACCGGCGAGTAGTGGCGCCACCCGCAGACTGTCGAGCATCCGCAGTGCCAAGGGCCGCGACAGCGGCGGGCATGCCACCACACGATCTTCCATCAACTCGACGAGCGTGCCGCCTGCGGCGACCACCACCAGCGGACCGAACGCGTCGTCTCGCACGAACCCCACCGAGATCTCCACACCGCCCTCGACCATCGTCTCGACGGTCACCGCAGGTCCCAGACGCTGTGCCATGGCTCCGTAGGCCGCCGTCAACGCCGCGTCGTCGGCGACGCCCAGGACGACGCCGCCGGCCTCGGTCTTATGCAGCACACCAACGGTTTTGAGCGCCACCGGATAGCCGAGGTCATCCGCTGCCGCCAACACCTGGTCGAGCGAATCCGCCGACCGCGTTTCCACCACCGGGATCCCGTAAGCGGCGAGCACCTCGGACGCCGAGGCGCCCGCGCTGATGTCGCGGCGACGACCGGGACTCGGTACCTCCTCGACGGGAAGTGGCCAGCGCGCGAGATGACCGAGCGCGGCCAGTCCACTACGCGCGGATTCGAGCACGGGAATCCCATTGTCGCGCAGCCGTTGCGCCGTTGGCCGATCGATCGCCGAAGACACGGACGCAACGACCGCGATCGGCGCCTCGGTCTCGGCCGCAACATCCAGCACCGCGTCGGCATAGGCGGTGTCGTCGTCGAATTCGGTGACGAGATCGACCGCAAGGGCGGTGACGCCGACGCCGGGGTCGTCGACCATCGCACGCAGACAGCTGCCGAACAGGGTGCGGGTCTCGGCACCCGTGCCCCACACGTCCAGTGGGTTGGTGGCGGCCAGGCCCTCGTCGAGCAGCGCACCGATCGCGGCGAGCGTGTCGTTGGCCAGGTCGGCGAACTCGACGCCAAGGTCATGAGCGAGGTCGGCGACCAGCGCGCGTTCGGCGCCGGAATCGTGCACGGTCGCGATGCCGCCGCCGCTGGATTGCCTTGTCGCCGAAAACAATTCCAGCGTATCGGCGAACTCGGCGAGGTCGCTGACGTGAATAGCGCCGGTGGCCGCGCAGAACGCGTCCCATGCCGCGCGATCACCTGCGAGCGCACCCGAGTGTGCCGCCACCATCGCCTTACCCCGAGGTGATCCACCCACGGTCAGGATCACCGCCGGCACGCCCTGGCCCGCCGCTCGCAGCAGCGCATTTCGCAGCCTCGGCACGTCGCGCGGTGTCTCCATGAGCAGCGCGATGATGCGGGTATCGGGATCATCGAGCGCGTACTCGACATAGTCTGCGGCGTTGGTCACCAGTTCCTGGCCGGAGGACACCGCAAGACGGAAACCGAACCCGCGCCTCGCGCGCAGCAGCGTCGAGAACGCCGACCCGGAATGCGTGATGAAGCTGATTCCGCCGGACGGCAACGGATCCGGCTCCAGGTAGCCCAAGGCTCGCACACCGTGCGCGTTGTCGATGAAGCCCATGCATCCGGCGCCGCACACGGCCATGCCTGCACTTGTGGCAATCGCGGTGACCTTGTCGCGCAATCCGTGCGCGGAGCCGAACAGCACCGCCCCTCTCACACCGATCGCCGCAGCGGACTCCAGCTGCTCGAGCATGGCCGCGTCGGGCACCCCGAGCAGCACCAGGTCGACGTCGTCATCGAGATCGGTCAGCGACGGCGCGCAGAGCGCATCTCCGATCCGGTTGTAGCGGGGATTGACCAGATGCACACGCGCCGAACCGCGCTGGGCCTCCACCACCATCCTCGAGCCGAAGCTGCCGGGTCGGGGGCTGGCACCGACGACGGCCATCGATCGGGCGCCGAGCATGGCGGCGACGGCCGTGCGCCGCGCTTCGCTCATGCCCCCTTGCGCCCGAAGCGCCGCTTCTTGTCCGCGATAGCTGCCCGTGAGGCCTGCCATCCGGGGATTCCGCAGACGCCGCCGCCGGCGTGGGTGCCCGAGCTGCCGTTGTACAGCCCCGCGATCGGCGTGCGGTAGTCGGCGTATCCAGGTGCAGGCCGCATGTGGAACAACTGCTCCAGCGACAGTTCACCGTGGAAGATGTTGCCGCCGATCAGGCCGTACTCCTGCTCCATCTCGTACGGGCCGACGACGTCGCGGTGCGTGATCGACGCCTTGAAGCCCGGTGCCACCTGGTCGTAGGTATCGATCACGCGGTCGGCGTAGGCGTCGAGCTCCTCGGTGTGCGGCGCATTCGCCCACTCGGCGGGCACCCACTGGGTGAACAGCGACATGATGTGGGTGCCATCGGGATTCAGCGTTTTGTCCAAGGTGGTCGGGATGACGCCGTCGCTGAACGGCAGCACCGCGGGCTCGCCGACGCGCGCGTCCTGGAACGCGGTTTCCAGGTACTCGATGGTCGGCGCCATCTCGATCGACCCGGTGAGATGTTCGGCGATCCCCGAACTCGGATTCGCCGTGAAGCTCGGCAGCTCCGCCAGCGCGACGTTGATCTTCACCACGCCGCTGCGGGTCTTGAAGCGTTCGATGTCGCTGACGAAGTCGTCGGGCAGTTCGGACGGCGAAAGGTGTTCGAGGAAGGCGATCTTCGGATGCAGCGTGGTGATGACAAGCGGTGCGGTGATCTCTTCACCGTTCGCCAGAACCACACCCCGCACCTGGCCGCCGCGGGTCAACACGCGGGAAACCTTCGCCTTGGTGCGGATCTCGGCGCCGAAACTCTTCGCGGATCGCGCGATGGCCTCCGACACCCCGCCCATACCACCCTCTGGGTAGCCCCAGCTGCCGAGCTGGCCGTCGCCGACGTCACCGATCGAGTGGTGCGCCATGACGTAGGCGGTTCCCGGCTCACACGGCCCTGCCCAGGTCCCGATGATGCCGTTGACCGCCATCAGACCTTTGACTTGCGGTGATTCAAACCAGTCGTCGAGGAGGTCGGCGATGCTCATGGTCAGCAGTCGGGTGATGTCCGCGGTGAGGCGGGGCGTGATCTTCTTGCGCAACGGCCAGGCCAGCTTGGCGAGGTCGAGCAGATCTGACGGTCGCTTGGAGCCGACATTGGGCGGCACCTGCGTCAGCAGCGGTCCCATCACCTCGGCGATGCCGCCGATCCAGTCGTAGTACTCGGGCAGCGCGTCCGCGTCCTTCTTGGAGAACTTGGACAGCTGCTCGTGGGTGCGCTTGGGGTCGTCCTCGTAGATGATCAGCGAGCCGCCCTCGGGAAAGGCCTGGTAGGACGGGCCCATCGGATGCACCTTGTAGCCGTGCCGCTCGAGTTCCAGCTCACGGACGATGGTCGGCGGCATCAGGCTCATCACATACGACAGCCGGGTGACCCGCAGGTGCGGGGCGTCGTCCCACGGCGCCTCCGTGGTGGCCGCTCCACCTAGTGACCCGCGGCCTTCGAGAACCAGGGTCCTGGCTCCGGAACGGGCGAGGTAGGCCGCAGACACCAGCCCGTTGTGCCCGCCACCGATGACGATTGCGTCGTAACCGTTCGACATGGACGTCTCACTTTCGTCGGCGCCGCGTGCGTCCTGACTGACTGTTCAATCTAACCAAGTGTTAGGCTGTAGACAAGAGCAACGATGCACTTCGGAGGGGAGCCGACACGACCATGGCCGAGCCCGCACCCGCGACTGAACAGAACGAGGCGCGACGGATCGAGATGCTTCGCGCTGCAGCGGAGCTGATTTGCGAACGGGGATTCGGCGACACCCGCATCGCCGATGTCGCCAAGCGCGCCGGCGTGAGTTCCGCGCTCGTCATCTACTACTTCGGGACGCGGGACCGCCTCCTGGTCGACGCACTGCGCTACTCGGAAGAGTCCTTCTATTCGGCGGCCGAGGAGATGCTCGGCGAGGTCTCCGAGCTGCGCGAGCGGCTCTCGCTGCTGATCGGATGGACGTGCGTGCGCGAGGGTAACGAAGAGATACCCGGGGCGTGGGGACTGTGGTTCGACCTCTGGGCTCAGGCCTTCCGGCACGACGAAATCAAGTCCGACCGTGCAGAACTCGACGCCAGATGGCGGGAGATGATCGTCGACGCGATCAAGTCGGCGGACGAATCGGAGTTCGACCCGAAGGTCAACGCCCGCATGTTCGCGCTGGAATTCGCGGCGCTCCTCGACGGCCTGTCGATCCAGGTTGCGCTCGACGACCCCGAGGTCGACTCGGATCTGGCGTACGACATCGCCATGCGATTCGCCGAGCGTGAACTCAACCTCGCTCCGGCGAAGAAGCGGCTCAACGGCAGGGCAAAAGTCAAGAAGGGGTGAGCGCGGCGGGCTCATCGGCGACGGGGTCTGCGACCAGCTTGGCCTGACTGCGGTGCAGCACCCGGACTGCATCGTGCGCGCAGACGCAGTTGACCTTGGCGCCCGGCTCATGCGTCACCGATGCCGGGCCCGCGTGGTTGGGCACCTCGACGATGAGCGCCGCAGGTGCTCCGACGTCGACGTGTACCTGCGTGCAGCTGCCGAGGTAGACCACCTCCGACACCACTCCGCCGATCACGTTGCGGCCCTGACTGATCGGTTCATCGGGGGAGTGCAGGCTGATCCGCTCGGGCCTGATGACGATCGCCGCCGCGCCCAGGTCGGCGGAGTCGCCGACGGCGGCCCCGAGGCGGGTGTCCAGCGACTCGCATACCGCCGAAGCGCCACTCGCCTCGAGGAGGACGGCGTCGAAGATGTTGGCCGCACCCAGGAATCCCGCGACGAACGTCGTGGCGGGCGCGGAGTAGATCTCCTGCGGCGGGCCCACCTGTTCGACGCGGCCCTCGGCCAGCACGGCGATCTGGTCGCTCATCGTCAGCGCTTCTTCTTGGTCATGAGTCACATAGACGAAGGTGATGCCGATCTCGCGTTGCACTGCGCGAAGTTCCAATTGCAGCTGCTTGCGCAGCTTTGCGTCCAGCGCGCCGAGGGGCTCGTCAAGCAGCAGCACACGCGGGCGCAACACCAGCGCGCGTGCCAGCGCGACCCGCTGCTGCTGGCCGCCGGACAGCTGGGCCGGACGCCGTTTGGCGAAGTCGCTCATCCGAACCAGCTCCAGTGCCTCACCGACGCGGCGCTTGGCCTCCTCGCGCGATGACTTCTGGTACCGCAACCCGAACGCGACGTTGTCCCAGACCGTCATGAACGGGAACAACGCATAGGTCTGGAAGACGGTGTTGACCGGTCGGCGGTGCGGCGGATCCCCCGCCACATCGCGGCCGTCGAGCTCGATCCGCCCGGAGTCGGGTTTCTCGAAGCCCGCGATCATGCGCAGTGTCGTGGTCTTACCGCAACCGGATGCGCCAAGCAGCGAATAGAACTGGCCGGCGGGAATATTCAGGTCGATCCCCATGACGGCAGGTACGCCGTCGAACGATTTGACCAACTCGTGCAGCTGGATCGCCCCGCCGGTCACCGGGCGTGACCCCTCAGCGCACGACGGCGTCGGCGAACCGCGTGAAGTTCGCGGCGAATCGGTCGACATCGTCGCGCTGGTGCTGAACTGACAACAGCCATTGCTCCACCTTCCCCCATGGCGGGAGAAACACACCGCCATTGTGCTGCATCAGCCAGTGCAGATGGCCGAGTCTGGCGTCGATCTGCAGGAAGTCGCGAAACTCGCGCACAGGCTCCCGGCGGAAGGTGACGCAGCCCTTGGCGCCTGCGGTGACGACATGCCACTCGACGCCGTGCCGGGCGATCACTGATTCCAGGGAGCCGGACAGCCGGGCCGCGAGCGCGTCGAGGTGCGCGTAGGACTCGGGGGTCAGCACGTCGGTGAGCGTCGCGCGGGTGGCAGCCATCGCCAACGGGTTCCCGTTGAACGTGCCGACCTGTTCGTAGCGGCCGTCGGCAATGGCCGACATCACCTCGCGGGTGCCGCCGATCGCCGCGACCGCGATGCCGCCACCCAAAGCCTTGGCCAGGCAAACCATGTCGGGCACCACGCCGCTGCGCGCGGTGACGCCTCCCGGTCCGGTGGTGAAGCCCGTCTTCACCTCATCGAAGATCAGGAACGCACCCTCGGCATGCAACAGATCGCGGATCGCGGCGAGGTAGCCGGCGTCGGGCGGGATGATGCCTGCGTTCATCATCACCGGCTCGAGGATCATCGCCGCCACATGCCCGCGGTGCTCGGCCAGTGCGCGCGCCACCGCTTCGGCGTCGTTGAACGGCACCACGATCACGAGATCGCGGATCGCCGCGGGGATACCGGAGTTGCCGGGCACCCCGGTCGGATGGTCACGCGGGCCGACCTCGCCGGCCTCGGGAAGCACCGATACCTGCACCGAATCGTGGTGGCCGTGATAGCAGCCCTCCACCTTGATGATCAGATCCCGGCCGGTCAGCGCGCGCGCCAGATGCACCGCGTCCATCGTCGCCTCGGTGCCGGAGTTGGCGAACCGCCACAGCGGCAGATCGAACCGGCGGGCCAATTCGCCCGCGATCCAGATGGCGTCCTCGGTCGGCTGGGCGAAATGCGTGCCGCGCCTGACGCGGTCACTCACAGCGGCCACGATTGCCGGATGGGCATGTCCGGCAATGGAAGCGCCATACCCGCCATGCATGTCGACGTACTCGTTGCCGTCGACGTCGTACACTTTCGGCCCCTTGCCGTGGCTCATCCACACGGCCTGCGGTTCGGCGATCTGCCAGTTCGATGTCGCCCCGCCGGCAAGGTGTTCTTGTGCGTGCGCGATGAGTTCCGTGCTGCGGGGCTGACGGCGCAGAAAGGTCTTCACCTCGTCCGATATCAGCTGGTCTACGGTGTCTGCCACCTCGGGCTCCACCACCGACGAAGACACGGTGAACCTCCACTCCACTACGGTTGACTGAGCATTCAGTCTATGCGAGAGTCCTACCAGCAACAAGACGCGAAATCAACGGGAGGTCCCCATGCCAACACCTCCGAACCGCCGACAGTTTCTTGCGCGCGCAGCGATTCTCGCGGCCGCAGCGCCCACCCTTCCCGCGTTCCTTGCGGCGTGCTCGAAGCCGGGATCGTCGTCGGGAGGGCCGAGTCTGACGCTCGCGGCGCCGGACAATCCGGTGAAATGGCCGATTCCCGATGACAACAAGCCGATCGCCGACAATCTCGCGCCGGAGAAGGGCGCGACACTCAAGATCTACAACTACGCGGACTACCTCAGCCCGCAGGCCATGAAGGCCTTCGAGGACAAGTACGGCATCAAAATCGAGGTATCGACCTTCAACGACGGTGACGAGGCGATCACCAAGCTACGCAGTGGCGTGGACTTCGACATCTACAACGCCAACTACACGGAGATCAGCCGCCTGGTCAACGGCGGGCTGCTGCGCCCGCTGAACCACACCTACATTCCCAACATCAAGAACGTGTGGCCCAGCTTCACCAACCCCTGGTACGACCAGGGCTGGCAGTACAGCGTGCCGTACACCATCTACACCACCGGAATCGGTTGGCGGAACGACCAGGTGCCCGCCGATATCGGTGCATTGAAGAACCCGTACGAGTCGTTGTGGGATCCGCAGTACAAGGGCAAGACCGCGGTTCTCGATGACTTCCACACGGCGATGGCCATGGTTCTGCTGAAGCAAGGCATCACGGACGTCAACACCTCGTCGGCAGCCGATCTGAAGATGGTCGGTGAGCAACTGCAGGCGCTGGTGAAGGCCACCTCGCCGAAAGTCACCATCACGATGTACAACGACCTGCCCGCCGGACAGATGGGTCTCGCGCAGATGTGGTCTGGTGACATCATCAACGCGCAGTCCTACCTACCCGAAGGTACCGGGCCGGAAATCCTTCGCTACTGGTTCCCTTCCGACGGTAAGGGACTCGTCGACAACGACATGCTCGTGACGCTCAAGGGCGGCAAGAACCCGGTCCTGGCCCACCTGTTCATCAATCACATGCTCGACGCCGACGTGGCCAAGGAGAACTTCTCCGCGATCGGTTATCAGCCGCCGCAGAACAGCATCACCCCGGATTCGCTTGTCCAAGAACAGTTCATCCCCGAGAACCTGCGCTCGGCGATCGTGAAACCGGAGTATTTCGACACCGGCTACCGGTTACTGGAGCTCGACGCGGCCAACGAGACCGCATGGCGCAACGTGTGGCAGGCCTTCCAGGCCGGCGGGTCGTAAGCACCGGTGGCGGTCCCGGTCGTCACCGCGCCATCGCGGCAGGCTCCGCCGGCCCGCGAGCGCCGCAATCGGCTGTGGGCCGTGCTGGCCGCGCCCGGAATCGTCTGGCTCTTCGCGTTTTTCCTCTTCCCGCTCTATGTGGTGCTGTGCATCGTCTTCGGTCAGGTCGACCCGCTGTTCCGCACGCCCATCCCGGTGTGGAACCCATTGCAGTGGGATCCCACTCAGTTCAACTATGTACTGACCCACATCGTCGGCGAGAACGGTGTCTACGGTCCGGCCATCGCACGCACGTTCATCTACGTGTTGGTGGCGAGCGCGCTCTGCCTCCTCATCGCCTTCCCGGTGTCGTACTACGTGGCCCGGCTCGCCGGAAAGCGTAAGGGGCTGTTGCTCGCACTGTTGATAGCGCCGTTCTGGATCAGCTACATGATGCGGATGTTCGCGTGGGTGAACCTGCTGCAGGACGACGGCCTGTTCAACAAGGTGCTCAGTCTCGGGGGCTTGTTCACCCCAGACGTCAAATGGTTGACCGGCCAACCCGTCGTGGTGATCCTCGGGCTGGTCTACGGCTATGTCCCGTACATGATCCTGCCTCTGTACGCGGGGCTCGACCGACTCTCGCAGCCGATGCTCGAGGCGTCGCGTGACCTTGGCGCCGACCGCTTTTCGTCGTTCTGGCGTGTGACACTGCCGTTGTGCCGGCCGACGATCGTGGCGGCACTTCTGCTGACCTGCCTGCCGATGCTCGGCGACTACTTCACCAACGACATGTTGTCCGCGTCGCCGAAGACCACCATGGTCGGCAACCTGATCAACGACGGAGTGCAGGCACCCGGGCAGACCGGTCAGGCAGGCGCGTTCGTCATGCTGGTGTTTCTCATCGCGCTGTTGCCGATGCTCTACTACCTCCGTTCGGTGACACGCGGTAGCGAGGTGTCGACATGAGAGGACCCGTCGCGTGGTGGAACAACCCATGGCGGCCACCACGTTTCCTGATCGCGATCACCATCGGCTACCTGCTGTGGTCGCTGCTGCCGGTCATCATCGCGGTGGTCTACTCGTTCAACGCCGGCCGATCACGAACAACCTGGCAGGGCTTCTCGACCCGCTGGTACTGGGGTGACCAGACGCTTTCGGTGTGGCACAACGACGCACTGCACACCGCGCTGCTGCAGACCCTGAAGCTGGGCGTGATCGCCACGCTGATCACGGTCCCACTGGGGACGCTGTTCGCGATCGGCATCGACCGGTGGCGCGGCAGGCTTCCCAACGGGGCGAACTTCCTGATGCTGCTGTCGTTCGTACTGCCGGAGGTGCTGCTCGCCGTCGCCCTGCTGTTCGTGATCACCGCGGTGGCGGTGCCGGTCAACCTCGGCACCACCGCACAGGTCATCGGCCTTGTCACCTTCCAGGTTTCCTACCCCGCGGTGCTGGTGCGGGCACGACTGGCGACCATCGGGCCCCAATACGAAGAGGCTGCAATGGATCTCGGCGCGTCCCCGATCGGGGCGCTGCGCCGGATCATCATGCCGATGCTGATGCCCGCGATCTTCGCGAGCACTGTGCTGGTCTTCGCCGACGTCATCGACGACTTCGTGCTGGTGCGCTATCTGTCCGGAGACGCCGCCACCGAGCCGGTGTCGGTGAAGATCTACAACACCGCCCGTGCCGCGCCGACGCCCGCGCTCAACGCATTGGCGACACTGCTCCTGCTCGCGGCGCTGACCGCCGTCACTGTGGGATTTCTGGTCTATCGGTACCTGACCCGATCGGACACCACCACGACCGACCGCGGTATCGGAGCATTCGCGGGAGAGGCGTAATGACGTGATTCTCAATGTGATCGACGGCCGTTCGGTACCCGCCGCCGGAGGCGCTCAACGTGAGCTCGTCGACCCGGCATCCGGGGAGGTGCACGGGTCCGCCACCGAATCCGCGAGCGGCGACGTCGATATGGCGGTCGCCGCCGCTCGCAGTGCGTTCGACCAGTGGCGGCGCACCACACCCGCTGCGAGATCGGCGCTGCTGCATGCCGCGGCCGACGTCCTCGATGCGCACGCCGACGAGCTGGCCGATCTGGAGGTGGCCGACACCGGTAAGCCACGCGATGCCACACGGGACGAGGAGATCCCGGCGAGTATCGACGTCGTCCGCTACTACGCGGGTGCGTGCCGTACACCGGAAGGCCGCAGCACCGGCGAGTACATCGAGGGCATCACGTCCGGAATCCGGCGCGAACCCATCGGCGTGTGCGGGCAGATCACGCCGTGGAACTACCCGTTCATGATGGCGGCCTGGAAATGGGCGCCCGCGGTGGCGGCGGGGAACGCCGTCGTACTGAAACCGTCTGAGCTGACGCCGTCTTCGACGTCGCGGATGGCCGAACTGCTCTCGGACGTGCTGCCTGCCGGTGTGCTCAACGTCGTCTGCGGCGGCGCCGACGTCGGTGCGGCGATTGCCGCGCATCCCCACGTCGCGATGGTGGCGGTGACAGGGTCACCGCGAACGGGGCGGGCGGTGGCGCGGGCCGCCGCCGACAGGTTCGCCCGTGTGCACCTCGAACTCGGCGGCAACGCCCCGGTACTGATCTTCGACGACGCCGACCTCGAGGCCACCATCGAGCAGGTCGCCTTCGGCGCGTTCTACAACGCCGGGCAGGACTGCACCGCGGCGAGCCGGGTGATCGTGCACGAAGCCGTCTACGACGACGTGGTGGCGCGGTTGGCCGAGTCGGCCCGCACCACCACGATCGGCCCGTTGATCTCGGCCGAACACCGTGAACGGGTGCTGGCGATGGTGGCGGGCACGCCTGCGCACGCCAAGCTCGTCGCCGGTGGCGCGGTGCCCGATCGGGCGGGATTCTTCCTGGAGCCGACGGTGGTTGCCGGCCTGCGGCAGGACGACGACCTCGTGCAGTCGGAGATCTTCGGCCCGGTGATCACCGTGCAGTCGTTCGGTGATGACAGCGAGGCGTTGGCGTTGGCCAACGGCGTCGAGCAAGGACTCACCGCAAGTGTGTGGACGCGTTCACATTCGCGCGCAATGCGATTCCTCCGCGACCTCGATTTCGGCGCGGTGTCCGTGAACGTCCACGCACCGATGGGTTCCGAACTGCCGCACGGGGGTTTCGGGTCGTCGGGCTACGGCAAGGACCTGGGCCTGTACGGGCTTGAGGACTACACCCGTATCAAGCACGTTGCGCACGCCCTGTAGACCACCGCCGTCTCGCGAAGTAGGCTGACTGTATGTTCAAACAGCAGGGTGCAGCTCCCGTCCCTGCCGACGCGCTGGCCGCCGCGCTGGCGCCGTTCGGACAGTCGCGGATGCTGCCTCGCGAGGCCTATGTCGAACCCGACGTGTTCGCGTGGGAACAGCTCAACATCTTCGCCGGATGGTCCTGTGTCGGGCACGCCTCCGATCTGGCCGGAATCGGTGCGCAGAAAGCGGTGGGCACCGGACCCAACGCGATGCTGTTGGTGCGCGCCGAAGATGACGTCGTCCGCGCTTTCGCCAACACGTGCAGACACCGCGGACACGAGCTGCTGGCGTGCAACACGGTCACCAAGGGGCGCGGCATCGTGTGCCCGTACCACTCATGGTCGTATCGCCTCGACGGCCGATTGCGGAACGCGCCGGGATTCGGCGATGTGGACGGATTCGACCCCGGTGAGTTCGGGCTCGCCGAGATGCGATTGGTGGTCTGGCACGGCTGGCTGTTCGTCGACCCCAGTGGTCAGGACGCCGAATTCGCTGACCACGTCGCCGGTTTGGACGAGGTCGTCGGCCCGTACCACCCCGAGGATCTGACCATCGTCGCGCGGCACTCCTACGAGCTGGCCACCAACTGGAAGGTCATCGCCGAGAACTATCAGGAGTGCTACCACTGCTCGACCATCCATCCGGAGCTGTCCCGGATCAGCCCGCCGACCAGTGGGGAGAACCTCGATCTGAAGGGCTCGTGGATGGGCGGCTGGATGTCGATCATCGAAGGGGCGGAGACGATGTCGCTGACGGGGAAGAGCGGCGGTGTCGCGATCGCCGGCCTCTCCGAGCGAGAGCTGCACAGTGTCATGTACCTCGTCGGGTACCCGAACCTGCTCGTCAGCCTGCACCCCGACTACGTCATGACGCACCTGATGACGCCGCTGGCGGCGGACCGCACGCACGTCGAATGCGCATGGGCGTTTCCGAAAGACGTTGCCGCCACGCCTGGTTTCGACCCGTCGTATGCGGTCGACTTCTGGGACCTCACGAACCGTCAGGACTGGGGCGCCTGCGAGTCGGTACAGCGGGGACTGACGTCGCCGCATGCACGACCGGGACCACTGGCGCCCGACGAGGACGGCGTCTACCAGTTCGTGACGCGGGTGGCGAAGGCGTACTCCGGCGGTTAGCCGATCGGTGCGTCGGCGGCAGGCATCGGCTCAGGCGACGGAGCCTCCGCGGCGGGAGTCGGCGGAGTCGGCGGTGCCGTCGTCGTCGCACTCGTCGTCGTGGTGGTGGTCGTGCTCGACGTCGACGACGGCGTGATCGCGTTCGGCGGCGTCTTGGGATCGAGCACCGTGTCGATCAGATAGATCCGCGCGTTCTTGGCGAAGATCGCACCACAGACGAGCTTGGCGGTGTCGTTGACCTTGATGTCGCCGCCCTCGCCTTCGACCTTGATCTCGGCGCCCTGCTGGGTCGGCCGCTGGCCCTTGACGTCGCCGTTGCCGAGCAGGCCGAGGAAGTCGTGGTAGTAGACCAGGTCGCTCAGCGCGGCCGGATCGGCCTTGAGCGCATCGAGCTGCGCGGGGGGCAGCTTGGCGAACGCCTCGTTGGTCGGCGCGAAGACCACGTACGGGCCGTTCTCCAGGACCGGGACGATGTTCACCGCGGGGTTGAAGCCACCCGAGATAGCCGAGTAGAAGGTGCTGGCATCGGGAATGGTCTGCAGCGCGGCTCCCACCGGGGAGTCGACCAGCGTCTTGTAGCTCGGCACCGCGGTCTTGAATGCGTCGCAGCCGGGGCCCTGGGGGTCGGGAATCTCGACCTCCGGTGCGGGCTCGGTGGTCGGTTCGGCATATGCGGTCACGGCCAGCGGAACCGACAGCGCGATTGCGGCGATTCCGACGGCGGCTCCGATGGCCTTGCTGGTGCGGGTCTTCACGTAGTGCTCCTCAGGTCTTCTAGTCGCAAGGCATGGTAAGGCCCGTAGCGCGCCATCGCCAAAGTGAAGACCCTGGAAAACTCCCGGTGCAGGTGCTCTGACCTGCGCTTTGCGGATCTTGCCACACAACGCCGACGCGATGAGGCAAAGGCCCCCCGGCGAGGTCCCGGGCATCTAGCCGCTGTCGGGCAATACCGTGGCCACCATGCGGGCGAGATCGTCGGCAGTCTGCTGGAAGTTCGCGACGCCGCAGCTCGCATTCACCAACGCCCCGACGAGACCGAACTCGAGTGTCTCCGTCACCTCGGGCCACGCACCCGAACGCAGCATGGTGCACACCCGCCGGTGATACTCCGCGTGGATCCGCTGCCGGACTGACCGCACGGACGGGTCACTGCCGACCAGCGCGCTCGAGCACGCTGCGGCCAGACCGGGCTCATCGGCCAACAACATCACCAGATGTGAGAACTGGGTGACGATCCGCTCCTGTGCACCCAACTCGACGTCGACGTCCAGCGGCGCGGCCCGCAGCCGGTCGAGATATATCTCGGCGACGATCGCATCCTTCGACCAGAAGTGGTCGCGGAGCGAGCGAACCGATACGCCGGCGCGCTTGCTGATCGCCCGCATCGTGACTTCGGCGAACGGCACTTCGCGCAACAGCTCAACCGTCGCCAGGAGCACTTTGCGGGTCTGCTCGTCGTCGCGGCCGCGGTCGTCGTAAGACCGCAGATGCACGACGTCAGCCATGAGGCTCAGTGTCCTGCACTGGCAACGGCGCAGAGACGTTCTGAGGCATCCCACAGCTGCCGTGCGTGCGCCGCATCGGTGGCATACGGAGCAGGGCCTTCCTGGTCATCCTGAACCCGGCAGTCCGCGAGGTACGCCGACCCGACGTCCGCGAGATCGTCGCTGACCGCGGCCCACACCTGCGTGGCCGCCCCGTGTTCGGGCATCGTGAAGTCCCGGCGGACGTCGACCTTCTTCTGGTCAGGATCGCTCGGCGAGAACTGCGTCAATGCAGTGAAGTCGTCGCGGGACATATGCCGCGCAAGCGATGTCGCCACGATGCCCGGGTGCACGGCGTAGGCCCTGACGTGGTGGTCGCGCAACCGCCGGTCCAGCTCGACCATGTGAAGAATGTTGGCCGTCTTCGATGCGCCGTAAGCGGCGAACTTGTCGTAGTCGCGATGCTGCCAATTCGGGTCGTCGAGGTCGACATCGCTGAGCCGGTGCCCGTCGGATGACAGGTTCACGATGCGCGCACCCCCGGCGGCGACGAGCTGTGGCACCAACAGCCGGGTGAGTTCGAAGTGTCCGAGATGGTTGGTGCCGAATTGCATTTCGAAACCGTCGGCCGTCCGGCCGAACGGTGTGAACATCACCCCCGCGTTGTTCATCAGCACGTGGATGGCAGAAGCGTCGGCACCTATGGCCCGCGCTGCGGACCGGACGGAGGCCAGCGAGGTGAGGTCCAGCTCAACCGTCGAGACGTGCGCGTCCGGAGCGTCGGCGCGAATCCACGCCTCGGTGTCGGCGAGCGCTTGGCGGTTGCGTGCCGCGAGGATGACGTGCGCGCCGGCCGTGGCGAGCGCGCGCGCCGATTCCCTGCCCAACCCCGCCGAGGCCCCCGTGATGACGCAGACCTTGCCGGTCAGGTCGACGCCGTCGACGACCTCGAGCGCAGTCGGCGGCGATGTCACCACGACAGGATGTCACGCTGAATACGATGACGCGCATGCCTGAGCCGCTGCTGTTGACCATCCGTGGCCGTGCGCCCTCGCTGCACGAAGAGAGCTGGGCGGCGCCCAATGCAGCGCTGATCGGTCAGGTGACCCTCGCCGCGAGAGCCAGCGTCTGGTACGGCGCCACGCTGCGGGCCGAGGCCGAGCCCATCGACATCGGTGCGGGCACGAACATCCAGGACGGCGCCACCATTCACGTCGACCCCGGATTCCCCGTGAGCATCGGTGCCAACGTCAGCGTCGGCCACAACGCCGTGCTGCACGGGTGTGAGGTCGAGGACGGCTGTCTCATCGGCATGGGGGCCGTGATCCTCAACGGCGCCAAGATCGGGGCGGGTTCGTTGATCGCCGCCAGCGCGTTGGTGCCGCAGGGCGTCGTCGTGCCGCCGCGGTCACTGGTGGCCGGCGTGCCCGGCAAGACGCGGCGCGATCTCAGCGACGCCGAAGTGGCGCACAACCGACACAACGCACAGGTGTACCAGGCGCTGATCGAGCTGCACCGTGACGCAAACCGCTCCTGATCGAGGTTCCGATTGTTCCGGAGCGGGGTACAGCCGTGTGGTGAGTAACTTGCGAATCCTGGTCACCGGCGCCACCGGCTATGTCGGATCGCGGCTCGTCACGACCCTGCTGGACGCAGGTCACGACGTCGTCGCCGCTACTCGAAACCCTGCCCGGCTCGCCGAGTTCGGCTGGCACGACCGGGTCACCGGGGTGGCGCTGGACGCGCACAACCAGGAGTCGGTACGGCACGCGTTCGCCGCCTCCGGGCCGGTGGACATCGTGTACTACCTCGTGCACGGGATCGGGCAGCCGGGCTTTCGTGAAATGGACAACAGCGCGGCGGCCACCGTGGCCAGCGAGGCCAAGGATGCCGGCGTGCGCCGGATCGTGTACCTGGGCGGGTTCGTTCCCGACGACGACAATCTCTCCGAGCATCTGAGCAGCCGCGCCGAGGTCGCAGAAGCGCTGAGCGTTGACGGCGGTCCAGACGTGGTCTGGCTGGGTGCGGCGATGATCATCGGATCGGGTTCGACGTCGTTCGAAATGATGCGGTACGTCGCCGACCGGTTCTTGCTGATGCCGATGCCCGGGTGGTCGGTCAATCCGATCGACCCGATCTCGATACAGGATGTCCTCTACTACTTGGTCGCCGCCGCCGACGAGAAGGTACCCGCGGGTGCGTATGACATCGCCGGTCCCGAAACGTCGTCCTACGCCGACCTACTGCGGGCGTATGCGCGCATCTCAGGAAGGTGGCGCGCCGAGCTGCCCGTCAACGGTGTGGACACCGGGCTGGTGTCGCTGGTGACCTCTGCGGTGCTGCCGGTGCCCGGCGGGCTGGCGTCCGATCTCGTGGAATCGCTCGACCATCCAATGATGGCTTCCGGCAACGGTCTTCGCGATTTGGTGCCTGATCCGCCCGACGGCCTCGTCTGGATCGACGAGGCGATCACGCGGGCGCTCGAGAGCCGTAAACCGCGACCCGTCGATGCGCTCGTCGATCCACACCACCTGGCCGACACCGATCCGACGTGGGCGGGCGGCGACACGTTCCGGATCCGGCAATTGGCCAACCACATCACCCCGTCGTTCGCGCGACCGGCGTTGGGTCTGCTAGGTGCCGTGCCGGGGCCCGTCGCCGCGGCGGTGCGCACCGGACTCGACACGGCCATCGGCCTGGTTCCGAGGAAGAAGTCGGCGTGACACAGCCCGCCGCGACTCGGCCCCGATGGCTGGCCGAGGCCAGAGACATCGTCGGCACGTGCCCGGTTCCGCACCACGAGCCACCCGCTCTGATCCGACGCAGGCGAATTGTCGTCGCGATCGTCTTGGTCATCGGCGCTGTGCTGCTTGGCTATTCGCTGGCCCTTCCGCCGGGAGACGCCTCGTTCTACTGGCTTACGCTGGCACTGGCCGCGGTGTGGGCCGTCGGTTCGTTGTTGTCCGGTCCCTTGCACCTGGGCTGCATTCGGCTCCGTGGCCGCAACCAGCGCCCGTGGATCACCGGAACTGTCGTGGGCCTGTTATTGGGGGCGGTCTTCATCGTCGGCGGGTTGATCGCCCGTGAGATTCCGCCGGTGCGCGAATACATCACCCGCGTACTGGAATTCGCCGACTATGGGCCGCTGCTGCTGGTCACGTTCATCACCGTCGTCAACGGCGTCGCCGAGGAGATGTTCTTCCGTGGTGCCCTCTACACCGCCCTAGGGCGCTTTCGTCCGGCGCTGGTATCGACCGTGCTGTACGTGATCGCGACCGGCGTCGCGACCGGCAACCCGATGCTGGGCTTCGCCGCGATCGTGCTCGGCACGGTGTGCGCGATCGAGCGTCGCGTCACCGGGGGAGTGCTCGCACCGATGCTGACCCACTTCTTCTGGGGTCTGGTCATGGTGCTCGCACTGCCCCCGATGTTCGGCGTCTAACGCAACGGATGCGCCAGCTCGTCCTGCCGCATCTTCGCCGCGTACATCGCGACCGCCGCCAAAGCCACCGGAGCGATGCCGGCCACCAGGAAGATCGTCTCCATGGAAACGACTTTCGACAGCGGGCCGACGATTGCGAACGACACCGGCATGAACGCCAGCGAGACGAAGAAGTCCAGGCTCGACACCCGGCCCAGCATCTCGGTGGGGACTCGCCGCTGCAGCAGCGTGCCCCAAATGACCATGCCCGCACCGTCGGTGACCCCGACGACGAACGTCGCCAGCGCCATCAAAGGGAACGACGACGTGAAGCCGATGATCACCAGCGGGACGGACCCGACACCCCACATCGCCATCATCACCGTCAGGTAGCGGCGGGGCAGCCGTCCCGATGAGACCGTAAGCGCGCCAAGGGCGCTGCCCATCCCGAAGAACGCCAGGATGAATCCGTACATCCGAGCGCCGTCGTCGAACCGGTCGTCGGCGATGAACGGCAGCAGCACCTCGATGGGACCGAGCACCACGAGCACGAACAGGCTCGCGAACAACAGGGTCCACAGCAGCCACGGCGTACCCAGCATGAACTTGAAGCCGTCCCGCAGGTCGCGCAACACGTGCGTGCGTTCGACTTCGGTGTCGTGGTCCGGCGCTTTCGCCGCTGGCCTCGTCGCGATCAGCAGTATGAGGCCGACCGCGAACAACACCGCCACCACAACCGAACCCACAGCCGGGAACGTCGCACCCACCAGCATGCCCGCGACGGCAGGTCCGACCGCGCGCTGAAACACCGGGCGCACCACACCTTCTACGCCATTGGCGGCCAACAGCTGCTCGGCGGGCAGAATCCTCGGCAGGATGGCGCTGTAGGCCGGGAAGAAGAACGCCGCGGCAGTTCCCATTGCGGTCGCGCCCAGCGCGAGGTGCCAGATCTGCAGGGCCCCAATCATTCCGAGCACCGCGAGCGCCGACGCGGCGATCACGTTGACGGTCTCGACGCCGATGATGATCGATCGCTGGTTGAGGCGATCCGCGGCGATCCCGCCGACCAGAACGAACGCGACAAACGCCGCGCCGAAGCAGGTCATCACGATCGACAACGACACCGGGTTGTTGTCCAGCTCGATCACCTGAAGCGCAAGCACGACCGCGAACATGCCGTCCGCGAATATGGAAAGCGATACGGCCGTGATCAGGAGGCGGTATTCGCGAATCCGGAACGGTGCGAGAACGCGCCAACCGCCGGCGTCGCGCACCGGCTGTTGAATCTCGAATTGCGTACTCACCAATAGATGGTCGCCGATGAGTTGCGGACGAGTCCAACGATTTTCTCCACCGCGGCCCTAGCGGACGCGTCACCCTGCTGTGGTGCTCAGCACAGATTTCAGCACCGACTCGGCACCGTGTTCGGCAAGGGCATTGCGGTAGCGCTCGAAGGTGGCAACGAATTCATCATTCTCGGCGGCACCTGTCGCCCGCAGCGGCTCGACCCTCAGCGCCTCGCGTGGATCACCCGATATCAGCAGCCGACGGGCAGTTGCGCACAAGTGCGGCTCGGCCACTTCAACGGTCTTGCCATCGTCGTCGTGGCCCTGCAGCACGCGGCTCCAGGCAGCGAGTATGAATGCCGGGATCTGGTGGTCTGCTCCGCGCGCCAGCACCTGCACAATGGTGTTGGTCAAGAACACCATCACCTTGGATGCGCTATCGGAGGCGATACGGGTCAATTGATCGTGCATGGCTTCGTTGGAGAAGCGTTCGAGCACGGTGTTCTTGTAGTTCACCAGGTTCACAGCGACTGGCGCCTCGAGCAACGGCAGAACGGTCTCTGTCAGAAAGCGGTCCAGCAGCACAGGTACCTGCGGGTCACGCATGGCCTCGGCCACCTCGCGGTAGCCGAGCAGCAGGGCGGGATAGGTCAGCGTGAGGTGTCCTGCATTGAGTACTCGTACCTTCACCTGCTCCCACAGCTTGACTTCGTCACTGAACTGAACACCGACTTCTTGGAGTGCCGGGCGGCCGTCGGTGAAGCGGTCCTCGATGACCCACTGGCTGAAATCCTCGGCAACGAGGGGGATCTGGTCGGCCAGGCCGCTCGCCGCGTTGAGACGCGCTGCGTCATCCGCCGTTACCGACGGCGTGATGCGGTCAACGAGCGAGTTCGGAAACGTCACGTTGGAGTCAACCCATGCACCGAGTTCTTGGTCCTGCGCGCTCGCGAAGCCGACGAAGGCGGCACGCGCCACCTCGCCGTTGTGACGCAGGTTGTCACACGACACCACGGTGAACGGCTTGGTCCCCTCGGACCGCCGCCGTGCCAGCGCCTCGGTGACGAAGCCGAACACCGTGCGCGGTGGGCCTTCTCCGGCCAGGTCGTGCTCGACGTCGGGGTGGTCCGTAGCGAAGACGCCCGAGGCGGGATCGACGTGATAACCGCCCTCGGTAATCGTCAACGTCACGATGCGCAGGGCTGGGTCGGTCAGCAACTCCAACACCTCGGCCGGCTGTTCGGGTGCGAGCAGATAGTCGAGTTGGGCGCCGATGACGCGCACACTCGTGTCGCCCTTGGCCGGCGCAACAGTGAGCGAATAAAGACAATTCTGGGATCGAAACTGGTCCGCCTTCGTCCGGCCTCGCTCACCGCCGGACAAGCCGATGCCCACAATGCCCCAACCCTGTTGTCCGGGCAGGGCGAGACAGCGGTCGATATAGAAGGCCTGATGTGCGCGGTGGAAGTTACCCACGCCGAAATGGGCAATGCCGCGCTTGAGACGGGTTCGGTCATAGGCAGGCGTCGCGATGCTCGATGGCAGTGTCTCGAGCGTTGACTCGTTGAGCTCGGTCATGGTTGACCCTCCAAACAGAAAGTGCCTACTTCTCGCGGAGCAGCCGAAGTTCGGAAGGTTCGCGCAAGAGGTCTTCGAGAAGCCTGTTGCCTTCGGTGTTGTACGGCTGACGCATGTGCTCTTCCCACGCAGCGTACGAACGGAACATCTCGAGCATCATCCAGGTGTCTGAATCATCTTGAGGCTGCAGGAAATGCATGAACACGCAGCCCGGCTCGGTCAACGTGCTCTCGCGCATCGACTGAAGTCGAGCCTCGGCCTCGGCGAGGCGGTCGAGTCGTGGCTTGATGGTGACGACCAGAAACAGCGGTCCGTCATGCTCGTCGCGGTCATCGTCCGGCAACTGGCACCTCGATCGAGGCCTGCAGCGTGTCGATGAACCCGTCCGCGTTCTTGCTGCTCGCGTAGGATGCCACCGCGTCGTAGAGCGCCTGCTGGAAGTCCGTCGCCATCAGCTCGCCGTGAGTCATCGACAGCAGAATCTTGTCCTTCCACAGCGACTGCGAGGCCTGTCGCTGATAGGCGGGCAAGGATGCCACGTCGACGTCGTCGCGGATCGGCACCGAACCCTTGAGCTTGTTGAACTCCAGCGACACCTTGGGATCGGCGATCGTCTCCAAGAATTTCATGGCGTTCACCCCGTCCTCGGCGTCGGCCGATACGACGAACGTGTCCACGATCGCGAGGTAGGCACCCGAGGTCCCCGGATACGGCACATAGCCAAAGTCCTTGCCCTCCACGGCCTTGTTCGCGACGAGCTCGCCGTATACGGAGTCGTTCATCGACAGGTAGGCGCACTGGCCGGTGGCCAACTTCTTCGCGGCCTGGTCCCACGTCAGCCCGGGCGCATCCGGATCAGCTTTGGCGACGATGTCGCCGAACTGGGTGAGTGCACGGCGCAGTTGGGCTCCGCGCCAGTCGAACGAGTCATCTCCGATCCGCGACCAGCCGTCGGTGCCGACCACACTCAGCAGAGTGTTCTCGAACAGCTCGGTCGAGGTGAACCGGTCCTTCCCACCAAGGCACAACGCTGTCTTTCCGCTCGCCGCCACCTTGTCGAGATCGGCTTCGAAGTCCTGCATTGTGTAGTCGGGACCCGGCGGCGTCACGCCGGCCTCCTTCAGCACTCGCGGGCTGAACCACAGCACGTTCCCGCGGTGGGACCCCGTCGGCACCCCCCACGCCTTGACTCGGTAGGTCGCCGCGTCGAGCAAAGGCTGCGGCATAGTGTGATCCAACCCCGAGCTCTCAAAGACGCTGGACACGTTGGCGATCCGGTCGGCGTTGACCCAGGCGCGCAGCGAGCTTCCAAGGAATGTCTGCCATACGTCGGGCGGATCGCCGGCCTGCAGGCGGGCCGCGAGCGCGACCTGGACGTTGCTTCCGCCGCCGCCGGCAATGGTGCCGTCGACCGTCTCCACGTCGGGATTTGCCGCCTTGAAGGCGTCGAGCAGCACCTCGAAGGCCGGGTGTTCGGAGGGTGACACCCACCACGACATGACTTCAAGATGGTCGGTCGGGTCGGAGAAGTTGCCCTTCTGCCCGCCGCCGCATGCGGCCAGCACGACCGCCAGGAGGATGATCCAGTAGCGCCTCATGCTGCTTGCTCCTTGACCGCGTTGGGCGCCGCTCTCAGGTCGAAGACGGCAAAACTGGCGACGACGGCGAAGCAGGCAGCGGGGACGATGAAGGAGATCGCCGGGCTCGTCGCGTCGAGCAGGAAGCCCTGGACCAGAGGCATGATCGCCCCGCCGACTATCGCCATCACGAGGCCGGCGGCACCGAACTTCGTTGCCGGACCGAGTCCTTGGAGAGCAACGCCGTAGATCGTCGGGAACATCAGGGACAGACAGAAGGACAGCGCGACGACGGCAGCCACCCCGGCCACATTCGGCGAGAACATCGCGAACACGCAGAGCACGACAGCCAGCAGGGCGAGGACCGTCAGTACCTTCGTCGCGCGGATCTTCCCGATGAGCCACGTCATGAAGAACCGCGAGATGAGGAACACGATCAGGCTGACTTGCAGGAGATAGCCGCCCAGTTCAAGCGATCCGTTCAGTGCCTGCTGCGAATACTGGATCAGGAACGTCCATGTACATACCTGCGCCGCGACGTTGAAGAACTGCGCGACGACCCCGTATACGTAGCGCTTGTTCGACATCAGGATCTTCAGCGGTGACTGGCCCTCCATGTCAGCGTCGGGGAACTCCTCCACGATGGGCGGGGACCTCTTGATCGCGATCACCAGCCCGATCGCGATGAGGACGAAGCCTAGGCCGAGATAAGGACCCATCACCGCACCCAGCTGACCGGCGCGCACGGCCGTCTCCTGGGCCGGCGTCACGTTGGCCATGTTCACCGGCTCGTCCAATTTCGGCAGGATGAGGGTGGCAGCCAAGAGCACACCGATGTTCGTACCGACAGGGTTGAACGCTTGCGCGAAGTTGAGTCGGCGGGTCGCGGTTTCTTCCGGGCCGAGCGAAAGAACGTAGGGATTTGCGGACGTCTCGAGAATCGAGCACCCGGCGGCGATCGCGAACAAGGCGACCAGGAACGCCTCGTAGGTCATGATCTTGCTCGCCGGATAGAACGCGATCGCGCCGGCCGCCGCGAGAAGCACACCCGATAGAAGCCCGGCCTTATAGCCGAAACGCTGATTGATGAGCGCCGCGGGTATCGCCAGGAGGAAGTACGCGCCGAAGTACGCCAGCTGCACCAGCGAGGCCTGGAAGGTGTTCATCTCGAAGATGCGCTTGAAGCCCGCGACCATCGGCGTGGTGAGGTCGGCGGCGACGCCCCACGCGGTGAAGCAACTGATGAGGACTACGAACAGCAGCCCCATTCCTGGGTAGACCAACCCCCCTTTCGCCGTGGAGGCGGCCGGTGCGTCGGCCGGCTGATCGGCATGCTCGGTCGTCGTCATGGTCAATACCTCTGTCCGCCGTGAGGATTCAGCCTCGATCAGACTGTGATCTGGATCACGCTACTCAGATGCCGTTGCCGACGGAACAGATTCTGCATGTGGGTTGACATGGGTATTCGTCCGTTTTGACCCGTTTGTCGGTCCTTTCCGAGGACAGGGTTGCAACGGGTGACGCTAGGAGTCGGTGAAGTTCGCCTGCCTGCGCTGCTGGAACGCTCGGGCACCCTCGCGGAAGTCATGTGAGACGAGCAGCTCCAGCTGTCCTTCGGTCTCCCGACCGACCGCCGGCTCGAACTCGGTCAGCGTCGCGGCGTTGATGGCGTGTTTGGTCTTGCGCAGCGACACGGCGGGACCCGACATCAGGGTGGCGATCACCTTGGCCACCTCCGCGTCGAATTCGTCGGCCGGGTACACCGCCGTCACGAGACCCCAGTCGTACGCCGACGAGGCGGGAATCCGCTCGGCCATCAGTGCCATCCGCATGGCGCGAATGCGACCCACCGCGGCGGCGATCAGCGCCGACGCCCCACCGTCGGGCATCAACCCGATCTTGGTGAACGCCAGCATGAAAAACGCCTTCTCCGAAGCCAATACGACGTCGGACGCCAACGCCAGCGACGCACCGACGCCTGCACATGGCCCGTGCACGACGGCGACCACCGGCTGAGGCAGGTTCACGATCGAGCGCACGGCGTCGTTGGCCGCGTCCAGGACCGATGCGGGCCCATCGACCGATTTCTTCGACTGATCCTCATCGCTGATGCCCGCTCCCGACGAGAAGCCGCGACCCGCGCCGCCCAGTCGCACGACCTTGACCCGCGGATCGGTGGCGGCCTGCTCCAGGCTCGAGGTGATGGTCCTGAACATCGCGGCAGTCAACGAGTTCAGGCTCTCGGGCCGGTTCATCGTCACCGACAGCACACCGTCTGCCAGTTCGACGGTGAGATCGTCGATACCGGTGTAGGTGTGCTCGCCCGAGTCGAGGGTTGTCATGGTTTGACCCTAGGGCGGACCCACTTGGTTATACAAGTAAGCTATGTCGGCGTCGACAGCGTTCGTCGGGCGAAGGGCGGTTATCAGCATGGCGGGACCACTTCACGGATTGCGCGTCATCGAACTGGCGAGCATCGGCCCCGGCCCGCACGCCGCGATGATCCTCGGCGACCTCGGCGCTGACGTCGTGCGCGTCGACCGGCCCGGCAAGCTCGGCGGCATCCCGTCCGCGAACCGCGAAACCGCGTTGCGCAACCGCCGGTCGGTGACCGCAGACCTCAAGTCCGATGAGGGTCGCGACCTCGTCCTGAAGCTGATCGCCAACGCCGACGTCCTCATCGAGGGACTGCGCCCCGGGGTGACCGAACGACTCGGCCTCGGGCCCGAGGACTGCGCGAAGGTCAACGAGAGGCTGGTCTACGCGCGGATGACCGGCTGGGGCCAGACGGGCCCGCGACGTCTTCAGGCCGGCCACGACATCAACTACATCTCGCTCAACGGGGTGCTGCACTCGATCGGGCGCGCGGGCGAGCGTCCTGTGCCGCCGCTCAACCTGACCGGCGACTTCGGCGGTGGGTCGATGTTCCTGCTCGTCGGGATCCTGTCCGCGCTGTGGGAGCGGCAGACCTCCGGCAAGGGCCAGGTCGTCGACGCCGCGATGATCGACGGATCCAGCGTGCTGGCGCAGATGATCTGGGGCTTCCGTGAGGACGGCATGTGGTCCGACGAGCGCGGGGTGAACATGCTCGACGGCGGCGCCCCGTACTACGACACCTACACCTGCAGCGACGGCCGCCACATCGCGATCGGCGCGATCGAACCGCAGTTCTACGCGGAGATGCTCAAGGGCCTTGGCCTGGAGGACGCCGACCTGCCGAACCAGAACGACATCAGCCGCTGGCCCGAGCTGCGCGCCCGGCTCACCGAGGTCATCGCGTCCAAGGACCGCGACCACTGGGCGAAGGTCTTCGCGGACACCGATGCCTGCGTGACGCCTGTGCTGGCGTTCGGCGAGGTCGAAAGCGAGCCGCATGTCGCCGAGCGCGACACCTTCTACCGCAGCGGCGATTTCCTGCAGCCGATGCCCGCGCCGCGGTTCTCCCGCAGCGTGCCGCCGACACCGACACCACCGGGTGCGGCCGGGGCGGACACCGAGGCAGTACTTCGAGACTGGACCTGAGGACAGAAAGGAACACTTTTCGTGGAGATCAAAGACTCCGTAGCCGTGGTCACCGGAGGTGCCTCCGGGCTCGGACTGGCGACCACCAAGCGGCTGCTCGACAGGGGCGCATCCGTCGTGGTGATCGACCTGCGGGGCGAAGAGGCTGTCGCCGAGCTCGGTGACCGGGCCAAGTTCGTCGAGACCAACGTCACCGACGAGGCCGCGGTCGGCAAGGCGCTCGACGTCGCCGAGTCGATGGGCCCGCTGCGCATCAACGTCAACTGCGCCGGCATCGGAAATGCCGCCAAGACGCTGAGCAAGGACGGCCCCTTCCCGCTGGATGCGTTCAAGAAGGTCATCGAGGTCAACCTGATCGGCACGTTCAACGTGTTGCGGCTGTCGGCGGAGCGCATCGCGCGCAACGAGCCGATCGGTGAGGAGCGGGGCGTCATCATCAACACCGCCTCGGTCGCGGCGTTCGAGGGTCAGGTCGGCCAGGCCGCGTACTCGGCATCCAAGGGCGGGGTCGTCGGGATGACGGTGCCGATCGCCCGCGACCTGTCGCGCGAGTTCATCCGCGTCGTCACCATCGCGCCCGGGCTGTTCAAGACCCCGCTGCTTGGCTCGCTTCCCGAGGAGGCGCAGAAGTCTTTGGGTAAGCAGGTGCCGCACCCGGCCCGTCTCGGAGATCCCGACGAGTACGGCGCGCTGGCCGTGCACATCATCGAGAACCCGATGCTCAATGGCGAAGTGATCCGCCTCGACGGTGCGATAAGGATGGCTCCCCGATGAGTATTATGACCAAGTTCACCGAGACCTTCGGGGTCGAGCACCCTGTCGTTCAGGGCGGTATGCAGTGGGTGGGCCGCGCCGAACTCGTCGCGGCGGTCGCGAATGCCGGCGGATTGGGGTTCATCACCGCGTTGACGCAGCCGACTCCGGCGGACCTGGCCAACGAGATCGCCAAGTGCCGAGATCTGACCGACAAGCCGTTCGGGGTGAACCTGACGATCCTGCCGACCATCAACCCGCCGCCGTATGACGAGTACCGGCAGGTGATGGTCGATGCGGGCATCAAGATCGTGGAGACCGCCGGCTCCAATCCCGCCCCGCACCTGCCCATGTTCCACGACAACGGGATCAAGGTGCTGCACAAGTGCACCTCGGTGCGGCATGCGGTCAAGGCGGAGAGCCTCGGCGTCGACGGCATCAGCATCGACGGTTTCGAATGCGCAGGCCACCCCGGCGAGGACGACATTCCCGGTCTGGTGTTGATTCCAGCGGCGGCCGCGAAGATCGAGATCCCGATGATCGCGTCGGGTGGCTTCGCCGACGGCCGTGGTCTGGTGGCCGCGTTGGCGTTGGGCGCCGACGGCATCAACATGGGCTCGCGGTTCATGTGCACCGTCGAGTCGGCGATCCATCAGAACGTGAAGGAGGCGATCGTCGCGGGCAGCGAGCTGGACACCGAGATGATTTTCCGGCCGCTGCGCAACACCGCCCGCGTCGCCAGTAATGCGGTGTCGCGCGAGGTGGTGGAGATTCTCAACCGCGGCGGTCAGTTCGAGGATGTCAAGGATCTGGTCGCCGGATCGCGTGGTGTGAAGGTCTACGAGGTCGGCGATGTGGATGCGGGCATCTGGTCGGTTGGCACCGCGATGGGGCTCATCAACGACATCCCGACGTGCGAGGAGCTGGTCTCGCGGATCGTCGCGGACGCCGAGGACATCATCAACGGCAGGCTTGCGGGCATGGTCGAGGCCGACCAGGAAGAGAACGTCGCTTAAGACGGGTTTCTGAGAGAAGCAAGAATCAACGAAGGGGCGCCCGTACGGGCAAACCGGTCAGAGCAAAACGCCCGCCGGGTGGGCGGGCGTTTGGTCAGACAGCGGTGGGCAGCGTGTGCTCGTCGTCGAGCTGCTCCGAGGTGTCGCCCTCTACCAGGAAATCGCCGTGGTAGAGCGCCTCGAAGTCAACCTTGATGACATCTGCACTGGTGTCGTCGATCCACATGTACTGAAGAGTAACCATCACCATTAAGAGTTCTTTGAGTCACGTTTCGGAAAATGGTGGCAATTCTTACCGCCGGGTAGGGTCGCGCCATAACAGCTGGTGAGCGTGTTTCAGCTGGTCGGCGTGCTGAAGTGGATGGGATTCGTCCCTTCGAGCGACATCCACGTCAGAATTGCGGCGGCGAATGCCAGGATCAGCAGCCCGAGCGCGGCCCTGGCCGGCCATGCCGTGCGGCCCAGTACTTTCGCATCCACGGAGTAGGCGCCGGCACCGGCGAACAGCAGGGCCGCGGCGCCGATCCCGATCAGAAACGGCACGTTGAAGGGCTCGGACCAGAACGCGGCGACCGATACGTTGACCGCCCACGCATCGATCATCGCGGCGAGGACGGCGCACGCGGCCAGCGGCGTCAGGGCGCCGACCAGCAGTCCGATCCCGCCGAGCGTTTCAGCGGCCGTCACCATGAAGGCCGCGAACTGGGGCAGCCGCCAGCCGCTCGACTCCATGAACCCCACGGTTGCGCTGAAGTCGAAGGCCTTGATCAAACCTGCCTGCAGGATCGCCGCGCCGACCCCGACGCGCAGGATCAACAAGCCGATATCGGCCAGGGCGGGGGTCTTCGAGGTGGTCACTTCGGCGGTCGAGGTTGTCATGCATCGGTAGACCCGCCACGTCCGCGGAACTCATCGCGATACCGAATGAACGAGAGATCGGTTCGCACCGTACATAGGGAAGGAACGTGTTGCCGCGCTAAGTTACCGGTGATAAGTTATCGACGATATCCATAATGGGGAGGACGTCACGTGCTTCAACGGATCGCAATGCTGGCGATTTCCGCGCCAAAGCGGATCGTGGCTGTCGCGGCGCTCGTGATGGTGGCCTGCGGGGTCTTCGGCATCCCCGTCGCCAAGAGCCTGTCCGCCGGCGGCTTCCAGGACCCCACGTCGGAGTCGGCGCAGGCGAAACAGCTGCTGATCGACAAGTTCGGCCAGGGGGACATGGCGCTGGTGATCAGCGTGACCGACGAGACGGCGGCCGACGGCGCGCAGAGTCCCGCGGCCCGCGCGGCCGGCACGGACATCGCCCGACAGCTGCAGGAATCGCCGAATATCGTGCAGGTGACCTCGGCATGGACGGCGCCGCCGGCGGCCGTGCCCGCGTTGTTGAGCAAGGACGGCAGGACCGGTCTCGTCGTCGCCGGGATCACCGGTGGTGAGAGCGATGCCCAGAAACACGCCAAGGAGCTCACCGAAAGGCTCGTGCACGATCGCGACGGCGTGATCGTGCGCGCGGGTGGTGAGGCGATGATCTATGTGCAGATCAACGGTCAGAGCGAAAAAGATCTGCTGATGATGGAAGCTATCGCGATTCCGCTGAGCTTCGTCGTGTTGGTCTGGGTATTCGGTGGCCTTCTTGCGGCGGGACTGCCCCTGGCCGTCGGCGGCTTTGCGATCCTTGGATCGATGGCGGTGCTGCGCGCGGTCACATATGTCACCGACGTCTCGATCTTCGCGATGAACCTCACCGTCGCAATGGGTTTGGCGCTCGCGATCGACTACACGCTGCTCATCATCAGCAGATTCCGCGACGAGCTCGCCGAGGGCGCCGATCGGGAGCGGGCACTGATCCGCACGATGACGACCGCCGGTCGGACCGTGCTGTTCTCCGCACTGACGGTCGCACTGTCGATGGTGGCGATGGTGCTGTTCCCGATGTACTTCCTCAAGTCGTTCGCATACGCGGGGATCGCCGTCGTGACGTTCGCGGCCGTGGCCGCGATCGTGGTGGCGCCGGCGGCTATCGTGCTGCTCGGCGAGCACCTCGACGCGCTGGACACCCGGCGGCTGTTCCGTTCCCTGCTCAGCCGACCCGAACCCGCGCGCAAACCCGTCGAGCAGATGTTCTGGTACCGGAGCACGAAATTCGTTATGCGCCGGTCGATTCCGATCGGACTGGTGATCGTCGCGCTGCTGCTGGCACTCGGGGTGCCTTTCCTCGGCGCCAAGTGGGGCTTCCCCGACGATCGGGTGCTGCCCCAAACGGCGTCAGCGCGCCAGGTCGGCGACGAGATGCGAAACGACTTCACCGTCGACGCCGCCAGGAACGTCACTGTCGTCATCCCGAACGTCGACGGTGTCACGCCAGGTGACCTCGACCGATACGCTGCGGCGCTGTCGCAGGTGGCCGACGTGACGTCGGTTTCCGCGCCCGGCGGCACCTTCGTGGACGGCAGGCCCGCCGGTCCACCCTCGGCGGCGACCGACTTCAAGGACGGCAGCGCTTTCCTGACAGTCGCGAGCAGCGCACCCCTGTTCTCCGACGCGTCCGAGGCACAGTTGGACGGCTTGCGCGCAGTGAGCGCCCCGGCCGGGAAGCCTGTTCAGCTGGCGGGTGTTCCGCAGCAGAACCGGGACAGTGCCGATGCCATCACCTCGCGGTTGCCGCTCGTCCTCGGGGTGATCGCCATGATCACCTTCGTCCTGCTGTTCCTGCTGACCGGTAGCGTGGTTCTCCCGCTGAAGGCGTTGATACTGAACGTGATATCGCTGACCGCTGCGTTCGGCGCGCTGGTGTGGATCTTTCAGGACGGCCACCTCGGTGCGCTGGGCACGACCCCGACCGGGACGCTGGTAGCCAACCTGCCCGTCCTGTTGTTCTGCATCGCGTTCGGATTGTCGATGGACTACGAGGTATTCCTGGTGTCCAGAATCCGCGAGTTCTGGCTGAGGTCGAAAAAGACGCGTGCGGACAACGACGAAAGCGTCGCACTCGGCTTGGCCAAGACGGGCCGTGTCGTGACCGCGGCCGCGCTGCTGATGTCGATCTCGTTCGCCGCGTTGATCGCCGCGCAGGTGGCTTTCATGAAGATGTTCGGACTCGGACTGACGCTCGCGATTCTCGTCGATGCCACACTGGTTCGTATGGCGTTGGTGCCGGCATTCATGCACTTGCTCGGACAGTGGAACTGGTGGGCGCCCAAACCCCTTGCCAAGCTGCACGAAAAGATCGGTATCAGCGAGTCCGGCGACGACGTACCCACCGTCGAAGCCACACCGACGGCCGAGCCCGCGACAGCTCGATGAAACGCCGCCGCGCGCCCCGCGGGTCGGGTGAGCAGCTGCGTGACGAGATCCTCGATGCGACCACCGATCTGCTGCTGGAGACCGGTCACGCCAAAGACGTGTCCATCCGGTCGGTGGCGCAGCGGGTCGGCGTGACCCCACCCTCGATCTACCTGCATTTCACCGACAAGGACGCCCTGCTGGACGCGGTGTGCGCACGCTACTTCGAGAAGCTCGACGAGGAGATGCAGGCGGCCGCCGCGGGACATCCGGCGCCCATCGACGCGATGCGTGCGCAAGGACTTGCCTATGTCCGGTTCGCGGTGAAAACCCCTGAGCTGTACCGGATCGCCACGATGGGAGAGGGCCGGCCTGGCAGCGATGTGGACATGATGCTGAACAACTCGGCATTCCTTCACATACGCAACACGGTCGAGTCGTTGATCTCCGAAGGTGTACTGCCGGAAAATGATTCGACCACCATGGCGCTGGAACTGTGGACTGCCGCGCACGGTGTCGCGGCGATGCTGATTTCACGGCCGTATCTGCCGTGGGGAGACGTGGAGGAGTTCGCCGACCGCGTGCTTCGAGGCGTCGTCGTCGGACAGATCGTGAGTGAAGCGATCGGATCCTCGACCGATCCGCAGGACGTCGTGACCCAGTTGAAGGGATTGCTGAATGCCCAACACAGTCGATAACCCGTTCTTCGCCCGGTTGTGGACGGTGATGTCCGCGCACGAGACCGACGCCATCCGGGCGCTGCGCCGGGAGAACCTCGCCGGACTGACCGGACGCGTGTTGGAGGTGGGTGCGGGCACGGGAACGAACTTCGAGTTCTACCCCGACACCGTGACCGAGGTGGTCGCCGTCGAGCCCGAGCGCCGGCTAGCCCTGGTGGCGCAGCAGGCGGCAGTCGCGGCGCCGGTGCCCGTATCTGTGCGCACCGACACGGTGGAGCAGTACCTGGCGACCGGCGGTGAGCCCTTCGACGCGGTGGTGTGTTCGCTCGTGCTGTGCTCAGTCGACGAGCCCGAAAGCGTTCTACGAGAGCTGTATTCGTTGCTGCGGACCGGAGGTGAACTTCGCTATCTCGAGCACATCGCCAGCAGCGGAGCGCGCGAACGCCTGCAGAAGATCGCCGATGCCACGTTCTGGCCGCGGGTGCTCGGCAACTGCCACACACATCGTGACACCGAACAGAGCATCGTCGATGCCGGGTTCTCGGTGTCGGGCGCGCGCCACGAATGGACGATGCCGACGTGGGTGCCGCTGCCGGTGGCGGAGTTCGCGATCGGCCGCGCGGTTCGTCAGTGATTTGTGTGCAGCAAGGAGCGGTGGGCGCTCCGAATCGCACACAAACCGCGGGTTTGCCTAGCCGATCGCGTGCTTGATCTCGGCGACGACCCGGTGTGGATATTGAGTGAGGTCAATCCACGTGAAGCGCAGTACTTTCCACCCATGCAAGGTGATGATGTTCTGTCGTTGACGGTCGGCGACGAACGCGTCGGCGTCGCTATGAAACGCCAAGCCGTCGACTTCGATGGCCACTCTCACATTGGGAAACCCGACGTCGACCTGGTAGCCGCTGACCGGGTAGTTCGCGCGCCATCCTTCAATGCCCGCTTGCCGAAGAAGTTTCACAAGTAGTCGTTCGGCCTCGGATCGCGCGCCGCCCGATGCTGCTTGTAACAGCCTCCTCGCGGCTGGAGATCCGTGTCGGCCCGTGTTGCGGAGGTGTGCGCGCCAAAGGTCACGCAGGTCAACATGACGCTGTAGTGCCGAGTCCATCAATACTGCGCCGCCGCGAGTTCGGACTGCGGCCTCGACGACCGTCAGGCCTAATTCGGTGACTCTCATGCCGTTTCGCTCGACGACATCGCTTCGCGCCAAGTCACGTCGTCGTGTGCGGACGCCATCCCGGTGCGGGTGGTGGCTCGTTCTTGGCACAGTGACTTCCACGATTTCGGGTGGGAATTTGGTGAGGCTGTGCCACCACGCTGCCGCCAACCCGCTGGCGGACGCTTCGGGTCCATAGCCCCAGACAGCAGCCCTCACCCGTGCAGCATCGGTGAACGGGCGGTCGTCTGCGAAGTACACGCCACGGGAGCATCGCCGCCAATGTCCGTTGCGGACACGCCGATCGACCGCGTGCCTGCTCAGGCCGGCTTGCCGCGCCTGCTCAAGCGTGATTACCCCGTCGTGCTGGCGTAGATAATCGTCGACCACGCCAAGGGTGGACGCAGTAGCCCGTTACTCGGTTCCATCTCCGGCGATTTGTGTGCAACAAGGAGCGCTCACTGCTCCAAAACGCACACAAATCACTAGCCGAGCAGCGCGGGCAACCGCTGCAGAAGGCCCGGCAACGCACCTGCGGCGGTCTCCCGCAGCGACACCGTGGCCGTCGCGGACAGCGGCGTCGGTTCGGGGTTGACCTCGATGACGACGGTGCCGCTGGCCACCGCCATCTCGGGCAGGCCCGCGGCGGGATAGACGATCGACGACGTGCCCACCACGATCACCAGGTCGGCCGCCGTGACGGCTTCGACCGAGCGCTGCCAGGCGTCGTCGGGCAGCGACTCCCCGAACCACACCACGTTGGGCCGGATCATGCCGCCGCACACGCACCGCGGCGGGTCGACCGTGTCCACCGGCTCGGGCATCGCAGGCAACTCGCCGGTGTACGCGGTTTGACAACGATCACAACGGAATTCGAACAAGCTGCCATGCAGGTGGTAGACGTTCTTGCTGCCGGCCCGTTCGTGCAGGTTGTCGACGTTCTGCGTGACGACGTGGACGTCGGCGTAATCCTGCCAGGCCGCGACCGCCCGGTGGCCGTCGTTGGGCCCCACCGAGCTCATCATGTAGTGACGCCACAGGTACCAGGCCCACACCCGCTCGGGATGGGCCCGCCAGCCCTCTGAACTGGAGATTTCATAGGGATCCACCTTGGCCCACAGCCCGGTCTCGGCATCGCGGAACGTCGGGACGCCGCTCTCCGCGGAGATGCCCGCGCCGCTGAGGACCGTAACCTGCACATGACCAAACTAGCGGCTGTGGGCGATACTGAGCACGTGACCAAGTTGGGGGATTGGGTTTCCATCGACCATCGCACGTCTGGACCCCTGTTTGACCAGCTCAGGACACAGATCATCGACGGCGTGCGCGACGGGCGGCTGGCGCCGGGGACCCGGTTGCCGACCGTACGCGAATTGGCCGGTCAACTCGGCCTCGCCGTCAACACCGTGGCCCGCGCGTACCGAGAGCTGGAATCTGCAGGCGTTCTCGAAACCCGTGGCCGCTTCGGCACTTTCGTCGCCCGCGTCGATCCCGCCGATGCGGCGATGGCCACCGCCGCGAACACCTACGTGTCCGCGGCGAAGGCGCTGGGTATCGACAAGGCCGAGGCGCTGCGCTACGTCGAGACCGCGTTCGGCTAGCCGAACTCCAGCAGCGTCGTCACGGGCCGCACCGAATCGAAGAGCGGAACCCGCTGAGCGGTCCACATGATGGCGTTGAAGGCCTTGCCGCGACCGGCGGGCAGGGGCATATCGTGCACTGCCCGAATGCCGGGCACGTCGTTGACCAGATTTGCCAGCTGCGACGGCGTCCTGCTGAACGGCATCGGCGGCACGCGGTAGCGCAGTGACGGCCGCAGAATCCCGTTGCTGATCGCCCGGGCGAACCAGGTCGGCGCCAGATCGAACATCATCCGGCCGCCGGGGAAACGGTCCGCGCACGCGGCGATCAATCCGAGCGCTTCCTCGGGCTGCAGATACATCAGCAGGCCCTCGGCGGTGATGAACACGCCGTCGTCGGCCCGAACCCGGTCCATCCAACTGAAGTCCAGCGCCGACTGCGCGCACGTCTCGACGCGCTCCGACGGCGGCAACAGCTTGTGGCGCAACTCGATCATCGGAGGGAGATCGACTGTGAGCCAGCGGAATTCATGCCCCACACCACTAGCATCAAGGCGATAGAAGCTGGTCTGCAGACCCTCCGCGAGTGCCACCACCGTCGCCTTCGGATGGTCGGCCAGGTAGCGGCGCGCCTCCGTGTCGAAGGCCAGCGCGCGAACCCCCATGTCCTGACGGCGGCTGAAGCCGAACTTGGCCCATTCGAAGTCGATGGAGTCCACGAGCTGGATCGCCATCGGGTCGTCGATGATCGAATCCGGTCTGCGCGCCTCGTTGGCACGCACGATCAACGTCAGTAGCGCCGTCTCGGACACACCGGTCAATACGGCGCCGTCGGCCTTTGCGGTCGGTTCGGAACTCACACGGCCGAATGTACCTACCGCAGAATTTTCTCGACCGTGCGCAGGTTGCGGGTGGTCGTCGACGATTTGTACCGCTTCTTGCCCATCGTCTTGCCGATCGTGGTGTCCAGCGTGCCCTTCTTGGCGACCTGCCAGTAGATGACGCCCTTTCCGCGCTCGATCTTCTCGTCCTTGCCTGCGTTGCGCCCGAGGTCCGCGAGTTCGTCGAGCACATCGGAGTCGGTGACGAACGTGACGTAGGAATGGCGGCCGTCGACCTCGCGCTCGAAGGGGAACCCATCGGAGATCGACTGCACGGTGTCGAGGTCGTATGCCAGCACCCAGGCGTCGTAGCCGAACGTATCGCGCAACGCCTTCTCGGCTTTCTTCCTGACCGCGTCCACCCCGGCGCGGCTTTCCAGCAGCACGTTGCCGCTCGCCAAAATCGTTCTCACATTGGTGAATCCGGCTTCTTCGAGGGCCTTGGCCACCTCGGCCATCTTGAGGTTGACTCCGCCGACGTTGACGCCGCGGAGAAAGGCGGCATATCTGGTCATACCGCGAGCCTAGAACTGCAGCAGCGTGATGCTGGGGCGATTGCGTCGCAGAAAGCCGACGCGGTCCAGTGTCGGGTTCGACGCCAGCTTCCAGAGCCCCCGTCCGGGCGGCATGGCGATGTCGCGTGCGGTGCGCACGCCCGGAATTCGGCCGGCAAGGTTGACGGCCTCGTCCTCCCGCAGGCCGAAGGGCATCGTTGGTGCGATATAGCGATCGGACAACTTGAGTCCCTTCAGCGTGCGCCGGGAGAACCAGGGAGGGATCGAGTCGAACATCATCTGGCCGCCGGCAAAGCGGGCCGCGCAGTCGCGGATCAGGCCCAGTGCGGCGACCGGTTCGGGTACATCAGCAGCCCTTCGGCGGTGATGAAGACGCCGTGAGAGTCGTCGACCCGGTCCATCCAGCCGAGGTCCAGCGCGGACTGGGCCAACGGGACGATCCGCTCGTCGGCGGGCAGCAGCTTCTCCCGCAGCGCCATGACGGGTGGGAGATCGACTGAGTACCAGGTCAATTGGTCGGCGACACCTGCGCGGTCCAGCCGCCACAGGCTGGTCTGCAGGCCATCGGCAAGCGCCACCACGGACGCCTTGGGATGTGCTGCCAGATAATCGCTCGCGGCGGCATCGAAGGCGGCGGCCCGCAGTCCGTGCGACTGATTGGGTTTGCCGAACTTGAGGTAGTCGCAGGAGATCGCGTCGAACAGCGTGACGGCCCACGGATCGCGGATCACCCCGTCGGAGCGTTTGGCCTCGGTGCCACGGTTGTGCAGCGTCCACAACGTGGTGGCAGAGACGCCGTCGAGGACGTTGCCGTCAATCGCAGTCATTGGGCCGATGGTAGAGACGTAGGCTGCAGATATGGCACGTCACGTATTCGACGACAAGCTGTTGGCGTTGATCGGCGGCAACTCGCTCGGCGTCCTGGCCACGATCAAGGGCGACGGCAGGCCGCAATTGTCGAACGTGTCCTACCACTTCGATCCGCGCAATCTGACGATCCAGGTCTCGATCACCGAACCGCGGGCCAAGACCCGCAACATGCGGCGCGACCCGCGGGCCTCGATCCATGTCAGCTCGGACGACGGGTGGTCGTATGCGGTCGCCGAGGGTGATGCGATCCTCACCCCGCCTGCAGCGTCGCCACAGGACGACACCGTGGAGGCGCTGATTGCGTTGTACCGCAATATCGCCGGTGAGCATTCCGACTGGGACGACTACCGGCGGGCGATGGTCGACGACAGGCGAGTGGTGATGACCCTGCCGATCTCGCACGTCTACGGCATGCCGCCCGGCAAGCGGTAAAGCGCGCGACGGGCCGCGCCCTGCGCGTTAGGCTGCGGATATGGCACCGGAGGGCAGGAGCGAAGCGACCGGGGAATCTACGGATGCACCGGAAGACGACACCAAGCGCAAGTTCAAGGAGGCGCTGGAGCGGAAGAAGGCCAAGGCCGCCGACGGCAATGCCCATAAAGACGGCGGAGCCAAGGGGCCCAAGGCGCAGGGACACGGACCAGTCGAGAATCGCCGCGAGTTCCGGCGCAAGAGCGGTTAGCTGGACATCTCGGCGGTGGCGCGCCGGGAATCGCGGGTCTCCTGCGTCAGGATCGCCACCAGGCAGATGGCGGCCAGTATCGCGATGGCGACGGCGAAGCTCACCCCGGCGGTGCGCAGCCCCCACGCCTGCGCGGCGAGACCTTCGCCGACGACAGGCAGCGAGATCGCCACGTAGGCGACGACGAAGTATGTGGAGCTCACCTCGGCGCGACGCTGCGGCGGTGTGGCTTCGACCACCGCGGCCAGTCCGCGGCTGAAGGTCTGACCATGGCCGACGCCCGCCACAAGTCCAGCCGCGACCAGCCCGGTGAGTGACGAGAAATACAGCGCGACAACGACAATCGCCATCGCTACGACGAGCACCCCGCAGCCGACCGCCACGGCGCGCTGCGGTGCCATGGCTCGGGCGCCGACCTGTGTCACCGCCGACGCGGCGAAGATCGACGCGGCGACGAGCCCGGCCACGGCGTGGTTGTCGATGCCGACGACCTCGGCGACGAACGACGGGGCGACGGACATGAACATTCCTGTGACGGAGAAGCCGGCGAACGCGGCGATACCGGCGATGAGGAACACCGAACGCGCCTCCGCAGGCACCGAGAGCCGCTGGAGTCCGATGCGTCCCACCCGCTCAGAGGTCTCGGGCGCGACCAGCACGGCGATGCCTGCCAGCAGCGCCAGTCCAATGTGCAGGACGAAGCTCAGGTGCAGCGGATGCGGGGCGTACTGCACGAGTAGACCGGACAGCACGGGCCCGAGCCCGAGGCCGCCGACGTTGGCGATGGTGGCGACGGCTGCCGCCCTCGTGCGCCAAGCCGGTGGTGCCGCCTCGATCACCGCAGCGGTGGCGGTTCCGGTGAAGACGCCCGCCGACAAGCCGGACAGCACCCGGCCGACCAGCAGCATCGGCACGGAATCCGCCAGGAGGAACACCACGGCGCTGGCGAGGGCGAACACCACGCCTGCCACCAGCATCGGCCGCCTGCCGATCGCGTCGGACCAGCGGCCGAACACCACGAGCGCGAACAGCACACCCCCGGCATAGGTCGCGAACACCACGGTGGTGGTCAGCACCGAGAAGTTCATCTGGTCGCTGTACAGCGCGTACATCGGGGTCGGCAGTGTCGTGCCGACCATGATCGCGGCGAACGCGTACGCCAGCAGAGGAAAGGCCAGGCGTCGCAAGGTCACGGGTGAAGTTAACCCCGATCGCGCGTCAAGTAATCCCGCGCGCAGGAAAGTTAGTGGCCGACCGCCTTCTCGGCTCCGACGCCTGTCAGACAACGCACCTCGAACTCGGCGTCGACCTCCGGGTCGCCGCGATCCGACGAAGTCAGCGTTCCGACGATGCCGAGGATGAAGGCCAGCGGGATCGACACGATCCCGGGGTTGGCCAACGGGAACCAGGCGAAGTCGACGTTGGGCAGCATCGCGGTCTTCGCACCCGACACGGCGGGCGAGAAGATGATGAGCACGATCGTCGAGATGAGGCCGCCGTACATGCTCCACAGCGCACCGCGGGTGTTGAACCGCGGCCAGTACAGCGAGAACAGAATCGTCGGCAGGTTGGCCGCCGCGGCCACCGCGAACGCCAGTGCGACCAGGAACGCGATGTTCTGCTCGGCGGCGAGGATGCCGAGGCCGATCGACACGATGCCGAGCACCACGACGGTGATGCGCGATACGCGAACCTGCTCGCTCTCGCTCACCTGATTGTTCTTCAGCACACTCGCGTAGATGTCGTGCGCGAATGACGTTGCGGCCGTGATGGTGAGGCCAGCGACGACCGCGAGGATCGTCGCGAATGCGACGGCCGAGATGATGCCCAGCAGGACGACGCCACCCAGTTCGAAGGCCAGCAGCGGAGCCGCGGCATTCTGCCCACCGGGGGCCGCCAGGATCTCGTCGGGTCCGACGAGGGCCGCGGCGCCGTAGCCCAGCGCGAGGGTGAACAAATAGAACGCGCCGATGAGCACGATCGCCCATACCACCGAGCGACGGGCCTCCTTGGCCGTCGGCACCGTGTAGAACCGCATCAGCACGTGGGGAAGGCCCGCGGTGCCGAGCACCAGCGCCAGCGCCAGCGAGATGAAGTTGATCTGCGACGTCAGCGATGCGCCGTACTGCGCGCCCGGCGCGAGCACGTCACGGGCGGCGACGGCTTCGCTCGACGAGCCCGAGACCGCGGTCTGCGCGGCGCCGAGGATCTCGGAGAAGTTCGCACCGAACTTGGCGAGCACCCAGACCGTCATCATGGCGGCGCCGCCGATCAGCAGGACCGCTTTGATGATCTGCACCCACGTCGTTCCCTTCATGCCACCGATCAGCACGTAGGCGATCATCAGCAGACCGACGACGGCAATGACCAACGCCTGCCCGACATCGCTGGTGATATTCAGCAGCAGGGCCACCAGTCCGCCCGCTCCGGCCATCTGCGCGAGCAGATAGAACAGGCATACCGCGAGAGTGGTGGTTGCGGCCGCCAGCCGGACCGGACGCTGCTTGAGCCGGAAGCTCAGGACGTCGGCCATCGTGAACTTGCCTGCGTTACGCAGCAACTCGGCCACCAGCAGCAAGGCGACCAGCCATGCGACCAGGAAGCCGATGGAGTAGAGGAAGCCGTCGTAGCCGTAGACGGCGATGGCGCCCGCGATTCCGAGGAAGCTGGCCGCCGAAAGATAGTCACCGGAGATCGCGATGCCGTTCTGCGGTCCGGTGAAAGACCTTCCGGCGGTGAAGAACTCGGCGGCGGTGGCATTCTTCTTGCTGGCGCGGATCACGATGAAGAGTGTGATCGCGACGAACAGGCCGAAGATGCCGATGTTGGCGACGGGGTTGCCGACAATGGTGGCGTCGGCGGCGAGAACGGTCAGGGCGTCGCGGTTCATGCCGCACCGCCTTCGAGCTTGTTGCGGATCGCCTCGGCACGCGGGTCGAGTTCGCGGTTGGCGAACCGGACGTAGACAGCGGTGATGATGAAGGTCGACGCGAACTGACCGAGGCCGATGATCAGGCCGATGTTGATGTCGCCCCACACCTTGGTGGCCATGAAGTCATGGGCGAACGCACCGAGCACCACATAGGCCGAGTACCACAGCAGGAACAGCGCGCTCATGGGGAACACGAAGCGGCGCAATCGGCTTCGCAACTCCTGAAACTCCGGACTAGCCTGCACGGCCAGATACTCCTGACCGCTCATTGCGGTCTCTGTTGGCGGCATCGTGTGCTCCTGAACGTCGAAGTGAACCGGCTCAACTGGAGAAACTAGATGAGATTCAGGTCACATACCCAATGCTTGCGGCATTGACACGACGGGCTGGGACCAACGTATCCAGCCGACCCTGGCATCGATTTCACGCGTCTTAAACTGGCTGCGTGGCGAAACTGCAGCTAGTTCAAGATCCCGCGGCCGATGCACTCCTCGAGTCCAATGCGTTCGCGCTGCTGACCGGGATGACCCTGGATCAGCAGTACCCGATGGAGCACGCGTTCGCGGGCCCGAAGAAGATCGCCGACCGTCTCGGCGGTTTCGACGTCCGCGAGATCGCCGACCACGACCCGGACGAGTTTGCCGCACTGTGTTCGAAAACCCCTGCGATACACCGCTTTCCAGGGTCGATGGCCAAGAAGATCCAGGCCATCGCACAGCTGATCGTTGACCAGTACGGCGGGGACACCGCCGGGCTGTGGACCTCGGGCGACCCGGACGGGGCGGAGGTTTTCCGTCGGATCAAGGCGCTGCCCGGATTCGGCGAGCAGAAGGCGAAGATCTTCGTCGCGCTGCTGGGCAAGCAGTACGGCGTGACACCGGACGGCTGGCGCAAGGCCGCGGGTGATTACGGCAAGGCGGGGTCGTTCAAGTCGGTGGCCGACGTCGTCGATCCCGGATCGCTGGAGAAGGTCCGCTCGTACAAGAAGCAGGCCAAGGCTGCCGCGAAGGCGGCGAAGGCCTAGAGCGGCTCGCGGTCGGGCTGCAGGTCCAGTTCGGCCAGGGTGCGCAGGATTCCGGCGACGACGCGGCCGGTCGTCGTCCCGGTGTCCAAGCCCTCACGCAATGCCCGCAGTCGCAGTCCGCGGTCGGTGAGGTCGGCGATGGTTCGGGTCACCTCGGTCGTCGTGCGGCCAAGGCGGTCGAGCGCGACGACGATGACCGTGTCGCCGGAGCGGGCGTAGCTCAACATCGCGTACAGACCCCCGCGGGCCCGGTCGGCGGATTCGGACAACTTGTCGGTGAACACCCGCCGTGAGTCGACACCCTCAGCGCTGAGCGCCGCGAGCTGAGCCTCGAGGTTCTGCCCGACGGCGCTCGCGGTGGCGTAACCCAACATGCAGGTCATGACTCGAAGGTCCCACGACGGCCGCGGTTGCGGAAGAGCCGCGACGCCATCGAGTCTGGCTAACAGCCGATCTGTTATCGAATGTCTACCTACTGGCCGAAACTGCGCTATCAGGCGCGGAACGGCTCTCCGTCGAACCGCTCGCGGGTCGCGATCTCGGAGATCGGCTTGCGTGTCAGCTTGCGGGCCTGCTTGACCGGCTTGCCGATCGGCAGCAACGCGGCGATCGCATAGTCGTCGGGGATGCCGAGCAGCTCTTTGACGCGGGGTTCCTCGGCCACGGTCACGGTCGCCAGGACGCCGCCGAAGCCCTCGTTACGCGCAGCGAGCAGGACGTTCCACACGAATGGATACACCGACGCCCCCGCGATGAGTCCGATTCGGTCCAGGTTCTGGTCGAATGCGGCGCACACATTGAGATCCACGCAGACCACGAGGACGGCGCCCGAGTAGACGAACGGCAAGTAGGGGCCCGCCTCGGTGGCTTCGACCTCCTCGGGCGTGACCTTCATAGGCTTGGTCGGGTTCCACGGGAATTCGCCGTTCTTGACCTGAGCGGTGTAGCGGCGCGCGCCCGTCACGCTGAGATCGGCCAGTGCCTGGCGGGTTTTCGCGTCGCGGATCACGATGACGTGGGTGCCCTGACGGTTCCCTCCGGTCGGCGCGAACCGGGCGTTGTCGAGGATGCGCTCGAGCACATCGTCGGGCAGCGGGTCGTCGGTGAATCGGCGGACAGCGCCCGTCGTGCGCATGACGTCTGAAAGCTCCATGCCTCACATCATCGGCTGTGGGAAGCTGAACGTATGAAGACACACCTGAATTGCCCGTGTGGCGAGGCGATCACCGGTGAGACCGAAGACGATCTCGTGGAGAAGGCCCAGGCTCACCTGTCGGAGGTGCACCCCGGCCGCGACTACGACCGGGACGCCATCCTCTTCATGGCCTACTGAGCGCTCGTCAGGGAACGACCGTCGAACCGATGGTCGGCATGAACTGACACTGCTTTTCGGTCGTGCTGACCTGGCCGAAGATCGTCGAGATGATGCTTCCCGATCCGGTATCGGCGATCGCGATGAGTGTCGTGGGCCCCTGCGGGTTGATATCTGAGCGCGGCTGCAGCGTGGCCCCGCCCGACTTTCCGGTGGTGAGGTTCACCCAGGTCACGTTCAAGGGCAGCTTCTGTTCCGCGGCGGGACCCGGGGTGCCGATCGCGGTGAATACGTAGGCGGTCTGACCGGGGCCCGGTCCCGGCGTCGGGATCTTGGCGGGGCCGGCCACCGAAATCGCTGTGGCGAGCACGTTTCCGCCGTCCTTGAGGCATCCGTTGCTGATCGACGGATACAGGAAGTCCTGCGTCGTCGGCGCGTCCGGACCGAATTCGGGTCCGCCGGGTGCGGCGGCGGGCGCGGCAGCGGCGGGATCCGCAGGCGCGGGGGCCGGCGCGGGTG
>NZ_JBFREZ010000010.1:0-168671 GCF_052114565.1 Mycobacterium sp. 2YAF39
GGCTACCACCGAAGCACCTCGACACCGGCCAAGCCCGCGTCAACGACTACCACCGCCCCGAACGACTCCACCCACCCGACGACGACAAACCATCAGCCGAAGACAACGACACGCACGAACCCGGCGGACCAGAACCCAACGCCGCCTGAGGCGGTCAGCCGACGACGGCCGGATTGGTCGGGTCGAGGCCACTCGGCAGATTCGGGCTCAAGCCCGATCCTCCGTGGGTGACCTCCTGGTGCGCCATCGGCCGGCAGTTGTTGTCCATCGCCGTCTGATCGCCGGAGCAGTAGGGGAGAAGATCCTCGGGATCGGCGCCCGCGTGCGGTGCCGAAACGACGACCGCTGCGCCCGCGAGCAGGCACGCCGCAAAGATTCTCCTCATAGTCCAACGCTACGCCGGGTAATACCGTGGTGTGGTGGATCAGTTCGGACGGGTGAGGCTCACCAATCCGGACAAAGTGCTGTACCCGGCGACGGGAACCACCAAAGCCGAGGTCTTCGACTACTACGTCCGCATCGCCGAGGTGATGGTGCCGCACATCGCGGGCCGGGCCGTCACCCGTAAACGCTGGCCAAACGGCGTCGACGAGCCGGCGTTCTTCGAAAAGCAGCTGGCGTCCTCTGCGCCGGACTGGCTCGAGCGGGGTTCGATCACGCACAAGTCGGGCACCACCACGTACCCGATCATCAACAGCGCCGAAGGGCTGGCGTGGATTGCGCAGCAGGCGTCGTTGGAAGTGCATGTGCCGCAATGGCGGTTCGTCAGCACCTGGACCAGAGACGAAGGAGCCGACCGGACGCCGGGGCTCGCCACCCGAGTGGTTTTCGACCTGGACCCCGGCGAAGGCGTCACGTTCCGGCAACTGTGCGAGGTGGCGCACGAGGTACGCGAGCTCATCACCGGCATCGGACTCACCACCTTTCCGTTGACCAGCGGCAGCAAGGGACTGCATCTGTATGTGCCGCTGGAGAAGCCGATCAGCTCGCACGGAGCTTCAGTGTTGGCCCGCCGCATCGCGGTGCAGCTCGAGAAAACCATGCCCAAGCGCGTGACAGCGACCATGACCAAGAGTCTTCGAAGCGGCAAGGTGTTCGTCGACTGGAGCCAGAACAACGGCAACAAGACGACGATCGCGCCGTACTCGCTGCGCGGCCGCGACGAGCCGACCGTCGCCGCGCCGCGCACCTGGGAGGAGATCGAGGATCCCGATCTGCGGCACCTGCGCTTCGACGAGGTGCTCGAGCGGGTGGACCGCGACGGCGACCTGCTGGCCCCGATGGACGCGGACGCACCGGTTGCCGACGCCCTCACCACCTACCGCAGCATGCGTGATGTCGGCAAGACACCCGAGCCGGTTCCCAACGCCGCGCCGAGCGCGGGCAACGACGACTTCTTCGTCATCCAGGAACACCATGCACGGCGGCTGCACTACGACTTCCGGTTGGAGCGCAACGGTGTGCTCGTCAGCTGGGCCGTGCCGAAGAACCTGCCCGACACGCCATCGGTCAACCACCTGGCGGTTCATACCGAGGACCACCCATTCGAGTACGGCAGCTTCGAGGGCGAGATACCGAAGGGTGAGTACGGCGGCGGCAAGGTGATCATCTGGGACACCGGCACTTACGAGACCGAGAAGTTCCGCGACCACTCCCCGGACGGCCCCGACAAGGGCGGCGAAGTCATCATCACGTTGCACGGCAAGAAGATCGACGGCCGCTACGCGCTGATCCAGACGAACGGCAAGAACTGGCTGGCGCACCGGACGAAGGAGCAGGCCAATCCGCAGGCAAGCGATCTGGCGCCGATGCTCGCCACGGAAGGCTCGATCGCGAAGATGACCTCGGGGCAATGGGCGTTCGAGGGCAAGTGGGACGGCTACCGGGTGCTCGTCGACGCCAACCACGGCCGGCTCAACCTGCGATCCCGCCGTGGCCGCGACGTCACCGACGAGTATCCACAATTCGCCTCGCTCGCAGCCGATCTCGCCGATCACCACGTCATCCTGGACGGTGAAGCCGTTGCGCTCGACGAGGCGGGTGTGCCCAGTTTCGGCGAGATGCAGAAGCGTGCGCGATCCACCCGGGTCGAATATTGGGCCTTCGACATCCTCTACCTCGACGGTCGGTCGCTTCTCAAGGCCAAATACTCCGACCGTCGCCGTCTACTGGAGGCGCTGGCCGAAGGCTGCGGTCTGATCGTGCCGGACCTGTTGCCCGGCAACGGGTCCGAGGCGCTGGAGTACGCGCGGGACAAACGATGGGAGGGCGTGGTCGCGAAGAAGCGGGATGCGACCTATCAGCCTGGGCGACGGTCGTCGTCGTGGATCAAGGACAAGATCTGGAACACCCAGGAGGTGGTGATCGGCGGCTGGCGCAAAGGTGAGGGCGGCCGGTCGAGCGGTATTGGCGCGTTGATGCTCGGTATCCCGGCCGACGGTGGTCTGCAGTTCGTGGGACGCGTCGGCACTGGGTTCACGGAGAAGGAGCTGACGAAACTCAAGGGCATCCTCAAGCCGCTGGAGACCGACGAATCACCTTTCAACACACGTCTTTCGAAGGTCGACGCCAGGGGAGTCACCTTCATTCGCCCCGAACTGGTCGGCGAAGTGCGATTCAGCGAACGGACCTCCGACGACCGGCTGCGTCAAGCAAGTTGGCGGGGTCTGCGCACCGATAAGGAACCGTCCGAGGTCGGGTGGGAATGATTCAGGCGCCGGACAAGGGTTCGTCGGCCGTGCGGATACCGGACCAACGATCGACTTCTGTTGCGAGGTCGAGGCGTTCGACGACGGCGGTCTGGGCGTAGTCGCCCCACTGTGACCGCGGGAGCATCCACATGATCTCGAACTCATTGCCGTCGGGATCGGCACCGTAGACGCTCTTGGTGGCGCCGTGGCTCGACTCGCCGGTGTAGGAGTGAGAGTCGATCAGCTTCTGCCGGAAATCGACGAGTTCGTCGATTGTGTCCAGTTGCCACGCGAGGTGATAGAGACCCACCGACGGCTGCGACGGCCGAACGGCCCCGCTGATGCCGAAGAGCCCGAGGTCGTGGTGGTTTCCGGAGCGGGGCAGGCGCAGGAACGCGGCGCTGAGACCGCCCTCGCGGCTGACGATCTCCATGCCGAAGACGGCGCTGTAGAAGTCCACCGCTCGGTCGACGTCGGCGACGAACAGCACCGCATGGTTCAAGCGGACGGGGGAGACGCGCATCGGTCGGATCCTTTAAGTTTGTTGTAGCTACAACAAAGAACGTTAGCAGATGATTGTTGTAGCTACAACTTTCTGTGGGATGATGGCCCCGTGGCCGGCGGTGGGTTGAATCAGCGAGAACTTTCGGCATGGGTCCGGCTCGCGTCGGTCCTCGAGCTGCTGCCCGGTGCGCTCGACACCCAGTTGCGCCGCGACGCGGGTCTGATGCACTTCGAGTACTTCGTCCTGGCGATGCTCTCGGAGGCGCCGCGGCGCACGCTGCGCATGAGCGCGCTTGCCGCACAGACCAATTCCACCCCGGCACGTCTCTCTCACGTGGTCAAACGGCTCGAGGAGCATGGTCTGGTGGAACGCACACCGTGTCCTGGAGATGCCCGCGCCACCAATGCGCGTCTCACCGCCGCCGGCTGGCGCAAGGTACGGGAGGCGGCACCGGGCCATGCAGCCATGGTGCGGCACCACGTCATCGATGCGCTGACACCGGATCAGGTGGGGCAGCTCGCCGATATCGCAGAAGCCGTTCTCGGCCGGCTCGACCCGGAGCAGCACATGTCGGCGACCTATCACAGGTACGACTGACTCGGCGCCAGTCGCGAATACCCCGACCGCACGATTCACGCGGACAACGAGCGCAGGATGGCCCCGCCACCTCATCGACGAGGCAGCCGGTTTCGCCTCAGCCGGCTGATCCAGCGCCCTACCCGCACTCGAGCCAGCTGTTTGACGGGCCGTTGAACCTTTTCACCTCGAACTCGTTGAACCTTTTCACCTCGAACTCCGTGTCCCCTGCGAAACAATGAATGCCCTGCTTGTGACGGCAATGCTGGGTACGTTGGGGCGGAGCATCCGCATTTGGGGCATATCGGCATTTCATGGGAGGGCAAAGGCACATGGCGGGCGGGATAGCGTCTGAACTGGCAGCCGCCGGGTTCGATGACGCCGTCGAAGTTGGCCGGGGCGGCAGCGGCGTGGTTTATCGCTGCTTCCAGAAGTCCCTCGGCCGGACTGTCGCCATCAAGGTGCTCGCATCCGATCTCGACGATTCCGACCGCGAACGTTTTCTGCGTGAGGGTTACGCGATGGGAGCGCTTTCGGGCCACCCGAACATCGTGAACATCCTTCAGGTCGGCGTCACCGAAAACGGGCGGCCCTTCATCGTGATGCCTTACCACTCGGTCGGTTCGCTCGCGGAGCGGCTGCGCCGAGAGGGCCGTATCGCGTGGCCCGACGCACTGCGCATGGGCGTGAAATTGTGCGGTGCGCTCGAGACCGCGCACCGCACAGGCACTTTGCACCGCGATATCAAGCCCGCGAACGTGCTCTTCAACGACTACCGCGAGCCGCAATTGAGCGACTTCGGGACCGCGCGAATCGCCGGTGGCTACAAGACGGTGACCGGGTTCTTCACCGGCACTCTGTCGTACACCGCGCCCGAGGTGCTCGCAGGCAATCCGCCGACGGTCGTCGCCGATGTGTACTCGCTCGGCGCCACGATCTACGCGCTGATCGCCGGTGGCCCGCCTCATGAGCGCAAGGCCGACGAGGATCTGATCGCGCACTATCTACGGATCACGTCGACGCCCGTGCCGGACCTGCGTCCGCACGGGATCCCCACCGATGTCTGCGCCGCGATCGAGAAATCAATGTCCCGGGAGCCCGGCGAACGCCAGGCGTCGGTGGCCGAATTCGGCCGCGACTTGCAACTGGCGCAGCGTCACAACGGGTTGACGGCCGACCCGATGGCGCTCAGTGACCCCGGCGGTGAGTTGGAGCCGACGGGCGGGACCAGGGCAGTGCCGCTGTCTGGGTCATCTGACCGGATCGAGGCTTCTCCGCCCAGCGCCGGCTTCTCTGTATCCGGCACCGAGATTTCCTCACCCAGCATCGGGACGCCTGCACCCGCCGCCGACGTGTCCGAATCCGTTGTATCGCCGGTCGTCCCGAAGGGTTCGCCCCCGAATCTGGACCCGAACATGTTCGCCCACACCACATCGGTCAGCTTGGGGAACGTGCCCTGGCAGGCCACGCCGCCCCCGCCGGCCCTCCCGGTCCCGCCTGTCGCGCCGCCCCCGCAGCCCGAACCCGGGCCGTCGGCCACGGGGGACAAGCGTAATCAAAAGAGACTCCTGATCTTGATCGGCGCCGCCGCGGCCGTGGTGCTCCTGGTGATTGCCAGCGTCGTCATCTTCACGGGCACCCGGGACGACGACGGCGGTCCACAGCAAGCCGGCCCCAGACAACCGGCCGTCGAGATGCAGCCGGAGTGGGAACCGGTCTCGGACGCGCGCGTTGCCCGTGGCGCGGTGGCGTCCACCGACGCCGATGGCACCATCTGGGTCTTCGGCGGCTTGGGCGCGGGCAACCGTGTCAGCGCTGCCCATGAGGGTTTCGACCCGGCACTCGACAGCTGGAAGGGCGGCGAGGAGTTACCCGTTCCGGTGCAGCGTGCGATGGCCGTGACATGGGAGGACACCCCGGTCGTGCTCGGCGGTTGGCGCACCGACGGCTCGAATCGTGAAGCGGCCACGGACAAGGTATGGCGGGTCGTCAACAGCAAGTGGGTCGAGTTGCCGCCGCTGCTTCAGCCGCGGGCGGCCGCTTCCGCCGCCGTCGTCGACGACCTCCTCGTCGTCACCGGCGGTGTCGATGCAAACGGCAAGCTGTTGAACACCACCGAGGTATATGACGGCACCGGATGGCGGCTCGGCGCACCCATGCCGACGCCACGCAAGCTATCCGGCGCGGCGTCCGACGGCCGGCTCGTGTACACGGTCGGCGGCTCCAACGGCTCCTCGGATCTGGCGACGGTCGAGGCCTACGACCCCGTCGCCGACACGTGGACGACCATGCCCGCGCTTCCGGAGGCGCGCAGCGACTTTGGCGTCGCGATCACCGACTCCCGGCTCGTGGCGGTCGGGGGTATGTCGTCGGGGCAGGTCCTCAGCAGCGTGGACGCGCTCGACCTCACCACCGCGACATGGACCGCCCTGCCTGACCTCGCGACGGCGCGACACGGGTCGGCGGTCGCGGCAGTGGGCAAGACCGTGTACGCGATCGGCGGGTCGACCGCGGCCGCCGACAACCAGGTGACTGCGTCGGCAGAAGCCCTGAAACTCGCACCGCGCAAGCCGCAGCCCGCGGCGGAATGGCGGCCGTTACCGGATGCGCCGACCGCGAGGTTGATGATGGCCTCGACGGTGCTCGACGGAAAGATCTATATCGCGGGCGGCATGCGTGGGCACGCCGAAACACTCGACACCTTTGAAAGCTTCGATCCCAAGACCGGGGATTGGGAATCGCTTCCGCCGCTGCCCATTCCGCTGAATCACGCGGCCGCCGCCGCATTCCGTGGAGAGGTGGTCGTCATCGGCGGTGCCACCGACACCGTCGCTCAGGCGTCGAACAAGGTTTTCGCCTTCCGCAACGGGAAGTGGGAGGAGCTGCCGAGCCTCCAACATGCGCGGGCCGCGCCGGGTGCCGCGGTCGTCGACGACAAGCTCATCGTCGTCGGGGGACAGAACGACAAACAGCTCGTCACACAGACCGAGGTGTTCGACGGCAATTCTTGGACCTCGGCCGCCGACCTGCCGACCGCGCGTGAACATATGGCCGCAGTGTCAGATGGCGTCTACATGTACACGATTGGCGGTCGTGCACTGAGCGCCGACGACAACATGGCGGCCTTCGAGCGGTTCGATCCGGAAGCCGGTACCTGGGAGAAGCTCCCCAACATGCCCACCCCACGCGGAAGCTTCGGCGCGGCACTCGTCGATGGCCGCATCGTCGCCGTCGGTGGCGAGGAACCGACGCGAGTGCTGCCCACCGTCGAGATGTATGACATCTCCACCGGGAAGTGGTCGACGCAGGCGCCGATCAACACGCCGGTGCACGGTGAAGTGGTCGCCGGGGTAGACACGACTGTCTACACGATCGGCGGTGCGGACCGGCCGAGCCATGAAGGTCCGGTGGCCACCGTCGAGGCGCTTGACTTCAGCTAGCTCCCGCTGTCGCGCAGCTGTGCGATCGTGACGGCGCCGCGGCGCAGCGCCTCGTTGGCCAGCCGAACCCGGCGGTCCCCTTCCGTGGGGATGGCGAACTTGTCGTAGAGGTTCTGCAGATGCTGTTTGACGGCTGCCTCGGTGACGTACAGCTCGCCCGCCATCCGCCGGACCGATGCCGGCTCGGGGAACGGATCATCGGAGACCAGCGGCCGGCACAACACCATCAGCACGTCGATCTCGCGTCTGGTCAGCCTCGGCGGGAGCTGAGCGGCGTCGGGCACGATGGTCGCTTCATCAGGCGGTTGGCCGGATTGGCGTGCCTGCAGGTACACCACCCGTGACTTCCCGACGCGGACTTCGTCACCTGAACGCAGAACACGTTCCGCGGCGATCTTCTCGCCGTTGACGAACGTGCCGTTGCGACTGCCCATGTCGCGAATCGACCATGCCGAACCGTGGTTCTCGAAGATCGCGTGCAGCCGGGAGACGGTCGGGTCGTGCTCGAGAGCCACCGCATTGGTCGAGGCCTTCCCCAGCGTCACTCGCTCACCGGTCAACGGGACCAGTTCTCGACCCGACGGCCTGAAGACTTCCAAATGGGAAGACATGGGACCTCCTATCGGGGCCAATTTTCACCCAGAGAGCCGGTCCCTGGTCCCGAACGCGCCGTGCACGTCGCCGCGGGCCGCCGGGAAAGTCCCCGACGGCCCGCGGCCGGCATGCCTAGTGCGGCGAATGGGTGATCTTCTTTTTGAAGCGGATTGCCCTCTTGGCCAGCGCCGACTCCGACAGGGGAGGCCATGGCCACCCGCTGTTCTCCCCGCGCGGCGCCTTCAGGAACGCCAGCCCGAGGAACAGGCCGAAGATCACGTGCCCGAGCAGGGTGATGATCACCGTGGCGGTGTTCAGCGGAAACATCCTCTCCTCACCGTGGGGTGACAGCGCGACGGTCGCCATCAGACCGGCCCAGGTGGGAAAGACTCCGAAAGCCACGGCGGCCAGCACCGCGTAGACGTTCTTCCACCGGTCGATGCCGATCGCGTACGCGACGACGAAGAAGGCGACGCCCAGCCCGCCGGCATCGCCGAGGTACCGATAGACGTAACCCACCGCCGCACTGCCCGTCGTGTCCGGCTCACCGGTGACGAACGACCCCATCACGAGGATGAAATCGCCCATCAGTCCCAGCACGTGGACGGCGAACAACCTCGCTGCGTCGTACACGATGCATGCGACCATGCCTGCGATCAGGCCGCGTCCGACGATCATGTCGATCCGGTGCGGCACGAACGCGATGAGCGTTGCGAGAACGGCGACCAACGAGATGGTCACCATGGTGACGGTGGCCTGCGATACGAGACCGAACACCTCGCCGGAGATCGCGAGGATGGGCATCGATGCCAGCAACAGCACCAGGCCGATCCGTGCGTACTCCCACCTGTTCGGCGGCTTGGCCTCCGCCTTGCTCAGGTCGATGTAGCGCTGCCGGATGGTGTTCGTGAGCTTGGCGACGACCGGAACCTCGACGAGCGGGCGTAGCCGGACGGTCACGCCGTCGGAGCCGACGGGGACCAGTGCCTTCAGCCGCGCCGTCATCGGATCGGCGGCCTTCGGAGCCTCGGGGGTCGGCGGCAGCAGTTTGATCGGCAGATCGCCGGGGCGCAGCCGCACTGTTTCTTCAGGGGCCGGATTGGTGGTTCCGGTCGGTGCTGTCGTGGACATCGGACTTCCTATTTCATTTGTCTAGACGATCTGCACGATCGCTTTCAGCTGTGTTGGACGATATTTATGATGGTTTTCGAAGCAAATCCGGGTAATCGCTGCGAAGTCAGTTTTCGATGCGCAGGGGATAGGTTTTCCTATCCGCCAGGTGAGTACCGCCGCGAAGCCTTCGTCTGACGTGGCAGGCTGAGCATTCTTCGGGAGGTGGCGACGTAGATATGTGCACGCGCGTGTTGTGGAACACCGACGGCAGATACGTGATGGCGGGCCGCACGATGGACTGGCCCGAGTCCACGCAACCGACCATCGTCGCGTTCCCCCGCGGGCGTGAGCGAGACGGCGGCAAGGTCGGCGAAGCCGTCGCCGTCGCGGACAATCCCCTGCGCTGGACCAGTCGCTACGCCAGCCTGGTGACCACCGTGTACGGGATCGGCACTGTTGACGGGTTCAACGAGGCGGGGCTCGGGCTGCACGCCCTGTACCTCAAGTCCACGGACGTCGGTGCCCGCGATTCGGGTCGGCCGGGACTCCAGATGGGATTGTTCGGTCAGTATCTGCTCGACCAGGCGGGCACCGTCGCCGATGCCCTGGCGCTGCTGGACACGTTCCAGCCGGTGATGGTGGAAGCACACGGGCGGCAGGCCACCATTCACTTCGCGCTCGAGGACGCCGGCGGAGACTCGGCGATCATCGAGTTCGCGGGAGGCGAACCCGTCATCCACCACGGCCGTCAGTACACCATCATGACCAACGACCCGACCTACGAGGAGCAGTTGGGTTTGCTTGCGCAGCAGGACTTTTCGCACCCGAGCAGTGACATGCAACTACCCGGCAACGTGAACCCGAGGGACCGGTTCCAGCGCGCCACCTACTACGCGTCGCTGCTGCCCGAGCCGACCGAGACCCGGCAAGCGGTGGCGAGCCTGATGGCCATCATGCGAAACGTCTCGGTCCCGTTCGGTGCCCCCTATCAGGACTTCGGCGTATACAACACCGAGTACCGGACGGTGTCTGACCTGAAGGACAAGCTGTACTTCTTCGAACTGTCCACCAGCCCCAACGTGATCTGGATCGAGTTCGACGCATTGAAACTGGGCGATCAGCCGTTGGAGATCAACCCGTACGACACCACTCTGGTCGGGGACGTCACGTCCCGCCTTCAGCCGCAACAGGTGCCGTTCTAGAGCTTTGCGATGACCTTCTCGCCGTACTTCTCGATGGCGCGGAGTTTGTTCTCCAGCGGTTCGGGGTCGGGTCCGACGGCGTAGGGCATCCGGAAGCCCACCATGATGTTGGTGACGCCCCGGTCCTCGAGGCGTTTGATGCCGTCGGGCTTGTACGCGTCGAGGGACTGAGCGTGAATCTCGAACGGGCCGGTGCGGCCCTCCTCCTCGCGAAGTTCGTTGAGCCGCTTGATATATCGGTCCAGTGCCTCAGGGTCGCCGAGGTCGCCGCCGCCGTGCATCCAGCCGTCGTTGCGTGCCGCGCGCCGCAGGGCGGCCTCCGCGTGCCCGCCGATGAGGATCGGGATCGGCTCGGTGGGCGCAGGCGACATCTTGGTCTTCGGGATGTCGTAGAACTCGCCGTGGAACTCGAAGTAGTCACCGGTGGTCAGGCCCTTGACGATCTCGATGCACTCGTCCATCCGCTTGCCGCGCCTGGCGAACGGCACGTCCATCAACTCGTAGTCCTCGGGCCACGGGCTGGTGCCGACACCGAGGGCGAGCCGATTGTCGAACATCGCGGCCACCGAGCCGGCCTGCTTGGCCGTCAACGCGGGCGGGCGGATCGGCAGCTTGAGCACGTAGACGTCGAACCGCAGCGTGGTGGTGACCGCGGCCAGTGCGCTGGCGAGGACGAACGTCTCGACAATTTCCTTGCCGTCGAGGAATTCGCGGTTGCCGTCGGGGGTGTACGGATACTTCGAGTCCGACTCATACGGGTAGGCCACGCTGTCGGCGATCGTCATGGCGTGGAACCCGGCCGCCTCGGCCGCCTGGGCCAGCGGGATGTAGTACTTCGGGTGGGTCAGTGATTCCGCATAGGTGAAGCGCACGTGCCGATACTAGAACGTGTTCTAGTGCGAGGTTTGAGGAACGGGTTCACGGGAACGTGTTGGCCATGAGCGCTACATCCAAGGCCCTGTACACGCCACTGTCGATCGCGATGAGCGTGGCGGGCGGCTTATTGGCGGGCAAGGTTTTCACCGAAATCTGGCAGCGGGTCAGCCCGTCGGATCAGGAGCCGCCGGAACCGAAGGACCTGACCCGCTCGACGCGCGAGGCGCTGATCGCCGCCGCGGTGCAGGGCCTCATCTTCGGTTTGGTGCGCGCTTCGGTGGACCGTGCGGGCGCAAAGGGATATCGCGCACTCACCCACGAAGATCCGCGGTAGCGGGCACGGCATCATGGCCTAGGTGCGCACCTGGCTCACCCGCAATGTGCGGGTGCTTTCGGCCGTGTCCTTTCTTCAGGACACCGCCAGCGAGCTTCTCTATCCACTGTTGCCGATCTATCTGACGAGCGTGCTCGGCGCGCCAGCGGCAGTCGTCGGCGCCGTCGAGGGGGTGGCCGAAGGCGCAGCGTCGCTCACCAAACTAGCGGCGGGTCCGCTGGGCGACCGGTATGCGAAGCGCCCGCTGATCGCCACGGGGTATGGGATGGCGGCGCTCGGCAAGGTGATGGTGGCCGCCGCAACCGGATGGTCCGGTGTGCTTGCCGGCCGCGTCGTCGACCGCCTGGGCAAGGGAATTCGCGGCGCGCCTCGCGATGCGCTGCTCGTTGCCGATATCGACGCGTCGGCCCGCGGGAAGGTCTTCGGATTCCACCGCGCGATGGACACATTCGGCGCGGTGGTGGGGCCGCTGCTCGGGCTCGTCGGCTACGAGCTGCTCGACCACCAGATCGCACCGCTGTTGTGGGTGGCCGTCGTCCCCGCGGTGCTCAGTGTCGCGTTGGTGTATCTGGTTCGCGAGAAGCGAGCACCGGCGCCGAGCGGTGCCAGCCGCGCGCTGTTCGCACGGGTAGGGGACCTACCGCGGCGCTATTGGCGAGTCACGGCGCTGGTCGTCGCGTTCGGGCTGGTGAACTTCCCCGATGCGCTGCTTCTCCTGCGGCTCAACGAGATCGGCTTCTCGGTGGTCGAAGTGATTCTCGCGTACGTGACGTACAACGCGGTGTACGCGGTGGCGAGCTACCCGGCGGGCATGCTGGCCGATCGGGTGGGCAAACCCGCGGTGTTCGGTATCGGCCTGGTGTTCTTCGCGGTCGGGTACACGGGCCTGGGGATGACGAGCGACACGGTCACCGCATGGCTGCTCATCGGGGTGTACGGACTGTTCACGGGCTGCACGGATGGTGTTGGCAAGGCTTGGGTTTCGTCACTCGTCCACTCGGATCTGCAAGGCAGTGCACAGGGCGTCTTCCAAGGGCTCAGTGGTTTCTCGATACTGGCGGCCGGCTTGTGGGCGGGCTTTCTCTGGGGTGCGGACGGACAGCTGCCGCTGCTGATCTCCGGGGTCGCCGGTGGTGTTTTCGCCGTCGTGACGCTGGCGATCGCCGTCCGCACTCACTACAGCGCCGCGAAATCCTCGAGCGGGAACGGCGGGGCTCCGACGCCCGCCACCGAATAGCCGCCCTGTGGCGGACGCTCGGTGATCCGCGCTTCGGCGCAGCTCTCACCGATCGAGAGCGTCACGGGCTGTGGCAATCTGGCGCCGTCGGGCAGTATGTCGAAAACTGTTCCCTGCCAGTGGTATCGGCCGTCGATGGGGTCGAGGTGGCCGCAGAGACACACGCGCACCGTTCGCTCGACACCCGCGACGGCGACCGTCGCAGGCCCGTCGTACAGGTCGCTCATTGCGCTAGCTGTCGCTCTTCGCGCGAGCGCTCATCGGAAGAAACCCGGTTCGACGCCACATGCGGCGGGCGATCGGCCCCAGCAATCCGACCTCATCGAGGAAGGCGGCCAGGGGCGCGAATCCCGAGATCTGCGTTTCGTGGCGGTGCGGGCTGCGGCGCGCGATGCGGCGGGCCTGCCGGGCGTCCAGCCCGACGCGCCGGTACGGGACCTTGCTGCTGAACAGGAACCGGAAGAAGTACCCGCCGAGTCCGTTGATGTTGGCCACGAAGAACTTCGGCGCCCACCGCATGGTGGGGGTTCGCTTACGCAGTCCGTCGCGCGCGAACTGAATGTGGCGGGCTTCCTCGGTGACGTGAATACGCATGAGGCGCTGAACCATTGGCTGCAGCTCGGGATCATCCAGCATCTGCCGCTGCAGCGAGTCGAAGATCTCTTCGCCGATCAGCGCCGCCATCCACAGCACCGGCCCCTGGAACGCGAACGGCAGCAGGTTGATGATGAAGCGCTGGTAGTAATGTGGCCGCACCGGCTTCGCACCCACTCGTTCGATCGCCTTGCCGAACATGACCATGTGCCTGGTCTCGTCGCCGAGTTCGGTCAACTCGTAGTGGGTGGCACTGGCCGTCGGATCCTGGTGCATCATCTTGCGCAGCAGCGCCTGATTGAGGATGTTCTCGAACCAGATGCCCGCCGAAAGGGTGTTCACCAACTCCTCGCGGGACAGTGCGATCTGCTGCTCGCGCGTCATCGCGTCCCACATCGGTGTGCCGTAGATCGAAACGGTCTCCGGCGGCAGGAAGAACTTGTCGGGATCCAGCGGCTCATCCCAGGCGATGTCGACCACGGGCGCGTAGGACTTCTTGACGGAGCCCTTCAGCAATCGCTCGGCGAACTGCTGGCGAGTGGGTGCGGTCATCAGCGACGGTCCCTTCGTCGACGTTGGTGAAAAGGTAATTTCCCAGACGCCAAGATGTCAATACCCCCGGTACCGCATACCTGCGGTATGGCCAGGTCATGACATACTCCCCGCGTGACTCGTCGGATCCACGTCATCGGCATCGGTGCCGGAGATCCGGCCCATGTGACAGCCCAGGCGGTCGACGCACTGAACGACACTCAGGTGTTCTTCGCGATGGACAAGGGCGATACGAAAGACGATCTGGTCGCGTTGCGCCGGCTGATATGCGACCGGTTCATCCGCGAGCCCGGGTACCGATTCGTCGAGTTGCCCGACCCGCCGCGAGACCGGGCCGCCTCGGACAGTCCCGCCTACCGGCAGGTGGTCGCCGACTGGCACGCCCAGCGGGCCGAGGTGTGGGCCGACGCGATCGAGAACGAACTCGAACCCGGCGGAGTGGGTGCATTCCTGGCGTGGGGCGACCCGTCTCTGTACGACAGCACCCTGCGAATCCTGGAGACCGTCGCGGCCCACGTCGACATCGACTACGACGTTATTCCCGGCATCACCGCGATCCAGGTGCTCACTGCCCGACATCGCATACCGCTCAACGACATTGGCGAGCCGGTGCTCATCACCACGGGGCGGCAGCTACGCGACAACGGATTGTCGGGCAGCGCGGTGGTGATGCTGGACGCGGACTGTTCCTTCCAGGGCTGCCCCGCCGAGACTCGCATCTGGTGGGGCGCCTACCTCGGCACCGCCGACGAGATGCTGGTCGCGGGAACCGTCGGCGAGGTCGGGGACAGAATCGCCGAACTTCGCGCCGAAGCCCGATCCCGGCGCGGTTGGATCATGGACACCTACCTGCTGCGTTCGGCAGACTGAGCGCATGGGGTCGTTCCTGCTGCGTGCGGCATTGACGGGATTGTCGCTTTGGCTAGTCACGCTGATCGTTCCCGGCATCCGGTTCGACGGCTTCGATTCGACGCTGCAGGAAGTCGGCGTCATCTTCGTCGTCGGCGTGATCTTCGGTCTGGTCAACGCGGTCATCAAGCCGATCGTGCAGTTCATCTCCATCCCGCTGTACATCCTCACGCTCGGGCTGATCCACATCGTGATCAACGCGCTGATGCTATGGATCACGGCGTGGATCACCGAGCACACCACCCATTGGGGCCTTTTCATCGACAAGTTCTGGTGGACCGCGATCTGGGCCGCGATCGTGTTGTCGATCGTGGGCTGGCTGCTGTCGCTGATCATCGACAGCGACGAGGATGAACGCGTCAGGCGGGGCTGACCGGCACACTGGACTCATGCCTGAACTTCCGGAGATCGAAGCGCTGGCCGATCATCTGCGTCGGCACGCCGTTGGGCTGACCATCGGGCGAATCGACGTATCGGCGTTCTCGGTGCTGAAAACGTTCGACCCGGCGATCTCGGTGCTCCACGGGCAAACGGTCACCGGAGCCAACCGCTGGGGCAAGTACCTGGGGCTGGAGTCCGGCGACCTGCATCTGATCACGCACCTGTCGCGTGCGGGCTGGCTGCGGTGGTCCGACAAACTCGCGCCGGCGCCGCTGAAGCCCGGCAAGGGGCCGATCGCCTTGCGGGTGCATCTCGGAACGCCGGGGGAGGCAGCAGGTTTCGACCTGACCGAGGCCGGAACCCAGAAACGGCTGGCGGTCTGGCTGGTCGACGACCCCGCCAAGGTTCCCGGCATCGCGGCGCTCGGGCCCGATGCGTTGGATCTGTCGGCGGAGGATCTCGCGAGAGTCCTTGCGCCCAACAGCGGCCGGATCAAGACCGTGATCACCGACCAGAAGGTGATCGCGGGCATCGGCAACGCCTACAGCGACGAGATCCTGCACGTCGCCAAGCTCTCCCCGTTCGCGACGGCGGGCAAGCTGACCGATGCTCAACTCGCAGCGCTGCACGACGCGATGATCTCGGTGCTCACCGATGCCGTGTCGCGTTCGGTCGGGCAGCAGGCCGCCACGCTCAAGGGGGAGAAGCGGTCAGGGCTTCGCGTGCATGCGCGCACGGGTCTGCCGTGTCCGGTGTGCGGCGACACAGTGCGTGAAGTCTCGTTCGCGGACAAGTCGTTTCAGTACTGCCCGACATGTCAGACCGGCGGCAAGGTGCTCGCCGACCGGCGAATGTCGCGACTGCTCAAGTAGGCAGGCAGAACGAGCGGGTCGCCGTCCACAGCGCCTGCTGATACATCGGATCGAGTCCGCGCGCGGCGATCACGGCCGCCTTTGCGTCGGACAGATCCTGACCGCAGCCCTGGCTGTGCAGTGAATTCCAGTGCAGGGCAATCTCGTCGACCAACGTCTTGTTGAATCCGTCGATCTGTGCGCGTGACGCTGAGAGGTCCGGCGCGGTTGTCGGAGCTGTCCCAGGATCCAACTTCCACTGGCCGAAGCGGGTGTACTGGATTCCCTCGCTCGTGGAGATCTGATCGGTGAAGACCGTCCGCACATATGCCGGTTCGATGCCGTGCGCTGTCGCGTCGGCTCCTGCCGCATCGAGCACCTTGTTGGCACGTTCGGGGTCGGTGATCGCGCCGCCGTTGATCCACTTGGTGGCTGCCACCGGATCCGCGGTCGCGAGGCGTTGGGCCGCGGTATCCACCAACTGATAGAAGGGAAGGACGGGCTGGGCCGACGCGGGCGGGGCCACGCCGAACTGGCCGGCGAGCAGGGCAACGCCCAGAAAAAGTGCAATTCGATTCGGGATCACGCAACCATCATGCATAAGCTACCGGCGTGACACGGCAGAAGATCCTGATTACGGGCGCGAGCTCAGGTCTCGGAGAAGGTATGGCCCGCGCATTTGCCGCCAAGGGCCGCGACCTCGCGCTGTGCGCCAGGCGCATCGACCGGCTCGACGAGCTGAAGGCCGAGCTTCAGACCGCGCATCCCGGCATCTCGGTGGCCGTCGCCTCGCTCGACGTCAATGACCACGATCAGGTGCCCAAGGTCTTCGCCGAACTCTCCGACGAATTGGGCGGCATCGACCGCGTCGTCGTCAACGCGGGGATCGGCAAGGGTGCGCCGTTGGGGTCGGGCAAGTTGTGGGCCAACAAGGCCACCATCGAGACGAATCTCGTTGCGGCGCTTGTGCAGATCGAGACCGCGCTCGAAATGTTCAAGGCCTCCGGTGGCGGACACCTGGTACTGGTTTCATCGGTGCTCGGCAACAAGGGTGTGCCGGGAGTGAAGGCCGCCTACGCGGCGAGCAAGGCCGGTGTGACGTCGCTCGGAGAATCGCTGCGGGCCGAATACATCAACGGTCCGATCAAGGTGACCACGCTGGAGCCGGGATACATCGAATCCGAGATGACGGCGAAGTCGGCGTCGACGTTGTTGATGGTGGACAACGCAACCGGAGTCAAGGCGATGGTCGACGCGATGGAGCGCGAAACCGGCCGCGCAGCGGTCCCGTGGTGGCCGTGGGGACCGTTGGTGCAGCTGATGCGTGTGCTGCCGCCACGGCTTGCGCGCCGTTTTGCTTAGAGATGCTTGATGTTTAGCGCTGAGGTGGCTGTGGTAGCCCACCCTTATGAACGTGAAGATGAAGTTGACGCCTTTCCTGTTCGCTGGTGCTGCGGCCGCTGCGATCGCCGCTGCGCCCCTTGCCGGTGCCCAGCCGGCGCCGCCGTGCGTAAACGCTGACGGCACTGCGTGCTCCAGTGTCGGTACTGCCGGTCCCGGCGGGGCCGCGGGTGCCATTCCCGGTGGACCGGGCGGTGAAGCCAACGCTGGTGGTGCCAGTGGCGTGATCCCGGGTGGTCCTGGCGGTAGCGCCGGTCCCGAAGGTGCCAGTGGCGTGATTCCTGGTGGTCCGGGCGGTGCAGCTGGGCCTGAGGGCGCAACCGGCGCGATCCCGGGTGGCCCGGGCGGCACGGCTGGCCCGGGTGGTGCCAGCGGTTGCATCCCGAACGTGGGTTGTGCCACCATTCCCGCCGGCTAATATCCGAATTCGACTCCAGCGCGGCGCATGTCCTTGATGGGCATGCGCCGCGTTTTTTTGCGGAGACTTGACAAGTCGTTGGGTTTTCACAACAGTATGTTGTATGAGTCCGGTGAGACGAGGCGCAGCCCTTCCCATCCACAACCGCATCGGCGTGCTGCGCGCGGAGCGGCGGATGACTCGGACGCAGCTCGCGGAGTTGGTGAACGTCAACCCGCAGACGGTCGGCGCTTTGGAACGGGGCGATCACTTTCCCAGCCTCGATCTGGCGTTCCGGATCTGCGACGTCTTCGAGCTGCCCGTCGAGGCGGTGTTCTCGCGGACCGCGTTTGCGCCCCTGTCCACCGAGCTCTACCGAAAGCCCGCACCAGAAGGAGGCCAAGCCGATGTCCAACTCGACCGCGCAGACTAATCCGACGCTTATCGATCGGTACCAGGACTACCGCACCCGGCGGTTCCTCAAGTTTCAACGCAAGCACGCGCGTGCTCTTCCGGGCTGGCGCACGCAACGACGCCGTCGCACCCTCGTGGTCGCGTTGGCGGTCACGTTCGCCTTCATGGCCGTGGTAAGTGTGATGTGCGCGTTCGGGATTGGGTGGGCGCCGTTGCTCTGGCTGCCGGCGTGCATGCTCTTCTTCCCCCTGTGGATCGTGCTGCAGGTCGTGTCCGGCAGACAGGGTGACGCACCGGAGGCCGCGCTCGACGAGTACGAGATGCAGCAGCGCAACAGTGCGCGGTCGATCGGCCTCACGGTCACGCAGTACCTGATGCTGCTGCCGATCTTCTACTTGATTTTCGGCTCGGTGATCACCGGGGGAACTGATGTCGACATGGCGTACGCCGGCGGTTTGATGGCGACGACGGTGCTGCTGATCGGCGGTTGTCTTCCCGCGATGATTCTCGGCTGGATCCGGCGGAATCCGGACGCCGAGGTGTGATTTCGGCGTGCTGAGTCACGCTGAGCGTGACCAGGCACGCCGAAATCACTAGGCGGAGCGGCCGCGCTCGGTCCGGTAGTGACGCACCAGCGCATCGGTCGAGGAATCCGACTGCTCGGCAGGGGAGTCGTCGTTCGTGATCACCGGCAGCAGCGCCTTGGCCTGAGTCTTGCCAAGTTCCACACCCCACTGATCGAACGAGTCGATACCCCAGACGACGCCCTCGGTGAACACCTGGTGTTCGTACAGGGCGATCAACTGACCCAGGGCTGATGGTGTCAGCTTGGTCGCCAATATCGATGTGCTGGGCCGATTGCCCGGCATCACCTTGTGCGCAACGACATCCGCCGGTGTGCCCTCTGCGGCGATCTCCTCGGCGGTCTTGCCGAACGCCAGCACCTGCGTCTGGGCGAAGAAGTTGCTCATCAACAGGTCGTGCATGCTGCCGGTGCCGTCGGCGGTCGGCAGATCATCGGTGGGCTGGGAGAACCCGAGGAAGTCGGCGGGCACCAGCCGGGTGCCCTGATGCAGGAGCTGATAGAACGCGTGCTGGCCGTTGGTTCCCGGTTCGCCCCAGAAGATTTCTCCGGTGCTCGTGGTCACCGGTGAGCCGTCGGCGCGCACCGACTTACCGTTGGACTCCATGGTCAGCTGCTGTAGATAGGCCGCGAAACGCGACAGGTCGTTCGAATACGGCAGCACCGCACGGGTTTCCGCGCCGAAGAACTCGTTGTACCAGAGCCCGATCAAGCCGAGCAGCGCAGGCGCGTTGGCTTCCAGCGGTGCGGTGCGGAAGTGCTCGTCGATGACGTGGAATCCGGAAAGGAACTCGGCGAACCGCTCACGGCCAATTACTGCCATCACGCTCAATCCGATTGCGCTGTCGACGGAATAGCGGCCGCCGACCCAGTCCCAGAAGCCGAACATGTTGTCGGTGTTGATGCCGAAGTCGTCGACCAGCTTCTTGTTCGTCGACACCGCCACGAAGTGCTTCGACACGGCCGCGTCGCCGAGCGCGTCGGTGAGCCAACGGCGCGCGGCCGTCGCATTGGTCAGCGTCTCCAGTGTTGAGAAAGTCTTCGACGCGACGATGAAAAGCGTTGTCGCAGGATCGAGTCCATCGAGTTTGGCCACCAGGTCGGCGGGGTCGACATTGGACACGAACCGCGCAGAGATGCCCGCGTCCGCGTAGTGCCGCAGGCCGAGGGTGACCATCGCGGGACCGAGATCCGAACCGCCGATGCCGATGTTGACGACCGTCCTGATGCGTTCACCGGTGGCGCCGGTCCACTCGCCGCTGCGCAGCCGGTCGGTGAAGTCGCCCATCTTGTCGAGCACCTCGTGCACGTCGGCGGCGACGTTCTGACCGTCGACGGTCAGCTCGGCGCCCCGCGGCAACCGCAGCGCGGTGTGCAGCACTGCCCGGTCTTCCGAGGTGTTGATATGCACGCCGGAGAACATCGCGTCGCGGCGTTGCTCCAACCCTGCCGTGCGCGCCAGGTCGATCAGCATCGACAACGTCTCACGGGTGACGCGGTGCTTGCTGTAGTCGATGTACAGATCGCCGACCGTCAACGCCAGTTCCGTGCCGCGGGCGGGATCTTCGGCGAACAGTTCGCGCAACGGCTTGTTGCCGATATCGTCGTGATGCCGTTGCAGGGCCTGCCATGCGGCAGTGGTGGTGATGTCGGGAATCTGCTGTGTCTCGGCGGTCATGTAGCCGACCTTAATGCGGCTAAATGTCCAAAGGTGTAAGAGAGAGTTATGGATACCGCGAAGCTGCTGTCGTCTGTGCCCACCGGTCTATGGATCGGCGGTGAGGAACGCCAGGGTTCCTCGAAGTTCGACGTACTCGACCCGTCCGACGACTCGGTGCTGATCTCCGTCGCGAACGCCACCGCCGAAGACGCGGTTGCCGCGCTGGACGCCGCGTGCGCGGTGCAGGCTGAGTGGGCCGCCACCCCGGCACGGGAGCGCGGCGAAATCCTGCGGTCGGTGTTCGAGACGATCACCGACCGCGCCGAAGACCTCGCGACCCTGATGACGCTCGAGATGGGCAAGGTCCTGCCCGAGAGCATGGGCGAGGTCAAGTACGGCTCCGAGTTCTTCCGCTGGTTCGCCGAGGAGGCGGTGCGCATCGCGGGCCGGTTCACCCCGAGCCCGGCGGGCACCGGCCGCATCCTCGTCACCAAGCAGCCGGTCGGGCCCTGTTACGCGATCACACCGTGGAACTTCCCGCTGGCCATGGGAACCCGCAAGATCGGCCCGGCATTCGCGGCCGGTTGCACGATGATCGTCAAACCGGCGCAGGAGACGCCGCTGACGATGCTGCTGCTGGCGAAGCTGATGGACCAGGCGGGCCTGCCCAAGGGCGTGCTTTCGGTGCTGCCGACCAACAGCCCAGGACCGGTCACCGAAGCCCTCATCAACGACGGCCGGCTGCGCAAGCTGACGTTCACCGGATCGACGGGCGTCGGCAAGGCGCTGGTCAAACAATCGGCGGACAAGCTACTGCGCACGTCGATGGAACTCGGCGGCAATGCGCCCTTCATCGTGTTCGACGACGCCGACGTGGATGCCGCCGTGGACGGCGCGATCTTGGCGAAGATGCGTAACGGCGGAGAGGCCTGCACGGCGGCCAACCGGTTCCACGTCGCCAACTCGGTACGCGACGAGTTCACCGACAAGCTGGTCAAGCGGATGAGCGAGTTCACGCTCGGCAAGGGCATCGACGAGTCGTCGACGCTGGGCCCGTTGATCAACGCCAAGCAGGTCGCGACCGTCGAGGATCTGGTGTCCGACGCGGTGTCGCGGGGCGCAACCGTTGCGGTCGGCGGTGTCGCCCCCGGCGGCCCGGGCAACTTCTACCCGGCGACCGTGCTGGCCGACGTGCCCGCGGACGCCCGCATCCTCAAGGAGGAGGTGTTCGGGCCCGTCGCGCCGATCACCGGCTTCGACACCGAGGAGGAGGGCATCGCCGCGGCCAACGACACCGAGTACGGACTGGCGGCCTACATCTATACCCAGTCGTTGGACCGCGCGCTGCGTGTCGCCGAAGGTATCCAGTCCGGAATGGTAGGCGTCAACCGCGGCGTGATCTCCGACCCGGCAGCGCCGTTCGGCGGCGTCAAGGAGTCCGGATTCGGTCGAGAGGGCGGCTCCGAGGGCATCGACGAATACCTCGACGTCAAGTACATCGCCCTGACGAAATAGCGGCTGCGGGTCGCTGCCCGCAATAGGTCCGTCCGGCACGGCGTGTCGGGACTTTCGCGTCTGCTCACGCGGGCAAGATTTCGGCAGTGCGCACCGCTGAAAGCCGTCGGGGAATCCCCGCGTTGGACGGCCTCAGGGCCGTCGCGGTCGCGCTTGTGCTTGCCGACCACGGCGGCATCCCCGGGTTGTCCGGCGGCTTCCTCGGTGTCGACGTGTTCTTCGTCCTCAGCGGCTTCCTGATCACGTCGCTCTTGCTCGACGAGCATCGCAACACCGGACGCATCGGGCTGACGGGCTTCTGGATTCGGCGCGCCCGCCGATTACTGCCCGCGCTGCTCGTGATGGTGCTCGCGGTGGTGGCTGCCCGTGAACTCTTCTCACCCGAATCGACGGCAACCCTGCGGGACGACGCCGTCGCCTCGCTCTTCTGGGTGTCCAACTGGGCCTTCGTCGCCCAGCGCACCGACTACTTCGCGCAGGGCGCGCCCCCGTCTCCGCTGCAGCACACCTGGTCGCTCGGCGTCGAGGAGCAGTACTACCTGCTGTGGCCGCTCCTGCTGATCGCCGTCGCCGCGCTGTTCTGGGCACGCATGCGACTGGCGGTGTTCGTGGCGTCCACCGTCGGCGTCATCGCCTCGGCGACCGCGACCATCGTGCTCACCACTGACTCGACGTTGAACCGGATCTATTTCGGGACCGACTCCAGGGCACAGGCGCTGCTCGTCGGCGCCGCCGCAGCGGCATTGTTCGTGCGGGACTGGTCGGTGCTCAACGACGGCGGCTCGCTGATCCGGACGCGCTGGGGCCACATCGTCGCGCGGATTCTGCCCTTCATCGGGCTGGCGGTGCTGGCCGCGGCGGCGCACTACGCGACGGGCAGCGTCAGCGATTTCCGCAGTGGCCTGCTGATCATCGTGGCGATCGCGGCCGTGCTCGTCGTCGCACCCGTCGCGTTGGAGCAGGAGGGGCCCGTCGCGCGGGCGCTGTCGTGGCGGCCGCTGGTGGGACTCGGCGCCATCTCCTATGGCGTGTACCTGTGGCACTGGCCCGTCTTTCTGGTCCTCAATGGCGAGCGCACCGGGTGGTCGGGCTGGCCGTTGTTCGCGCTGCGCTGCGCGGTGACGGTGGCGCTGGCCGCAGCGTCGTGGTGGGTGGTGGAACAACCGATCCGCCGCTGGCGCCCGGTGTTCGTCCCGATGCTGCCGCTCGCGGGTGCGACCGCCGCGACCGCCGCGGTCTTCACGATGACGGTGTTGCCGGTGGGCGTGAAACCCGAAATGTCGCTGGGCCCGGCGATCGATTCTGCGGCACTGGTCGCGCCGGAGGTGCCCGTCGAAGTCCGTCGGCCGTCGGCACACGATCCCGGCACCCGCACCGTCGCAGTGTTCGGCGACTCGGTGGCGTGGACGATGATGCGCTACCTACCGCCGACGCCGGGACTCGCGTTCACCAATTACACGACGATCGGATGCGGTATCGCCCGCGGCGGCCCCTACCGGTACGTCGGCCAGATGCTGAACCAGAAACCCGAATGCGACGCCTGGCCGAGCCGGTGGTCGCAGCGGATCAACCATGACCGGCCCGATGTGGTGCTGTTGATCGTCGGCCGCTGGGAGGTGGTCGACCGGATGAACGAGGGCCGTTGGACCGACATCGGCGACGCCGGTTACGAGGAGTATCTGCGCGGCGAACTCAACCGTGCGCTGGACATTCTCGGGTCGACCGGCGCGCGGATCGTCGTCACCAACGAGCCGTACAACCGGCGTGCCGAAAAGCCGGACGGCAGCTTGTATCCCGAGGACGACCCTGATCGCGTCGACGAGTGGAACGCATTGCTGCGCAGCGTCGTCAAATCACGCCCGAATGTGACGTTGCTCGATCTGAACGACAAGCTCGGGCCGAACGGTGTCTACACCAACTGGGTGGACGGCATCCGCATGCGCAGCGACGGCGTGCACCCGACACCGCAGGCGGTGGAGTGGTTGACGCCGTGGCTGACCGACGCGTTGCGCTGAGTGATTTCGGCGTGCGCAGTCACGCTGAGCGAGACCCAGCACGCCGAAATCGCTGAATTAACGGCCGAGGCGACCGCGGCCAAGGCGGAGAAGCAGCATCGCCAGATCCTTGCCCTCAGGTCCGAGTTCGCTGTAGCGCTCGATGACCTTCATCTCACGGTTGTGCACCAGGCGGGTGCCGCCGGACGCCATCCGGGCCCTGCCGATGAGCTTCGAGACCTCGGTGCGGCGCTTCACCGCTGCCAGGATCGCCGCGTCCAACTCGTCGATTTCCTGACGGAGGTCGTCTATGTCTGGCAACTGTTCGGCTTCGATCTGCTGGATAGTCATGATGTCGGTGTTCTCCGCTTCTCGTTGTGTGCGGGCGGTTTGCTAGCCGGTTTCGGGCCTCACACAAGAGACGAGCCCCGGATCCGGAAGTGGACCGCGGGGCTTGGCAAAGCAGCTAAACCTCGGGCACCACTTGCCGGTACCCGTAGAAAAATCGTCCTTGCTGCGTGAGCACACATCGAGTGTGCCATCAAAGGCCGCGCCGACGCAAAGTTGTCGCTGCGCAGCGGTAAGTTCAGAGGTGACATGCCTCCATCCCCCGCGGCCACCGAGACCGACCAACTCCTCGACGGACTGAACCCTCAGCAGCGACTGGCGGTGCTGCACGAGGGGTCGCCGCTGCTCATCGTCGCCGGGGCCGGTTCGGGTAAGACGGCCGTGCTGACCCGTCGCATCGCCTATCTGCTCGCCGCCCGCGAGGTCGGCGTCGGGCAGGTGCTGGCCATCACGTTCACCAACAAGGCCGCCGCGGAGATGCGCGAGCGGGTCGTCAACCTGGTCGGCCCGCGCGCCCGATCCATGTGGGTGTCGACGTTCCACTCCACGTGCGTGCGAATCCTGCGAAATCAGGCCTCGCTGCTGCCCGGGCTCAATTCGAACTTCTCGATCTATGACGCAGACGACTCGCGACGGTTGCTGCTGATGATCGGCAAAGACATGGGGCTGGACACCAAGCGCTACTCACCGCGGTTGCTGGCTAACGGGATCTCCAACCACAAGAACGAGCTGATCGGCCCCGAACAGGCGGCGGCCGAGGCGTCGGAGGCCGGTGAGGAGCTGCCGCGCATCATCGCCGACGTCTACGGCGAATACCAACGGCGCCTACGTGCGGCCAACGCGCTGGACTTCGATGACCTCATCGGTGAGACAGTCGCTGTGCTGCAGGCTTTTCCGCAGATCGCGCAGTACTACCGGCGGCGGTTCCGCCACATCCTGGTCGACGAGTATCAGGACACCAACCACGCGCAGTACGTCCTGGTGCGCGAGCTCGTGGGAAGGGAGAGCCCGGGAGACGATCCGGCCGCTGTGGCGCCGGCCGAGTTGTGCGTCGTCGGCGACGCGGACCAGTCCATCTATGCCTTCCGCGGCGCGACCATCCGCAACATCGAAGACTTCGAACGCGACTACCCCAACGCCACAACGATTCTGCTGGAACAGAATTACCGCTCGACGCAGAACATCCTGTCGGCGGCCAACTCGGTGATCTCGCGCAACGCCGGCCGGCGCGAGAAGCGGCTGTGGACAGACTCCGGCGAGGGTGAGCTGATCGTCGGCTACGTCGCCGACAACGAGCACGACGAGGCGAGATTCGTCGCCGGGGAGATCGACGCACTGGCCGACCGGGGCGACATCACGTACAACGACGTCGCGGTGTTCTATCGCACCAACAACTCCTCGCGTGCTCTGGAAGAGGTGTTCATCCGGGCTGGCATTCCCTACAAAGTCGTTGGCGGCGTTCGCTTTTACGAACGCAGGGAGATCCGCGACATCGTCGCGTACCTGCGGGTGCTGGACAATCCCGGTGACTCGGTCAGCATGCGGCGCATCCTGAACACCCCACGGCGGGGTATCGGCGACCGCGCCGAGGCGTGTGTGGCGGTCTACGCCGAGAACACCGGGGCCAGCTTCAACGACGCACTGCAGGCTGCCGCCGACGGCAGGGTGCCGATGCTGAACACCCGCTCGGAGAAGGCCATCGCGGCGTTCGTGACCATGATCGACGAACTGCGCGGACGTCTCGACGGTGAACTCGGCGAGCTCGTCGAGGCAGTGCTCGATCGCACCGGCTACCGCACCGAGCTCGAGTCATCGAACGACCCGCAGGATCTCGCCCGGCTCGACAACCTCAACGAATTGGTCAGCGTCGCACACGAATTCAGCACCGACCTGGCCAACGCGGAGGCGCTCGGCGAGCCCGAGGACGAGGACATCCCCGACACCGGAGTGCTCGCGAAGTTCCTCGAGCGAGTGTCGCTGGTCGCGGACGCCGACGAGCTGCCGGAGCACGGCGCAGGCGTGGTGACGATGATGACGCTGCATACGGCCAAGGGGCTCGAGTTCCCGGTGGTGTTCGTGACGGGCTGGGAGGACGGCATGTTCCCGCACATGCGGGCGCTTGGCGATCCGACCGAACTCTCCGAGGAGCGACGGCTGGCCTATGTCGGCATCACCCGCGCCCGCCAGCGGCTCTACGTCAGCCGGGCCAAGATCCGCTCGTCGTGGGGGCAGCCGATGCTCAATCCGGAATCGCGCTTCCTCAAGGAGATTCCGCAGCATCTGATCGACTGGCGGCGTACGGATCCGGGTCCGTCAATGCCCGCACCGATGAGCGGAGCGGGCCGATTCGGCACACCGCGCCCGTCGCCGACGCGGTCGGGTGCAGGCAAGCGGCCGCTGCTCGTGCTCGAGCCGGGCGATCGGGTCAACCACGACAAGTACGGCCTCGGCCGCGTGGAAGAGGTCTCCGGTGTCGGCGAATCGGCGATGTCGCTCATCGACTTCGGCAGCGCGGGGCGCGTCAAGCTGATGCACAACCACGCCCCGGTGTCCAAGCTCTAGCTCGTCTTGTCGGTATCTACGTTTTGCAGGTCTCCACTCGTACTCTCCCTGCAATACGTGGATAGCGTTGCGCGGCTTAAGGTCTTCCCCACCGAGCCGTAGCGGGCAGCAGCGCGACCGCGATCGTCGCCAGCGGAAGCACAGGGATGGCGTACACCACCGGCGGCAGCTTGGCGCCGGCGACGAACAGGCTGGAGAAGATCAGCAGTGCGACGACCGCGCCGACGATGACCAGCAGGCGGCTCGCCCGGCGCCGCAGCAGCAGCCCGATCAGCCCGGCGATGAGGGCAGCGGCCGAGATCGCGGTCAGGAACGCCACGGCCACGCAGAACAGCAAGTCGGTCTCCCACCAACCGGTGATCAGGTCGGTGGCGATGACGGCCGTGGACCAGCCGCTGAGAATGCTCAAGATGGCGGTCGCGATCGAGGTGCGCGGGTTGGGCCACGGCGTCGGGGAGCCCACGGGCGTGGGTCTGGCGCGCGGGATGTAGCCAGTCTTCGGCTCTGCGGCGTCGGCGGCGGGGAACTCCCCGGTGGGGTGCCTGCGGATGATGGTCGTCCGCGGGTCCGCGCCGACGGGGATTTCACCTGTGGGATGTCGGCGGATTATGCCTGTAGAACTGGGTTCGTCGTCGTCGCTGGCCACTCAGCCAGAGTAAGCGCCGAGCGAGAGTCCGCGTTTCGCGAGCCAGCCGACCGGGTCAACGCGGTCGGTGCCGTTGAGAAGCACCTCGAAGTGCAGGTGGGGACCGGTCGAGTTGCCGGTGTTGCCCATCTTGGCGATCTGGTCGCCAGCCCACACGCGCTGCCCGACCTCGACGTTCCACGCGCTCAGGTGGCCGTAGAGCGTCACGGTGCCGTCGGCGTGCCGCAGCTTGACCCAGTTGCCGTAACCGCCCGTCGGCCCCGCGGCGATGACGACACCGTCGGAGGCCGCGAGAATCGGTGTTCCGATCGAGTTGGCGAGGTCGATGCCGCCGTGCAGCACGCCCCAGCGGTAACCGAAGCCCGACGTCCACGTGCCCTTGGTCGGCATCACGAACATCGGCCGCTGCAGCCGGGCCTCGCGTTCTGCGCGCTCCTGGGCGAACGCAGAGGCCTTGGTGACCTCCTCGGCGTGCACGGTCGAGTCGATCGTCGACGAGACGGACACGACCTGCATGCCGTCCGACGAGCCGGTGAACGCGCCGGCGCCGCTGAGCGAGGCGTGGTCCGCGGCCAGCACGGTCGCGGGAGCCTCCTTGGACGCGTTGGCCATCGTGTACGCACCCGCAGCAGTTGCGCCGACCGCCATCGCGGCGACCATCAATCGGCCCTTGACCGGTACCTCTTGCTTGCGGTGCGCGCCCTTGTGGCCGGCGATGGCGATGATGTCGGTCGCGGCATTGCCGTCGCTTACGTCGGTGTGGCTGTCCCGGTACGCGCGAGATGCACGGCGTTCGTCGCGCGGATCACGGCGGAATTCGGCGGGCACAGCCAGTCGCTGCGGTAGCTGGTCGTCGGTGTCGTGTAGGTCGTCGAGCTCGGGGGCGCGGTTGATCTGCGCCTCGCGATCGAACGCACTGTTCTCGCAAAAATCGAGGTCAGCAAGGTCACCGAACTCGTTGAACGGAATGATGTCGGTGACTTCGGCGGGTTGCTCGGCGGCGCGACCGATGATTTGCCGATTCGTCGACACTCCTGCCGGAGATCTGGACGAACGGTGCTGCGCCAACCTGAAAGTCCCTCTGCTCGTGATCAGTTCGTTATCAACCTAGACCAGAGGCACGTTAACCAAATCCCAATGTTGGTGGCAACCCGAAGGCTTATTCCACCGGAGAATGTGACGTGTATCACCTATGCCATGCGGTGAGATCCACCACATGACAGGTGGGCGGTTCTGAGGTCGCAACGTCGTGTGGATAAAGTTCCCCCGAGCCCGTCAGGGGTAAACAACTTCACCTCATGCTCGCCAGACACGCTTCACAGACAAGGGATGTTTCAGAGCCCATGGACCTTTTCGAATACCAAGCCAAAGAGCTGTTCGCCAAGCACAACGTGCCCACCACACCCGGCCGTGTCACCGACTCCGCCGATGACGCCAAGGCGATCGCCGAGGAAATCGGCAAGCCCGTCATGGTCAAGGCACAGGTGAAGGTCGGCGGACGCGGTAAGGCCGGCGGCGTGAAGTACGCCGCGACCGCGGACGACGCATTCACCCATGCGCAGAACATCCTCGGTCTCGACATCAAGGGCCACGTCGTCAAGAAGCTGCTGGTCGCCGAGGCCAGCGACATCGCCGAGGAGTACTACATCTCCTTCTTGCTCGATCGTGCCAACCGCACCTACCTGGCCATGTGCTCGGTCGAGGGCGGCATGGAGATCGAAGAGGTCGCGGCGACCAAGCCCGACCGGCTCGCCAAGGTGCCCGTCGACGCCGTCAAGGGAGTCGACCTCGCCACGGCGCGCTCGATCGCCGAGCAGGGCCACCTGCCCGCCGAGGTGCTCGACGCGGCCGCAGTGACCATCCAGAAGCTGTGGGAGGTGTTCGTCGCGGAGGACGCCACCCTGGTGGAGGTCAACCCGTTGGTGCGCACGCCCGACGACCGGATCCTCGCGCTCGACGGCAAGGTCACGCTCGACGCGAACGCCGACTTCCGGCAGCCCGGGCACGCGGAGTTCGAGGACAGGGACGCGACCGACCCGCTGGAGCTCAAGGCCAAGGAGCACGACCTCAACTACGTCAAGCTCGACGGTGCCGTGGGCATCATCGGCAACGGCGCCGGGCTCGTCATGTCGACGCTGGACGTCACCGCGTACGCGGGGGAGAAGCACGGCGGCGTGAAGCCGGCCAACTTCCTCGACATCGGTGGTGGCGCGTCGGCCGAGGTGATGGCCGCGGGGCTGGACGTCATCCTCAACGACGCTCAGGTCAAGAGCGTCTTCGTGAACGTGTTCGGCGGCATCACCTCCTGCGACGCGGTCGCCACCGGCATCGTCAACGCGCTGAAGATTCTCGGCGACGAGGCCAACAAGCCGCTGGTGGTCCGGCTCGACGGAAACAACGTCGAAGAGGGCCGCCGCATCCTGGCCGAGGCCAACCACCCGCTGGTCATCCAGGCCGACACCATGGACGCCGGTGCCGACAAAGCCGCCGAGCTGGCGAACAAGTAAGGGACTCTTGACATGTCGATCTTTCTTAACAAGGACTCCAAGGTCATCGTCCAGGGCATCACCGGCGGCGAGGGCACCAAGCACACCGCGCTCATGCTCAAGGCGGGCACCCAGCTCGTCGGCGGCGTCAACGCGCGCAAGGCTGGAACCACGGTGTCGCACAAGGACAAAGACGGCAACGACGTCGAGCTGCCGGTCTTTGGTTCGGTCGCCGAGGCGATGAAGGAGACGGGTGCCGACGTGTCGGTCGTCTTCGTGCCGCCGAAGTTCGCGAAGGACGCGATCATCGAGGCGATCGATGCCGAGATCCCGCTGCTTGTCGTCATCACCGAGGGAATTCCGGTGCAGGACAGTGCTTATGCGTGGGCATATAACGTCGACAAGGGTCAGAAGACCCGGATCATCGGCCCCAACTGCCCGGGCATCATCACGCCGGGTGAGGCGCTGGCGGGCATCACGCCGGCCAACATCACCGGCTCGGGCCCGGTGGGCCTGGTGTCGAAGTCGGGCACGCTGACCTACCAGATGATGTTCGAGCTGCGTGATTTCGGCTTCTCGACGGCGATCGGTATCGGCGGTGACCCGGTCATCGGCACCACCCACATCGATGCCATCGAGGCCTTCGAGAAGGATCCCGAAACCAAGGTGATCGTGATGATCGGCGAGATCGGCGGGGACGCCGAGGAGCGGGCGGCCGATTACATCAAGGCCAACGTCTCCAAGCCGGTCGTCGGCTATGTCGCGGGCTTCACCGCGCCCGAAGGCAAGACCATGGGCCACGCCGGCGCCATCGTGTCGGGTTCGTCGGGCACCGCGCAGGCCAAGAAGGAAGCCCTCGAGGCCGCCGGCGTCAAGGTGGGCAAGACCCCGTCGGAGACCGCTCGCCTCGCGCGGGAGATCCTGAAGGGCCTCTGAGTCCCCGCGTTCGTGCGGAGTGAGATGCGCCGCAGAATTAGGAACACGTTCTAGTAATCGATTAGCCTGACGAATTAACACTCGTCAGGAGGGCTGTAATGGCGGTCGATCCCCGCACGCCGGTGCTGGTTGGCGTGGGCCAGTTCACCGAGCGCATCGACGATCCGTCCTATCGGGGGATGTCCGCCGTGGAGCTGGCGACGTCCGCCGCTGCCGCCGCATCGGCCGACACCGGAGCGGATCCGGCCGCCGTGGCGCGTGCGATCCAGGTGTTCGTCGGACTGCGGCAGTTCGAGATCTGCACGCCCTTCAGCGAGCCTGCGCTGGGCGCTTCTGACAACTATCTGCGGTCGGTGGCGCAGCGCATCGGGGCCGATCCGGCTCGTGCGGTGCTGGAACCCATCGGCGGCAACGGGCCTCAGAAGGTCGTGACCGAGTTCGCAGGCGCGATCGCCGCGGGCGACATCGAGGTCGCATTGGTCCTCGGCTCGGAGAACGGCTCCACGTTGAAGACTTTTGCGAGCCGCGACGACAAGCCCGACCACAGCGAGACCGTCGGCGGTCAGCTCGACGACCGGGGCTACGGCTTTGAGCAGTACATGAGCGAGTACACCGCGACACACGGGCTGACAGGTGCGCCCGTGCAGTACGGCCTGCTGGACAACGCGCGCCGAGCCCGACTGGGCCTCAGCGTCGGCGACTACCGGCAGAAAATGGCCGAACTCTTTTCGCCGTTCTCCAAAGTTGCTGCCAAGAACCCTTTTTCGTCCTCACCGGTGGAGCGCTCCGTTGACGAGCTGATCACCGTCACCGACGAAAACCGGATGATCTGCGACCCCTATCCCCGTTTGATGGTGGCCCGCGACCAGGTGAACCAGGGCGCGGCCGCACTGCTGATGTCGGTGGCCGCCGCGCGCAAACTCGGCGTCGCCGAGGACAAGTGGGTATACCTGCGTGGCCACGCCGATCAGATCGAGCAGGACCTTCTGAACCGCGCCGACATCAGTGTCAGCATCGCGGTGAAACAGTCTGTAGCAGAAGCTCTTCGGGTTGCGGGCATCGGTATCGACGATGTCTCGACATTCGACCTCTACAGCTGCTTCCCGTTCCCCGTGTTCTCGGTGTGTGACGAGTTCGGACTGGCGCCAGACGATCCGCGTGGCCTCACGCTCACCGGGGGACTGCCGTACTTCGGCGGCCCGGGCAACAGCTATTCGCTGCACGGAATCGCCGAGACGGTGGCCCAAATGCGGGACAAGCCGGGGACATTCGGTCTCGTCGGCGCCAACGGTGGCATCATGAGCAAGTACTCGGTGGGGATCTACTCCACCACACCCGCCGACTGGGTCGCTGACCGCAGCAAGGCGCTGCAGGACGATATCGCCGCGCTCCCCACGGTGCCGTTCACCCGCAACGTCGACGGTCGGGGCACCATCGAGACGTACTCGGTGCGATACGACTGGCCCGTCACCACCGGTGTCATCATCGGACGGCTGGACTCCGACGACAGCCGATTCATGGCGCTCACCGAAGACGCCGACCTGGTGGCGCTGATGACCGACGGAGACCCGATAGGTGCGGCGATATCCGTCACGTCCGACGGGAAGACGAATACAGCCACGCCGGCCTAGTGTCTAGACAGGTGTACCGCGGTCGGCGTCGCCTACGAACGCTGTTGGGCGACAACGCAACGCAAGCCCGCGCATAGACGGCTTAGACGAGCGCGGCGAGCTTTCCTGCGAGCCGTTCGACGTAGGCCGCGACCTCGGACTCGGACTTGTCCGGCAGGCCGAACAGCACCTCGGTGACTCCGAGATCGGCCCACCGGGCCAGCTTGTCGGGGTCGGGTTTGAAGTCCAGCGCCACGATCTGCGGTGCACCGTCACGGCCCGCCGCGGCCCACGTGTCCTGCAGCAGCTTCACCGGGGCGTCGATGTCGAAGTCACGCGGAGTCGTGATCCAGCCGTCGGCCGACTTCGAGATCCACTTGAAGTTCTTCTCGGTGCCCGCCGCCCCGACCAGGACCGGGATATGCGCCTGCACCGGCTTGGGCCAGGCCCAGCTGGGGCCGAAGTTGACGAATTCGCCTTCGTAGGAGGCTTCTTCGTCGGTCCACAGGCTGCGCATGGCTTCCAGGTACTCGCGCAGCATTGTGCGCCGCCGACCGGGCGGCACGTTGTGGTCGGCCAATTCGTCGGTGTTCCAGCCGAATCCGACGCCCAGCGAGACGCGGCCGCCGGAAAGGTGGTCCAGCGTCGCGATCGACTTCGCCAGCGTGATCGGGTCGTGTTCGACCGGCAGTGCCACCGCCGTCGACAGCCTCACCCGAGACGTCACCGAGCATGCGGCGCCCAGTGACACCCACGGATCGAGGGTGCGCATGTAGCGGTCGTCGGGCAGCGACTCGTCGCACGTGGTGGGGTGAGCCGCCTCACGCTTGATCGGAATGTGCGTGTGTTCGGGCACGTAGAAGGTGGTGAAGTCGTGTTCGTCGGCGAGCTTGGCCGCCGATGCCGGATCGATGCCCCGGTCGCTGGTGAAGAGTACGAGCCCGTAGTCCATACCAGAATTAGAACGTGTTCTAGTCTGAAGGGCAAGCGACCAGGTGAAACCACCTGGGCGAATGCGCCCGGACAGTGGACGTTTCCTTCATCACGATCCATACCGATGACCTTGGGGCGCCCGCGCGACACCGAGCGGGAGGCGCGTGACACTTTGCGCGAGATCATCGAGAAGGCCAATCGCCCGGCGGTCGAGGGTTTTCGTGGCGCCGTGCAGCAGGCAGGCGCCTCGACGGCGGATCGCCGCGGAATGTGGGCCGACTCGACGTTCGAGGACCTGGTTCAGTACAACGACGGGTTCCGCACGCAGTTGATCGGGACGCCGGAGCAGATCGCGGAACGCATTGCGGCGTATCGCAAACGCGGAGTCGATCTGATACTCGGTGGCTTCCTGCATTTCCAGGAGGAGATCGAGTACTTCGGCTCACGCGTGCTGCCCTTGGTTCGCGAAATCGAGGAATCCGAGCAGGGTTCCGAGGCGGAACCCTCGCTGGCGTCGCTTTGACCACGGGTGCGCTAGCGTGGGTTCGAAGCCGTCCAGCACAGGAGAGGTCATGTCGTACCCCCAGAACCCCGGATACCCGTCCGCGCAGCAGCCGACGACTCAGTTCGCCGCGCCGACCCAACAGTTCGGGAGGGCGCCCGAACCCGGCCCTGCGGGTCCGAGTCATCTGCCGATGTATCTGACGATCGCGGTCGCGGTGTTGGGACTGGGCGTGTACCTGTCGAGCTTCGGTCCGCTGTTCACATCGGGCGCGGACTTCTTCACGCCCACGCTGCTGGACCTCGGGGTTGTCGCGGCAATCGCCGCCGCACTGATCGCGGGCGTCTCGCTGGTTCCCAGGCAGAAGCCACTGCCCGCGGTGCTCGCCGTGCTCTCGGTCCTGGCATTCCTCCTGGTGATCGCAATCGTGCTGACGGCGCCGGACGGAGTGTCCATCGACTGGGGCCTCTACCTGATCATCGCGTTCACCATGTTCCAGGCGATCGTCGCGGTTGCGGTGTTGCTGTTCGATGCGGGCGTCATCACGCCGCCGGCGCCGCGCCAGCCCCGTTATGACCAGCAGTACGGCCAGTACGGCGCCCCGGCCGGGCCGTACTACGGGCAGCAGCCACAGCACGGCGGACCGCCGCCTGGGCAGCAGGGACTGTCGCAGCGTCCCGGATATCCGTCGCAGTACGGCGGATACCAGGGTGGCGCCCCTTCGACCGGCGGATACGCCGGCAGTCATCAGAGCGGCCCCCCGACGCCCCCGACCGGATTTCCGGCCTACGGCCAGCCGCCGTCGAGTGCGGCGCCGACCACCGAAGCTCAGATGCCGTCACAATCGTCGGCGTCTTCCACGCAGTCTGGCCCCCCACCGTCGTAGTCTGAGCCGCGCGTGCGTCAACTTCGCGCGCGTGATTCTGCGCGAGGAGCGGCCTTAGTGGAAAACCGGCCAGTCGGCACACGCCAGGCGCGTGAGCTGCTTCGGGTCGCGTTCGGGCCGTCCATCGTGGCGCTGGGCGTCGTGGCGGCAGTGGTCCTGCTGCAATTGGTGATCGCCAACAGCGATATGACCGGTGCGCCCGGTGCGATCGCGAGCACGTGGCTGGGCGTGCACCTGGTACCGATCTCGATCGGTGGCAGCGAGCTGGGCGTGATGCCGCTGCTGCCCGCGCTCGCGATGGTGTGGGGCACCGCCCGCTCGACTGCGGGGGCCACGTCGCCACAGGGTTCGTGGTTCGTGACGCGGTGGGTCGTCGCATCGGCCCTCGGCGGCCCGCTGTTGATCGCCGCGATCTCTTTGGCGGTCGTCCACGACGCCGCTTCCGTGCTCACCCAGCTCCAGACGCCCGACGCCCTTCGCGCATTCGGCAGCGTGCTGGCGGTGCACGCGATCGGCGCGGTGATCGGGGTCGGTTCGCGGATAGGCCGGCGGGTTCTGGCTGACTCGCCCCTGCCGGACTGGCTGCCCGACGCGTTCCGCGCGGCAAGTGCCGGAGTCCTGGCGCTTTTCGGACTCTCCGGCATCGTGATGGTCGGCTCGTTGGTCGTGCACTGGGGCACGATGGACGACCTCTACGGGATCACCAATTCGGTGTTCGGGCAGTTCAGCCTGTCGTTGTTGTCCGCGCTGTACATACCCAACGTGCTCGTCGGCACCGCCGCGGTCGCCGTCGGGTCCAGTGCGCACATCGGGTTGGCGACGTTCAGCCCGTTCACCGTGTTCGGTGGTGACATCCCGGCGTTGCCGGTGCTGGCGGCTGTCCCCACGCCGCCGTTGGGCCCCATTTGGGTGGCACTGCTGATCGTCGCCGCGGTATCGGGTGTGGCCTTGGGGCAGCAGGCGGCGCGTTACCCGCTGCCTTTGTTGCCCGCGCTCGGCAAGCTCGTCGTCGCCGCCGCGGTCGCGGCGCTGACCATGGCGTTGCTCGGTTATGCCGGCGGCGGGCGCCTCGGCAACTTCGGCCTCGTCGGCGTCGACCAGGCCACCTTCGGGCCGGCCGTCTTCGTGTGGTTCGCCGGAATCGGGGCGCTGACCGTGGCGATGTCGGGTGGTATCGCCCGGCGGGTCAAGACTGCCAAGCCGGCGCCGGACCCAGAGCCGGAGCCGGAGCCGGAGCCGGAGCCCGAAGTGGACGAGGAGCCCGAGCCTGAGGCGGACGTCGTGCCTGAGCCCGACGTCGAGGACCAGGAACCGGAACCGGAGCCCGACGTCGCCGAGCCCCTCCCCGAGCCTTATGACCTGATGGACGTCGACCCGCGACCTCGGGCCGAGCCCCTGGGTGTCCTGGACGACCCGGAGGAACACTTCGTTGCCGACTGGGACGAGGATGAAGCCACGCCGGGCACGACCACGGACCGTGCGTCCGACCGTGACGATTAGGCTGCCAGGCGTGCAGCAACCGCTCCGTGTGCCCCCGAACGTGCCTGCACGGGTTGTGGTGCTCGCGTCCGGAACCGGTTCGCTGCTGCGATCCCTGCTCGACGCCACCGGCGGCGATTACCCGGCGAGAATTGTTGCGGTCGGTGTGGACCGCGACTGCCCGGCCGTCGACATCGCCGCGTCGGCATCGGTGCCGAGTTACGCCGTACGACTGCGCGATCACCCCGACCGCGAGACGTGGGACGCCGCGATCGCCGACGCAACCGCACAGCAGGAACCGGATCTGATCGTGGCCGCAGGATTCATGAAAATCCTTGGGCCTCATTTCCTTTCCCGCTTCATGGGCCGGATCATCAACACCCACCCGGCACTGTTGCCGGCATTCCCCGGCGCGCATGCGGTTCCCGACGCGCTGGCGTACGGCGTCAAGGTGACGGGCTGCAGCGTGCACCTCGTCGATGCCGGAACCGACACCGGACCGCTGCTGGCCCAGGAAGCCGTGCCCGTACTCGACGACGACGACGAAGCCAGCTTGCATGAACGGATCAAGGTCGTCGAACGACGACTGCTGGTGGACGTGCTGGCCGCGGTGGCCACTCGCGGTGTGACCTGGAGCGGACGAAAGGCGACCATAGGATGACTGACCGTAGGGCGATCCGGCGCGCGTTGATCAGCGTGTACGACAAGACCGGTCTCGCCGATCTTGCGCGCGGCCTGCACGAAGAGGGTGTGGCCATCGTCTCCACTGGATCGACCGCCAAAACCATTGCGGACGCAGGTGTTCCGGTCACCCCCGTGGAAGAGGTCACCGGCTTCCCCGAGGTGCTCGACGGACGAGTGAAGACGCTGCACCCGCACGTGCACGCCGGACTGCTCGCCGATCTGCGCAAGCCCGAACATGTTTCGGCGCTCGCCGAACTCGGTGTCGCACCGTTCGAACTGGTCGTCGTCAACCTCTACCCGTTCACCCAGACCGTCGACTCCGGTGCAGGCGAGGACGAATGCGTCGAGCAGATCGACATCGGTGGCCCGTCGATGGTGCGCGCTTCGGCCAAGAACCATCCCAGCGTCGCGGTGGTCGTCGATCCGCTGGGCTACGACGGCGTGCTCGCTGCCGTCCGGGCCGGCGGCTTCACGCTCGACGAACGGAAAAAGCTGGCCTCCTTGGCATTCCGGCATACCGCCGAATACGACGTCGCGGTTGCGGCGTGGATGTCGTCGGTGCTCGCCTCCGAAGGGGACGCGGCTCCGCCGTCGCTGCCCCTGTGGACGGGTGCGACGTGGCGGCGCGAAGCGGTGTTGCGCTACGGCGAGAACCCGCACCAGCAGGCCGCGCTGTATCGGTACGACTCCGGGTGGCCGGGTCTGGCGCAGGCGCAACAGCTGCACGGAAAAGAGATGTCCTACAACAACTACACCGATGCCGACGCGGCGTGGCGTGCTGCGTTCGACCACGAAGAGATCTGCGTGGCGATCATCAAGCACGCCAATCCGTGCGGAATCGCCATCTCGTCGGTATCGGTCGCCGACGCTCACCGCAAAGCCCACGAATGCGATCCGCTGTCCGCGTTCGGCGGAGTGATCGCGGCCAACACCGAGGTGACCGTCGAGATGGCCGAGACGGTCGCCGACATCTTCACCGAGGTGATCATCGCTCCCGCGTACGAGGCAGGTGCGGTGGACGTGCTTGCGCGCAAGAAGAACATCCGCGTCCTGCTGGCATCCGAGCCGCAGCAGGGCAGCACCGAGTTCCGGCAGATCAGCGGCGGGCTGCTGATTCAGGAGCGCGACGAGTTCACCGCGCCCGGTGACGATTCCGCCAACTGGACACTGGCGACCGGTTCGCCGGCCGACCCGGCGACCCTGGCCGATCTGAAGTTCGCGTGGCTGGCGTGCCGCGCGGTGAAGTCGAACGCCATCGTCGTCGCCGCCGATGGCGCCACCGTCGGCGTCGGTATGGGTCAGGTGAATCGGGTCGACGCCGCGAAGCTGGCCGTGCAGCGGGCAGGCGACCGCGTCCGGGGCGCGGTCGGCGCGTCCGACGCGTTCTTCCCGTTCCCCGACGGGCTCGAGGTGCTGACCGATGCCGGTGTGAAGGCGATCGTCCACCCAGGCGGGTCCGTGCGCGACGAAGAGGTGACCGAAGCCGCCGCCAAGGCGGGCATCACCCTCTACCTCACCGGCGCCCGCCACTTCGCGCACTGAGCCACCGACGAACGTGGAGCCACCCACGTTCGCGGTTAAGAGTTGCGGATCTTGTCGATGAGCTTCGACTTGGTGAGCGAGGAGTAGCCGGAGAGGCCGATCTCCTTCGCGCGCTTCTTCAGATCCGTCACTGTCCAGTCGTCGTAGGACCCTGACTTGCCGCCCTTGCGGCCGACCGCGGACTTGCCGCGTGCTGCGGCGGCGTTGGCGATCCTGGCCGACTTCTGCTTCGAGTTGCCTTGGTCGCGCAGGTCTTCGTACAGCTTTTCGTTCTTGATGGTGGGATTAGGCATTGCGGGTGCTCCTCTATCGACTACTGACCGCAGAATGCCCTACTGCGGGGGCTTTTATGCAGACTCCGAACGTGCGCAGAATCTGACGAAATGGCGGTGTGTCGACCGGGGACACGCACAGTCGCGGGACACGTCGTAGCGTGGAGTGGTGACATCACCTAACGATTTGCCCCGGACCGTCGGAGAGCTGAGGGCCTCCGGTCACGTCGAACGGGGCGTGAAGGCCGAAATCCGGGAGAACCTGCTGGCGGCGCTTGCCGAGGGCCGTGACGCATGGCCGGGCATCCTGGGCTTCGAGGACACCGTGCTCCCGCAGCTGGAGCGTGCGCTGATCGCCGGGCACGACGTGGTTCTGCTCGGCGAACGCGGACAGGGCAAGACCCGTCTGCTGCGCGCGCTGACCGGCCTGCTCGATGAGTGGACGCCCGTCATCGCCGGCTCGGAGCTGAGCGAGCACCCGTACTCGCCGATCACTCCCGAATCCATCCGGCGCTCCTCCGACTCCGGCGACGACCTGCCGATCGAGTGGCGGCACCGCAGCGAGCGCTACACCGAGAAGCTCGCGACCCCCGACACCAGCGTGGCCGACCTGGTCGGCGACATCGACCCGATCAAAGTGGCCGAGGGCCGCAGCCTCGGTGACCCCGAGACCATCGCGTACGGCCTCATTCCCCGTGCGCACCGGGGCATCGTCGCGATCAACGAGTTGCCCGACCTCGCCGAGCGCATCCAGGTGTCGATGCTCAACGTGATGGAGGAGCGCGACATCCAGGTGCGCGGCTACACGCTGCGACTACCCCTCGACGTTCTGGTGGTCGCCAGCGCCAACCCGGAGGACTACACCAACCGCGGACGCATCATCACACCGCTCAAGGACCGCTTCGGCGCCGAGATCCGCACGCACTATCCGTACGAACTCGAAGCTGAGGTCGGCGTCATCAACCAGGAGGCGCATCTGGCCGCCGAGGTGCCCGAGTATCTGGTGTCTGTGCTCGCCCGGTTCGCCCGCTATCTGCGGGAGTCGCGGTCCATCGACCAACGCTCCGGTGTGTCGGCGCGCTTCGCGATCGCCGCGGCCGAGACGGTCGCCGCGTCGGCCCGGCACCGCTCGGCCATATTGGGCGAACAGGATCCGGTCGCGCGGGTCGTCGACCTCGCGACGGTGATCGACGTGCTGCGCGGCAAGCTGGAGTTCGAATCCGGCGAGGAGGGCCGCGAGCAGGCCGTGCTCGAACACCTCCTGCGCCGCGCCACCGCGGACACCGCGCAGCGACTGCTCGGCGGTATCGACGTCGGTCCGCTGGTCGTCGCGATCGAGAACGGTTCGGCGGTCACCACAGGCGAACGCGTGTCCTCCCGCGAGGTGCTGGCCGCCGTGCCCGAGGTGCCGGCGATCGCGGAGATCCAGAAGCGGCTCGAGGCGAAGAGCGACGGACAACGCGCGGCGGCTGTCGAGCTGGCGCTCGAGGCGCTGTACCTGGCCAAGCGGATCGACAAGGTGTCTTCAGAAGGCGAAACCGTCTATGGCTAAACGCACTTCGCGGTACGCGCGATACACCGGCGGACCCGATCCGCTGGCTCCGCCGGTCGACCTGCGCGAGGCGCTCGAGCAGATCGGCCAGGACGTCATGGAGGGCAGCTCGCCACGGCGTGCACTGTCCGAGCTGATGCGGCGCGGCACGGAGAACATGCGCGGCGCTGACAAGCTCGCCGCGGAGGCCAACCGCCGTCGCCGGGAACTGATGCAGCGCAACAACCTCGACGGCACCCTGCAGGAGGTCAAGAAGCTGCTCGACGAGGCGGTGCTGGCCGAGCGCAAGGAGTTGGCCCGTGCGCTCGACGACGACGCACGGTTCAACGAGATGCGGATCGAGTCGCTGCCCCCGTCGCCCGCGAAAGCGGTGCAGGAGCTCTCCGACTACGAGTGGCGCAGTGCCGAGGCGCAGGAAAAATACGACCAGATCAAGGATCTTCTCGGCCGGGAGATGCTCGACCAGCGGTTCTCGGGCATGAAGCAGGCGATGGAGAACGCCACCGACGAAGACCGCCAGCGCGTCAACGAGATGCTCGACGATCTCAACGATCTGCTCGACAAACATGCCAAGGGCGAGGATTCGCCCGAAGACTTCCAGAACTTCATGGACAAGCACGGCGAGTTCTTCCCGGAGAACCCGCGCAACGTCGAGGAGCTTCTGGACTCACTGGCCAAGCGGGCCGCCGCCGCACAGCGCTTCCGCAACAGCCTGTCGGCCGATCAGCGCGCCGAGCTGGATGCGTTGGCGCAGCAGGCATTCGGGTCACCGTCGTTGATGAATGCGCTCAACAAGCTCGACGGTCACCTGCAGGCGGCCCGACCGGGCGAGGACTGGGATGGTTCCTCGCGGTTCTCCGGTGACAATCCCATGGGGATGGGCGAGGGCACGCAGGCGATGGCCGACATCGCCGAACTCGAAGAGCTTGCCGAGTCGCTGTCTCAGAGCTATGCGGGTGCCACGATGGAGGACGTCGACCTGGACATGCTCGCTCGCCAGCTCGGCGACGAGGCAGCCGTCGACGCCGCGACGTTGGCAGAACTCGAACGGGCACTGGTGAATCAGGGATTCCTGGACCGCGGATCGGACGGGCAGTGGCGACTGTCCCCGAAAGCGATGCGCCAGCTCGGCCAGGCCGCGTTGCGTGATGTGGCACAGCAGCTTTCAGGTCGACACGGCGAGCGTGACACCCGTAGGGCCGGCGCGGCCGGTGAGCTGACCGGCGCGACGCGGCCATGGGCGTTCGGTGACACCGAACCGTGGAACGTCACCCGCACATTGACCAACGCGGTGCTGCGACAGGCTGGCACCGGCGGTGTCGATATGCCGTTGAAGCTCACCGTCGACGATGTCGAGATATCCGAGACGGAGACACGCACGCAGGCCGCGGTGGCACTGCTCGTCGACACGTCGTTCTCGATGGTGATGGAGAACCGGTGGCTGCCGATGAAGCGCACGGCGCTGGCGTTGAGCCACCTCATCAGCACCCGATTCCGCTCGGATGCGTTGCAGATCATCGCTTTTGGCCGTTATGCACGCACCGTGTCCACAGCGGAGCTGACAGGGCTCGAGGGCGTCTACGAGCAGGGCACCAACCTGCACCATGCGCTGGCACTGGCCGGCAGGCATCTGCGCCGCCATCCCAACGCCCAGCCGGTGCTGCTCGTGGTGACCGACGGTGAACCGACCGCGCACCTCGAGAACTATCGAGACGGCGACGGCACGTCGGTGTTCTTCGACTATCCGCCGCATCCGCGCACCATCGCCCACACGGTCAAGGGTTTCGATGACATGGCTGGGCTGGGAGCGCAGGTGACGATCTTCCGGCTGGGCAGCGACCCGGGCCTGGCGAAGTTCATCGACCAGGTCGCGCGCCGCGTCGAGGGACGGGTCGTGGTGCCCGACCTCGACGGGCTGGGTGCTGCGGTGGTCGGCGACTACCTCCGATCGCGTCGGCGCCGGTAGGCGCAACTTCTGCGTGCCCTGTTCGGCCCATGTAGGGTTTCGGCGTGCTGAGCAGACTGCTGACGGGCATCGGAATGGCTGGAATCGTCGCGGCGATGGGCGTCCCGGCGACAGCCATGGCGGATCCCGAGCCGGCCCCCGGCCCTCCCAACGTCAACGGCTTTGCACTGGCGCCGAAGCCGTCGGAGTATTCGGTTAACGACGGCGCCTGGTACGCCTTCAGCGCACCCAATGGCCTGACCTGCGTGCTGGACCGCCAGACGGGCGGATATGGCTGCAGCGGACCGATCCCCGCAGCGCCGGGCGGCGCCAACTTGGTGAGTGCGGGTCCCGTCGGTGGACCCGGTTTCGCAAACTCTGATCGCCCGCTGTACGGCGTGACCGAAGGCGCCAAGCCGTTGGCGCCGAACACCCGGCTGTCCTTTCGCACGGTGAGCTGCGGCACTGACGGTGTCGCGACGTTGTGCACGAACAGCATCGACCAGACCGGATTCGTCCTCAGCCCAGCCGGAAGCTTCGTCTTCGGAACGTAGTTCGACCGCCGCCGGATGTAGTCAGCCGCTCTTGCGCTGCTTGCGCTTGACGCCGACGCTGCCCCACAGCGAGAACCCGCGGATGTGCACGCACGGTGCGCCCGGTGACCCGTCGCCGCTCACGCTGTGGTCGAAGTTTCCCATCACCCCGACGCCGCGCAGGTCCACGTTGACCTCGGGCGGTACCAGGATGGTCTGCCCGCCGAAGATCGAATAGGAGCGAATCTCGACGTCCGGCGACGTGAAGTCGGCGTACCGCAGATCCACCACGCCGCCGCCGAAAAGAGCAAACGTCGTCATCCGCCTGGGTACGTTCCAGCGGCCACGCCTCTCGAAGCCGCTCATGATCGCCAGCAGCATCGTCGACGGTGCAGGTCGAACAGGCCCGCCGCTGGGGCCCCGCGAGGCAGCGCCGGGCAGATCGGCGGACAGTCGGTCGAGCTCGTCGTACGTCTCCGCGGCGTAGGCCCTGGTCAGGCGTGCTTCGTATTCGCTCAGCGGCAACCGGCCTTGCGCGGCTGCATCCGTGAGCAACTGCGCCATCTGAATCCGGTCGGTGTCAGCAGCGCGCTTGGAACCGCTGCGGGACGCTGGAGTGCTCATCCCGGCCATCTGTTCTTCACGCAGGCGCTCATCACTGACGAGCCTACGACGAACGCTGGCACATGCAAGGCTGTGGGCCAAACTGTGGTCCTATCGGTGCCGGCGAATCATCTAGACGAGCAAACTTTATTCCACGGTGGCTAGGTAATCGGCGAACCCGACCGTGCCGACGGGGTTCGTCGGCGCGAGATTCGCACCTGTCCGGTAGCCGGCGATGGTGCGTCCCGGTACGGGTACGGCAACCACCTTGCGACGGCCTCTGTGCGCGGCCAGAAATATCCGCGCCAACTCCGCGTGCGTCTGCACCGTCGGCCCGCCGATGTCCGGCACCCGGCCTGCGGGATCGGAGTCGATCAACTCGACGAGTCGGCTCGCGACGTCGCCGGTGTCGATCGGCTGGAAACGTACGTCGCGTATTGCCCACAACACGGGGGAGTACCGCTGCATCGAGAAGCTGGTGCGGATCAGATCGTGGAACTGTGTGGCGCGCAGCACCGTGTGACCGACTCCGGCGCCGGCGAGTGCCTCCTCGACGCGAAGTTTGGTTTGGTAGTAGGGCAACGGGATTCGATCGATGCCGACGATCGACACGTGCACGAGATGGCGAACGCCTGCGCGTCGCGCCGCTGCGGTGAGGTTGTGCATCGAGGCGACGTCCTTGTCGCGAGTCGGCTGCGTTGCGCAGTTGACGATCACGTCCGCCCCGTCGAGCGCCTCATCGATCCCGGCGCCTGAGAGCAGGTCGCCGCGCCGCCAGTGCACTGCGGAGTCGTCGGTCCGGTCCCGACGGCTCAGCGCACAGACGTGATGTCCTGCGGCCAGCGCGGCAGGCAACACCTGACTGCCCAATGTGCCGGTTGCCCCGGTGACCAGGACGCGCGTCGTCATGTCGTCAGCCTAGGACTCGGGGATCGCCCAGTTCGGCTGACGCTTCTCGAGGAACGCCAGCATGCCTTCCCGTGCCTGTTCGGAGACGAACAACTCGGCGGACTGCCGGGTCAGCGTCTCGGCGTCCCGGTCGAACGCCGCCAGCAGTGGTGCGGTCGTCAGCGCTTTCGATGCGGCCAGCCCCTGCGGCGAGGCCTTGCCGATATCAGCGGTCAGGCTCGCGACAGTCGCGTCGACGTCGTCGGCGGCGATCGTGATCAGGCCGACGGCCGCCGCTTCTTCGGCGCCGAACTTCTCGCCGGTCACGAAGTACCGACCCGCAGCGCGGGTGGTCATCTTCGGCAGCAGGGTCAGCGAAATGATCGACGGTGCAACGCCGATGCGCGCCTCGGTCAGTGCGAATGTGCTCGACTGGCCCGCCACCACGATGTCGCATGCCCCGACCAGCCCCAGCCCGCCCGCGCGGACGTGCCCGTCGATCGCCGCGATGACCGGCATCGGAAGCTCGAGGATCCGGCGCAGCAGCCGGGTCAGTTCGCGTGCCCGGTCGGCGGCGACGTCGGCGGGATCGGCTCCGGCGGATGCTTGCGCGAGATCGGCTCCTGCGCAGAAGGTTCCGCCGGTATGGCCAAGCACCACCACCCGGACCCCGGCCTGCTCCGTCGCATCGGTCAGCCCCTGATGCAGCTGCTCGACCAGTGCGGTCGACAGGGCGTTGCGGTTGCCGGGCGAGTCCAGCGTCAGACGTGCGACGCTGCCGTCGACGGTGTAGCGGACGAGTTCGCTCATCAGTACGAGCGTGGCAGACCCAGCGAGGTCTGCGCGACGAAATTGAGGATCATCTCGCGGCTGACCGGTGCGATGCGGGCCAACCGTGATGCCGTCAGAACCGAGGCGATGCCGTATTCCTTGGTCAGGCCATTGCCACCGAGGCTCTGCACAGCCTGGTCGACCGCCCGGACGGATGCCTCACCGGCAGCGTATTTCGCCATGTTGGCGGCCTCCGCTGCGCCGCCGTCGTCGCCGAGGTCGTACAGGGTCGCCGCCTTCTGCATCATCAGCTTCGCCAGCTCGATCTCGATGTGGTTCTGCGCCAATGGATGTGACAGCCCCTGATGCGCACCGATGGGTGTCTTCCAGACCTGGCGCGTCTTGACGTACTCGGTGGCTTTGTTGATCGCGAAGCGGCCCATGCCCACTGCGCTGGCGGCACCCATGATGCGCTCCGGGTTGAGTCCGGCGAACAGCTGTGCGATCGCGGCGTCTTCGGAGCCGACGAGCGCATCGGCGGGCAGCCGCACCTCGTCAAGGAACAGCTGGAACTGGTTCTCGGGACTGACGATCTCCATGTCGATCTTGGTCCACGACATGCCCGGGGTGTCGGTGGGTACGACGAACAGCGCAGGACGCAGGTTGCCCGTTTTGGCCTCTTCGGTGCGACCGACGACCAACACTGCCTGCGCCTGATCGACGCCGGAGATGTACACCTTCTGGCCCGACAGGATCCAATCGCTGCCGTCCCGCCGCGCGGTCGTGGTGATCCGGTGACTGTTCGATCCGGCGTCGGGTTCGGTGATCGCGAACGCCATGGTGATCGAACCGTCGGCGATGCCCGGTATCCACCGCTTCTTCTGCTCGTCGGTGCCGAACTTCGAAATGATCGTCCCGTTGATCGCGGGGGAGACCACCATCAGCAGCAGCGCACAGCCGCCGGCGGCCATCTCCTCCATGACCAGTGACAGCTCGTACATGCCTGCGCCACCGCCGCCGTACTCCTCGGGCAGGTTCACCCCGATGAATCCGAGTTTGCCCGCCTCGCTCCATAACTCGGTGGTGTGCTCACCTGCGCGGGCCTTCTCCAGGTAGTACTTCTCGCCATAGTTGGCCGACATTGCGGCGACGGCCTTGCGCAGCGCCTGCTGTTCTTCGGTCTCTATGAAACTGCTCATGCGTTACCTCCGGGGTTGTCCACTCGGGCGAGTACGGCGCCGACGTCGACCTGCTGGCCGACCTCTACGTTGAGTTCGGCGAGGATTCCGTCGCCGGGCGCGGTCACGGTGTGCTCCATCTTCATCGCCTCCAGCCACACCAGCGGCTGTCCGGCGGTCACCGAGTCGCCCACCGCGGCGCCGATCCGCAGCACCGACCCCGGCATGGGCGCCAGCAGCGACCCCTGGGCGATGGCGGCATCGGGATCACCGAAGCGGGGCAACGCGACAAGATGCACGGGGCCCAGCGGCGAGTCGACGAACACGTCCGTCGAGTATCTGGCGATGTCGAAGGGGCGTTCCACACCCTGGACCGACAGCACGACGCGGTCGGGGGTGGCCGACACGACGGTGACGTCGTCGTTGTCGGGAAACTGCACACCGGTACGGGTGAACCGGTAGCGCACCTCATGTTCGTCACCGGCGGCGTCGCCGTAGGACTTCGTCTGGAATCCCGACCCCAGATTGCGCCAACCGCTTGGCGCGGCGGCGAACACCGTTGCGCTATCACGGTTCTGCGCAGCGTCGGCGAGTGCCGCGGCGACCGAGGACAGCGCGACGGCGCGAGCGTCGGCCAGCGGGGTGGCCAGCTGGTCCAGTCCATGAGTGTCGAAGAACGCCGTATCGGTGGCGCCGTCGAGGAACGCGGCATGTCGAAGCACGTTGACCAACAGATCACGATTGGTCCGGACTCCGTGCAGTCGGGTGCGGTAGAGCGCATCGGCCAGGATGGCTGCGGCCTGGCGTCGCGTCGGCGCCCACGAGATGACCTTGGCGAGCATCGGGTCGTAGAAGATCGATACTTCCGAGCCGGCCACGACACCGGTGTCGACGCGCACACCCTGTACGTCCGGATCGAATTCGGTATGGGCAGGTACGTCGAATCGGTGCACCGTGCCCGCCTGCGGCTGCCAGCCCTTGGCGGGGTCTTCGGCGTAAACCCTGGCCTCGATGGAGGATCCGCGCGAGGGTGGGGGTTCGGCTCGCAGGCGTCCACCGTCGGCGACGTGCAGTTGTAACTCGACGAGGTCCAGACCGGTAGTGGCCTCGGTGACCGGATGTTCGACCTGGAGGCGGGTGTTCATTTCGAGGAAGAAGAAGCCGCCTTCCTCGTCGGCCATGAATTCGACGGTGCCCGCGCCGGTGTATCCGATGGTCTGCGCTGCCAGCCGCGCAGACTCGAACAGCTTGGCGCGCATGCCTTTATTGCGTTCGACCAGCGGTGAGGGTGCCTCTTCGATGATCTTCTGGTGGCGCCGCTGGATGGAGCATTCGCGTTCGCCCACCGCCCACACGGTGCCGTGCTGGTCGGCCATCACCTGGACCTCGACATGATGTCCGGTCGCCAGGTAGCGCTCGCAGAACACCGTCGGATCGCCGAAGGCCGACTGCGCTTCTCGGCGTGCGGCCTCCACTTGGTCCGGCAGGGCGGATAAGTCGTCGACGATCCGCATCCCACGGCCGCCGCCTCCCGCCGACGCCTTGATCAACACCGGCAACGCGTCCGCGGTAACGGTCTCGGGGTCGAATTCCTCGAGCACCGGCACCCCCGCTGCCGCGACCATCTTCTTCGCCTCGATCTTGGGGCCCATCGCGGTGACCGCGGCGACCGGCGGACCGATCCACGTGAGCCCGGCGTCGATGACCGCAGCGGCGAATTCGGGGTTCTCCGAAAGGAACCCGTAGCCGGGATGGATCGCGTCGGCGCCTGCGGCACGCGCAGCGGCGATCACCTGAGCTGCGTCCAGATAACCGCGGGTGCCCTCGAGCCGCACCCGGGCATCGGCCTCGCTGACATGGGGGGACGTCGCGTCGGGATCGGTGTATACGGCGACCGTGCCGATGCCGAGACGTCGGCAGGTGGCGAAGACGCGGCGCGCGATCTCGCCGCGGTTGGCGACCAGCACTCGAGTGATCATCGCGTCACATCCTGAAGACGCCGAAGTTCGACGTCCCCTCGATCGGGCCATTGGCGATGGCGGACAGACACATTCCCAACACCGTGCGGGTGTCACGGGGGTCGATCACCCCGTCGTCGTAGAGCATCCCCGACAGCACCATCGGCAGGGACTCGGCCTCGATCTGGCCCTCGACCGCTGCCCGCAATGCGGCGTCGGCGTCCTCGTCGACAGCCTGGCCGCGGGCCTCGGCGGCCGCCCGGCTGACGATCGACAGCACGCCCGCCAGTTGCGCACCGCCCATCACCGCGGACTTGGCACTCGGCCAGGAGAACAAGAAACGCGGATCGTAGGCGCGGCCGCACATGCCGTAGTGGCCGGCTCCGTAGGAGGCACCGATCAGCAGGGACAGATGCGGCACGGTCGAGTTCGAGACGGCGTTGATCATCATCGAGCCGTGCTTGATCATGCCGCCTTCTTCGTACTTTTTGCCCACCATGTAGCCGGTGGTGTTGTGCAGGAAGAGAAGCGGCGTGTTGGACCGGTTGGCCAGCTGGATGAACTGAGTGGCCTTCTGAGACTCCTCGGAGAACAACACTCCGCGGTGGTTGGCGAGGATGCCGATCGGATAGCCGTACAGAGTGGCCCAGCCGGTCACCAGCGACGAACCGTACAACCCCTTGAACTCGTCGAAGTCCGAGCCGTCGACGATACGGGCGATGACGTCGCGTGGATCGAAAGGGATGCGCAGATCGGCGGGCACGATGCCGACCAGCTCGTTGGCATCGAACAGCGGTTCGGTGACCGGGCCGGGTGGTGGTCCCTGCTTCCGCCAGTTCAGCCGGGCCACGATACGGCGCCCGATACGAATGGCGTCGAGTTCGTCGACAGCGAAGTAGTCGGCGAGTCCCGAAGTGCGGGCATGCATCTCGGCGCCGCCGAGGGATTCGTCGTCGGACTCCTCGCCGGTGGCCATCTTCACCAGTGGCGGTCCGGCCAGGAACACCTTGGAGCGGTCCTTGACCATCACGATGTGATCGGACATGCCGGGGATGTAGGCGCCGCCCGCTGTCGAGTTGCCGAAGACGAGCGCGATGGTCGGAATACCCGCCGCGGACAGGCGGGTGAGGTCACGGAAACCCTGACCACCGGGGATGAAGATCTCCTTCTGTGTCGGAAGGTCGGCACCCCCCGACTCGACCAGCGAGATCACAGGCAGGCGGTTCTGCAGCGCGATGTAGTTGGCCCGCAACATCTTCTTCAGCGTCCACGGGTTGGTGGTGCCACCTTTGACGGTCGGATCGTGGGCCACGAGCATGCACTCGACACCTTCGATTGCGCCGATGCCCGTCACCACACTCGCGCCGACCGCGAAGTCGCTGCCCCACGCGGCGAGTGGGCTCAGTTCCAGAAAGGGCGAGTCGGCGTCGAGCAGCATTTCGATGCGTTCGCGCGCCGTCATCTTTCCGCGGTCATGATGACGTTTGACGTACTTCTCGCCCCCGCCGGCCAGCGCCTTGGCGTGTTCGGTGTCGAGTTCGGCGAGCTTGGCGGTCATCACGTCGGCGGCCTCGGAGAACGCCGCCGACCTGGGATCGATGGTCGACTTCAGCGCGGTCATGACTGGAACCCAAGGGTTTTCGCCGCAAGGCTGGTGAGGATCTCCGTCGTACCGCCACCGATACCGAGGATGCGCATGTCGCGATACTGCCGTTCCACCTCGGATTCCGACATGTACCCCATCCCGCCGAAGAGCTGAACGGCCTTGTTGGCCACCCATTCACCCGACTCGACGGCGGTGTTCTTGGCGAAGCACACCTCGGTGATCAGGTTCGTCTCACCCGCGAGCTGCCGATCGACGATGTTGTGCGTGTAGACCCGCGCGACGTCGACCCGTCGCGCCATCTCGGCGAGCGTGTTCTGAACCTCTTGACGTGCGATCAGCGGCTTGCCGAACGTCTCGCGGTTGCGGCACCACTCGACGGCCAGGTCGAGGCAACGTTGTGCGCTCGCGTAGGCCTGTGCGGCCAGACCGACGCGCTCGGAGACGAATGCGCCTGCGATTTGAAGGAAGCCGCTGTTCTCGGCGCCGATCAGGTTGGCTGCGGGCACCCGGACGTCGGTGTAGGACAGTTCGGCGGTGTCGCTGGAGCGCCAGCCCATCTTGTCCAGCTTGCGGGTGACCTCGAACCCCGGTGTGCCCTTGTCGACCACGATCAGCGAAACACCTCCCGCGCCAGGGCCTCCCGTGCGCGCTGCGGTCACGACGTAGTCGGCCCGGACACCGGAGGTGATGTAGGTCTTCGCACCGTTGATGATGTAGTCGTCGCCGTCGCGCACGGCGCGGGTGGTCAGGTGCCCGACATCCGACCCGCCGCCGGGTTCGGTGATGGCAAGGCTTCCGATCAGATCGCCGCGCAGCGTCGGCCGCACGTAGGTGTCGATCAGCCGCGCGTCGCCGGAGGCGATCATGTGCGGTACGGAGATGCCGCATGTGAACAGCGAGGCGAAGACGCCGCCGGGTGAGCCGGCGTAGTGCATTTCCTCGCAGATGACCACCGCGTCCGCGCCGTCACCGCCGCCACCACCGACCGCTTCGGGCAGGCCCGCCCCCAGTAAGCCCGCGTCGCCGGCTTTGCGATGCAGTTCGCGCGGCAGCTCGCCGGTGCGCTCCCACTCCTCGACATGGGGCAGGACCTCGCGTTCTGCGAACGTTCGCACCGTCTTTCGCAGTTGTTCCCGTTCCGGGGTGTGCCAGATGCTCAACCCAACAGCTCCTCAGGTATGTCGACGGTTCGGCTGCGCAGCCATTCGCCCAGCCCTTTGGCCTGCGGATCGAACCGCGCCTGATAGGCCACGCCCTGACCGAGGATGCCCTCGATGACGAAGTTGACCGCGCGCAGGTGGGGCAGCACGTGGCGGGTGACCGGCAGATCGGTTGTCTCAGGAAGTAATTCGCGAAGTTTTTCGACGGTCAGCGCGTGCGCGAGCCAGCTCCACTGGTCGTCGGTGCGCACCCACACTCCGACGTTGGCGCTGCCGCCCTTGTCGCCGCTCCGCGCACCCGCGATCGTCCCCAGTGGAACGCGCCGTGTCGGGCCGGTCGGCAATGGGTCAGGCAGCGTCGGTGCAGCGACCTCCGCCAGCTCCATGGTCTCTGCGGCGGCGGGAATGTCGGTGCGGCCACCGTCGGCGTGCACGGCGACATGGTTGACGTCGGCGCCGGGCACGAAGGCGGGCGCGAACACGCCGTACACCTGACCGTCTCCCGGTGGCGTGGTGCTGGTGAAGCCCGGGTAGCTGGCCAACGCGAGTTCGACTGCGGCCGAGGAGAACTGACGCCCGACATTGGCGGGATCCGGATCGCGCACCACGCAGCGCAGCAGTGCGCTGGCCGCTTCTTCGGTGTCGGCGTCCGCGTGGTCGGTGCGCGCCAGCGTCCATTGCATCTCGGCCGGCTTGACGGTCAGTGTGCTTTCGAGCTGCTTGCGTACCAGCGCGGCCTTCGCCTCGATGTCCAATCCGGTGAGCACCAGGGTCATCTCGTTGCGGAATCCGCCGATGCTGTTGAGCGACACCTTCAACGTCGAGGGGGGCGGCTCGCCCTTGACCCCGCTGATCCGAACGCGGTCGGGCCCGTCGTCGGACAGCGCTATCGTGTCGACCCGCAGCGTCGCGTCTGGATTGGCGTAGCGCGCGCCGGTGATCTCGTAGAGCAGCTGTGCGGTGACGGTGTCGACGGTGACCGCACCGCCGGTGCCGGGATGTTTGGTGATCACCGACGACCCGTCGGCGTGGATCTCGGCGAGCGGGAAGCCCGGATACGTGAGATCGGCGATTTCAGTGAAGAACGCGAAGTTGCCTCCGGTGGCCTGCGCACCGCATTCGATGACGTGGCCGGCGGCGATCGCGCCCGCGAGCCGGTCATAGTCGGTGCGACCCCAGCCGTGGTGGGCGGCTGCGGGGCCGACGATGACCGAAGCGTCGGTGACCCGGCCGGTGACGACGATGTCCGCGCCCGAGTTCAGGCAGTCGACGATGCCCCAGGCGCCCAGGTAGGCGTTGGCGGCCAGCGGTGTGCCTCCGCCCGATGTCGCCGCCGCTGCGGCTCCGGCGAAGCCGAACTCCGAGGCTCGCGGCAGCAGGTCGTCGCCTTCGACGTGGGCCACCCGCACGTTCAATCCGAGCCGGTCCGCCAGCCCCCGCACCGCCTGTGCCAATCCGGCGGGATTGAGCCCGCCCGCGTTCGCGACGATGCGCACGCCGCGATCGAGCGCGAGGCCAAGGCACTCCTCGAGCTGGATCAGGAAGGTCTTGGCGTAGCCGCGGTCGGGCGACTTGGCGCGATCGCGCGCCAGGATCAGCATGGTGAGTTCGGCGAGATAGTCGCCGGTGAGGTAGTCCAGGTCGCCGCCGGTGAGCATCTCCCGCATCGCCGCGACCCGGTCACCGTAGAAGCCCGAGTAATTGCCGATACGGACCGAGCCGGGGGAACCAGAAGAACCAGAAGAAGAGGCCACGCAGACTCCCTTTCATTGGCTTCCCAACCAACCGGTAGGTTAGCCGATACCGTCGGTCCCGCGTCACACAGGGGTTGTGTGCGTTTTGGCGCGCTCACCGCTCCTGAGCGCACGCAATTCGCCGTTTTGGAGGCTATACAGTCACCGGCTATCCTGAAGGGCAATCGCTGACGCCTGAACACCCCGCGTGGCGCATACTTCATCACCGGTAGTACCTCTCAACAAGGAGAATCTCGATCATGGCTGTCCCCAAGCGCCGGATGTCTCGTGCGAATACCCGTAGCCGGCGTTCGCAGTGGAAGGCCAAGCGCACCGAGCTCGTGGGTGTGACGGTCGCGGGCCAGCAGCACAAGGTGCCGCGTCGCCTGCTCAAGGCTGCGCGCCTCGGCCTGATCGACCTCGACCGCCGCTGATCTCGGCCCCCACTTCGCGTAACGCGATATCGGCGCGCCTCTCAGGTCGCTCTCAGACAGTGGGATGACACTGTGCCTGTGCGCATACTTGTCGTTGACGATGATCGCGCTGTGCGCGAATCACTGCGTCGATCGCTCTCGTTCAACGGCTACTCGGTCGAGTTGGCGCAGGACGGTCTCGAAGCCCTCGACCTGATCGCCAGCGATCGCCCCGACGCACTCGTGCTTGACGTAATGATGCCGCGGCTGGACGGCCTCGAGGTGTGCCGCCAGCTGCGCAGCACCGGTGACGATCTGCCCATCCTCGTGCTGACCGCGCGCGATTCGGTCTCCGAACGTGTCGCCGGGTTGGACGCGGGCGCCGACGACTATCTGCCGAAGCCGTTCGCACTCGAGGAACTGCTCGCCCGCATGCGCGCACTGCTGCGGCGCACCTCGCCCGATGACGGCGCGGACTCGCCCGCGATGACCTTCTCCGACCTGTCCCTCGACCCCGTCACCCGCGAGGTGACCCGCGGTCAACGTTCGATCAGCCTGACCCGCACCGAGTTCGCCCTTCTCGAGATGCTCATCGCGAATCCGCGACGGGTGCTCACCCGCAGCCGCATCCTCGAAGAGGTCTGGGGCTTCGACTTTCCGACCTCCGGCAACGCCCTCGAGGTGTACGTCGGATACCTCCGCCGCAAGACGGAGGCGGAAGGAGAGCAGCGACTGATCCACACCGTGCGCGGGGTGGGTTATGTGTTGCGCGAGACCCCTCCCTGATGCCAGCTCAGAAGTACTCGCCGCGGTCTGGGCCGTATGCACTGACGGCGCAGCCTGCGGCCAGCTCATTGTCGCTGCGCTGGCGCGTGATGCTGCTCGCGATGTCGATGGTCGCGATGGTGGTCGTATTGATGGCGGTGGCCGTGTACGCCGTCGTCTCTCGTGCGCTGTACGACGACATGGACAACCAATTGCACAGCCGCGCCACACTGCTGATCGACAGCGGCTCGTTGACCACCGATCCCGGCAAGGCGATCGAGGGCACCGCCTACTCCGATGTCAACGCGATGCTGGTGAATCCCGGCCGCTCGATATTCACCGCGAACCAGGAGGGGCAGACGCTGCCGCTGGGTGATCCCGAGAAGGCGGTCATTCGCGGCGACCTGTGGATGTCGAAGCGGTCGGTCGACCAACAGCGGGTGCTTGCCCTGCATCTGTCCAACGGCAGTTCGTTGCTGATTTCCAAGAGCCTGGTGCCAACCGACAAGTTGCTCAAGCGGTTGGGCACCGTCCTGCTGATCGTCGGCGGCCTCGGTGTGCTGGTGGCCGCCATGGCCGGCGGCGCTGTCGCCCGCGCGGGCCTTCGACCGGTGGCGCGGCTCACCCAGGCGGCGGAGCGGGTGGCCCGCACCGATGATCTACGCCCAATCCCGGTGTACGGCAGCGACGAACTCGCCCGTCTCACCGAGGCTTTCAACATGATGCTGCGCGCATTGGCCGAATCGCGCGAGCGACAAACGCGACTCGTGACCGACGCCGGGCACGAGTTGCGCACACCGCTGACGTCGTTGCGTACCAATGTCGAACTGCTGATGGCATCGATGGCCCCCGGCGCCCCGGGACTGCCCCAGGAGGAGATGGCGGGCCTGCGGGAAGACGTCATCGCCCAGATCGAAGAGCTGTCCACTCTCGTCGGCGATCTGGTCGACCTGACCCGCGACGAGGCCGGTGTCGTCATTCACGAGCCCGTCGACGTCAGCGAGATCGTCGACCGCTCGCTGGAACGAGTTCGCCGTCGCCGCAACGACATTGAGTTCGATGTGGATATGACGCCGTGGCAGGTCTTCGGCGACGGCACCGGCCTGGGCCGCGCGGTGCTCAATGTGCTGGACAACGCCGCCAAATGGAGTCCGACCGGCGGGCGGGTCGGCGTGCGGTTGACCCAGATCGACCAGGGGCACGCCGAGCTCGTGGTGGCCGATCAGGGTCCCGGTATTCCGCCCGAGGAACGTCGCTTCGTCTTCGAACGGTTCTTCCGCTCGGCCTCCGCGCGTGCGATGCCGGGTTCAGGTCTCGGCCTGGCGATCGTGAAACAGGTTGTGCTGAAACACGGCGGCGCGCTGCGAGTGGAGTACGCCGTTCCGGGCGGAGAGCCGCCAGGCACGGCGATACACATGGTTTTGCCCGGCAGGCCGCTACTCGGCGAGTCCGAGCGACACGCGGCCGCGGGCGTGGACTTGCCCGTGGTCAGAGCCGACAATGGTTAGCCTGGGCGCGCTGCGGGGAAGCAAGTCTGTGTATGTCCCGAAAGTTCTCTAAGTGGATTCTCAGCCCGCTTAGGCAACTTTGACAGTGCGAACGTCGTTGTTCTTTGATGTCGGACCACAACAGGAAGAGCACCGCAGCGATATGACCAACCACCCGAGGTATTCGCCGCCGCCACCACCACCAGGTCGTCGGCCTGGCGTTCCTGAGAACGCGGCACCCGGGTATCCCGGTGCGCAGCGGCCGGATCCGTTCCAGCAGTCCTACGACTGGCGATACCAGACCCAACAGCAGCAGCAGCCGTTCCGCGCGCCCTATGACCCGTATCGTGGTGCGCCCGCATCTCCTGCGACCGCGCGTTATCCGCAGGTACTTATGCCCCCGCCTCAGAAACGTTCTCGCGCAGGCGCTTTCACGGCCGGGGCGCTCGCGTTGGCCATCGTGTCCGCGGGTATCGGCGGGGGAGTTGCGCTGCTCGCCCAGCCCGACCGGCCCTCGGCCACGCCCAGCATCAACGGCGCCGCTCCGGGGATGCCCGTTGCCAGCCTGCCTGCCGGCTCGGTCGAGCAGGTCGCGGCGAAGGTCGTGCCCAGCGTCGTCAAGCTCGAGGTGGACCTCGGCAGGCAATCCGAGGAGGGCTCCGGGGTCATCCTGTCGTCCGACGGCCTGATCTTGACGAACAACCACGTCGTGTCGGCGGCCCAGGGCGGATCGGGCGGTCCGCCCGCACCTGGTGCACCGCCGGCGCCGGGCGGTGGAGGCGACGCGCAGACCAAGGTGACGTTCGCCGACGGCCGCAGCACACCGTTCACCGTGGTCGGAACCGACCCGAGCAGCGACATCGCGGTGGTGCGCGCCAAGGGCGTGACGGGGCTGACCCCGATCACGATCGGCTCGTCGGCCAATCTGCGGGTGGGCCAGGACGTCGTGGCGGTCGGCTCGCCCCTCGGGCTCGAGGGCACCGTGACCACCGGCATCATCAGCGCGCTGAACCGCCCGGTCGCAGCGGGTGGTGACGTCAAGAACCAGAACACCGTGCTCGATGCGGTCCAGACCGACGCGGCCATCAATCCCGGTAACTCCGGCGGAGCGCTGGTCAACATGAACGGTGAGCTCGTCGGCATCAACTCGGCCATCGCGACGCTCGGCGGCGACTCCGACGGGCAGGCGGCGCAGGGCGGTTCGATCGGGCTCGGCTTTGCCATTCCGGTGGACCAGGCCAAGCGAATCGCGGACGAACTGATCAACGACGGCAGTGCGTCGCACGCCTCGCTGGGTGTGCAGGTCGGCAACGACGCGACCACCGACGGCGCGCGAATCGTGGAGGTGACCGGCGGTGGTGCCGCCGCGGCGGCGGGCCTTCCCAGCGGCGTTGTCGTGACCAAGGTCGACGACCGGGTGATCAACAGTGCCGACGCGCTGGTCGCGGCGGTGCGATCGAGGGCCCCCGGCGACAAGCTGACCCTGACCTACCTCGACACCGCGGGTAAGCCGCAGACCGTGGAGGTCACCCTCGGGAAGGCGCAGCAGTGAGGCCGACGGCGACGTCCGAATCGCCGACGCTGAGAGTGGCTGCGCCGCTGTCCCTGACCGGATATACGGTTGGCGTCATGGAACAGCCAGGGGAGTTGGTGGGCCGCGCACTGGTCGTCGTCGTCGACGACCGCACCGCACATGGTGACGAGGAGGACCACAGTGGTCCGCTGGTCACCGAACTGCTCGGTGAGACGGGTTTTGTCGTGGACGGCGTAGTCGTCGTGTCCGCCGACGAGGTCGAGATCCGCAATGCGCTGAACACCGCCGTGATCGGCGGCGTCGACCTGGTCGTATCGGTCGGCGGGACGGGTGTCACCCCACGTGACGTCACCCCCGAAGCGACCGTTGATCTGCTTGATCGCGAACTGCTCGGCATCTCAGAAGCCCTGCGGGCATCGGGATTGAACGCCGGCATCGTCGACGCAGGCGTTTCGCGCGGCCTGGCCGGAATCTCCGGCAGCACGCTGGTCGTGAACCTCGCTGGCTCCCGCGCCGCGGTGCGCGACGGTATGGCGACGCTAAGTCCGCTCGCTATTCAGGTCATCGGGCAGCTTTCGAGCCTCGACATTTAAGACGAAGCTGTGAGGCCTCAAACCGAGAATGTGATCTTCGTCACGTTTAGGGGGAGAGATGGTCGAACGGCCGAACCATTCGCGCGAAACAGTTAACGAGATTTTCGGCGACGCACTGTTGCCGAGGTCTCCGGACGACCGCGACGATTCGCTTCCAGATGACTCCGAGCGCGACCGCTGGCTACAGGAGAACACCCCACCGCACCATCAGTGAGCTGCGGTTTTGTCCCTGGTACGGGTAGCCTTGTGTCCTGCGTTGTAACCGGCCCCAAGCGCTGGCGCGGCTGCGTGAAACCTACGACCGGATGTGCTGTGCGGTGGTGTCTGAGCACTCATCAGCCGCGTGACGGGAGTGAGCAAAGTTGCAGGTCTGGTAACGCTTCAGTGACCAATTGCGATTCTCGCGTTGCCGGGGTGATGCCCGACCGTTATGTTCCTCGTGTCAACGATGAGTGAGACGTAAGAGCCGCATGTGAGGTCTCTCATTTGCATCACATGAGACTCCTCCGTCGTGTTGCAGTAGCGCTGTAGTGCCAGGCACGAACAACAGAACACAGTGAGCCCCCCTCGGCTCGCTGTCGACATAGCTAGGGAGAACATGAAGGTATTCAGTCGGGTGCTGATTGCGATGGTCGCCGCCATCGCGTCACTGTTCGTGAGCACTGGCACCTCTCACGCAGGGCTGGATAACGAGCTGAGCCTCGTTGACGGCCAAGACCGGACGCTGACCATCCAGCAGTGGGACACCTTCCTGAACGGTGTGTTCCCCTTGGACCGCAACCGGCTGACTCGCGAATGGTTCCACAGCGGCCGCGCCAAGTTCATCGTGGCCGGACCGGGTGCCGATGAGTTCGAGGGCACCTTGGAGCTGGGCTACCAGATCGGCTTCCCGTGGTCGCTGGGTGTTGGCATCAACTTCAGTTACACCACCCCCAACATCCTGCTCGACGACGCGTCGATCTTCCCGGACCTGAGTGTGGGCACAGCGACGGCCGGTTTGGTCGGTTCCGGCTTCGCTCCGCTGGGCTCGATCATTACCCCGAACCTGTTCCCCGGTGTGTCGATTTCGGCGGACCTCGGTAATGGTCCCGGTATCCAGGAAGTCGCCACCTTCTCGGTGGACGTCGCCGGCGCTGCCGGTGGTGTGGCGGTGTCGAACGCTCACGGCACGGTGACCGGCGCTGCCGGTGGCGTGTTGCTGCGCCCGTTCGCTCGGCTCATCTCGTCGGCTGGTGACAGCGTCACCACCTACGGCGAGCCCTGGAACATGAACTAACGCCTCTCCCAGGCAAAAAGCGGGTCCCCCGGAAATATCCGGGGGACCCCTTTTTGCGTGTGCTCAGGTCTTGTCGTTGCTTGTGGTCTCCGCGGTGTCGGTGTCGCGCCCCGGTGTATCGGCCAGGAGGTTGCGGATCTCGGTGAGTAACGTCAGCTCGGTGTCCTGGGCCTGCTCGACTTCACCCTTCTTGCGCAATCTGTTGTAGGGCACCACGACCAGGAAGTAGACGACTGCGGCGACGAGGGCGAAATTGATGGCCGCCGAGAGCAGTACGTTCAGATCGATGGTCTGGTCACCGCCGATCCCGATCCGCAGGATGCCGTAGTCGGAGCCGCTGCCCGCGCCCACCCGATTGATGAGCGGCTGGATGATGGTGTCGGTGAACTTGGTGACCAGAGCCGTGAACGCGGTGCCGATGACCACCGCGATCGAGAGGTCGACGATATTGCCCCGGGCGAGAAACTCCTTGAAACCCTTCAACATGCGCGCACATTCCTTCCTGCGGGTCCGCAATCTGACAGACATCCGACGTTAGTCGCGGCGGCGCTGCAGCACGCGAAGGTCGGTGCTAGCTTGCGTGGAGATGCCAGTTCGCTGTGCACCAAGCAACTTTGGGAGGGATCGCTATGCGGTGGCTGTTCGCGGTGGCAGTCGGAGTGCTCATCGGCATTTCGGCGGTCTCGACGAGTTCGGCCCACGCTCAACCGGTTCCGCCGCCTCCACCGGGACCCGCCCAGCCCGGGTCGACCACAGAGGAGTTGGCCGACATGGTCCTGGACGCGATCGAGCACGATTCACCGCTGGCCCCGGCCACAACGCCGTCGCCCGCACCCCACCCCTGATCCGTTCAGTGAAAGGTGAGGGTGACGCTCTGCACCAGCGCCGCGCCTGCCACCTCGTTGGCCTCGTAAGCGGGCAGGGCAACGAGCACCACCCGGTCGCCTCCGCTGCCCGCTCCGGTCGGCTTCTGCGACACCAGAACCACCACCGCATCGGTCGCCACGACTCGAGGCTCCGCGTCGGAACCCACGCCCGCGCCGGCGCCGGAGCCGAGCACGTCGACCACATCGCCCGGTCGGATCAGATCCAGTAGCGCCGTGTCGTCGAGGTGTAGCGGAACGATGCGCGCATTGGGCCCCGCCGCCGAACCGGCAAGTCTGGGGCTGAGTAGCCGGACATCGGTCAGGGTCTCGCCGCGACGGGCCGGACCAGCCAGCGTCGCGCCGACCACTTTTGTGAGATCTGTCTGTGCGCCGTCGGGAACCGTTGTTGCCGTGTGGGTTTCGACGCGGACATCGTCGGATCCGAGCTCGATGCCCGGCGCCAGATCCCGTGCGGCGACGATGACGTCGGTCCGTTCGTATGCGGGGTCGGGACGTAGCGCCGCGACCGCGGCCAGAACGACGAGGGCACCGGCGGCGACCCGTCGCGCGGCCACCGTGCGCGACCAGTCGGGGCGCAGACGGTCAACGATCCGGTTCAACGCCGACGGATTGAGCGATTCCCCCATACCGCCAAACTAGGCAGCACACGAGTGCGATGGCGTGGGCCGAGCCCGCGCCTGTGGATAACTACTTCGAGGCGGCGGCGGTGGATGTCGAACTGGACGAGCTGGAGCTCGAGTCGCTCGACGAACTCGAGGATGGCTTCTCTGATGTGGAGGCGGACTTGTCGGACTTGTCCGATGACGAGCTCGAGGACTCCGAGCCGCCGGAGGAACCGTTCGACGACGCCGACGACGATGCCGACGATGAACTCTTGGCCGCCTCTCGGCTGTCGTTGCGATAGAAGCCGCTGCCCTTGAAGACCACTCCCACGTTGCCGAACAGCTTGCGCAGCCGACCGCTGCACTTGGGGCAGGTCGTCAGCGCATCGTCGCTGAACGACTGCACCTCATCGAACCGATTGCCGCATTCGGTGCACGCATAGGAATACGTGGGCACGAAAACCTCCGAGATCGTCAAACTTCCTTAGCACTCTACCGGCTCAAGTGCTAGAACCGCTACGTGGGCCGCGTCATTCCCGGTCATTTCTCCAGTGCATTCGAGGGCTGAGCCGATGCGGTCCTTGAGTTATTGTTTGTTGGATTTTCCGCCCCGGGATGACAGGTTGGGTAGTGACTGATCGTGACGGTCGTGACGACGAGAAGCGCAGTCTCCGTCTGCGTGGTGGACAGTTTTCAACACTGCAGCAGCGATTCGAGGAGTCCCGACTCGGCGAGGTTGTGATCAGTGCGCTGGTCATTCTGATGATGGTTGTCGGGGTCGCCTGGAACCTGCCTGATTCGCCGATCAAGCGCACCCTCACACCGATCGTGGGCCCGGTTGGGTCGGCGGCGCATATCAACCAGATTTGGGCGCTGTTCGCGCCGGCTGTCTCCAAGAGAACCGAAACCGTCGAGGTGCACGTCACGATGGCCGACGGCGCCGTACGCGTGTGGAGCGTGGAGCCGAATGACCGCGCCATCGGCGGATTCGCCTCGACTCACTGGATGAGGCTGCTGAACCTTGCGGTGAAGAAGCCCGAGATAAGGCCGGGGATCGCGCGTTGGGCCGCACGTGAGGCCACCGGGCCGTCCGAACGTGCCGTTGCCGTCGCGATGGTGCTGCGCGTGCAGAATCTGCCGCCGCCCGGCGAGGAAGGTGGGGAAGCCACCGCCACCAAAATCCTTTACCAGGAAGATCTGACAGGACAGCAATGACGGAGTCCGACCACCCGCAACGATCGCGATTCGCTGCGTACATCGACGGTTGGCGTGGGTTCTGGTTCACCCCTCAACCCGCCTACACGCTGGGTCTTGTCAGGATGGTGTCCGGTGCGCTGGCGGTGGCGTGGACCCTGTCGTTGCAGCCCGACCTGTACGACTTCTTCGGCGAGGACGGTGTGGCTCCGCAGCCCACCCACTGGGCCTATGAATGGGGCTTCTTCGAATTCTGGACAAGCGATAATGCACTGCTGATCGGGTGGGTCGTGTTGCTGCTGGCGGCGATCGCGCTGACCGTCGGATGGCACAGCAGGCTGGCCGCGGTCGTGGTCTTCGTGCTGATTCAGTCGTTCATGCAGCGCAGCCGCTGGGTCTTCAACGGCGGGGATGCGTTGGTCAGCATCGAGGTCATGGTCTTGGCGCTGTGCTCCTGCGGCGCAGCGCTGTCCCTCGATCAGCGGCGACGGACCGGATCGTTTTGGTCGGCGCAGACCCGCGCGACGTGGCCGATCCGGCTGATGCAGGTTCAGCTGTCCCTGATTTATCTGGTGAATGTTCAAGCGAAGCTGTCCGGTGAAACATGGGTGGACGGCTCTGCGGCCTCCTATGCGTGGCGAACATGGGCGCTTTTCTCTGTGCCGGAGTGGCTGACGGGCAACGCGATACTGGTCAACGTGGCGACGTGGGGCACGATATTGATCGAGCTCGCGATTGCGATTCTCGTATGGAACCGGCGGTGGCGGCCCTGGGTGCTGAGCATCGGCGTCCTACTGCACCTGTCGATCATGGTCACGCTCAGCGTGGGCTTCCACAGCCTTGCGATACTCGTGCTGTATCTCGCGTTCGTCCCATGGGAAACGGTGCGGCGCCTGCCGGACACCGTCGGTCGCCGTCTCAGACGATCGCCCCGTCAGCCGCCCGTCAGCCAGTCGGCCGCCGAGCCAGTCGAGGTCCCTGACTCCTAGCCGAGCGCCACGAGGCCGTCGCGCGGGGTCAGGGCGTGGGTCATTCGCACATCGTGCGGTTCTGCGGGCAGATGGTCGACGAGTTCGTCGTCGCGCACGACGGCGACCAGGCGCGCCGTCGCATCGGCCAGTGCAAGTGAGCGGTCGTAGAAGCCCGCTCCCCGGCCCAGCCGGACGCCGGTGCGATCGACCGCGAGTGCGGGCACCAGGATCAGCGACGCATCGGCGATGGCGTCTGTCTCCAGCCACGGTGGAGCTGGCTCGCGCAGACCGTAGGGCGCCTCGACGAGTTCACCCGGGCGGTATTCGCCCCACTGCAACGGCTGCGGGACGCCCGCCGTGTCACTTCGAGCGATCGGCAGCAGCACCCGAACCCCGCGGCGATGGAGTGCGTCGACCAACTCGAGAGAGCCGGGCTCCGACCCGACCGGCACGTGCGCGCAGACGGTTTGGGCATCGGTGACCAGCGCCAAGAGGTGGTCGACGAGCGCCTGCGCGTCACGATCGTGTGCTTCCTGCGTCAGCCCTCGGCGGGCAGAGAGCATCTCAGCGCGAAGTTGAGCTTTCGATCGCGGCACCACACCCCCTCCAAACTCCGGACCTTGGCAGGTTTAACCGACTCAAGGACATTAATGTGTGAACGATGACACGGCTCCAGGTACCGATTCCGCGCACCGCCGTCGTCCCCGCCGCAGGTTTGGGAACGCGATTCCTGCCCGCCACCAAGACCGTGCCGAAGGAACTGTTGCCCGTCGTGGACACACCGGGCATCGAACTGGTGGCCGCGGAGGCCGCGGAGGCCGGTGCCGAACGGCTCGTCATCATCACCTCCGAGGGCAAGGACGGTGTGGTCGCCCACTTCGTCGAGGATCTCGTCCTCGAGGGCACGCTGGAAGCACGTGGCAAGCACGTGATGCTGGAGAAAGTGCGCCGCGCGACGGCGCTCATCAAGGTCGAATCGGTGGTCCAGGCGCAACCGCTGGGTCTCGGCCACGCCGTCGGTTGTGTGGAACCCGTGCTGACGGACGAGGACGACGCCATCGCGGTGCTGTTGCCCGACGACCTCGTGCTCCCCACCGGTGTGCTGGAGACGATGTCGAAAGTCCGTGCCAAGCGCGGTGGTTCGGTGCTGTGCGCGTTCGAGGTACCCCCCGACGAGATCAGCGCGTACGGCGTTTTCGACGTCGAACCCGTCACTGACAGCAACAACCCGAACGTGATGCGCGTCAAGGGCATGTTCGAGAAGCCCAAGCCCGAGGACGCTCCGTCGCCTTATGCCGCCGCCGGCCGCTACGTGCTGGACCGCGCGATCTTCGGCGCGCTCAAACGGGTTCCCCGGGGCGCGGGCGGTGAGATCCAGTTGACCGACGCGATCGCTCTGCTCATCAACGAGGGGCATCCCGTCCACGTCGTCGTGCATCGCGGTTCTCGACACGACCTCGGAAATCCCGGAGGCTACCTCAAGGCTGCGGTTGACTTTGCGTTGGAGCGCGACGACTACGGGCCGGAATTGCGGCGGTGGTTGGTGGAGCGCTTGGGGCTGATCGATTGCTGACTCGCAGCGATCACCCTGACACCTAGAAAGGCGTGTAGTGCGGTCGGTTGAGGAGCAGCAGGCTCGGGTCGCCGCCGCCGCGGTGGCCCCAAGACCGGTCCGGGTGGCGATCGCCGAGGCGCAGGGCCTGATGTGCGCCGAGGAGGTGGTCACCGAACGCCCGCTGCCGGGATTCGACCAGGCCGCCATCGACGGATACGCGGTCCGCAGCGTCGACGTGCTCGGCGTGGGTACCGGTGACGAGGACGGGTCCGACGAAGGCGGTTCAGGCTCCGACGGCGAGGTGAGCCTGCCGGTGATCGGCTCGATCGAGGCGGGCGCGCGCACTCCGAGCAGGCTGCAACCGCGCCAGGCCGCGCGGGTCCAGACGGGCGCGCCGATGCCGACGCTCGCGGACGCGGTGCTTCCCCTGCGATGGACAGATGGCGGCGATGCTCGGGTGACCGTGCTGCGCGGTGTGCGCTCCGGCGCCTATGTGCGCCGAACGGGTGACGATGTTCAACCCGGTGATGTGGCGGTGCGCGCGGGCGCGATCATCGGTCCCGCACAGGTGGGGCTGCTGGCCGCGGTCGGACGAGACCGTGTGCTCGTGCATCCGAAGCCGCGGCTGTCGGTGCTGTGCGTGGGCGGCGAACTCGTCGACATCTCGCGTTCCCCGGGCAATGGGCAGGTCTACGACGTCAACTCCTATGCGCTGGCCGCTGCGGGTCGCGACGCCGGCGCGGAGGTGAACCGTGTCGGCATCGTCGACACGGACCCCAAGACGCTGCGCGACGTCGTCGAAGGTCAGCTCAATCGTGCCGAGGCGGTGGTGATCGCAGGCGCGGTCGGCGGGGCGGCTGCCGAGGCGGTCCGCGGTGTGCTTGCGGAGCTCGGCGAGATGGAAGTGGCGCGCATCGCGATGCATCCCGGGTCCGTCCAGGGCTTCGGGCAGCTGGGCCGCGACGGGGTGCCGGTGTTTTTGCTGCCGGCGAATCCGGTCAGCGCGCTGGTTGTTTTCGAGGTGATGGTGCGTCCGCTGATCCGGCTGTCGCTGGGTAAGCGGCAGGCGCACCGACGAATCGTGCAAGCGCGCACCCTCTCGCCGATCACCTCGGTGGCCGGCCGCAAGGGTTTCCTGCGCGGACAGTTGATGCGCGATCAGGACACCGGTGAGTACCTCGTTCAGGCCCTCGGGGGTGTCCCCGGCGCGCCGTCGCATCTGCTCGCGACACTGGCCGAGGCAAACTGTTTGGTGGTCGTTCCCAGCGAGGCCGAACAGATCCGCACGGGCGAGATCGTCGACGTCGCATTCCTTGCCCAGCGCGGCTGAGCGACGCCGGGCATGCCGTCGTGAACCTGTTCCGTGACAGTTCCCTACATCCGGGATGGCCACTGGCTGCCGGAGCGTTGCGGGTGCCCGCCGGCGTCGTGAAGCTGCGCCCGGTGCGGCTGCGCGACGGGGCGCAGTGGAGTCGCATCAGGCTGGCCGATCAGGCTCACCTGGAGCCGTGGGAACCGTCCAACGGGGTGGATTGGGAAGCGCGGCATGCCATTACGTCGTGGCCAGCGGTGTGCTCCGGGCTGCGATCGGAGGCGCGCAAGGGACGGATGCTGCCGTACGTGATTGACCTTGATGGCCAGTTCGCAGGGCAGTTGACGATCGGGAACGTGACGCACGGCGCGCTGCGATCCGCGTGGATCGGGTACTGGGTGGCCAGTGATGTGATCGGGCGCGGTGTCGCGACGGCGGCGTTGGCGTTGGGGCTGGATCACTGTTTCGGTCCCGTGCGGCTGCATCGAGTCGAGGCGACGGTTCGTCCGGAGAACGCCGCGAGCCGAGCGGTGCTGGCAAAGGCCGGCTTCCGCGAGGAGGGGTTGCTGCGGCGCTACCTCGAGGTGGACGGCGCCTGGCGCGACCATCTGCTGGTGGCCATCACCATCGAGGAGCTCAACGGCTCGGTGTCGTCCTCTTTGGTGCGTCGGGGGCACGCGACCTGGTCGTGACCCGCAAGGTCAAATAAAGGCCGAACTGTTACAAAAGTGACACATGTGACTGTTGGTGCTTGTAAGAAGCGAATTACAGGTGTGTAATTGTCTCGGCGCGCCGTCCGGGGATGCGCAGGTCACAGACCTAGCCTTAACGGGGAAAGGAGCCGGCGACATGCCAAGCATCCCCCAATCCCTCCTGTGGATCTCTCTCGTCGTTCTCTGGCTGTTCGTGCTCGTCCCAATGCTGATCAGCAAACGAGACGCAGTGCGCCGCACCAGTGACGTCGCATTGGCGACCCGGGTTCTCAACGACGGCAGAGCACGACTGCTGCGGCGCAAGGCGCCCGCGGCCGGTCATGCCAGCGATCCCGACTGGCGGCCGTCCGCCGAAGACCTCGAGGACGACCTCGACGACGATGTCGAGGAGCAACCGGCACGGCGATCGATGGTGCGGGTCGCCGCGGTCGCGGTCGAGCAGGACGACGATCCCGGGTACCTCGATGTGGACGTGATCGAGGAGCCCTCCGGAGCGCTGCCTGTCGGCAAGTCCGCGCGCATCGACAGTCAAACCGACGAGCTGGCACTGGATTTCGGTGAAGGCGAAGCCGCCGAGCAGGAGGCCGTCGCTGAAGGGGCCGATGAACCGCCGGTGGAGGACGAAGCCGAACTCGATGAGGCCGACGACGACGAGTACGAGTACGTGGCCGATTCGTCCGGCCTTGAGGCGCCGTCGGATTCCGAACTCGAGCTCGCCGACTCCCTGAGTGCCGCGCGCAAGCGCCGCTACGAGTCGAAGACCGCCGCGGCGGTCGGCGTCCGCAAGTACAAGTTCCGCAAGCGGATGTTGATGGTCATGTCCGTGCTGGTGATCGCCTCGCTCGCCGCGGCGTACACGCTGAGCCCGATCATGTGGTGGGTCAGCGCCGCGGTCAGCGCGATGACGCTGCTCTACCTGGGCTATCTACGGCGTCAGACCCGTATCGAGGAGCGCCTGCGGCGCCGGCGGGCACAGCGCATCGCCCGGTCCCGGCTCGGGGTCGAGAACACCGACGACAGGGAGTTCGACGTGGTGCCCTCGCGGCTGCGGCGTCCCGGGGCAGCGGTGCTGGAGATCGACGACGAGGATCCGATCTTCGAGCACCTGGACTACGCCCCGTTCGCGCGTCAGTTCGACCTTCCGCACGCCGCGGGTCAGTAGCCTCGCCGGTTTTCGACCGGCAGGCCGCGGCTGGTAGCGTGTGCTACCGGTATCCGGGGCTATGGCGCAGTTGGTAGCGCGTCTCGTTCGCATCGAGAAGGTCAGGGGTTCGAATCCCCTTAGCTCCACAATCTATTGAGAGTCTCTAGATTCGTTCGGCCAGCACAGGCTGACCCGCTCCCGTGAGTTCGTCGATCGCATCTCGTCGGCCACTCATCGCCATCAAGAGCGCTTCGCCGGTCCCATGCACCTCGGGTCCGTCTCCGTGTTGCCATGAGACGTCGGTCGCTTGGAGTCGTAACCCCTTGATGCGCCGTCCTGCGCCCAATCGTGGGTTCCCGGGCACGAGCGGCAGAATTTGCTCCAGGCGATCTGTCGGCACGGCGCGAGAAGGGCCGAGCGAGCGGCGAATGTCTTGGTGATGGATCGTTCCGTCGACCAGCGCGATCATTCCTCCGAAGCCGGAGGTGAGTCCTTGCGGCCACAGATGCCGGTCGAGGAAGTCCATCAACTCATCGGGGGTCACGATGCGAACTCTTGGACGCCAACCTCGTTGGCGCGCACGACAAGGCCCTTCGCGAACCGCTTCATCAAGCCAAGAGCGCCCAGTTCTTCGTAGCTGACGACGTGTGCGACCACGTCCTTCACCGACCAGCCCTCACAGAGGCTCGCTGCGTTCCACTGCTGCGGTGTCAACGTTCGGAGGAATGCGGCGAGATCACAACGTTCGTCGTACGCCATCTTCATCAACGGCTTCGGCTCGGTGGTCATCACGACGCAACCGCCAGATCGACGTAGCGGCGTAGGTACAGCGGCCAGCCGGCTTCGCCATCGACTCCATCGGCCACAGAGCGCCAGCCCTCGCCGTGGCGGCCGAGACCTCGATGCTCCAACTCGACGCGGGTCCTGTCGCTGGACTCGGCGATGAAGAGCACTTCGACCTCGCTTGTCTTCGCGGGATCGGCTTCCACTTGCCAGGTCGGACCGATGTCCCAGGAGAAGACCACACGCGATGGCGGCTCGTATACAAGGACGCGGGCCCATTCGCATCGGCTGCCATCGGTGCCAACGTCGTAAATGTGTCCACCCACATGCGGCTCGAAAACACTCTCGGCGATGGGCACTGAGAGCAGGTTGTGCTCACGCGGCTTGATGGCGTTGAACTTCTGGACGAAAAGCGCAAACGCTTGCTCGAGGCCAACATTCACGACGACGGTCTTGCGTATCGGTTCAACGTCAGATGTCACTGTTCTGTCCTCCTTCATCGGCGAGCTGTTTGTACGCGTTGAACGCCTTGTCCCAGAAGTCGTCCAGTTCCGCCCTGAGTGCCGCTACACCCTTCGGGTCCAACTGATAGAGGCGTCGCGTTCCCGCTGCACGGTCGTGGACCAGTCCGGCGCGTTTCAAGACCTTGAGATGTTGTGACACAGCGGGCCGGCTGACCGGGAGCTCATGCGCGAGCTCTCCCACCGCCATCGGGCCGCCGGCGAGGCGTTTGAAGATCGCCCGTCGCGTGCCATCCGCGAGAGCTGCCCACGGATCCGTATCTACGTAAGTGGCCACTAACGGTAAGCATAGACTTACGCTTAACGCCGCGCCAGCGCGACTTTCTCAGATCGATCCGTGCGCTAGCCGGCCGGCGCGAGCATTTCCTTCCAACTCTCGTCCGCGGACACGGTCGAATTATGGACGGTGTAGTGCATTCCGTCAGGCCCGAGCACCGTCCCGCGTTGCGAACTGTCCACAGGCAGGGGCAGCGCACTCGGGGTGTAGGTGCACGGATTGGGCTGTTGCCCATTGCATTGCACGGTGCCTGACCCCGGTGGCGAGAGCGGATCACTCACGGGTGGCACTGGGCCGGGCAGCCGGTCGGCAGGCAGGGGATTGATCCCGTTGTTGACCGACGGTGCGGGTATCACCCGGCCGGGCTGTACCGATTGGTCACAACGTGCGGCCGGGGCGGGACAACTGACGATTTGGTTCGGGTCGCCGTACCACGGGTTGGTGCCGAGCGGCACGTACGGTTCGGTGCTGCGGCACTCCTGCGGGGTGGCCGCTCGCTTACCGGGTACGTCGACACACGGGTAGTTGCGTGCGCCGCGAACGACGTTGGCCGGGGTATCCATGGGAATCTTGCAGTAGGTGTTCTCGGGCAGGGGCGCGGTGCTGGTATCGGCGGGGGATCGCCATTCGGAGGCGGGCAGGAAGCCGGTCATACATGGCGGAGGCTGGTTGATGGACAGGCTGAAGTCGAGCGCCCCAGCACCGGGGAAGGGTGCGGCGACGGTTTGCGCGATAGCCGAACCTTGTTGCAGTGCAACCAATCCCTGTTCGACGCCTTTGTGGTAGCGCTTGAGCATGTCGAGCACGATCTCTACATTGGCGAGCGTTTGGGGCAATGGCTCGCGAACCTGGTTCAGCTGAGAGTCGACCTGGTCGACGGTGGGCCCTGCCTGGTTCAGGATGCTGCGCAACGCGCCGTCGCGTTCGGCGCTCTGCGCGGCGAGGGTCCGCACGTCCGCGGCCCAGAGGGCGATGTTGTCGCCGGAGTTGACCTGGCTGTCGATGATGGGGGCGGACCGGTCGATGATGGCGTTGAGGTCGTCGATGTTGGCGTTGAAGTCGCCGACGACCGACTGGGTGGAGTCGACCAGTCGCTGCAGCGACGGCCCGAGCCCGCCGACCGCTTGTGATGTCTCGGTCAACAGCGAGTCGATCTTCTCCTTCGGCAGCGCCGAGAGCATGGCCTGGGTCGCGTCGAGTGCGGGACCGATTTCGGCGGGAACCGTTGTGTCGGTGATGGTTTGGCCATCGGCGAGATATTTCGCGCTACCGGTGGCCGACACGAGGTCGAGATACTGCTCGCCGACCGCCGAAACGGAATGCACGTTCGCACTGGCATCGGCGGGAATCTTGTAACTGTCATCGATTTCCATCGTCGCCCGCACGCCGGTTCTGGTGGTCTGGATGGCGGTGACCCTGCCGATGGTGGCGCCTCGGTAGGTGACGTTGGCGGTCGGGTACAACCCACCCGACGCGGGAAGTTCGGCGTGCAACGTGTATTGCCCGAAACCGAGCAGCGTCGGGATCCGCAGGTAGTACCAACCCAAAGCGATCAGAGAGATGACCGTCAGGATGGTGAACAGCACCAACTGAATGCGTATGAAACGGGTCAGCATCGGTCATTCGCCCCGCTCGGGCGGGACATCGGCGGGGTTCGGCGTGAACCTGACGTCAGGGAGCATGGTCGACGGATCGCGGCCCCACGACTGTTCCAGGGCGCGCAACGCACCGGAGAACGGAGTACCCGTCAGCAATGCGTTGTCGAGCGAACTGAGGGTCAGGTCCAGGACCGCTGAGATGTTCGCGTAGTCACCGCGGACCAACTTCGGGACCTCGTCGATGGTGAAAGGCAGTGACACTATCAATCGGAGCGCACCGGCCAAATACGGTGCGGCACGGCCGAGTTGTCTGAGCGGGCGCTGCAGCGCAGCGAGATTGTGGTCGATGTTCTGACGCGACTGTGTCAGCGCCTCATCGACCAGAGCGCCGAACTCGCCCAGCGCCTGCACCGCGTCGCCACCGAGGTCGCGGGTGTCATTGAAATGCTCCACCAGCGGCGGGATGTCAGTGAGCACGGCATCCAGGGTGTCGGTGCGGTCGGCGACGATCGACACCAGCTCATTGATGGAGTCGACCGCGCGTTTGATGTCGCCGCGTTGCGCATTGGCTTCGGCGGTGAACGTGTCGAGTTTGTCGAGGAATTGCCGGATCTGGTCGCCCCGGCCATCGAGCAGTGCGTCGACTTCATTGCTGATCACCTCGAGGCTGGAGATGCCTCCGCCGCGAAGTACGGTGGCCACGCTGGCCAGAGTCCGTTCTGTGGTGGGGAACGCCGACGTGTTCGCCAGCGTGATGGTGTCGCCGTCGCGCAGCCTCTGCGGTGCGGGGTCAGGCGGCGACTCCAGCTCCACGTGCTGGCTTCCCAACAGGCTGGTCTGCCCGATCTTGGCGGTGGCGTTCGCGGGGAGTTCGACACTCTTGTCGAGGTCGATGGTCAGAGTGCCGATCCAGTTCTTCAACCCGATGGCCCGCACCCTGCCGACGAAGACGTCGGCCACTCGTACTCTGCTGTTGACGTTGAGCGCCAACGTGTCTGGCACCTGAACGTAGATCCGGTAGGACCGCCCGTCGCTGCCGGGTCCGCCCGGCATCGGAACATTGCTGATGCCTCGCCAGGATCCACACGCCGTCAGTAGTACCGCCGCGGCCAGCAATGCGGCGGTGGCCCGGACGGCTCGCCGTACCGCGGTCATCGGCCTGCCCCTGCTTCGGCGGGTAGTGGCGATCCAGCAGGCACCGGCGCGCTGGGCGTGGGCAGTGGTTGCGGATACCAGGGTGGCGGTAGCGGATTGTTCTGGTCGTAGGCGTTCGGCGGGGCTCCGCCGCGAGGGCCAGCAGGCGGCGGAGGTCCTGGGTCGGGCCCGCCCAGCAACGCGGCCAGCGAATCAGGTGTCAGCATGTTGGCGGTCATCGGTTGCACCTGTATTCCCTGCATTCCGGGCGCGGCGATCCAGCCCGGTTCGTGGTTTCCGTGTGAGAACAACGTGTCTCGCGACCAGATGCCCGGCACGGTGGTGTCCTTGTAGCCCGGCGGCGGTCGCAGCCGTTCCTCGGAATAGGCGACATGTTTGGGTAGCAGGTCCGCAGTGGCCAACGGGACGGTTCCGAACGGGGGGAAGTTGAATTTGATGGCATCGAGAATCGGAGCGAGGTACTGCGCGCAGAGTTCGGCGGATTCCTGGTAGCCCAGCCGGCTGCCCGCTTGGATTGAGCTGCAGATCAACTGCATTGGGTTTGAGAAGTTGCTGACGACCGGTATCGCGGTCAGCGCCCCGTGGGCGGGGTCGTAGATGTTGGTGAAGTTGGTGCCCATGGTGGGCAGCACGTGCAGGGCGGTCTCCAATCCGTTGCGCGGCTGTGGCTGAAGAATCGTGTTGGTGACGTCGGCGAGGTTTTGAATGTCCTTGGTCAGTGCGGGACCGTTGTCCTCCACGAACTTTCGGGTTGTCGCCAGCAGCTGGTCGACCTGATCGATCGCATTGGCCAGTTCGCGATCGTCGTTGGTGAGCGATCCGGTGAAGGTGGCCAGATCGCTGTTGAGCGCGACGAATTGCTGGTCGCTGTCGTGCAGAGCGTTGACAAACACCGCCAGACTCTTGAGGACCGCGAAGAAATCACCACGGCCCTCGTTCACCGCGGTGAGCGCCTCGGACAGGTTGGTCAGTGTGGTGTTGATCTGCTGTCCCCTGCCGGCCAGACCGTCGGCGAAGGATTCGATGGCTTCGCCGAAGGGGCCCTTGGGCGCTCCTGCGGTAGGTGCGAGTTGAGTGACGACGTTGGTGAGCTGCCCGCGTAGTTCATCCCACTCGACAGGCACCTGGGTGCGGTCCAGCGGGATGACTGCGTTGTTCTCCAGTTGCGGTCCGCCGGTATAGCGCGGTGAGAGATCGATGGCGCGGGAGGCGACCAGGCTGGGGTTGAGAATTGAGGCGGTGGCGTCGGCCGGAACCTTGTATTCGCGGTCGTAGTGGAACCTGACCTTCATCTTGTCGCCCGCGGGTTCTATTGCGTCGATCGTGCCGACGCGCACTCCCTGGATCTGCACTTCGTCTCCGGCGTACAGCGAGAGCGTGTCGGTGAAGTAGGCCACGGCGCTGATCGTGGTGAGTTTGTCGTAGAGCTGATAGCCGCCGATCGCCGCGGCGATGCCCAACACCGCTACAGCGGCCGCGGCGATGAGCGTGCGCCGCCGAATTTTCGGGGCCTTCAACCCGCGGATATTGAAGATCGTGGACACGGGTCAGCCCCCCGTTCCGGGCGCATCGGGCGGCGCCAGTGGGTCCAGCGGTACGGTGCGTGCGCCTGGCGGCCCGGGCGCGATGGGCACCGGCTGACCCGGAGCAGTCGGCGGGAGTTGGCCCGGGATGGCGGCGCTCGGTATCCCCGGGGCCGCCGCGGGTGCCTGCGGGTCGGGCATCGAGTGCGGTACGAGTGGCGGCGCGAAGCCGCCGGGGACCGCGCCGAACGGCCCCTGATCGAGCGCGGCGCATGGCAGGGGATTGCCGGGCGACGGGATCCCGTCTGCGGGCGGCGTATACGAGCACGGCGAGCCGGCTGGCACGGCGGGTCCGGGATGTTCTGGCGTGCCTTCCAGCGGTGTGGGCGCCGGTGGCGGCGCGCCGTTGGGGAATCGTTGGCCGTTGGGATCGGGAAAACGAAATGCGGGCAGTCCGGCGTTGCGCCAGAACTCTTCCGGGTCGATGCCTCGCTTCTTGAACGCCGAATCGACGAAGGGCTGCAGGATTTGGTAGGGCAGCAGGTTGGCGATCATGACCTTGAAGTACGGCCCGGAACCGACCGCTTCGGCCAGCGAGGCGGTGAACTTGCTCAGTGTTGTGAGCACGTCGGCCAGGTCGTCCTTGTGCGCGACGAGCAGACCACTGATGGTGCGCAGTTGATCAAGTGCCGGCTTGAGGTTGGGGGTGTCGGCGATGAAGCCCTGCACTTGCGTCGACAGCTCGGAAACCCGTTGCAGCAGAGCGTCAATCGCTTGCCCGCGGCCGTTGATCGCGGCCAGGAGTGTTTGGGCGCCGACCAGCAATTCGTTGACCTGCCCGCTGCGATCACGCAGGACACCGGCGACCCTGTTGGCGTCTGCGAGCAGAGACTTGATGTCTTCGTCACGCTTGCCGATGGTGTCGGAGAAGCGGGCCACGCCGTCCAGCGCGGCCGATAGGTGCGGGGCGGTCTGATCCAGCGTCTCCGACAGGACCCTCAGCGACTGTTTGACCGTGTCGAAGTCCCAGCCCGCCGCGGTCTTGGTGACGTCGGAGAAGGCGTCATAGATCTGGTACGGGGTGGTGCTCTGCCCGATCGGCAGCACCCCGTTGGGTCGTAGGGGTTCGGTGCCGTGCGGTTCGATCTCGAGCGTCTTCTTGCCGAGGATGGTGTCGGTGCGGATGGCCAGCCGGCTGCCGGTGCCGATCGTGGTGGAGTCCACGGAGAAGCCGATCGTGACATATTCGGGGTCCAGTGCGATCGAGCGGACCGTACCGATCCTCATGCCGAAGATGCGGACTTCGTCGCCGGTGTGCAGCCCGGCCGAGTTACTGAACTGGCCGTAGTAGACCGGCTGCGCGAACAGCATGGGGATGCTGGCGAAGCTTTGTCCGACTCCGATCACGAGCGCGACGATGATGACGCCCAGCAGGCCGGTGCGGCCGCGATTGCCCTCCTCGAGAATCCTCATTTGGGCGTGCACCTACCCGTGGGTTGCGACAGGACCTTGACGGTGCGCACCGGCCCACCGGGCTGCAGGCCATTGATTTTGAGCGCCACGTCGCACAGGTAGAAGTTGAAGAAGTCGCCGTAGATACCGCCGATGCGACCGATGATCCGTAGCGCATTGGGCAGTTTGGTGAGTAGGTCGTCGAGCTGGTCCTGCTTCTCGATGAGCGGACCCTGGATGTTCTGCAGGTGCGTCACGGTGTCCGCGAGCACGGGGCGATTGTCGGCGAGCAGATCTGCGACCGAGCCTGCTGCGTCGCTGATGTGGGCCAGGCCGTCGGCAATCGGGTCGGCACGATCCCTGAGGCCACTGATCAGCTGCTGGAGATTGTCGATGGTCTGGTCGAACTGGCGTTGGTGGGTGACGGTGGTCCGAAGCACGGTGTTCAGGTTGTCGATGACCTCGCCGACGGCTTGGTCGCTGTCGGCCAGAGCCGATGTCAATTGCGCCGTCTGATCGAGGATGTCGTTGATGGTTCCGCCCTTGCCCTGGAAGACCGTGATCAGTGAGGTCGCGATGTTGTTGACCTTCTGCGGGTCCAGAGCACGGAACAGCGGCTTGAATCCCCCGATGAGCGCATCGAGGTCCAGCGCAGGCTGGGTTTGGGTGATCGGAATGCTGCCGCCGGGCGGCAGAATTCGGGCAGCGTCTTGGCCGCGCTGCAATTCGAGATAGCGGTTGCCGACCAGGTCGGCGTAGCGGATGTACGCGGTGGTCGACTCGAACAGCGGCAACGAGCGGTCGACGTCGAAGTCCACGATGATGTGTCCACCGTCCGGGGCCAGCCGCACCTTCGATACCTTGCCCACCTCGACGCCCGAAGCGCGCACGAACTGGCCGGCCTTCAGGCCGCTGACACTGCTGAATGCCGCTGAGTATGTGGCGGTGCGATCGAATCGCAGCTGACCGAAGACCACGATGATGAATCCAGTCAGGGCCAACAGCACCGCGGAGAAAGCGCCGAGTTTGATTGCCGTGCCGGAGATTCTCATGGGTTGATCGTGTTCTCTCCGACCTGACGGCCCCAGACGTATTCGTTCAGGATGGGTTGGCCGAGTTCCATGTGGTTGTACGGGGCGATGGAGGCGCCGGTGTCGGTGACAAGGTAGGGAGCAGGCCACAGATCCCGGGTGATGGGCTGCCAGCATCCTGGCTTTCCGCCCGGGCCGCCGCTGGCATTGGTGCGAGGCAGGTTGTCGGGGTAGACATATGGGTTTTCAGCCCCGAGAACGGCGGAGTTGGTCACCGCCGAATACCCGTTGCCCCCCGAAGCCGCCGCGACCTTTGGTGCCACATCGTGGTAATTGCGGAACATGCACAGCAGTTGTGGGCTGTATTCATCGAGAAGATCAGCGGTCGGGACGAGATCGGCCATGCCGCGGACGAGAAATGGGTTGCCGCGGCGAAGGATATCTGCGCCGGTATTGCCGAATCCGACCGATGCCATCAACGCGGCGTCGAGTTCGTCGCGCTGGCCGTTGAGAGTTTTGACGGTGGTCACTGCGTCGCGCAGTGCGTCCCACAGGTCCGGTGAGGCGTCGGCGTAGATGTCGGCCAGGTCGGCGAGACGCTGAATGTCATAGCGCACCTGCGGCATTCGTGGATTGACCTGATCGAGGATCGCGTTGCCGTCGACCAGTGAACGACCGAACTTATCTCCGAGCCCGGTGAGTGCCTCCGCGGTGGCGCTCAGGGTGGCGTTGAGCTTGATCGGGTCCACCTTCTCCGCGATGGACATGATGGTCTCGAACAGTGTGTCGAACTCCGTGGTCACGGACGACACGTCGATCGGCTGGCTCGGCGAAAGAGACTCAGGTGACGGGTTTTTCGGTGAGGAGAAGGCCACATATTTGTTGCCGAACACGGTGCTGGCCTTGATGGTGGCGGTGGCGTTCGCCGGGATCGAGGCCAGCGAGTCGGGGGTGACCTCGAGGGTGATCTTCGCCCTGGTGGTTTTGTCCAACGAGTCCGGTTCCACCGCGGTGACACGGCCGATCACGACACCGTTGTACGTGACCTTCGACCCATGGTCCATGGACAGGCCCGAGCGACTCGCCAGCAGTGTGAGCTTTGTGGTCGGGGCCAGTCCGCCGCGGAATTGCACCCACACGAAAGCCAGCACGCCGACCATGGCCAGCACCGTGATCACACCGGCGACCTTGATGACCGCATTTCGGGGTGATGCCCACGAAGCGCTCACGTCAGCGAGCCGACGTCGCATCCACGAGTGCCACGCGGCGGACGCTACCATACCTTTTTGTATGTGAATAGGTCGTGACGACTTCAGCGCCAGCTCAGCGTTTGACCATGAAGTCCACGAATTGCTCCCACTCGCGCACCGTCGCGCGGTCGGGCCGCGGATCAGATAGGTGCAGTAGGCCGACACCGGTGGCAAAGAACACCTTCGCGCGTGTATCGGCTTCCTCCGGTGGAAACCCCAGATCGCGGAACGTGTCGCGTGCGGCGTTCAACACCCGCTTGTCGGCGGCCCGCACGCTCGAAGCCACCGCTCGATCGGTGCGGCCCCATTCGCGCATCACCCGTTCCAGCGTCCAGTGACGTGGAGTGATGAATGACTCCACCATCGCCGACAATCGCTCCCGCGGGGGCATCTCACGTAGGCGGGCGAACACCTGACGGTCGGTGTCGCGCAATTCGCCCCACGAGGACACCAACGCTGCGCGATAGCTCGCCATGTCGTCGAAGTGCCAATAGAAGCTTCCCCTGGTCACGCCGAGGTACGCGCAAACCCGTTCAAGCTTGAGAGCCCGGATTCCCTCCTCGGCGACGATGGCGAAGCCGGCCTGTATCCAGTCGTCGACCGAAAGGCGGCCACCACCCGATGTCGCGCGCCTCGCCATATCGGCAGCCTAGTGAGGAATTGCGCCAACGCAGGTGCTGGATTCCTGCGTCGACGCCAATCTTGGGATCGGTAGGCGACACGTCCATGTGTACTTGGCGCAACGACCCGTCCATTGAGGCTGGGCATGAAGACAAGGACCCTGGTATGCGCAGAGCCCTCATCGGAGCGTTGGCGACCGCCACATTCGCGTCCGTAGGTTTCAACATCGCGCTCGTGGTGGCGCCCTCCGGCACGGCCAACGCCGCGCCGTTCTGCTCACCATCGAATGCGAATACACCGCCGTGCGCTCCGCCCGAGGGACCTCCGGGTACCTGCGATGCGAATGGTGTCTGCGGTCAGATCTGGTGCCCGGGTTCGGGGATGTCTCCGATTCCGGAGTGGGATATGAACGTCTGCCACACCTTCTACTTCGATCCCGCCGCGCCGCTGACCAAGCCGGTGATGATCCCGGGCCAGCCTCCCGGCCCGCCGCCGCCTCCGCCCCCGCCGTGCATTCCATTCATAAACTGTCTGCCCGGTCTCTGATCGTCCTGTTTGGCTCCACAATTCTTGAGCGGACCGCATCGCGATAGATTGCGATGCGTGAGCGAAGACAGAGTTCGTGTGCAGGTCGGCGACAACGGTGTGGCGACGGCGACGATGGTGCGGGCCGATAAGCACAACGCACTCGACCAGGCCATGTTCCAAGGCCTGGTGGATGCCGCAGAACAGCTGGCAGCCGATACGGCCGTTCGCGCGGTCGTGCTCCACGGCGAGGGTAAGAGCTTCTGCTCGGGTCTGGATGTCGCCAGTTTCATGAGCGGTGAACGCGGCACGGGCATTCTGCTGGACCGCGATGAGAAGCGGATTGCGAATTTCGCTCAGCGGGTTACCTACGACTGGTCACTGGTGCCCGCGCCCGTCATCGCCGCGATTCACGGCAACTGCTTCGGCGGCGGCCTGCAAATCGCACTCGGCGCCGACATCCGGATCGCCACGCCGGACGCGAAGCTGAGCATCATGGAGATCAAGTGGGGCCTCGTACCCGATATGGGGATCACGCAGACGCTGCCGAGACTCCTGCCGATCGACGTCGCCAAAGAGATGACCTTCACCGGTCGCATCGTCTCGGGCAGCGAGGGCCGCGAGCTGGGGCTGGTTACCCGGACTGAAGAGGATCCGCTGTCTGCGGCGCTGGCGCTCGCCGAGGAGATCGCGCAGAAATCCCCGGACGCGGTCCGCGCCGCAAAGCGCCTTTACGACGAGACGTGGGCGGGCAACGATCCCGCGGCCGCCCTCGCGCGCGAATCAGAGCTTCAAGAAGGCCTGATCGGTAAGCCCAATCAGATCGCCGCCGTGATGGCCGGAATGTCGGGGGAGAAGCCGGTTTTCGCCGACCCCGATTAGCAGACACTGCGCTTAGGAGGCGGGCAATGGGCGGAATGAACCTGTTGGGGATGTCGCTGTTTCTGGCCGCGGTCCTTGCAGTATCAATTTTGTTGGCTGTCGGCAGCGTATGGCTCGCCAACAAGACGGTCTACCATCCGGACACCAAACAGGAAACCGGGTCTCTGGCGTCGTTCGTCACCACAGTCGCCCTCGTGTATGGCGCACTGTTGGGATTCACCGTCGTCGTCGCATGGGAGCAGTTCTCCTCTGCCGAGGCGAACGTCACCAATGAGTCATCGACCTTGGCCACGATGTACCGGCAGACCATCAGCTTGGCTCCGCCGGAGCAGGAGACCATGCGCAAGCTGCTGCGCAACTACACCGTTTCCGTCGAAGCCGAATGGGACGATCAAGGCAACGCTACCGCGAGCCGTGGAGCCCGAGCGGCGATTACCGACATGTACCGCGTGCTCGGCAGTCAACAGTCAGGCGCGTCCAATCCGATCAATGCAGAGATCCGCGACCAGCTCAATGTCTTGATGTCGCAACGCAGCACCCGAATATTGGATACAACGCCGCGGATACCGGGATTGTTGTGGGCAGGTCTGCTTTTCGGGGCTGTCCTGCTCATCGGACTGATCGGCTTCACCCATCTGGATTACCGCCGCAATCACATGATTCTGTCGAGCGCGATCGCCATCTTGCTCGGCCTGCTGCTCTTCCTCATCTTCTGGCTCGACCATCCATTCGGCCGCCAAATGGGCGTCACACCAAAGTCGTTCGATTACGCTATCCAGGTCTTCGATGGAGTCGACGAGGCGACCTAGACAAAATGCGCCGATCCCGATTAGGCCAGTCGGGCGCGTAGCAGACTCAGTGAATCAAAATCGCGAAGCGCCTGCACCGCCCGGTCGAGACCCGCGCGCGTCGGGGCTTCGCCCTGCAAGCGACGACCGAAAGCCGCTGTGACGCCTGCGGCGATGAAACCGGTGAAGGCCAGGAGGCGATACGAGTCCCACGCGTCGTCGAAAGTCAATCGGGTGGTGCCGTCGGCGTTGAGGGCATCGACGTAGGTGCGTACCAGATCGGTGTCGATGGCACGGCGGGTGTCGGTGTCGATGGACGTGGCGGCGAAGTAGGCGAGATCTTTGACGGCAGGTCCGCAAGACGTGACCTGCCAGTCGAACAGGATCGGCCGACCGCCGACGAAACACATGTTCCCAAGGTGGGTGTCGCCGTGGATGAGCGAGTGCGGGTAGGTCCGCAACAGTGCCGCGATCGCCCATCGGTGCTTGATGAGCATCTTGGCCTCATCGCGGATATCCAGCGGCACAATGTCATTGAAGTCTTTGGGGATGGTGCGGATCAGATGCCAGGAATGCGGGCCCAGCCGAGTATTGCGGGAACGGGTCGGGCTGAGGTACGCGAGGTCATCGTCGAAACGTGCTGACTTCCAGAACTTCTGGTGCACGGTCGCGAGCGCGCCTGCGACGGCCAGTGCCTGTTCGGCGGTCGCGCCGGTCGCCAACGGCGGGAACACCGCGTCGCGTCCGGCGAGATCCTCCAGGATGACCACGGCGTGGCCGCGGCCATCCGACGCCGCGCCGTACAGTCCAGGCGTCACCTCTGACAGCTCTGTATGCAGGCGAAGATAGGCCTCGGCTTCGTTGTGCGCCAAGGCCATGAAGCGGTTGAAAAAGCGTTCGGCAGGCCGGGTTGGTGCGAGTTTGACGAACGCCGTACCGGGCAGGTCGTCAGCTCCGGTGATGTCGAGTCGCGCACGAGTCGCCGTGCCGTGGTCGACATCGCGCACCTGCACGGCGGTTACATCGTCACGCGACGTGAGACTGCGGAACATTGCCACGTCGATATCGTGCGGTCGGCGCGGAATGCCGCTCTGGGTCAACGGAAGTGCCCTTCGATGAGTGAGCCGGCCCAGTGGTCAAGCCGCTGATTTCTCCAGAATGTGAACACCGCACGCGGAGCCGAGTCCGATGACGTGGGCAAGACCCACTCTCGCATTCTCGATCTGGCGGTCGCCGGCCTCGCCGCGCAGGTGGTGGCAGACCTCCCAGATGTTGGCGATACCGGTAGCCGCGATGGGGTGGCCCTTCGACTCCAGCCCACCCGACACGTTCACCGGAGTCGAGCCGTCCCGCCATGTCGCACCGGAGTTGAAGAACTCCGCGGCTCCGCCCTCTTCGCACAGCATCAGGTTGTCGTAGTGCACCAGTTCGGCCGTCGCGAAGCAGTCGTGCAGCTCCACCAGATCGAGGTCGTTCGGACCGATGCCGGCCTGCTCGTAGGCGATCTTCGCGGCCTTGCGTGTCAACGTGTTGACGTTGGGCAGGACCTGGCAACCCTCTTCGTAGGGGTCGGTGGTCAGCACCGACGCCGACACCTTCACCGCGCGGCGCCGCTGTTCGAGCGAAAGGGAGTTCAGCGTCTCACCGTTGCAGACCACCGCGGCGGCCGCGCCGTCACAGTTGGCCGAACACATCGGACGGGTGTTGGGGTAGGCGATCATGACATCGTTCATGATCTGATCCAGCGTGAACCTCTTCTGGTAGGACGCAAGCGGATTCAAAGTCGAGTGGGCGTGGTTCTTCTCGCTGATCCTGGCGAACAGCTCGAAGCTCGTCCCGCCGTACTTGTGCCCGTATTCCATCCCGATCTGGGCGAAGACACCGGGCATGGTCTCGGTGCCGATCCGCCCGTCGATCGGGGCGACCGCGCCGTACCGACCAGCCGGTGTCCAGGTGTCGGCGTCCTTTTTCTTTGTGCCCCCTCCACCGAGCAGGCCTGCGCCCGAGAGCTTCTCGACCCCGACGGCGAGACCGTAGTCGACTTCGCCGGCCTTCACCGCCATGATGGCGGTCCGCAGCGCGGTGGCCCCGGTCGCGCAGGCGTTGGCGACGTTGTACACGGGGATGCCGGTCTGGCCGATCTGCTTCTGAAGTTGTTGTCCGATACCGGCACTGGCGTTCATCAGGTTGCCCGCCGCGAGCACGCCGATGTCCGCCATCGTGACACCGGCATCCGAGAGTGCCCCGGTCGCCGCCTCCGCCGCCAAGTCGACCGTGTCGAGATCCGGGTGCTTGCCGAACTTGGTCATCTGAATACCGAGGATCCAGACCTCGTCGCTTGCGCTCATCGTTGAGGCTCCTTCTTGGAAGTGGGTGGGGCGTGCGTCAGCTGACGGGCTCGAAGCCGAACCCGATCGCCTCGGTACCGCCGGAGTCGGTGCCGATCGAATGGGTGGCGAGCCGGACCTTCATGCCGTCGTGGACGTGCTCTGGATCGGGTTCGACGTTGATGAGGTTCGCGCGGACCTGGGTGCCCTCGCAATCGACCACCGCTGCGACGAACGGGGTGGGAATTCCTGGAGCGGCGAAGGCGACGATCGTGAACGCGCGGACCGTGCCTTCGGTGGCGATCGGCACCGCCGTGAAGTCGGTGGCGAAGCAGTTGGCGCACGCGTTACGCCGGTCGAAGAAACGTGCACCGCATTTCGCGCACTCCTGCGCGACCAAATGCGGCTCGTCGCCGTCCAGCACTAGATAGTCGACCAAAGGGATCGGCCCAGCCATGTGCACCTCCATCGTCGGTGCCATCGACGTTAGTACTCGGCGCTCATCAAATTGAGGGCGACCTACGACGATTCTCCGCTAGAGAACGACGAACCAGACGGCGATGTAGTGACTTATCGCCGCCGCTGCGGTGAACGCGTGAAAGAACTCGTGATAGCCGAACGTATGCGGCCACGGGTTCGGCCACCGAAGGGCGTAGAGGATGGCGCCGACGTTGTAGAGCAACCCGCCCAGGACGAGCAGCCCCACGACGAGCGGACCGCCGCCGTCGAGCAGGCTGCCTGCGAACCAGATCGCCACCCAGCCGAGTAATAGGTAGAGCGGCACACCCACCCACCGCGGAGCCGACGGCCACCACATCTTCAGTGCCACTCCGACCGCGGCACCGCTCCACACGATGGTCAGCACCAGGTTCCCGGTGTTCGGCGGCATCGCCAGTAGCGCGAACGGCGTATAGCTACCGGCGATGAAGACGAAGATCGCCGAATGGTCGAGCCGCTTCATCCACTTCAGGACCACCGGGTTGTGCCAGTGCTTGCGGTGATAGACCGCGCTGACACTGAACATCGCGACGATGGTGACGGTGTAGATCAGGGTCGCAAGGATCGCCCTCGGTGACGACTCGATGACGGCCACAGATACCAGAGCCAGTCCGCCCACCGTGGCCGCGACCGCGGAGCACAGATGGATCCAGCCCCTGGCACGTGGTCGCCCGATGAGGTCGGCGACGGTATCGGCCAACCCCTGGGGCAGGTCGTCGACAACGGGGGCCGGCGGAATCTCAGGTGCCGGCCTCACGTCAGTGCGACGGGATGCCACGTGGTAGTCGTCGCTGATCAGCGCGATAAAGCGTCTCCTGGTGCGTGCGGCGGGCCGATGGCGGGCCATCGCGGACCGCGACGACGCGAGGCTGAGTCTACCGTCGGGGCGCTCCTAGGACGATTCACGCCGGGCGCGGGCCCGTCGCTTGCCCTCGTGCATCGCCGCCACCCGGGCGACGGGAATGGTGCGGCCCTGTTCGATCAAGTCGGCCGGCAGCCGCTGGGCCTGCGGCATTGACTCGGTCCACGTCGGTCGGCCGTAGAGCGCATCGATCGCCGTGTGGACTGTGAAGTCGGCAGGTGTGATCGAGTCGAGCTCGTCCCAGTCCACCGGAAACGACACCGGAGTGCCGGGACGCAGTCGCGGGGTGTACGCCGCGGCGACCGTCGCCCCGCCCGCGCGGGTGGCGTCGACGAACACCTTGCCGCCCCGGTCTTCCACGATGAACGCCGTCGTCGCGATGTCCGGATCGAGGGCTTCGGCGCGGGCGGCCAGGGCCCGGGTCGCCGCGGCGACATCGTCGACCGGCGCCGATTGATCAATCGGTACGAACACGTGCAGCCCCTTGGCGCCGCTGGTCTTCACCGCACCGGCCAGCCCGCTGTCGGTCAGCGCCTGACGCACCAGATGAGCGACGGCCACGACCTGCCCGAAGTCGTCGGCGGGCGGGTCGAGGTCGAGCACCAGATGTGTGGGGCGATAGACATCGCCTGCCAGCCCCAGCGTGGGGTGGTACTCGACGGCGCGCTGGTTGGCCAGCCAGAACAGCGTGCGGCGGTCATTGCACAGGGCATAGCGCACCTCGCGGTGGGAGGCCTCGGCCCACATGGTCGAGGTCGCGATCCAGTCCGGCGTGTACTTCGGCACGTTCTTCTGCATGAACGGTTCGCGCCCGCGCAGCACCCGCAGTACGGTCAGCGGCCGGTCGGCGAGGCCGGGCAGTATGCGATCGGCGACCGCGTCGAGGTAGTCGACGAGGTCACGCTTGGTGGCCCCGGCGTCGGGCGTCAGTGGTTCGTCGAGATTGGTGAGGTCGACCCCGTCGCGCTGTTCCTTGGGACCCACGTCATCCGCTCGCGGTCGTGGCGAGCCCCCCGTCGACGGGGATGACCGCACCGGTGAGATACGCCCCCGCCCGGCTGGCCAGGAACACCGCGATGCCGGCCATGTCGTCGTCTCGTCCGATGCGACGCAGTGGCGCCGACGCCGCAATCGAATCCCCGAACGTCTCGAGCGTCGCCGCCATCATCTTCGACGGGAAAGGCCCTGGCGCAACGGCGTTGACGGTGATGTGTTCCGGCCCGAGATCGTGGGCGAGTTTCCGCGTCAGCTGATGCAACGCCGCCTTGCTGCTGACGTAGGAGTACACCGGTAGCCGGCTGGGGCGAAGGCCGTCGATACTTCCCACGTTGATGATCCGCGACGGATCGTCCGCGGTCCCCGTTTCGCGGAGTGCGGCAAGCAGGGCCTGAACCATCCAGAACGGTGACTTGACGTTGAGGTCGAGCACCTTGTCCCACGCCGAGTCGGGGAAGGTCTCCAGTGGCTCACCCCATGTCGCGCCCGCGTTGTTGACCAGGATGTGCAGCTCGCCGCCGCCGGTGACTTCCCCGGCGAGCCGCACGCATTCCTCGTGCTGGGACAGGTCTGCGGGAATGGCCTGCACGTCGCCGAAACTCGACAGCTGCGCGCGCGCTTCCTCGCAGGCGTCCGGCTTTCGGGAACTGATCACCACGCGGGCCCCGGCCTGCACCAGCCCGCGGGCCATCATCAGCCCGATACCCCGCGAGCCGCCCGTGACCAGGGCGCGCTTACCGGTCAGATCGAACAACTGGGCATGACTGCTGAACTGGGCGTCGGTCATTCTTCGAATAGTGCCTTATCGCCCTGGCGCTCGTTCCTTCCTCGTCGCCTCGGCCACGCCGGTAGCCTCGTGGCGTGGCCGGCCAGACTGTCGTCCGAGCCGACGAACTCGCCGAATTGGGGGTCTTCGCCGGCTGCTCGACCGAGGCCCTGGCACCGCTGGCCGCGCAGTTGCAGCCCTTGAGCGCGGCGCCAGGACAGGTGCTCATGCAGCAGGGTGAGCTTGCCGTTTCGTTTTTGCTGATCGGCTCCGGCTGCGCCGAGGTGAGCCATTCCGGAATTGACGGACACGACACCGTCGCGCAGCTGGCGCCCGGTCTGATCGTCGGCGAGATCGCTTTGCTGCGCGATATGCCGCGGACCGCGACTGTGGTGGCAACCGAGCGGCTGACGGGATGGGTCGGCGGCCGCGAGGCCTTCGCGACCATGCTCGAAATCCCGGGCATGGTGGAGAAGCTGGTACGCACGGCGCGGCAGCGGCTCGCCGCGTTCATCACACCGATCCCGGTAAAACTGCGCGACGGGTCCACGTACTACCTGCGTCCGGTGCTGCCGGGGGACAGCGAGCGCACGACGAACGAGCCCGTCGAGTTCTCCAGCGAGACGCTGTACCGCCGCTTCCAGTCGATGCGCACGCCGACGAAATCGTTGATGACCTATCTGTTCGAGGTCGACTACATTCACCATTTCGTATGGGTGATGACCGAAGGACCCGACGGTCCGGTGGTCGCCGATGCGCGCTACGTGCGCGACGAAGCCGACCCTTCCGATGCTGAAATAGCGTTCATCGTCGGCGACGACTATCAGGGCCGCGGTATCGGCACATTTCTGATGGGAGCACTCGCTGTGACAGCGGATTACGTTGGTGTTCAACGCTTCACCGCGCGGGTGCTCTCCGAGAATCACCCGATGCGGGCGATCCTGGACCGCTTCGGCGCCGAGTGGCACCGCGACGATCTCGGGGTCGTCATCACCGTCGTCGATGTTCCTGAACCACGCTCGCTGAAGCTGCCGTCCACGCTGGTCGAAAAGATCCGCGCGGTGACGTACCAGGTCATCAAGGCGGTGGGCTGATGCGGCCGCCCTTGAACAAGGACACCCGGCTCTGCATCTCGTTGGCGGCCCGGCCGAGCAACATCGGAACCCGGTTCCACAACTACCTGTACGACCTGCTGGGCCTGGACTTCATCTACAAGGCATTCACGACGACAGACATCGCCGCCGCGATCGGCGGGGTTCGCGCGCTGGGCATCCGGGGCTGTTCGGTGTCGATGCCGTTCAAACGGGACGTCATCGCGCTCGTCGACCATGTCGAGCAGTCGGCGAAGTCCATCGATGCCGTCAATACGATCGTCAACGACGACGGCCACCTCACCGCATCCAACACCGACTACATCGCCGTCCAGCGGCTCATCGTCGAGCACGGGCTGCGACCGGCGCAGTCGCTGCTGCTGCGAGGGAGTGGGGGCATGGCCAGCGCCGTCGCTGCGGCATTCCGCGACTACGGTTTTGGGCAGGGCACCGTCATCGCGCGCAATGCCGATACGGGACGGGCCCTCGCCGAGCGGCTCGGTTACGAGTATGCCTCCGACGTCGGGACACGGACCGCCGACGTGATCGTCAACGTCACCCCTGTCGGCATGGCGGGGGGCGCCGAGGAGAACGATCTCGCCTTCGGCGCGGAGACGATCGCCAAGGCGCACACAGTGTTCGACGTGGTGGCGTTGCCGTCTGAGACACCCCTCATCACGGCGGCACGATCGGCGGGTGTCGACGTCATCACTGGGGCCGAGGTGATCGCGCTGCAGGCCGCCGAGCAGTTCGAGCGGTACACCGGTATCCGGCCCAGCCCCGAACAGATCGCGGCCGCGTCGGCGGTGTCGCGCGCCTAAGCGACGCTGACCACGGCGATCTGCCGGCGTACCTTCTCGATTCCTTGCGTCCACTTCGCATACATCAGCGTGGCTTCGAGGAACCAGACCAGCGACGAGTGCACCGCCTCACCCGCAGGCGGCGCATCCGCGGGCAGGTCGAGCGCGAACGGCACCGTCACCGGCGACCCTTTGCGCAACGGAATACCCTTGCCCAGCTTGACCGTCTGACCCGTCGAGCCCCCGCCGCCGGCGGCCGGTGTACGGGCCAATGGATGGGAGAGTCGCTTGTAGCCCCAGTAGATTCCGAGTTCAGCGTCGGACATGTCGACGTTCGGCGTCAGGGTGATGCCGCCGTTGATCGTCGCGCCGGCGACGAAGACCGTTGACGGCAACACGATGGCCAGATCCGTTTCGCCGTCACCGGCGATGCGTCGCTGCGTTTCGTCGGTGGGTTGGGCGTCGTTGCGGCCGACGAGGACGGTGAAGTCGCCGTGGGCCTCGACGTCGCGACCGCCGCGGTCGACCGTGAGCCGCGCCGACCATCGCGCGAGATCATCCGAGGATCCCGGTGCCCACGACGGGACGGTGAACGACGAAGAGAACTCGGTGAATTGGCCGTCAGTGACCGGAATCTCGACCGTCGTCACGCCGACCCAGTCGCTGGTGTCCTTCTCGCTGCCCGCGTCGGTGCCGACCTCGCCCATCAGCCACCACACGTCGTTCATCTCGGTGGCCATCGAATCCGCGCGCCCGGCCCATCGGTAGCGGTAGAAGTTGGTGTAGCCCCACTCCAGGGTCGCCGCGGACACCTTGTCGATCGGCCTGTCGGTGGTGACGGTGGCCGTCACCTTGTGACGCCGTCGCACCACTTCCGGCGTCACGACCACGCGCGCCGCCGGCGTCCGGCTGAAGAGGCCCATGGCGCGCGGCTACTTCTTCCGTTGTGACTCGGCGTATTCCTCGGGGTGGTTCTTCTTCTGGGATGCGCGTACCGGCCAGAAGAGCAGCCACAGCACCGGATACACGGTGACGTAGAAGAGCAGATGCATCGCGGCACCGAACAGCACCGTGACCACCCACGCGGGATAGATGATGATCAGGCAGAACTGGATGAACTGCTTGAGCACCACGGGATAACCCTCTGCCATCGACCACATCGTTCGTGGACTCATGGTCTTCAGGTACTTCTGCACCGTCGACGTCTCGGCCTCTACCTCGGCCTGCGCCTGGCTGATGTCTCGTCCGCGTTCCTCACGAGTGAGTCCGCGCGCCGGTTGCGGCGGTTCGTCGGGGTGCGGTGGTTGCGGTGTGGTCATCGGATCATCGCTGGTTTCGGTCCTCAGGGTGTGATCGTGGTCTGCTCGTCGATAGCCGACGTCGCGTCCATCAGCGCGCCGATCTGATCTTCGAGGCCGTCGGCATTGAGCTGCAGGACATAGAGCCCGTCCTTGCCCGGGATCACGACGGTCTTCTGTGCGATGGCGCGTGTGGCGCCGTCCTTCTTGTAGGTGCCGCCGAGTTGGACGGCGTCGAAACCGCTGAGCTCGTCGGCTTGCCCCTCCGCGCCGCCCTCGAAGCCGGGCAGGTTCTTGATCTCGCCGGGCGCGAACTCGAGGATCTTGTCCGGATCGACGTTGCCGGTCAGCTTGGAGACGAGCGCCACCACGGTGGGCGGATCGGCCTTGAACTCCGGGTCGGTGGAAACGATTGCGCCGTAAGCCCATTGGGGGGTGCGTGCACCCGCATCCTCCCATCCGGGCGGGGTGGGCAGGTTGATGGTGGGCGAGCCGGGGTCGCCACGTTTCACCGGTGTCTCCACGATGCCGTTGTCACGGATGTAGTCGACGATCGTGTAGTTCTTACCCGCCGGCTGTGCCGACGTGGAGGGCGCGGCTTCACTGGTCTTGGTGGACGTGCTGGTCGATGCCTCGCTGGAGGTTGTTTTCGACGCGGACGGTTCGGACTTGGTGTCCGATCCGCAAGCGGCCAGGCCAAGGCCCAATGCGACGGCCGAGATGGCGATGACGCCGGCCCTCAATGACGTGGTCATTCAGTCTCCTCGTTTCGTAAATCTCGCCGTAGCCTACGGTCGGCCCCCCGATGGCGCTACGCCTGAATTTTGCTATAGAGTGGCCAAAGGTTTGCTGGCTCGCAGAGAATTTCTGGGCCAAGATGCATATGTGCTGCGAACCGGGGGCGCTGTTCAGCCGAGAAGGGGATCGAAAATGCGGGGGATGATTCGTTCGCTGGGAGTGGTGGGCCTGGCGTTGCTGAGCGTCGTCGGGCTCGTCGTGTCGTGGACCGGCGCGACGATCGTTTCGCTGGCGGCGACCGCGCTCATCATGGGCGGTACCGGTCACCCGCTGACGGCAAGCGGCGACGACCAGGACTACATCGAGTCCTACCTGGACAACGCCGTCACCCTCTTCATCGACCCGGCAGCGGGCACGGCCACCGGCACCGGCGGTGATCCGATCGACGGCGTCGGGCCGAACGATCGGGTGTACGCCGTCACCTATCCCGCGCAGTTCTTCCCCGTGTCCGGCTTCCAGACGTTCGACTCGTCCGTCGGGGCGGGACGCGGGAACCTCAACGGTTGTGTGCGCGGAACGGCGTGCTCGTTCAACGACGAGGTCGACGACCCCGCCAATCCGAACCCGGCCATTCCGCCGGGCCCCGACTTCACGGTCTTCGGGTATTCACAGAGCGCCGTCGTGGCCTCTCTGGTGAAGGAGGATCTGATCGCGAACCGCCCCGCGGACGGCACCGACGTGTCGTTCTTCCTGCTCGCCAATCCGATGCGGCCCAACGGTGGCGTCCTGGCGCGGGGACCCGAGGGCCTCACGATCCCGATCATCGGTATCACCTTCTACGGCGCCACCCCGACGAACAGTTGCGACGGCGGTGCAGAATGCTACGAAACCGTCGACGTCGCAGCGCAATACGACGGGCTCGGCGGTGATGCGCCTGCCAGCCTCACCAACCCGCTGGCCATCGCGAACGCCGTCCTTGGCTACTACTACCTGCACGGTGATCTTCAGAACGCAAGCTTCGACGACGCTCAGTATCAGGGCTCGCACGGTGACACCGACTACTACATCGTTCCCGCGCGGCGCCTGCCGCTCCTGATGCCGTTCGAGTCGTTCGTGCCGTCGCCGATCCTCACCCTGCTCGAGGCGCCGCTTAAGGCCGCGATCGAGGCCGGCTATGCGCGCGACGTCAATCCGGGTGTCGCCACCAAGGTGGGGCTGCTCCCGTTCAGGAACCCGGTGCAGGCCATCGTCAACATCATCAAGGCCATCCCGGTCGGTATCGACGACGCGATCGCCGAGTCCTCCGGAGACGTGGACAATCGGCCCCTCGGAACTGATGAGGTGACGAGTCCGTTCGGCGTAGGCGGTCCCGAGCTACCGGCACCGCCATCTGCCGCCCAGAACGCGAATCTCATGTTCTCTTCACGGTTGGCCGAAGACCCGGTAGCCCAGCAGGACGTTCCTGAACAGGTCGTCCCCGAGGAAGGCGCCATTGAGGAAGACCTTGGAGACAACACCGAGCAGCAGGTCGCCACGGGCGATGTCGGGCAAGAGGTCATCGAGGACCAGGGCGCCCAGGGACAGGGCACCGAGAAGCTCGGAACGACCACACCCCGTGTCACCCCGAAGCCGGTGGCCCGGTTCGGCGAGCAGATCCGCAGCGCGCTGGACAAGATCCGCCTGCCGAAGATCAGGGGTCCGATCGGGTTCGACTCGCAGAAGGACGCCAAGCCGCCGTCAGCCGCGCAGCCCGGCAACGACGCCCACGACACCACCACTACGGGTCAGCAGGGGTCCGCGCCGGCCGGTACGGGCGAAGCGGCGGCCTGACGGCCGGATCAGACGTCGCAGTTCAGCGATACGGTGATCGACTGGCTGACGACGACGGTGATGTACTCGCGGTACTTTCCCTCGCCGACAGGGATTGTCTGGGTCACCTGTTGCGGGTTCCGCACATTGGTGACGACGCACTCGCTGATCGGGGCGCTTCCGACCCGATCGACGACGACGTTGTAGCCGGCGGATTCCAATTCGCCGATCGTCTGATAAGCGTTGCCGCCCGGTTTGGCGGGCTTCGCCGTCGCCGCGCCCGCGGATACGAATGCGACGCCGATCAATGCGATTGTTGTGATTAGACCCCATCCATTGCGCATGGAGGCCTCCGATCTTTAATTTGCCTGGTACTTCTCCATCGCACGGCAGAGGCGTTTCGTTGCATGGATAGCCATAAGGGTTCTCTGTGGTATCAAGGCCGCGTGCGCGCGATGTGTGCAGCGATGGCTCTTTTCGCTGCGGCCTGCGGCACGCCCGAGCGCCCGCCGCCGGAAGTGACCATGTCCCCTGGAGCGTTGGCGCAGATCAACCCCGCCAGGATCGATCGGGCGCGCGACAACCTGCCGGAGGGGTACGAGTTCTCCGACATCGCGGGACCTGTGCGGCCCACAGGGTTGTGGGGGTACGGCGACGAGTGGTCGGCCGACCCGCAACAGTGCGGCGTGCTGGCGGATCCGCCCGTCGACCCCGCCTCGGTCAAAGGCTGGTCGGGATCGGGGACCGGCGGCATCGTCTATGCGGTCGTGGCGGAGTCGACGGCGGACCTCGATCCGGCAGTGACCGCCGAATGCACGCAATGGACGTTGTCGGGCGGACGGGCAAGCGGCACCGTCACCCGCACCGCCGCGCCGGCGATCGAGGGTACGGAGACCGTCGCGATGGCCACCGCAACGACGACCGTCGTCGAGGGGGGTACCGAAACCCATTCACACGCCGACACCGTCACCGCCTATCTGGATGACCACGTCGCGTTCGTCACCGTGGTGACCGACCCCGGATCGCCCAATCCACAACTGGGCGCCGATTTCGCGAGTGCATTGATGGTGAAAACAGTGGCGGCATTACGGGGTTGACGCCGTCTGCGCGGTAGCGTGTGCGGCGATGTCCAAGAGCGCAACGCTCGGCAGCCAGTTCGCCCTGGTGTGCGCCGCAACGCTGACCGCATGCTCGACCGGACAGTCAGCCGACCTCTCGAACGCCGACATCGCCCGCGCCAAGGACGTCAAGTCGAGTTTCGGCCCACAGTTCAAGGTGACCGAGGTCGGGCCGACGGGGATCGACCCCCGGCTGCTCGGACCCCAGGCGATGCCCGAAGGTCTGCAATTCGATCCGGCCGACTGTAAATCGTTCGCGACCGCGCAGGTGCTGCCTACCGGTGTGAAGGGCAACATGGCTGCCACCACCGCAGAGGGCGACGGCAACCGGTTCATCGCGATCGCCGTGGAAACGTCGCAGACCGTTCCGGTCAACCGGCCCGCCGACAACTGCAAGAAGGTGGGTTTCGCCGGCGGCGGCGTGCGCGGCCTCATCGAGGTTGTGGAGGCGCCACAGATCGACGGCGCCGAGACGATGGGCACCCACCGCGTGCTGCAGACCATGGTCAACGGCAAGCCGGGCTCGGGGGAGATCTACAACTACACCGCGAGTTTCGGCACGTTTCTGGTGATCGTCACCGCGAATCCGCTGGTACTGCCCGACCAACCCGTCGCGCTCGTCGACACCCAGCGCGCCCGCGACCTGCTCACCGCGACCGTCGCCGCGGTACGGGGTTAGCGCACGTCCTGCGGCCGGAACTGGATGCTGATCCGCGGCCCCGTTGGCCGCGCCGTTTTCGGTATCGCGTGCTCCCAGGTGCGTTGGCACGAACCGCCCATCACGAGCAGGTCGCCGTGCCGGTGCGCCATCCGCAGTGACTTGCCGCCGCCGCGCGGCCGCAGTGCGAAAACCCTTGTGGCGCCGAGCCCTACGATGGCCACCATCGTGTCCTCTGTGCGGCTGCGGCCGATGTTGTCGCCGTGCCAGGCCACGCTGTCGTCACCGTCGCGGTAGAGGCACAGGCCAGCGGTGGTGAACGGTTCGCCGAGTTCGCCCGCATAGGTGTCGTTGAGCCGTCGGCGCATCTGCTTCAGCCGCGGATGCGGGGGCGGCTCGTCGACCAGATCGTGAAAACTGACCAGCCGCGGCACGTCCAGCACGCGGTCGTACATCTGCCGCCGTTCGGCACGCCACGGGATGTCGTGTCGCAGTTCCTCGAACAGCGGGTCGGCGTCGTCCAGCCACCCGGACCGGTATTCGATCCAGGCACCGTTGGCGAGATGGCGCCGTTCGGCGTGCTCGAACAGCGAGCTCTGCAGAGCCAGCTCCATGCCCGCGATCTTATCGCACAGGCGTTCGAAGGGTCAGAGGCGCACGGCGCCGGGTCCTTCCGTGGCGAGAACGTCGCCAGGGTTGGAAAGCGCGCAGGTCTTCAGGCTCAGGCAACCGCAGCCGATGCAGCCGGTGAGATTGTCGCGTAGTCGTTGGAGATGCAGGATGCGGTCGTCGAGGTCCTGGCGCCAGCCGGCGGACAGCCTGGCCCAGTCCTTGCTCGTCGGGACACGGTCGGTGGGCAGGGTGGTCAGTGCCTCGCGGATACGTGCGAGCGGAATGCCGAGCCGCTGGCTCATCCGGATGAACGCGACGCGGCGCAGCGTTTCGCGGGCGTACCGCCGCTGGTTGCCGCCGGTGCGCTTGCTGGCGATCAGCCCTTCGCGTTCGTAGAAGTGCAGCGCCGATACGGCCACGCCGCTTCGAACGGCCATGTCCCCCGGTGTGAGTTCGTGGATCAACTCCATGACCTCAACGATAGTTGAGGTCGCCGATGACGCGGGGCCGGTTACGGTGCTAGGTGTGACGGCGAGCTGCAATTCCGAGGTTGGCAGGCTGCGCGCCGCCATCCTGCACCGGCCCGGCGCCGAACTCCAGAGACTGACCCCGCGCAATAACGACGCGCTGTTGTTCGACGGCCTGCCCTGGGTGGCGAAGGCGCAGCGCGAGCACGACGCATTCGCCACGGTGCTGGCGTCGCGCGGCGTCGAGGTGCTGCTGCTTGGCGATCTGCTGACCGAGAGTTTGGCGAACAGCGGGGCGGCGCGCATGCACGGCATTGCAGCTGCCGTCGACCCGCGCCGGCTGGGACTGCCGTTGGCGCAAGAGCTTTCGGCCTACCTGCGCACGCTGGACGCAGGCGAGCTGGCGTCGGTGCTGATGGCGGGGATGACGTTCAACGAGCTGCCGTTCACCGGCGGCGAACTGTCGCTGGTGCGACGGATGCACCACGGCGGCGACTTCGTCATCGATCCACTGCCGAATCTGCTGTTCACCCGCGACTCCTCGTTCTGGATCGGTCCCCGGGTGGCGATCACGTCGCTGGCCCTGCCCGCGCGTGCCCGCGAGACGTCACTGACCGACGTGATCTATGCGCACCACCCGCGTTTCCTGGGTGTGCGCAGGGCCTACGAGTCGCGGTCCGCGCCCGTCGAGGGCGGCGACGTGTTGCTGCTGGCGCCGGGTGTCGTCGCGGTGGGGGTGGGGGAGCGGACCACGCCTGCGGGTGCCGAGGCGTTGGCGCGCAGCCTGTTCGACGACGATCTCGCGCACACCGTGCTGGCGGTGCCGATCGCACAGGAGCGGGCGCAGATGCACCTCGACACCGTGTGCACGATGGTCGACGTCGATGCGGTCGTGATGTATCCGGGCATCGTCGATTCGCTATCGGCGTTCACGATTCATCGCGACGGCGCCGGCGGCGTGCGGATCGACGAAGCGCGACCGTTCCTGATCGCCGCCGCGGAAGCGATGGGTATCGAGAAGCTGCGGGTGATCGCGACAGGCCTCGACCCCGTCACCGCCGAGCGGGAGCAATGGGACGACGGCAACAACACCCTCGCGGTGGCGCCGGGCGTGGTGATCGCATACGAGCGCAACTCCGAAACCAATGCCCGGCTGGCGGATTCGGGTATCGAGGTGCTGCCGATCGAAGCGTCGGAGCTGGGTACCGGACGCGGCGGCCCGCGGTGTATGTCGTGCCCGGCAGACCGCGACCCGCTCTAGCTCCTGTCACGCCGAAATCCGAGTTTTGCAGAGAAAGTGCGAGTGGCGGCCTACAAAAGTCGGATTTCGGCGTGAACGGGCTCTAGCTCCAGGACGGCAGCCAGATCTGCATGTTCCAGGTCGACTGCGAAATCGGTATGCCGGTGAGTATCGGATACATCCACGCGAAGTTCGTGAGCACAAGCGCGACATAACAACTCACCACGATCAGGCCGAGCGTTCTTCGTTCCGAATTCTGGTCGGGTTTGTACAGGATGTCGCCGAGGATCATCGCGATGGTCATCACCAGGAACGGGGCCATCGTCGCCGCGTAGAAGAAGTACATCTGCCGGTCGATGTCGGCGAACCACGGCAGAAATCCTGCGCTGTAACCCACCAGGATCGCGGCGTAGCGCCAATCGCGCTTGACGAACGTCCGCCACAGCGCCCACGCCAGCACCGGCACCGCGATGAACCACATCGCGGGGGTGCCGACGAGCATCACCGCCTTGACGCACGACTGCGCGCCGCAGCCGGGAACGTTCTCGTTGTCGATCGCATAGAGCACCGGCCGCAGCGACATCGGCCACGTCCACGGCTTGGATTCCCATGGGTGGTGGTTGCCTTCGGCGTTGGTCAGGCCGGAATGGAACGTGTACGCCGAATACGTGTAATGCCACAACGAGCGCAGTGCGTCGGGTATCGGCAAAATGCTGTCCGCACCGATCGACCTGCTGACCTCATAGCGATTCACCCCGGTCTCCGACGCGAACCACGGAGCATAGGACGCCAGGTAGACGCCGAACGGAATCAGCACGAGCGCATACAGCGACGGGCCCAGGTCACGACGGAAGGCGCCGAGCCACGGCCGCGGGACGCGATACTGCCGGCGCGCGGCGATATCGAAGGCCAGCGTCATCACCCCGAAGAACGCGATGAAATACAGCCCCGACCATTTTGTCGCGCAGGCGAATCCGAGCAGCACCCCGGCGCCGAACCGCCACCACCGCACGCCGAGTCGCGGCCCCCACGGCGTCTCGCCGATGCGGCCCTCGAGCAGCGCGACGTGCATCCGCTCGCGCATCTGGTCGCGGTCGACGATCAGACAACCGAACGCCGCCACCACGAAGATCACCAGGAAGCCGTCGAGCAGCGCGGTGCGTGCCGCGACGAAGCTGACGCCGTCGGCGACGAGAAGCAGGCCCGCGATTCCGCCGACGACGGTGGACCGGCTGATCCGCCGCGCAATTCGTACGACCAGCAGCACGGTGATGATGCCGCAGACGGCGCCCGCGAAGCGCCAGCCCAGTCCGTTGTAGCCGAACACCGCCTCGCCGACCGCGATCAACTGCTTGCCCACCGGCGGATGGACCACCAGCCCGTAGCCGGGGTTGTCCTCGACGCCGTGGTTGTGCAGCATCTGCCAGGCCTGCGGGGCGTAGTGCTTCTCGTCGAAGATCGGCGTGCCCGCATCCGTCGGCGATCCGAGGTTCAGGAAACGCGTCACCGCGGCCAGCGCGGTGACCACGGCGGTCATCGCCCAGCCCTGCAAGCGGTCGACCGGACCGAAGTCGGCGACCGGCACCAGAGGCGCGGGACTGATGACGGGGACCGCGCGCGAGGCTTCGGTAGCGGGGGCGGTCACGCAAGCGATCGTAGGCTGTCCTGATGACGATTCCCCGGTCGTCCCCTGCACTCCGTGCGGGGGCCCATCGCTCGTGCCCGCCGGAATGAGTGTCGGCCGACTGCTTATCGGCGCTACGCCCCTGGGCCAGCCCGGGGATGCATCCGCGCGGCTGACCAGCGCCCTGGCCAATGCCGACGTCGTCGCCGCCGAGGACACCCGGCGGGTCCGGAGCCTGGCGCAGGCCCTCGACGTCAAGCCCGCGGGCAAGGTGGTCAGCCTCTTCGACCAGAACGAAGCGGCGCGCGTCCCGGCCCTGGTCGCGGAGATCGCAGGCGGGGCCACGGTGCTGCTCGTCAGCGACGCCGGTATGCCCCTGATCAACGACCCCGGATACCGGCTGGTGGCGGCGTGTGTCGACAGCGGGCTGACGATCAGTTGCCTGCCCGGTCCGTCGGCCGTGACGACGGCGCTGGCGGTGTCGGGCCTGCCGTGCGACAGGTTCTGTTTCGAGGGCTTCGCGCCGCGCAAGCATTCGGCGCGGTCGGCCTGGCTGGCGACGCTGGCCGCCGAGCCACGTACGTGCGTGTTCTTCGAGTCGCCGCGACGGCTCGCGGCCTGTCTGCGCGACGCCGTCGACGTTCTGGGCTCCGACCGCGAGGCCGTCATCTGCCGGGAGCTGACCAAGACGCACGAGGAGATCGTGCGCGGCCCGCTGGGCGAGCTGGCTCAGTGGGCGGACGAGGGCGTGTTGGGTGAGATCACCGTCGTCCTGGCGGGCTCGGCCCCGCGGGCCGATATCGAGACGCTGATCGCTGAGGTCAATGCGCTCGTCGAGGCCGGTGCACGAGTGAAAGACGCCTGCGCCGAGGTCATCGCCCTGCATCCGGGCGCCCCATCTCGGCGTTTGCTGTATGAAGCCGTGTTATCGGCACGCTCCGAAGGCTAGGATGCGCTGCCCGAACGGTTTGACCTGGTATTACACGGTTGTAGCGGGCTACGCTGAAGCCGTCGGGCGCATTCTCGCGAAATATTTGCGAGAGTGACGGTCATCACATAGACTCGGATGCCTAGGACCTTTTCCCCGACGCCGCGCGCTGCATAGCGCGCGGCGTCGCATTTATGTTGACGAACGGTGCGGCCTTGTGCAGGCACTCCTCCCATTCGCGGTCGAGATCGGAGTCCGAGGTGATGCCGCCACCAACCCCGAGCACCGCGTCACCCGAGGTGTCGAACTCCACCGTGCGGATCGCCACATTCAACTCGCAGCCCGCCACGGGTGACGCCAATCCGACTGTGCCGCAATACACTCCGCGGCGATACGGCTCCCAGCCCCGCAACAGCTGGCGGGCCCGCAGCTTGGGTGTGCCGGTCACCGATGCCGGAGGGAACGTCGCATCGAGCACGGCGGCCATTGCGACGTCGACGCCCACCCGCGCCGACACGGTCGAAACCAGGTGCCACACACCGGGCGCGGGCCGCACCACCAACAGTTCCGGCACCGTCACCGTGCCGGTGTCCCCGACGCGACCCAGGTCGTTGCGCACCAGGTCGACGATCATGATGTTCTCGGCGACGTCTTTGACCGAGGCGCGCAACTCCGAGGGATCCTCATAGAGCGGCAGCGTGCCCTTGATCGGACTCGACGTCACCGCGTCGCCGCGCCGCTGCAAAAACAGCTCCGGCGACAGCGATGCCACGGCACCCCACTGGCCGGCGAGATATGCCGCCCGCGCCGGGGACGTGCGCTCCACCGCGTCGGCGAAGAAGTCGATCGGGGCTCCGGCGGCGACCCTGCCGACGAATTGCGTGCACACGCATGCCTGGTAGACCTCGCCCGCCGCGATGGCATCCAGACATGCGAGCACACCGCGGCGGTGTGCGTCCCGATCGGCGTCCGCCCACATGATCTCGCTATGGCGTGCCGGTACCGGGCACCGCACCGCATCGCCGAGCCACTGCGGAAGTGGTGCGCCGGAGAGGCTTTCGTACCACCAGTGTCCGTCACGGTCCTGGCGCAGCACACAGTCCGACCAGCCGCCAGCGGCTTCGGGAAGGCGTGGGCCGCGGCCGTCGGCGCCCGCGTCGGGATAGGAGAGGTAGCCGAACCATCCGCCCCCCACGGCGTCGCCCGCCCCGCCCGGCGGCACGTTGAACACCTCGCTGACGTCGACGGGTGCGACCGTCACCGTCGGCGCGATGACGGCGCCCGAGCCGAACCACTCGCCGATCAGTGCGGCCGGCGGCGCGAGACCGAGGCGACGGCCGCCCTCGTCGACCGCGCGCAGTACCGCGGGGGCGCTGCCAAGGTCGCCGAGCCATTCGGTCCGCACCGGATAAGCGTGGCAGAGAGCTAGCGGCTGATCTCCCGCGGGATGTCGACGCCTGCCAGTTTGTCGGGATTGCGCATCGCGTAGAAGTGGCTGATCCGGCCGCCGGTGATCTCGACGGTGATGACTCCTTCGAAGCTGTCGCCGAGGTACAGCTTCAGCGCCGGGGCGTTGTTGTACATCGCGGGTTCCACTCGGCCCGACTCGCCGGCCACGCGCACGAGTCCGATCACCAGCTTGGCCACCCGTTCGGCACCCGACACCGGACGCCGTGCCGCGCTGACCTTGCCGTCGCTGTCGGCGGTCCACACGACGTCGGTCGACAGCATCTCGATCAGCCCGTCGACGTCACCGGTCGACGCCGCGGCGAAGAACCGCGCCGTGATCTCCATGGACAGCTTCGGGTCGACGGGCTCGAACCGCTTGCGCCGTGACTGGACGTGCTCGCGGGCGCGGTGGGCCATCTGGCGAACCGCAGCCGTGGACTTGCCGATCGTCGAGGCGATCTCGTCGTGGCTGAAGCCAAACACCTCGCGCAGGACGAATACCGCGCGTTCATCCGGGCTCAGCGTCTCGAGGACGACGAGCATCGCCATCGAAACCGATTCGGCCAAGATCACGTCGGACGACGCGTCTGTGTTGTTGCCGGCCTCCACCAACAGCGGCTCCGGCAGCCATGGGCCGATGTAGTCCTCACGCCTGCGGGACTGGGCCCGCAGCGCGTTGAGGGACTGCCTGGTGACGAGCTGGGCGAGGTAGGACTTGGTGTCCAGCACCGTCGACAGGTCGACCGCGGCCCAGCGCAGGTAGCTCTCCTGCAATACGTCGTCGGATTCGGTTGCGCTGCCGAGGATTTCGTAAGCGATCGTGAACAGCAGCGGACGCAGGGCCGTGAATCGTTCGGCGTGGTCGTCAATCACGGTCGCACCGGTTGCTCCGCAGCAGCCACCTTCTGCTGGCGCTTACCGCCCTTGAGCCAGAAGTAGCTTCCCGGTTTGCGCGCCTCGCGGGTCAGGAAGCTGACGGTGCCCTTGCACACCGCCTCCTTGATCGTGGCTGCGGTGCGGCCGCCGATGTGCAGCGGCATCACGGTGTCGTCGAGATGCGCGAGCTGAACGATGCCGCCGTTGCGGCCGAGGCTGATGCACTGGCCGGTGAACGCCTGATTCAGTTGTCTGGGCTCGGTGCCCGCGATGCGGCTGAGCACGGTGTTGGCTGCCTGGGCGCCCAGCGGGATGGCAGCCTGGCAGCTCATGCGCAGAGGCAGGTTCGACGGTGCGGCCGCGTCACCCGCGGCCACGATCCGGGGATCGTCGACGCTGGTGAGGGTTTCATCGGTGAGCAGGCGGCCGGCCGCGTCGGTGCGCAGGCCGCTGCGGGTGGCCAGGTCGGGCACGCCGAAGCCGGCGGTCCAGACGGTGACCGCGCTCGCGATCGTGCGCCCGTCGGCCAGGATCACCGAGTCGGGGCGAACCTCGGTCGCGGTGGTGCCGGGTCCGTCGACGATGGTGACGCCGAGCCGGGTCAGCCGCTTGGCGGCCGCGCGGCGACCGCGGGCGTGGAGGTACGGCCCGAGGACTCTGCCGCAGACCAGAGTGACGCGACGGCCCTCCTCGGCGAATTCCGCGGCCACTTCGAGCCCGGTCGGGCCCGCGCCGATCACGGTGATCGGTGCAGTCTCGCCCGCAGCGTGGAATGCCTTCTTCAGCTGCTGGGCATGTTCGAGTTCTGAAATGGGATAGGCGAATTCGGCGGCGCCGGGCACCACGGGCTCGGCGCCGTGGCTGCCGATGGCGTAGATGAGGTAGTCGTAGGCCAACTCGTCGCCGCTGGCGAGCTCGATACGGCGCCGCGGCGCGTCGATGCGTGCCACCGAGTCGACGGTCAGTCCGATGCCGTCACCCAGGATCTCCGGGTAGTCGACCACCGCATCGTCGGAGCCGGTCACCAGCTGGTGAAGACGGATCCGCTCCACGAACTTGTCGCGGGGGTTGACGAGTGTGATGTCGACGTTTTCGTTGAGCCGCAGGTGGTTGGCCGCCAGCACGCCGGCATATCCGCCGCCGATCACGATCACGCGGGTCTTCCGTTCGGTCATGTCGATCTCCTCGGGTCATCCTGCTCTTCCCGGCTGCCGGAGGCGGCCGTTCGGCTCAGAGCTGGTCTGTCCTCGAGACACCGCGCACATCGTGAGTGTGACAGCTTCGCGCGCAATGTGTCACACGTCACTAACGGGTAATCACGCGCGGGGTCGTGATGCCGATCAGTTTGTCCGGGTTGCGCATCGCGTAGAGGTTCGTGATCTTCTCGTCGATCACTTCGAACACGAAGACGCCCTCGAGGTGATCGCCCGTGTAGACGACCACCGCCGGAGCACTGTTGTAGACGGCTGACTCGAATCGGATGTCCGGCATCTCACCGGCCACCTGGAACAGGCGGGCCATGATCGCGGCGACCCGTCGGGCGCCCACGACCGGCCTGCGGATCGCCGTGGCCTTTCCGCCGTGGTCGGCCGTCCAGGTCGCTCCCGGCGCCAACAGCGCCATCAAGCCGTCCATGTCGCCGGTGGACGCGGCGGCGAGAAACTGCTCGGTGATCTGCTGGGTGCGCTCGGCGTCGACGGGCCCGAACCGGTTGCGTCGGGCGTGCACGTGCTCGCGGGCGCGGTGCGCCATCTGTCGCACCGTCGCGGCGGATTTGCCGACCGCCCCGGCGATTTCGTCGTAGTCGAATCCGAACACCTCGCGCAGGACGAATACCGCCCGTTCATCCGGTGTCAGTGTTTCCAGCAGCACCAGCATCGCCATCGACACCGACTCCGCGAGTACGACATCGGCGGAGGCATCACGGTCGTCGAGCAGCAGCGGCTCGGGAAGCCACGGTCCGATGTAGTCCTCGCGACGGCGCGCACCCTCCCGCAGCGTATTGAGCGCCTGGCGGGTCACCAGTTGTGCCAGATACGACCTGGTGTCGCGCACCGTCGCGAGGTCCACGTTTGCCCACCTCAGATAGCTGTCCTGCAGCACATCGTCGGATTCGGTTGCCGAACCGAGGATCTCGTAGGCGATCGTGAACAGCAGCGGCCGCAGATGGGTGAACCGCTCGGCGTGGTCTCTGCCTGCCGAGCCGGCATCGGGGCCCGCGCCGGTCACGGTTCCGTGACCACCTTCGGCGCGAACACCGGCTGCTCTGGACGCGGTCCGCCCTTGAGCCAGAACGTGGTTCCCGGCTTGGCCGCCTCCCGGCGCAGCGCCCACAGCGTGCCCTTGCAGATCCCCTCCTTGATCTTGGCGACGAGCCGACCGCTGAAGTAGACGTCGACTGAGGTGTCGTTCTTGCGGGCGACCTGCAGGATGCCGGACTTGCGGCCCAGGCTGATGCAGGCTCCGGCGAATCCGTATTCGAACCGGGCCGGTGGGGTGCCCGCGATCCGGCTGAGCACGGTGTTGGCGGCCTGAGGTGCGAGCTGGGTCGCCGACGCGCAGCACATGCGCAACGGCTGGCCGGATGGGTTCGCGCAGTCGCCTGCGGCGATGACACGCGGGTCGTCCACACAGGTGAGCGTTTCGTCGGTGAGCAGGCGGCCGATCTCGTCGGTGCGTAATCCGCTGGCGGTGGCCAGGTCCGGCACGCCGAACCCGGCGGCCCAGACGGTTACGGCGCTGGGACGTATTGCGCCGTCTTCGAACACGACGGCATCCGGGCGGACCTCGGTCACCACGTCGGCCTCGAGCACCGTGACGCCGAGCTTGCGCAACACCTTGGCGACCGACCGGCGCCCGGGCCCTGATAGGTACGGCCCGAGTTGACCACCGCAGACGAGCGTCACCTTGCGACCCTGCTCGGCGAATTCGGTGGCGGCTTCGATCCCGGTCAGGCCGGCGCCGACGACGGTGACCGGCGCCTCCGGATGCAGGTCGTCGAGGGCTGCGCGCAGACGCTGCGCCTGCTCGAGTTCGGCGAGGGGATAGGCGAATTCGGCCGCGCCGGGTACCGACGCGGGGACGACGCCGGTGCTGCCGACCGCGTAGATGACGTAGTCGTAGCCCAGCGTCTGACCCGACGCCAGCTCAACGGTGCGGTTGGCGGTGTCGATGCGGGTCGCGGTGTCGACGACGAGCGTGATGCCGTGACCGAGCAGATTGCCGTAGTCCACGGTCGCGTCATAGTTGCCCGCCACATGCTGATGCAGCCGGATTCGTTCGACGAACTTCGGCCGCGAGTTGACCAGCGTGATGTCGGGGATGTTCCCGTCGCCGCGCATCCTCAGATGGTTGGCCGCGAGTGTTCCGGAGTAGCCGCCGCCGATGACGACGACCTTGGTTGCGTGGTTTTCAGTCATGCCCCCAAGACACCGCCCGTCCACCGATCGTGACAGAAAGTGACGTGGGTCACTCCACCTGGTGGCGAGGGAACACGCCGACCGGGGCGGGCAACTCGGTGCCCGGCACGAGCCGGTCATTGATCGCGGCGAACGTCCGCTGGTCGTCGTTCTGGCCGAGCAGATCGAGCAGCTTGCCCGTCGACTCGGGCATCACCGGCTGGCTGAGCAGCGTCGCGATCCGCACGGTCTCCAGCGTCGTGTACAGCACGGTGCGAAACCGTGTCTCGTCGGACTTGCGCAGTACCCACGGCTCTTGCGCGGAGAAATACCTGTTGGCCGCACCGAGCACCGACCAGATGGTTTCCAGCGCCAGATGCATGGCGGTTGCGTCGAAATGCTTGCGCACCCGCTCGAGCAAGCCATCGGCCAAATCCAACAGCTCAGTGTCCTCCGGCGTGAATTCCCCTGGCTCGGGGACGATTCCGTCGAGATTCTTGGCGACCATCGACAGCGACCGCTGTGCGAGATTGCCCAACTCGTTGGCGAGGTCGGCGTTGACGCGGCCGATGATCGCGTCCTCGCTGTAGCTGCCGTCCTGACCGAACGGCACCTCGCGCAGGAAGAAGTAGCGCACCTGGTCGACACCGAAGGCGTCCACCAGTGCGATCGGATCGACCACGTTGCCGACCGACTTGCTCATCTTCTCGCCGCGGTTGAGAACGAAGCCGTGCACGAAGACCTTGCGCGGCAACTCGATTCCCGCCGACATCAGGAACGCAGGCCAGTAGACGGCGTGGAACCGGATGATGTCCTTGCCGATCATGTGAAGGTCCGCAGGCCAGAACCGCTGGAACAACTCCGATGAGGTGTCGGGGAAGCCGACGCCGGTCAGGTAGTTCGTCAGCGCGTCGACCCACACGTACATCACGTGGTCGGGGTGGTCGGGCACCGGCACACCCCAGTCGAAGGTCGTGCGTGAGATGGAGAAGTCGCGCAACCCGCCGGAGACGAAGCTGACCACTTCGTTACGCCGCACCCCCGGCTCGATGAACTCCGGATGCGCCTCGTAGTGCGCCATCAACCTGTCGGCGTACTTCGACAGCCGGAAGAAGTAGGTCTGCTCCTCGGTCCACGTCACGGGGGCGCCGGTGTCGGTGGCCACCCGGACACCGTCGGCGTTGATGGATGTTTCGGCCTCGGTGACGAAGCCTTCGTCGCGCACCGAATACCAGCCGGCGTACGTGTCGAGGTAGATGTCGCCGGATTCGTTCATCCGTTTCCAGAGCTCGATCGACGCGTCGAAGTGGTCGGCGTCGGACGTCCGGATGAACCGGTCGAACGAGATGTTGAGCTTCTCCTGCAACCCCTGGAACACATCCGAGTTGCGCCGTGCCAGCTCCGCGGTCGAAATGCCAAGGGCGGCGGCCGTCTCGGCCATCTTCTGGCCGTGGACGTCGGTGCCGGTCAGGTAGCGCACGTCGAAACCGTCGAGGCGCTTGAACCGCGCGATCGAGTCGGTGGCGATGTATTCGTAGGCATGCCCGATGTGCGGGTCGCCGTTGGGATAGGCGATGGCGGTAGTGATGTAGAAAGGCTCACTCATTTGGGACTCAGCTTATGGTGTGGCGGTGAGTGAGAAGCGCCCAGCCAGACGGGAGAAGCCCCCGGCCCCGGAACCGCTCGTACCGCTCGTCGATGCGCACACCCACCTCGATGCGTGTGGCGCCACAGACGCCGAGAGCATCCGCGCGATCGTCGACCGGGCCGAGGCGGTCGGAGTGCAGGCCGTCGTGACGATCGCCGACGACCTCGCGTCCGCACGCTGGGTCACCGAGGCCACCGATGCCGACGCGCGGGTGTACGGAGCCGTCGCATTGCATCCAACCCGCGCCGACGCGCTCACCGACGAGGCCAAGGCGGTTATCGAGCGGCTTGCCGAGCACCCACGCGTGGTGGCCATCGGGGAGACCGGGATGGACATGTACTGGCCGGGCAAGCTTGACGGGTGTGCCGATCCGGCGACCCAGCGGGACGCGTTCGCCTGGCATATCGACCTCGCCAAGCGCACCGGCAAGCCGCTGATGATCCACAACCGCGACGCCGACCCCGAGGTCCTCGACGTCCTGCGCGCCGAGGGCGCGCCCGAGGTCGTGATCTTTCACTGTTTCTCGTCCGGCGCCGATATGGCGAGGACCTGTGTGGCCAACGGCTGGGTCCTCAGCCTGTCCGGAACGGTCAGCTTCCGCAATGCCACCGCGCTACGGGAAGCGGCGTCGCTGATACCCGCTCAGCAACTTCTCGTCGAGACCGATGCGCCCTTCCTGACGCCCCATCCGTACCGCGGGGCGGCAAATGAGCCCTACTGTCTGCCCTACACTGTCCGTGCGCTGGCAGAACTCCTCAACAGGCCTGCTGAGGAGCTTGCGCAAGAAACAAGCTCGACGGCCGCCCGTGTCTACGGGCTGACGAGTTGCTGCGCTTGACGCGATTCGTTACCGTCTTGTGATCAAACGCGGAGCGCTACCAGGCATGGCACTCCGTCCGATAGTCGGGATAGACGACGTTTTGAACATCTTGAATAGGATTCACGAAGAGCGGTCACCAATACTGCGACTCGTGGTCGGCGTGATGTTGCTTGCGCTGACCTTTGCAGGTGGATACGCGGTTGCTGCGCATAAGACAGTGACCCTCGCAGTGGACGGTTCGAACATCACCGTGGCAACCATGAAGTCGCGTGTCATCGATGTCGTCAAGGAGAACGGATTCGAGGTCGGCGAACGCGACGATCTTTACCCGGCGGCCAACGAACCGGTGCACCAATCCGAGACGATCGTGCTCCGTCGCAGCAGGCCCCTGCAGATCTCCACGGACGGCCGAGACAGCCGCGAGGTGTGGACCACCGCGTCCACCGTCTCCGAGGCGCTGAGCCAGCTGCGGATGACCGACAAAGCGCCCGCGGCGGCGTCCCGCGGGAGCCGGGTGCCGCTGGCAGGGATGTCGCTTCCCGTCGTCAGCGCAAAGACCGTGCAGTTGGCTGACGCCGGCGTGATGCGCACTGTCCGCCTGGCCGCACCAAACGTCGCCGGCCTCTTGGAGGCCGCGGGAGTGCCCCTCGAGCAGAGTGATCAGGTCGTGCCCGCCGCATCGTCGCCGATCGTCGACGGGATGCAGATCCAGGTGACGCGGATCCGGCTGGAGAAGGCCACCGAACGTGCGCCGCTGCCTCCCGCGAGCCTGCGTATCGAAGATCCGGAGCTCAATATGAGCCGCCAGATCGTCGAAGATCCCGGTGCCCCCGGCACCCAGGACGTCACGTTTGCCATCGCGAAGGTCAACGGTGTAGAGACGGGCAGAATGCCAGTAGCCAATGTCGTAGTCGTCCCAGCTCGAGACGGTGTGTTGAGGGTCGGCGCCAAGCCTGGTACGGAAGTTCCGGAAGTCTCCAACGGAGGTACTTGGGACGCCCTGTCTCGGTGCGAAGCTGGAGGTAATTGGGCCATCAATACGGGTAACGGTTTCTACGGTGGCGTTCAATTTGATCAAAACACTTGGGAACGCAACGGTGGTCTGAGGTATGCTGGGCGAGCAGATTTGGCAACGAGAGAAGAGCAAATCGCGATTGCTGAGGTCACTCGAGCGCGGCAAGGTTGGGGCGCGTGGCCGACGTGCAGCGGGAGGATTGGTGCGCGCTGACCATTCGACTACTCGGGCGGACCGAGATACGACACTTGGCGAGAGAAATGGATTTCCGGCCACGCAAGTCTTTTGGCCAGAATTTCGTTCATGACGCCAACACTGTGCGCCGGATCGTTTCGGCGTCCAGTATCAACCGGCAAGACCACGTTCTCGAGGTCGGGCCAGGCCTGGGTTCCCTGACCCTGGCCCTGCTTGATCGGGGTGCGCGGGTCACCGCGGTGGAGATCGACCCGGTGCTGGCCCGACAGCTTCCTGTCACGGTCGCCGAGCATTCCCACAGTGAGATCAACCGGCTGAGCGTGCTCAACCGCGACATCCTTCACTTGACTCGCGGTGAGATCCCTGACGAGCCGACGGCGCTGGTCGCCAACCTGCCTTACAACGTCGCGGTACCCGCGCTGTTGCACCTGCTCGCCGAATTCCCCTCGATCCGCACCGTGATGGTGATGGTGCAGGCCGAGGTCGCCGAGCGCCTGGCCGCCGAACCGGGTGGCAAGGACTACGGGGTGCCCAGCGTGAAGGTCCGCTACTTCGGCAACGTCCGGCGGTACGGCATGGTCTCGCCGACGGTTTTCTGGCCGATCCCGCGTGTCTACTCGGGGCTGGTGCGGATCGACCGTTACGAGACGTCACCGTGGCCTGCTGAGGAAGGCTTCCGCGAGCGGGTGTTCAACCTGATCGACATCGCCTTCGCTCAACGGCGCAAGACGTCGCGCAATGCCTTCGCCGAATGGGCGGGTTCGGGCAACGAGTCGGCCAGCAGGCTGCTCGCCGCGAGCATCGATCCGTCCCGTCGCGGTGAGACGCTTTCGGTCGCCGACTTCGTCCGGCTGCTGCAACGGTCGGACGAAAGCGAGGAACCAGAGCCGGAAGCGCCCAAGGCCGTCGTGCACCACCGGGACAGGACTGAAGGCTCAGTCACGGTGTGATGTCACGCCGGCCGGGCTAATGCAGCGCTCGGGCTATCAGCGAGACGAACTCACGGCAGGACCGATAGCGGTCTTGTGGTGCCTTGGCCAGAGCTTTGGCCGTGATCGAGTCGAATACGCGTGGCAGCCACGAGATTTCATCTGACCGACGCGGCGGCGGCTTGTGCAGGTGCGCGTCGATGAGACCCAGGCCGCTCAGTGCCGTGAATGGCGGCGATCCGGTGACCAATTCGACGACGGTGCATGCCAGCGCGTACTCGTCGGTGGCGCCACTGGGGGCATGGCCGGTGATCAGTTCCGGCGCCGCGTACGGCAGCGAGGCCTCGATCTGCCCGGGCCGGCGGCCGATATCGTCGGCGATCGCGTGGGCGACTCCGAAGTCGATGAGCACCGGGCTCGAAAGATCCTGGTGGACAAGGATATTTGCGGGTTTCACGTCGCAGTGCACTATTGCCCGGTTGTGCGCGTAATCCAACGCGTCGGCGATCTTTTCCAACGCGGCAACCCGTGTGGCGACGGTGTCGACATTGGTGATCCCACCGCCGGAGACCAGTTCCATCGACAGCCATCCGTGGCCGCGCGCGTACACCTTCACGATGTGGGGATGCGTGAGGCGACTGGCGAATTCGAACTCGCGTCGCAGCCGCGCGGCGTATTCCTGGTCGTGGTGGTCGAGGACCTTGAGCGCCACCTCCCGATCCGAATCCGCGTCGTACGCGCGGTACACCGTCGCGTATCCGCCGCGGCCGAGTACGTCGTCGACCACGTGACCTTCGAACTTCTCGCCGGGCGAGAACACGTCCTCAGACTAGGGGTTTGATCAGCGACATCGACCTGCTGAGACGGCCCCTTGCGCACGGCTCACTCCGATAGTGTCGTCTGGTGTCCAACGGCAGCACGGCATCCGAATGGGTTCCGACCGGTTCGGTCACGGTGCGGGTGCCCGGCAAGGTGAATCTCTACCTCGAGGTCGGGGATGTCCGCGACGACGGCTATCACGAGCTGACCACTGTGTTTCATGCGGTTTCGCTGCTCGACGAGATCACCGTCCGCAACGCCGATGTGCTGTCGCTGGAGTTGGCGGGTGAAGGCGGGGACACGCTGCCCGCCGATGAGCGCAACCTCGCGTGGCGCGCCGCCGAATTGCTGGCCGAACACGTCGGCCGGGCACCGGATGTGGCGATCATCGTCGAGAAGTCGATTCCCGTTGCGGGCGGAATGGCCGGCGGCAGCGCCGACGGCGCCGCGGTGTTGGTCGCGATGAACACGTTGTGGGAGCTCGGCGTACCGCGGCGTGATCTCCACGTGCTGGCAGCTCAACTGGGCAGCGACGTTCCTTTCGCGCTGCACGGCGGCACCGCGCTGGGCACCGGACGTGGCGAGGAACTGGCAACGGTGCTCGCCCGCAACACGTTTCACTGGGTGCTGGCGTTCGCCGACGGCGGGCTGTCGACGCCCGCCGTGTTCGCCGAGCTCGATCGGATGCGCTCGGCGGAGGAACGCGACGCTCCGCCGCGCCTCGACGATGCCGAACCGGTGCTGGCGGCACTCGCGTCCGGCGACCCGGCGCAGCTGGCGCCGCTGCTCGGCAACGACTTGCAGCCGGCGGCGCTGAGCCTCGAGCCGAAGCTGCGCCGCACCCTGCGCGCCGGCACCGAGGCCGGGGCGCTGACGGGCATCGTCTCGGGTTCCGGACCGACGTGTGCATTCCTGTGCTCGTCGGCCGCCAATGCCGTCGACGTCGCCACGGAAATGGCCGGCGCCGGTGTCTGCAGGACGGTCCGCGTGGCGAGTGGGCCCGTACAGGGCGCGAGGGTCGTTCCGACCCCGTCGGCCTCTGTTTGACGCTGCGCTGAGCGGCGGCGGCAAATGTGACACGGACCTCAGTTATCGCAAGATTTTGGCAACTACTTAAGGGTTGTTTAAGATGATCGATGGTGAAAACTAGCGGTCAAGGAATGGACGCGACTTTGCCCACCGGCAGCCCCGGTGGGCGTTTCGTCTTCGCCCGTCGCGCGCCAAGATCACCATTTCGAGACTTAACCGCTCCCCATTTGTGTGCGCGTCTGCTGGAAAGCGGCCCTGATCAGGCGGAGTATGACACCCGGACATTTGCTGCCGGGGAAACGAGGAGGTCGTCGTGAGCCGATTCACCGAGAAGATGTACCGCAATGCCCGCAACGCCAAGACGGGCATGGTCACCGGTGAACCCCACGAGCCCGTGCGACACACCTGGGGTGAGGTGCACGAGCGCGCCCGTCGCGTCGCAGGCGGCCTCGAGGCGGCCGGCATCGGACGCGGGGACTCGGTCGGCGTGCTTGCCGGCTTCCCCGTGGAGATCGCGCCGACCGCGCAGGGCCTGTGGATGCGCGGCGCCAGCCTGACCATGCTGCACCAGCCCACGCCGCGGACCGACCTCGTGATCTGGGCCGAGGACACCATGAACGTCATCGGCATGATCGAAGCCAAGGCCGTCATCGTGTCCGAGCCCTTCCTGGTGGCGATCCCGGTGCTGGAGGAAAAGGGCATCAAGGTCCTGACCGTCGCCGACCTGTTGGCGTCGGAGCCGACCGACCCGATCGAGGTCGGCGAAGACGATCTCGCGCTGATGCAGCTGACGAGCGGATCCACCGGATCGCCGAAGGCCGTGCAGATCACGCACCGCAACATCTACTCGAATGCCGAGGCGATGTTCATCGGCGCTGAGTACGACGTCGAGAAGGACGTCATGGTCAGCTGGCTGCCCTGCTTTCACGACATGGGCATGGTCGGCTTCCTGACCATCCCGATGTACTTCGGTGCGGAACTGGTCAAGGTCACGCCGATGGACTTCCTGCGCGACACGCTGCTGTGGGCCAAGCTCATCGACAAGTACAAGGGCACGATGACCGCGGCGCCCAACTTCGCCTACGCGCTCTTCGCCAAGCGGCTGCGCAAGCAGGCCAAGCCGGGTGAGTACGACCTGTCCACGCTGCGGTTCGCGCTGTCGGGCGCTGAGCCCGTCGAGCCCGCCGACGTCGAGGATCTGCTGGACGCCGGCAAGCCGTTCGGCCTGCGGCCCGACGCGATACTGCCCGCCTATGGCATGGCCGAGACCACCCTGGCGGTGTCCTTCTCACCGTGCGGCGCCGGCCTGGTGGTCGACGAGGTCGACGCCGACCTGCTCGCCGCACTGCGCCGAGCGGTACCCGCGACCAAGGGCAACACCCGTCGCCTCGCCTCGCTGGGCCCGCTGCTGACCGACCTCGAGGCCCGCGTCATCGACGAGCAGGGCAACGTGATGCCTGCGCGCGGTGTCGGCGTCATCGAACTCCGTGGTGAGTGCCTGACACCGGGCTACATCACGATGGGCGGCTTCATCCCCGCTCAGGACGAGCACGGCTGGTACGACACCGGCGACCTCGGCTACGTGACCGAGGATGGCAACGTCATCGTGTGCGGGCGCGTCAAGGACGTCATCATCATGGCGGGCCGCAACATCTACCCGACAGACATCGAGCGTGCCGCCGGCCGCGTCGGGGGCGTCCGGCCCGGCTGCGCCGTCGCTGTGCGACTGGACGCCGGCCATTCGCGGGAAACCTTCGCCGTCGCCGTGGAGTCCAACGCCTGGCAGGACCCGGTCGAGGTGCGTCGCATCGAGCAGAACGTCGCCCATGAGGTGGTGGCCGAGGTCGACGTGCGTCCGCGCAATGTCGTCGTGCTCGGACCGGGAAGCATCCCGAAGACCCCGTCGGGCAAGTTGCGCCGCTCCACCTCGGTCTCGCTCGTCACCTAGGTCCCCGCGCGTAATCGAGTCGCGCTGTGTCGGGGGCTGTCGATACGGTCGACGCCATGACCTCCCCGGCCATCGAGGCGATCGACCTCGTCAAGAAGTTCGGTGACAACACCGCTGTCGACGGCGTCAGCTTCGTGGTGCCGCCCGGGACGGTGCTCGGGCTGCTCGGGCCCAACGGAGCGGGCAAGACCACCACGGTGCGGATGATGACGACATTGACGGTGCCCACCAGCGGAACGGCCACAGTGGCCGGCTACGACGTTCGCCGCGAGCCGGACATGGTGCGCCGCAACATGGGGCTCACCGGTCAGGTCGCCACCATCGACGAACTGCTGACCGGACGCGAGAACATCCGGATGATCGGCGGCCTGTACGGCATCGGACGCCGTGACCTCGACCGTCTGGGAAATCAACTGCTCGAACAGTTTTCGATCGCCGATGCCGCCGACCGCCCGGTACGCGGGTACTCCGGCGGCATGCGGCGTCGGCTCGACCTCGCGGTCAGCCTCATCGCCGCACCGCCGGTGCTGTTCCTCGACGAGCCGACGACCGGGCTCGACCCGCGCAGCCGCAGTGATCTGTGGGAGATGTTGCGCGGCCTCGTCGCCGAGGGCACCACACTGCTGCTGACCACGCAGTACCTCGAAGAGGCCGACCAACTTGCCGACAACATCGTCGTCGTCAACAACGGCAGGATCATCGCGCAGGGCACCCCGCTGCAGCTCAAACAGCAGGCGGGTAACGCGAGCCTGGTCGTCACGGTCTCCCATGCGACCGACCTGCCCGCCGCGCGGGAGCTGATCGCGCGCACCGGCGCCGAGGTCCACGTCGACGTGGGCGCGCGGCAGCTCACCGCGTCGGCCGACGGTATCGCCGAGTTGACCCGCGTGGCCGGTTGGCTGCAGGAACGTGCGATCGAAGTCGACGACATCGGGTTGTCCCGGCCCAGCCTGGACGACGTGTTCCTGTCTCTGACCGGCCATCGCGCCGAGGGCGACGACGAGGAGGTCGGTGCATGACCGCCACCGAGCACCGGCCGGCCGACACCGTCGAGCGCCCGCGGATCCGCCAGACCAACATCGCCGAGCAGTCGTGGATCATGGTCAAGCGCAACATGATCCATACCAAACGGATGCCCGAGATGCTCAGTGACGTCACGGTGCAGCCCATCATGTTCGTGCTGCTGTTCGCGTTCGTGTTCGGCGCATCGATCGCGACGGAGGGCAGCGCGTCCTACCGTGAATTCCTGCTTCCCGGTATCCAGGCGCAGACCATCGTGTTCACGGCATTCGTGGTGTCCACCGGCATCACCGCCGATGTCGAGAAGGGCATCATCGACCGGTTTCGATCGCTGCCGATCAGGCGGTCGGCCGTGCTGATCGGCCGTAGTATCGCCAGCCTGCTGCACTCGTCGATCGGTGTGCTCGTGATGGCGTTGACCGGGCTGTGCATCGGATGGCGGATCCGCGGGGGTGTGGGGGACGCCATCCTCGCCTTCGCGCTGATCCTGGTGTTCGGCTTCGGGATGATCTGGTTCGGCATCCTGATCGGTTCGCTGATGCGTTCGGTGGAAGCGGTCAACGGCGTGATGTTCACCGTACTGTTTCCGATCACGTTCCTGGCCAACACATTTGCCCCGACCGAGCCCATGCCGCGTTGGCTGCGGGTGATCGCGGAGTGGAACCCGGTGTCATCGCTGGCTCAGGCGATGCGGGAGCTGTGGGGTAACGGCCCGCCCGCCCCGCCGGAGGCTCAACTGCCGCTGCACCATCCAATACTCTCGACCATCCTGTGGTCGTTGGCGATGACGGCGGTCATTGCGCCATTCGCCCTGCGGGCATACGCCCGCCGCACCGGCGACTAGGCGCGGATCGCGTCAACCGTCCACGCGGGCAGAATCGGCGCGCGCGTGAGGAAGTGGTCGGCCTGGCCATTGCTGCGCAGCAGCTCCTGCGTGCGCAGAATGCAGCAGCCCATCCGGACCATCGCGAAAATCTCGAACCAGTCGAGGTTTTCGAGCTTGCGGCCGATCATCTCCTCGAACCTGCGGACCACCGCGGCGCGGCTGTCGAAGCCGGGTAGCTCGGGGTCGGCATCGATCCCGTTGACTTCCAGCATCTGCTTACGCGTGGCCAGCCACCACGCGATGTCGGCCTCGGCCGGGCAGACACACGCCTGCTCCCAGTCCAGCGCGCCGATGATCTGGCCGGCGTCGTCGAAGATGGCGTTGGACATCCTGGCGTCGCCCCAGCAGATGGTCAGTGCCGACGTCTCGCCCGGCTGATGCCGTCTGAGCCAGCCGAACGCCTCGGTCATGACGTCGGGGACCTGATTGCCGGATCCCCAGCGTGCGTATTCGTGCCACCATCCGAGCTCCGCGGAAACGCCGAAACCGGCGGGGCGCTCCAGCCACGTCGCCTCTGAGACCGGAACCCGTTGCAGTGCCGCGAGTGTCTCCAGGAACGAGTCGTGCGCGCGCCGCTGGATCTCGGGTCCGGCGTCATGCATCCAGCCCTTCGTGGCGTACGAGGTGTCCGACGGTGTGTGGCCGACGATGCGCGGCATCACCAGAAATTTCGAGCCGATCCAGGTGCGGTCGGGCTCGTAGAGGATCGGTGACGGCGTCGCGATGCCGTACTCGTGCAGCAGTTCCTGCGTGAGCGTCTGGGCGCCAAGGTCGTACTCGCGAAAGATGCCGCCTCCGGTGGGCGGAATCCGGATGACGTACTCGTTCGTCTCGCCGTCGACCGCTGCGGAGAACACCAGGCTTTCACTCGACCATCCGGCCGCCCGGTTGGCCGCGCTCAGTTCCGATACGACCGCGACGCCTGCGAATCTGTGCTCGAACCACTTCTGCAGCTGCGCACGGGTGGCGGCGAGGTCGCGTTGGTCGAGCGTGATGCCAGCCATGGAGAACAGGGTTACATAGCAGCCATCTAATGTAAAGAACAGCGACTTTACGTTTGGTCTGCCGTATGTAATAGTCCTGGAAGCGAGTTTCCTCGCTAATCGTTGACCACCCGCGAGAGACGTCGCCGCGACTGGCCGAGCCCCGCGGCGTGACGCAGTTCAGCAAGGAACTGGTCGGGATCTCCCGTATCGATGATGTAGTGGCATAACGCGATTCGTACGACGGCGGCCGCGGCGACATCTTTGTCGTCGCCAGGGATGATGCGCGCGACGCGCTCGTGAATGATCGGCAGGACCCGTTTCATTTGCTGCAGTACGTGTTCGGGTTCGACGTCGACCAGTGAGCCCAGCGAGTATGTGCGCTGAAATTCGACGATGAACCGCAATGCGGCGTCCAGCCTGTCGGGACCGCTGAGGCCGGCGATGGCAGCGGTGATTCCCGCGTCGAAGTTGTCCTGCTCGTAAAGGCCGAATGCCTCGAGCAGGCCATCTTTGGACCCGAAATGCCGATACAGCGTTGGCCGCGACACCTTGGCCTCGGCCGCCACGTCCGAGAGCTGCAGCTTGCGTGTGCCGTCCCTGGCGAGCACGACGAAAGTGGCGGCGAGGATACGTCGCCGCGTCGACGTATCCGCGTCGGCGGCGAGGTGAGCAGACACAGCCACTTCCTTTACATCGGGAGGTTCAAATGTCACACTAATGCTAGCTCGAGCTCCGGTGCAGGCTCCTTTCGGCGAGACACCCTTGACGTTTATGTTAAGTCCCGCATTGAGAGGTGGGGCCGTCAAGGGGACAAGCCTTGTCGCAATCTCCGCACCACGATCCTGGCGATCAGCCGATACCGGATTGGGCAGACACCTGGATGCGCGAATATGACCGTGGTACCGATATGACGAAGTTCTTTGGTTCCTCGGGAACCGCAGGGGGTAGCGGCATTGCTGACGACGAACTACGGCGCTCTGGTGCCAGAAGATGAACTGCTCGCACACCAGATCGTTGACACCTTCGCCACCGTCAGCCAGTCGGATCCGTCGTGGACCGAGAAGATCTGGACGATGGCCCACGCCAGCGACAACTCACTTCAGGTCGTCCTCGGCGTCGGCAAGTACACCAACCGCGGCGTCTTCGACGGTGCGGCAGGCGTGTGCCGCGGCACCGAGCAGTGGACGGTGCGTGCCGGGCGCCGGTTGTCGTCAGACCCGGCGGCCACCCACGTCGGGCCCATCCACTACCGCGTAGTGGAGCCGTTGCGCACCGTCCGGGTCAGCCTGGACCCGACGGAGCACGCCCCGATCGCGTTCGACGTCAAGCTGTCGGGAAGCTTCGACGCCGCGCTGGAGGATCCGTGGCCGGACCGTAGCCCGGACGGGTATCGCGTCACCCACAACGTGCTGAGGTACCACCAGATCGGGGTGGCCTCCGGATGGGTGGAGGTCGAAGGAAAGCGCACCGAAATCGAAGCGGACAAGTGGATTTCGATTCGCGACCATTCCTGGGGGCTGCGGCCCGGTGTCGGAAAGCCGATTCCCGGACTGCCCCGCGGGGGTCGCAGGATCAAACAGATGTTCATGACCTGGCTACCGATGACGATGACGCGACAGGACGGGTCCACCTATTCGCTGTTCGTCATGTACCAGGAGGAGCGAGGCGACGGCTATCTCGAGATCCGTTGTCAGGCAGAGCAACAGAACGACGACGGCGGTTCACACCGATTCGTCTCCGTCGAACAGGACATGCACTTCCAGGACGACAACCGCAGGTTCACCCACGGCACCGTCACATTGATCGACTCCGACGGCAGCAAGCGCCCGCTGACCATCACCGCGGCGGGGCCTGGCGGCTTTCACCTGGGCACCGCCGGCTACTACGGCTGGAACGACTGGGTGTACGGCCAATGGGTCGGTGACCTCAAGGTCGAGGGCAACCACGTCGTCGACTGCGACAAACCCGAGAATGCGCGCGAACTGCATCAACTGCGGGATCTGCTTGTGCGCGTGGAGGATCCGGTCGAGGGTGGAGTCGGCCTGGGCAATGCCGAGACGTTCGCGCTCGGCGCATTCCCAGAACGCGGACTCACTGCGGAGAACTCATTCCTGTGACACCGGCGAGGACTGCGGGGCCATCTCGTCGTACACGCTCCACCAGATCGCTTCGTGTTCGGCGGACCCGAGCCGCCCATCGGCAAGGCTCTCGTCGGCTCTGATCAAACGAACACCGAGACGTTGGATCGTGTCGCGCGCCGCGTTCGATCCCAGATCGGGATGTCCGACCAGGACCGCCGCGGTCATCGTCCGCACCTGTGTGCGCACGGGGTCGGCCAACGACACCGTGACGACGCCCAGAACGAGAGTGGCGCTGATCGAGACGGCAAGTGCCGTCCACGGATTGAGCACGTTGCTCAGATAGATCTGCGCGGTGATCCACACCGCTGCACCCCACAGCGGCCAACCCCGTGCCGCGCGGACGCGCCGACGTTCGGTGGGGCTGATGCCGGGCGGGTAGACGACGAGTCGGTACCGGGTCACGCCGAACCGGTCGGGTCGTACGGAGACCGATCCCCAGGGACGGTCGCCGTCGAGAAGCTGATGCCAGGCGCAGCGCAGTACGCCGTTGTGGCTCTTGGACATGTCTCCGGTCTACGCCCGCCGTCGCGTCCGAAGTGGCGTCCGAACGGTTTCTTGACGGCGGCGCGATCAACTTTTACGCCTCTGGCGCCCTGCTGGGTATTGTGTACTATACCTAGCATGACCGACAGGATTCCGGCCCGGCTCGCAGACCACCCCACGGTCCGCAAGGTGCGGTCGCGAACCGTGGCGCGACCAGGCATCATCGACGCCGACTGGCTGCGTCAGGTGTGTCGGGACGCGGGCGCTGACGACGTCGCGTTCGCCAGCGTCGACAACCCCGAGTTGGCCTCGGAGCGTGAACACGTCGACGCCGCACTGCCGGGCACGCTGAGCTACATATCCCTGGTCGTGAAGATGAACCGTGACAACGTCCGCTCCACTGCGCGCAGCGTCGCCAATCAGGAGTTCCATCGCAGCGGCGAGATCATGAACGAGGCCGCACACCGGATCACCCGTGCACTGGAGGATGCGGGGTATCGCGCGATCAACCCGTCGATGTCGTTCCCGATGGAGATGGACCGATTCCCCGGCCGCATCTGGGTCGTCGCGCACAAACCCGTCGCGGTCGCCGCCGGTCTCGGCGTGATGGGAATCCACCGCAATGTCATACATCCGAAGTTCGGCAACTTCATCCTGCTGGGAACGGTGCTCGTGGCCGCACCGATCGGTAGTTACGGTGAGCCGCTCGATTATTCGCCATGTCTGGAATGCAAGTTGTGTGTGGCGGCCTGCCCGGTCGGGGCGATCAAGAAGGATGGCGAGTTCGACTTCTTCGCGTGCTCGGTGCACAACTACCGCGAATTCATGGGCGGATTCACCGACTGGGCGCAGACCATCGCCGACAGCGAGGACGCCGCAGATTTCCGTTCGCGGGTCAGCGATTCCGAGAACGCCTCGATGTGGCAGAGCCTGTCGTTCAAGGCCAACTACAAAGCGGCGTACTGCCTGGCGGTGTGTCCGGCGGGGGAGGACGTCATCGAGCCCTATCTCGACGACCGCAAGGGGTTCATGGACCTGGTGCTCAAACCCCTGCAGGAGAAGAAGGAGACGCTCTACGTGTTGCCGAACTCGGCGGCCAAGGAGCACGCTGAACGCCGCTTCCCCCACAAGCAGATCAAGGTGGTCGACAGCGGCATCAGTGGCCTCTAGCCCGGCGGTGGAATGAATTGGGCCGCATGTGGCGTTTGCCCATGCATGAACAAGGTGCGTGGGCTGATTCTGACCGTTGCGGCAGTGGCGGTTTCGGGTGTGACGCTGGTCGCACCCGCGGTAGCGCAGGCTGCGGCCTGCCCCGACGTGCAGGTCGTGTTCGCACGCGGCACCGGTGAGCCCGTCGGGGTCGGACGTGTCGGCGATGCATTCGTCAACGACCTGCGGTCCACGGTTCCCGGCCAGTCTGTCGACGTGTACGCCGTCAACTACCCGGCGTCATACGACTTCCTGCGCGCCGCAGAGGGTGCGAACGATGCGAGTGCGTTCGTCCAGAAAACCGTCGCGACCTGCCCCGACACCAAGATCGTGCTCGGCGGCTTTTCGCAGGGTGCCGCGGTGATCGATGCCATCGCGATCGCCAACGCGCCGACGCTCGGCTTCGTCAACCCGATGCCTGCGGCCGTCGCTGATCACGTCGCCGCGGTCGCCGTGTTCGGCAACCCGTCCATCCGGTTGCTCGGTGGTCCGCTGACCGGGTTGAGTCCCCTGTACGGGTACAAAACCATCGACCTGTGCAACGGTGCTGATCCGGTGTGCTCCACCGGCGATGACAGGCCGGCGCACAGCCAGTACATCGAGGCCGGATTGACAACGCAGGCAGCGCAATTCGTGGCCGATCGGCTCACCACGCAGGCGCCGATCACGACGCTGGCCGGCCAGACGCACAGCTGAGGCGCAAGCCCCGCTAGCCCCAGGCGTGCACGGTGTTCTGTGCCGCCTCCAAGCCCTGCGAGATCAACAGCTCGGTGGCGTCACCGGCCTGCTCGCAGATCGTCGGCACCTCTTTCCACTCTGCGGTGGTGAAGGTGCCGAGCACGAATGCCGCACCGTCCATCCGGCCCGGCGGACGGCCGATGCCGATGCGTACCCGCTGAAAGTCGTTGCTGCCCAGCGCCGATCCGACCGACCGTAGGCCGTTGTGGCCCGCTACACCGCCGCCGGACTTCAGCCGGATCCGCCCGAAGTCGATGTCGAGCTCATCGTGGATGACGATGATGTCCTGCGGCGCAACCGAATAGAACTTCGCCAGCGGCGCGACCTGACGCCCTGACTCGTTCATGTAGCAACGCGGCTTGGCGAGGACCACCGAACGGCCGGCCAGCCGGCCGGTGACCACGTCGGCCCCCGACTTCTTGTGCACCTTGAACCCCGAGCCGATGCGGTCGGCGAGGATGTCGGCGATAAGGAAGCCGAGGTTGTGCCGCGTCGTGGCGTACTGCGGACCGGGATTGCCGAGGCCGACCACGAGTTGAGGTTCGGCCATGTCGGGCTACTCGGATTCCGCGGCGGGTGCCTCTTCGCCGGCTTCGCCCTCGCCCTCGGCCTCTTCGCCCTCGGGCGCCTCGCCCTCCGCCTCTTCGTCTCCTGCCTCGCCCGCACCCTCGGCCTCGAGGTCTTCCTCAGTCGGCGCGGCGACGACGTTGACGACCAGCGCCTCGGGATCCGAGATCAGCGATACGCCGTCGGGCAGCGTGATCGCACCGGCGGTGAACTGCGTGCCGATGTCGGCGCCCTCGACCGACAATGTGAGGTTTTCGGGGATGGACTGCACGTCGGCCTCGATGGTGATGGTGTTCGCATCCTGCGTGACCAGGGTGCCGGGGGTCGCCTCGCCCTCGACGATCACGCTGACCTCGACGGTGACCTTCTCGCCGCGACGCACGACCAGCAGATCCGCGTGGGTGATGCTGCGGCGAATCGGGTGCAGGGTCAACGCCTTGGTCAGTGCGAGCTGCTCGGTGCCCTCGATGTCGAGGGTGAGCACCGCGTTCGTGCCCGCGTTACGCAGCACGGCGGAGAAGTCGTGAGCGTTGAGCTCGAGGTGCTGCGGTTCACTGCCATGGCCGTAGAGGACTGCGACGACCTTGCCGTTGCGGCGGGCCCGGCGCGAAGCTCCCTTGCCGGTTTCCTTGCGAATCGCAGCGGGGAGATTGTTCGGCGCGTTCTTGGCCATCGTGTTCAGCTCCTGTGTCGTGTGTTGAGCACGGCCAGGGCGCAACCTGAAGAAATCAGTCCGCGTCGATAACGGTGGCCGGACCACCCTCGCCGTGATTAGCAGCCAGAATAGCCGGAGCCGCTGCTCAACCCCAAATCAGAGGCCGAACTTGGTGTCCGTGAGCTGCTCGGACAGCTCCCACAGGCCGGTGGCCTTCTCCATGTCGCGCGCCAGTGGACTGCGCAACGGGGTGGGCCCGGACGGACCCCACATCGCAAAGCGTGGTCCGACGAACGAATCGCCGGGCAGCTGCTTGGCCGCTGCGTACAGCGTCTGGCGGGCGCCGAAGTCGGCGTCGGTCGCGAGCTTGTTTCCGAACGTCATCAACGCGTCGCCGAACTTGCGGCCGGTGTTGCCCTGCAGGTTGGTCGCCGAGTAGCCGGGGTGGGAGGCATGCGCCTTCAGTGGTGACCCGACGGCGTCGAGCCGGCGCTGCAACTCGCTGGTGAACAGCAGGTTCGCCAGTTTGGACTGCCCGTAGGCCCGCCACGGCGAGTAGGACCGCGCTTTCCAGTTCAGATCCTCGAGGTTGATCGCGCCGATCAGGTGCATGCCCGAGGACACCGTCACCACGCGGTCGGTGAGCTTCGGCAGCAGCAGGTTCGTCAACGCGAAGTGGCCGAGGTGGTTGGTGCCGATCTGGCTTTCGAACCCGTCGGCGGTCAGCGCGTACGGCACCGCCATGATGCCTGCGTTGTTCACCAGCACATCGACGCTGTCGACGCCGTCGGCGAAGGCGCGCACCGACGCGAGGTCCTGGAGGTCGAGCGGGCGGACCTCGACGTCGCCGGACATGGACGCGGCGGCGTCGTCGCCCTTGGCGGTGTTGCGTACGGCGAGAATCGTCTTCGCGCCGACACGCGCCAGCTCACGCGCGGTGATCAGGCCCAGTCCGCTGTTGGCTCCTGTCACGACGACGGTCCGTCCTGCGAACGACGGCAGATCTGCGGCGGTCCATTCAGTCATGCCGACCACCCTACGGACGTCATTCGCGGCGAACTATTTCGGCGGGGTCTTCGGCACCGTGACGTTGAAGCCCTTGATGATCGCCTCGATATCGGGCGCCTCCTCGGCGGCCTTCTCCGCGTAGCCCGTCACCGTGAATTGGATGAGGTACCGCTGGTTGGCCGGCGGCGCTCCGGTCGCAATGACGATGCGGTTGTAGGTGTGCATCCGGGAACCGTTGAGGTCGTAACTGCCTTCGATCATCGACGACGGGAAACCCCTGAAGTTGTCCATGGAAGCGTTGAGCCGCTTGAAGTTCTCCGACATTTCGGCGTCGACGTAGCCGTGCCCGATGGCCTCGTTGACATCGAAGTCTCCGTTGAGCTTGAACACGATCACCATGGCCATCGGATAGGTGGTGCCCTTGGCGATCACCCGCGTACCCGGCGACAGATTCGAATTGACGAACGGCTTCCAGCCCGGTGGCGTCGGGTACGTCACCGTGAGGTCGGTGAGCTTGTCGGCCGGGATGGGTTCGCCGACGACGCCCTTCTGCTCGAGGTACGTCGCGATGGGCAGCGGCGGCTCAGAGCCCGGCTCGGTGGTGGTGGTTGTCGTCGTCGGCGTCGTCGACAGGATCGACTGGTAGTCAGGCGCTTCCGGTGCACAGGCCGATGCGACGAGGACCGCCAGTGCGGCGGCGGCCACCGTGCAGTGGCGAACCCTCACAGAATCTCTCGTACCGCGTCGAGTGGCCGGGCCAGCCGTGTGCCCTTCGGCGTCACGACGAACGGACGCTCGATGAGGATCGGATGTTCGGACATCGCGTCGAGCAGTGCGTCGTCGCTGGCATCCGCGAGTTTCAGCTCGCCGTAGAGCGATTCACGTTTGCGCACCGCCGTGCGCACGTCGATACCCGCGTCCTTGATCATCTTCACGAGTTCGGCGCGGGTCGGAGGTGTCTTCAGGTACTGGACGACTGTTGGCTCGATGCCGTTGTCCCGCAACAACTCCAGTGTTTTGCGGGACGTGCTGCACTTGGGGTTGTGATAGATGACGCTGTCCGGCACTACGCGGACCCGTCGAAAAGACTGGTGACAGAACCGTTGTCGAACACGGCGCGAATGGTGTTGGCCAGCAGCGGCGCGATCGAGAGCACCGTCAACTGCGGGAAGCGCTTCTCGTCGCCGATCGGCAGCGTGTTGGTGACTATGACCTCACGTGCACCGCAGTCCGCTAGGCGCTGCGCCGCGGGATCGGACAGCACGCCGTGGGTGGCGGCAATGATGACGTCGCTGGCGCCGTCGGCGCGTAGAAGATTGACCGCGCCTGCGATGGTGCCGCCGGTGTCGATCATGTCGTCGGTGAGGATGCAGGTCTTGCCCTTCACGTCACCGACGACGCGATTGGACTTCACCTGGTTGGGCACCAGCGGATCGCGGGTCTTGTGGATGAATGCCAGCGGAACGCCGCCGAGCGCGTCGGCCCACTTCTCGGCGACCCGCACGCGACCCGAATCGGGGGAGACCACGACCATGTCGTGGTCGGTGTAGTTCTCGGCGATGTAGCCGGTGAGCAGCTTCTGCGCCCGCATGTGGTCGACGGGACCGTCGAAGAAGCCCTGGATCTGGTCGGTGTGCAGGTCGACGGTCAGGATCCGGTTGGCGCCCGCGGTTTTGAGCAGGTCAGCGACGAGGCGCGCCGAGATCGGCTCGCGGCCGCGGTGCTTCTTGTCCTGCCGGGCGTAGGGGTAGAACGGCAGGATCGCCGTGATTCGCTTGGCGCTGCCGCGTTTGAGCGCGTCGATCATCAGCAGCTGTTCCATCAACCACTGGTTCAGCGGTGCGGGATGGGACTGCAGCACGAACGCGTCGCACCCACGGACCGACTCGTCGAAACGGACGAAGATCTCGCCGTTGGCGAAGTCGCGGGCCGTCTGCGCGGTGACGTGGACGTCTAGCTCTTTCGCCACTTCGTCAGCGAGTTCGGGGTGCGCGCGACCCGAGAAGAGCATCAGATTTTTGCGGTTGTCAGTCCACTCGGTGCTCACGGTGCCCTCATTGCTCGGGGTCGATATCGGCTCAATCGTACGGGTAGCCGGATCAAGAACACCCGGCAACCGGCTCACGGCTTTTCGGCGTCCTCCGAGCTGCTTTCTTCACCGGCGGCGCGACGCGCGGCTTTATCGGCTTCGGATCCGGGCCGCTTGCGTGCCACCCAGCCCTCCACGTTTCGCTGTGAACCTGCCGACACCGCCAGCGCACCTGGCGGCACGTCCTCCCGAACCACGGTGCCCGCGCCGGTGTAAGCGCCGTCGCCGATGGTGACCGGCGCGACGAACATCGTGTCGGATCCGGTCCGCACATGGGAGCCGATCGTGGTGCGGCTCTTGTTCTCACCGTCGTAGTTGACGAACACGCTGGACGCGCCGATATTGCTGTGTTCACCGATGTCCGCGTCGCCGACGTACGTCAGGTGCGGCACCTTGGTGCCCGCCCCGATCGTCGAGTTCTTGGTCTCGACGAAGGCGCCGAGCTTGCCGTCGGCGCCCAGCGTCGTGCCCGGCCGCAGGTATGCGAAGGGGCCGACCGCGGACCCGGCGCCGATCACCGACTGTCCGCCGTGCGTTCGGACCACGGCGGCATCGTCGCCGACGGTGACATCGGACAGCGTGGTGTCCGGGCCGATTCGCGCGCGCGCACCGATTCGGGTCGTACCGAGCAGCTGTGTGCCCTGGTGGATGACCGCGTCGCGGCCGATGGTCACGTCGACGTCGATCCACGTCGTGGCCGGATCGGTGATGGTCACCCCGGCGCGCTGATGGGCGGCCACGATGCGGCGGTTCATTTCGGCGCCCAGCGCGGCGAGTTGCACCCGGTCGTTGACACCGGCGACCAGCATGGCGTCGTCGATGTGTTTGGCCCGCACCGGCAGACCATCGGACCGCACGATGGAGATCACGTCGGTCAAATACTGCTCCTGCTGCGCATTGTCCGAGCTCAAGCGGCTCAGCGCCGATCGCAACGCGGTGATGTCGAACGCGTACACCCCGGCGTTGACCTCCGTGATGGCCCGCTGCGACGGGCTGGCATCGGCCTGCTCGATGATGCCGATGACCTCTTGGTCCTGGGTGCGCAGGATGCGGCCGTAGCCGGTCGGATCGGGCAGCGTCGTCGTCAGCACCGTCGCGGCGGCCGACTCGCCGATGTGGGTGGCGATCAGATCGGCCAACGTGTCGGCGTCCAGCAGCGGGACGTCACCCAGAGTGACCACCACGGTGCCGGCGAAGTCGGCTGGCAGCCCGGTCAGCCCGCAGGCGACGGCGTGGCCGGTGCCCAGCTGCTGATCCTGTACCGCGACGTCGATGCCGCGGCCTAGGTCACCGGCGAGCTCCTCGACCGCGGGCACCACCTGTTCGCGGTCTTTTCCGACCACCACAACGAGGTGCTGCGGAGCCACCTTGGCGACTGCGTGCAGGGCGTGCGCCAGCATGCTGCGGCCCGCCATCGGGTGCAGCACCTTGTTGGTGTCGGAGCGCATGCGCGTGCCTGCGCCTGCCGCCAAGACCACGACCGCGGAATCGCGATGCTGGTTGCTCATCTGAATCCTTGAGTAGATGCTCCGTCGCCAGGACTCGAACCTGAACTTTCTGAACCAAAATCAGAGGTGCTGCCGATTACACCACGACGGATCGATCACCCCGCGATGTTAGTGCAAGGGCCTACCCTGAAACCCGTGGCAGTGCCCGAAAGTAACGCGCGTACGCCCCGCCCCAGAATGACCGGCGCGGAGCGGCGACACCAGCTCATTGTCGTCGCACGGTCGCTGTTCGCCGAGCGCGGCTACGAGGGCACCTCGATCGAGGAGATCGCGCAGCGCGCAAACGTCTCCAAACCCGTCGTCTACGAGCATTTCGGCGGCAAAGAGGGGCTGTACGCGGTGGTGGTCGACCGCGAGATGTCGGCGCTGCTCGATGGCATCACGTCGTCGCTCACCAAGATGACCAACAACCGGTCCCGGCTCCGCATCGAGCGGGTCACGCTGGCTCTGCTGACCTATGTCGACGAGCGCACCGACGGGTTCCGCATCCTCATTCGCGACTCTCCGGCGTCGATCACGTCGGGCAGCACTTACTCCACGCTGCTCAATGAGGCCGTCAATCAGGTGTCCTCGATCCTTGCCGGCGACTTCTCCCGCCGCGGGCTGGACGCCGAGATGGCGCCGCTGTACGCCCAGGCGCTTGTCGGATCGGTGTCGATGACCGCGCAGTGGTGGCTGGATGTGCGGGAACCCAAGAAAGAGGTCGTCGCCGCGCATCTGGTCAATTTGTGTTGGAACGGGCTGATGCACCTCGAGAACGACCCGCCGCTGCTCGACGACTAGTTGCGATTTCGGCGTGCTGAGTCACGCCCAGCGAGACTCGACACGCCGAAATCACCCTTGATCGCGCGCCAGGAGGTCGGCGATCGTCTCCCTGCGCACGATCGCGCGGGGGCGCCCGTCGGCGACGGCGACCACCGGCGGCCGGCCCACCAGGTTGTAGTTCGACGCCATGCTGTGGTGATACGCGCCCGTGCACGCCACCGCGAGCAGGTCACCGGGATGCACGTCGACGGGCAGCGGGATGTCGCGGGCGATCTCGTCGCCCGACTCACAATGCCGACCGGCCACCGTCACCAGTTGCGTCGCCGCCATTGAGTGGCGGTTGGCAAGCGTCACACTGTATTTCGCGCCGTACAGCGACACCCGCGGATTGTCGCTCATACCGCCGTCGACGGCGACGAACGTTCGCCCACCGGGCTGGGTCTTCACCGACACCACGCGGTACAGCGTCACACCCGCACGCGCCGAGATGGCCCGGCCCGGCTCGACCACGATCCGCGGACGGGGAAAACGCTCGGCGGCACACGCCGCATGCAGCGCGTCGTCGATGAAGTCGGCCAACTCGGCCAGGTTCAGCTCCGGGTCGCCCGTGGTGTACGGAACTCCATGTCCGCCGCCGATATTCAGCTCGCCGAGTGTCACACCGTGCGTGGTTCGGATATCGGCCATCGCGGCGATCATCCGGCGGATCGCCTCGCCGTACAGCGATGGGTCGGCGACCTGCGATCCGATATGGCAGTGCAGCCCGACGAGGTCGAGCAGCGGCTGGTGCAGAATGCGCCGCACCGCCATCGCGGCATGACCGTCGCTGGCGGCGAAGCCGAACTTCTGGTCGGTCACGCCGGTCGTCAACGCCCGGTGTCCGTGGATGTCGACATCGGGGGTCACCCGCAGCAGCACCCGCCGCGGTTTCGACACCTCGCATGCCAGAATCGCGATCTCGGTGCCGGACTCCACAACGATGCGGCCGACGCCGACCGCGGCGGCGTCACGCAACTCGCTCGGTGTTTTCGCGTTGCCGTGCATGATGATTCGCGCCGGGTCGACGCCCGCGGCCAAGGCGGTCGCGAGTTCGCCACCCGAGCAGACATCCAGTCCGAGTCCCTCCTCGCGAACCCACCGCGCCACCGCCCTCGTCAGCAGTGACTTGCCGGCGTAGACGATCTCGGCGTCCTTGAGCGCGCTGCGATACCGCCGCGCACGATGTCGGAAGTCGTCTTCGTCCACGACGTAGGCCGGTGTGCCGAACTCGTCGGCGATGTCGGGCAGCGGCACGCCGCCCACGCAGAGCCGGCCGTAGTCGTCGACACGGGCCGTCATCGGCCACACCGCGGGGTCGATGCGCGAGGGCGCAGCGCGTTGCAGGGACGGGATGAAGTCCAGAAGCGTCATGTCTCCACGGTGCGCGCCCACGCGAGCCGCGTGGGACCTCTTGACGCGGTCTTGACACCCCCGGCCCCGATCTTTGCGATTTCGGCGTGCTGGGTACCGCGCAGCGTGACTGAGCACGCCGAAATCGCCAGTGCCTACGATGGAGGCATCATGACGTCATCGGGGATCAACCATGCCCAGACCCCGATCGCCGGGCTCGTTGACCTGGCGCTACGGGATCCCTCCCTGCAGGAGATCGCCGCCCGCGCCGCCGACAGGCCGGTCGATCTCGCCGTCGTCGGTCCTGCCAGCGCCCGCGTGTACGTCGCGAGCACGCTCGCCGCGGCGGGTCCGTTGCTCGTCGTCACCGCGACCGGCCGCGAGGCCGACGACCTGACCGCCGAACTGCGGGGCGTGTTCGGTGACGCGGTCGCGCTGTTTCCCTCCTGGGAGACGCTGCCGCACGAGCGGCTGTCCCCGGGCGTGGACACCGTCGGCGCACGCATGATGCTGCTGCGCCGGCTGGCGCACCCGGACGACGCTCGCCTCGGGCCGCCGCTGCGGGTCGTCGTGACCACGACCAGGTCGCTGCTGCAACCCATGGCCGCCGACCTGGCCGACATCGAGCCGGTGACTCTCACGGTCGGTGCCGAGGCGACATTCGAAAACGTAATCGCACGGCTGGTCGATCTGGCGTACACCCGCGTCGACATGGTCGGAAAGCGCGGTGAGTTCGCGGTGCGCGGCGGCATCCTCGACGTCTTCGCGCCAACGGCCGAGCATCCCGTGCGCATCGAGTTCTGGGGCGACGAGGTCTCGGAGATGCGGATGTTCGCCGTCGCCGACCAGCGCTCCATCCCGGAGATCGACGTCGAGGTGCTCATCGCCGTGCCGTGCCGTGAAGTGCTGCTGACCGATGACGTCCGCGACCGCGCCGCCAAGCTGGCCGCCGAGCACCCGGTCGTCGACAACTCCGTCACCGGCAGCGTGCCCGACATGCTGGCCAAGCTGGCCGAGGGCATCCCCGTCGACGGGATGGAGGCGCTGCTGCCACTGTTGCGTCCCACCGATCTGGCGACGCTGACGGCGCACCTGCCCGCCGACACGCCTGTGCTGATCTGCGACCCGGAGAAGGTTCGCACCCGCGCCGGCGACCTCATCAAGACGGGCCGCGAGTTCCTGGAGGCCTCCTGGTCGACGGCGGCGGTGGGCGGCGACGCGCCCATCGACCTCGAGGCGATGGGCGCATCCGGCTTCATCGAGCTGGACGACGCCCGCGCCGCGGCCCGCGAGGGCGGCCATCCGTGGTGGACGCTGAGCCAGTTGTCCGACGAGTCCGCGCTGGAGATCGACATCCGTCCGGCGCCCTCAGCGCGCGGCAGCCAGGCGAACGTCGAGGAGATCTTCGCCATGCTGCGGGGCCACGTTGCGACCGGCGGTTACGCGGCTGTCGTCACCCCCGGCGCCGGCACCGCGCACCGCGTCATCGAGCAGCTCGCTGAATCCGACACTCCGGCAACACTTTTGGAACCAGGCGCCACCCCGAAAGCGGGTGTCGTCGGCGTGCTCAAGGGTCCGCTGCACGACGGCGTCGTCGTGTCGGGGGCCAACCTGGTGGTGATCACCGAGACTGATCTGACGGGCAACCGTGCCGCGGCCGCCGAGGGCAAGCGGCTGGCCGCCAAGCGCCGCAACGTGGTCGATCCGCTGGCGCTGACCGCGGGCGACCTGGTGGTGCACGACCAGCACGGCATCGGCCGCTTCGTCGAGATGACCGAGCGCGTCGTCGGCGGTGCACGCCGCGAGTACCTGGTGCTCGAATACGCTTCCTCGAAAAGGGGCGGCGGCTCGGACCGGCTGTACGTGCCGATGGACTCACTGGATCAGCTATCGCGCTACGTCGGCGGGGAAGCACCGACGCTGTCCCGGCTCGGCGGCAGCGACTGGACGAACACCAAAACGAAAGCCCGCCGAGCGGTGCGGGAGATCGCGGCCGAGCTGGTTTCGCTGTACGCCAAGCGGCAGGCATCGGCGGGCTACGCGTTCGGCCCGGACACCCCGTGGCAAAACGAGATGGAGGACGCGTTCGGGTTCACCGAGACCGTCGACCAGATGACGGCCATCTCCGAAGTCAAGGGCGATATGGAGAAGCCCGTCCCGATGGACCGGGTCATCTGCGGCGACGTCGGCTACGGCAAGACCGAGATCGCGGTGCGGGCGGCGTTCAAGGCGGTGCAGGACGGTAAGCAGGTCGCGGTGCTGGTGCCGACGACGCTGCTGGCCGATCAGCACCTGCAGACCTTCACCCAGCGCATGGCCGGATTCCCGGTGACCGTGAAGGGGCTGTCACGCTTCACCGATCCTGCCGAGTCGCGTGCGGTGCTCGCGGGCATGAAGGACGGTTCGGTCGACATCGTGATCGGCACACATCGGCTGATCCAGACCGGTGTGACGTGGAAGGACCTCGGCCTGGTCGTGGTCGACGAGGAGCAGCGGTTCGGCGTCGAGCACAAGGAACACATCAAATCGATGCGTACCCACGTCGACGTGCTGACCATGAGCGCCACGCCGATTCCCCGCACGCTGGAGATGAGCCTGGCAGGCATCCGGGAGATGTCGACGATCCTCACCCCGCCCGAGGAGCGCTACCCGGTGCTGACCTACGTCGGCCCGCACAGCGACAAGCAGGTCGCGGCGGCATTGCGGCGCGAGATGCTGCGCGACGGGCAGGCGTTCTACATCCACAACCGCGTGCGGTCCATCGACCAGGCCGCCGCACGCGTGAGTGCGCTCGTCCCCGAGGCCCGCGTTGCCGTCGCGCACGGCCAGATGCCCGAGGAACAGCTGGAACGCACGGTCGAAGGATTCTGGAATCGCGAATTCGACATTCTGGTGTGCACGACGATCGTCGAGACGGGCTTGGACATCTCCAACGCCAACACGCTGATCGTCGAGCGCGCCGACACTTTCGGGCTTTCGCAGTTGCACCAGTTGCGCGGCAGGGTGGGCCGCAGCCGTGAACGTGGCTACGCGTACTTCCTGTATCCGCCCGAGGTGCCCCTGACCGAGACCGCCTACGACCGGCTGGCCACGATCGCGCAGAACAACGAGCTCGGCGCGGGCATGGCCGTCGCGATGAAAGACCTCGAGATCCGCGGGGCGGGCAACGTGCTCGGCGCCGAACAGTCCGGCCACGTCGCAGGCGTCGGATTCGATCTTTACGTGCGTCTGGTCGGCGAGGCCGTCGAGGCCTATCGTGCCGCCGCGGACGGGAAAACCGTTCTGGCGCCTGAGGAACCGAAGGACGTCCGGATCGATCTGCCGGTCGACGCGCATCTGCCGCCCGACTACATCGGCAGCGACCGGTTGCGGTTGGAGGCCTATCGCAGGCTGGCGGCGGCGTCCGACGACGCGGCCGTGGACGCGGTGATCGACGAGCTCGTCGACCGATACGGCCCGCTGCCCGAACCTGCGAGGCGGTTGGTCGCGGTGGCGCGGCTTCGACTGCTGTGCCGGCACTACGGCGTCACCGAAATCAGCTCGGTGTCCGCGTCGACGCTGCGGCTGTCGCCGTTGCTGTTGGTGGACTCACAACAACTTCGGCTGAAGCGTTTGTATCCAAGCGCGAACTACCGTGCGACGACGTCGACGGTGCAGGTGCCGATTCCCCGTGACGGCGACGGTGTCGCCGCCCCGCGCATTCGCGATCTTGAACTTGTGCAGATGGTCGCCGACCTGCTCCTGGCGCTGGACGGCAAGCCGAAGGGCAGCGTCGACTTAATTTCGGGTTCAGATTCGACGGCTTAGGCACTGGTCGCCTCGGCGTTTCGTTGCCGCACAGCCACTTCGGATCGGTCAGCGCTGTTAACGCACCCGTGCGCCGAACCGACATACATGTCGGGGGGTCAAGGTGTTGCATTGCCGTCTAAACCGAGGGCGGCGAGATCGCTGGACATGGGCGGTCACGCAATTTCCCAAACCGACACATCACGCGATCACCACCGAGCTGGTTGGTGTGTCGCGGTGACGCAAGGCGAAGGAGTCAGACATGAACTTCAAGAAGATGGCAGTAACCACCACAATGACCGGTGCTCTCGGACTCGCCGCGCTGGGCCTGGGTGCGGGATTCGCCCACGCCATTCCCGAGCCGCCTCCGGTCCCCGTTCCGGCCGTTCCGAATGTGCACGTTCCCGATGTGAATGTGCCGAGGGTGAACGTTCCCGATGTGAACGTGCCGAGCATCAACGTTCCCGATGTGAACGTCCCGGTTGTCCAGTTCCCTGAGGTGGACGCCTACTTCAACCTGCCGAACGTGCACATTGCGCCGGGCCAGTTGAAGCACGCGCCGTTCATCAACGGGGTGGCCAATCCGTTCTTCAACATCCCGCCGGGCCAGTTGAAGAAGCTGCCGTCGGTGAACGGGATCGTCAACCCGTTCTTCGATGAGGTGCCGGGTCACTGGGTGATCCCGGTCTGACCGAGATAGCTCACGATGGCCGCCTTGCCTTCCCGGCAGGGCGGCCATCGCCGGATCGTGGCGACAACGGCCCACGGGTGCGCGCCGGCCGGTTCTCAGCAGGCGCGTCGAGTCTGACAATGTTGATATAACCGAGGTCGGCGATCTCATCGAAACGCGTGAGGGGGTGTGGCCCGATGACCGTCGTTTTGGTCGACCCCCGGCGCCCGTCGCTGGTGCCCGTCGAAGCGATCGATCTGCTTTCCGGTGATGTGCAGTACACCGAGGAGATGCCGATCAGGGTGCCGTGGTCGCTGCCCGCGGCCAGGCCGTGTTCCTACGACGCGTCGGACGATGAAGCGGCACCGGTACTGCTGTCGTCGGACCCGGGCCACCCCGCGGTACGGGCGCGACTTGCGGCCGGGGACAGGCTCATCGAGGCGCCGGGAGCCTCGTCGGGGCAGCGGCTGGTGGACGCGGTCGCGATGATGGACAAACTGCGTACGTCCGGCCCATGGGAGAGCCAGCAGACACACGATTCGCTGCGCAGGTATCTGCTGGAGGAGACCTATGAAGTCTTCGACGCGGTGCGCAGCGGCAACGCCGACGAATTGCGCGACGAACTCGGAGATGTATTGCTGCAGGTGCTCTTTCACGCCCGCATCGCCGAGGACGCCCCCGAGAACGCGTTTTCGATCGACGATGTCGCCGCTTCGCTCATCCGCAAACTCGTCAACCGGGTGCCCGCGGTGCTTGCCGGCCAAGAGATTTCGCTCGAAGACCAACTCGCGCAGTGGGAAGAGCGTAAGGCGCTCGAGCGGTCGAGTAGAGGCGTGCGTTCGGTGGTAGACGACGTTCCGACCGGGCAACCGTCGTTGGCTTTGGCGCAGAAGGTGATTGAGCGAGTGACTGCGGCGGGCTTGCCCGTCGACCTGATACCGGCGTCCATGACATCGGTCAGCGTGGCGGCACACGTCGACTCAGAGAACGCGTTGCGCGCGTCGGTGCTGGAGTTCATGGACACTGTGCGCACCGTCGAGACCGCGATCGCCGCCGCCCGGCGCGGAGACGATGTGCCCGCCGAGCTCGACGCGTCGGCACTCGCGGGCATCGCCGAGGACGAGTGGCGAGCGCATTGGCCCGGCGAGCCCGATGTGGCTGATGAGTCGGGTGAGGCCGACGAGGCGCAGGCCGAACCGGCCGGCGATGCCGGTGATGAGATCGGCGAGGAATTGCAGGATCAAGAGGTGGTCGTCGAAACGCGATGATCCCGGTTAACTGGGAATCAACGTTGTAGGCGTCGGCCACGCCTTCTCGCCGTGCCCTGAGCGCGTGGCACGATGGCAGTGACCGAGGTTGGTTCGAGGGAGTTTGGTGTCGCGCGTGCGTTGGCTGCGGGCGGTCGCGGTAGTGGGAGCGACGGCGCTGCTCATGGCTTCTAGCTGTTCATGGCAGGTGGGCACCCCGATTCCAGAGGGGGTGCCACCTCCCGCGGGCGACCCTGTGCCCAAAATCGACACCCATGCCGGCGGCCGTCCCGCCGATCAGCTGCGCCAATGGGCCGCCCAGCGCGCCCCCGCGCTGGGAATCCCCATCGAGGCCCTTGAGGCCTACGCCTACGCGGCGCGGGTGGCCGAAGTCGAGAATCCCGACTGCCACCTGGAATGGACCACGCTGGCGGGTATCGGCCAGGTCGAGAGCCACCACGGCACGTTCCGCGGCGCGATGATCGGCGAGAACGGCGACGTCAGCCCGCCGATCCGGGGTGTTCGCCTCGACGGCACCAACGGCAACCTGGAGATCATCGACAACGACGGTGGCGAACTCGACGGCGACCCGACCCACGCCAGGGCGATGGGCCCGATGCAGTTCATCCCTGAAACCTGGAAGCTGTACGGCGTCGACGCCAACAACGACGGCGTGATCAGCCCCGACAACTTCGACGATGCGGCGCTGTCGGCGGCGGGCTACCTCTGCTGGCGGGGCAAGGACCTGTCGACGCCGCGGGGCTGGATGGAGGCGCTGCGCGCCTACAACCTCTCCGACCAGTACGCGCGCACGGTGCGCGACTGGGCGACCGCCTACGCCGACGGACACCCCCTCTAAACACGCCGCACCGCGGTCCAACCTCTAGGCTCAACCTCGTCCACCCCGCCCATTCCAGACCACGGAGGCGCAAGTGCCCATCATCGAGCAGGTCGGAGCCCGCGAGATCCTCGATTCCCGTGGCAACCCGACGGTCGAGGTCGAGGTGGCCCTGTTGGACGGTACTTTCGCCAGGGCCGCGGTGCCTTCGGGTGCATCCACCGGTGAACACGAGGCGGTCGAGCTGCGCGACGGCGGCTCCCGCTACGGCGGCAAGGGCGTCGAGAAGGCCGTGGAGGCCGTGCTCGACGAGATCGCACCCGCTGTCATCGGGCTGAGTGCCGACGACCAGCGGCTCGTCGATCAGGCCCTGCTGGATCTCGACGGCACCCCGGACAAATCCCGGCTCGGTGCCAACGCCATCCTTGGCGTGTCGCTGGCCGTGTCGAAGGCGGCGGCCGAATCCGCGGGGCTGCCGCTGTTCCGGTATATCGGCGGACCCAACGCACACATCCTTCCGGTGCCGATGATGAACATCCTCAACGGCGGCGCACACGCCGACACCGGCGTCGACGTCCAGGAGTTCATGGTGGCCCCGATCGGCGCCGCCAGTTTCAAGGAGGCACTGCGGTGGGGCACCGAGGTGTACCACGCGCTGAAGGCGGTCCTGAAGAAGCAGGGTCTGTCCACCGGTCTCGGCGACGAGGGCGGGTTCGCTCCCGACGTCGCAGGCACCAAGGCCGCGCTGGATCTGATCCTGGTGGCCATCGAGGCAGCCGGTTACAAGCCCGGCTCCGAGGTCGCACTGGCGCTCGACGTTGCGGCAACCGAATTCTTCACCGATGGAACGGGTTACAAGTTCGAGAAGGAAACCCGTACCGATATGCAGATGATCGATTTCTATGCCGGGCTGATGGATTCGTACCCGCTGGTGTCGATCGAGGATCCGCTGTCGGAGGACGACTGGGACGGCTGGGTGGCACTGACCGCGGCGATCGGTGACCGCGTCCAGCTCGTCGGCGATGACCTGTTCGTCACCAACCCCGAACGTCTCGAGGACGGTATCGAGCGGGGCGCGGCCAACGCTCTTCTGGTGAAGGTCAACCAGATCGGCACGCTCACCGAGACGCTGGACGCGGTGGCGCTCGCCCACTACAGCGGCTATCGCACGATGATGAGCCACCGCAGCGGCGAGACCGAGGACACCACGATCGCCGATCTCGCCGTCGCCGTGGGCAGTGGTCAGATCAAGACCGGCGCACCGGCCCGCAGCGAGCGCGTCGCCAAGTACAACCAGTTGTTGCGCATCGAGGAGACCCTCGGCGACGCCGCCCGGTATGCGGGCGACCTGGCGTTCCCGCGCTATTCGGTGGAGACCAAATAGCCCGTGCCAGAAGCGAAGCGGCCCGACCCGAAGCGGCGATCCCCCACTTCTCGACCAGGGAAGTCGGGTAAGTCCGAGGGAGCACGGGGCCGCCCGCGCGGCGCGTCGCCAGTTCGTCGTGAGCCTCGCGTCACCGAACCGCGGACCGCGCCCGAGGCAGAGTCCGTCGAGTCTGCTGAGACTTCGGAAACCCCTGAGTCATTGGGCACCGCGGACTCGATCCGCAAATCCATTGCGGTGGCGGCAGAACAGCAGTCCGAGCAACGGTTCGGGTCGGCGGCGCGGCGCGCCGCGATCCTGGCCGCGGTGGTCTGCGTGCTGACACTCACCATCGCCGGACCGGTGCGCACCTACTTCGGGCAGCGCACCGAGATGAAACAACTGAAGGCCACCGAGGAACAACTGCGCGCGCAGATCGCCGAGCTCGAGCAGCAGAAGATCAAGCTGGCCGACCCGGTGTTCGTCGCGGCGCAAGCGCGTGAACGCCTCGGATTCGTGATGCCCGGGGAGATTCCGTACCAGGTGCAGCTTCCCCCAGGGGCTGCGGTGCCCGTGCCGCCCGGCGCGGAAGCGGTCACCTCGGATCCAGACCAGCCCTGGTACACGGCACTGTGGGGCACGATCGCCGATGCGCCGTACGGTGTCGCGCCGCCACCGCCGCCCGCCCCGCCGGGACCAGAAGCTCCTCCTGCGCCTGGTCCTTCCGGCCCGAGCAGTGCACCGCCGCCCGGTGGTTGAGCAGGCTGATCTGGGGGCGGTGGCCGAGCAGCTCGGTCGGGAACCTCGCGGTGTTCTGGAGATCGCCTACCGGTGCCCCAACGGTGAGCCCGGTGTCGTCAAGACGGCACCGAGATTGCCTGACGGCACGCCCTTTCCGACGCTGTACTACCTGACGCATCCTGCGCTGACCGCGGCAGCCAGCCGGCTGGAGTCCTCGGGGATGATGCGGGACATGACCGAGCGCCTGCAGCACGACCCGGAACTGGCGGCCGCATATCGCAGAGCGCACGAGTCCTACCTCGCCGAGCGTGACGCGATAGAGCCTTTGGGCACAACGTTTTCCGGCGGCGGTATGCCCGACCGGGTGAAGTGCCTGCACGTGGTGATCGCGCATTCGCTGGCCAAGGGGCCGGGAACCAACCCGTTCGGCGACGAGGCGCTGGGGGTGCTGGCGGCCGAACCGGCGATGGCGGGAATTCTGGAGAAGGGGACGTGGAGCGTATGAGCAGGGTCGGCGCCATCGACTGCGGCACCAACTCGATTCGGCTACTGATCGCCGACGTCGTGGAGGAAAAGCTGTCCGACGTACATCGCGAGATGCGGATCGTGCGGCTGGGCCAGGGGGTCGACGCGACCGGGCAATTTGCGCCCGACGCACTGTCCCGCACCCGGGCCGCGCTGGTCGACTACGCCGAATTGCTACGCAGACACGAGGTGCCGACGGTGCGGATGGTCGCGACGTCCGCGACCCGCGACGCATCGAACCGCGACGTGTTCTTCGCGATGACGGCGGAGGTTCTCGGGGCGGCGGTGCCGGGTGCGGTGGCCGAGGTGATCACCGGCACGGAGGAAGCCGCCCTGTCGTTCCGTGGGGCGGTCAACGAATTGGACACGACCTCAGGTCCTTTCGTGGTCGTCGACCTCGGCGGTGGTTCAACCGAAGTGGTGCTCGGAGTCGACGATGTGGAGGCAAGCTTTTCTGCCGACATCGGATGCGTGCGGCTGACCGAGCGCTGCCTGCAGTCCGACCCGCCGAAGGCCGTCGAAATAGCGGCGGCGCGTGAGGTTGTTCGCGACGGGCTGGGGCAGGCGTTCGGCGTGGTTCCCGTCGAACGTGCACGCACCTGGGTCGGAGTGGCGGGCACGATGACGACGGTTTCGGCGCTGGCGCAGAAGATGACGACGTACGATCCCGAGGCAATCCATCTGTCCCGCTGTGCTTTCAGCGATCTGCTGCCCGTCTGCGATGAGCTGATCGCGATGACGCGTGCGCAGCGCGCTGCGCTGGGTCCGATGCACGAGGGCCGGGTCGACGTCATCGGCGGGGGAGCGATCATCGTCGAGGAACTGGCGTACGCGCTGGGCCGGCGGTCGGGTATCGACGAGCTGGTGGTCAGCGAGCACGACATTCTCGACGGCATCGCCCTCTCCCTTTTGTGATTTAGGCCGCCAGCGACAGCCCGGCCGCCACCGCGAAACCCAGTACCGCTGCCAAACCCGCCTTCTCGCCTGCCTTTTGCGTGGCCTCCGGGATCATCGACCCGACCAGCATCACCAGCAGGGCCCCGGCGGCGAACCCGTTGATCCCGCCACGCAATTGCGCTCCGGCGATCTCCTGCAGTTGGTAGCCGACGAGCGTCGCTGCCACGCAGAGAACCGCAACGGTGGTCCACACCAGCATGATCCGCCCCGGCCCGCGGTGACCGGCCTTCATATCGGTTGCCGAGCCGATCGCCTCGGGGAGGTTCGACACGAATATCGCGATCAACAGTGACAGGCTGACGCCGTGACCGTCGGCGATGCCGATGCCGAGCACCGCCTGCTCCGGTATGCCGTCCAGCAGCGCGCCTAAGAGCAGTGCCAATCCAGAAGCACTGTTGGCCGCCCGACGGTCGATCGCGCGGTCGGCGGCGTAGAACACGATCGCACCCGCGGCCAGCCCCAACGCGACCGCGAGGGCGCCGGCGAGCCGAAAACCCTCTTCGGCCAGTTCAAATGAGATGCTCGCGACCAGAGCGCCTGCGCCGAAGCCGAGCACCAGGCCGACGAGTTTGGTGTTCCAGTCGCGTAGGACACCGGCCAGTGCGCCGAGGATCAACGACGATGCCGCGACGGCTCCCCACAGCAGTGCTTCGAGCACCGTTTGAGCATAGGCGCCGAATCGCGAAGTGACGGCGATCGCTCGGTCGACCAGAGCCGGGTCGGTCAATGCCGCAGGGTGGGCGAGCATGAACGACACGTCGTTGAACACGTCGGCGATCGGCTGGTCGACGAGGGTGGCCTTAACCACCTGCTCGAGGGCAGGAAACCGATCGATCAGGTGGTGGCGCGCCTGATCGACCGTTTCCCGGCCCTCGACCCGGTGACCGTGTTGTGGGTGGTTCAAGAGATCCACGCCCGCTACGACGGCCGACCGGTGCGCGACTACATCCCGCTATTCGTCGAGCGCAATGCGGTGGCAGAGCTCAAACAGTTGCCGATCACCGTGGATTCCAGAACGGCAGTGACGTTGGGAGCTACTGGATAGACCAGAGCGACGCGAACCGGTGGTCGAGCGCCTGGATCATGCGGTCGACGTCGCGGCATTCGGCTTCGTTGGTGCGGATATCGCGGCGCAGCCGGCTGATGGCCACGGCATCGGTTCTGGTGGACAGCCCGTTCAATTTTCGCGTCTGTCTGACGATCTCGGTCGTGATCAGAGCCCGCTGATCCACCAGGGCGCGGCGGAAATACGCTGCCTGTAGCGAATCGGACGCCCGCTTCTCGGCGTAGTCGATCGGCACCGTCGGAGTTGCCACGCCAAGACCGTAACCGAGGTTAGGACCGTGGGCGAGCGCACCGGCCAAAACAGCGACCTACGCTGCGGCCTAGCGCGTGCGGGCCAGGTCGGGGTGGTCGCGTTCGTTGAACCGCCGCAGCCCGTCGAAGGTTTCGGGTTCGACGATCGAGCGGCTGAAGCACTGCGCTTCGATGCGCAGGCCGTCCTCGAGTGGCCGGCCCTGCCCGCTGCGGGCGGCCTCCAGGTCGGTGCGCAGCGCAGGCTGGGGCAGCGCCGCGATGGTGCCGGCCAGTTCGAGGGCCCGGGCTACGCTGGTTCCGCGCGGGACCACCTCGTTGACCAGGCCGATGCGGTGCGCTTCGGCGGCATCGATCACCCGTCCGGTGATGATGAGCTCGACGGCCCTTCGGTATCCCAGGATGCGGGTGAGGCGCTGCGTGCCGCCGTCGGCCAGCCCGATGTTCCAGCGCCGGCAGGTGACCCCGAACGTGGCGTGCTCGTCGGCGATCGCGAGGTCTGTCCAGCACGCCCACTCCAGGCCGCCCGCGTAGGCGACACCGTTGACGGCTGCGATGGTGGGCTTGTAGACATCGGTCCATCGCGACGGGCCGAGCACACCGTCGGCCGGGGAGGCGTCGATCTCGAGTTCACCTGCCAGTGCGGCTTTCAGGTCGCCGCCCGCGCTGAAGGCGTCGTCACCCGCACCAGTGAGGATTCCGACCAGGGCGTCATCGTCATCGCGGAAGTGGCCCCACGCGTCGACGAGCTCTCGATGGGTCTGCGGGCCAATGGCATTCATGCGCTCGGGCCGGTTGATCGTGATGACCGTGACCGGTCCGCGCCGCTCGTAGAGCAGGTGCTCGTAGTCGGTCATCGGGCCGCCAGTCGCTCGTCGAGCGTGGCGTGGAAATGCCCGATCGCACTTTCGTGCATGCCGAATTCCACGAATTCGTTGGCTCCGGCGCGCAATCCGCGCTGCACGCCCTCCGACATCTCGTTGTCCTCCACGCCGCCGTCGTTGAGGAGATTGCGCGCACCCGCCGCGGCTTCTCGATCCGTGGACATCCTGCGGTCGACTTCGGGCGTGACCATGGCATAGATCGTGACGGTGGTGTGGTCGACGTCGACCGGGTCGATGGTGATCACCAGCACCTGGTTGGGGAACGTCGCGACCATGACGTTCGGGAACAGGTGATAGACGTAGGTCACCCGGTGATCCACCGTCCACTCCTCTTCAGGACGGTCGCGCAGGCGCTCGATGTTCTTGTACGGGAACGTGATCCGACTGTTGGGCCCGAACATCTCGACGACGTTGAGGTCGTCGTACTGCAGCGGATAGAACGTGTCCTTGTGCGTGGTCCGGATGTGGTAGCCCTCGAGGAACTGCTCGACGAGAACCTTCCAGTTCATGGCCCTCGCTGCGGGTCTCGCAGTGAACAGCCGCGTCGCAGGCATCAACTTGTCGCGCCACGGACTGCCGTCGGCCAGGGCCGTCATCGCGGCGTCCGCATGCGGACTCGGTGACGTCAGCGGGCCGATGACGATCAGCCCGTCGACTTCTGAGCTCTCGACCTCGACGAGTCCGCGGTCGGCCACGTCCAGGTCGGGGAAAGCCTCCGCGTGCGGGACGTGTGACAGCGCGCCGTCGAGCCGGTAGGTCCAGCCGTGATACCGGCACACCAACGCCTGCGCACATCCCGGCCCTTCGACGAGGGCCATACCGCGGTGTCTGCACGCGTTTCGGAACACCCGTGCCCTGCCGTCACGCCCACGTACCGCGAACAGTGGCACGCCGAAGGTGTCCCGTTCGACGTGGTCGCCCGGCTTGGGCAGCGCCGCCGACGGCAGGTACACGCTTGGATACGAGCGCAGCACCTCGAGTTCAGCGGCGAATCGGGCTGGGTCCACATAGTTTTTGACTGGCTCGCGCCAGGAGGCGCCTTCGTCGGTCGTGCCTGCGTCGATATGCGCCAGGATGCGGCGAGCGATGTCCCGATCATCCGCGAGATCGTGAGCGACCGACGCCCGTGTCGGAGTGGCCATAGTTCGGAAGTATCACACTCCGATCGCTACGTGTCAACGAACTCGTGAGATAGCATCATGGGTTCTACACGGATTTCGCAAATGATGTGACGGCACGACGACGAGGAGAGACATGTCAACGGATTCGCCGATGCAACTGGGAATGGTCGGTCTCGGCCGCATGGGTGCCAACCTGGTGCGACGGCTCATGCGCGACGGGCATCGGTGCGTGGTCTTTGACATGAACGCCGATGCGGTGGCGGGGCTCGCGGGCGAGGGCGCCACCGGTGCCGATTCGCTGAGCGACTTCGTCCAGAAACTCGAGAAGCCGCGGGCGGTGTGGTTGATGCTGCCTGCCGCGGTGGTGGACTCGACGCTGGATCAGCTGGTGGAGGTGCTGGAACCGGGCGACACGGTGATCGACGGCGGCAACTCCTACTACCGCGACGACATCACCCGCGCCAAGAGCCTGCTGACGAAGAACATTCACTACGTGGACTGTGGCACCAGTGGCGGGGTGTGGGGGCTCGACCGCGGTTACGCGCTGATGATCGGCGGCGAGAACGAGGTCGTCGAACGCCTCGACCCGATCTTCAAGACGATCGCGCCCGGGAGCAGCTGCGCTGAAGCGACACCGGGCCGCACGCGCACCGGCGGCACCGCACAGGACGGGTATCTGCACTGCGGGCCAAGCGGCGCAGGGCATTTCGTGAAGATGGTTCACAACGGAGTCGAGTACGGGATGATGGCCGCCATCGCCGAGGGCCTGAGCATCATCAAGCATGCCGATGCGGGCAAGGTCAACCGCACGGTCGACGCGGAAACCACTCCGCTCCGTGATCCGTGGGCCTACGAATACTCGATCGACGTGGGCGAAGTCGCCGAAGTCTGGCGGCGCGGATCGGTGGTGTCGTCGTGGTTGGTGGACCTCGTCGCCGACGCACTGGCACGCTCACCGGAGCTCGATGACTTCACCGGCCGGGTGTCGGACTCCGGTGAGGGCCGCTGGACGGTGCTGGCCGCCGTGGACGAAGGGGTCCCCGCGCCCGTGATCACCACATCGCTGTTCGAGCGGTTCTCCTCACGCGAGCTCGGTGAGTTCACCGACAAGATCCTGTCCGCCATGCGCAGCGAATTCGGCGGCCACGCCGAGAAGAAGTAGGGGCATCGTGACCGAACCGGCGACCACCCCGGCGGACGTACTGGTCATCTTCGGCATCACCGGGGACCTCGCCAAGAAGATGACGTTCCGCTCGCTGTACCGGCTCGAACGCCGCAAGCTGCTGGACTGCCCGATCGTCGGCGTCGCGCTGGACGACTGGTCGGTGGCGACCCTGCGCGATCATGCCCGCCAGGCGATCGAGGCCAGCGGCGAGTCCCTCGACGAGGACGTGTTCGCGCGTTTCGCCAAGCGCCTGTCGATGGTGTCGGGCGATTTCGCGGACGCGAAAACCTATGAGCGGGTGGCCAAGGCGATCGAGGGCAAGCACACGCCCGTCTTCTATCTCGAGATACCGCCGTCGCTGTTCGGGCGCGTCGTCGAGGGCCTGTCGAACGCCAACCTCACGTCGCGGGCCAGGGTCGTGGTGGAAAAGCCCTTCGGCCACGACCTGGAGTCCGCCCGGGCGCTCAACGCTCAGCTGCGCGCCGTGCTCGAGGAGTGGCAGATCTTCCGCATCGACCACTTCCTCGGCAAGGAACCGGCGATGGACATCATGTTCCTGCGGTTCGCCAATTCGATATTCGAGCCGCTGTGGAATCGCGACCGGATCCAATGCGTGCAGATCACCATGGCCGAGAACTTCGGGGTCGACGACCGCGGAAGCTTCTACGACCCGGTCGGCGCGCTGCGGGACGTGGTGCAGAACCACCTGCTGCAACTGATCGGGCTGTTCGCCGCCGAGCCGCCCAGCACGGCTGACGCCGACGGGCTGCGCGATAAACGCGCGGAGGTGTTCAAGGCGATTCCCTCGATCCAACCCGAACACTATGTCCGTGGCCAATACGACGGTTATCGCTCCATCAAAGGGGTGAAGCCCGACTCGCAGACCGAAACGTTCGCCGCGCTGCGGCTGGAGATCGACAACTGGCGGTGGGCGGGCGTCCCGTTCTTTCTGCGGGCCGGTAAGGCACTTCCGGTGCGGGCCACCGAAATCCGCGTCATCTTCAAGCGTCCGCCAAGGTTGCCGATCACCGAACAGACCCACGATCCCGACGAACTCGTCCTGCGCATCGATCCCAAGCCGGGCACCGATCTGATCATTCAGGTCAAGGAGCCCGGCGCGAACCGCACCCGGTGCGTGGATCTGTCGCTGATCTTCGCCTCGGAACTCGGTGAGGCGCCCGAGCCCTACGAGCGGCTGCTGTCCGATGCGATGCGTGGTGACTCCACGCAGTTCGCGCGCGAGGACGGAGTCGAGGAGACCTGGCGCATCGTGCAACCGCTGATCGACAATCCGCCGCCGGTACAGCCGTACGAGGTTGGATCGTGGGGGCCGGAGGACGCGGCGAAACTCTGTGCCGGACAACCGGGTTGGCGTGAGCCCTGGCTGGGGTCGTAGGTGCCGACGGCGTCTCGCGCCCGCGTCGCCGACCTGATCGGCGATCGGACGCTGAGCGCACGATCCGTCCTCGCGACGGCGTTGCTTGGCGCTGACGAGCCGCATCTCACGGTGGGGGAGCTCGTCGGGATAGGTTCACTGTTCGGTATCAGCGACGGCGCGGTCCGCACCTGCCTGTGGCGCATGGTGTCCAACGGCGAACTCGCCGGCGATGACGGCATCTATACGCTCGCAGGCCCGTTGCTCGAACGACGGCAGCGCGTCGACGAGGCCGCCCGGTTCGACGACACCGCGTTACCGTGGGACGGCACATGGGAATTGGCGGTCGTTTCGCTTGACCGCCGCTCGGCGGCCGATAGGCTCGCGCTGCGCAAGGCCGCGACGGCATTGCACCTGGCCGAATTGCGCGAGGGTGTGTGGATTCGCCCGGACAACCTGGACCCGTCGCGCCTGCCGACGCTACGCGCCGTGCTGGACCGTCAGTGCGTGCACTTCCACGGCGCTGCCACCGACGTTCCCGCCCAGATCGTGAAATCCCTTTTCAGCCTCGAAGATTGGGCGGCCGACGCGCGGCGACTTGCTGTCGCGATGCGTGACGAGTTGGATGTCGAAGCCGTCGACGCCGAAGACTTCATCTACCTGTTCGCGCTGTCCATCACCGTCGTCCGGCATCTCCAACTCGACCCGCTTCTACCTGTCGAGCTGGATATCGAGGACTGGCCGGGCCACGATCTGCGCAGCACGTATCGCCGTTTTGACGAGGGTTTCAAGCGTCAGCTGGCCGGAAGACGCTGACCCTTAGTCCTGCAGAATGGGTTTGAGCGCGTCGAGCACCACCGGATCCTCGATGGTCGACGGCACCGGCTCGTCGTGGCCGTCGGCGATACCACGCATGGTCTTACGCAGAATCTTGCCGGAGCGGGTCTTGGGCAATGCCGAGACGACATCGACGACCTTGAAACACGCGACAGCGCCAATGTTCTCGCGTACCGCGGCGACGAGCTCCTCGGTCAGCCCGTCTGCCGAGGCGCCCGCCTTGAGGACGACGAGCCCTCGCGGCACCTGCCCCTTGATCTCGTCGGCGACACCGATCACCGCGCACTCCGCGACCGCGGGGTGGGTGGCCAGCACCGCCTCGATCGAACCCGTCGACAACCGGTGTCCGGCAACGTTGATGACATCGTCGGTGCGCCCCATCACGAACAGGTAGCCATCCTCGTCGACGTAGCCGCCGTCGCCGGTGAGGTAGTAGCCGGCAAAGGCCGACAGATATGAGGCGATGTACCGGTCGTCGTCGCCCCACAGCGTCGGCAGGGTGCCGGGCGGCAGTGGCAACCGCACGCAGATCGCACCCTCTTCTCCCGCATCGCATTCCGATCCGTCGGGGCGCAGGATCCGCAGGTCGTATCCGGGCATCACCGCGGTCGCCGAGCCCGGCCTGATGCCGTGCGCTTCGACACCCATCGGATTGGCCGCGATCGACCAGCCCGTCTCGGTCTGCCACCAGTGATCGACGACCGGAATGCCGAGCCGCTCCGATGCCCAGTGGTAGGTGGCCGGGTCGAGGCGTTCGCCGGCCTGGAACAGGTACTTCAGCGCCGACAGGTCGTACTTGGCCAGGTGCTCACCCTCGGGGTCTTCCTTCTTGATCGCCCGGATCGCCGTCGGCGCGGTGAACATCGCCTTGACCCCGTGCTCGGCGGCCACCCGCCAGAACGCGCCCGCATCGGGGGTGCCGACGGGCTTGCCCTCGTAGAGCACGGTCGTCGCACCGAGCAGCAGCGGCCCGTACACTATGTAGGAGTGGCCCACCACCCAGCCGACATCTGAAGCGGCCCAATAGATGTCGCCGGGTTCGGTGTCGTAGATGTGGCGCATGCTCCACAGCAGCGCGACCGCGTGTCCGCCGTTGTCGCGCAGGATTCCCTTGGGCTTGCCGGTGGTGCCGGAGGTGTAGAGCACATACAGCGGGTCGGTGGCTGCCACCGGCACCGGGTCGACGGGCGCGGCGTCCTTCATGAGTTCGTGCCAGTCCAGGTCGCGGCCCTCGACCAGCTGGCACGGTTGCTGTTCGCGTTGCAGGATCACGCATGCGGGCGTGCCGTGTTCGGCGATGTCCAGCGCGGCGTCGAGCATCGGTTTGTAGTTGACGGTCCGGGTCGGCTCGACTCCACACGACGCGGTCACGACGACGGCCGGGCGGGCGTCGTCGATCCGGGCCGCGAGTTCGTGTGCGGCGAACCCGCCGAACACCACCGAGTGGATGGCGCCAAGTCGCGCGCAGGCCAGCATCGCGATCACCGCCTCGGGCACCATCGGCATGTAGATCACCACCCGATCGCCCTTGTCGACTCCCAGGCTCCGGAGCACGCCCGCAAAGCGCGCCGTCTCGTCGAGCAGCTCGCGATAGGTGTAGGTGCGTGCCGAGCCGGTCACGGGAGAGTCGTAGATCAGTGCGGGCTGATCGGCTCGCCCGCCCCAGCTGAACCCCGAGTCGTCCCCTGCCCTTCGGGCGTGGGCCCATCGCTCCTGCCCGCCGGCGACGTGACGGTCCAGCGCGTTGGCGCATGTATTCATCTCGCCGTCGGGAAACCACCGGTAGAACGGCGGATTGGAGTCGTCGAGCACCTGTTGTGGCTCGCGGATCCACGTAACGGCCTTGGCGGCGTCCGCCCAGAACGCCGTCGGATCGGAGATGCTGGCGTCGAAGAGTTCGCGATAGCCGCCCATACCCCGCACCGTAGCGCGGTCGCGGTCTGGAATAGTCCGATTTATGACTGCTGAACCGCCCCCGATCGAAGGTGTCCGCCGGTCGTTCGTCGAAGCCAACGGGGTGCGCTTCCACGTCACCGAAGCCGGGCCAACCGACGGCCGCCCCGTCATCGCGCTGCACGGGTGGCCGCAGCACCACTGGGAGTGGCGCGACCTGCTGGCCGACCCCCCGCCCGGGCTGCGCATCATCGCACCCGACCTGCCCGGCTACGGCTGGTCCGGACCGCCGCTGCACCGCTGGGCCAAGGAGGACGTCGCCACAGACGTTCTTGCCTTAATCGACGCGATGGGGCTCGACCGAGTCCTCCTCGTCGGCCACGACTGGGGCGCCTACATCGGGTACCGGCTGATCCTGCGGGCACCCGAGCGGTTCGACGGCTATCTCGCGATGAACATGGCGCACCCGTGGCAGAAACCGGCCAAAGTGCTGCCGCATCTGTGGAAGCTGTACTACCAGATCCCACTCGCGACCGTCGGAGTCTCGTTGATGACTCGCACCAGTTTCGTGGAGAAAGTTATTCTTCGCATCGGGTCCGACATGGATCCCGAGGTGCGGCGGGTGTTTGGCGACAGCTTCCGCAACCCGGTGAGTGCCCGCGCGGGCCGCGACACGTATCGAACCTTCCTGACCCGCGAACTACCCTCGGCCGCAAGAAATCCCGAGACGCGGCGCGCCACCCTGCCGATCCGTGTGCTCTTCGGTGAGGGTGACGCAGCCGTGTCGTTGTCCATGGTGTCGCCCGAGACCGCCAACGCTGACGACTACACGCTGGAGACGGTCGACGCCACGCACTTCGTGGTCGACGAGAGGCCGGACCTGGTCCGGAAGAAGCTGATCGTGCTGGCGGAGGAAACCGTTCAGTCCTGAGCGGCTGCCGCGACGTCGTCGTGGTCAGTCGAGACCGCCACGTCCCGCCAGGCCTGTTGCTCTTGTGCGACGGACTCGAGTTTTTGCGCGACGCCGGCGAACGCATCGCGTCCAAGTTGGATGCGAAGCGGGGCTCCGGCGATGACGCCAGATCGACGATCGCCGCGGCGGCCTTCACCGGGTCGCCCGGCCGAGCGTGGTTCACATCTCCTGCGTGCGTCGCGTGTGGCGCCTGAGGTTTCAGCGTGGTCGTCGATGATGTTCGCCTCCGTCTCCAGGCTCGACGCGTCGAGGAAATCGGTGCGGAAGTATCCAGGCTCGACGATTGTCACGTGGATGACCAGAGGGGCGACCTCTTGGTGCAGTGCTGCCCACTCGGGGTTTGGTGGCGTCGACTGCGGGTAGCCCGCCAGCATGGCTCAAGGACCCGCCGCAATCGAAAGCTCACTGACGGTCAAGCGCGACACCACTGCGACCCGCCAGCAGGTGTGGGACGTGGTCGCCGACGGCTGGACCTACTCGCAATGGGTCGTCGGCAACAGCCGTATGCGTGCCGTCGAGCCTGACTGGCCCGCGGTCGGCAGCAAGATCCACCACACCATCGGGATATGGCCGATTGCCATCAATGACGAGACCGTCGTCGAATCCTGCACGCCGCAGGAGGAACTCGTTCTGCTGGCCCGAACCCGGCCGTTCGGCCAGGCGCGGATCACGTTGCGGCTGCACGACACTGCCGATGGGTGCCGCATCGAGATGGCCGAGGTGCCGGTGGGTGGCCCGCTCAACCTGATTCCACGTCGCCTGGCGCTGGCGGCGGCGTTTCCCCGCAACCGCGAATGCACGTGGCGGTTGGCGGCCCTTGCGGAGCGTCGCACGCAACTAGACTGAGCCCTTGTGGTTGACCGCGATCGCGACGAGTTCGGCAACGCGCGCAACAGTCGACCGCGTGACGCGCTGGGACGCCCGCTACCGCACGGCAGCGAGGGCGTCGCGCGTATCCCCGACGATCTGGATCTGTCTCCGGCCGAATCGCTGAAGTATGCGCAGGACTTACTCGACCGTGGGCTGGCGTTTCATGCCCATGAGGTGCTCGAGGCGGCGTGGAAGAGCGCACCCGATGACGAGCGCGGGATGTGGCAGGGGCTGGCTCAGCTCGCAGTCGGCATCACGCATGTCCAGCGCGGGAACACCGCCGGGGCGGCGGGCGTCTTGGCCAGAGCCGCAGAACACCTAGAGGAGGGCCGCCCCGCGCGTCATGGCATCGATGTCGACGGGCTGATCAGGCATGCCCGGGCCCTCATCGACGATCTTTCGCAGAGCGTAGACATCGAAACCGAGCGCATGAGGCCACGGCTTCGGTGAAAGCTATTGCTGGAAGCGGTAGCCCATCCCCGCCTCGGTGAGCAGATGCACCGGGTGGGACGGATCGTCCTCCAGTTTGCGCCGCAGCTGCGCCAGATACACCCGTAGATAATGGGTTTCCTTGGCGTAGGCGGGACCCCACACTTCCTTGAGGAGTTCCTCGCGACCGACGAGCTTGCCCCGGTTGCGCACCAGCATTTCGAGCATGCCCCACTCGGTGGGGGTTAGATGCACCTCGGCGCCGTTCTTGGTCACCGTTTTGGCGGCCAGGTCGACGGTGAAACTCGACGTTTCGATGACGGGTTCGTCGGTTTCCGATGCTGCTGCGGCGCGACGCACCGCGGCCCGCAGCCGGGCCAGAAACTCGTCCATGCCAAACGGTTTGGTGACGTAGTCGTCGGCGCCGGCGTCGAGCGCTTCGACTTTGTCCGAGGAGTCGGTGCGCGCGGAAAGCACGATCACGGGTGCGGTCAGCCAGCCACGCAACCCGCCGAGCACGTCGATACCGGACATGTCGGGCAGCCCCAGATCCAGCACGACGACGTCGGGACGGTGGTCGGCGGCGGTCCTGAGTGCCTCACCACCGGTGGCCGCCGTGAACACTTCGTATCCGCGCACGGACAGGTTGATCCGCAGCGCCCGCAGGATCTGCGGTTCGTCGTCGATGACGAGCACCCTGGTCTTCGTCGTCACGATGCCGCCGCCAAGTCGATCTCGACCGTCAGCCCGCCGCCGGGGGTGTCGGTCGCCGAGATCGTGCCGCCCATCGCCTCGATGAACCCGCGTGCAACCGAAAGTCCAAGTCCAACACCGATGCTGTTGTCCTGATCGCCGAGTCGTTGAAACGGTGCGAATAGCTGTGATTCGGTTCCGCGCGGAATACCGGGACCCTCGTCGACGACGGCGATCAACACCCGGTCGCCGACTCGGCCGGCAGTCACCCGAATCGGGCTGTCCGCGGCATACCGCAGTGCATTGTCGATGAGATTGGCCAACACCCGTTCCAGCAGGCCGGGGTCCGCCATCGCCACGGTATCGCTCACGTCGACCTTCACGCGGTCCAGACCGTGCCGCCGAAAACCGGTGGTTCCCTTGCTGATCCCGAGAAGTGCCCGTTGCACCGTTTCCTCCAGATACACCGTGCGCAACTCCGGCTTCAGCACCCCGGCCGCCAACCGCGACGAGTCCAGCAGATTCCCGACGAGCGCGGTCAATTGGTCGATCGACTCTTCGATGGTCGCCAACAGCTCGGAGGTGTCCTCGGCCGAGAAGTCGACGTCGTCGCTGCGCAGGCTCGATACCGCGGCCTTGGCGGCCGCCAGGGGAGTGCGCAGGTCGTGGCTGACGGCTGACAACAGCGAGCGCCGCAGTTCGTCGGCCTGCGAGATCGCTTCGGCCTTACCGGCTTCCTCGGCGAGCTCTCGTTGTTTGACCAGTCCCGCAGCTTGGTTCGCGACGGCGGTGAGGACCTTGCGGTCACGGGCGGGCAGCTTGCGCCCCGCCATCAGCATCCAGAATTCCTGGCCGTAGTTCTCGGGGATGACCTCGATCGCGGTGTCCGCGGTGTCGACGTCCACGCATGGGTTGTCGCCGACGCAGGCAACGATCTGGCCCTCCGAGTTCCCTCCGGTAATCCGCAACATGCTCACGGCGCGTTGGGAATACGTCTCCCGCACGCGTTCCAGCAGCGTGTCGAGATCTGCCCCTCGGAGCACCGAGCCCGCGAAGAGTGCGAGTAGTTCAGCCTCCTGCGATGCGCGTCTGGCCTCGCGAGTGCGTTTGGCCGCACTGTCGACCAGTCCCGCCACCGCGACCGCGACGGCAAGCAGCACCACACTGGTGATCGCGTTGTCGGGATTGGAGATCGTCAGCGTGTGCCGGGGTTCAATCAGAAAGTAGTTGAGCAGCAGACCCGACAGCACAGCCGACAGCGCGGCCGGGGCGACGCCCCCGAGCAACGCAACCACCAGTACGCCGACGAAGAACAGGGCACTCTCGCCGCCGACCCCGAGCAGCGGGTCCAGCACGAGAACGAGGACCGCGCAGACAGCGGAAGGGACGACGACCGCGGCCAGCCAGGAGGTGAGATGTTGTTGATGAGGTGACATTCGTGTCCACGCCGACCCCCGGCGGGCTTCGGGATGAGTCACCATATGGACGTCGATTGAGTCCGACTGCTGGACCACGGTCGCGCCGATGCCTTCGTCGAAGATCCTGGCCCAGCGGGACCGTCGCGAGGTTCCGATGACCAGCTGGGTGGCGTTCTCGTCCCGGGCGAAATCCAGTAGTGCGCTTGGCACGTCGTCGCCGACGACGGTGTGCAGGGTGGCGCCCAGACTCACCGCCAGTTCCCGCACCCTTCCCATCTGTGGCGCCGAGACTCCCGACAAGCCGTCGCCACGAACGACGTGCACGACCATCAGTTCGGCGCTTGACTTCGATGCGATGCGAGATGCCCTGCGCACCAGGGTTTCCGACTCGGGGCCTCCGGTGACCGCGACGACGACGCGCTCGCGGGCCTCCCAGGTAGCGGTGATCTGATGGTCTTCTCGATACTTCTCCAGCGCCGCGTCGACCTGGTCGGCCAGCCATAGCAAGGCGAGTTCGCGCAGCGCCGTCAGATTGCCCCTGCGGAAGTAGTTCGACAGCGCCGCGTCGATCCGCTCCGGCGCGTAGACGTTGCCGTGAGCGAGTCTGCGTCGCAGGGCTTCCGGTGTGATGTCGACGAGCTCGATCTGGTCGGCGGCGCGCACGATTTCATCGGGCACCTTCTCCTGCTGCTCGATGCCGGTGATCTGGGTGACGACGTCGTTGAGGCTCTCGAGGTGCTGGACGTTGACGGTGGAGATCACCATGATCCCGGCCTCGAGCAGTTCGCCGATGTCCTGCCACCGTTTGGGGTTCTTACTGCCCGGGGTGTTGGTGTGCGCCAATTCGTCGACGAGGACGACTTGAGGTGCGCGTTGCAAGACTGCCTCGACGTCGAGTTCGGCGAACTGCTTGCCGCGGTATTCGATGAGTTTCGGTGGCACCGTCTCGATGCCCTCGATCAGGTCGGCGGTCTTCTTGCGGCCGTGTGTCTCCACCACCGCGGCGACCACGTCGGTGCCTCGCTCCAGCCGGCGGTGCGCCTCGCCGAGCATCGCGTAGGTCTTGCCGACACCGGGTGCGGCGCCCAGGTAGATGCGCAGCTCACCGCGCTTCCTCGGGGCGCCGGGCCGATCGGTCACAAGCCCATCATCCACTGGTCACATCAGCTTTTTGCCGGATACTTCTGGTCGAGGTCCAGATTGAGCTCGAGCACATTGACCGTGGGTTCGCCGAAGAACCCGAGGAACCGGCCGTCTGTGTGCGTGGCCACCACCTCACGGACCTGTTCGGGGGACACGCCGCGCGAGGCCGCGACCCGCGTCACCTGAATGTCTGCGTAGGCGATCGAGATGTGCGGGTCGAGGCCGCTTCCGCTGGCCGTCACCGCGTCGGCGGGCACCGCCGGATCGGCGGGGGCGCTGCCGCGGATCGGCACGATCTGACCGATGCCGTAGTCCTCGCCGGACTTGGCGCATTCCACGCGGACACCTTCGTAGGTATCGAGGAACGGGGTCTGGGTGGTGTCACACGGCTCGTTGACGCTGACTACCCGCGTCGGGTGGACGACGTTGCCGCGAGCATCGCGCGGGCCGATGACCGACAGCACCGCGCCGACACCGCCGCCCGTGCAGAACGGCCGCGAGCCGTCGACACCGTCGGCTTTACCGACGGCCGCGCTGCGCTCGCAGACCAAGGTCAGCAGGCTCTGCTTATCGGGTGTGTCGACGATGCTCTCCGGCCCCAGATTGCTCGCGCTGGTGGCCAGCGTGTCGTAGCCCTCGCCGGCGGCCGACGGTCGGCTCTGGAAATACTCCGGGAGAGGGTTGCCGTCGGCGTTGGTGAACGACTGACCGATCAGGCTGCTGCCCATCAGTTTTCCGTTCACCTCGATGAGCGAACCGTCGGCCTTGCCGCTGAGGCCTGGTATCTGTGCCACCAACCAGATGAACACCGGGTAGGCGATGCCGAGGATGACGGTGAGGACGAGCAGCGCACGCAGCGCCGCCCAGTGTTGACGAACGAGACTAGAGAGTTTCATTTTCACATTCCGGGAAAGAGTTGGATGATCAGATCGATCAGCTTGATACCGATGAACGGCGCGATGATTCCTCCGAGGCCGTAGATGTAGAGGTTGCGGCTCAACAACTTCGACGCGCTGGCCGGCGTATACCGAACTCCCCGCAGCGACAGCGGGATCAGCGCGATGATGACCAACGCGTTGAAGATCACCGCCGACAGGATCGCCGACTGCGGGCTGTGCAGCCGCATGATGTTCAGCAGATCCAAGCCAGGGAACAGCGCCACGAACAGCGCCGGGATGATCGCGAAGTACTTCGCGATGTCATTGGCGATCGAGAAGGTCGTCAACGCACCTCTCGTGATGAGCAGCTGCTTGCCGATCTCGACGATCTCGATGAGTTTGGTCGGGTCGGAATCGAGGTCGACCATGTTGCCTGCCTCTTTGGCCGCTGAGGTGCCGCTGTTCATCGCGACGCCGACGTCTGCCTGCGCGAGCGCGGGCGCATCGTTGGTGCCGTCGCCGGTCATCGCGACGAGCTTGCCGCCCGCCTGCTCCTTCTTGATCAACGCCATCTTGTCTTCCGGCGTGGCCTCGGCGAGGAAGTCGTCGACACCGGCCTCGTCGGCAATGGCCTTGGCAGTCAATGGGTTGTCGCCGGTGATCATCACCGTGCGGATGCCCATGCGGCGCATCTCGTCGAAGCGTCCCCGCATACCTTGTTTGACGACGTCCTTGAGGTGGATGACGCCGAGGACCTCGGCTTCCTTTGAATCGGAGCCGTCGACTACCTGGCCGACGACCAGTGGGGTGCCACCGGCGGCGGATATGCCGTCGACGATGTCACCGAGTTGCGTCGGCACCGCGCCGCCCTGCGAGCGCACCCATTCGGCGACCGTGCTCGCCGCGCCCTTGCGCAGCATGTGGCCATTCAGATCGACACCGGACATCCTTGTCGTCGCACTGAATTCGATCCATGTCGCGTGCGCCAGTTCGCCTTGTGTTCGTGCGCGCAGACCGTATTCCCGCTTCGCGAACACGACGATCGACCGCCCTTCCGGCGTTTCGTCGGCGAGGCTGGACAGTTGCGCGGCGTCGGCGAGCGCGTCGGCGGTAATCCCGTCGACGGGCACGAAGGCCGCGGCCTGGCGGTTGCCCAGCGTGATGGTGCCGGTCTTGTCGAGCAGGAGGGTGTTGACATCGCCGGCCGCTTCCACCGCGCGCCCCGACATGGCCAGCACATTGCGCTGCACCAAGCGATCCATGCCGGCGATGCCGATGGCCGACAACAACGCGCCGATCGTGGTCGGGATGAGGCAGACCAGCAGTGCCACCATCACGATGCCGCTGACGCCGTTCCCGTTGAGTGCCAACGAATCCGCAACACCGGGGTTGTTGATCTTGGAGTAGATCGCCAACGGCTGCAGGGTCGCGACGGCGAAGACGAAGATGATCGTCAGCGACGCCAGCAGGATGTTCAGCGCGATCTCGTTGGGCGTCTTCTGGCGGTTGGCGCCCTCGACGAGAGCAATCATCCGGTCGATGAAGCTCTCACCAGGCTTCTGGGTGATCTTGACGACGATGCGGTCGGAGAGCACGGTGGTGCCGCCGGTGACTGCCGAGCGGTCGCCGCCGGACTCCCGGATCACCGGTGCCGATTCTCCGGTGATCGCCGACTCATCCACCGAGGCAATGCCTTCCACGACATCGCCGTCACCCGGGATGGGCTGGCCGGCCTCGACCACCACGATGTCGCCCTGTTGCAGCAGCGGCGCGGCGACCTGTTCTTCACGTCCCGGCGTTCCTGGCGCCCAGCCAACGAGACGGCGCGCCATGGTGGCCGTCTTGGTCTTGCGCAACGACTCCGCCTGCGCCTTGCCGCGGCCCTCAGCGACAGCCTCCGCCAGGTTCGCGAAGATGACCGTGAGCCACAGCCAGACCACGATCAGCCATGCGAACCACGACGGTTCGGTGATCGCGAGAATCGTGCTCCACACGGCGCCGATCTCGACGATGAACATGACCGGGTTGCGCCACAGCGTGCGCGGGTCGAGCTTGCGCAGCGCATCGGGCATCGACTTCCACAGCATCTTCGGGTCGAGCAGACCGCCCTGAACACGACTCGGCGCGTCCTGCTTGGGCTGTGTAGGTGCAGCAGGGTCGATGGTGGGTGCAGGCATTTCAGTGGATTCCTTCAGCGAGAGGTCCCAGCGCGAGCATGGGAAGGAAGGTCAATGCGACCAGGATCAACGTCACACCGGCGACCATGCCGACGAACTGCGGCCGGTGCGTCGGCAGCGTGCCGACGGAGTCGGGCGTCTTGCCCTGTTTTGCCAATGAACCGGCGAGTGCCAGCACGAAGATGATCGGCAGGAAGCGGCCGAACACCATGGCCAAACCGAGTGCGGTGTTGTACCAATCGGTGTTGACAGAGATACCCGCGAACGCCGAGCCATTGTTGTTGCCGGCGGACGTGAACGCGTACAGCACTTCTGACAGCCCGTGCGGCCCGGTGTTCAGCATGCTCGCCCTTTGGCCCGGCATGGCCATAGCGACTGCGCTGCCTGTGAGCACGATCAGCGGTGTGATGAGGAAATAGGTTGCCGCGAGCTTGATCTCACGCGGGGTGATCTTCTTGCCGAGGTACTCCGGCGTACGGCCGACCATCAGCCCCGCGACGAATACGGTGATGATCGCCAGCACCAGCATGCCGTAGAGGCCCGAACCGACGCCGCCAGGTGCGACCTCGCCGAGCTGCATGTTGAACAGCGCCATCATGCCGCCGAGGCTGGTGTAGGAGTCGTGGAACGAGTCGACCGCGCCGGTCGACGTCAGCGTCGTCAGGTCGGCGAACACCGCGGAATCCGGTACGCCGAAACGCTGTTCGACGCCTTCCATCGCCGAACCGACGGCGGTCGGGACGGTTCCGTGTGCCTGCACCTGGAAGGTCATCATCAGCGTCATGCTGATCGCCGCGATCACGGACATCACCGCGACGATCGCTAGTCCTTGATTGCGGCCCTTCGTGCCGCTGCCGACCGCGCGGCCAAAGGTGCGCGGCAGCGAGAACGCGATACAGGACAGCAGGAAGATCTCGACCCAGTTGGTCCACGCGGTCGGATTCTCGAAGGGATGCGCGGAGTTGGCGTTGAAGAATCCGCCGCCATTGGTGCCCAGCAGCTTGATGGCTTCCTGGCTGGCGACCGGGCCACCGGTGATTGTCTGTTGTCCGCCCGTCAGCGTGTTGGCGACCAGGGTGTGCACGTCCCAGTTCTGGATGGTGCCGCCGATGATAAGGATCAGCGCACCGATCACCGAGAGCGGCAACAGGATTCGAATGGCGCCGCGAACGAGGTCGACCCAGAAGTTGCCGAGTTCGCTGGTGTTGCGCCGCGCCAGTCCCCGAACAAACGCCATCGCCACGGCCATGCCGACCGCCGCGGAGACGAAGTTCTGCACCGCCAGGCCGGCCATCTGCACCAGGTGGCCTTGCGTCGACTCACCCGAATAGGCCTGCCAGTTGGTGTTGGTCACGAAGCTGACGGCCGTGTTCCAGGCCAGCGCCGGGGTCATCGGGGTGCCGGGATCGTTGAGGTGCAACGGCAGCTTGCCCTGTACCAGTTGGAGGACGAACAGGAACAGCACGCTGATCGCCGAGAACGCGAGCACACTGCGGGCGTAGGCACCCCAGGTCTGTTCGGCCTTGGGGTCGGCGCCGATCAGCCGGTAGACGATGCGCTCTCCGCGCAGGTGCCTTTCGGTCGAGTAGACCCGGTACATGTAGTCGCCCAACGGCACGTGGACGACCGCGAGGCCGATGATGAGGGAGGCGAGGAAGAGTATCCCCGCGGTGGTGGTACTCACTAGAACCTCTCGGGGAAGAGGAGGGCGGCGAAGAGGAAGACCGCGATGAGGACTGCGAGCACGAGGCCGATGACGTTGACGATCACAGTCCCTCGACCCACCTCTGAACGAGGCCGAGGACGGCGAAGACCGCCACCGTCAACGCGATGTACACCAGGACGGACATGACACTCCGGGTCGTTTACGGGCCGCCGGATTTCGGCGTCCTGTAATAGGATCGCCGCAGATCAGGGCGTCAGTGCCGGCCTTAACGGTTTCTTGACGGCGGGGCGTTGGTCCTTGACGGTTTCCTTCCGGCCGACGGCAGGCGCCTGGGACTTCTTGCGGATTGCGATGATCCCGCCCCCGATCACCATCACGATGCCAAGGACGACGAGCAGCGTGGGCGCGTGATCCCAGAGGAACCAGTCGATCAAGGCTGTGAAGACGATGACGGTGTAGACGAACGGCCCGAGCTTGACGGCCGACGCGTAGCGATAGGCGAGGACGATGAACGCCTGGCTGATCAGTAGCACGACTGCGATTCCGACCATGTAGGCGGATCCGCGGAGCCCGAACGGCCGCCAATCGACGATGGCGAACGGTGTGCACAACACGGTCGAAATTCCGAAGTAGTAGAACAGAATTCGCGATGTGGGCTCGGTGGCTCCCAGTCGGCGAACCGAGATGCAGGCGACAGCGAGACACAGAGCGCCGGCCAACGCGATGAGCGCGCCGATGTTGAACGCCTGGTGGTGCGGCTGCAACACCAGGACTACCCCGATGAAGCCGACGACGGCGCCGACCCACGTCGCCCGGGGCGCTTGTTCACGGAAGAACATCCAGGCGATCAGAGGCATCCATAGCGGAGCGCTGAACGTCAACAGGGTGGCATTCGTCAACGGCATCATCGTGATGGCGACGAATAGGGCGTACCAGGCGGCAGTGCCGGTTGCTGCCCGCAGGATATGCAGACCTGTCCTGTCGGTCTTCAGTGACGGCCAGCCTCCGCGCAGCGCGAACGGGAGTATGAGCAGAAAGCAGATGAGGTTCTGGAAAAGCAGGATGACCGCCGCCGACGTCAGCGCCTCGGTTGCCTTCACCATCGCGCTCATCACCGCGGTGCCGAAGAACGACAGCGAGCTGAGCACCGCGCCCAGAATCAGGTTCTCGGGCAGGTGGACCGCACCGGCGGTGGACATCTAGCTGACGGCCTTGAGCTGGCCGACGCTCGCAACGGCGGTGTCGGGAGTGGCGGCCTGCGCCGAAGTACCGGTCGGCGAGCTGGAAGCAAACATCACGCCCGGGTTCGCGATGCGGCCCTCGACGGCACCGATGGCGCTGCAGATCACGATGTTCGTGAAAGTGCTGATGGCTTCATGGCTTCGGCCGTCCGCTGCAGGTGCCCAAATTGCGGGTCTGGACCTTCATAGTGCAAAGGTATGGCCGAAGAGAAGGCCTGGTCATGGGGCGAAAGATGCGTTTCTGAGCCCGCGGGTGGGGCGAATGATGCAGAGGGTCGCGCGCGATCAGGAGCGCCCGAACCGCCGCTTGGGCTTCTTGGGTGGCGGGTAGGGATCCTGAACCCAGGCGTCCCACGTCGCTTCGGAGTCCCCTTGGACAGGGCTGTTGCTGACATGGCGACCGAGGATTACGACTTCCGTTGTCGACCAACGTATTAGCGTGCCATCACCGCCGATCTGCTGTGCGAGAAGCACACGCTCATCGGATTCCAGCCGGTCGCTGAACGCCTGCATGGTGTTTTTGAGACGGAAGTAGGGGACGTCCCCGTCGAATTCGCGGCAGAGTTTCACCAGTTCTCGCCGTGCATGGTCGAGGAGGGTCGTCGGCTCCGGCTCCGGCTCGGCCGGTTCAGCGGGCTTGCCGCCCAGCTCCGGCGGTACCTCGGCGGGTTTCTCGGTCTCGGGGTACTTGGCGCGCAGCGCCTCGAGTTCCGCAGTGGCTGCTATGGCTCTCTCACGCCACCATTCGACGTGGTAAAGAACCAGTTTGCCTTCGCAATCCGGACAGATTGCGTCTGCACTGCCTGCTTGGGTCAGCGTGGTCGCATCGGTGACCTTTGCTCCGCAGAGTGCATAGTTCTCGCGACTGACGAGGTAGTCCGCGTGGTGCACCACCGAAGCGGATGTCTCCCGTATGTAGCTGTGGGGTGGCTCCACATAGGCGAACATAGCCGACCGTGTCCGGATCGTTGCGTAAAGGTTGCACCGTTTCCAGTCAAGAGACCGCTAGGGCACGGGCTCCGCACAGGTTCTCCGGTGATCCTCGATGAGATGACGCTCTCGATGGACCTTCTGACACGCTCTGACGAAGCCGCGCGGCCGAAAGCTCAACGGCTTGCGCCGGCTGACGAAGCTGTCGTTTTGCGCCGCTGCGCGCAGTACCGCGACGGCTTCAAGGGTGCCGGCGTCAGTTTCCCGGCCGCATTGCTTCGATTCACCACGGTGCGGGACTGGATACAACGCCAGCGGGTGGCGGTCGACGTCACCACCGACGGTGAGCTCGCCCAGGCCGTGGTGGCGGGTACTGATCCGGGGCGCATCGTCGTGCATTCGCGTGAGGGTGCGGGGGAGCCGACCCGTCGAGCCGTCAATGTCGAAGCGGCGCGGTTCGTGGTGAGCTCGAGTCAGCATGTTTCCAGGCTTGCCGCGCACACCGAGCGACGGCAGCAGGTTCTCGTTGACGCGACCGCCGACGCCGTCGGAGATCTCGCGTCGGATGTGTTGGCGCACAAAGAACTCGACCTCGTTGGGGTGCACTGTCGCTTGGAGCCGGGCGACGTTGTCGGCGCACTGACGCTCAGCCGGGCGATCGGCGAGATGTCCTGGATCCGGCGCCGCTACGGCGTGCTGGTCACTCAGATCAGCCTCGCCAATCTCGATGTCGGTCAGCGCTGTGAGCGCTGGATCCTGCGGCGCGTCACGGGCGCGATCTCCGAAGTGATCGACGACGCCTGCGCGCGGCACCGTTTCCCGCGGCCGGCACTCACCTTGGCGCCGTCGCGTGGCGCGCTTTTGTTGGGCCACTAGCGGCCCCCTCGACTAACGAGAGAGCGCCCGCTGCCCGATGGGGCAGCGGGCGTCGCGTCATTAGGTCAGGCGATCTCGAATCGGCGCTCGGTCCGCGCCTCACCTCGGCGTCGTGGGTGCCGGTCGTAAACTCAGGCGCGGCGCGCGACGGGCGGGCCCCCATAGCCCAATTGGCAGAGGCAGCGGACTTAAAATCCGCCCAGTCTGGGTTCGAGTCCCAGTGGGGGCACCAAAACCTGCGTCGCTTCGCGACGTCATCGCCCGGAGGGGCTGTGACGCCGCCGTTACGGCCATCCCTAATGCCCGTCGGAGGGCGCGCGCGCAGCCAGTGTTGCCGCCCACTCGGCTATCCGGGGGTGCTGCTCCGACATCATGCGTGGCAGTTGGTCGGCCGTCGCGGGCGGGCTGAAATGGAAGCCCTGCGCGGCGTCGCAGCCGTAGCTGATGAGCAAGTCCTCGGTCGCCGCGTTTTCGACTCCTTCGGCGACGCACACCATGCCCAGTTCCCGTGTCAACTCCACGACTTTGCGGACGATGATCGCCGCGCGCGGATCCTCCGAGATCGGTGCGATCAGTTGCTTGTCCAACTTGAGCTCGTCGATGGGCAGCTGGCGCAGGTAATCCAAAGCCGAATAGCCGCTTCCGAAGTCATCGATGGCCACTTTAATACCGAAGTCGTGCAACCGAATCAGTACCTCACGTGCTCGCTCCGGGTTGCTAAGCACCAGGTCCTCGGTGATCTCCAGGGTCACGTGATCGAACGGGAGATGCCGGTCGGCCATCACCCCGGCGACCGTCGACGCCAGGCTGAGCTTGCTCAGCGACGGTGGAAACACGTTGATGGCGAACGGAACTGCGAATCCGAGCGCGTGCCACACGACGGCGTCGTCGGCCGCTCGGTTCAGCACCTGCTCGGTCAACGCTCCCATCAACCCGTTCTGCCGGGCGATCGGGAGGAACTGGTCCGGCATCAGCTTGCCCAACCGTGGGTGCGGCCAGCGCACCAAAGCCTCCACCCCGATGATCCGCCCGGTGGCCAAGTGATACTTCGGCTGATACTCGGTCGACAGCGCGCCGTCGCCGATGGCGGTGCGCAATTCACTCAGCAGCCGCATGCCACCCACGCGCGCGTCTTGAGCGCCGGAACTGCACGTCTCTCCAACCTCGTCGGCGTCGACCAGCTTCATGTCCGCGGTGAACGTCGCGACTCCACCCGTGCCAGAGCGCTTGGCCGAATACATCGCCACGTCGGCCTGCTTGAGCAGTTCCTCTGACGTAAAGCCTGCGGTGACGTTCCGGTTCAGCTCGGCGAGTCCGGCGCTTGGCCGCACGGCGATCGGCTGTTCGTCGACCACAAATTCCGTGTCGAAGGCCTCCAGGATCCGCTCGGCCGCAGCCAAGGTCGGTTCGGTGCCGCCTTCCAGCAGTACGGCGAACTCGTCGCCGCCGAGTCGTGCGACCGTGTCGCCGGTACGCACGCTGCGCCGTAGTCGGTCCGCGACCTCGATCAGCACTGCGTCGCCCGCGGGATGGCCCAGGCTGTCGTTGACCAGTTTGAAGTCGTCCAGATCCAACGACAGCACGGCCACGTCGCGACCGTCGCGGGCGTGCATTGCCACCGCGTGAGCCAGCCGGTCTCCGAACAGCACTCGGTTGGCCAACGACGTCAACGGATCGCGCAGCGCCTGATCGGTGACCTTCGCCAGCAGCCGCCTATTTTCAATGACGAACAGCATCTGCCGCACCAACACCGTCGCCGTCAACAGCAGCAACGCTGCAAGTATCGGGCCGGTGTCCTTGCCGCCCAACAGGTACCACAGGCTGGGGATGACCGCGATGAGCAGCGGCACGTACGGCACCCACATCGCCACGAGCGTTGCTTCGCGCGGATCGACGACGCGCCACGGCGCCCGCGCGGCCACCAGCGCGGCCGCTGCCATCAACATCAACCCGGTCGCCCACAGGATGTCGATGAAGTTGCCGCTCAGGTAAGCGCCATTGGCGCTCAGGTACAGAAACACGCTGTCGGCGATCGCAACTGCCGCGATGCCGGTAGCCAGCAGACTGATAGTGAGTCGTTGGCCCGGCCCGGCCCGCGCCAGCATGAGCGCCGCCATGGTGAACAACGCCAAGTCGGCCAGCGGGTAAAACAACGACAGCCCGAACGAGAACAGATCGGCTCCACCCGCCGCTACGACGTCGTCCAGGCCCGAGACCCACGCGAGTGCGAAGAACGACACCGCCAGTAGCTGCCCGTCGAGGAACAACCGGGCGAGCGTGGCGCCGGCGTTGCCGGTCGGCAACATCACCAGGACGACGATCATGCAGACGTAGAACAACAGGTAGCCCAGGTCGGCCAGTGACGGGAACGGCACCTCGACGTCGAGGACCAACTCGTAAATCGCCCAGATCGCGTCGCCCACGAACCAGCTGGCCAACCCAGCTGCCATTGCCACCCACGCCATGCGCTGCCGGCCTGAGGTTGACCCGATGGCCAGCACGACGCAGACGACGGCCAAGGCCTCGACCACGAGGGAGCCCAGATCGCTCACCACGATGAGCACGCGGGGGCCACCCCAGCCGAACGCCAGCCACAACGCGTAGCCGAGGACGTAGGTCACGCCGATCCACGCGCCCAGCGGAACCCTCGGTCGGTTCACGTAAACCCCCAGGTAGCGGGACTGGCCAACGATAATAGGGGGCATCCAATCACACTGACAGAGCCGGTTTGCCAAGATTCCGGCAGAACCGGCAGAACCGGCGGTCCGCGCCGTCCAGGTCGCTCCGTGGCGCTAGAGCCGCAGTGGCCGAGGCCATCCTCGACGAGACCGCTCGTCGGGCGTTGATATCGAGCGACCAACGAAGGATGCCGAACACCGCGACCCGTGTATGCGTTGGCGACTACCCCGGGGCGGCCGACAGGACCTGGATAACCGCGTTGAGCGGCTCCGGAGACGTTGCGGTGTCGCCGATGTACGGGTGGGCAAGTTCCAAGACGAGGAACAGGTCGGTGGCTAGCAGCACGCCCACGACCACGACCAACGCGTAATGAATGGCGGGTTTCTCGACACCGTAAACGATGACGCAGGCAAGGACCAGCCCGGTGAGCAAGAAGAAGACTATCCACATCGACACCGGCATGCCGCTGTTGGTGCTGGCTCGGATTATCCGGTCTGTGCGTGCCTGACTGATCGTGTTCAGGGAGTCGAAAGACGTAGCGAGGAGCGTCTTTTGGGTGTCGGTACGCGGCTGAACTTCCCCGTATGCGGTTCGCAGGTGCTGCAACGCTTCGCCGGCCGCAGGGTACGAGCGGCCATCGGCGGCCAGCGGCCACTCTGTTACCGCCGCGCGTTCATAGTCCAACAGCGCCTGGCGGATTCGATCGCTGTCGGCCGCGTCGAACACGGTGAGGTCGTTGGCCATCGCTACCGCCGTCGTGCCCTCGGCTCGCATCGCGTCGTCCGCAGTATTGGTCACACCCCACAACGCGTTAACGATGAAACCTGTGAAGAACGCGTACACGAATCCGACGAACATGAAGGCGAACTGTGTCACCTCGCTGCGTTCGTCCCCCCTGAGCCCGGGGAACCGCCGCCGAACAAATGTCAGCGCGAGCGCTGCTCCGCCTGCGATGAGGAGGTTGAGTCCGAGCAATAGCAGCCACGACGGGACGTTGCTCACTATCCAACCACTCACAACCACGCTCCTCCCGAGCGGCGCGCCCGAAACCCCAGGCGAGAGACACAGAGTTAGGCCGGGCATCGATACGCGGCGGCTTTTCACTGTAGGCGCAAGTCCGCGGCACGACGCAAACTTCGTCCACATTCGTAACGACCAACTCGTCCAGGATTGATCCGTCTTCGACCTTGAACGGCCTCTCTGACGGCAACGGGCAGCGGTGCAGAAAAGTAGGCGATGTAAGGCGGATTTAGTTGTGCCACAAATGGAAGCGGCGCAAGCGCAGCGAAGCATTGGCGAATGTCGCGCTGGGCCGTCGACTTATCGCGCGTAGACCTGCTCACCTCCCACGAACGTCATGTCGACAGTAGTTTCAGCAATCTGATCTGATGGGCGGTCGAACGGATCACGTTCCAGGACAACGAGATCTGCCAACGCTCCGACCTCCACCCGACCCGTGTCGTCGAGGTGGTTGGCCCTTGCCGATCCCATCGTGTACGCAGTGACCGCTTCGGTCAGACTCAACCGTTCGCCCGGAAGGAAGACCGGCGCGTCGGAGCCGTGAAGGACTCGGTTGACCGCGACGTGGATGCCCTCCAGCGGGTTGGCGCTACTCACCGGCCAGTCGCTGCCCGCAGAGAGTGAGGCGCCGCTGCGCAACAGCGACCCGAATGGGTACTGCAAGCGGGTGCGCTGCTCGCCCAGGAACGGAATCGTCAGATCGTCCATCTGCGGCTCGTGGGCCGCCCACAGCGGTTGGATGTTCGCCATCGCGCCGAGCGCGGAGAACCGAGGAATGTCATTGGGATGCACGATCTGTACATGCGCCAGTTGCGGTCGGGTGTCATTGTGGCCGTTGGCCTGACGGGCGGCGTCAACCGCGTCCAGCGCGTTGCGCACCGCGTGGTCACCCAAGGCATGGAAGTGGCACTGAAACCCAAGCCGGTCCAGTTCTGTCACATACTTGGGCAATTCAGTGGGGTCGATGAAACTGGTGCCGCGGTTGGACGTCACACAGCCACACGTGCCGAAGTAGGGCGCTAGCAAGGCGGCAGTCGCCGTCTCAACTACCCCGTCGAGCATCAGTTTGACGCTATGCGCCCGAAAGCGCCCGCAGCTCAACGCCTCCCGTTGGGCCACCAAGGCGTCGATCTGTTCCGCACCCTGGTCGCGGTCCCACCACAGCGCCCCGACGACTCGGGCTGTCAACTGCCCGTTCCGGGCGGCGGTTGCGTAGGCATCGGAGATATCACCGCTGCCGAGATAGTCGCCCACTATGGCGTCCTGCCAGGCAGTGATTCCGAGTGCGTGCAAGTACTGCTGCGCGTACAGCAGTGCGGCCAGCCGATCGGCAGTCGTGCCTGGCGGGGTCAGTCGCCCGACCATCTCCATGGCGCTCTCCTGCAGCGACCCGTTCGGCTCGCCGTCGGCGTCGTGATCGATGCGCCCACCGGCAGGGTCGGGCGTGTGGCGGTCGATTCCCGCCAGCGCCAGCGCGCGACTGTTGACCCACGCCCCGTGGTGGTCGCGGTTGACCAGGTACACCGGCCGATCGCCGACGACACCGTCGAGCAGATCCTTGGTCGGCATTCCGCCGGTGAACGCCTCCATCGACCATCCGCCGCCCTGGATCCAGTCAATGTCGAGGTGAGATTCGGCGTAGACACGAACGGCGTCGAGGGTGTCCTTCGCCGTCTTCGTTCCGGTGAGATCGCACTGCATCATCTCGGTGGCAGCGAAAATGGGATGGACGTGCGCGTCTTGAAATCCGGGTAGCAGGAGCCGGCCGCCGAGGTCGATCACGTCGGTCGTCGGCCCGACGAGGTCGTCGAGATCGTCATGGCCCACCGCGACAATGCGCTCACCGGCGACCGCCACCGAGGTCGCGGTTCGGCCCCGGGGCGTCAGGACACGCCCGCGTCGAAAGAGGGTTTCGGCGTGCATGAGTGCCTCCCATGCGGCTGCCGGAAATCCCATGCGCGCCGCCGCCAGCGCCGCCACCTGAATTGACGTGCGGTGACTATCGGACATTTTGCCCACTCGCGCACCGCCAGGCCGGACATTTGGCGAGGTCGTCGCTGGATGCGCGCCGCCTCGCCAAGACGACGTCTGCGTCATCGCGGCGCGCATTCGGAGCACCGGTAGCTCACACGATCTGTCGTCCTCGGGATCCTGTCGGGTTCGCGCTGGATCGAGGTCGGCGAACGGGCCCTGCAGCGACGTCTCGCTGGGCTACGGTTCGGATATCGCTTTGATATGGCGACCGTTGAGGGGGAAGTGTGGAAGTTTGCGCGTTCGCGCCATCATTGAATGTCGTCAACAATGATGGCGGTGGAGTCGATGTGCGTGGCTTCCCGATGACCAGTTGCAACGTCGACAGCTTTCCCGCGCGAATCATGATTTCGCTCGTCTTGGCTGTCTACACGCAGGGCGGCACTGACTACGACCCGGAACGGTTCATCGTCGCCAAATCGCCGCAGGGTGAAACAGTCGGCGAGTTGGTATGCCAGTGGCATTGGCCTGACAACCCGGGCTCTCCTGTCAAATTCCGCGTCTTCGCCCACCAGCTGCCGCTCCAGTTGTCATCCACGGGGCTCTACACGATCGGGTTCTACGAGAGCCGCCACCAAGTGGAGACTCCACATCAGTTCCCGATGCCGGTACTCAAGACCAATCCGTTCCGGGCCCCGTCCGCTCAGCCCATGTAACTGAGCGGACGGCCCGATCCACTACGGCGTCGTTTTCCGCCGCCTGCTTGCCAGCAGGAACACGATCCCACCGATCACCACCACGCCGGCGACAGCGCCGACGATGACCACCGGCTTGACCCACGACTTCTTCGCCGGCGCCGCGGTCTCCTCGCTACTGGTCAGCTGGATCTGATAGCCAGGCACCGGACCTTCTGCCGGTTTGGTGAGCCCGGGCAGCTGATTGGTACTGGTGACCTCGAACACGCGCTCGCCGCCGCTGGTCTTGCTCCACGTTCCCCACACGGGGGTCTCTTCGTCGAGCAGGACGCGGTGTCCACCAACCGACGGATCGTCGCCGAGGTCGGCCAGGGTCTTGACTCGGAACGGCTTCGACAACTTGTCGTTGTACTTGAGCTGGACGAGTACATTCTTCAAAGTCGTGAGGGGCGCGGGCTTTGCAGGCGGCGGCTGACCGGGGGCCGGCTTGAAACCGCCGCCGGAGAAGCTCCCGGTGGAGACCGTCACCGGCTTACCGGAGGGATCCTTGTTCACCGCGGTGAAGTTGTAGACACCGGCGTCAGGAGCCGTGAGCACCCCCCGCCCCATCGGCGGGACCTCGAAGATGCGGGTGGCATCGTCGTACCAGTAATACATTTCCAGCGGCGTGCTGTACGGATTCGTGAAGACCGGCCGATACCAGTCGTCGTAACCGGTCCACGACGAATTCCACTGCGTCACACCACTGCTCCAGCTCGACGACGTGGTGGTGCTCGTGCTGCTTTCGAACGACTCGAGCGTCTCGGTGACCTCGCTGACTTCGCTCTCCGACGCGGTCGTCGATTCGACGTCCAGCACTTCGGCGCTCTGCGCCTGGTCGAAAGCCTCCTGAGGCGCCTCGGCGACATTGGGTTCGGGGGAGTCGGCGTCGACGGCCGGGTCGGTGACGTTCGAGTCGGGGTCACCCGGGTTGCCCTCGCCCGCCGGTTCGTCCGGCCCTCCGGTGGAGCCCGGCTCGTCGGCCCCGCCGCCACCGGGAGCCTCGCCACCGGGAGCCTCGCCACCGGGAGCCTCGCCACCGGGAGCCTCGCCACCAGGAGCGGGTTCGTCCGCGCCGGGGCCGGGTTCGTCTGCGCCGCCTGCCGGCTCGCCAGGATCCGGAGCACTGGGCTCATCGGCCGGCTGGTCGGAGGACCCGGAGTCGCCCGACTCTGACGAGCCACCGTCGTCGTAGGGGTCGGCCAGGGCGGGCGCGGCGACACCCAGCCACACAGTCGCTGTGACTACGACCGACGACAAGGCGAGGGCGCTCCGCCGGTAAACGGTGATCCGATCTTCGTTCATGTGATCCTCCTGTGTGGCCGGCCGGCCGGCGCGGCGCGGACGAGAGTTGAGAGTGAATAGCTTTGTGGTGCAACAATAATGGCGGCCGAACCATCGGTTCCTCCCGTCAGCCAAGGTGCGGGAGGAACCGGCGATCAGCTGTCCCTACCCGACGCCGACGAGGACGGTCGAACCAGAAAAGTTGGTCGATGTCACTCCCGACGCCGACGTGTTCGGCACCTTGAGCGTCGCAATGACTGTTTCGTAGTTGTCGGACTGCCACGCCCTCATGAAGGTGTTCAGGTCGACCTTCGTGCCTGCCGCGAGGCCGGTGTCGTTGAGGTAGACGACTCTTTCGTCGAAGTCGACGCCGGTGACGACAATCTGATGGTCTGCGGAGGCGATGGTGGGTAGCGGTTGGTTTGCGACGGAGTTCCAGATGGTTGAACCTTGAACGCCGACCGACACGGCCTTTCCATCCCGCAGCGCGAACGCCAAGGCTCGCAGCGCGAGGTTGCCCTCCGACTTGTCGTATTTCGTGAGGTCGGCCGAAACACCGTACATATCAAGGAGTTTGAGACCATCTTTGATGTCCACACGGTCTTCGGTAGTTTTCCGTTCGCCGTTCTCGTCTAAGACGTATTGGCCGTTCGCGTCCAGTTCGTATAGGCCCTTGTACATCTTCTCGTCCGGGTCGGCAACGCTCTGAGTTTCTGTTGCCAGCTGGGCGATGGCCTCTTCATTGGGATCGGGAACCGGGGTCTCTTTGAGCTGGTTGATGACCATCGCCATGGACTGCAAAACGCAGTTCTCGGCCTTCTGCGTCTGGTGGTACTGCTTGTTCGCTTCCGGGTCGCCGTACAAGCCGGTGAAGTGAACCGGGGTGGTGAACCAGTCCGAGATGCCCTGAATGAACTGTGTGATCCCGAAGGAGATGTAGTTGACGAATTCAGTCACCACGACGGCTGCGGTGTTGACGAGTTCGGAGACCACGAACGCCGCGCTGTTGAGGAGCGCCCCGACTGGATCCGTGGACGCCATCTGCTCGTTGAACGCCTGAACTCGGGCGGCCTGTGCTTCGTTGAACGCCCCGATCCGCTGGGCTTGCGCCTTCTGGAACGCCGCGGTCCGTTCGGCCGAGGTGAGAGCGACCGTCAGGTCATCGGGCACCTCCCATGAGGGTGGTGGCGGTGCAGCCTGCACCGTTGCTGCCAGGGTGACAGATCCCGAGTTGAAGCCCTTCTCGAGGTCGCGGCGCACCTGGTCCAGTGAGCCCAGCATGACTCCGGGCAGCGGTGGTGTGATGGGTCCATTGGTCGACAAGTCAACGTCTAGCAGCTGGCCGGATTCCAGATCGATCGATGTCAGCGACGGCACGGGATCACCCGAAGCCCCGGCGTCTTGCGAATTCAGGCTCGACGGCGGCAGGTCGACAATCAGCGTCGAGGTGCCCGTATCGGTGACTGTCTCATCGTTGGCGTCAGTGCCCGAGACCGTGAGGTCCGTCGCGCCCAGGCCGCTGGTGTCCGCGCCGCCGTGGACGGTGCTCGTCCCGCCGAATGTGGACACGGCGAGGTTGTTGTCCTGTGGTGCCGACGAGTCGGAGTCCTGCAGGTCCGATCGGTGGTTGTTCGTATCCCGCTGCGCCTCGTCGTCGAGCACGACCGGAAGGGTGTCCACCGAACTATCCACTGGCCCAGTCGAATTCGTCGACGGATCATCAGTCTCGTCCACATCGTTCGCCGAACCGGTGGCGGAACCCGTGGTACCTGTCACCGAGGATTCGCCGGGTCGTGTGGTCGACGGATCCGAGCCGACAGTCGAGACCGGGCTCGAACCCGAGGTGGTCGAACCGGAGGGACTGCCGCTCGACCCCGACTCCGTGCCGGTGGTCGTCGACCCCGACGATGTGGTCGTCGACCCCGAAGATGAGGCCGATGAGTCTGTCGATGAGTTCGTCGACCCGGGGGATGAGTTCGACGATTCAGATGAGCTCGATGACGAGTCTGAATCGTTCGGTGCGGCGAATGCCGCTCCCATCCCTCCGGTGCCGACCAACCCCACTACGCCGAGCGAAAAGGCGAGGGA
>NZ_JBFREZ010000011.1:0-150144 GCF_052114565.1 Mycobacterium sp. 2YAF39
GACGTGCACCCAGTCCGCCTCGATCGCCCCACGCGTCGCGATATCGACAAATCCCGGGATCCGGTCCATCGCCTCGCGAATCTTGTCCACATGCTCACCGTTGATCAGCCCGCGCGCTTGAGCAGAAGCGGTGCATGGCAACACCGGGTCCAGCGGTTCTCCGGTCAGGGTGCGCCGCGGCCCCAACAGCGCCGCCTCGTCCAGGCGGCGGCCGGCCTCACTGGTGGAGATGCGCCACCGGATCGCCAACACCTGCCGCCAGGACTTCGCGCCCATCTCCTTAGCGGTGGTCTCGGTCTGCAGCCGCGCCAGCATCCGGTGACTCTGGGTCGGCAGCTGACACGACAACGTCTCCATCTCATCGAGCGCACCTAGCAACTCGCGTGTGGTGAGTGCATCGATCGGCAGTGCAGCCAACTGGTCATGCGCGGCGCGCAACGCGGTCACCGCTGCCTGCACCGCCTCTGCACTCATGACTCGAACATATGTTCGAACTCTAAGACCTTACAGATGCGTTTCCGAAAGATTCCATGAGAACTTCCGGCAGGCCAAACCCGTTGTCACACATCGTCGTCGAGTGCTAGCACCTCGAACGGCGCGGTCGGCACCTCGGCGATCGCCATTTTCGCCGCGGAGTCGGTGGGGATGACATCGCGGGCCAGCGCCGCCAAAGCCTTGTTCGTTCCGACGTCGTGCCCGGCCTGCTCACTCAACAGCCACCGCACCTCGAGCAGATCGCAGTACGCCTGGATCGGGGTGCCCATGCGGTTGACGACGTCATGCGCCAGCTGTTCATACGGGGTCAGCACCTCGATCACCCACAGTCGCGCCGCGGTCGACTCGTCGACATCGTGACCGGCTTCGCGGCACAGCTGCGCCTGATAGGCCAGCAGGTCGCCGAGCAGAATCTGCGCCTGCCCCTCGCCCACATCCAGGCCGGTGAGCTGTTGCAGTCGCTGGGCGTGAAACCGCCGATCACCAACGGCAACACGGATTCTGAGTTGGCTCGGTTCGTCGTCGATCGGCGCGAGCGTCACTTCGTCGACGGCGAATCCGAGCTCGTTGAGGCGGCGGACGGTGCCCTCGACCCGGTAGCGGTCGGTAAAGCCGAAGACGGGCTCGGCATGCAGCGCGTCCCAGAGCTCGCCGTAGGTGACCTGCACGTGTTCGGCTTCGGCGATGAGGGTTTCGTGCAACACCTCGGGCCGCCCGAGCCGCTCGGCGAGATCGACGAGGCCCTCGGCCACGTTCTCCACCATGATCTCGAGGTCATGCCTGCGCTGCCCTCGGCTCAACGACGGATGCACTTCAGACGTCTCGGCGTCGACCAGCCACGCCTGCAGAAGCTGGCCATCGCGGGAGAACAGCGTGTTGGCCAGTGAGCAGTCACCCCAGAAGACACCGTGCCGGTGCAACTCGACCAACAGGCCGGCCATCGCATCCAGCAGCCGCGCACGGTGTTTCGGTTGGTCCGGCGGTAGCCGCATGAACAGCCGGCGGTACTGCCATGACCCCTCGAGGTAGCGGGTGACGAGAATCGCGGTGTCGAACTCGGGCTGCAGCACCACACCTGCCGGACGCACTGCGGGCAACCCCATCTCCTCGAGCCGCCGCAGCACTTCGTACTCCTTGACCGCGATCCGCGGGGGCATGTCCTTGACCGCCCACAGCGCGCCGTCGGCGTCGACGAACTTCACCAGGTGACGGCTCGGTCCCACCGCGATATCGCGCAACGGCACGTCGGGAACGGTCCACTCCTCGAGCGGCCTGTCCCACGGCAGGCCGAGAAGTCCGGGAGTCGGTGCCCGGAGCCGGAACTCCGTCATCTCCCCGGGTCGCTTCGCTCCTGCCCGCCGGACGGCGCGCGCATTCTCAGTTGAGGCGCTGGCCGGTTTCCGGGTGGAACAGGTGCACCGCTCCGTCAGGGTTCCGGCGCAGCCGCACAGTGTCTGCCAGCTTCGGCGCTTTGCGCGGGTGTGACCGCGCCACCAGTTCGACCCCCGAGCCCGCGTGCGTGTACACATATGCTTCGCTGCCCAGGTCCTCCACCAGGTCGACGACGACCTCGACGCCGCCCGAATCGGTGACCTCCAGTTGCTCGGGCCGAATTCCGAACGTGACCTCCGACAGACCCGCTTCGCTCACCTTGGCCAGGTCGTCGCGATCGAGTTCCAGCGTCGAGTCACCGATCTTTACGCCGTCCGAGCTGACCGGCAGCGTCACCAGGTTCATCGCGGGCGATCCGATGAAGCCGGCGACGAACGCGTTGGCGGGCCTGTCGTACAGCTCGTTCGGGGAGGCGAACTGTTGCAGTTTCCCAAAACGCAACACGGCCACCCGATCGCCCATCGTCATCGCCTCGACCTGATCGTGCGTCACGTAGACGGTCGTGGTGCCCAGACGTCGTTGCAGAGCGGCGATCTGAGTCCGGGTCTGAACGCGCAACTTGGCATCGAGATTAGACAGGGGCTCGTCCATGCAGAACACCTGGGGCTCGCGCACGATGGCGCGTCCCATCGCCACGCGCTGGCGCTGACCGCCGGACAGTTTGGCGGGCTTGCGGTCCAGGAACTCGGTCAGGTCCAGGATCTTGGCCGCCTCCTCGACCTTCTTGCGTCGCTCGCCGGCAGACACCCCGCGGAGTTTCAGTGCGAAGCCCATGTTCTCGGCGACGGTCTTGTTGGGGTACAGCGCGTAGTTCTGGAACACCATCGCGATGTCACGGTCCTTGGACGGCACACCGGTCATGTCCTTGCCGCCGATCTCGATGGCACCCTCGTCGATGTCCTCGAGTCCGGCCAGCATGCGCAGCGCCGTGCTCTTGCCCGAGCCGGAGGGGCCCACCAGGACGATGAACTCGCCGTCCTGAATGTCGAGGTTGAGCGAGTCAACCGCGAGCTTGTCCGAACCCTCGTAGATGCACGAGGCGTTCTTGTAAGTGATTGCAGCCATGGGTTTTTCTCCTATTTGATCGCGCCGAAGGACAGTCCACGAACAAGCTTGTTCTGGGCGAACCACCCGCAGAGGATCACGGGCAGCGCGGCCATCGTTGCGGCCGCCGACAGCACGGCCCAGTACTGACCCTCACCGGCGATGAAGCCGACGAGGTAGACGGGCATGGTCTGTGCGTTCACCGCGGTCAGGTTCACCGCGAAGAAGAACTCGTTCCATGCGAAGATCACGCAGATCAGCGCCGTCGCGGCGATACCCGGCGACACCAGCGGCAGAATCACCTCGCGCACCGACCGCCAGAGGCTGGCGCCGTCAAGGCTCGCCGCCTCGAGCAGTTCGCCTGGTACCTCGAGAAAGAACGAGCGCATCATCCACACAGCGATCGGCAGGTTCATCGACGTGTACAGGATGACCAGCGCCCAAATGTTGTCCAGCAAGCCGATATTGGACACGATCACGTACAGCGGCAGGATCGCCGCCACGATCGGCAGCATCTTGGTGCTCATGAAGAAGAACAACGCATCCGAGGTCTTGCGGACCGGACGCAGCGACAACGCGAACGCCGCGGGCGTGCCGAGGAGCAGCACCAGGAGCGTCGAAACACCGGTGGCCCACACCGAGTTCAGCATCGCGGGACCGATTTCCTGATCGAAGACCTTCCCGTACTGATCCAGCGTCGGGGTGAAGAACAGTGTCGGCGGATTGGTGGCCGCATCCCCCTCTTGCTTGAAGGACGTCAGCACCATCCAGAACACGGGGAAGAAGAACCCGAGCGCGGCGATCCACGCCACAACTCCCCATGGGCTGAACTTGCGGGACTTCTTCTTCCGCACCGGCGTGGTATCGCCTGTCGCCGTCGGCTTTTGCACTGTGGTCGTCATGTCTAGGCCGCCTCTTCCTTGCCGGAGAACGATTTGAAGATCAACCGGAGTGCGAACGATGCGATGAACATCGTGAAGATCACCACGACCACGCCCATCGCCGCGGCCTGGCCCATGTCGAAGCCGAGGAACGCGCGCTGATAGATGTAGAACGGCAGGTTCGCACTGGAGACGCCGGGCCCGCCCTGGGTCATCATGTAGATGGCGTCGAAGGTGTTGACGAGGTAGATCGCGCCGAGCACGACGCCGAGTTCGATGAACCGCCGAAGGTGGGGCAGCGTCAGTTCCCGGAAGAGCTGAAACGCACCCGCACCGTCGACCCGGCCGGCCTCCAGTTGGTCGCGAGGCATCGACGTCAGGCCCGCGAGGATCAGCAGCATCATGAAGGGCGTCCACTGCCAGATCAGCTCCACCATCACCATCGGCAATCCGAAGTCACCGATCCAGTCGACCTTGCCGATGCCGACGAGGGACAGCACCCAGTTCAGGATGCCGTTGTTCGGATCGAGGATGGTGGTCTTCCAGATCAGCGCTGCCGCAACGGGTGTGATCAGAAACGGCGTGATCAGCAGCGTGCGCACCACCCCTCGACCCAGGAACGCCCGGTCGAGTAGCAGCGCCAGCAGCAAGCCGAAGAACGCCGAGATCAGCACCACGCCGACGATGAGGATGACGGTGTTCAATGCCACCGACCAGAACTGGCTGTCCTTGACCACAGCGACATAGTTCGACAACCCGACGAACTCGCGTGACCCCGGCCGCACCAGGTTCCACGACAACGTCGAGTAATACAGCGTGAACAGGAACGGGATCTGCGTCACGACGATCATGAAGATCAACGCGGGAAGAAGCGGCCCACGCCTGCGCCATCCTTCGGCCCGGCTCACGCCTGCGCCCTGGGCCTCGCGGATCTTGCGGACCCGTTCCGCCACTGCACTATCGGTGGCATCCGACTCAGTTTCAGCGGTAAGAGTCATCACTTCTCCTGGTATGTCCGGCCGACGACCTCGGCATATTCCTGAGCTTGGGCGAGCGCGTCGTCCACCGACTTGTCACCGGCGATCGCTGCGCTGATCTGCTGGCTCACTCGCGTTCCGAGATCCTGGAACTCCGGGATCCCGACGAACTGCACGCCGGTGTACGGAACCGGTTGCACCGTCGGCTTGTCCGGGGTTGCGTTGGTGATCGATTGCAGGGTCAGCGGTCCGTAGGACTTCGAGATCGCCTCGTATTCCGGCAGATCCTTATAGGTCGACGTCCGGCTACCCGGTGGGACGCGGGCCCAGCCCAGCTTCTCGCCGACCAGCTTCATGTAGTCCCTGCCCGTCATCCACGAGATGAACTTCCATGCGCCCTCGGGATTTTTGGCGCCCTTGGGAATTCCCAGTGCCCAGGTGTAGAGCCACCCCGAGTCGGGCTTCTCGACGATCGGAGCGGGCAGGTATCCGATCTTGCCGACGAGCTCCGGGTAGGTCTTCGGGTCCTCCAGAACCGAGACCGCCGACGTCGCGTCGTACCACATGGCCGTCTGGCCCTGCCCGAAAAGGTTTGCGCACTCCTGGAATCCAGTCGACGAGGCACCGATCTCGCCTGCGTCGTTGATCAGATCGACGTAGAAGTTGACCGCCTTGCTCACCTCGGGGCTGTTGAGTTGGGCGTTCCACTGATCGTCGAACCAGCGTCCGCCGAACGTGTTGATGACCGTGTCCAGCGGGGCGAGCACCTCACCCCAGCCCGGCTTGCCGCGCAGGCAGATGCCCGCGTCGGCGGCCTTCTTCTCCTTGATGATCTTCGCCCACTCGGCGACCTCTTGCCATTGCGGCTGGTAGTTCGGATCCTGATTGACCTTGATGCCCGCCTGCTCGAAAAGGTCCTTGCGGTACATCAGGAACGACGATTCGCCGTAGAAGGGAACCGCGTACATGTTGCCCTCGTACGACAGCGAATCCCGCAGTGACGGGATGAAGTCGCTCTCGTCGTACCCCGGGGTGTTCTTCGCAAATTCCGAAAGGTTGAGCAGCCAGCCGTCTTTGGCCCATTGCGGGGTTTCGAAGTTGCTGATCATCACGACGTCGAACTCACTGCCGCCCATTGCGGTCGACATGGTGATCTTGGCGCGCGCCTGATTCTCCGACAGCGTGATGAACTTCAGCTTGGTGCCGGGATTCTCCTTCTCGAACTCCGTCGACAGCTCCTGGGCGTCGGTCATCTGCGAGTTGGACACCAGGGCGATCGTGACCTCGTTGTCCGTCGCTCCCAGGCTGCCCGCGCCGGAGCAACCGGTCACCAACGTCACGCCCGCCACCGCCGTGCATGCGGCCAGTCTCTTAAGCGCTTTCACCATCTCGTTACCTTTCACTGGATCATGTCTGGGCCAGCAACCAACGGGCACAATCGATGTCACAGACCAGGAGTCTTGCCAGATGCCCGCGCAACGCGCCGAGAATGGCCGGATACTTGGTCGCTCCGCTTGAAATCAGGATCGTCTTCTGGCAGTTACGGATGTCTTCGAGTGGAACCGACACCGCGCGCTGCTGAAGTTCTGTGTCGACGGGCGCACCCGACGCGTCGAAGAAGCGCCCGCCGATCTCCCCGACCGCGCCCAGCGAGATCAGCTCGTCGAGCATGCGGATGTCGAGATAGCTGCCTTCGAACAGCGTCGTGGACGTCGAGACAGCGCCAACGCCGAACAGCATGACGTCGGCGCGCCTTCCCGCCTCGAGTGTCCGCGAGATCAGCGAGTCGCTGCGCATCGAGGCGACGGTCGAGGCATCGGCGTATAGCGGGGCAGGCAGGCGGATCGTGCTGGCGCGCAGGACGTCTGCGCAGCGGCTGAGGATCAGCTCCGTACCGGTCTGGTAGGCCGCGGTCGACATCGCACCGTCGAGTTGCACCACTGCCCGGCAGCTGGCCACGCCCGGCGCCAGTGCGGTGGCAACCGCGACCTGTTCGGGCCCCCAGGTGAATCCGAGAACATCGTCGGGCGCGAGCCGGCGCATCAGCAATGCGGCCGCGGCGCGACCCACGCTCGCAAAGGCGGCCGGTCGTCCGGGCGAACCGACGTCAACGCCGTGTCCGGCCACCACCGCTTCGGTCAGGCCGAACCGCCGTTCGAGTTCACGCTCCTCGTCGGCGTGGAGATCGTCGCGCATATCCGGCGGCACGACGACCTCGATACGCACCAGCCCCTTGGCCTTGGCCCGGGCCACCAACCGACCCGCCGTCGGCCGCGAGACGCCGAGACGTGAGGCGATCTCGGCCTGGGTCAGACCATCGAGGTAGTACAGCGTCGCTGCCCGCAATGCGAGTCGAAGGTCCTCGGGTGCAGAGGCACGGATCTGCCCTGACACCTGTCCGTTCGACGTCAATGCCGTCACGAATGCTGACCTCACTTCCTCTCGAACCGCGTGAGCATTTGCTCAGGGATGCGAGTAGATGTTCATAACGCTAGCATGGTGATTGTGACGCAGACAACACTTTCGCCCGATACCCGGATGCGGGCCGCGGTACTCATCGAGCAGGGCCGCATCGAGATGGAGGAGCGGCCGGTGCCGACGCCGCAGCCCGGTGACGTGCTGATACGTGTCTCGTCGGTGGGTGTATGCGGTTCGGATACGCACTACTACCGGCACGGCCGGGTGGGTGGCTTCGTTGTCGAGGCGCCGCTGGTCCTCGGGCACGAGGCGGCGGGCACGATCGTCGGCGTCGGCGAATCGGTCGACCCCTCCCGCGTCGGCCAGCGGGTGTCGATCGAACCGCAACGGCCAGACCCTCACAGCGATGAGACGCGCCGCGGCCACTACAACCTCTGCCCGCACATGCGCTTCTTCGCCACCCCACCGGTGGACGGCGCGCTGTGCGACTACGTGACCATCGGCGCGGAGTTCGCCCATCCGGTGCCGGATTCGATGTCCGACGATGCCGCGGCGCTGTGCGAGCCGTTATCCGTCGGGATCGCCGCGGTTCGCAAGGCTGAACTCGACGGCAGGTCGCGGGTGCTCATCGCCGGCGCAGGACCCATCGGCATCGTCATGACCCAACTCGCGCGAGCCTACGGTTCGACGGAGATCGTCGTCAGTGATCCGGATCCGGCCCGACGCGAACGAGCCATCTCGTTCGGCGCCACCACGGCCGTCGACCCCACCGTCTATCAGACCGCCGACCTCGCGGTCGACGCTTTCATCGATGCCTCGGGTGCCGAGGCGGCCGTCGCCGCAGGCATTCGTGCCGTGCGGCCGGCGGGCAGGGTGGTACTGGTGGGTTCGGGCGCCGAGACGATGAAACTGCCGACACAGCTGATCCAGAACCGGGAGCTGGTGCTGACGGGTGTGTTTCGCTACGCCAACACCTGGCCGACGGCTATCGCACTGGTCGAGTCCGGTCGCGTCGACCTCGACGCCATGGTGACTGGCCGCTTTCCGTTGGAGAAGGCCGCTGAGGCTCTGGACTCAGACCGGATCCCGGGTACCGTCAAGTCGGTGGTGACGGTGTCATGACCCTCAGCAAGCCCACCTATGACCGCGACGAGATCGACGTCGGCATAGTCCATTTCGGGGTCGGCGGGTTCCACCGCGCTCATCAGGCGATGTACATCGACCGCCTCCTGGAGATGGGCCTCGCCAAAGACTGGGGCATCTGCGGAGTCGGCGTCATGCCCGCGGACCGCAAGATGGCCGAGGTGATGGCCGCGCAGAACGGGCTGTACACGCTGTTACTCGAGAATCCGGATGGCACCCGCGACGCGCGGGTGATCGGATCGATCGTCGACTATCGCTACGCACCCGACGATCCCGAATCGGTGATCGAACTGCTGGCCGCGCCCAGCACCCGCATCATCTCGCTGACCATCACCGAGGGCGGCTACAACATCGACGCCGCGGGGCCCGAGAGTGTCTTCGGACTCGTCGCATCTGCCTTGGCGCGTCGGCGCGAACGCGGTATCCCCTCACCGACGATCGTGTCCTGCGACAACATCGAAGGCAACGGTGAGGTCGCCCGCCACGCCTTCACCACCTACGCCGAACGGCTTCATCCCGGCCTCGGCGAATGGATGAGCGCGAACACCAAGTTCCCCAATTCGATGGTCGACCGCATCACTCCGGTCACCACACCCGACGTCGTCGCCGTCGTGCATGACGAGTTCGGCGTCGCAGATCAATGGCCGGTGGCCGCTGAACCGTTCACCTCGTGGGTGCTCGAGGACGATTTCTCCGATGGCCGCCCACCGTTGGAGAAGGTCGACGTGCTGATGGTCGACGACGTCACTCCGTACGAGTTGATGAAGCTGCGGTTGCTCAATGCCAGCCACCAAAGCCTGTGCTACTTCGCCTATCTGGCGGGCTATCGACTTGTGCACGAGGCCGCGGGCGACCCCCTGTTCGCCGAGTTCCTCATGGCGTACATGGATACCGAGGCCACGCCGACCTTGCAGCCGGTGCCGGGCATTGACCTACCGGACTACAAGCGCACCCTGATCGAGCGGTTCGCGAATCCGGGCGTCAAGGACACCATCGTGCGGCTGTGCTTCGGTACGTCGGACCGCATCCCGAAGTGGCTGCTTCCAGTGATCAGGGAGAACCTCAGAACCGGTGCGTCCGTGCGGCTGTCGGCCGCGACCGTCGCCAGCTGGGCGCGATACGCCGAAGGCGTCGACGAGCAGGATGAACCGATCGACGTCCAGGATCAGCTCGCCGATACCCTGGTGCCGCTGGCGAAGTCCCAACGGGACAACCCGACCGCATTCATCGAGAACACCGAGGTGTTCGGCGATCTCGCCGGCGATGCGCGGTTCGTCGAGGCCTATACGTGGGCACTGGACTCGCTGCACCGTGACGGCGCCCGCGCGACGCTGGAGACGCTGCTCCGCAAGGACATGCCATGAGGGCGCTGGTCATCGGAGAGGCGCTGATCGACATAGTCGAGCGCGACGGCCGGGTGACCGGCGAGCACGTCGGCGGAAGCCCGCTCAACGTGGCCGTCGGCCTGGCCCGGTTGGGGCGGGAGGTCGACTTCCTCACCCACATCGGCGACGATGATCGCGGTCGGCGCATCGTCGAATATGTCGAAAGCGCTGGTGCGCAATTGGTTTCGGGCAGCATGACCGCCGACCGCACACCGACCGCGATCGCCACGCTCGACGAAGCAGGTTCCGCGCAGTACACGTTCGACATCGACTGGCAACTCTCGGGAACCCCTGAGGTAGCGCCGCCGCTCGTCGCGCACACCGGATCCATCGCAACCGTGCTGGAGCCGGGCTGTCGCGCGACCGCCGCGCTGCTCGACGCCTATCACCCGTCGGCCACGGTGACGTTCGACCCGAATGTGCGGCCGGCTCTCATCGACGACGATGCCGGCGCGCGCGGCCGGATCGACCGGCTCATCGAGCGCTGCGACGTGGTCAAGGCCAGCGACGAGGACATGCGGTGGCTCGACCCCAACCGCTCGGTCGAGCAGATCGCACGGACCTGGCTGGAGTTGGGCCCGTCGATCGTCGCGGTGACCATGGGCGACCGCGGCGCATTCGCCATGAGCGCGGCGGGCACCGCGCGGATTGCGGCGTTGCCGGTCGAGGTCGTCGACACCGTCGGCGCCGGGGACGCCTTCATGACCGGGCTGATCGACGCGCTCTGGTCGCTGAACCTGCTGGGCGCCGGACGACGCGCCGACCTGCGCAGCATCGGACTCGACGCCCTCAACGAAGTGGTGCGGACCGCCGCGCTCTCGTCGGCGCTGACCGTCGCCCGCGCGGGTGCTGACCTGCCCGATCGTGCAACACGGGACGCCGCAGCGGCGAGCTCCGGCCCGGAGTTGTCCCAACCCGGCTAACGTGGCCTTATGCGTTCCATTTGGAAGGGTTCAATCGCCTTTGGCCTGGTGAATGTCCCGGTCAAGGTCTACAGCGCAACCGAAGACCACGACGTCAAGTTCCACCAGGTTCACGAGAAGGACAACGGGCGCATCCGCTACAAGCGCGTGTGCGAGGTGTGCGGTGAGGTCGTGGAGTTCCGCGATATCGCCAAGGCCTACGAGTCCGACGACGGGCAGACGGTGATCATCACCGACGACGACATCTCGACCTTGCCGGAGGAGCGCAGCCGCGAGATCGAGGTGCTGGAGTTCGTGCCCGCCGCCGACATCGATCCGATGATGTACGACAAGAGCTACTTCCTCGAACCGGAGGGCAAGTCGTCGAAATCGTATGTGTTGCTGACCAAGACACTCAAGGAGACCGACCGCGTCGCGATCGTGCATTTCGCGCTGCGCAACAAGACGCGGCTTGCCGCCCTGCGGGTGCAGGACTTCTCCAAGCGCGACGTGATGGTCATCCAGACGCTGCTGTGGCCCGATGAGATCCGTGACCCCGACTTCCCTTCGCTCGACGCGAAGATCGACATCAAACCCGCCGAGTTGAAGATGGCGAGCCAGGTGGTGGAGTCGATGACCGACGACTTCAACCCCGACCGCTACCACGACGATTACCAGGAACAGCTGCACGAGCTGATTACGGCGAAACTCGAAGGCGGCGAGGCGTTTACCACCGAGGAGCAGCCCAAGGAGCTCGACGAGACCGAGGACGTCTCCGATCTGTTGGCGAAACTCGAGGCCAGCGTCAAGGCCCGCCGCGAGGGTGGCGGTTCGGAGAAGCCGGCCAAGAAGTCGCCTGCGAAGAAGGCGGCCGCCAAGAAGGCACCGGCCAAAAAGGCCGCGAAGAAGGCGCCCGCCAAAAAGGCAGCCAAGAAAACCGCCGCGAAGAAGTAGCAGTCCTGCCCGACCGGTCCGGTGGGAATGTGCTGTTGCGCCAAACTACGCGCGACTATGTCGACGATGTTGCTCTCGTCGGTAGTAGGCGAGCGACAAAGTCGCGTCGAGGCTGGCACAAACACATATTGGCCCCGGACGCCCCGGCACGCCGCCAACAAAATTAGAACGTGTTTCAGAAACGGCTTCCAGGAACTGCCTAGCCCTGCTACGGTTCGCCCGGCGAGGGAAAGGAAACGTACGTGATCCTGGACAGATTTCGGCTGGACGACCAAGTAGCGGTGGTGACCGGCGCGGGCCGCGGGCTCGGAGCGGCGATGGCCTTGGCATTCGCGGAAGCCGGTGCTGACGTTGTCATTGCGGCCCGTACCCAGTCCCAGCTCGAGGAGGTCGCCGAACAGATCAAGGGCGTCGGCCGCAAAGCCCACATCGTGGTCGCCGACCTCGCTCACCCTGAGGACACGGCAAAGCTCGCGGGCGAAGCCATCGAAGCATTCGGCAAACTAGACATCGTCGTGAACAACGTCGGCGGCACCATGCCCAACACGCTGCTGACCACCTCCACCAAGGACCTGCGCGACGCCTTCACCTTCAATGTCGCCACGGCGCACGCGCTCACTGTCGCCGCCGTCCCGTTGATGCTCGAGCATTCGGGTGGCGGCAGCATCATCAACATCACTTCGACGATGGGCCGCGAGGCCGGGCGCGGTTTCGCCGCCTACGGCACCGCGAAGGCGGCCCTCACCCACTACACGCGACTCACCGCACTGGACCTGTGCCCCCGGATCCGCGTCAACGCGATCGCGCCCGGATCGATCCTCACGTCGGCGCTCGACGTGGTGGCGTCCAACGACGATCTGCGCGAACCGATGGAAAAGGTAACGCCCATGCGCAGATTGGGCGTACCCGAGGACATCGCCGCCGCGGCGGTGTACCTCGCCTCTCCCGCGGGGTCCTACCTGACCGGCAAGACGCTAGAGGTGGACGGCGGCCTCAACTTCCCGAACCTCGACCTGCCCATCCCAGATCTGTGAGGACCCAGAAATGACGATCAAAGTCGCCGCGATCGGCACCGGCAACGTCGGACGGCAGGCGCTGACACAGCTGATCAAAGATCCGCAGTTCGAGCTCACCGGCGTGTGGGTCTCCTCGGACTCCAAAGCCGGCAAGGACGCCGGAGAGCTTGCCGGACTTGATATCTCGACAGGTATCACCGCCACGACAGATCTCGATGCCGTGCTGGCGACGAAGCCGGAATGCGCCGTCTACACCGCGATGGCGGACAACCGCCTGCCCGACGCGCTCGAGGATTACCGGCGCATCCTCGAGGCGGGCGTGAACGTGGTCGGTAGCAGCGCGGTGTTCCTCCAGTACCCGTGGGGCGTCCTGCCCGAGGAACTGGTGAAGCCGATCGAGGATGCGACGCAGGCCGGTAAGTCCAGTGTGTTCGTCAACGGCATCGATCCTGGATTCGCCAACGACCTGCTGCCGCTCGCCCTCGCGGGCACCTGCCAGAGCATCGAGCAGATCCGTTGCATGGAGATCATCAACTACGACACCTACGACAGCGCCACCGTGATGTTCGACGTGATGGGCTTCGGCAGGCCGATGGACGACATTCCGATGCTGTTGCAGCCCGGGGTTCTGAGCCTCGCCTGGGGTTCGGTGGTTCGTCAGTTGGCAGCGGGCATCGGCGTCGAACTCGACGAGGTGACCGAGACGTACGTGCGCGAGCCCGCACCCGAGGATTTCGACATCGCGTCCGGCCACATCGAGAAGGGCACGGCGGCGGCGCTGCGCTTCGAGGTGCAAGGGAAGAAGGACGGCAAGGTCGCCGTCGTGCTCGAACACGTCACGCGGTTGCGCGACGACCTGCGTCCCGATTGGCCGCAGCCGGCCCAGGAAGGTGGCTCCTATCGCCTCGAGATCACCGGTGAGCCCACCTATGCATTGGACCTCTGCCTGAGTAGTCCCAATGGCGATCACAACCACGCCGGACTGGTCGCGACGGCAGCCCGCGTCGTCAACGCGATCCCCGCCGTCGTCGCAGCTCCTCCGGGCATCAGAACGACGCTCGACCTTCCCCTCATCACCGGAAAAGGGCTGTACTGTGTGCCTTAAGCCGGGGACATTCATGAGATGAAGGGCGCGCCTATGCGGAACTCACTTCGATACTTCACTCCGCTGTTTGCAGCTGCCGGAGCAGCAGCCGCAATCCTGGCCGCCCCCGCGGCCGGCGCCCAGCCCGCACCCGCACCTGCCCCGATACCCGGACAGGAACAGCCCCAACAGCAGCAGCAGGAACAGCGTCCTGCGCAGGCGTCGGGCCTCCCGCAATGCGTCAACACCGGCGGCTCCGAAGCCATGGGCGGCTCAGCGACCGAGTGCGCAACGCCGGGCAACGTGGAGATCAACGACACGCCCGCCCAGCAGGAGTACGTCGGCCCTTGGGGCGACATGTTCGGCGGCGGGGACGGCTACTTCTTCCCCTGATCGGGGCTATCATCACGGCCTAGGAGACACCAATGCGAATCAATATTCGCTGTCTCACAACAGCTTTCGCAGGAGTCTGCATCAGTGCGGCATTGGCTGCGCCGGTGGCGGGCGCCCAAACCGGATCCGGCCTGCCCCAGTGCACCGATACCGGTGGGGCTGAGGCCCTGGGCGGCTCGACGACGGAATGCGCAACGCCGGGCAACGTGCAGATCGACGCCACTCCGGCCCAGACGCAGTTCCTGTATCCGTGGGACGACGAGTTCTACGGCCCCGCGCTGCTCATGAATGGCAACGGCGGCTTCCACGGAGGTGGTGGCGGCGGAGGTGGTGGCGGCCACGGCGGCCGCTGACCACAACTAATGCGGCCTTAAGGAGGCCCACAATGCGGCCAAGACTTCGTTATACCGCAACGCTTTTCACGATGCTGGGCACATGCGCCGTTGGTCTTGCTCCGACAGCGACGGCCACACCCGAATGCATCTACGTCGGTCCGACCACGACGCAATGCCAGACCAACGGCAGCGCCCAAATCGTCACCTCGCCCCCGGTCAACAACAACTATGGCGGCTACGGCGGCTATGGCGGTTGGGGCGGCGGCTTGGTCATCGGCATCGGCGGCTGGGGCTGGTAAGACCCCGCTAGTTCGGGCCCTGGCAGGTTTCGGCTAACCTAACTTTTCTATTCGCAAGTCCGATAGAAGGTGGGTTGGTTGTCACAGGGCGCCGACGTCAAGGTGCGGCCGAGCTGGATGCTGTTCGGTCCGGCATTCGTCGCCGCGATCGCCTACGTCGATCCCGGCAATGTCGCCGCCAATGTCAGCGCAGGTGCGCAGTTCGGCTTTCTGCTGGTGTGGGTCATCGTCGTGGCCAACACGATGGCCTGTCTGGTGCAATACCTGTCGGCGAAGCTGGGCCTGGTGAGCGGGCTGTCGCTGCCCGAGGCCATCGGCAACAGGATGCGGCGCCCGACCCGGCTGGCCTACTGGCTGCAGGCCGAATTGGTCGCGATGGCAACGGATCTCGCCGAAGTAATGGGCGGTGCCATCGCGCTGTACCTGCTCTTCGACCTTCCCCTTCTGGCCGGCGGGGTCATCACGGGGGCCGTTTCACTGATGCTTCTGATGCTCAAGGATCGTCGCGGACAGCAGCTGTTCGAGCGGGTCATCACCGGCCTGCTGCTGGTCATCGCGATCGGATTCTTCACCAGCCTGTTCGTCTCACCACCCCCGGCGGACGCGGTCGCGGGCGGTTTGGTGCCGAAGTTCGCGGGCCCGGAGAGCGTGCTGCTGGCGGCGGCGATGCTCGGGGCGACAGTGATGCCGCACGCGGTGTACCTGCACTCCGGCCTCGCGCGGGACCGTCACGGCCACCCCGAAGCGGGCCCGATGCGCCGGATGCTGCTGCGGGTCACCCGCTGGGACGTCGGGATCGCCATGATCATCGCGGGTGCCGTCAACCTCTCGATGCTCCTCGTCGCGGCGACGAACCTGCAGGGGCTGGACAACACCGATTCGATCGAGGGCGCGCACGCCGCGGTCGGCGGCGAGTTGGGGCCGACGGTCGCGCTGCTGTTCGCGATCGGCCTGCTGGCATCGGGACTCGCGTCGTCGTCGGTGGGCGCATATGCCGGCGCGATGATCATGCAGGGCCTTCTGCACGTGTCCATATCGTTGGTGGCGCGGCGGCTGATCACCCTCGCGCCGGCGCTGGCGATTCTGGCGATAGGCGTCGACCCCAGCCGTGCGCTGGTGTTGTCCCAGGTGGTGCTGTCCTTCGGAATCCCATTCGCACTGATCCCGCTGGTGCGGCTGACCAGCGATCGCGCCCTGATGGGCGACGACGCCAACCACCGGGTGACCACCGCGCTCGGGTGGCTTGTCGCCGCTTTGATTACTGTGCTGAACGTGGTGCTCATCTATCTGACCGTGAAGGGCTGAATGCCGCCGCCGAATGTCGCCGCCGGGGCGGCTCCGCACACCTACTTCGCCTACGGGTCGAACCTGTGTGTTCGGCAGATGGCGCGGCGGTGCCCAGGCGCAGTCGACCCCCGGCCGGCGACGCTGGCCGACCACGACTGGCTGATCAACGAGCGCGGAGTGGCCACCGTCGAACCGTTCGACGGCTCGCAGGTGCATGGAGTGGTCTGGCAGCTCACCGATAATGACCTCGCCACCCTCGACAGCGCTGAAGGTGTTCCGGTGCGGTATCGCCGAGACCAGCTCACGGTGCACACCGACGACGGGCCCTCACAGGCGTGGGTTTACATCGATCACAGGGTCGAACCCGGGCCGCCGCGGGAGGGTTACCTGGAGCGCATCATCGACGGCGCCCTGCACCATGGCCTCCCGCAACGCTGGGTCGACTTCCTGAGGCGATGGGACCCCGCACAGTGGCCGGGAAGGAACACCAAGTCGAATTCACCATCACCACAGTCGCTTTCGGAGTTACTCGCCGAACCCGGCGTCACCGAAGAGGTCACGCTGCGGTCGCGGTTCGGGTTCATGGCGATCCACGGCGGCGGCCTGGAACAGATGACGGATGTGATCGCCGAGCGGGCCGCTGACGCGGCGGACGCGTCGCTGTACGTGGTCCGTCATCCCGACCACTATCCGCACCACCTGCCGTCGGCGCGCTATCGCGCGGAGGAGTCCGAACGGCTCGCCGAATTCCTCGAGCACGTCGACGTCGCGGTGTCGCTGCACGGGTACGGCCGGATCGGACGCAGCACGCAGCTGCTCGCCGGCGGGCGCAACCGCGCGCTCGCCGAACATCTCGCGCGCCACGTCAGCGTGCCCGGCTACCAGGTCGTCACCGACATCGGTTCGATCCCCCGTGAGCTGAGGGGCCTGCACCCGGACAACCCGGTGAACCGTGTGGCCGGAGGCGGCACACAGCTCGAACTCACCCCGCGGGTCCGCGGCATCAGCCCGCGTAGCCAGTTGCCGGGCGACGACGGCATCTCCCCCGCCACCTCCGCATTGGTGCAGGGCCTGGTCGCGACCGCGCACTCATGGGAAACGCCACCGGCTTAATCCCCACCGAACAGCCCATCCGGGACTGCCCCCGCTCCGAATACCGGATGTGGAAAGTTTCAACCTCGATCAACGCTCCGTAGCCGTCATCGGCAGCGGGGTATCCGGCCTGGTCGCCGCCTATGTCCTGGCATTTCGCGACCGCGTGACCCTCTATGAAGCCGATACCCGGCTCGGTGGCCACGCCCATACCCACCAGATCCCGCTGAACCGCGACGACGACTACACCGTGGGCATCGACTCGGCCTTCCTCGTCCACAACGACCGCACCTATCCGACGTTGTGCCGGCTCTTCGACGAGCTCGGAATCGCCACCCGCGAGACCGACATGTCGATGTCGGTCCGCGACGACGCCAGCGGGCTGGAGTACGCGGGCGCCCGCGGGTTCGGCGGGCTGTTCCCGTCCTGGTCGTCGCTGGCGCATCCGCGCTACCTGCTCATGCTCGCCGAGGTCAAGCGTTTTCACCGGGCGGCGCTGCGCCTGCTCGAGGGTGACTCGGACGATGCGACCGTCGGCGAGTTCCTCGACCGTCACGGCTTCTCCCGGTACTTCGTCGACCACTTCATGACACCACTGATCGCCGCGGTCTGGTCGTCGCCGCCGGGACAGTCGCTGAACTACCCGGCGCGCTATCTGTTCGTGTTCCTTGAGCACCACGGCATGCTTTCGGTCTTCAACTCGCCAACGTGGCGGACGGTGGTCGGCGGCTCTGTCACCTATGTCGACGCCGTCGCCGACCTCATCGACGAGGTGCGTACCGGCGCCGCGGTGCGCTCGGTGCGCCGGGTGGCCGACGGCGTCGAGGTGACCGACGCGATCTCCGGGCCGCGGCACTTCGACGCCGCTGTCATCGCCACGCATCCCGACCAGGCGCTGCTCATGCTCGCGGAGCCCACGTCGGCCGAGCGCTCGGTGCTCGGCGCCATCGGCTACAGCACCAACCATGCGCAGCTGCACACCGACGAATCGGTGCTGCCCAAACATCGCCGCGCCCGTGCCTCGTGGAACTACCTGGCCACCCCCGACGACCAACAGGTTCTGGTCACCTACGACGTGACCCGGCTGATGCGGCTGAGCGGTGACCGCAGGTTCCTGGTCACACTCGGAGGCGAGGACCGCGTCGACCCCGCCACGGTCCTCACCGACATGACCTACAGCCATCCGATGTACACCCCGGAGTCTGTTGCCGCTCAACAGCTTCTACCAACCTTGGACGACGACCGCGTGGTGTTCGCAGGCGCCTACCACGGCTGGGGCTTCCATGAAGACGGCGCGGCCTCTGGACTGCGGGCGGCACAGCGTCTCGGTGCCGAATGGCCTGCCGTCACCCTCGAGGCGGTGCCATGCTGACACCTGCGATCTACCGCACGCGGATCACCCATCTACGTCGTGCACCGGTGCACCATTACTTCGAGCATCGCGGGTACAGCTGGTTCGTCGACGTGGACGATCTGCCCAAGCTGCCACGGTGGCTGCGGCCGTTCGCGCGATTCGAAGCGCGCGACCACTTCGTGGCCGACGACGCCGATGATCCCAATGACACTCTGCGGCAGCGCATCGACGCGTTTCTCGCCGACAAGGGTGTCGATCTGCGGGGCGGACGGATCACCGCGCTCCTACAGGCACGGGTGCTCGGATACGTGTTCAACCCGATCAGCCTCTACTGGTGCCACGACGCCAAAGGGACACTTCGGCACATCATCGCGGAGGTACACAACACCTACGGCGGACGCCATGCGTACCTGCTCCCGCCCGACGGTGACCATCCCGCGATCGTGATGAAGAAGCTGTACGTGTCGCCGTTCAACGAGGTGGAGGGCTACTACCTGGTGAATGCCCCTCGGCCGGAAGAGAACCTCGACGTCCGGATCTCACTGCACCGCGAGAACCAGCCCGCATTCGTCGTCACGATGCGCGGGCAACGGCGGACCGCAGGCATCGCCGAGGTGATCCGGATGCAACTGATAGCGCCGCTCGCACCGTTGATGGGTGCCATCGGGATTCGGATACAAGGCATCACGCTCTGGCTGCGCCGAGTTCCCGTCGTTCCCCGAGAGTCCAACGAGAAAGAAAGAGTCGACCACTAGTGACCATCGATCTGACGCTGGCCCCCTCGGCCACAATCGATTCCGGTAAATGGCCCGCCGTGGCCGAGGTACCCGGCGGCCCTGCGAGCGCCGTGACCGGAGCCATCGCGGACCGGCTGTTCCGCCGCGCCGCGGCCCGGTTGCCCATCCGGGTCGTCTATCCCGACGGCACAGTCATCGGCGCCGCCGACCCGACGCTGCCGACCATGGTGGTCCACCGGCCCGAGGCACTCGTCCGCCGCGTCGGTCGGTACGGCCTCATCGGCTTCGGCGAGTCGTACATGGCAGGCGACTGGAGCTCCACCGACATCGCCGGTCTGCTGACCGAGTTCGGCAAGCGGCTGTCCGAGCTGATTCCTCCCGTTCTGCAACGCTTCCGGCCCCTCGCCGTGGTGCGCCAACCGCGATCGCAACACAACAGCCGCACGCAGGCGCGCCGCAATATCGCCGAGCATTACGACCTGTCCAACGCGCTGTTCGCCGAGTTCCTCGACGAGACCATGACGTATTCCAGTGCGCTGTTCGATGGCCTGCCCGCCGTCGACACGAACCTCGCAGACGCGCAACGCCGCAAGATCGACCGACTCCTCGACTCCGCTCAGGTCGGACCGGGCAGCACGGTGCTCGAGATCGGCACGGGCTGGGGCGAACTGTGCATCCGCGCCGCGATGCGAGGTGCACACGTCCGTTCGGTCACCCTATCGGCCGAGCAGCAGCGACTGGCCCGGCAGCGGGTGGCCGCGGCGGGCCTGTCCGACCGCGTCGAAATCGACCTGTGCGACTACCGCGATGCCTCGGGTCACTATGACGCCGTGGTGTCCGTGGAGATGGTCGAGGCAGTCGGATACCGATTCTGGCCCAGGTACTTTCAGACTCTCGACCGTCTTGTTGCACCCGGTGGCCGGGTAGCGATTCAGGCTATCACCATGCCACATGACCGGATGCTGGCCAGCCGCAACACCCACACGTGGATGCAGAAGTACATCTTCCCGGGCGGCCTGCTGCCGTCGACCGAGGCGATCATCGAGATCACCGAAGGCGATACCCGGCTGCGCACCGTCGAGATGCTCTCACTGCGACGGGACTATGCCGAAACGCTTCGGATCTGGCGGAAACGTTTCGTCGAACGACGGGATACCGTGGCGGAGTTGGGTTTCGACGACGTCTTCCACCGGATGTGGGAGCTCTATCTGGCCTACTCCGAGGCCGGTTTCCGGTCGGGATATCTCGATGTCTATCAGTGGACGTTCGCACCGTCCGGGCGTCGGCAATGGAATTCATAGCGGTCTCCGCGGCCTCGCTGGCCATCCTCGTCGTGGTTCACACCACGACGTTCCTCATCGGCCGCCGGATCGGCCGGTACAACGTCGTCGACGCCGCATGGGGTGTGGGTTTCGTCGCCGTGGCGGCGGTTGCCGCCGCGGTCGGTACGGGTGATCCGTTCCGCAGGATCCTGCTGCTCGTCCTCGTCGCGGTGTGGGGGCTTCGCCTGGCCTGGCACATGATCGTCAAGTCGGCGGGCAAGGGCGAAGACCCGCGCTACAAAGACCTGCTGCGCGGTGACGTCTCGGCGGGTCATGTGATCCGCAAGGTGTTCCTGATCCAGGCGGCGGCGACGTGGTTCGTCTCGCTGCCGCTGCAACTTTCGGCCGTACTGGGTCCGACGCCTGCGATGCTTCGGCCGGTGATGATCGTCGGGGTCGCGGTGTGGGCTCTGGGCCTGACCTTCGAGGCCGTCGGTGACCACCAGTTGCGCCGATTCAAGGCCGATCCCGCCAACAAGGGCGTCCTCATGGACCGCGGACTGTGGGCGTGGACACGGCACCCGAACTATTTCGGCGACGCATGCGTGTGGTGGGGGCTGTGGCTGACCTCCATCGCGGGCTGGATTTCGCTCGCCACCGTCTTGTCCCCGGTGCTGATGACGTACTTCCTGGTGTACGCCACCGGCGCCCGGCTCACCGAGAAGTACATGGCGAAACGCGATGGATTCGATGAATATCGTTCACGCACTTCATTTTTCGTCCCACGACCGCCCAGATCGCGAATATCATGACGCTTCTTGAAGCTGTCGATAGGCTACGGCTTGTGACAACCGACCTCGATGGCCTGCTGCGCCAGGTGGCGCGGCAGGACGTCGACGCGTTCGCGACGTTCTATGACCAGACCCGGGCGCGGGTGTTCGGCCTGGTAACCCGTGTGCTGCGTGATCCCGGCTACAGCGAAGAAACCACCCAGGACATCTACCTGCAGGTATGGCGTACCGCCGACGCCTACAACCCCGCCGCGGGGTCCCCGTTGTCCTGGCTGATGACCATCGCGCACCGCCGGGCCGTGGACCGTGTGCGGTCCGAGCAGGCCGCCGGTCAACGCGAGTCCCGCTACGGGGCAGCCAACGTCGACCGGCCGTCCGACCAGGTCGCCGATTCGGTGATATCCAGCGACGAGCGGCGTCAAGTCGCCGACTGCCTGGGGTCGCTGACCGACACGCAACGAGAGGCCATCCAGCTCGCGTATTACGACGGCCTGACCTACGTCCAGGTGTCCGAGCGACTCTCGGCCAACCTCGCGACGATCAAATCGCGGATGCGCGACGCCATTCGCGGCCTACGCCGGTGTTTGGGGCTGACATGACACAACCGATAGACGACCTGACCGCTCTCGCAACGCCGTATGCGCTGCACGCGATTCCCGCCGCGGAACGCGCCGATATCGAGCGACGTGTCGCGGACGCACCGCCGGACGTCGCGCGTGCCTTTGATGACGAAGTCCGCGCGGTCCGCGAGACCATGGCGGTCATCTCGGCCGCCACCGCAGTCGAGCCTCCGCACGACCTCCGCGACCGGGTGCTCGCCGAGATCAGGACGGCGCCAGTTGTCCCGATGCGGCGCAAGCCCCGGCCATGGCGGGCGACGATTCTGGCCGCCGCCGCCGCGGTAGTGATCGGACTCGGAGCGCTCGGCGTCGGATACGCGCTGCGGCCCGCGCCGACCGTGTCGACCGCCGAGCAGATCTTCGCCTCGCCGGACGTGCGCACCGTTTCCGGTGAGATTCCCGGAGGCGGAATCGCGACGGTGGTCTTCTCCCGAGAGAAGAACGCGGGCGTGCTCGTGATGAACAACGTGACGCCTCCGTCCGCAGGCACCGTCTACCAGATGTGGTTGATCAACGACGCCGGGCCGCACTCGGCGGGAACCATGGACGCCAAGGCCGTAGCGCCGTCGACGACCGCGGTGCTCCCGAATCTGGACGGGTCGAGCACTCTGGCATTCACGATCGAGCCCCCCGGGGGTTCGGCACAGCCCACCACTGAGCCCTTCGCGGCATTGACCCTGACGTAGGGAACGGCTAGGGCCCGGCGAGGGTGGCCGCGGCGGCCTCGGCAATCACGTCGGCGACGTCGTGCCTACGCTGCCATGCCCGGCGTTGACGCATCGCGCCGTTGCCCTCTTCGGCGAGGCGGTCCAGTTCTCCGGTGACCAGGTCGTAGTCGCCGACCGCCTCCAGCGCAGGCCGGACGTGTTCGACCATGCGGTCCAACAAGGTCCGCGTCAACACACAGTGGTGGCTGTCGGTCAGGTCCAGCGCTTCCCCGTCCAGGCCGTCGCGCGCCGCTTTCCAATACGCCGCCCGCAGCGCATGCGGGGTCAGCGGCGGCATCTGAACGCCGCGCCGCTCGTCGTCGAGCGCCGTCATCACCGCAGCGCGGATCAGCGTGGCCATCAGCACCGTCTCGGCCACCGTGGCGGGAACGTCGGCGACGCGAACCTCGATGGTCGGAAAGTTCGCCGACGGGCGCACATCCCAATAGACCATGCCGTCGTCCAGCATCGCCCCCGCATCCTGCAGCATCTGAACGACGGCGTCGTACTCGTCGACGGAGTCGAAGTGGGGCGGCGGCCCGGCACTGGGCCAGCGTGCCCACAGCACACTGCGCCAGGTGGCGTAGCCGGTGTCGGTGTTGCGGTAGATGGCCGAGTTCGCGGTCAGGGCGAGCAGCAGCGGCAGCCACGGCCGCAGCCGATTGCTGATCCGGACCGCGGCCTCGCGGCTCGGCACAGCTACATGCACATGGGCCCCGCAGATGCCCTGCTCGTGCGCGATCATGCCGAACCTCTCGGCGATCTTGTGATAGCGGGGCTTGTCGGTGATCGGGAACTCGCGCGGCACCGTGGGGGGCAGTCCGACCGCCAACAGCCGGGCTCCAGCGGCCTCGGCGGCCTCCGCCGCGACACGGCGCAACCTATGGAGCTGGTCGGCGAGTTCACGGCTGCCACCGACAACCTCCGTCGCCGTCTCGACCTGGCAGCTGGTCAGCTCGAGCTGCAGCTCCACCCCGCGCTCGGCGGCATTGCCGGCGACCGTCTCGTTGACGGCGACCGGCTCGCCCGACGCGGGATCGGCGAGAAGAAACTCTTCCTCGACGCCGATCGTGGGGTGAGTGGCCATGAGCTCAATATGATCCGGTCTGAAAATTGATCCGGTCCGTCGGAGGCGGGCTCACGACGGACCGGATCGGGGTGACAAGTCCTTAGTTGTAGGCGCCGGGGGCCTTCATTGACTGAAGTCGGCGGCAAAATGATGCCCGGGACCGACACCTGCTAAACATCGACTGCAGAACTTCTACGATCACAAGATGGTCAAGGATTTCCGGTTCGGTGTCGGCCTGCAGGCCGCGCGACGTCAAAAGTCAGTTCAAGACTGGGCTCGCCGCGCGGAAGACATGGGGTACGACGTCATCCACATGGCCGACCACCTCTATACGACGGCGCCATTCCCGATGATGACGGCGATGGCGATGGCCACCGAGAAGCTGCGCGTGGGCACCTTCGTACTCAACGCCGGCTTCTACCGGCCCGCGCTGCTGGCACGCGACGTGACATCGCTGCGCGACCTGTCCGGCGGCCGATTCGATCTCGGCCTCGGCGCGGGCTACGTCAAGGAGGAGTTCGAGCAGGCCGAGCTTCCGTACCCGACGGCCGGCGAACGCGTCGCGTGGCTGCGTCACGTCACCGAGCACATGAACGAGCACGCAGGTGACGTGCCGATCCTCATCGCGGGCAACGGCGACAAGCTGCTCACGCTCGCCGCGCAGCGCGCCGACATCATCGGGCTGACGGGCGGCTACCCGATCATCGGGGGCGCCGATCCGCTCGCCGACCGCATCGCTTTCGTCCGACAGGCCGCGGGCGACCGCTTCGACGAGCTGGAACTCAACCTCTCGGTGATCGCCCTGCCCACCGACAACTCGGGCTTTCCTGATCTGTCGCTCGTGCGACGGTTCCTGCCCGATCTGTCCGAAGAAGAGATGCTGGCCACGCCCGCGGTGTTCTCGGGCACGCCACGGGACATCGCTGACACGATCCGGGGTCTACGCGACAAGTACGGCGTCACGTATATCACCGTGCAGCAGCAACACGGTGAAGAGTTCGCGAAGGTCATCGCCGAACTGCGCTGATCAAAGCCAAAGGTAGAGGCCGGACAGCACCGCCCACATGACGAGGCAGTAGGCCTCGAACATCAGGCGCAGCGGTATCGGCGCGTGGCGCAGCTCCATGAAGTCCAGGCCGACAAGGCGCACCTTGATCGCCGCGATGCCCAGCACGACGACCGCCACCAGCGAGCCGGTGCCGTGTTCGGCGCCGACGGCCCACGAGACGACCGTCGCCGCGACGAGGATCAGCCACGAGACGCCCGCGCGGTTGCGAACCAGCTCCAACACCGAAGGACCCTTCATCAGCTCACCAGGTACAGCAGTGCGAACAGGAAGATCCACAACAGGTCCACCAGGTGCCAGAAGCACGCGCCGCCTTCGACGAGGGCCATCCGGTTGGCCGTGAGTTCGGCGCGGCGGGTCTGCGTCAGCACGAATGTCAGCACCCCGATGCCGATGCACACGTGGAAGAGATGCAGTCCGGTCAGGATGAAGTAGTAGAGGAAGAAATGGTTCGCTCCGGGCCCGTGGCCGCTGGTTGCCAGTGAGACGTATTCGAACACCTTGAGGCCGATGAAGATCAGGCCAAATCCGATGGCCGCGCAAACAGCATTGGTGGCAATGGATTTCGCGCCCGCGCGGATCGCCCCGAGGGCGACCACGACGCAGAGCGAACTGGTGAGCAGTACCAAGGTATTAGTGACGCCTACGCCGATGTGCAGCGAGGTGCGGGCGGCGTCGAACACCTCGGGCGCCTTGGCCCGCTCCACCATGAAGGTGACGAAGAAGACGCCGAACACCAGCATGTCGCCAAACAGGAACACCCACGTGCCGGACTCGCCGGGTATCCGCCGGGTGGACGGTTCACCCGGCTGCGTCGTCGCCGCTGTCACGGCGTCGATGCCAGTTGGCGCTCGGCGGCTTCCTGCGCCTTGATGGACTTCAGCATGACGAAGGTGGTGGCGAACAACCAGATCACCAGAACGAATCCGGGGATGTAGAACGCGAACACCCCGTTCCACGCCAACGGCCCGTCGTTGAACACGACGACGACGCAGCCCGGCATGGAAAGTGTTGCGACCCAGAGGTTCAGATATCCATACCAGCGCGGGAAGGTCGGCGGGTCGGACTTGTCGGTGAACGAGGCGATCGCCAGCGTGATGTTCTGCATGACGATGGTGCCGACGATGCCGATGAACCACAGCCAGAACACGTCGTTGAGCGCTTGGGTGAGTTCCGGCGAGCGCTGCTCGGGCCGGAATGCGGCGGCTGCGAGGAACAGAAAAGGAAACAGCAGGGCCGGAACGAAGATGGTGGCGGCGAACAGTTGGGTCATCGACAACATGCCGAATCGGCCCTCGGCCCGCCGCAGGCGCAGCAGCAACGCCGCGAGGAAGGGCAGCGCGATCGTCGCGGTCAGCATCGAGCCCGCGACGCCGAAGCGCACCCAGAGTTTGTGGTCGACGAAGAACGTCGCGATCTCCTCGGCCGAGGCCGTCGGCGACAGCGGCGGGAAGAGCATCGCGATCCCCGAGAACGACGTGCCGTACAGAAGGATCATGACCGTTCCGGCCCATGCGCCGACGCGCTGCAACTTCAACTCCACGGCTGGAGGCTACTGGGTCGGGCGACGGCTTCGGAACTAGTTTTGTCAAAATTGCCAAAACTGGTATCGGGCCGTACCGGCGGACGCGTTCCCGACCGGTAAGCTCCCACCGGTCAAGCCCTCGTAGCTCAGGGGATAGAGCACGGCTCTCCTAAAGCCGGTGTCGCAGGTTCGAATCCTGCCGGGGGCACTCTTTCTGCTGTATGACGTCGGCTGATGCTTGACGTTTTCATGTCGGGTGATGGCTGACAGTGTTTCGGCTGATGCTTGACAGTTGCTTCGGTTGATCCTTGACACTCCCTTGATGAGGGAGTTGAGCGTGGCCGAGCAGAGGTATCAGGCCGTGTTGGCGGTGATCAGTGATGGGTTGTCGGTGTCGCAGGTCGCCCAGAAGGTGGGGGTGTCGCGGCAGACGCTGCACTCCTGGTTGGCCCGCTATGAGGCCGAGGGTCTTGAGGGGTTAGTGGATCGATCGCATCGGCCGTCGTCGTGTCCTCATCAGATGTCGGCGGCGGTGGAGGCGGCGATGTTGGAGTTGCGGCGATCGCGGCCGTATTGGGGGCCGCGACGGCTGGTGTTCGAGCTGGCCAAACGCAAGGTGTCGCCGGTGCCCTCGGAGTCGGCGGTGTACCGGGCGTTAGTACGGGCGGCGATGATCGACCCGGCGGTGCGGGATCGGCGCTCGCGCAAGTGGAAACGCTGGGAACGCAGCGCGCCGATGGAACTGTGGCAGATGGATGTCGTGGGCGGGTTGCCGATCGCTGATGGCACCAGCGCCAAGGTGTTGACCGGGATCGACGATCACTCCCGGATGTGTGTCTGCGCGACGGTGATGGTCGCCGAGCGCACCCGGGCGGTGTGCGAGGGGTTGCGCGCTGCGCTGGGGACCTTCGGGGCACCCGAGCAGATCTTGACCGATAACGGCAAGGTGTTCACCGGGCGGTTTCACCATCCGCCGGTGGAGGTGCTCTTCGACGCGATCTGTCGTGAGCATGGGATCGAGCACCTGTTGACTCAGCCGCGCAGCCCGACCACGACGGGCAAGATCGAGCGGTTTCATCGCAGCCTGCGTACCGAGTTCCTCAGTGAGCATGCTGTTTTCGCCACCGTGAAGATTGCCCAGCAGGCCCTTGATGAATGGGTGCACTACTACAACACCGCGCGGCCTCATCAGTCGTTGAAGATGGACACCCCCGACCAGCGATTCAGCGCCGCCGGCCCGACCCACCCACCCTCGATGGCAACGGTGAGCACCGATGACCGCACCGGTGAACACTGGGTCAGCCGCAAAGTCTGCGCCAATGGCATCGTCTGCGTGTCCTGGCAACAGGTGTCGGTCGGGGTTCATCGCGCAGGTGCACGGTGCGACGTCCATGTCGATGGCGACCTGCTGCGGTTGTGGATAGGCGACGAACTGGTCAAGACCGCCGCAAGGACCAGCCGCGGCGAGGTAAGAAAGAAACGGGCCGCCCGCACCCGCGAGCAGGCCTAACACCACACAGAGTGTCAAGGATCAACCGAACTAGATCGGTCAACGATCAACCGACTCTGAACAGGGGCACTCTTTCTGCCAGCGCCGCCACTGCCCGTTGGCATTGTGATGACAACCGAATTAAAGGTTGCCGGTTAGCGTTACGGCGAACAACGTTGTCGATAAAGTTTCCGGATGGGCCAACCATCGCCGCCGGCGCTGACCGTCCTCACGGGCAGTTCGCGACAGACGTTTGCCGCCGGCAGCGAGATCGTGGTCGGCAGGGACCTGCGCGCCGACGTCCGGGTCGTCCATCCCATGGTGTCGCGGGCTCATCTGACGCTGCGATTCGATGGCGGGCGATGGGTGGCCTCCGACAACGGCAGCCGCAACGGAATCTACGTCGACCGGCGGCGGGTGCCGTCTGTCGACCTTGTCGACGGCCAGGCCATTCAGCTGGGGAGTATCGAGGACGGTCCTGTACTGACGTTCGAGGTCGGCAGGGAAGCGGGTTCGGTCGGTTCTCCGCCACAGAGGACGGTCGAGTACAGGATTCCCGCTGAATTGCGACAGCTGGGCAGCCCGATGCAGGCACCGCCCAGCGGCCCGATACAGGCTCCGATGAGCGGCCCGATCCACGCACCGCCCAGCGGTCCGATCCACGCACCGCCCAGCGGTCCGATCTACGCTCCGCCGAGCGGACCGCTCCAGGCTCCGCCCGGCCAGCGGGGATATCAGCCGCAGCCACCGCGCGCGCCTTCGCCGCCGAGACCCCCGGTTGGCCCGCCAAGCGGACCGCAGCAAGCCGTGGGACGCCCGCCGACGGCGCCAAGGAGCAGCGGGGCGCAGAAGACACAGCTGCGGTCAGGAGGAGTCAGTCGCGGCGCGACCGGGGTTCGCCGTCTCCTTGGCGGCACCATCCGATCCCGTCCGGTGGGAGCGATCACGATCGGCCGCGAAAGCGACAACGACATCGTCATCCCCGACGTCTTGGTGTCGCGTTTGCACGCCACGTTGATGCCGGGCCCGTCGGGCATGGAGATTCAGGACGAACGGAGCAGTAACGGCACCTTCGTCAACGGCGTGCGCATCGGCCGGGCGTACCTCGAAAAGGGCGACACGGTCACGATAGGCAACGTCGACCTGGTATTCGAAAACGGCACCCTGGTCAGGCGTCTCGAGAGCGATCCCGCAACGCGCACAGGCGGTTTGGAAGTTCAGGGCATCACCTTCACCGTGGAGGGCGACAAGAAGCTACTCGACAACATCTCCATCTCGGCGCGTCCCGGCACGCTGACGGCCGTGATCGGACCGTCGGGCGCGGGCAAGTCGACCTTCGCGAAATTGGTGGCCGGCTACACCCACCCGACGGCCGGGACCGTCGCATTCGAGGGACACGACATCCACGCCGAGTACGCGTCGCTGCGCACCCGCATCGGCATGGTCCCGCAGGACGACGTCGTGCACGCCCAGCTCACTGTGAATCAGGCGCTGGCGTATGCGGCGGAACTGCGACTGCCGCCCGACACCACGAAAGCGGACCGCGCCAAGGTCGTCGCCGAGGTTCTTCAAGAGCTGGAGCTGACCCAGCATGCCGACACCCGCGTCGACAAGCTGTCCGGCGGCCAGCGTAAGCGTGCGTCGGTGGCGCTGGAACTGCTGACGGGGCCGGTGCTGCTGATCCTCGACGAGCCGACGACCGGTTTGGATCCCGCGCTGGACCGTCAGGTGATGACGATGCTTCGCCAACTCGCCGACGCGGGCCGCGTCGTGATGGTGGTGACGCATTCGTTGACCTATCTCGACATCTGCGATCAGGTGCTGCTGCTGGCGCCCGGCGGCAAGACGGCGTTCTTCGGGCCGCCCAGCGAGATCGGCCCGTCGATGGGCACCAAGAACTGGGCGGACATCTTCAGTGCGGTCGCCGACGATCCGGATGCGGTGCATCGTCGCTTTCTCGAACAGAACGGCCCGGCGAAGCCGCAGCCCCCCGCCGTCGAACCCACAGATCTCGGCAGTCCAGCGAAATCCAGTCTCTGGCGGCAGTTCTCGACCATCGCGCGGCGTCAGTTCAGCTTGATCCTGGCCGACCGCGGGTACTTCGTCTTTCTCGCGCTACTGCCGTTCATCATGGGCGCGTTGACCATCACGGCGCCGGGCGACGCCGGATTCGCCATCAAGGACCCCAACGGCCAAGCGGGCAACGAGGCTCCGACAATCCTGGTGATGCTCAACATGGGCGCTCTTCTCATGGGGACCACCCTGACCATCAGGACTCTCATCGGAGAACGCGCAATCTTCCTGCGTGAGCAGGCAGTCGGGCTGTCCACGAACGCTTACCTATTGGCGAAGATCTGCGTATTCGCGGTGGTCGCAGTCGTACAGGCGACCATCATGGTGGCAATCATGATGGTCGGCAAAGGCGCACCCACCCAAGGTGCGGTCGTGCTGGGGAGTCCGCACCTCGAGTTGTGGTTCGGCGTGGCGTTGACCTGCGTGGCTGCGGCGATGGTGGGGCTCGCGCTGTCGTCATTCGTCAAGACGAACTCGCAGGTTATGCCTGTTCTGATAGTGACGGTCATGTGCCAGTTGGTGTTCTCCGGCGGGGCCATCACGATCACCGGCCGGCCTGTGCTGGATCAACTCTCGTGGTTATTGCCGGCCCGCTGGGGCTACGCCGCCACGGCTGCCACGGTGGACATGTGGACGCTTGCACCCGGCAAGATCTCGCCGAAGGACTCCCATTGGAAGCACGAACAGTCGGCCTGGCTCTTGGATATCGCGATGCTCTTCGTTCTCTGCTTCGTGTACGGCGCTTTCGTCCGCTGGCGGATCCGCCTCAGGTCGCCCTAGCGTCGGTCGGCCCGGACTGCAGAAACTTTCGCTCCCACTGCTTTTGAGCCTTCGCCGCCTCCCGGATGTACGGGGTGAAGGGAGCGAGATGCAGGATCAGCCAGTTCACCGCCGAGGCGGGGAAGCGAAGCGGCTTGACGAAATCGATCATCAGAACGACGCGGACCTGATCCGAATGGTTCCACGCCTCGTGCTCGAAGCAGTCATCGAAGATCAGCGCCTTGCCTTCCTGCCACTGGCAGACCTCGTCGCCGACCCGGATCGCCAGTTCGTCGGGTCCACCGTCCGGCACGAGGAGTCCTAGATGTAGCCGTAGGACACCGTTGTAGGCGCCGCGGTGAGGTTGAAGATGCTTACCCGGCTCGAGGATCGAGAACAGTGCGGTCTTCAGGCCGGGAATAGTGTTCGACACGCGCCAGGTCTGCGGACACAGGTGGGCGGCCTCGTCGGAGGTCGCGCCGAATCCCGTAAACAGGAACGTCTTCCACCCCTGGTCGGCACTGATCGACCGGACCTCGCTGATGATCTCGTGGAAGCCCGGCAGGTCCGCCTTGCGGACCAGAAGCTGATCGAGTTCGGCGCGCACCAGATGCCACTCGCGCTCGACATCGGCGCTCCACGGGAAGTCGGCGGTGTCCAGAACCGGGTGATCGCCGTGTTTCGCGTACTTGCGGTTGAGATCCTCGGCCCAATCCACCATCGAGCTGAGCGCACGGTTTACCAGTCCTGGTCGGCCCATCGTGTCTTCGAGGCCATCGGTGCGCTGGTTACGACCCACCATGAAGTCAACCTAGAGCACACCGGCGAATCGGCACATCTCTTTGCCCGTAACGCACCGCGGCATGTGTTATTTTCTGCGCACTTGTCGTCACCGGGAGCGCTTCATGGACTTGTTCGGTCGGTTGCGCCCGCTGACGATTCGGGCCGGGATCGTGGCGCTGACCGCCGTGGACCGGATCCTGGTCCGGTACTCGCTGCTCGGTGACCCAGCGCGCTTCGATACCACTGAGCTTCCGTGGGCCGCCGAATTGGAACGTAACTGGCAGTCGATCCGCGACGAGGCAGAGGAGATCCTCCGCAACGCAGACCTGGTGCCGCCCCTGCGCCGACTGTCCGACGATCACCACAAGATCGCCATCGACGACAAGTGGCGGTCGTTCTTCCTGTGGGGCTACGGCGTTCGTGTCGACCCCAATTGCCAACGCTGCCCGCGCACAGCGGAGCTCGTCGAGCAGATCCCGGGAATGCAGACCGCATTGTTTTCGATCCTCACTCCGGGCACCCACATCCCGATGCACAACGGAGCCACCAAGGCGATCATGACCGGTCATCTGGGCCTACGCGTTCCTCAGGAACGCGAGCGATGCCACATCACCGTCGACGGCGAGGATTACAGCTGGACGGAGGGCGAGGTCTTCGTCTTCGACGACATGCGGATGCACGAAGCCTGGAATGACACCGATGAGCCGCGAGTCGTGTTGATGATGCATGTTGCACGGCCACAACGCTTCCCGGGCACCGTTGTCCGAAGCGGCGTCATGGCATTGATGCGAAAGAGTCCGTACGTCAAAGACGCCAACGCCCAAATCCTGCGATGGCCGGGGCGCAGCCTGGCGGAGCCGGCGGCAGATCAGATTGGCGCAAGCCCCACGGAGTAGGGAGCTCAGGCGGCCACGTGCACAGTGGTCGCCGCCTCCACTGAATCGCAGACCGCGGCCTGGCAACGACGGGCCAACTCGCGGCGATCGGTACCCGGCGCCTGCAGGTCCGCAACGTGGATTTCGACGATCGTCTGGGGGGTGGCGACCACCCGCCAGATCGAACGCGTCAGTGTGTCCTCGCCCACGAAAGCGGGAACAGTGGAGCGCCGGCCGTCGGCATGGTGATAGCTCAAGCGGAGCGGCTGCACGGGTCGGGCGGCATCGATTGCGGCCTGGAACATCGCCGGGCGGAACCGGCCGTACGCCATCCCACACCACGACGTTCCCTCTGGGAAGGTCGCGACAGTCTGGCCCAGGCGCAGTCGTGCCGTCAGCTCGATGATGATGCCGGGCAGCGGCCGCAACTTCGTGCGATCGATCGGGACCACGCCCAACAGGCGAGCCATCAGGCCGATGCCGGGCCACTTGACCATGTCAGCCTTCGCGACGAACAGTCCCGGCATCACCGACCAGATCGCCAACACGTCGATCCAGGAGATGTGCGGACTGACGACCAGGACTCCTCTCATGTCGCCAATCTCATTGCCGGACAGTCTTATTCGAACTCCTGAACAACGCAGCAGAAGTCGGCTGTAGAGGCGGACGCAGAGGTACTGCCTGGGGTGCGGTATCGCGGTGAGCGGCATGACGGGCAACACCGACAGGATCAGCGCGATACGTCCCCATCCTCGGGCGAAGCGCGCGACGCGACCCGTGGTGTCGGTCGGGTCGTCGCGCACGCAGCTCTCATCACACGGTGACACGGGTACCCAGGCATGTGTCATGACCGGATTTCCTCCGCCATCTCGCTGGCGGCGCCCACCGACCGCAGGCGTTTCAGATAGCGCAGGTCGGCTTCACGTTTGTCCAACAGGACAAGGAAGTCGGCGACGCCGAAATCGGGATCGTGGGCGGGTTCGCCACACACCTGGGTGCCGAGCCTCAGATAGCCGCGCATCAGCGGCGGTACCACGGGGCGTGCGGGCGGCATGACGTCGCCGAGGGAGACCGCCCGATAGGGGTGGACGGTGTATGCGCAGCGGTGCCGCTTCATCACGAAGTCGCGCACGCCGCGGGCCTGCTGGAAGGGTTCGCCGACGCCTTGGATCGGCACCGATACGCAGCCCGCCACGTAGTTGTAGTCGCAATGGTCCAGGTAGGCGAGAATTCCGGCCCACATCAGCAGCACGACGGCGCCGTTGCGGTGATCGGCGCGCACCACAGCCCGGCCCATCTCGACGAGGGACCCACGCAATGGGTCCAACTCGCCGATATCGAACTCGGTGGCCGTGTACAGGCCGCCGGCGGCGATGGCTCCCGGCGGAGGCAGCATCCGATAACACCCGACGAGTTCGCCGGAATCATCATCGCGTACGAGCAGATGGTCGCAGTACTGGTCGAAACGATCTACGTCGTCCGATGCCGAAAGCGTGAACCCCGGCTCCGAGCGAAATACGTCATAGCGCAGTTTCTGTGCTGCTTCGATGTGTACCGGGTCGGTGGACAGCAGCAGCGAGTACCTCGGCGCAGCCGCCTCCTGCGAATCTGCCGACAGGAGCACAGATGAAACGGACATTGCCCTACCTCCACGTGGACTCAGTCCCGACGACTCGTCGCAGTATTTCATCGCCGACGCTGCACCGCCCACTTTTCGGCGGGCACTTTATTGTCCTGAGCGGTGCTGACTGCCATTGCGCAATGGCGTCAAACCCTGTGCGCAGAAACGGCATCGAGTCGTGGGTGTCACGCGGTCGTCTGGCTGCGCACCGCGGCGGCATCGAGTTCCGCTTCGACGGCACCTTCTCGACGGCCGAGTGCGATGGTGGCGGAGATCATGGCGATGATCGCCACTCCAATGACGACGCCGTCGGACAGGGACAAGGCGAGGTCCTCACCCAGGATCACCAGGCCGAGCGCAACAGCCACCAACTGCTCGCCGGCCAAGATGGTCGGTACCGAAACCTGTAGTGCCCCAGCGTTGAACGCCGATTGCTTCAGTACCGTCGCCACCAGCGTCAGTAGCACCAGCGCGTACGGTGCCGGGATCGAGAACATCGCCGAAAGCCCGCCGTCGGCCAACGCGTCAAGGCAGACCTTAGTCAGCACCGCGACGATGCCGATCAGGACCGCCACCACGATGGACAACAGCGCCGCGCGTCGCCGTCGGCCGCTGCGTGCCGCCACGACGACGCATACGCCCAGAATGGGCAGCAACACGAGCGCCAAGGTCGTCCACGTGAGCATCGGCGGCCGGTTAACCGGTTTCGGACGCGCCAGCAGGATGAAGACGCCGAGCGCGCCGGTCAGCACCAGCGCCCACGTCCACTCGCTCGTCGTGACCTTTCGCTGCCCTAATCGCGCACTCATCGGCAGAGCGAACAGCAAACACGACACCAACAGCGGTTGAACCACCAGAAGCGAGCCCCAGGCCAGAGCGAGCACCTGGAATCCGTACCCGAGGGTCGTCGTCAACATGCCTGCCCACCACAGCGGACTGCGCGCCATGGCCACCGCGATATCTGAGGTCATGCCCCTTTCGGTGGGGACATCAGTGGTCGCGCGGTGCTGATTGACCATGCCGACGGCCATGCAGAATGCGGCCAGCAAGGCCAGCAGCACCACCACCGCATGCACGTGGCCTCCCTCATCGCATGGATGTCACGCAGGCAACTCTCGCACAGAAGTCACCCGTACATGAGCGCGCCGGAAAATTGGGGTGAGGAGTCAGGAATCAGGACCTACGAATAGCCGCGAGGCGGTCGAACTCGACGAACTTCGATCCGCTATCGATTCCGCCCGGATCGCCTTGGAACTCGACGCGCTATTGGTCTCCGCCAGTGGGGGTTTCGTCTTTCAACGGCGCGGCGTCAATGATTGCTCCGTGTGTCGACCACCTGCTGCGCGACATCGGCTAGCCGTGTATTGCTGTCCTGCGACAGTTGTTTGAGCATCTCGAATGCCCTGAGGTCATCGACGCCGTAGCGCTCCATGATGATGCCCTTCGCCTGGCCGATGCGGTCCCTGGTCGACAACGCCGACTGCAGTTGCTCACCCTGCCGACTGGCAAGAATCGCCGCGGCGGCGTGCGCGGCGAGGATGGTCGCGACCGTCTCGTCATCGGCGTCGAAGGCGTTCGCCTCGAAGGCGAACAGATTCAGCGCCCCTGCGGTGCGGTCGGCGGTGTACAGCTTCACCGACAGACCGCTGAGCACGCCGAGTTCGACGACCGCGGGTGCGTACTGCGGCCACCGGTCCTCGCTCCGAAAGTCGTCGGTCCGCACGATCAGGTCGTCGAGCGCCGCCTGTACGCACGGTCCCTCGTCGAACTTCATCTGGAGGTCGTCGAGCGTGTGCGGCAGGTCTGAGGTGCCCCCGACTGACTCGTATTTGCCCGCCTTGCCGATCAGCAGCACGCCAGCGGTGCCGACTCCCGGGATCAGTTCTTGCGCCGTCGCGGTGACGTCTGAAAGAACCTCCTCGACCGTGCGCGGCGCCGCGGCAGCACGCGCCAGCTCGCCCATCCGCCGAGCCAAATCGTGAGTTCCTATTTGCGCCATCGGTACAGGCTTCCCAATCCGGCTGTCCAGTACACGAACGTTTGCCATCTCACACAACGGGCAGCCTCTTTAGAGGCTCGCGTGGCGGTCGACCACTACGCCAGCCGAGGTTCCGCCGGTTCAGACCTCGTGCCGGCGGGGCCGTCCCTTATCGATTTAACCAAGCTCCTTTAGTCACTCTCTTAGTTGTAGTAACGTCGGCGTATGGGCACCGCAGGCATCTGGATTCTCGGCGGGTATCAGAGCGACTTCGCTCGAAACCTCACCCGCGAGGGGCGCGATTTCGCGGGTCTGACCGGCGAGGTCGTGGACGCCACGCTCGCCGCGGCCAAAGTCGACTCATCCGACATCGAGGTCGTGCACCTCGGCAACGCCTTCGGCGAGATGTTCGCCCGTCAGGGGCACCTCGGCGCGATGCCTGCGACCGTGAACGACGGTCTGTGGGACGTACCCGCATCCCGGCACGAGGCCGCCTGCGCGTCGGGCAGCGTCGCCGCGCTTGCGGCCATCGCGGATCTGCGGTCCGGCGCGTACAGAACAGCCCTCGTCATCGGCGTCGAACTCGAGAAGACAGTCCCCGGCGACACCGCCGCGCAACACCTGGGCGCTGCCGCGTGGACAGACCACGAGGGCACCGACGCCAAATTCATGTGGCCGCACATGTTCGATAAGGTCGCCGCCGAGTACGACCGCCGATATGGCATCGACGGGACACATCTGCGCGCGATCGCCGCGCTCAACTTCGCGAATGCGCGCAAGAATCCCAACGCACAGACCCGCGAGTGGACGGTGCCCGACCCGCTCACCGACGACGATGCCGACAACCCGGTTGTCGAGGGACGGATCCGTCGCTTCGACTGCAGCCAGATGACCGACGGCGGCGCCGGCCTCGTTCTCGTCACCGACGAGTGGCTGCGCGATCATCCCGGTGCGCGTCCGATCGGGCGGATCGACGGCTGGGGCCACCGGACAGTCGGACTGGGTCTGCAACAGAAGCTCGACCACTCCGCTGACGATCCGTACGTCATGCCCCACGTGCGCCGGGCAGTGCTCGACGCAGTCGATCGCGCGCACGTCACGCTCGATCACCTCGACGGCTTCGAGGTGCACGACTGCTTCACCCCCAGTGAGTACCTGGCCATCGACCACATCGGGCTCACCGGCCCCGGGGAATCCTGGAAAGCGATCGAGAACAACGAGATCGAGATCGGAGGTCGCCTCCCGATCAATCCCAGCGGCGGGTTGATCGGCGGTGGGCATCCCGTCGGCGCCTCAGGCGTGCGGATGCTTCTCGACGCCGCCAAACAGGTCAGCGGCGGGGCCGGCGACTACCAGGTCGAGGGCGCAAAGACGTTCGGCACGTTGAACTTCGGCGGTAGTACCGCCACCACCGTTAGTTTCGTCGTGAGTGGAGTGTGAAATGAGTGTGAATGTCGAGGTCGTCGGCAAGTACCTGTCGACGCTGCCGGAGGAGGACGACCACCCCTACCGCACAGGGCCGTGGCGTCCCCAGACCACCGAGTGGAACGCCGACGACCTGACCGTCGTCGAGGGGCAGATACCTGAGGATCTCGATGGTGTGTACCTGCGCAACACCGAGAACCCGCTGCATCCCGCGCTGAAGTTCTACCACCCGTTCGACGGCGACGGCATGGTGCACGTCGTCGGATTCCGCGACGGAAAAGCGTTCTACCGCAACCGATTCGTCAAGACCGACGCCTTCGCCGAGGAGAACGATGCGGGCGGACCGCTGTGGCCCGGCCTTGCCGAGCCCATCCAGCTCGCCGAGCGCGACTATGGCTGGGGTGCAAGAACGTTGATGAAAGACGCGTCGAGCACCGACGTCATCGTCCACCGTGGCTTCGCGTTGACGAGCCACTACCAGTGCGGCGACATGTATCGCGTCGACCCCTTCTCCGGCGAGACCGTCGGCAAGGCGGACTGGGGCGGGAAGTTCCCGTCCGACTGGGGCGTGTCGGCGCATCCGAAGGTCGACGACAAAACCGGCGAACTGCTGTTCTTCAGCTACAGCAAGGAAGCGCCGTACATGCGCTACGGAGTCGTCGATTCGGACGACAACCTGGTGCACTTCACCGATGTGCCGCTGCCGGGGCCGCGGCTTCCGCACGATATGGCGTTCACTGAGAACTACGCCATCCTCAACGACTTTCCGCTGTTCTGGGATCCGAAGCTGTTAGAGGCCGGGATTCACCTGCCCGGGTTCCACCGCGACATGCCCTCGCGGTTCGCGGTCATCCCGCGCCGGGGCGGAGCTGATGACATCCGATGGTTCGAGGCCGATCCGACGTTCGTGCTGCACTGGGTCAACGCGTACGAGGACGGCGACGAGATCGTGCTCGACGGGTTCTTCGAGGGCGATCCGAATCCCGTCGACACACTCACCGGTGACAAGTACAAGAAGGCGTTCCGGTACCTCGCCCTTGACGGGTTGCAAACGCGGCTGCACCGGTGGCGGTTCAATCTCGTCACCGGTCAAACCCGCGAGGAGGAGTTGTCGGACTCGTTGACCGAGTTCGGAATGATCAACGGCGGTTACGCCGGCGAAAAATACCGCTACACCTATGCCGCGACGGGCAAGCCCGGCTGGTTCCTGTTCGACGGTCTGGTCAAGCACGACGTGAAGACCGGTAGCGAAGAGCGATTCGCCTTCGGCGACGGTGTTTTCGGCAGTGAGACCGCGATGGCGCCCCGCATCGGCAGCAGCGCTGAGGACGACGGCTATCTGGTGACGCTGACCACCGACATGACCGCCGACGCCTCGTTCTGCCTGGTGTTCGACGCCGCTCGGGTCGCTGATGGCCCGGTGTGCAAACTCGCGCTGCCGGAACGGATTTCCAGCGGTACGCATTCCACCTGGGCTGCGGGTTCGGAGTTGCGACGCTGGCGGGACGCCGACACCGCGGCGGGAGCGATCGGCCTGTAGGTGGCGCAGCCCAACGCCGTCGCGCGCATGCTCGGCTTGCTGGGCGACGAGTGGACGCTGCTCGTCATGCAGCAGGCGTTGCTCGGCGCTACCCGGTATGCGGAATGGAAAGCGCGGCTGCCGATCTCGAACTCGGTGCTGACCCGCCGGTTGCAGACGTTGGCCGACGAAGGCCTTCTCGAGCGTCGCGTCTATCAGGACAAGCCACCGCGGTCCGAGTACCTCATCAGACCGCGCGGGCGCGCGCTGTGGCCCGTGCTGGTGTCGATCTGGGAATGGGAACGTCGCTGGGTGCCAGACCACACCGACCCGCTGCCCGCGATGCGACACCTGGACTGCGGCAAGAACTTCGCTCCCGTGGTGATCTGCGGTTCATGTGAGGAGTCGGCCAATGAAAAGGACGTCGTCGCGCAGTGGGGCCCGAGCGGGTCATGGCCGCGGTCCATCCCGGTCGCGGCGACCCGGCGGCGATCGTCAGACGATCAAGGCGCCGTTCTGTTCCCGCAGACGATGGCGGTGATGGGCAACAGATGGGGCTTCGCGCTCCTGGTCGCCGCATTCGTCGGGCTGAGCCGATTCACCGACTTCCAGACTCAGCTCGGCGCACCGCCGGGTTCCCTCGCCGACCGACTGGGGATCTTCACCGCCAACGGCATCTTCGTCATGTCCGACGGCAGGTACCGGCTGACCGAGATGGGCCTCGCCCTGTTCCCGGTATTGGTAACCGCACTGCAGTGGGCGCAGCAGTGGTACGAGGCGCCCGAGGGCCCTGCGGTCATCCTCACGCACACAGCATGCGGGGGTCGATTCGCCATGGTCCTGACGTGCGATCAGTGCTCAGAACCGCTGCGGGGCGAGCGGGTCAACGCCGTCTGAAAAGGCCCGAAAAAGGCCCGAAAATAATCTGGCACTCTCCGCATGAGAGTGCTAATCTCGTCGCTGCACAGTGATTGGTCGCCCGCCAGGGTGGCGGGCCTTGAGTGACATAGGAGGTGGATTACTGTGCTTCGTTTTGATCCGTTCAGTGACCTTGACACTCTGACCCGGGGCCTGCTGACCAGCCAGACCGGATCGAATCGCACCCCTCGGTTCATGCCGATGGACTTGTGCAAGATCGACGACCACTACTTGCTGACCGCAGACCTTCCCGGTATCGACCCGGGGTCGGTGGATGTCGACGTCGACAGCGGCACCCTCACGATCTCGGCGCGTCGCACCGCCCGTTCGGAGGACGCAGCTCAGTGGCTGGCCAGCGAGAGGTTCTTCGGCACCTACCGCAGGCAGCTATCACTCGGCGAAGGCATTGATGCGACGGCGATTACGGCAACGTATGAGAACGGTGTGCTCACCGTGACGATTCCGGTCGCCGAACGCGCCAAACCGCGCAAGATCGAAGTCGCTCATGGCGGCGGCCAACAGTCGATAGAGCCAACCACCGTCGACTCCGGGTAATCCCTCCAATCGAGACTGTCCCCGGCTTCGCCGGGGACAGTCTCGGCATATCTACGCGCCCCTTCGCTGTAGATCTACGCGTCGACGCTGATGTTTGTCAGCCCGGATAGCCGCAGGCTGGCTAGCATGAGCGAAATTAACGCACCGTTGAACTGGAGCGATCTGGGCGTGAGCGAGTTGGTGCCGACCGGAACGGTGACGCTGCTGCTTGCGGACGTCGAGGGCTCCACGCGGCTGTGGGAGACACAGCCCGACGAGATGACGGCCGCGTTCGCCAACCTCGACCGGGCGTTGGCCGCGCTGGTCGGCACCCACGGCGGGGTGCGCCCCGTCGAACAGGGTGAGGGCGACAGTTTCGTCATCGCCTTCGGACGGGCCAGTGACGCGGTCGCATGCGCGCTTGATCTCCAGCGGGCGCCCCTTGCGCCCATCCGGCTGCGCATCGGATTGCACACCGGCGAAGTCCAATTGCGTGACGAGTCCAACTACATCGGTCCCACCATCAACCGCACGGCGCGTATTCGCGACCTCGCGCACGGCGGGCAGACGGTTCTGTCGGGGACTACCGCGGATTTGGTGCAGGACCGAATTCCAGAAGAAGCCTGGTTGGCTGACCTCGGCACGCATTCGGTCCGGGATTTACCGCGGCCTGAGCGGGTGGTCCAGCTCTGCCATCCCGACATCCGCAACGAGTTCCCCCCTCTGCGTACCGCGAAAGCCGCACGTTCCCATAATCTCCCGGCCCAGCTCACCAGCTTCGTCGGACGTGCCGAGCAGATCGATGAGGTCGGCGCGCTGCTGCGCGGCAACCGGCTCGTCACACTGACCGGCGCGGGCGGCGCAGGCAAGACGCGCCTCGCCATCCAGACCGCGGGAGAACTCGCCGCGGAATTCGAAGACGGTGTGTGGTGGATCGACCTGGCGCCGGTCGCCGACCCCGACGTAGTGCCGGTCACCATCGCCCGCACCCTCGGGCTGCCCGACCAGCAGGGGCGGTCCCCGATGGAGACCGTGCTGCGCTTCATCAGTGACCGGAAAGTGCTTCTGCTGCTTGACAACTGCGAGCACCTACTGGATGTCTGCGGCGAGACGATCACGACGCTCCTCAGTGGCTGCCCGCAGCTGACCATCCTGGCGACAAGCAGAGAGACCGTATCGGTTGCCGGCGAGGTCACCTGGCGCGTGCCGTCGCTGTCGGTGAATGATGACGCCGTATGTCTGTTCGTCGACCGCGCCCGGCAGGCGCGGCCGACCTTCCGCGCCGCGGGTGAGGACGCCGACCTGGTTGCGGACATCTGCCGCCGCCTCGACGGCATGCCGCTGGCGATCGAGCTGGCGGCGGCGCGGGTGCGAGCGCTCTCACTGCGTCAGATCGCCGACAGCCTCAACGACAGGTTCCGGTTACTGACCGGCGGCGCCCGGAACGTGTTGCGGCGCCAACAGACTCTGCGGGCCTCGGTGGACTGGTCTCACGCTCTGCTGACTGACGCCGAGCGCACCCTGTTCCGCAGACTCGGTGTATTCATGGGCGGTTTCGATCTCGAAGCTGCGCAGGCTGTCGCGGCTATCACGGAAGCAGAGCAGTTTCAGGTCCTCGACCAGCTCAGCCTGCTGGTCGACAAGTCGCTGGTCACCGCCGACGACGAATCCGGAGTCATGCGGTTTCGCCTGCTCGAGACGATGCGGCAGTACGCACTCGAGAAGCTCAGTGAGTCAGGCGAAGCCGACGAGGTGCGCAATCGCCATCGCGACCATTACGTGGCGGTCGCCGCCGCGTGCGAGCCCGGCGATGCACTGGTCGAGTGGGCTGAATCAGAGATCGACAATATTCGGGCGGCGCACACGTGGAGTGTCGACAAAGCGGAGTTCGAGACGGCGCTTGGCTTCGTCTCGTCGCTTCAGCAGCTGTGGGTCAATCGCAGCCGCTTTCTTGAAGGCATCGCGTCATTCGACGCCATCTTCACCGATGGGCGGTATCGCGACTCCGACGTCGCCACACGAATCTGGGTCCGCGCGCAGGCGGATAAGGACGTCCTGGCGGCGTGGATCGGTGTGCCGGCCAGCCTCGAGCGCGCCCAGGAGGTTCTGGCGGCAGCGCGCGAACTCGGCGACCAGGATCTCGTGATCTGGACCCTCACCGCGTGCGGGGGCATGAGCTATTACAGTCCCGAATCGGCACGGCGCTACTTCACGGAGGCTGCGGAGCTGGCTCAGGCGGCGAATAACCTGCCCATGCTCTGTCATATTCGCGGCTATCAAGCCTTTTCCGCCAATGTCGCAGGGGAGCCACTGATCTCACGGTTGGCCGCCGAGGAGGGCCGCGACATCGCGGACACGATCCGCGATGACTTCATGTCCCGGTTCTGTCGCATCTGGCAGGGCATGGCGCTCGTGGCCGAGGGCGACATCTCCAAAGGGCGTGATGTTTTCACCTCGCTGCTCGAAGAGACAGAGGCGGCGAACGAACGGATGTTGACTCTGATCGGGAGTGCGGGTCTGTGTACCGCGTATGCCTTCGCGGGGAATGTGTCGGCAGCAGCAGAAGTAGCGCGATCAACTCATCAACTGACAGCCAGCATGGGCGGGTTCCATGAGGACGCCATTTTCGGGATTTCCGCCCTCGCCGCCGTGTTCGCCGATGACTGCGCCGCTGCCAAAGAGGCCGCCGAGGCTTCGATGCGGTGCAGCGTCCCGCTACGAGTCATGTATGTACGGGGGTCGCTGGCGATGCCCGAGGCTTTGATGGGAACCGGCGATGTGGTCGGAGCGCGCCGATGGGTCGACGAGAACCTCACATTCGTGCCGGGATGGTTCCGCTGCCACGCGCTCGTCACGCGTGCGTATATCGCGATCGCACAAGGTGAGCCTGAGCAGGCCGGCGATGACGCACATGAGTCGCTTGCAATCGCTCAGGAAATACACTCATACCTGCAGGTTCCAGATGCGCTCGACTGTCTCGCTCGCCTGTCGGCAGATGCAGGTAACCAGTTGCTCGCCGCTCGCCTGTTCGGCGCGGCGGCAGCAGCACGGGAGCGGATTGGCGTCAACCGCATACCCGCGCTCTCCCGAGGACATGACGAAGCCGTCGATGCGACCCGGGAAGCGTTGGGACAGAGGGAGTTCGACGCGGGTTGGGCCGAAGGCGCCGCGCTCTCGACAGAAGAGGCGGTCGCCTACGCCCAGCGGGGGCGCGGGGAGCGCAAGCGGCCCAGCAGTGGCTGGGATTCGCTCACCCCGACCGAGCGCGACGTCGTCCGGCTTGTCGCAGAGGGAATCGGCAACAAGGACATCGCCGAACGACTGTTCATCTCCCCCCGGACCGTGCAGACCCATCTCACACACGTCTACGCGAAGCTGGGACTGACCTCGCGCATCCATCTCGTCCAGCAGGCCGCTCGTCACGTGTGATGGTTCAACCGATACAACAGGTTGTTGCGCACGGACGGCCACTCGATGTCCAGGATCGAGTAGACGACGGTGTCGCGCCGCGACCCGTCGGCGAGCACCTGGTGGCTGCGCAGTATCCCGTCGAGTTTCGCGCCGAGGCGTTCGATGGCGCCGCGGCTGGTGAAGTTGAAGAAATGCGTCCGGAATTCGACTGCCACACAATTCAACTGATCGAACGCGTGGCCCAGCATCAGCAGCTTCGTCTCGCTGTTGACTCCGCTGCGCCGCGCCGACTCCACGTACCAGGTGTTCCCAATTTCCAGCCGACGGTTAGCAGGGTCGACGTTCATATAGCTCGACGACCCGACGAGCGAGCCGTCCAGACTGCGCACCACGAACGTCAGCCCCGTGTTGGGGGTCTGGACCGACAACCGCGCATCGACCCACTTCTCGACCTCCTCGGCAGCCGGCGCTCCAGTGAACCAGAGGCGCCCCAACTCGCCGTCGGCAGCTGCGGCGCCGATCTCCGGAACATGTTCTCGGCTAAGCGGTTCCAGCGTCACCCACCGGTCACCGGTCATCGAGACCGGCGCGATGAATCCGCTCACGATGTTCGAACCGTGGCCGCCGACCACGCGGCGACCATCGTCCACACCGACAGCAGCACCGCCGCGATCGCCACGACGCCGCCGATATAAAGGCCGTAACCGGCAGACACCGGCGTGTACACGTAGAGCCGGTAGTAGAAGACGGTGAGAACCACCAGCAGCACCGAAATGGTCAGCGCTGCTGACGCCGCCACGCGGGCCGACAGCCCGCGGGCCGCCATCGCTCCCGCGACGATCAAGGCCGCGGCCAACAGAACGATCAGTTGACCCACCCCGAACCCGGACAACCGGTTCCGGAGCTCATCCATGTTTCCGACCACGCCGCCTATCGCACTCGCGCGCGCACCGGAGGCCGTCAGCCAGGGCAGCCACGCATTCACCACGAGGATCGCCGCACACAGTGCGACCAGCCAACCGGGACGCAGGCGCGACATGCGTCGAGACTACGGTATGCCCATGACCGAACTTCCCGACTTGGCGCGCCAACTCGACCTGGCTCCGCACCCCGAGGGCGGATGGTTCAGGGAGACCTGGCGCAGCGAATTGACGGTGCCCCAATCGGCGCTTCCGCCGGACTACACCGGGCCACGCAGTGCGGGAACGGCCATCCTTTTTCTTCTGATGCCGGGCCAGCAATCGGCATGGCACACCGTGCGAAGCGCCGAGGTCTGGCTCTACCATTCCGGAGGCCCATTGCTCCTCGAGGTCGGCCACGAACAGGACACCGCCACAACACATCTGCTCGGAGCCGACATCTCATCCGGCGAGCATCCGCAGTTCGTCGTGCCGCCGGGCCATTGGCAGCGCGCCCGTCCGCGTGACGATCAGCCCTGCCTCGTCAGCTGTGTCGTCGTCCCGGGATTCGACTTCGCCGACTTCGCGCTCGGCGCCTCTAGCGACTGAGCAAGTCCACCGCAGCGGACACGAGGTCGGCGTTCCCCGAAGCCAGCGAACCGTCGGGCAGGCGAACCGTGTCCTCCAGCCCGATTCGGGTCTGCACCCCGCGCTGACCCGCGTGTTCCAATAGCGGCCAACAACTTTCGTCGAGCCCGTGCAATAGCACCGGCGCCGGGGACTCCACCGCCATCACCTGACTGAGCAGGCTGTCGGCGGTGGCGATGTCGCCATCGCCCTGCAGTTCGATCATCACCCGCATGCAGTGTGCGGCGATGTCCGACGCCGCCCACGATGCCGCCGCCTCGGCGTGGAAGATGCCGACCTCGACGCCCAGGCCCTTGCCGAGCAGGAGCCGGGCAAGTTCTTCGGCGCCTGGTTCATGCCAGTTCACCGAGGCGAAATCGGGCAGCTCGCTCCACCCGTCGACGGCGCGCAACCGGGCGTCGGCGTCAGGCAGTGCCCAGTAGCCGGTCGTCACTCCCAGAGGCAGTCCGGGAACCGCGTGTCGGACCGCCGATACCGCCGCATCGACGACTGCCGGCTCCAGCGAGTCGACTCCGTCTGCGGTCTTAGGGTGCATGTGCACCGCCTTGGCGCCCGCGCGGTGTGCGTCCAGCGCCGCCGATGCCAACTGATCCGGGGTGACCGGAAGGTTCGGGTGCTGGTCAGGAGTACGGGCGCCGTTGATACACGCCTTGACATAGATCTTGGGTTCCACCGTCATGAGTACATCTTGACCCGTCGCGGCCGACGTTTCCGCAGTAGCGTGTCCCGTCATGGAAGGGCACATCATCGTCTGTGGTGACGATGCGCTGGGCCTGCGGATCATCGAAGAGCTCAACACCACCGGCGCCGAGGTCGTGGCGCTGCAGTCGCCTGCAGGGCTGGCCGCGGCGGGCATAGCGAACGCGCAAGCTGTGATCTGCGCCGATGACGACGAGGCGCTCAACCTCGAGATGGCCCTGCTGGCGCGGCAGGCCAATCCCGACGTGCGGGTCGTAGCCCGGTTCTCCAACAGCGTTCTGCGCGAGGCGATGACACCGGACAACGGCCCTGGCGCAATCTTCGACGTCGCCGACCTGACGGCCTCGTCGGTAGTCGAGGCGTGCCTGGCCCGCACCACTCATACGATTTCAGTGGCAGACATCGACTTCGTCGTCTCCGGGGCGGATGCCATGCGCGACGCCACCTTGCGAGACATTTATGGCGACTTGGCGCCCGTAGCCGTCATCCATGGTGACAATTCACCGACGCCGGGCCAAGTGGTGGCCTGCCCGGGTCGGGATTTCCACGTCCGCGAGGGTGACTGGATCGCCATGATCGGCACCGCGGACGAACTGAGCGAGCGGGGCATCGCGGTGTCTGCGCCCCTGTCCCACAGCCGAAAACGAAGAACGCCGGTGCGCCGTCTGATCGACGCCCTGCGCATGGTCCGCGATGACATCAACCCGATGTTCTATCGGGCGCTGGCCATCTCGCTAAGCCTCCTGATCGGCTCGACAGTGCTGCTGCGGTTCGCCTATCAACATCCACCCGGCATGACATGGATCGATGCGCTGTATTTCAGCACCGAGACCATCGCCACCGTCGGATACGGGGATTTCAGCTTCATCGAACAGCCGACCTGGCTCCGCGTCTGGGGCATCGTGTTGATGTTCGCCGGCGTGACGACCACCGCGATCCTGGTCGCGTTCATCGCCGACGTGCTGCTCTCGCGCCGCATCGCCCAATCCGCAGGACGGCGCAAAGTGCGCCACCTCCACCGGCATGTGATCGTCGTCGGACTGGGCTCGTTTGGCGTGCGCGTGATCAGCGACTTGACTGAGGCGGGCTACGACGTGGCGGTCATCGAACGCGACGACAACAATCGCTTCTTGGCCACAGCGGCGCGCTTGGACGTGCCCGTGATCTTCGGCGATTCCACGCTGCGTCAGACGTTGGAATCGGCGCGTATCCACGAAGCGCGCGCGGTAGCGGTGTTGACCCCCAGCGACATGATCAACATCGAAACCAGCATCGTGCTCAAGGAGATGCTCGGCCCGCGTGTGCTGCCAGAGGTGAACCGCCCTGACGTTCCGATCGTGTTGCGGGTGTACGACCGGGCGCTGGGCGCTGCTGTCGGTCAACGGTTTGACTTCGAATATGTCCGTTCCACAGTGGATCTCGCGACACCGTGGTTCATCGGCGCGGCATTGGGGCTGGAGGTGACGGGTACGTTCTCCGTCGGTCAGCGGTCGTTCATGGTGGGCGGTGTGTACGTGAACCCGGGCAGCCTGCTGGACGGACTGCGGATGGCGGAGCTGTCGACGCAGACAAGAGCAATCGCCATCACCCGACCCGGCACCGCACCGCGCTTGCATCCCCGCCGCGAGACCAGGTTGCGTGCCGGAGACACGGCTTACCTCGTCGGTCCCTACCGCGAACTCCTCGACACCTTGCGGAAGGGGCGGCAGCGCACCGACCGGGCCACGACGGCCTGAGTCAGAGTCTGCCGGCGCGCAGCTTGTCCAGTCGCCGGCGATCCCGCTTCGTCGGCCTGCCCGCGCCGCGGTCGCGGACGGCGATGGCAACGGTGTCGACGGGTTCGGGTTTGGGCGTTCGGTCCAGGAAACAGGTCGCGGCATCGGCCGCACCGACACGTTTCTGGATGACCCGCACCACCTCGACGACCCGCGTCGTCTGGCCCACCAAGGCGCGCACCTCATCGCCCGGTGCCACCGTGGTCGCCGGCTTGGCGGGCCTGCCGTTCACTCGGACGTGGCCACCGCGGCACGCGTCGGCGGCGTCGGGCCTGGTCTTGACCAGCCGGACCGACCACAGCCACCTGTCCACCCTGGTCGACTCCACGCCATCCATCATGGCCTAGGTAGTCGGGGCTGGGCGCTGCAAAAGCAGGTCGCAAATTCAGGGCATGACCACGATCTCGCCGGCGCCAGCCACGGCGACGAAGTCGACGAGGTCGTTGCCCAGCGAGCCCGCCTGCGCGTACCCACCCCCGGTCGCCGTTGCCTTATTGCCGATGTTCCGCTCGCCGCCGAACCCGGCGTACGCCTGGCTCCCGATACCGTCAGCGGTGGCGACGTTGTTGGCGTTGTCATAGCCGCCCTGGCACCCACAGTCACCACCGCCCGCCACGGCTACACCGCCCGCGGTCGCGTTCGCGACGTTGCCGGTATTACCGCTCCCGTCGATCCCCGTCTTGGCGGAACTCGAGTCGTCGGCGGCAGTGGCGGTATTGCCGGTGTTGTTGTCGCCATACGAACCCGCCTCGGCCATCCCTCCACCGGTCGCGGTGGCGATGTTTCCGGAGTTACCGTTCCCGACGGTCCCCGCGTCAGCCAAGCTTCCGACTCCGGCGGCGGTGGCGATGTTTCCGGTGTTGTCGTCACCAAGTGAACCCGCCACCGCTTGCCCTCCACCTGTCGCAGCCGCCTGGTTGCCGTTGTTTCGCTCTCCGCGGTACCCGGCGTACGCCACGGTCCCGGCGCCGACGGCGCTGGCTGCGTTGTTGTCGTTGCCGTCGCTTTGGCACCCGCAGCCGCCTCCCCCGGCGATGGCAAGACCAAAGTAGTTGGCGTACGCCCAGTTGAAGTCGTTGCCATCACCCGCATTTCCCGCGATCGCATGGCCACCGTTGAACGCGATCGCACGGTTGTAGTTGTTGCCCTCCCCGTCGCCGCCCGCTTCTGCAGTCGCATTTGTCCCCCACGCGAACGCCCGGTTGCCGACTCCGCCGGTTGCCCTCGCAGATGCATTGACCCCGATGGCGATGGCATGGCTGCCCCAACCGCTCGCATACGCCTTCGCGCCTGCACCGATCGACAGAGCGAACGATCCCCACCCAGTGGACGTCAAGGTGAAATCGCCGATCTGGATCATGAAGATGATCGGCGGGTCGGGCTGCACCGCAGTGATGGACACCAGCGAATTGGCTGTCTGCAGTTCATCGGCGGACTGCAAACCGACCTCTTCGGTCTCGGTACGCCGCGTCAACGCGAACATCGCCAACATCGCCGGCGACTCGAGTGGGTCGGCCGGCCCCGGCAGCTCGCCCGGCCCCTCGAAGCGACCGGTCCCTAGAGAGATGAACGAGGTTTCCGACGGATCCTCGACGATCACGGGATCGGTATTGACGCCTCGCGATTCGGTCCGGGTATCCACGATCTGCTGCTGGACGACGATCGGTTCGATCGGTGGTGGCGGCGGCGGTTCCTGCTCGATCACTTCTTCTTCGTCATCGGTGACGAGTGGTCCCGGCGGCTCTGGTACTTCTACGTGGTTGCCCTGCAGTGGCGTGTGGTCTTTGCCGTTCGGGGAGTCGACAACCTCGACCGGAGTCTCGTCGACCGGTTCCGATAGTTCAACAGCCCCACGGTTGTCAGCGTCTTCATGGTCGGCGTCCTTCTCGTTCGCGTCCTTCTCGTCCGCGTCTTTCTCGTCCGGGTCTTTCTCGTCCGGGTCCTTCTCGTCGACGTCCTTCTCGTCCGCCTCGCCGCCTCGTCCGTTGCCCGTCCTGGTCGTCGGCGAGCCGGTGTTGTTCCCAGTGTTCGAGGCGCCGGCACCGGTATTCGGGCTGCCGGAATCTTTGGAGTCGTTGTCTTTGGAGGTGTCCTTGGGGGAGTCGTTGGACGAGTCGGACGACGTCGAGTCCCCGTCCGTCGAAGCCAAAGCCACCGCGGGCAGGCTCACAATCGCCGAGCCGACACCTAACGCCACTGCCAACGCGCCGACCCGACCGACGTGCTTCGCGTAACCCATACGGCCGAGCATATGGTCAAGATCACTATTTTGCTATCTTCCTCATAGCGCGGCGAAAACCCTCTTCTCAAGCGTATTAGCTGTCTCGTTAAAAATTGCTCGTACCCACTTTGCTGCGAGTCTTCGACACCAGAGCTAGACCCGACCATTGCCTTATTGTGACCTTAAATAGGCCTTATTTTTCTTAAGAATTGGTGTACGGTGAGACCCCAGGCGCACGCAATGCAGCGACGGAAGGAACCCGACATGCATCAGGAACCTGCACGAATCATCCTGGTCACCGGTGGCTCGAGGGGTACCGGTGCGGAGGTCGCCCGACAGCTCGCCAGTCCCGACACCCACGTCGTGGTGAATTACCGCGCAAACCGCGGTCCCGCGGAGTCGATCGCCCGGGCAATTCGCTATGTAGGCGGGCACGCCTCCACGCTGTGCGCCGACATCTCCGACGAGATCGAGTCCGCGGCGATGATCGACACCATCGCGGTCCGGTTCGGCCGACTGGACACCTTGATCCTCAACGCTTCGGTCGGCCAAGGCCCGGGGACCAATCTCGGATACGCCAAGCGCCTCAACCGCGATGCCCAGCGACGTCTCGCGCTGCGGGCCGTGCCGCTGATGCCGGTCGGCGGACGCTTCGTCTTCGTCACCAGCCACGCCGCCCACTTCTTCCCTCACCGCGCGGTGCCGAAGGGGCAGACGGTTGTCGCCGCGAGCAAATGGGCGGGCGAGACCGCGCTCTACGCGATGCGGTCGGAGTTCCGCAACGCCGGTGTCCGCCTCACTGTCGTGTCCGGCGACGAAGGCGACCCGACGTTCGCCGGGGCGATCGTCAACGCCGCCAACGCCGCGAACCCGTCGGGCATCGTCTACGTCGGCGGCGCCGACTCCCTGATGATCGCCTAGGACTCAGTTCAGCGACGACAGGTTGAAGCCTGCACCGGTGGGATCGGCGACCGCCGCCAACCGGCCATAGGGCGTGTCCTCCGCGTCGCGGATGACGCTGCCGCCGTTGTCCAAGACCAACTGCACGGTCTTGTCGACATCGTCGGCGCCGAGGAAGAAGAACCAGTTCGAGGGCACGCCCTCGGCAAGATCGTGGGTGCCGTCCATCAGACCCAGCAACGGCTCACCGTCGAACGTCGCTGTGCTGTAGCGGAATTCGTCGGTGTCTGAGACGGTGTCGGTCTTCCAGTCGAACACCTCGCGGTAGAAGTCGAGTGCCTTGCCGTACTCGCGCGTGGACAGCTGGAAGTACGTCGGCGCGCCATTCTCGTTGACGACTTCGAAGCCCCGGTGGCCCGTCGGCTGCCACAGCCCGAAGAATGCGCCGGACGGATCGACCAGCAGGCCCATCCAGCCCTTGTCCTTGATCTCCATGGGCTTCGCCCCTTCGGCACAGGCGAACGCGCCTGTGGCGATGGCCTTCTCCAATGTCGTGTTGATGTCGGCGGTGTGGATGTAGGTGGTCCAGCCGTCGGGAAAACCCCACTGCGGGTCGTTGGCCATCAGTCCGGCAACCGGTCGCCCGTCCTTGAACGCGTTGCGGTAGTCGCCGTATTCGGGTCCGTAGGACTCGAAGGTCCAGCCGAACACCGAACTGTAGAACTCTTGGCTGCGGTCGACATCCGACGACGCGAGGTCGATCCAGATGGGCGCACCCTCAGGGGTGGAATTGCGAGCGGGCACGATGGTCTCCTTCACGTGGTGGGTCAGTCCCGGAGCCGCCCCGGCGGCGACATCCAGTCATCGATGCAGACCATCACCGCGTCAGAAACTCATCGCCCGCGCTACGACGTGATGCCCAGGACGCGCAGCGCGTTCTCTTTGTAGATCAACGGAATCACCGCCGGGTCGACGTCGAGGTCCTCGAAATCCCGGCGCCAGCGGTCCAACTGGATATACGGATAGTCCGTTCCGAACAGCACCTTCGTCCTGAGTTGGCGGCTCGCGGCGCGCACCAGCTGAGGCGGGAAGTATTTCGGCGACCATCCCGACAGGTCGATGTAGACGTTGGCCTTATGCGTGGCGATCGCGATCTGCGAGTCCACCCACGGCACCGCGGGGTGTGCCATCACGATCGTCATATCCGGGAAATCGGCGGCCACATCGTCGAGCAACATCGGATCCGAGTACCGCAGTTTGATGCGGTGTCCACCGGGCAGTCCCGCACCCATTCCCGTCTGCCCCGTGTGGAACAGCGCGGGCACGCGGGCTTCGGTGATCGCCTCGTAGATCGGATAGAACTTGCGGTTGTTCGGCTCGAAGGCCTGCATGCTCGGATGAAACTTGAAGCCCTTCACCCCGTAATCCCGGACGAGTTCGTGGACGCGGTGCACGGCACGTCGCTCATGCCACGGGTCGACGCTGCCGAATGGGATCAGCACGTCGTTGTTGCGCACCGCACCGGCGATGAGGTCTTCGATCGAGTTCGGCACGTGCCGCATGCCGGTGCGCGCATCGACGGTGAAGACGACCGCCGCGGTGTTGTGCCGCCGGTACTCGTCGGCGAGCGCGTCGACGCTCGACAGCGCGCCGGGTCCACGCTTGAAGTACTGCCCCACCGCGTCGACCAGTTCGTCGTCGTACGCCTTCTGGCCGTGGCCGTCGACCTCGACGTGGGTATGGATGTCGATGGCCGCGACCCGGTCGAAATCGATTCCGTACTCGTACTTCTCGCCCTGTACCGTCACGCACGTGACGATATACGCGCTCAACCTGTTCGATATCGCCGATCGCGAGGAGTACCTTGCGTACTCGAAGCGCTCACCGGTTGAAGTCGGCAAGCACGGCGGACGCGTCGTCGCGCTCGGTCAGTTCAACGACGCGATCACCGGCGACATCGAACCGCGCAAGGTGCTGATCCTCGTCGAATGGGACTCACGAGAAGCGTTCGACGGTTATTGCAACGACCCCGAGCTCGCGGATCTGCACACCCACCGCGAGAACGGGTCGTCGTCCTACATCTGGCACCTGTTCGAGCGACTCGACGACCTGCGACCGCTGCTCAAACCTCAGTAACGGCGCGTCGATTCACCAGAGGGCGCTGATAGGAGGGGTCGGCCGTGGTGCGCGCCGGCGCGCCGTTGCCGTGGATGTCCGATACATCGGCAAAGGGCAGCGCCATGGTCGGGACGATGCCCGACCATTCGATGACGTTGGTCCGCACCACGATGCGCCAGTCACCGTCGCGCCGCTGGAACCGGTCGAGGTAACGCCCTCCGGCGAGCCAGTTGGTCTCATCACGGTTTCGCGCGGCAAATAGGTAATAGGTCTCGGTGTGCGCGGTTTCGCCGTCGATATCGCACGTGTGATTGAGCAGGTTGTGGTGGGTGGCGACCTGGCCCTTCTCGTGCATGGCCGACGCCCAGTCGTAGAGAGCGACCGGCCCGCCAACGAAATCACCGGCGGCGATCACCGCATCGGGGTGAAATGCCGACACAAATAGTTCATGGTCGAAGCGGTCCATCCCGCGACAAAAGCGTGTGAGGCAGTCCAGGATGTCCTGCCGGTCGAGCAGTTGATCCATCCGGGCCGCCCGGTCAGCGTCCACGGCTACTCCTTTCGATGGGCTCCCAGATCGGCGCGCCGCGCTCAGCGCGCAGTGACGGTATTCGTCTGCCATCGATGTCGGTGACGTCGTAATCGAGAGCCATCTCGGCAGCGATGAACGTGCCGCCGGAAAGTCTCGTCACGTCGAGATCGTTGGCCATTGCCGCGATCACCCTGCCGGGGAATTCCGGCGAGCATCCGACGGTCGGGTCGGTCACCGTCTTCTTCGTCATCTCGGGATTGCGTCGCAGGTTTCGTTCTGCGCGTTCAGTGAACGTCAGGCCCTGCCACAGGGATACCGAAGCGACGTTGTACGGCTCGAGTTCGACGGCCATATCCCGCGCCATCCGGTCGACCGCCGACTTGCACATTCCGAAGACGACGCCGTAGGTGTAGGTCACCGCGGCGTAACCCGAAACGGCGACGATCAGCCCCGACCGCTGCGGAACCATCAACATCGCGGCATGGCGGGCCGCAACATAGTTCGAACGGACGCCGACATCAACCATGCCCCAATGGTTTAACGGCTTCTCCCAGAAGGGGCCCGGCTCAGTCAGATCCTCTGGGAGGGCGAAGGCGTTGTTGACGAGGATGTCGAGTCGGCCTTGATCACGCTGAATCTGGTCGAAGAGGGCAGCCACCTGCTCGTCATCGGCGTGGTCAACCGGGAGAGCTATGCCAATACCGCTGCGGCGGTTGACTTCGTCGGCGGTTTCGTACACCGTGCCGGGCAGTGAATACGAGCCGGGTGCGACGGTCCGCCCGGTGACATAGACGGTTGCGCCTTCGGTGCCGAGCGCCAGCGCGATGCCCTTACCGATGCCACGACTCGCCCCAGTCACCACCGCGACTTTGCCTGTCAGCGAACCCATTCCGCGCCTCGGCCGAAGAACGTCTCGCTGTGATCTCCCACGCCCCTGCCGATGTAGTGCTCAGCAGTGAACGGCACGCCCATCAGGCCATCGGACCAGTCGACTGACAAGCCGAGATCCTGGTACCAGTCGTAGACCATGGTCCGATGCCCGATCCGCCAATACACTCCGCGTTTGCTCAGTCGATCGAGATATCGGGCGCCGATGACAGTGTCGCGGTCTCCACTGTCCTGAGCCACGCGGTGGTACGCCGTCACATGGGTCTCGGCGCACGCAGTCTCACCGTCGTGCTCGATTACGGACTGCCCCAGGACATGCTGAGTCACGCGGATGGCGGGTGAACCGGGTGTTACCCAAGCGAGGTACTCGTCGAAAGATCCGGCGAAGATTCCCAAGTCGATGGTCGCGTCCGGCCAGAAACACGCACGGATGAGCTCGCTGGCACGGCGGTCCTCCCCCCGAGCGAGCCGCGCGACGCAGTCGCGGATTCGCTCGCGGTCGAGTAACGCCGCCACCTGGTCGGTGCTTGCGGCCATCCCGCTGGTCAAGATCTAGGCAGGCGTGTAGCCGAGTGTGCCCTTGATCTCCAGGTACTCGTCGAAGCCGTACTCGCTCCATTCGCGACCGTTGCCGCTGCGCTTGTAACCGCCGAACGGAGTGTTCAGGTCGAACGCGTGATTGATCGCGACCTGGCCCGCGCGGATCCGGCGGGCCACTCCACGCGCGGCTTCGAGGTCAGCCGCCGAGACATAACCCGCCAGTCCGTAGTCGGTGTCGTTGGCGATCTCGATGGCCTGGTCGAGGTCCTCATAGTCGAGGATGCACAACACCGGTCCGAAGATCTCCTCGCGCGCGATCGTCATGTCGTTGGTCACGTCGGCGAACACCGTCGGCCGGACGTAGTAACCGGTCTCGAGGCCGTCGGGTCGGCCGGGACCGCCCGCCACAACCGTGGCGCCCTCCTCGATGCCCTTCTGGATCAGGCCTTGGATCTTGTCGAATTGCGCCTTCGACGCCACCGGACCGATGGCCGTCTTGTCCCCGAGGTCGCCGACCTTCACCTGCTCGGCTGCGGCCTTTGCGGCGGCTATGGCTTCGTCCTTGCGGGACTTCGGCACCAACATGCGCGACGGGGCATTACAGCTCTGGCCCGAGTTCGGCATCATCGCCGCGACGCCGGCAGCGACGTTCTGCGCGAAGTCGTCGTCGTCGAGCACGATGTTCGGACTCTTACCGCCCAACTCCTGAGTCACCCGCTTCACCGTCGCCGCGGCGTTCCTCGCGACGTCGATGCCCGCGCGCGTCGACCCGGTGAAGGACACCATGTCGACGTCGGGATGGCTCGATAGCGCAGCGCCCACACCGGGGCCCTCGCCGAACACCATGTTGTACACCCCGGCAGGCGTGCCGGCCGCGTCCATGACCTCGGTGAAGATCTGACCGGAGTACGGCGCGACCTCCGACGGCTTCAGGACCATGGTGCAACCAGTGGCCAGCGCCGGGAACACCTTGCACGCGATCTGGTTGATCGGCCAGTTCCACGGCGTGATCAAGCCGCACACACCGATGGGCTCCTTGAAGATCATCGCCGCGCCACGCGGCACTTCGAATTCGAAGTTCTTCAGCGCATCGATGGCACCGCTCAGATGGCCCATCCCGAGATAGACCTGGACGCCGGAGGCGAGCGACGGCGGTGCACCCATTTCCTCCGAGACCGCCTCGGCCAAATCGGCCGACCGCTTCTGGTACTCGGCCAGAATCGCCTGCAACAGATCGAGGCGCTCCTCGCGGCTGCTCACCGACCAGGTGGCGAATGCCTTCCTCGCGGCCTTGACCGCATTGTCGACATCGGCTTCGCCGCCGATGGCGATCTTGCCGGACACCTTCTCGGTGGTCGGATTGTCGACGTCGAGCGTCTTCGGCTCGACCGGGTCGACCCACTTGCCGTCGATGTAGAACTTCACATATTCGCGCATACCTTGCACTCTTCCTTAGTCGAAGCGCCTACTGGGTGCCTTCTGCATACCAGGTGCGGAATCGGTCGTACTTGGGCATCTCTTCAGAGTTGGCCTTCGGGTCGATGCACACGTGCACGACACCGACTTTCCCGCTGGCGTAGGCGCGGGCGATGGCCGGTCCGATCTCATCTTCCTTCTCGACGTATTCGCCGTGGCAGCCGAAGCCCTCGGCGATCTTGTCCATGCGGACGTCCTTGCTCCAGTGCACGCCGGGCTGCGGGGACGGCTGCTCGAACGTGCGCTTGTACACGCCGACCTCCAGGCCCCACTGGTGGTCGACACCGACCACACACACCAGAGGCAGGTTCTGCCGGGCCGCCGTCTCGAGTTCGGCGATGTGGAACAGGAATGCCGAGTCGCTGGTCAACAACATGACCGGACGCTTGCCGCCCTCGGCGACAGAGGCGCCCACGGCGTAAGGAAGACCCGTGCCCAGATGACCGAAGTTCTGGTTCCAGATGACGTCGCGCGGCTTGGACTGCGAGTACGTCCACTGGAAGATCACAGTCGCGCCGCCGTCGCGCACCATGATCCCGTCCTCGAGATCCTTGAAGGCCTTCGTGGCCTCGACGACGTAGCGCGCCGGGTGAATCGGCGAGCGTCCCGACGGCGCACTCTCGGCGAGTTGCGCGAGTTCCTCGGCGTCGGCCTTGACCAGGCGGTCCAGGTTGGGCGACGTGTCACGCGGGGTGTCCCGGAGCGCCTCGACGAGCTGCGGCACGACACCGCGCAGGTCGCCGACCAGTGGCACATCGAACTGACGGTTGACGCCGATGGCGGCCGGGTCCTGCTCGACGTACACCCATTTGCGGTTGGCGTCGTTGCCTGCCCAGTGCTGGGTCCGGCCATAGTGCATGGGCTCGCCGAGTTCGGTTCCCAGCGCGACGCACAGGTCGGATTCCTCGACGGCCTCGTTGGCCGCCGGCGAGAAGAGGTAGGGGAACGTCCGATCTTCCAGTCCCGGGATATACGACGTACCTCCGGAGGTTTGGATGACCGGGCAGGCCATCAGTTCGGCCAGCTCCTTGACCTCCTGCTGGGTGCGGGAGGTGTGCACGCCGTGGCCCACCAGCAGGATCGGACTCTTCGCCTCGCGAATCAACTTCGCGGCCTCGGCGACCTCACGGGCGCCTGCCCCCTGGTTGACGAGGCGATACCGGTTGGGCGGCAACGGTTCTGCCACATCGAGCTCGTCGAGGATGACGTGCGACGGGAACTCGACGTAGGACGGTCCCGGGGTTCCGGACATCGCCCGGCGGATCGCCTCGCGGATGATTTCGTCGGTCTGGTCGGCATACTCGATGGAGCTGCTGTACTTGACCGAAGCCTCGAAAAGTGGTTCCTGGCGTACGAATTGAATGCGCCCGCGACGCACTCGGCGTTCCGTGACGCGGGCACGCTGACCGCCAAGGAAGATGACCGGCGAGTTCTCCACGAGGGCGCACTGGATCGCCCCGGCGATGTTGGCCATGCCCGGCCCGAGCGTGCCGATGCACAGACCCGGCTTGCCGGTCATCCGCGACGCGGCCTCCGCCATGAACCCGGCGCTCAGCTCGTGGTGGGGTGCCACCACCGACCAGCCGCGGGCCTCGGCTTCGGAGAACATGTGCACGAAGTTGGGGTCCGGGATGCCGAACAGCGTATTGATGCCCTCGGCCTCGAACAGGTCCAGAATGCGCTTGTAAACGGGTACACCCATGTGAAACTCCTTGATTCCCTTATAAATAGCGTTGAGCTAGGTATTTGCGATGCGCTGCGGGCGAGCCGAAGAGCGAACGATTGAGAGCGGCGCGCTTGAGATACACGTGGATGCCGCTCTCCCACGTATAGCCGATGCCGCCGTGCAGCTGCATGGCCTTCCCCGCGATGTCGACGGCCGATGCGCACGCGTGTGACTTCGCCATGGCCGCGGCCACATCGGCATCCGGTTGATCCTCGGCGATGGCCTGCACTGCGGCACCGACGAGTTGCCGAGACACGGAGATGCTGACGAGCATGTCGGCACACGCGTGCTTGACCGCCTGGAACGAGCCGATGGGTCTGCCGAACTGCTCGCGCACCTTCGCGTAGCCGACGGTCGCGGACAGCATCGCCTCCGATACGCCCAGGCTGTCGCACGCGATCGCGACTGCCGCGCGGTCCCGCAGCCGGCGCACCGCGGCCGCGGGGTCCCCGTCGAAGGCCAGCAGATCTGACGTGCCGTCAGTCGCGACGGTGGCCAGCCTGCGCGTCTCGTCCAGCACCGGCGTTGGGGTAACCGTCGGGGTGGTGTCGGCGACCCCGTCGTCGGTGAGGACGAGAACACGGTCGGCACCCTCGGCGTCCGGCACGAAATCCGAATCCACCGCGACGGCGAGCCGCACCGCACCCGATGCCACATCCGTGAGCAGCCGGTCACGGGTTGCGCTGGGCTGCAATGCCTTCAGGGTGCCGACGGCCAGCACAGCACTGCCCAGGTAGCTGTTGACGCTGGCGGCGCGGCCCATCTCCTGGCAGAGCACCGCCGATTCGGCGAATGTAGCTCCCGCACCGCCGAACTGCTCGGGCACTTCCAGGCCGACCCATCCGGCGTCGACGAGCACCGGCCAGTCCACGGCGCGGTCCTTGGCCAGCAGATCGCCGGCGACCGAGCGCAGCTCGTCGTGGAACTCGGAATAGTCGGGGGCCATCACACGGCACTCGGTTCCCGCGGCAGGCCCAACCCGCGCTCGCCGATGATGGTGCGCTGGATCTCGCTCGCCCCACCGGGGATGGTCCACTCCCACGAGCCGATGAAGTCCAGCATCCAGGCGCCCGACTCCCAGCCGCTCGACATGGGTTTGGCCAACTCGGTGTGGGCGGCCAGTCCCCCGATCTCGGCGCCGAAGTCGGTCATCCTCTGCAGCAGTTCGCTGTAATACAGCTTGACGATGGATGCGTCGGCGGGCCCCGCAGTCCCCGACTCGTTCTCCTCGACCACTTTTCGGCATATGCCGCGCAGTCCGGCGATCTCGGTTTCGAACTGCGCGAGGCGGTCGGCGACGATCGGATCGCCGACCGGGCAGCTCTGCAGCAGCCACTTGAAACCCGCATTGCCCAGACGCTCGGCGAGCTCCAGCATCGTCATACCACGTTCGGCCCCCAGCGTCGCCTGGGCGACCTGCCAGCCCGCGTTCTCGTCGCCGACGAGATTCGCCGCGGGAATCGTGACGTCATTGAGGAACACCTCGCAGAAGTGTGAATCCCCGATCGCGTTGCGGATCGGCCGCACCTCGACACCGGGTGTCGTCATGTCCAGCAGGAAGTACGAAATGCCCTTGCGCTTGGGGGCATCGGGGTCGGTACGGGCAAGCAACAGGCACCAGTCGGCGTGCATCCCGCCGCTGGCCCACAACTTCTGACCGTTGACGATGAAGGTGTCACCGTCACGGCGCGCCGTCGTGCGCAGGCTCGCGAGGTCAGATCCGGCCTCGGGTTCGGAGAAGCCCTGCACCCAGATCTCACCGTCGAGGATCGCGGGAAGGTGACGCGCACGTTGTTCTTCGGTACCCGCGACCAGCAGCGTCGACGCGGCGTGATGGATGCCGACGAACGCCAGCACCAGCCGGGGCGCATCGTGCGCGGCCAGCTCCTGGTACAGCACGACCTGCTCGGCGACCGACATACCGCCACCCCACTCGTGTGGCCAGTGCGGGACGGCGTAACCGGCGCTATGCAGCGTGGCGAACCACGCCTTCTGGAATGAGGCGAATTCGTCTTCGCTTGCACCCGTTTGGGTTTCGCGCCAGTCGGATGGGATGTTCTCGGTGCACCACTTCCGCACCCGGGCCCGGAAGTCGTCGATGTCGTCGCTCATACGGCCTTGGCCCTCAGCAGGTCCATGGTGCGGGCGACGGCGACACCGTCATCGAACGAGGGAATGATCTGGGTTCCGGTCTGTATCGCCTCGGCCACCTTGCCCAGGAAGGTCGACAACGCGGGCGGCGGCGCCTTGCGCGGTGGCGCGGGGAACTCGATCGTTTCGGGTTCCTCCCCTGGCTTTCGCACGATGAGCTTCGTATCGCCGATCAGCTCGATCGAGCCCGCGCTACCCATCAGGGTGGCCCGCGGTGTGGCAGGAACGGCAGCCGCGAATGCGGTGTCATGTACTGCGGTGCAGCCGTTTTCCATCACGAAGAACGCCGAGTACGCGTCTTCGGCCGTCGCATCCGGCGGCGATCCCTCGATCCGGGTGACAGCGCCGCAGTCAGCCACCGTGCTGTCGAACAGCCACTGGGTGAAGTCGATCAGGTGTGACCCGTACGCCCCGATCCACCCGCCACCGAGCTCGCGGTCGTTGATCCAGCCGTACTTCCGCCCGCGCAGCCCGCTGCCGAAGAACGTCCAGTTCAAATGCGTGGGTGTGCCGATCGTCCCGGCGAGCGTCAGCTCCTTGAGCCGCGACCACGACTCGTTGAAGCGAAACTCGAAATTCAGGAAGTGCAGGATGCCGGCGTCACGCGCGCGGTCGCGCATCGCCTCGGCTTCGGCGGCGTTTCGACCGAACGGCTTGTCGCACAACACCGCACGACCATGGTCGATCGCGGCTGTCACATGGTCGACGTGCATGAACGGCGGCGAGTGCACGGAGACCAGGTCGACGTCGGACGCGATTGCCTTCTGCACCGCGGAGTCATCCCGCGGGCTGATGACCTCCACGTCGAATCCCAGGCTTTCGTATGCGGGCGCGGCGGCGTGCTTGCCGAACCCTGTGCCGATGACCGCGACCCTCATGCGAACAGTCCCGTCAGACCGCTGCCACCGACACGGCGGGTCAGCTCGTCGCGGGTGGCCGACAGGCCCAGCGGCAGGCGACGCAGGGGTTGGCTGTAGCGCGACAGCCACGACAACGTGGTCTCGTCGCAGAACCCGACCGCACCGTGCAGCTGGTGGCACACTCGGAAGACCACCTCGGCCGCCTCGATCGCCGACATCCGCAGCGCCAGCGCATCGTTGAGCGCCTCCGAGTTACCCGAGCCGATACTCCACAGCGCGTATTTGGCCAGGATGTCCAGCCCACTGCGCTCGACCTCGGCATCGGTCAGCTGGAACTGCACACCCTGGAACGACGACAACGTCTGGCCGAACTGCTTGCGCAGACCGATGTGCGAGATGGTGAGCTCGATCGCGCGGTCCAGCATGCCCAGCAGCGTCCAGCACGGCAGCGCGAGACCCAGCGCCACATCGTTGGCGCCCGCATCGTCGAGCGCGGACAGCTCGAGTTCGGCGACGAACGCGGGACCGGCGGCGCCAAGTCCGGTCACCTTCGACCGTGCGCCCTCCATCGTCACGGTGACCCAACGGGATTCGAGACCTGCGAGCGCACCCGCCGGTCGTGCACCCGCGATGACGATCAGACCGTCGACGTCGAGGTCACCAGGAGCCGCCAGCCGTTCGGCGACCGGATACGGTAGCGCCCAATACCCAGCACTGCGGCACAGCGCCGCAGCCGCCTCGAGACCGTCGGTGTCGTTGCGGGGGTCGAGTTCCCACGCACCGAGTCCGGCGAGCGCAGGCCCGGCCAGCGACTCCCTGGTCTCGGGTTTGGCTTCGGCATCCTGCACGAGCTGATCGCCACCTGCGGCTTCGAACGCCCGAAGCGCCTGACGGCCAAACTCTTTGGCGTCCTCGGACAAATCCAGGATCATCCCGCTCATTTCGCGCCCGCCAGCAAGCTGCGCGACAGCAGGATGCGCTGCATCTCGATACTTCCAGAGGACACGGTGGAGGCCTGCGAGTACTTCCAGTGGTCCTCGACCTCGCCGAGGAACCATGCCGCACGCGGGTCGTCGTGCGAGACCTCCGCGGCGATGTCCATCAGCACCTCGGCACTGTCCTGGTCCAGCTTGGTGACCGCGATACGATATGCCGCTGCGTCGCCCGGTTGGATACGTCCGCTGCTCTGCAACTCGACGATGCGGTATGCCAGCAGACGGGCCCGGCGGCAGTGCGTCAGCATGCGCACCCATCGGCCGCGCAACTCTGCGGACAGCTCGTCCCAGCGCTCGCCGATAACGGTGGGCGCCGCCGCGAGCAGGCGTTCGCACCGGGCATAGCGGGCGATGCCCACCCGCTCGAACGACATCACGTCCTGCACGATCGACCAGCCCGCATCGACGGTGCCGAGCACATCGGCCTCGGTGACTCGCAGGTCGTCGAAGAACACCTCGTTGAGGTGGTGCGGACCCATCATGCAGCGAATCGGCCGGACCTGAATCGCGGGATCGTCCATCGGAACCAGGAAGATCGTCAGGCCCTCTTGTTTTTTCCGGGCTGCGCCCTCTCCTACCTTCGAGGTGCGGGCGAGCAGGAAGCACCATTGGGCCATGGTCGCGTAGGACGTCCAGATCTTCTGACCGCTGACCAGCCAGCTGTCCGAACCGTCGGCGGCACGCCGCGCGAAGGTTCGCAGCGATGCGAGGTCCGACCCCGCCTCGGGTTCGGAGAAGCCCTGACACCAGATCACCTCGCCGCGGGCGATCGGCGGCAAGTGTCGGCGCTGCTGCTCTTCTGTGCCGTGCCGCATGATGATCGGCCCGACCCAGTTGACCCCCATGTACTGGGCGCCGCGCGGCTCGTGATGCGCCCACATCTCCTCGCGCACCACCGTCTGCTCCCACACCGACGCGTCACCGCCGCCGAACTCCTCCGGCCAGGACAGGCACAGCAGGTTGCGCTCGGCCAGCAGCCGGCAGAAGGCCTGAGCCGTCTCCAGGTCGGCGGGGTCGTCGGTGAACGCGCCCAGAAAGTGTTCGGGCACATTGCTGTTCACCAGCTCGCGCAGCTCCGCCCGCAGCGAATCCGCCTTCTGCCCCATCGTGAAATCCATGGCCTATTCCGATCCCGTCGTTTCACAGTCGGTGAGCCCGAGTTCCTTCAGTACGTCGTCGGTGTCTTCGCCCAGCCGCGGCGCGGGGCCGGTGACCCGTCCGGGTGTTCGCGAAAACCAGGTCGGCACACCGGGAAACCGCACCGGACCGTGTTGCGTCTCGACCGTCTCGAAGAGGCCGACGGCTTTGAGATGCGGGTTGTCGAACAACGCATCGGGTGTGTTGAGCGGAGCGGCCGGGATTTCGAGCTCGCGGAACAGCACAAGCCATTCGTCGGTGGTGCGTTCCTTCAACGTCTCGGCCAGCAGACCGTAGACCGCGTCGATGTCGCCTGCACGCAATTCGAGGGTCGCGTACTTGTCGCTGTTCCAGGCCGGCTGCACCGCGTTGATGAACGCGTTCCAGTGCTTGTCGTTGTAGATCAACGCGGAGATGTAGCCGTCGCTGGTCCGATACGGCCTGCGATTGGGCGCCACCGTGCGTGGGTAGACCGCCGGTCCGAGCGGGGGGTCGAACATGGCGCCGTTGGCATGCTCGACCAGCATGAAGGATGCCATGGTCTCGAACATGGCGACCTCGACCTCCTGTCCCTCCCCCGTGCGCTCGCGGTGGTAAAGGGCCATGGTCGTCGCATATAGGGCGGTCAGGCCCGCGACCTTATCGGCCATGATGGTGCCGACGTAGTCCGCCTGACCTGTCAGTTGTTGCTGCAGGGCCGGTATTCCGCACTCCGCCTGGATCGTGTCGTCGTAGGCGGGCCGGTCCCGGTCAGGGCCGCGGTGACCGTATCCGTAGCAGTTCGTGTAGACGATCGACGGGTTGATCGCGGCGACGTCGTCGTAGCCGAACCCCAGCTTGACGATCGCCTTCGACCGCATCGAGTGGATGAACACGTCGGCGCGTTCGATGAGCGCACGCAGCGCCGTCTTGCCCGCGTCGGTCTGCAGGTCCAGGACGACCCCACGCTTGCCGCGGTTCACGTTGACGAACACCCCGCTCATGCCCGATTCCGGACCGACCGAGATGAATCGCGTGTTATCGCCCTGCGGGGGTTCGATTTTGATGATCTCGGCGCCCATGTCCGCCATGATCTGTGTGCAGTACGGCCCCATCACCATCGCGGTCAGGTCGACCACTCGCACACCCGTCAGGGGCCCGCTACGCATGGTTCGCCTCCTCGGACTCGCGCGCAGCCATCGCGAAGCTGTAGCGGATATGGTCGCCGTGCCCGTCGGGCACCGCGGGGAAGACCAACGGTTGCGTGTCGTCGCGGATCGCGTCAATGTGTTCGCCGACGTCTTCGATCGACCACGAGGGCCGGTACACCCCAGGGGTTTCCGCCATCACCGCGGTGGCGACGCGACCGGCCAGGGCGATCAGGATCTCTGCGGTGATCGAACAGTTCTCGTGCGCCAGCCATGCGACCGCGGGGGCCACCAGATCCGCTCCCATCGGCGGATAGGCCGACGTGTCGATGCCCTCGGCCATCCTCGTGACGGCGGCAGGGACGATGACGTTGCTTTTCACGCCGTGCGCCGCGCCTTCCATCGCCGCGACGTTGGAAAGCCCGATCACGCCCGCCTTCGCGACGGCATAGTTGGCGACGTCGTAGTTGCCGTAGAGCCCGCCGATCGACGACGTCAGCACGATGCGCCCGTAACCGGCGTCGCACATCACCGGAAATGACGGTCGCACAACGTGAAACGCGCCGCGCAGATGCACATCGAGGACGGCCTCGAAGTCCTCGTAGGACATCTCCCGCAGCGGCGCGCGCCGGACGTTCCCAGCGTTGTGGATGAGAATGTCGATGCGGCCGAACCTGTCCAGCGCGGTGTCGATGATCGCCTTGCCGCCGTCGGGGCTGGCCACCGAGTCGACGCTGGCGACCGCTTCTCCACCCGCGGCGGTGATCTCGCGCACCACGTCGTCGGCGGGACTAGCGTCCGCTCCGGGAGGTGAGTGGGAGGTGTCACCGCCGGTGAGGCTTCCGCCGGAATCGTTGACCACGACCTTTGCGCCCTGCGACGCCAGCAGCAGTGCGTACGAGCGGCCAAGACCCCTGCCGCCGCCGGTGACGACCGCCACGCGGCCGTCAAACCTCAGGTCATCCATCTAAACCTCCGATTTGTGTGCGATCGGGAGCGCTCACCGCTCCTCAACGCACACAAATCGCTAGTTTCTGAGTTCGAGGCCATCGAGGTCACCTTTGTCGCGCCACTCGGCGATCAACTCGTCGAAGGCGTAGAAACCGGGCGAATAGAAGTCGCCGAGAAACGCGCCGTTCTTGACGGCTCCGCCCTTGCCTTCGTTGTTGTAATAGCCGGGTGTGCAGGACAGTTCGAATGCCGAGTTGTCGATTGCGACCTCGCGGACCGTCTGCACCCAGGCGTCCTGCGCCTCCTGGCTGGGCTCGACCGTGGTGGCTCCCCGGTTCTGCGCCTCCGCGATGATGAACGCGATGTGCTTGGCCTGCTGTTCGAACATCGCCGTCGTGTTGGCCGAGACGCCACCCTGGATGAAGCCCATGAAGAACTGGTTGGGGAATCCGCGACTGGTCATTCCGTGCAGGGTCTTGTAATCGTCCTGCCAGTAGTCGAAGAGGGAGAGGCCGTCACGTCCGACTATGCGGTCGATGGCGTAGCGGCGGCTGATCTCGGTCGAGATCTCGAAGCCACTGGCGAAGATCACGCAATCGACCTCGTATTCGACTCCGTCGGCCACGATTCCGTTCTCCGTCAGCCGCTGAACGCCCTTGGACGCGGACACGTCGACGAGCGTGACGTTGGGCCGGTTGAAGGTGGCGAGGTACTGCTCACTGGACGTCGGTCGCTTACACATGAACCGGTAGTAGGGCTTGAGCGTCTCCGCAGTGTCGGGGTCGTCGACGATCTCGTCGACGTGACGACGCAGCCGCTCCATGATCTTGTAGTCTTCTTCTTCTCGGAAGGCCATGATCTGCTCGATGGTCACCGCCGCGGGATCATCGCTGCCGGCAATGCGTGCGGTGAGGTTGCGGCCGAGCTCAGTCCAGAAGTCGCACACCAGATCCGGTTCGCCGAACACCACCCCGACGAACGGCGACCAGTTGTGGAAGTTGCGCTTGCGCTCTTCCTGCCAGCCCGGCTGCAGCGAGGCGGCCCATTCGGCGTCGGTCGAGGGATTGGTGCGCGAATCCACCGATGACGGTGTCCGCTGGAAGACGAAGAGCTGCTTGGCATCACGGCCGAGGTGCGGTACCAGCTGAATTCCGGTGGCCCCTGTGCCGACGAGTGCGACGCGCTTGTCCGCCAACTTGTCCAGGCCGCCGTCGGCGTCGCCGCCGGTGTAGTCGTAGTCCCAGCGCGCCGAGTGGAACACGTGGCCGGCGAAGTCCTTGATACCGGGGATTCCGGGCAGTTTGGGCCGGTTGTACGAGCCTTGTGCCATGACGACGAACCGGGCCCGGATGTCGTCGCCACGGTCGGTGCTGATCTGCCAGCGCTGAGTCGAGTCTTCCCAACGCAATTCGCGAACCTGGGTGGAGAACAGCGCGCCGTCGTACAGGCCGAAGTGCTTACCGATGTTGCGGCAGTGCTGGAAGATCTCGGCGCCGTCGGCGAACTTCTTCGACGGCATGAAGTCCAGCTCTTCGAGCAGCGGGATGTAGCAGTAAGCGTCGTTGTCGCACTGGATTCCGGGGAATCGGTTCCAGTACCACACCCCGCCGAAGTCGCCGGCCATCTCGATGACGCGGATACCGTCGACGCCGGCCTTCTTGAGATACGCGCCCGCCAGCAGTCCGGCGAAGCCACCGCCGAGAATGACGACGTCGGCGTCTTCGACGATCGGTTCGCGCTCGGTCACCGTCGTGTAGGGATCAACCTCATAGAAATCGGCGAAATCGCCTTCGAGTTCCAGATATTGCGAACCGCCCTCGGGCCGCAGACGCTTGGCGCGTTCGGCGGCGTACTTCTCCCGGATTGCGGGGATGTCGATGTCGGTCGGCGTATCAGTTGGCCCGCAGGTGTTCTCGGTGGTCGTCAAGGTCGCTGTTCTCCTAGAGTTCGCGTGGTTCGCCGGTGCCCATGTACTTGGACAGTTGGTGGTGCAGGTTCACGGTGCTGCGCTCGCGGTACGGGTTGGGCTTGGTGCCGGGGAAGCCTGCCGACTTCATGCCCTGCTGGACAGCCGCCATGTTCGAGAAGTCCTGAGGCAGCACGGAGAGCCAGTTCGGGGAATCCTTCGGCTCGTAGGCCCATTCGGTCTGGGGCTCTTGACCTTTGGGGTAGAGCTCGTAGACCGCCACCTCGAAGATGCACTTGTCGGGGTTGTAGCTCGGATCGGGCCTGGCGGAGTAGCACAGCGCGCTCGTCAGGCCCTGCCCCACCTGGAAGTTCGGGAAGATCTGCCAGGCGGTGCCGCTCTGGCCGAGGATGTCGGGCGGGATCGTCGGCCAGACCACCCCGCGCGCTTCGTCGTCGCGGCGCGCGGAGGCCAGCCAATGCTGCAGCACCTCGTCGGCAGGCGTGCCCTCGGGCAGTTCGTCGACCAGCCGCTTGGCCGCGTTGACGAGCGTATTGGTGGTGGTCGCGTTGGTCTCTTCCATGGTGTAGACCTGCATCTCGGCCGTCGAGATCCGCGGATCACCGGTGCCGAGGCGGATTTTGGACTTGGTCTCGTCCATCCCCTTCGGCGCGTCGTAGCCGATGTTGCTGTGCTTGCCCTGCGCCTTGGCCCAGCCCTTGAACTCGCCGAATTTGTTGAACTCCGGGTGCGTGGTGAACACGTGGTAGGTCTCGTTGAAGGCCTCCATCGCGACCTTCCAGTTGCAGTCGAAGTACAGCCATTTGCGCCACTTGTAGCGCATGTTCTCCAGACCGAACGGGTCGAGGATCTTCGACGCGGGAAAGAGGTAGTCGACCAGCGGTTCGCAGTCGGGATCCATGTTGATGAACAGCCAGCCACCCCAGGTGTCGACCTGGACCGGAACGAGGTGGGTGTTGTCCGGTGTCAGCGCACCCTTCCAGTCGTCCTGTTCGCGGATGTGGGTGCAGGCGCCGTCCAAACCGTATGTCCAGCCGTGGAATCCGCATACGAAGGACTTTCGTGCCCGGCCGACGGCGTTCTTGGCGCCCACAGGATTGTCGACCAGTTTCCGGCCGCGGTGCATGCACACGTTGTGGTGAGCCGTGAATTCGTCGGGTCCGGTCCGCACCACGATGATCGAGTCGTCGAGGATGTCGTACGTCAGGTAGCTGCCGACCTCGGGGATCTCCTCGACGCGGCCGACCTGTTGCCATACCTTGCGCCACAGCCTGTCTCGTTCGGCGCGGGCGTACTCGTGGGAGATGTATGCCTCGACGCCGATGGTCGTCGGCGACGACAGGTCTTCAGGGATCTCGCCCGTCGAGTCGTCCGGTGCTGCGTCGACCTCGATCGTGGCGTCGAGATCGGATTCGGTGTGCGTCACTAGGTCCTCCTAATGGCTTCTCGGAAGGAAGCGTCGGCGAGAAAGAGCGAGGTGTTGTCGGCGCCGAGGTGGGTCCACTTGAGGTTGAGGCCGCCGTCCACCAGCAGGGTCTGGCCGGTGATGTAGCTCGAGAGGTCCGAAAGCAGGAACAGGATCGCGCCCGCCTGTTCCTCGGGGGTGCCGCGACGGCCCATCGCGATGGCGGTGCGGTCGCGGTCGGGATCGTCGTCGACGTACGTACGTGACGCGGCCGTCGCTGTCACACCGGGCGCGACGGCGTTCACGCGGATGTTGTCCAGTGCGAGTTCGGCGGCCATCGTCCGCGTCATCGCCACCACCGCCGCCTTCGCGGTGCCGTAGGCGATGTGGAACGGCGCGGTGTTCATCCCGCTGATCGAAGACACTGAGACGATCGACCCCTTCAGGGCCTGGCTGCGGAGTTCCCGACTCACCGCCTGGCTCATGAAGAACGCGGTTTCGAGGTTCGCGGCGAACAGCGCCCGCCAGTCCTCGCGCGTCACCCGGGTCGCGGGCATCCACGTCGACGGCGCCGCCCCGCCCGCGATGTTCACCAATCCGTACAGCGCACCATCGGTCCGGCGCACCTGGTCCATGACGGCGGCGATGCCCTCGTCGGTGGACGCGTCGGCCGCGACGGGCACAACCGGCAACCCCTGCTTGGCCAGGGGCGCGATGTGTTCGTCGAGGTTCTCCTTCGACCGGCTCACCGCGACCACGGTGGCGCCCGCCTGCGCCGCCATCCGCGTGATCGTCGTGCCGATGCCGCCACCACCCGCGCCGGACACCACGACGATGCGGCCGTCGAGCTTCAGAAGGTCGTCCATAGTCATTTGTCCGGACAACATATGGTGCTCTGCATATTGCAGAACACTATTCCGCAGCGGTTATCGCCTCGTCAAGGCCAGGCAGGCTGGCGCTTCACACTATTGTCTGGACTAGGCGGGCTTGATAGCGTCCGGGGTCATGACTGTTCCCGCGACGGCACCCTCCCGGTATATCGCGACCAACCCGACCACCGCCGACGGTTGGCGGCTCGAGCGGCTCACGACACCGAGCCGCCTGTTCGGGGCGAACGGGCTGCGGACCGGTCCCGACGGACGCGTGTACGTCGCGCAGGTGACCGGCAGCCAGATCAGTGCCCTGGATCTGGCTGACGGCGGTGTCGAGGCGGTCAGTCCCAAGGGGAGCGACATCATCGCGCCCGACGACGTCGCCTTCGACACGAACGGCCACCTGTACGCGACCGAGGTGATGGACGGGCGGGTGAGCGTGCGCGACGCCGGCGGTGCGGCCCGCGTGCTTCGCGACGACCTGCCATGCGCGAACGGCATCACCGTCTTCCAGGACCGGTTGTTCATCAACGAATGCCGCGACGGCGGACGGCTGATGGAGCTCGACCGGGCGACCGGCGCCTCGCGCATCCTGCTGGAGGATCTGCCATCACCGAACGCGATGGAGGTCGGGCCCGACGGGATGCTGTACTACCCGTTGATGACCGCCAACGAGATCTGGCGCATCAGCCCCGAAGGCGGTGCGCCGCAACGGGTGACGGGCGATCTCGGCGTACCCGATGCACTGAAGTTCGATCAAAAGGGCAACATCGTGTCCACGCAGGTGGCCAGCGGTCAGGTCTTGCGCATCGATCCGCGCACCGGCGACAAGACGCTGTTGGCACAGCTGCAGCCCGGCCTGGACAACCTGACCTTCGTCGGTGACCGGCTCTTCGTCTCCAACTTCACCGGCGAGATCACCGAGGTCCTTGCCGGAGGTCAAACGCGCACGGCGCTGGCCGGCGGATTGAACTGGCCGCTGGACCTGGTCGTCGGCGACGACGGCCGGCTCTACGTCGCCGACGGCACCTACTTCTACGCGGTCGGCGACGACGGCTCGCTGGAGACCGTCGGAATGCTGTTCACACCGGGGTATCCCGGCTTTCTGCGCGGGCTGGCTCCTGCGGGCGGAGGGGCATTCGTGGTCGCGACGTCGGGCGGCCAAATCGGCCGCTACCGTCCGCGCGACGGCGAAACCGACTACCTCGCAGACGGCTTCGACCAGCTCTACGGCGTCGCCATCGGTCCCGGCGACACCATCGTGTTCGCCGAGCTGGGCACCGGAAGCGTGCACGCGCTGCGGTCGGGCAACGTCGAACTCCTCGCGTCCGGACTTGCCGATCCGGTCGGTGTCGCGTTCGGGCCCGACGGGGTGCCGCTGGTGGCGGAGTCCGGTGCCGGCCGTGTCGTGCGGCTGGCCGGTTCGACCGAGACGGTCGTCGACGGATTGCAGCGGCCGCAGGGTATCCACGTCGCCGACGGTCAGCTGTACATCGTCGACGCGGGAGCGAAAGAGGTCGTCGCGGTCGAGCTGGCCAGCGGTGAGCGCCACACCGTCGCCGCGGGCCTGCCGGTCGGACCTCCGCCCGGTGTCGATCCCAAGCCGCTCAAGGGAATGCCGCCGTTCTCCGGACCTCAGGGACCCTTCGCAGGCATCACCGCGGGTCCCGACGGCACCCTGTATGTGTCCGCCGACGGCGACGGCAGCGTTCTGGCATTGCGACGCACATGACGGTCACGCCGGCAGACCACCGGTACCTGCAGGTCGCGCGAACCCTTCGCAAGGAGATCGTCGACGGGGTGTACCCCGTCGGCTCCCAACTGCCGACGGAACAACAACTGTGCGAGCGGTTCGAGGTCAGCCGCTACACCGTTCGCGAGGCATTGCGACGGCTTCGTGACGACAACCTCGTCGCATCCCGGCCACGCGCAGGCACGCTGGTGGTGCCGCGTCCCGAGGCGAACAGCTATGCCCAGGACGTGATGTCGATCAACGATCTACTCGCATTCGCCTCTGGAGCGCAGCTCACGATCGAGAGCAACGCGACGGTGGTCGTCGACGAAAACCTCGCCGAGCGCACCGGCCTCGGTGTGGGAACCGAATGGCTCGCCGTCCGCGGCCACCGCGCGGACGGTACCGCCGCGCCGGTCTGCACGACGGAGTACTACATCAACCGCGCATTCGCCGCGGTCGGCCGTCTGCTGCAACGACATTCGGGGCCCATCTTCCCGCTGATCGAGGACCTGTTCGGGGTCAGCATCGTCGAAGTGCGTCAGGAGATCTCCGCGATCGCGGTGTCACCCGAATTGGCGGCCGCGCTCCAGGTCGAGATCGGCACCGCAGCGCTGGAGATGCAGCGCACGTACATGACGTCCGACGGTGAGGTCGCACAGGTCACCGTCAACACCCACCCGTCATCGCGATACCGGCATTCGATGACCATGCGCCGAGTCAAGGGGCAGGCCGGACAGTGAGGGTCGACGAACGGCACGCCGCCGAGGCCTACCGGTCCGGGCTGTGGGTGCGTGAGACGCTCGCCGACTCACTGCGCGACGCCGCAAGGGCGACACCAGGCCGAACGGTTTTGGTGGACGGCGATGTTCGGATCGACTGCAAGGACTTGCACGGGCAGGCGACCGCTCTGGCCCAGACCTTGTTGGCGCGGATGCCCGCGGGCAGCGTGGTGTCCTTCATGCTGCCCAACTGGCATGAAGCCGCCGTCATCTACCTCGGCGCGACCCTGGCGGGCATGGTCGTGAACCCGATCCTGCCGTCGCTACGGGACCGTGAACTCGCCTTCATCCTGTCCGACGCCGACAGTCGCGCGATCTTCGTGCCGTCGACCTTCGGCAATCACGACTACGGCGCCATGCTGGATCGGGTGACGGCGCAGATGCCTTCGCCGCCGGACGTCATCGTGGTCCGCGGTGACGGTCACACGCCGTATGCGTCGCTGTTCGACGGCGGCGCCGCAGCGGTGCTACCGGTGCTGAATCCAGATGCGGTGCGCATGATCCTCTACACGTCCGGTACGACGGGACGTCCGAAGGGCGTTCTGCACACTCACAATTCGATCCACGCGCTGATCCGTCAGATAGGAAAGCACTGGCTGGTGACCGAGGGCGACACGTTCCTCGTGCCATCCCCGATCGCGCACATCGGTGGATCGATCTATGCGTTCGAATGCCCCCTGCTGTTGGGTACCGCCGCGGTGCTGATGGACCGTTGGGACCCGGACCGCGCGGTCTCGCTGATGCTCAGCCAACGCTGCACGCATATGGCGGGAGCCACACCGTTTCTCGTCGGGCTGCTCGACGCCGCCGAGCGGGCAGGCACAACGCTGCCCGATCTCAAGGTGTTCATCTGCGGCGGAGCCTCGGTGCCACCGTCGCTGATCCGCAGGGCGGCTGGCTATTTCGACAAGGCCGCGGTATCCCGGGTGTACGGATCGACCGAGGTGCCCGTCACGACGGTGGGTTCTCTCGACGATGTAAATCATGCTGCGGACACCGACGGTCGGGGCGGCATCGCCGACATCCAGCTTGTCGACGGTGAGATCCGCGCGCGGGGCCCGCAGATGCTCGTCGGCTATCTCCACACCGAGGACGAAACCGCGTCGTTCGACGACGAGGGATACTTCCGCACCGGCGATCTCGCCCGATGGGTCGACGACGACTACGTGGTGGTCACCGGCCGAGCGAAGGACATCATCATCCGCAACGGTGAGAACATCTCGCCCAAGGAAGTGGAAGACCTTCTGATCGGGCATGCGGGCATCGCGGAGATCGCGGTGGTCGGGCTTCCCGACGAGCGCACCGGCGAACGGGCATGCGCGGTCATCGTGACGACCGGTCAACGCGCACCCGAACTGGATGGCCTTGCCGAACTTCTGATCGCCGAGGGGCTGGCCAAGTTCAAAATTCCCGAGCAGATCGTCATTTGGGACGCACTGCCGAAGAACGACGCGGGCAAGGTCCTCAAACATCAGATCCGAGCGACGCTAGCGAAGGTGGACTGACATGAAGGTTGCGATCGTCACCGGTGCGAGTAGCGGTATCGGCCACGGGTGCGCGACAAAGCTCGCCGAGCAGGGGATGGCGGTCCTCGGGACGGGCCGCGACGAAGCCAGGCTCGCGGAGCTCAAGAGCTGCGACCCGGACCATATCGAGACCCTCGCCGTCGACCTCACCGCCGACGATGGACCACGCCGGATCGTCGATGCGGCGATCGAACGCTGGGGTCGCATCGACTTCCTGATCAACAACGCGGGAGTGGGCAGCCCCAAGCCGCTGCACGAGACCGACGACGAATCACTGGACTATTTCCTGGGTTTGATGCTGCGCGCGCCGTTCCGGTTGGCACGGGAGGCGGTCGTGCACATGCAGTCCGGCTCGGCGATCATCAACATCACGTCGACGTTCGCGATCGTGGGTGGGTTGCGCGGCGGCGCGTACTCGGCGGCCAAGGGCGGTTTGACATCCCTGACCAGACACATCGCCGCGCAGTATGGGCCGCAGGGTATCCGCTGCAACGCCGTCGCCCCCGGGGTGACGCTGACGCCGATGGTGGCGACGCGCCTCGAAGACCCGAGGTTCCGCAAGATCAACACCGAGATGACGCCGTATCCGCGACTGGGCGAGGTCGACGACATCGCGAGCACCGTCGCGTTCTTGTGCAGCGACGGGGCAGGCTTCATCAACGGGCAGGAGATCGCCGTCGACGGGGGCTGGACGTCCACCAAGTACCTCTCGGACTTCGCGCTCAACGCCGATTGGATCGAGCGGCAGTGATGAGCGCTTGCGGGAAGAGCGAAGAATCGTGAACCTGTTCGGCCTCCTGGATCAGACCGCCGACCGCTTCGGCGAGCGCGGCGCGGTGTTCTGTGGCGAACGCCAACTGCATACGTGGGACGGACTGCGCGACCGTGCGCTGCGACTCGCGGCCACGCTCGGTGCGCCGGGCACCCGCATCGCCGTTGCCAGCGAGAACCGCCCCGAGATCGTCGAGCTGATGTTCGCGACCTGGGCCGCCGAATGCGTGGTCGTGCCGATCAACTTCAAACTTCATCCGCGCGAGATGGTGCAGATCCTCGACGACGCCGGCGTCGCGCTGGTCTTCGCATCATCCAAGATCGGTGCGCAGCTGACGTCCCTCACCGACGTGCCCGTCGAAACCGTTGATTCACAGGAGTATTCGGCCCGCCTGGCGGGCGCTGCGGCAAATCGGCCACGTGTCACCGATCCGGCGACGCTGGCGTGGCTGTTCTACACCAGCGGGACGACCGGGCGCTCGAAGGGTGCGATGCTCACGCACCGCAATCTGATGGCGATGACGGTGTCGCACCTCGCCGACTTCGACGCGCCTGATCAGAATTGCAGCCTGATCCACGGGGCGCCGATGTCACACGGATCGGGGCTGTACATCCCGCCCTATGTGTTGCGCGGTGCACGGCAGGTGATTCCCGAGTCGGCAGCGTTCGAACCGGATGAGTTCCTGGACTTGTGCGAGCACCATCCCGGCTGCAGCGCGTTTCTCGCGCCGACGATGGTGCAGCGGCTGGTGCAGACGAAGCGTCCTTGCCCGACCGATCTCCGCACGATCGTCTACGGCGGCGGTCCGATGTACGTCGACAGCCTCAAGAAGGCGATGGCGGCGTTCGGGCCGGTCTTCGTGCAGCTCTACGGTCAGGGCGAGGCGCCAATGACGATCACGGGTCTGCGCCGTGCCGACCACATCGGTGCCGACGACGCGATCCTAGGCTCGGTCGGCTACGCCCGCTCGGGCGTTGACGTCGCAGTGCTGCGCGACGACGGCACACCGGCCGTCCCGGGTGAGATCGGCGAGATCGTCTGTCGCGGAGACGTTGTCATGGTGGGCTACTGGAACAATCCGGACGCCACCGGCAAGACACTGCAGGACGGCTGGCTGCGCACCGGCGATATGGGGTCGTTCGACGAGCGGGGCTTTCTCACCCTGCGGGACCGTTCCAAGGACGTCGTGATCAGCGGCGGGAGCAACATCTATCCGCGCGAGGTCGAGGAGATCCTGCTCGAGCATCCTGGTGTCGAGGAGGCAGGCGTGGTCGGGGCGCCGGACGACGAGTGGGGCGAGGTCGTCGTCGCATTCATCGTCGGCTCGGCGTCGCCCGGCGAGTTGGACACACACCTGCTCGAGCGGATCGCACGCTTCAAACGGCCCAAGCGCTACGAGTACATCGACGAGTTGCCGAAGAACAGCTACGGCAAGGTCCTCAAGCGGGAGTTGCGCGAGCGACTAGCGTAGGGGGATGCGCGTCGTCATCGCCGGTGGGCACGGCAAGATCGCCCTCGTCCTCGAACGTCTGCTGTCCCAGCGCGGCGACACGGCCGTCGGGCTGATCCGAAACCCCGACCATGCCGCCGACCTGGAAGCGGTCGGCGCCCAACCGGTGGTCGTCGACCTGGAATCGGCCACCCCCGCCGATATCGCGACGCACCTGCAGGACGCCGACGCAGTGGTGTTCGCAGCCGGAGCGGGACCGGGCAGCGGAGCAGAGCGCAAGCAGACGGTCGACTGCGACGGCGCCATTCTGCTCGCCGACGCGGCCGAGGCCGCGGGTGTGCGGCGGTACGTGCTGATCTCCGCGATCGGCGCCGACGTCGAAGCACCCGACGACATCGGCGATCCGGTCTTCGTGGCATACCTGCGCGCGAAAGGCGCTGCCGACGAAGCGATCCGGGCGCGCAAGGCACTCGACGCCACCGTCGTGCGTCCCGGGCATCTCACGGACGACCCAGGGACGGGTCGAGTGGAACTGTCAGACGAGACCGGCCGAGGTGACATTCCCCGCGAGGATGTCGCCGCGGTACTGGTCGCGGTGCTCGACACCCCGGCTACCACAGGTCACACGTTCGAAGTGATCTCGGGTGACACCCCGATCGATGAGGCCGTCGCCAACGCCACGGCTAGTTGATCGTCACGCCCGCATCGACCTTGAACTGCAGTCCGGTGACGAATCGCGACTCGTCGGAGATCAAATACAGCACCGCATGACTCACATCAACCGGATCGACGCATGGTGTGGGCATCGCGTTGATGAACAGAGGTACCAAGTCCGCCCGTTCGCCGCCGAGGGCGTTGCCAAGAGAGACCGGAAGCATCCCGGTGGGTGCACCCGTCGGCAGCACGGTGTTGACTCTGATGCTCTGTGCGGCAAGCTCGTTGGCTAGCGACAGGGTCAATCCGATCACTCCGTGCTTGGCCGCCGAATAGGGCACCTGGAGCGGAAATCCTGCGACAGCGCCTGCCGAGCTGATAGTCACCAAGCTGCCGCCGCCCTGCTTCAGGATGTGCGGTATCGCCGCCGCACACGTGTTCCAAACCCCGATGAGGTTGACGTCGACAACCGTGCGCCAGTGCTCGCCGGTCGTCTCGTGCCATTGCCCGCCGGTAAGGACACCGGCGTTGGCGACCGCTCCGTCCAACCCTCCCAATTCTGCGACGCCGTCGTCGACCGCCGACTTCAGACCTACCTCGTCGCGGACATCGACGACGCGGCCCACACATCGGCGGCCGAGGTCAGTGACCAGCCGGACCGTCTCCGCGAGATCCTCTTCGGTCGCCAGGGGATATTCGATCTCGGGAAGAGACCGGCACAGGTCGACGAGGATGAGGTCTGCGCCCTCCTCGGCCAGTCTCACCGCGTGGCTGCGGCCCAAACCGCGCGCGGCGCCGGTGATCAGGACCCGCTTGCCGGCGACCCGTCCGGCGGGAGATGCGCTCACCACATCAAGCCGCGGATGACCTCTGCCTGCGGAATATCCTCGATCGCAATCAATCCCGCAGGGGCGGCGCAGACCCAGTCGATCACGTTGACGACGCGGGCCGCGGTGGAGACGCACCCGGCCTCAGTCACGTCGAGGACCGGATCGGATACGTGGGTGTTGAGTTCGACGCGAGGTTCGCCCTCGACCACCACGCGGTGAACACCGGGCTTGCCATCGGGTGGGTACTCCCAATCCGGCGCGGAAACGGCGGTGAGTCTGGTGATGTGCTCCATCGTGATCACCGGCACTCCGTTGTGCACACCCTCGACCGCGAACCGCACGGCGGCCATGCCACCGGGCTCTACCGTGCACATCTTGCACTCGATCTTCTTGTCGGTGTACCAGGGCTCGATCCGCTGCCGCACCTCGTCGAGCTCGATGCCCAGTTGGTCGGCGAGGTTGCGGACCGGTCCACCCCACATCGTGGTCAGCACGCCGGGCAGGAAGAACATCGGTTGTTCCTCATCGGCGGTCAGGCCGAAACCCATTGACTTGCCGGTGAACTCGAAGTCATCGTAGTTCGCGTAGTCGAAGATCTCCTGAACAAGGATGGACTCAGCGCGGGTGACCAGGCTCAGCGCGGTGTGCACCTCCGTGTCGCCCGAGTAGCCCGGGTCGATCCCGTTCACATACAACGACGAGTTGCCCTCAGCGCAGGCCTTGTCCAGCGGCCCCCGCAGCCAGTCATCGGCCTGGCTCGGTGTCACCAGCCACACCATCGACGAGCCCACGACGTTGATGCCTGCGGCCAGCAGCTTCGACAGTTGCTCGATGGCCTCCATCGGCCGCGTCTCGGCCTGTGCGGTGTAGACGACGCAATCGGGCTTCAGCGCGATCAGCGCGTCGACGTCATCGGTCGCGATGATGCCCGTCGGCTCGGTCAACCCGCACAGTTCCGCGGCATCCCGTCCGACCTTGTTGGGACTCGCGGCATGCACCCCCACCAGCTCGAGATCGGGCCGCCCGATGATGGCCTTCAGTGAATGTTGTCCGACGTTGCCGGTGGAGAACTGCACCACTCTTCGCATCTCGGTCCTCGCTCAGTAGTCGGGGATGGGCAGCGGTGAGTTGTTGGAATCGATGCCGCCGTCCACATGGAAGATAGCGTTCGTGGCGTAGCAGTCACGCGTGGACAGGTAAACACACAACCGCCCGAGGTCCGCGACGTCGCCGAGACGGTGCAGGGGCGTGGTCTCCTCCATTTTCTCCCGCGATCCCGGCATCATGTCCAGACTGCCCTGCAGTCCGTCGGTGGCGAAGGACCCCAGCGCGATGGCGTTGACGCGGATCTTCGGTGCGAGCTCCTGCGCCATGGCCCGCGTGAGGGCCTCGAGTCCGCCCTTCGCGACGCAGTAGGCCGTCAGCGCACGGATGCCGAAACGGGCCGATCCCGACGAGATGTTCACGATGTTGCCGTGGCCGGCCTCGATCATGTGGGGCGCGACGAGCTGACTCATGATGAACGCCGAAGTCACGCACCAGTCGAACGTGTGCTTGAAGTCCTCGTCGGTGATGTCCAGGAACCGGGCGTACGACGAGCCGCCGACATTGTTGATGAGGATGTCGATGCGGCCGAACCGCTCCATCGCCGTCGATACGACGCGTTCACCGTCGGGCCGGCTGATGGCGTCGGCGACAATCGCCAGTCCCTTGCCGCCGGCCTTCTCGATTCCCTCGATCGTTCCCACGATGTCGGACTCGGTTCGCGCGGTGCCGACAACGGTCGCACCCGCCTCGGCAAGGACCCTCGCGATGCCCTGGCCGACGCCCTTTCCGGCGCCTGTCACGATCGCCACCTGTCCGTCGAGATTGAACTGCTCCAGCGCCATACCGGTCCTCTCCGTCGAGTGCTGATCATCTAACGGCCTTAATTGACTGAAGTCAATCGAGCGGGGGGCACTTTGTCGCCTGCAGACGGTAGAGTCGGTGTATGACAGTGGTAGACAAGCCGTCCGCGCGGGAGACCAAGCGTTTGCAGACCCGCGAACGCCTGATGGGAGCGGCGATCGCCGAGTTCAAACGCGCGGGTATGGCCGACGCCGATGTCGGCGCGATCGTCGCCGCCGCGGGCGTCGCACACGGCACCTTCTTCTTCCACTTCCCCACCAAGGAGCACGTGCTGCTCGAGCTGGAGCAGCGCGAGGAACAGCGGATCGCCAAGCAGCTCGCGCGCTCCACCGGGGCGAAGCACGACCTGCCCGCCACACTCACCGAGGCGGTCCGTCTCGTCATGGGACTGGAACGACGGCTCGGTGCCGTCTTGTTCAAAGACTTTCTTGCGCTGCACTTCTCACAGACCCGGCCACCATCGGACGAGAGCCATCAGCATCCGGTGATCGTGGAAGTGGCCCAGGAGATCGAGCAGGCGCAGAAGCGCGGTGATGTCGACCCCGGGGTGACCCCGATGAACAGCGCGGTGTTCTTCCTGCTGGGGCTGTACGCGCTGCTGACGACGACACACGATTGGCCCGGCCAGACCGCCATGATCGAGGACTACGTGACGAGGACACTTCGCAGCATCGCTCCGAAGTAGCCGATTGACTACTTCAGTTGATTGACTATAGTCAGTCTCCATGAATTTGCCCACGTTGAATCTGGGCCGTAAACGCGATGCCGTTGCGCCGGCGAAACTGTCAGGCAGCGGCCTGGACGAGCACATGGAACGCTCGCGGCTGGCCCAGCGGCAGGCCGACAAGTGGCTCATCTCCGGCAGTATCCTCATCGGCACAGCGGCCCTCGGCATCTTCGGCCTCCCGCTCTTCCTGCGGGGAGTGTGGCTATTGCGCAAGGCACAGCGCGAAGGCCTCAGCGTCCGGCCGATGCTGGTGACACTGATCGGCTATCTCGTCATCATCGATGCCGCCATCAACACCGTCGGATGGGCACTCGATCTGGTGGCCAATCACACGATTCTCGCCCGAATCCTGTTGAACGGCTGGGGTGCAATGTTCGATGCCGGTTATTTCTGGCACTACAACGAGCTGTGGATCGGCGGTGCCGCGGGCCCTGGTGAGAAAGCCATGGAAGTCGGAATGATTCTCACGGTCTTCACGATGCGGATCGCCGCCGCGATCGGATTCCTCCAAATGAAGCGCTGGGGCCACCAGTGGATGATCATCACCTGCTGGATGGGCGTGCTCATTTGGTGTCTGTACGTCTTCAACATGACCATGTACGCCGACGTACGGTTTGCCGGCGTCGTTCTGCCGGTGGTCGGATGGTGGCTCTACGACATCTTCTACATCACGCCGTTCCTGGCGATTCCCTACTTGCATTCGGTGAACCGCGAGATATTCACCGACTGAATCGAGCACTCAATGACTTAACTCATTGACTCTGGTCAGTAACTGCGCTAAAAAGGCAGACGATGACGTCACAGACCAAGACGACGACGCGCGAGTTGCGCCGTCTTCAGACGCGGGAGCGCGTACTCGGCGCCGCACTCGCCGAGTTCAAGCGCTCAGGAATGAGCGGCGCGGATGTGAACGCGATAGCCGCCGCTGCGGGAGTGGCTCACGGCACCTTCTTCTTCCACTTCCCGAGCAAGGAACACGTGCTCTACGAATTGGAGCACCGCGAAGAAGCTCGCATGGCCGCCGACTTCGAGCGCTTCCTGGAAGGTGCTCACAGTCTTCGTGCGATATTGACCGAGATAGCCGGCATCATCAAGGGCCTCGAGCAGAGCGTGGGTCCAGTCCTCTTCAAGGAGTTACTAGCGCTGCACTTTTCACCGACCCGGCCCCATGCGGACGACTGGACCGATCATCCCGTGATCGTGCTGCTGGTCCGCGAGATCGAGCGAGTCCGTGGCGACGGCTCGGTACATCCTGAGGTGGACGCGTTCTACACCGCGATATTTTTCCTGCTCGGCGTGTACGGCGTGCTGACCACCACTGACGACGCCGACCAGCGCGACACCATGCTCACGAAACTCGTCGACAACGCCGTCCGCGGCATCATCAAGGAGGTCTGACAATGGACTGGATCTGGGAAATCCTGCGCTACGTCGCAGCGTGGGGCGGAACCGGACTCGTCATCTGGTTCTGGTACTGGATGTTCTCGAGCCTCGGCACGTTCTAGGCATCGATGACCGACCTCTCCGACGCGCACGCAATGGCGGTCGAACGCAGTTGCGCCGTGACCGCTGTCGCCCTGAGCGACCAGCGTCGCGAGGGTGTGCGTCTGGTGACCGGTCAGCATCGCGAGTTCAGCCTGAGTTCGAGCCTGGACTTCGTGCATGTCCCGTACCCGTCGATACAACGCGATTGGACGCGCCGAACACTCACTTGTGGCATCGCTCTTCAATGTTCGCCGTCCAAAGACAGGCTCACCGCATTCCGGCTCAACGAGTTGTCGGCGCGCGAACTCCGCGCACTGACCCTCGTCGAAGGCGGTGTCGCTTTGGGCTGGATCGCGTCGCACTGGCCCGGTCTGCTCGATGAAGCCCACCGGGTGCTACCCGGCCTATCGGTGTTGCCTGCCGACATGGACGGCAACGAGATGCTGGACCGCGCAGTTTCGTTGGCGCGTGCCAGCCAGCCGCTGAGTCTTCATCCGCTGCTGGGCAGATTGCCGCTGGCCTATACGGCACCGCAGGGTCTGACCGACAAGCTGCGCCGCAGCTTCGGCAGGTTGCCCTGGACAACGACGCAGAAGCGCCTACCGCGGGCGCACTCCGTCCCCGTCGGCGGCGACGGGGGCGTGCGTAACCCCAATCTGCCGCCGCCGAGCCGGCCGCACGAAAACGACCTCGACATCACGCCCGAGCACCGGCCGGGCATTCCATATCCCGAATGGAACTCCTGGACAAAGAGTTTCATGCCTGACCACGTTGCCGTCCTCGAACGTGCACATGTCAGCCGGACCCGCGAGACCGAAGCGGCATCCGCCGAACTCCGGAAGTGGTTCTCCGAACACACCCATCGCGCGATGCAAGGCCGCCTCGAGGATGGTTCCGACCTGGACGTCGAGCAGTACGTGCGCCACTACATCGACCTCACCACCGGCGAGGCGATCGAGCCGCGCATCTTCCGTGAGCTGTTACCCAGTAGCCGCGACGTCACCACGGCTCTACTGCTGGACGGCAGTTCGTCGTTGGGAGTGCACGGCGGAACGATCTTCAAACTCGAGCTGGCCTGTGCCGATGCGCTGTCCAAGGCGATGTCGCTCGCGCGCGAACGGCACGGCATTTTCGTTTTCACCGGCAACACCCGCCACCGCGTCGAAGTCAGCTGCCTCAAGGACTTCGAGGATCGGCGATTCGTACCCCCGAGCCGGCTGGGCCTGGCCACCGGCGGATACACCAGGCTCGGTGCGCCGTTGCGCCACTTGACGAGTCGACTGTTGGCTCAACCGTCCGAGCGTCGCCTGCTCATCGTGATCGGAGACGGGTTGATATCCGATGAGGGCTACGAGGGCCGCTACGCGTGGGCCGACGCAGCACATGCGGTCGAGGAGGCCAACGACGCGGGTGTCTCCATCTACTACGTCGGCGTCGGACCGACCCGGGTCGACCCGCTGCCCGAGGTATTCGGACCCCGCCGCTCCCAACGTATCCGGCGGGTGGAGGACCTTCCCCGAGTGCTTGCCCACGTCCACCGCCAACTTGTCTCCGCATGACCGAAACACATCCGAGGAAGCGATGACCAACGACACCTATTACTCGAACGACAGCGAAGTCAAGTTGTTCGAACAGGCCTACCATCGACGTCTGCCTGTCATGCTCACCGGCCCGACCGGATGCGGGAAGACGCGCCTGGTGGAGCACATGGGCCTCTTACTCGGCCGGCCCGTGGTCACCATCAGCTGTCACGACGATCTGACCAGTTCGGATCTCGTCGGCCGGTTCATGGTGACCGGCGGTGACGTGGTGTGGACGGACGGCCCCCTCACTCGCGCGGTCAAGTCGGGTGCCATCTGCTACCTGGACGAGGTGGTGGAAGCGCGCCACGATTCGTTGGCCATCCTTCATTCGCTGACCGATCATCGCCGATCCCTCTATCTCGACCGAGCGGGCGAAGTCGTCGAGGCGCCTGAGACATTCATGCTCGTCTGTTCCTACAACCCGGCATACCGCAGTTCTCTCAAAGAGCTCAAGCCGTCCTTCCGCCAGCGGTTCGTCACCCTTCCCATGAGGTATTTACCGGCCGACCGCGAAGCCGAGGTGATTGTCGCCGAGGCGAATGTCGCGCTGCCGTCGGCACAACGCCTCGTCGCCTGCGCCACAGCCATCCGGACCGCAGACGACGCCTTCCACTTCGAGCCACCCTCCACCCGTGTTCTGGTCACCGCCGCGCAGTTGATTGCCGCCGGTGCCACCGAACTGGAAGCCGCCGAGGCCTGCATTCTGGCGCCTCTGTCCACCGACGGTGCGATCACCGACGGACTACGTGAAATCGCGGTGGCCAGCCTGGCCGGCGCCGGTCGCTCGAGCACGCCTCACTAGGAAGGAGCTACCCGATATGGACCAAAAGGAGAGGCAGCGCAAGAAGGCGCTCATCATCCTGCAGATCGTGGTCTACGGCTATCTGGCCTTGATGTTCGGCATCCAGCTCTACATGTCGTTCGCACGGGGGTGGTGGGAGTTGTGAACCTTCCACTGCTGAACCGCATTTCGGGGAACAAGTCGGTCACCCCGCCGGACGGGACCGTCAGCCTCGAGGAACACCACGACGCATCCCGGCTTGCTCAGCGCCGCGCCGACAAGTGGATGATCGTCGGCGCCGCACTGATGGGGATGTGGGCACCCGGGTTGATCGGATTCCCCATCTTCATGCGTGGCGTCTGGCTGCAGCGACAAGCGCTGCGTGCCGGTCTGTCGGTCCGGCCGATGATTGTCACCCTGATCGGCTATCTGGTGCTGATCGACGGGATGCTCAACAGCTTGGGCTGGGCCCTGGACCTCGTCGCCAACCACACGCTGATCAACCGCGTCCTTATGGTCGGCTGGGGTGCCATGTTCGACGGCGGCTATTTCTGGCACTACAACGAATTCTGGGTCGGCGGCGCCGCAGGGCCGGGCGAGAAGTCCATGGTGTTCGGGATGATTCTCACGGTCTTCGCGATGCGATGCGCCGCGGCGATCGGATTCCTGCAAATGAAGCGATGGGGCCACCAGTGGATGATCATCACCTGCTGGATGGGTGTACTGATCTGGTGTGTCTACGTATGGAACATGACGATGTACGCCGACGTGCGCTTCGCCGGGGTCGTGTTCCCTGTCATCGGCTGGTGGCTCTACGACATCTTCTACATCACCCCCTTTCTCGCGATCCCGTATCTACACACGGTAAATCGCGAAATCTTCACCGACTGAACAGATTTAAGGAGAAGCGCCGTGACCACCACACCCGAGGCCACAGAGGAAAGGGCCGAGGATCTTCCGGCCGGAACCACCCCGTACTACGCGCGCATGCACCGGTATATCAAGCGGGCGGTGCTCGTATGCCTGATCGCCCTCGTCATCGAAGGCGCCTTCACGCTGCCGTTCATGGCCGTGTACTACGGCTATCCGACGCTGAGCCTCACCGAGATCTGCAGTGAACTGCTCAAGGTCCGCTACTCCGACGACGCGTTGGAATGCAAGGTGCCGTATCCGCCGTTGGGACCGCCCGAAGGAGCCGAAGGCAAGGACACCGCCCAGGATGAATGGGGCATTCAGCCTGTGCCGAAGTACAACCGGATCGGTTGGCGCGAACTGGTGCGCATCCATGACGAGCGGATGGCCCGGCAGGCGGCGGAGCAGGAAGGCGCTGCGGCACCGTGACGATGAAATCGCCCGAAGACCATGCGGCGAACTTGGACCTTCGCCACGAGGACTTCAACGACAACGATTTTCTGTACGACGTGTACGACGTGATGCGACGGAATACGCCGTTCTCACACACCGATACACCGTTCCTGAGCGCCACCCCCGGTGGCGCGTGGGTGGCGAATCGCTATGCGGAGTGCTACAAGATCCTGCAGGACTGGGAGAACTTCTCGAGCAATCCGACCCCCGCAGGAGCCGAACAACTCGCGGGTGATCTCGTGATCACGCTCGACCCACCGAGACAGCAGAAGTTCCGCAAGGTCCTCAACCCGTACTTCTCACCGGCTCGGATGAAGGCGCTGCGACCCCAGATCCGAGCCGAGACCGACCTTCTGATCGACAGCTTCATCGAGGAGGGAAAGGGCGATCTCGCACAGGTCGCGTGGCGACAGCCGGGCATCGTGTTTTTCAAGTACCTGCTCGGCATGCCCATCGACGACGTCCCCCTGTGCATCGAGTTGACTGACACAGCGCTCAACGGATTGACCGAAGAATCCCGCATGGCCGCCTGGGGCGGTTTGTATCAGCATCTCCACGACGCCGTGACGGCACGCACCAGCGAGCCCCCGCGAGACGACATGATCGACGTACTTCTCTCCGCAGAGATCGACGGTGAGAAGTTGCCGTTCGGCGACGTCGTCGCGAACGCGATGCTCCTCGTGCAGGCGGGTCTCGAGACGACGGCGAGCGCAATGTCGTTCGCATTCCACTATGTCGCAACATATCCCGAGGAACGCGACCGACTCATCGCCGAGCCCGAGATCATGCCGAAAGCCGTCGAGGAGTTCATCCGGTTCGCGGGATCGATCCACGGCATACCCAGGACGGTCGCGAAGGACGTCGAGCTGAGCGGCCATACCTTCTGCCCCGGCGAATCGGTGATCGTTAACTACGCCTCGGCGAACCGTGACGCCTCGGAGTTCCCGGATCCCGATCGCTGCGTCCTCGATCGGCAGGCGAATCGGCACCTCGGATTCGGAGCAGGCGTCCATCGTTGCCTCGGTTCCAATCTGGCACGACTGGAGTTTGTCGTCGGCCTCGAGCAGGTGTTGGCTCGGATGCCGGACTGCACTTTGGCGTCGAGCAATGCTGCGGTCTTCCATGGGAACTCGGTGACGCGCGGGTTCCGGCAGATACCCGTCGTGTTCACTCCAGGCGCGCGGACCACCATATGACCTACCGAATCGTTCAGTGGACGACCGGCAACATCGGCACGAAGTCGGTGCACGCGATCGTCGAGAACTCGCTGCTCGAGCTGGTCGGCTGCTACGCGTGGTCACCGGACAAAGTGGGCCGCGATGCGGGGGAACTGTGCGGCATCGAAGCGCTCGGGGTGTTGGCCACCGACGACGTCGATGCGCTGATCGCCCTCGAGCCCGACTGCGTGGTCTACAACCAGATGTTCGCCGACGTCGACCATTTGGTTCGCATTCTCGAAGCGGGCATCAACGTCGTCACCACATCGGAGTTCATCACCGGCCACCGGCTCGGCGCCGGACGCGAACGCGTCGCCAAGGCTTGCGAACTCGGTGGCTCGACGATCTTCGGCAGCGGACTGAACCCCGGCTTCATCCAGCTCTTCGCGATTGTGTCGGCAGGGCTGTCGGATCGAATCGATCGGGTGTACATCGAGGAGTCCTTCGACACCACGATCTACAACTCGCCGGAGACCGAGAAGATCATGGGGTTCGGATACCCGATCGATCACCCCAATCTGCTCGCGGTGACCGAGGAGGGATCGGGAATCTTCCGCGAAGCGGTCATGCTCGTTGCCGACGCCCTAGGGGTGGACCTCGACGACATCCGCTGCGAAGCCAAGTACGCCCAGGCCACCGAGGACGTCAACCTGCCCGGCGACTGGGTCATCGCCAAGGGCTGCGTGGCGGGCATCGACGTGAGCTGGAAGGGCTATGCCGGAGGCAGAGACGTCGTCGAAGTACGGGCAGTATGGACCAAAGGCCAAGCCCTGGAACCTACCTGGGAGATGGGGTTCGGGTACAACATCACGGTCGAAGGGCGGCCGACGATCAAGACCACCCTGGCCTTCGAACCTCCTGCGGATTTCGTGGCGGAGACGATCGAGGAGTACATCCTGCTCGGCCTGACCATCACGGCGGTACCCGCCGTCAACGCCATACCGGCCGTCGTCGCGGCGCCACCCGGGATCGCGACATACAACGATCTGCCGCTATTACTGCCACGGGGAGTTCTCCATGCCTGACAAGACATATCGGGTCATTCAGTGGATGACAGGCGATGTCGGGCAGGTCGGCGTGCGGCATTTCGCGGACAACCCGGTGTACGACCTCGTCGCGGTGCTGGTGCACAGCGCGGACAAGGTCGGCAAGGATGCCGGTGAGATCGCCGGTGTCGATCCGATCGGGCTGATCGCCACCGACGACGTCGAATCGATCATCGCCACCGACGCCGACTGTGTGTTCTACACGCCGATCATCATGGACGTCGACACCGTGTGCCGCCTCCTGCGGTCGGGGAAGAACGTCGTGACGACGAGCGGGTTCTTCCATCCCTCCCCTGACTTCCGGGACGACGGCGAACGGATCCGCGCGGCCTGCCGGGACGGTGAAACGTCGTTCCACGCAGGCGGAATCCACCCGGGCTATGCGGGCGACATCCTGCCGCTGACACTGGCACGGGTGGCCAGCAGGATCGACAAGGTGGTGGTCGAGGAGGTGGTCAACGTGCTTACGGACGCACCGCTGGATCACATCGACTGGATGGGGTTCGGCAAGGAAAAGGACAAGTTCCTCTCCGAGCCAACCATTCTGGGATTCGGAAAGATCTTCTTTGCGCAGTCGATGTACATGATCGCCGAAGGCCTCGGAGTCACGATCGACGAGGTCACGTCGGACCTGAAGGCGGCCGTCGCGACCGAGGACATCCCACACGAACTCGGTGCGATCCCCCGCGGCACCGTCGCCGCGCAACACCACGAATGGACGGGCTGGGCGAACGGTCGCCCACTCATCGTCTTCCACGCGAAGTACACGACGACGTCCGGCGACAAGGTGGACCCGGCGTGGGACTGGGGCACGACCCAGTACCGCATCCTCATCGAGGGCGATCCGGACACCGAGCTCACCCTCGCGGGCGTCGAAAAGCCGGACGGGACAATGACGCACCCCGGCTACGACTGGACGGCGATGGGCGCCATCAATGCGATACCCGACGTCTGTGACGCCCCGCCCGGCTGGGTCAACCACTTCGATCTCGGCCTCGTCAAACCCCGTGGGCTGGTGCGCCCGTGACCGAGCCACAGCCCTCGCAACTGCACCACGTCGTGTTCGCCGTGGCAGCGGAGCGGCAGGCGACGGTCGCGCAGATGTTCAGCGACCTCGGATTCAGTTTCAACGCCGCCGAACTGACCGAACTCGGTGTCACCGTTGCACTGGACTGGGATCGCGGCATCGAGTTGATCAGCCCGGTTCCCGGCTCCACAGCGTCGGTGGCGGCCTCGGTGAACGAGTTCCTCGACCGGCACGGCGACGGGGTGTACACCGTCGTGCTTCGGGTCCCGGACGCCTCCGCGGCCGAATCCGTCACTGAGCGCTACGGGTCCACCACCCGCTTCCGGCAGAGCTTCGACGGCGAGGGGTCCTACCTTCACGAAGTCGAACTGGCGGTGTTCGGCCTTCCACTTACCATGCTGTCGACCAACGTGCCATGACCGTCGTCGCCAAACCGAGTGTCTTCGAAGCCGGGCTGCCGACGCTGACCTACGACGTCACCGACACCCCGCAGGAGATCTATCCGCAGTTCCGAAACGCTCAGATCGAGGCGCCGATCGCATTGGGACCCATTGGGCCCGAAGTACTCTCGTACGAGATGGCCAGGACCGTCCTCGGCGATCCACGGTTCGTCATCCCTCCCGGAATCCACCTGTCCGCCCACGGCATCACGTCAGGTCCACTGTGGGACAGGGTCACCGGCAGCATCCTGAACATGGAGGGCAGCGAACACCGTCGGCTGCGAAGCCTGGTCTCCAAGGCATTCACCCCGCGCGCGACGGCACGAATGGACGACACCATTCACGCCGTCATCAACGAGCTCATCGACGAGGTCGCCGACGCGGGGCGCTGCGAATTCGTCGCCGACATCGCCCGGCCGTATCCCATCCCGGTCATCTGTGCGCTACTCGGTGCGCCGCGCGAGGACTGGCGGCAGTTCTCCCTGTGGGCCGAGGACATTTTCAAGATCGTGAGCTTCGATATCGACCTCGCCGCCGAGGAATCCACGGTGTTGAGGGCCTGGGGTGAATTCGACGACTACGTGGACGAGATGATCGCCGACAGGCGTCGCCACCTGACGGACGATCTACTCTCCGAACTGATTCGGATCGGGGACGCGGGCGACCGCTTGGACGCCGGCGGACTACGTATGTTGGCGTTCAGCATCCTGATTGCAGGTACCGACACCACGCGCAGTCAGTTGGCCGCATCGATGCAGGTGCTCTGCGACCATCCCGACCAGTGGGCGCTGCTGCGCGAGAAGCCCGATCTCGCCATGCGCGCCGTCGAGGAGACGATGCGTCATTCGCCGTCAATGTGCAGCACCGTGCGCAGTGTCACCGAGGACATCACGATCGGCGACTACACCTTTCCCGCAGGCACTTTCATACTGGTGAACACCTATGCGGCCAACCGTGACGCCACCATCTACGACGATCCAGCTCGCTTCGACATTGCCCGCGATGCGCCGCCGCCCATCCTGACGTTCGGCGGCGGGGCGCACTACTGCCTCGGCGCCAACCTGGCGCGACGCGAACTCGCCGAAGCGCTCAAGATTCTTTCCCGGCGCCTACCGAACCCGCGCCGTGGCGAATTCCCGCCATGGAAGCCGCTGCTGGGTATGAGCGGACCGACCAGCCTGCCAATCGAATTTGGCATCGAATAGCACCGAGCTCGGTCGAAGGGAACTCCTATGACGGTCCACACCGCCTCACCCAGCGTCTTCGACGCGGGCCTGCCGACGCTGACATACGACGTCACCGAGACACCCTTCGACGTATCCGCCCGGCTCCGGGCAGCCCAGCAGAAGTCTCCGATCGTGATGGGACCCATGGGCCCCGAAGTGCTCTCCTACGAGTTCACCCGAGGTCTCCTGCGTGACAACAGGTTCGTGATCCCACCGGGAATCCATCTCGCTGCACAGGGCGTCACGTCAGGTCCGTTGTGGGACAAGGTCGTATCAAGCATCATGTGTAAAGAGGGCGCCGAGCATCATCGGCTGCGCAGCCTGGTGTCGCGGGCCTTCACGCCGCGCGCGACATCCCGCCTGCAGAACACGATCGACACGGTGATCAACGACCTTTTCGACCGCGTGGCCGACGCCGGCCGATGCGACGTGGTCGCCGACATCTCGCGGTCCTACCCACTCCCGGTCATCTGCACGCTGTTCGGGGCGCCTCAGGAAGACTTGGCGACCTTCGCGGGGTGGGCAGAAATAATCTTCAAGCTCGCCAACTTCGAGGCCGATCTCGTGGCAGAACAAGACGACGTGATGAGGGCATGGGCCGAACTCGACGCCTATGTCGACGGGATGATCGACGAACGCCGAAAGAGTCTGACCAACGATCTGCTCTCCGAGCTCATCCGCGCCGAAGATGACGGCGACCGTCTCAGCGCCGAAGAACTACGCATGACAGTAGCCAGCCTGCTGATGGCAGGAACGGATACCACCCGAAACCAGCTGTCCGCGTCGGTACAGGTCCTGTGCGATCATCCGGAGCAGTGGGCGATGTTGATCGAGCAGCCAGACCTGGCGATGCGCGCGGTCGAGGAGACCATGCGGCATTCACCCGCGGTGTGCAGCACAGTTCGCACCGTGTCGGAGGATGTGACGTACGGCGGTTACACATTCCCCGCCGGCACGTTCATCATGCTCAATACCTTTGCGGCCAACCGTGATCCGGACGTGTACGACGATCCGGACGTTTTCGACATCAGCCGCGAGGCGCCACCGGCGATACTGACCTTCGGCGGCGGCGTGCACTACTGCTTGGGCGCCAACCTGGCCAGGATCGAGCTGGCCGGAGCGCTCAATGTCCTCGCCGGTCGAATGCCGAACCCGCGCCGCATCGGACAAGCACCGTGGAAGCCGATGCTCGGCATGAGTGGACCGACCGAGTTGATCGTCGAGTTCGACCACGCGCCGCTGCCCGCTGCCCGGAAGGAGAAGCAGTGAGCGAGATGAGATTCGACGGCAAGGTCGCCATCGTGACCGGTGCGGGCGGCCAGCCTCCCAGCCTCGGTCGGTCGCACGCCAAACTGCTCGCCGACCGCGGCACCAGGATCGTCGTCAACGATCTCGGCGTCGGCCCAGACGGGCGCGGCACCCTCCGGTCGAACGCCGAACAGGTCGTCGACGAGATTCGGGCGGCCGGCGGCGACGCGGTTGCCGATGCGCACAGCGTCGCCGACGAAGCCGGCGCACGCGAAATCGTTCAAACCGCGCTCGACACATGGGGCCGCCTGGACATCCTGGTGAACAACGCAGGCATCGCACACATCGCCCACTTCGATGAGATCTCCAGCACCGATATCCGCAAAGTGATCGACGTGCATCTCATGGGCACCCTGTGGATGTGCCGTGCGGCGTGGTCTGTCATGCGGGACGCCGAATACGGCCGCATCGTCAACACCACGTCCGGCGGAATGTTCGGACAGGAGAACCTATCCATCTACGGCACCGCGAAGGGCGGCATCTTCGGGCTGACGCGGAGTCTTGCCATCGAAGGCGCCGTGCACGGAATCAAGGTCAATGCGCTCGGGCCTGCCGCCAACACCACCGCCATGCACCACCTCAACGAGGACTGCGCTTTCAATACCATGATGGAGGAACACTTTCCGGTCGACCTCGTGTCGCCTGCGGTGGCGTATCTCGCTCATGAGGAGTGCGAAGTGTCTGGGTCTTACCTCGAGGTCGGTGCCGGGAATGTCGCCATGCGGGTCTTCGGCATGAATGCCGGCTTCCACGATGTCGCTCTCACCACCGAGGCGGTACGGGACAACCTCGCGACCATCGTAGACAAGTCCACGACGGTCATCGTTCCCGACTTCTGGGAGGCAGCCCCAGGCACCGGTGAGGCTGCGCAGTTGGGCATCATTCCGAAGCCCTACAAATCCGTGTAGACCGAGATTCACGCGGCTGGATTCAGATGACTTCAGTCAACTAGCGGCTGGCAAGACACGGACAGATTCCTGTGCACGGCCTGCACGGTCGGCAAGGATGCTGCCTGCCAATAGTGCACGTTGCGGCCGATATTCGGCGCAGCCGTAATCGCCGCAGTGGACCAGCACTCGTACAGTCAGTTTCGCCGCACCGGATGCACTGACTGACTAGAATCAGTCTCTTGCACGCCGAAACCACGCGAGGGAGATGCAGTGACGACACTCAGTGAAGCGGAGAATGTGACAGCCAAGTCGCCCGCCGACAAGAAGTACCGCGTCATCCAGTGGGGTGTCGGCAATGTCGGAACGGTCGCGTTGCGCCATTTCGTCCACAACCCGGCCTACGAGGTGGTGGGTGTGCTCTGCAATCGTCCGGAGAAGGTCGGCAAGGACGCCGGCGAACTCTGCGGCAAGGCGCCAACCGGCGTGCTCGCAACCAACGACAAAGACGCGATCGAGGCACTCGACGCCGACTGCGTGTTCTATGCGCCGCTGTGGTCAGACCCCGATGAGGTATGCCGCCTGCTGCGTGGCGGTAAGAACGTCGTCGCGTCGGGCGGCGCGTGGTGGTACCGAACCGAGCACAGCCAGGCCGACATCGACAAGATCCACGCAGCATGTCTGGAGGGCGGCACATCCTTCCATGCGGGCGGTGTCAATCCCGGTTTCGCGGGTGACCTGCTCGTGCTGACACTGGCCCGGATCGTCAGCCAGATCGACGCCATCCACATCTACGAGGTGGTGAACTTCGGCAGGGACACGTTGAAGTACCTCTTCGAAATGGGCATGGGCAACACCCCCGAGGAATTCCACGAGGGACCGAACCTTCTCGGAAATGCATGGCCGCTGTTCGCTCAATCGATGGTCATGATCGTCGAGGGAATGGGCAAGACGGTCGAGAGATACACCACCGACGTCGAACTCGGGGTCGCCACCCGCGACATCCCCTTCGAAGGGGGCGAGACCAGCGACATGCCCGGCTTCAAAGGCGTGATCAAGAAGGGTACCGTCGCCCGCCAGCATCACAAGTGGACGACCTGGGTGGAGGGCAAACCTCTCATCACGTTCCACGAGATCTACACGATGGACACGTTTGATGCGATTGAGCCGCAGGAGGATTGGCCTCAGCACTACCACTACCGCATCGTGATCGAGGGCGACGCATCGACGGAATTGATCCTGCAAGGGGCGCAAGATCCCAACGGTGCCTACGCGCTGCCCGGATACACCTGGACCGCGATGGGCCCCGCCAACGCGATACCCGCGGTCGTCGACGCGCCACCAGGATTCATGAGCCATAGGGAACTCGGCCTCATGCCGCTCCGCGGTGTCATCCGGCCCTGACATAAGGTTCGGCGATGGCCTACAAGATCGACCCCGACGTGCTGCTGAAGGTGGCCAAGAAGGTTGTCGGGATACCGCTGGAGGGCGGGGAACTCATCACCCGGGCCACCCAGATGCTCGCCGACGAATATCCGGACCTCATCGACGCCGCGCCCGGGAACTGGGTGGGGAGCAAGGCCGGCGGCATCCTCGGCAAGGTCCGTTTCCTCTACTTCAGTCCACGTGAGTACATCGTGATATTCGGCTCTCCCACGGGGACGCAAGGGTTCTCGGGTCGATATAAGCACGTTCAGATACACAAGTTCCTGATTGCGGGCCGGATCGATTCCTACGACCTCGAATCCGAAGACACCCTCCCGTTGCCCCCGCTACTTCCCGGCGAGCACACCTGCTTGGAGAAGGGTCATGCCCGTGGACTGACCATCCACCCCGGCTCGTGGCACATCGAGTACGGCCGGGGCGCGGTGGTCACCACGCTGCCGTTCGCGATGGTCGACACCCTGCTGGTGTCGCTCGAACTGGAGTCAGTCCGCCGCTCGACGGTCGAGTTCGCCAAGCTGGTCGGCAAGCGCTTTCGCCGCTAGCCAAGCACGGCTCGAGTGTTGGGTTATGTCACGCTTCGCGACGAAAATCGTGACAAAAGCCAACACTCGCCGGAGTCAGTCCGCGGCCTGTTCGCAGAATCGCAGCTGGTTGCCGAACGGATCGGTCACGTCGACAGTCAGCCCCCAAGGCTCATGCTCAAGGCCGGGCTTCGCGAATCGGTAATCGCGAGCAGTGATTTCGGCGTGGAATGCTCGGATGCCGCGCATCGGGACGAACACGACACTGCCCGGTGTGCCATCACCGTGATGCTCGGACAAGTGAATGATCAGCTCCGATCGGCTGATCTGGGCATACCGCGGAAAGTCCGGCGCAAACCGATGCTCCCAGTCGGTGGTGAAGCCCAGATAATCGAGATAGAACTCCTCGGCCTTGGCCTGGTCGAAGATGCGGAGGACAGGAACGGCGCGCTCGAATTGCATGCGCTCAGGCCGGCGCGAACACAGTCTTGAAGCGGTCCAACGACTCTCGGAAGTCGCTCTTCAAGGCACTGGCCACGACCATGCCGATGGGACCGAACAACGCGGCCCCGCCGAGATGCACGTCGAAGGTGACCGACGAGCCCCCTTTGACCTTCTTGCAGGACTTCACCTTTCCGATGAGTTTCACCTTGACACCGCCCTCGCCCTTGCCGTCCAGGGTGATGGTCTCGGGCGGCTTGAAATTCACGATGGTCCACTTGATCCGGACGGGCATGCCCTTCACTTCCACGATCGACTCGATGACCGTGCCCTTGTCCAGGGTTTCGGGCAGCTTGCTACGCCAGACCTTGTGAATGCTGAGCCACTCGCTGTAGCGCGACAAATCGGACGCGCTCTCCCACGCCTGCTCCGGCGGTAACGGGACGTCGACGGAGACGGAGAGTTTCGCCATACGTACTAGGGGTTCGGCGCAGCCGGCGGGGCGGGGGGCGCGGGCGGAGGCGGAGTCAGCGGGTTCTGGGCGGTGGCGTTGTCCTCCACCGCCTTCTTGGCGGCGCCCTGCGCCTTGTCGACGTGCTGGGCGTACTTGCCCTGCGTCTTCTTGTCCACCAGGTCACCGGCCTTGTCGATCGCGGTGTCCACCTTGTCGGCGTTCTTGGCCAGCACGTTCTTCAGCTTGTCGAGAAATGCCATGCGCCCAACCCTACTCTGAGCGCCACAGCCTCCGTCGTTCTCCCAGTACGGCTCCCTGGACCCACCAGATGACCTCGATCGCCGCGGCACCGACGAGGCCGATGATGAACGCCATCGACGTGGTCTTGAGGTTCGACGGGTCGAGCATGAACGCCTTTCGGGCCAGCGGAATCGAGAAAATCACCACATACGCCAGACCAGACACGGTGACCAGCGCGATGCGCCACCACTGGTATGGCCGCGCCACGACGGCGAGCACCCAGACGCCGGTCACCAGAAGGGTGATCAGGGCCGCGGTCGACGCCTGCGTCTGCTCGACCGGCGTGGCCTGCCGCCCCTGATAGGCGATCAGGTAGGAGGTGAACGTCGCGGCACCCACCACCAGCCCCGACGGCAGCGCCGCCGTCATGACCCGCCGCACGAATCCCGTATGCGCCCTTTCGTTGTTGGGCGCCAGCGACAGGACGAATGCGGGGATGCCGATGGTGAACCAGGCGGCGATCGTGACGTGGATGGGCTGAAACGGGAACAGCAGCGGATCGGTGCCGAACAGCTTGGAGGACAGCCCACCGAGGCCCACGAGAATCGCAAGCAGCACCGAGTACACGGTCTTGGTGAGGAACAGATTCGAGACCCGTTCGATGTTGCCGATCACCCGGCGGCCCTCACCGACGACATACGGCAACGTCGCGAACTTGTTGTCCAGCAACACGATCTGGGCAACCGCCCGGGAGGCCGAACTGCCCGAGCCCATCGCCACACCGATGTCGGCGTCCTTGAGGGCCAGCACGTCGTTGACTCCGTCGCCGGTCATCGCGACCGTGTGCCCACGTGACTGCAGGGCGTGCACCATGGCCCGCTTCTGATCCGGCCGCACCCGGCCGAACGTGGTGTATTCCTCGAGGGTGTCCGCCAACTGCTCGGGCGCATCGGGCAGCTGACGCGCATCAATGGTCTCACCCTCGAGACCGAGCGATCCGGCGACCGCACCGACGGAAACGGCGTTGTCGCCCGAGATCACCTTGATCGAAACCTTCTGCTCCGCAAAGTAATCCAGGGTCTCGCGGGCGTCGGGCCTTACACGTTGTTCGAGGACCACCAACGCCGCGGGCGTGACGTGACCCGGGGCGTCGTCGTGGTCGACCTCGACGTCGCAGGACCCCAGGAGCAGCACCCGCATTCCCTGTGCGCCGATTTCCTCAGCCTGCTTGGCGATTTCGGAGCCGGGCTCGAGCAGTACGTCGGGCGCACCGATCACCCAGTGGCCGTGTTCTCCGTACGACGCACCACTCCACTTGGTGGCGGATTTGAACGGTGCGATCGCCGAGGGCTGCCACCCGGGCGGCATCTTGTACGCCTCGGCGATGGCCTCCATGCTCGCATTGGGTCGTGGATCGTCGGCGGCGAGTTGAGCAAGAATGTCCGCCACGGCACGTGAGTCCAGCTTCTTCAGATCCGCGACTCGCATACCGTTTTCGGTGAGGGTGCCGGTCTTGTCAGCGCATACGACGTCGACGCGCGCCAGTCCCTCGATGGCCGGCAGTTCGTTGACCAGACACTGCCTGCGGCCCAGCCGCACGACGCCGACGGCGAACGCGATGGACGTCATCAGCACGAGGCCCTCGGGCACCATCGGCACCAGTGCACCTACCATCCGCAGCACCGACTCACGCCATCCCGAGTCAGTGGTGAACAGCTGGGTGTAGATGATCAGCAGACCCGCGGGGATCAGTAGGTACGTGATGAACTGCAGGATCTTGTTGATACCGCTTCGCAGTTCGGAGTTCACCAACGTGAACTTGCTGGCTTCGTCGGCGAGCTTGGCCGCGTACGCTTCCCGGCCGACCTTGGTGGCCCGGTACGCGCCGCTGCCCGCGACGACGAAGCTGCCCGACATCACGGGATCGCCCGCGCTCTTGACGATCGGATCAGCCTCGCCGGTGAGCAGGGACTCATCAACCTCCAGGCTGGCGTCTTCGACGATCTCACCGTCGACGACGATTTGGTCGCCCGGTCCCAGTTCGATGATGTCGTCGAGCACAACCTCGCCGGGGAGCACCGGCTTGGTACCGGATTGCCTGCGCACCAAGGGTTTCGCCTGGCCCACGATGGCCAACTTGTCGAGCGTCTGCTTGGCCCGCAGCTCCTGGATGATGCCGATCCCACTGTTGGCGATGATCAGCAGACCGAACGCGCCGTTGATCACCGACCCGGTGGACAGCACGATGATCAGCAGCACACCGAGGATGGCGTTGATGCGGGTGAATACGTTTGCCCGCACGATCTCGGAGACGCTGCGCGCTGCGCGGGTCGGCACATCGTTGGTCTTGCCTTCGGAGACACGCTGCGCGACTTCGGCATCGGTGAGACCGGCGGCCTCGACTCGCGGGGAAGCGCTCATCGTAAGAACGTCCCCTTGCCACCCTCGTCGTAATACTCGAGCATCAGCTTGGTGCCGTCGAACGTGGCTTTGGAAACCGTTCCGGGCGGGGCGTTTTCGGCGACGAACTTGAAGGTGAAGACGTTGCCGTCCCAATGCTCCAGAGGGACCTTCAGCTTCGGGCCGATTGCCAGCGTCAACTTGCCGTCCGCCTCGGTGACCTTCGCCGGACCCCAGTAGTCGTTGTTGTAGGTGCCGACGTATGTCGGCAAGGGTGCGGCGGGCGCGGGATTCGCGGGCGGGCTCTGACCGACCAGCGAGCCCACCGGCTGCTCCATCTTCTGGAAGACCGCGCTGTACAGCTTGTACCAGTCCTCGCGTACCTCGCCGAACTGCACGAGGTCGGCGAACTCGGCGGTGAGCGACTCGGGCACGCCCGACGGGGTGGCGTTGGTGAGCGCCACGATCGCCACGTCGGCCGAGGGCAGGATCACGAAGTTAGTCCCGGCTCCGAGTTCGAAGGCACCCGAGTGGCTGAGTTGCGTCCGCGCGCCGGAGGTGGTGCCGACGTTGAATCCGAAGCCGTAGAAGCCCGTTCGCATCGCGGGCTCGCTCGCCGGGCTGGACACGATCTGGGGTGTGACCGCGGGCAACAGTGCCTCCTCGGGGACGATCTGCTTGTCCTCGTGCTTCCCGTTGGCCAGTACCATCGCCAGCCAGCGGGTCATGTCATTGACCGACGAGCTCGCGCCGCCTGCCGGCCCCTCCTGGTCCGCGTCGCGCACGTACTGCGGCTCGTACCGTCCGTCGACGTGGATGTGGCCGACGGCCCGGTCGGGGTCGGCCGCGTAATCGGCGAACCGGTAACTGGTCGAGGTCATGCCTAGCGGGTCGAACAACACATCGTCGGCGAGGGTCTCCCACGGCTTGCCCGCGCTCACCGCCACGGCCTCTGCACCGGCGGTGTACCCGAAGTTGGTGTACGCGTACGAGATCCGGAAAGGATCGAGCGGAAGCTGGCGGAGCCGATCGAGCACCTGTCGGCGGTCGTAGCCGAGATCCTCCAGCATGTCGCCTGCATGATCGGGCAGTCCGGAGCGGTGCGAGAGCATGTCGCCGACCGTGACCATCCGTGTCACCACCGGATCGGAGAGGGCGAACCAGGGCAGCTTCGACACGAGGGTCGTGTCCCAGCCGATCGCATCCACCCCGACCTGATGCGCGACCACCGTCGACGTCAGTGGCTTGGACAGCGAGGCGAGCTGAAAGACGGTGTCGGCGTCCACTTTTTCGCCGGTCTTCACATCCCTGACGCCGAACCCCTTGGCGTACACGGTTTTCCCACCGTGCACGACGGCGACCGACATGCCGGGGATGCCGGACTTGCGCATCAGGTCCTCGGCGATGCCGTCGAGTTTGGCGACGGCCTTGTCGACGGCGTTCTCGGGCAAGGGCATCGCGGGCACCAGCGGCGGCGGTATGTCCGATTCAGCCGGGGAGGCCGGCGGCGCCGGTTCGGCGGGCTTCTCCGTTGTGCAGCCGGGCAGCAGGACGATCAACCCCACGACGGCCAGCCTGGCCAGTGCATTCATGACGTGCACCGTATCCCGTCGACTGCACGCTTGTTGGACACGAATCGCGAGTGGACCCGTCAACAAGCGTGCGCTCGGCGCACGGCTAGAGGCGCCACCACGGGTCGTCCGCCAATGCCGTGTCGGGCTGCACCCGCTGCCCCGGTTTCGGCACCGCCACCGCCACCGTGTCGGATTCAGCGGCCTTGATCAGCCGCTCCACCGGCTCGGACCACGGATGCGGCGCGAGGCGGAACGTCGCCCAGTGGATCGGTACCAGCAGGCCGGCGTCGGTGACGTCGCGGTGCGCGCGGACCGCGTCCTCGGGATTCATGTGGATGTCGGGCCAGCCCGGGTGATACGCGCCCACCGGCATCAGGGTGAGGTCGAACGGTCCGTGTTCTGCGCCGATGTCGGCGAAGCTCTTCGAATATCCGGTGTCGCCGCCGAAGAAGGCGCGATGGCCGGGTCCGATCAATGCCCACGACGACCACAGGGTGGTGTTGCGGGTCAGAAAGCGACCGGAGAAATGCCGCGCCGGGGTGCAGACCAGGGTGAGGTCGCCCAACCGGGCGCTCTCGTTCCAGTCGAGTTCGACGATTCGGTCGGCGGGGATGTGCCACGCCCGAAGGTGGGCACCGATGCCGAGCGGGACGAAGAACTTGGCCCGCTGGGTACGCGCCACTTGTTTGACGGTGTCGATGTCGAGGTGGTCGTAGTGGTCGTGGCTGATGATGACCGCGTCGATCGCGGGCATCGCCTCCAGCGGGGCGGGCACCGGATGCAGCCGCCGGGGGCCGACGGTCTTCGACGGTGAGCAGCGGTCGCTCCATACGGGGTCCGCCAGCACACGGTAACCGTCGATTTCGATCACCGCCGATGAGTGGCCGTACCAGGTGACGGCGAGATCGCCCGCTGCCAGGCTGGGGTCCGGCGTGACCAGCGGGACGGGTTCGGACGGATGCTGGCGCGAGCTGCCTCCGACGACCTCGCGGACGAGCAGGAACTGCTCCTGGCGAGTCAGGCTGGCCGGACTCGCCGGCTCCAGGTTGACGAAGACGCCGTCGTGGTAGTTCGAGGACCGCTTGGCGATGCCGTCGATCTCGACCGGCGACGCCCCCAGCGCGGACGGGGTGCCTTGCAGCGCGCGCAATGCCCAGCCGCCGGCGGCAAGCGTTGCCGTTCCGAAGCCGATGCGCAGCGCCGCCCCGATCATCAGGCGCCCCGGAACCTCGGTGGCCGCTTCTCGATGCGCGCGACCTGCGCCTCGATGACGTCCTGACTGGCCCAGGCCCTGTCGAACAACTCGGTGTGCCCGGGCCACGGGTCCTCGTAGGCGCCGTCGTCATTAAGCACGCGCTTGGCATGCTGCAGAGCCAACGGTGCGTAGCCGGCGATCTCGGCGGCCCACGCCTGGGCATCGGCCAGCGTGCCGATGCGGTTGGCCATACCGGTGTGCAGTGCAGCCTCGGAGGTCAGCCGTTCCGCGCCGAGCAGCATGCCCCTCGCCCGCCCGGCCCCGACCAGCGAGGTCAGCCGCCGGATGCTCCAGTTATCCAGCGCCAGACCGTATTTCGCGACGGGGAACTGGAAGTATGCCTCGGGCGCGACGACCCGCAGATCGCAGATCATCGAGAGGATGACTCCGGCACCGATCGTGGGTCCGTTGATGGCCCCGATGACCGGAATGGGCGCCTGGTCGATCGCGATGTTCAATGCCTTGGCCTTGTCGGGCAGTTCCTCGGCCACCCCCGCCGCGTCGGTCAGGTCGGCGCCCGAGCTGAACACGTGGCCCTGGCCGGTCAGCACGATGGCCCGGACGTCGTCACTCGCGGCCTTCTCGACCGCTTCACGCAGGCCGTCGACGAGCGCGCCGTTGAGCGCGTTGCGACGGTCGGCGCGCTGCATTTCCAGCGTCATCACATCGCCGTCGCGGGTCACACCAATCATGGCGCCACCCTATCGGGACAACCCGAGTCAGGCCGTGGCGGTGCAGGCCTCGATCAATGCCTCCGGCTCGGTGACACTCACCCACAGCGTGCTCAAGGTGACCGGCACTCCCATGACGTGAGCTTTCGTCGCAGGGTCGATGGTCAGCTCGACCATCCCCTTCGACGATCCGTTCACCAGCCAACGGCCGCGCCACCCGTGCGCACCCCAGGAAGTCACCCGACCTTCAGCGGGCTCTGCCTTGGTGATGGTGGACAGCGGGATGGCGGTGCGAAAGCCCCACCCGAACTTGACGTGCAGGATGCCGTCCGCGATGCGGACCTCACTGTGCTTCGGTCCCAGACCAAAGGGCACCGAAAAGGGAAGAAACCAACGCTCATAGCGCAGCTCTGTGGCCATGGAATCAGAGTAGCCACGATAGCCTCTGCGGGTGAGCCGGATCGGTGCCCTTGACCTGCGCGATGCCGTGCTGGACGAGGGTTCGTTCCGTAGCTGGGACACCACACCGCTTGCTGTCGACGGCAGCGAGGAGTACCAGCGCGAACTGGCCGCCGCGGCCGCCAAGACGGGCCTGGACGAGTCGGTGCTCACCGGCGAGGGCACGGTTTTCGGTCGACGTGTGGCCTTGGTGGCCTGCGAGTTCGACTTCCTGGCCGGTTCGATCGGGGTGGCCGCGGCGGAGCGGATCACCAACGCGGTGGCTCGTGCGACGGCCGAACGGCTGCCGCTGGTCGCTTCGCCGAGTTCCGGCGGCACGCGCATGCAGGAAGGCACCGTCGCATTCCTGCAGATGGTGAAGATCGCGGCGGCCGTCGAACTGCACAAGCGGGCGCATCTGCCCTACCTGGTGTACCTGCGCCATCCGACGACCGGCGGGGTGTTCGCGTCGTGGGGCTCGCTTGGCCATCTCACCGGCGCCGAACCGGGCGCGCTCATCGGCTTCCTCGGCCCGCGGGTCTACGAACATCTCTACGGCGAACCGTTCCCCGAGGGCGTGCAGACCGCCGAGAACCTGGAACGCCACGGCGTGATCGACGGGGTTGTTCCCCTCGAGGCGGTGCGCTCGGTGCTCGACCGCACACTCAAGGTCGTCGCCGACCCTCCCGAGTCTCCGCCGCCATTGCCCGATGCCGTGCCGGTACCCGACGTGCCGGCGTGGGAGTCGGTGGTGGCCTCTCGTCGGCCGGACCGTCCCGGTGTGGGTTATCTGCTGCGGCACGGCACATCCGAGCGGGTGCTGCTGTCGGGAACCGGCCGAGGCGAAGATGCCACCACGCTGCTGGCGCTGGCCAGGTTCGGCGGCCAGCCGGCCGTCGTACTGGGTCAGCAGCGGGTCCTCGGCGGCCCAGGTTCAATCCCGGGTCACTCCGCTCCTGCCCTCCGTGTCGGCCCGGCGGCGCTGCGCGAAGCGCGACGGGGCATGGCACTGGCCGCGGGACTGCGGTTGCCTCTCGTGCTCGTGATCGACACCGCCGGACCGGCGCTCACGGTCGAGGCCGAGCAGGACGGTCTGGCCGGTGAGATCGCCAGGTGCCTAGCCGATCTCGTCACGCTGGACACGCCGACGGTGTCGGTTCTGCTCGGCCAGGGCAGCGGCGGGCCTGCGCTGGCGATGGCGCCCGCCGACCGGGTGTTGGCCGCACTGCACGGCTGGCTGGCTCCGCTGCCCCCGGAAGGGGCAAGCGCGATCGTGTTCCGCGACACCGAGCACGCCCCGGAACTCGCTACGGCGCAAGGAATCCGGTCGGCCGACCTGCTACGCAGCGGCATCGTCGACGCGATCGTGACCGAACGACCCGATGCGGCCGACGAGCCGCTGGCGTTCACGCAACGCTTGTCGGCGACCATCGCCAACGAACTGCACGCGTTGCGGGCGATGCCCGACTCCGATCGGCTGACCGCCAGGTTGGTGCGCTACCGCCGGATCGGGCTCTGACGCGATCAGCAGCGCGGCACGACCGGAACCGGCGGGACACCTCAGCACCAACGCGCGTGGCATTCTGGGAACGTGGAAGCTCTGCTTCATTTCGCGGGCAACTACTGGTGGGTGATCTTCCCGCTCAGTGGTGTGATCGGCGGTGGCCTGCGGGCGGTACAGACGGCCAATGAGCGACGTGCGCAGCGACGACTCGAGCGCTACCGCATCAAACAGCAGACCAAGGTCGCGCTCGCGGAGGCATCGGGACGAGCGCGCACCAACGAGGCCGCCAACCGCCGCGAGATGACGAAAGTGCTGGCCCGCCACGACAACACCGACGCCCGCTGGCTGGAGTACGAGATCGACGTCGCCAGACTGTTGGATTTCCCGTTGATGACCGATATGCGGGACCCGTTGACCATTGCCTTCCACAAGGCCCGCAGCCACGCGGACCTGATGCGCCCGGACAGTGTCGACGACATCCTCGACGACCGCGGCGCGCAGCTCGAGTACCGCGACGCAGTGCACGAGTACGTCACCGCATTCGACGTGGCCGAAGCCGAAGCGACCCGCAGACGGCGTAGTGACTTCTCGGCCGAAGCACAGGAGCGCCTCGAGCGCGCTCAGCACCTGCTGCGCCTGGCATCGGACGGCGGCGCGACGAACGAGGAGCGCAAGGCCGCGTATGCGCGCGCCCGCAAGGAACTCGACGGGCTGATCGTGCTGCCCGCTGTCACCCGCGCCAGCATCGAACGCAAGATCGCAGGCGAGATCGAGGCCTAGGCTCTTTCGGACTAGGCGACCGCCAGTGCCGCGAGCATCGCCACGCAGGTGATGAGATCCAGCGGTATCCGCACCAGACTGCGCCTGGTCCACGCCACCGCGGCGGTCTCGTCGACGGCCGCCGGATCCGCCTTCTCGAATTCCACCGCCTTGGGCACGAAGTCGACAAGCGACCACACCCGCATCACGGCATGGCTGGCCAACGCCACCAGCAGCGCCAGCCGCACGTCGGCGTCACGCCAGGTGGCAATGAGCGCGACGATCAGAAGCACCTCGAACACGGTGTGCGCGGGGATCCAGAACCGGCGCCGGGAGATCCCGCCGTTGTGGGCCTGGATGATGCCTGGCCGCTTGGGCCAGGCCGGGTCGACGACCACGGTTTCGTAAAGGCCGCCCCCGAGCAGCGCGCAGGCGACGAGGGCGGCGGCGGCGATCAGGACGAGCGTTGGGGTCCACATCACCACCGATTGTCTAGGGTGCGTCGAGATAGCGCTGAACGGTGGGCCCCAGCCACGCGACCGCCTCGTCGTGGGGCATGGCGACGATCGGCGGAAGCGCCAGCACATAGCGGCACAACGCCAGTCCCAGCGTCTGCGTGGCGATCAGCGCCGCGCGACGTTCCGGCTGGTCGGGGTTGATCTTTGCGACGGCAGGCAGCAGTTGGCTCGCGAACATCGCCCGCATTCGTTGCGCCGCTTCGGCATTGGTGGCACTCGCCCGAAGCAGCACGACGAGTACCTCATCGCGTTCCCATCTGTTCATGAAGTGGTCAACCAGCGCCGCACCCAACTGGTCGCGATCGATGTCCGACAGATCCGGAAGCTGCAGATCGAAATCGGCCGCCGCGGCGAACAGCTGGTCCTTGCTTCCGAAGTACCGCATGACCATCGACGGGTCGATGTTGGCGTCCGCTGCGATGGCCCTGATCGTGGCCCGCTCGAACCCCGACTTGGCGAAGTTGTCCCTGGCCGCCGACAGGATCACGGCCTTGGTCTGTTCGGACGATCTGCGCATGCCAACGATTGTAGGCCAACAAGTGTTGACATACGCGGCATGTCGGGGAATAGTCAATGCCAACAAGCGTTGGCATTGACAAACAGAGTGAAGGAGAAGCAGATGAACACCACTCAGGTTCTGGTCATAGGTGCAGGTCCGACCGGGTTGGCGCTGGCCACCTCGCTGGTGGCCCACGGCATCGAGACAACCGTCGTCGACCGCGCGCCCGAGGGTGCCAACACGTCACGCGCCGCGGTGGTGAACGCCCGCACCCTGGAGGTTCTCGAACCCCTCGACGTGTCCCGGCGGCTCGTCAAGGAAGGGGTCGTGGCGCCGGTGTTCACGATCCGCGACCGCGGCGCCACCCTGATCCCGATCGATTTCAGCGGGCTGCCGACGGAGTATCCGTACTCACTGATGGTCCCGCAAGCCACGACCGAACGGCTGCTGCTCGAGCGGCTCGTCGAACTCGGCGGCTCCGTCATGAGGCCGAGGGCGCTGACCGCGATCACCCAGGACGCCGACGGCGTGACGGCGACACTCGACGACGGCGAGATCATCCGGGCGCATTACGCCGTTGGCGCCGACGGCATTCACAGCATCGTGCGCCAACAGGCAGGTATCGGTTTCGAGGGTGACGTGTACGACGAGTCGTTCATGCTGGCCGACGTTCGGCTGACCGGCGATGCGCCGCACGAGGAGGTCATCCTGTTCTGGGCGACCGCCGGCCTGACCGTGGTGGCACCGCTGCCCGATGGCGTCTACCGAATCGTCGCGCCCGTCGCCGATGCACCCGAGGAGCCCTCGGCGGAGTTCGTTCAGCAGGTGCTCGACAGCCGCGTCGGCTCGGGCCGGTTGGTGGTCACCGACGTGATCTGGGGTTCGCGATTCCGCGTTCATCACCGTGTCGCCGACACCTACCGGGCGGGTCGTCTGCTGCTCGCCGGTGACGCCGCCCATGTGCACAGCCCCGCCGGTGGGCAGGGCATGAATCTGGGCATCCAGGATGCGATCGCGTTGGGCGACGCGCTCGCCGCCGTGCTGGGCGGTGCGCCGGACAGTGTCTTGGACGACTACAGCGCTGTTCGCCGCCCGATCGCGAAAGACGTTGTGGCGATGACGGATCGACTGACCCGGCTGGCGACGCTGCCGCGGGCGGCACGTCCGCTTCGCAATGCCGTCATCAGCCTGGTCGGGCGGATACCTGCAGTTCGCGTCGCGCTCGCCCGCCGGCTCAGCGGTCTGGTGTACCGCTGAACTGGATCACGCGCCCGCGGCTGCCGACGTACAACGCGGTGGCCGCGGCCGTCACCTCGGCAAGCGCCAGCAGAGTCGCCACCGTCATGAGCGTCGACGACGGTGGTGCCTCTGCATTCGGGACACCGTGATGATGCGCGGGAGCGGGCAGGTGGAGCGCGATCATCGCGAGGTTCATCAGGGCGACGACCACCCAGGCCCGCGCCGTGCCGTCACGCCACAGCTCGCGCGCGCAGTACAGGCATGCCACGATCATCGCCGCGAGCAGCCCCGCCGCGACGACGCTGGACGTATGACCCAGCATCGCCGCATGTAGGCCAGCCGATGCGACGGCAAGCGCCGCGCATGCGCGTCGTGCAACCGTTGATGTCATACAGATGGAGACTCCGGCGGGCGTCAGAATTCATCCCTCTTCAGTGTCGAGTCCGAGAAGTTTGATCGTTTCCGCGCGCATCTCGACTTTGCGCACCTTGCCGGTGACCGTCATCGGGAACTCGTCGACCACGTGGACATACCGCGGGATCTTGTAATGGGCCAGCTTGCCGCTGGCGAATTGGCGCAACGCCTGCGCGTCCAGTGGGGGCTTGCCCTGCTTCATCTGCACCCACGCGCAGACTTCCTCGCCGTACTTCTCGTCGGGGACTCCGATGACCTGCGCATCGTCGACATCGGGATGGGTGTACAGGAATTCCTCGATCTCGCGCGGATAGATGTTCTCGCCGCCGCGGATCACCATGTCCTTGATGCGCCCCACGACATTGCAGTAGCCGTCGTCGCGCATGACGGCGAGATCGCCGGTGTGCATCCATCCGTCGGCGTCGATCGCCTCGTACGTCTTGGCCTCGTCCTGCCAGTAGCCGAGCATCACCGAGTAACCGCGCGTGCAGAATTCGCCGGTCTGCCCGCGCTCGACGACCTCACCGGTCTCGGGGTCGACAATCTTGATCTCGACGTGCGGATGCGCCCGGCCGATCGAACTGGTGCGCCGTTCGAGGTCGTCGTCGATGAGCGTCTGACACGACACCGGCGACGTCTCGGTCATCCCGTAGGCGATGGCGAGCTCGGTCATGTTCATGTCGCTGACGCAGCGCTTCATGACTTCCACGGGACAGACCGATCCGGCCATGATGCCCGTCCGCAGCGATGACAGGTCGCGCTGCGCGAGATCGGGCTGCCCGAGCATGGCGATGAACATCGTGGGCACCCCGTAAACCGCGGTACACCTTTCGGATTCGACGGCATCCAGGGTGAGTGCCGGATCGAATGCCGGCGCGGGGATGACCATCGTGACACCGTGGCTGGTGCACCCGAGATTGGCCATCACCATGCCGAAGCAGTGGTAGAAGGGCACCGGGATGCACAGCCGGTCGCCAGGGCCGAAGTTGATGAGCTCGGTGGTGAAGTATCCGTTGTTGAGGATGTTGCGGTGCGACAGCGTGGCACCCTTCGGGAAACCGGTTGTGCCCGAGGTGTATTGGATGTTGATGGGCTGGTTGTTGTCGAGCGAGTCCAACCTCGCCCGCAGGTCCTCGGCGGGCACCGAGTCGGCACGCCGGTGCAGATCGCGCCAGTCGTCGGTGCTGAGATAAAGCACCTCGGTCAGATCAGGTGCGTCGGCTCGCACCTCGTCGACCATGCTGACGTAGTCCGACGTCTTGAACGCCGTGGCAGAGACCAGGGTGCGGATACCCGACTGCTTCAGCACGTAGGCGAGTTCGTGCGTCCGATACGCCGGGTTGATGTTGACCAGGATCGCGCCGATCTTGGCGGTGGCGTACTGCACGATCGTCCATTCGGGGCAGTTTGGCGCCCAGATGCCGATCCGTTCGCCGCGCTCGATTCCCAGCGCCATCAGACCGCGGGCGATCACGTCGACCTCATCGTTGAGTTCGGCGTATGTCCAGCGTCTGCCGCTTGCCATGTCGACGAGCGCATCACCGTCGCGGTTGGCCTCGACGGTGCGTTCGAAGTTCGCGCCGATCGTCTCCTCGAGGATCTGGATGTCTGTGGGGCCCGCGTCGGATGACCTCATCGACTCATCGTCGCCTCGAAACTGCGCACAGATCGCGATTCGGCAGAAATACGCGCCCTGGCCGCAGTGTCGGCATCGAAGGGGTTCAGGATGGGGGCATGGCCGAGTCCTCGCTGATCAACCCATTTCGCATCGCGATTCCAGACGCCGATCTCGACGATCTGAAGGCCCGCCTGGCCCGCACGCGATGGCCGGACCCCGAATGCGTCGACGACTGGAACCAGGGCATACCGCTGGCCTACACCCGCAGGCTGGCCGAGTACTGGGCCAACGACTACGACTGGCGCGCCCGCGAAGAAGCGCTGAACCGCTTCGATCACTACACCACCGAAATCGACGGTCTGAACATCCATTTCATCCATCAGCGGTCCAAGCGCGAGAATGCCTTTCCCCTGCTGATCACCCACGGTTGGCCCGGATCGATCGTCGAATTCCATAAGGTCATCGAGCCGCTCACCGAGCAGGGGTTCGACGTGGTGTGCCCGTCACTGCCGGGATACGGCTTCTCAGGCAAGCCCACCGGCACGGGCTGGGGCATCGAGAAGATCGCGACGACGTGGGACACGCTGATGGGCAGGCTCGGCTACGAGCGCTTCGGCGCCCAAGGCGGTGACTGGGGCGCGGCCGTCACCACCCAGATCGGGCGCAATAGCGGCCGCCGGAGCCGCTCCGGCGGCGACATCGGCCGCTGCGCCGCGATCCACGTGAACATGCCGCTCGGCTTTCCCTCCGGCAATCTGGACAACCCGACCGAGGAGGAAAAGGCCGCGCTGGAGGCGGGTAAGTACTACGCGGACTGGGACTCCGGTTACTCCAAGCAGCAGTCGACACGTCCGCAGACCGTCGGCTATGGCCTGGTCGACTCCCCGGTGGGCCAGCTGGCGTGGATCGTCGAGAAGTTCTGGTCCTGGACGGACAGCGACGGCGACCCCGAGAACGTTCTGACCAAGGACGAGATGCTCGACAACGTGATGCTCTACTGGCTGACCGCCTCGGGTGCGTCGTCGGCCCGGCTGTACTGGGAGAGCTTCAACTTCTTCGGCGGGTTCGACCGTGTCGAACTGCCGACAGGAATCGCGTCGTTTCCGAAGGAGATCCTCAAGGCACCGCGCCAGTGGTGCGAGGCCGGCTACAACATCACCCACTGGACCGATATGCCGCGCGGTGGCCACTTCGCGGCGTTCGAACAGCCGGAGCTCTTCGTCGACGACGTGGCCACCTTCTTCGACGGGATCCGCTAAATGGGACAGACGATCGAGGCCGACTACCTCGTCGTGGGCGCGGGCGCGATGGGGCTGGCCTTCACCGACACGTTGGTGGCCGAGTCCGACGCCACGGTGGTGATCGTCGATCGCCACGATCAGCCCGGTGGCCACTGGACCACGGCCTATCCGTTCGTGCGGCTTCATCAGCCGTCGGCGTATTACGGTGTGAACTCGCGAAACCTGGGCAGCGACACCATCGACCAGACCGGCTTCAACGCGGGCTACTACGAGCTGGCCAGCGGCGGCGAGGTCTGCGCCTACTTCGACGCCGTGATGCGCAACCATCTGCTGCCGACGGGCCGGGTGACCTACCTGCCGATGAGCGAGTACGTCGGCGACGGCCGAGTGCGCACATTCAGCGGCGAGGACTTCGAAGTGCGCGCGCAGCGCCTCGTCACCACCCACGTCGAGATCATCGTGCCGTCGATGCGCGGCCCGTCCTACGCCGTCGACGATCGTGTCCAGTGCGTGCCGCCCAACGACCTGCCGCGCATCCGCGACACCCGCGATCGCTACGTCATCGTCGGCGCGGGCAAGACCGCGATGGACTCGTGCGTGTGGCTGCTGCGCCACGGCGTCCCGCCCGAACGGCTGACATGGATCAAACCCCGCGACTCCTGGATCCTGGACCGCGCCGCGATTCAGCCGGGCTCGCAATTCGCCAAGCGTGTGCTGCGCGACTTCTCCGCCCAGCTCAACGCGGTGCTCGAGGCGGAGTCGCTTCCCGACCTGTTCGACCGTCTGGAGGCCAAGGGCTGCCTGATGCGCATCGACGCCTCCATCGATCCCACGATGTACCGGTGCGCGATTCTGTCGCAGGCCGAGGTCGAAGAGCTCCGGCGGATTTCCGACGTCGTCCGGATGGGCCACGTCAAGTCGATCGAACCGGGCCACATCACCCTCGAAGGAGGGACCCTCGACATCGACGGCTCAGCGCTCTATATCGACTGCAGCGCAGACGGTTTCGCCCACATCGAACCGGCGACGGTGTTCACTGATGAGCAGATCGCGCTGCAGGCGGTGCGGACCTGCCAACCGGCGTTCAGTGCCGCCGTCATCGGCCATGTCGAAGCGACGTACCCCGATGACGCCACGAAGAACGCGTACTGCAACCCCGTGCCCTATCCGTCCGATCCCATCGACTGGCTGCGAATGATGCGGGCGTTCAACAAGAACCAGCTGCAGTGGTTCACCGACCCCGAGATGATGGCGTGGGTCGACAGGTCGCGGCTCAACGTGCTGCACCACGTCGCCGGAGGAGTGAGCGAGAAGGCCCGCGAGAAGATCATCTCCGTGTTGACGTCGCAAATGCCCATCATCAACGACAAGCTGGAAACCCTTCTGGCGCAGGCCGACACGTGATTTGTGTGCGTTTCGGAGCGGTGAGCGCTCCCGAACGCACACAAATCGCTCAGGCGAGCGACTCCACCCAGGCGCGGTGCAGCGCGGCATACCGGCCGTCGTCGCGCGTGATCAGCTCCTCGGGCGCACCGTCCTCGATGATCCGGCCATGCTCGAGCACCAGCACCCGGTCGGCGACCTGCACCGTGGACAGCCGGTGCGCGATGACCAGTGCGGTGCGGTCGGCCAGCACCGTTTCCAGCGCGCGCTGCACCATCCGCTCGCTGGGGATGTCCAGCGACGACGTCGCCTCATCGAGGATCAGCACCGCGGGGTCGGCAAGGAAGGCCCTGGCGAAGGCGACCAGCTGGCGCTGGCCCGCCGACAGGCGTCCGCCGCGTTTGGCGACATCGGTGTCGTAGCCGTCGGGAAGCGCGTCGATGAACCGGTCCGCGCCGACCGCCGCGGCCGCCGCGACGACCTCCTCATCGGTCGCGTCGGGCCTGCCGAACCGGATGTTGTCGGCCACGGTTCCGTCGAACATGAAGTTCTCCTGCGTGACCATCACGACGTGGCGACGCAGCTCTGTCTGCGCGAGGTCACGGAGGTCCACGCCGTCAAGGGTCACCGACCCCGACACCGGATCATAGAAGCGCGCAATGAGTTTCGCGATCGTCGTTTTGCCCGCCCCGGTGGTCCCCACAAGTGCGACGGTCTGGCCCGCGGGCACCGCGAAGTCCAGGTCCGGTAGGACCGGACGGTCCTCGACGTAGGAGAACTGCACATCGTGGAACGCGACGTCACCGCGCACCTTATCGAGCGCGACGGGGTGCTCCGGGTCGCTGATTCCCGGCCGTTCGGCGAGCACGCCCGCCAGTTTCTCCAGCGCCGAGGAGGCGGACTGGAAGGTGTTGAAGAACTGGGAGATCTCCTGCATCGGCTCGAAGAACATCCGCAGATAGAGCAGGAACGCCGCCAGCGTGCCGATGGTCATCTCGCCGTGCAGCACGCGGTAGCCGCCGTACAGGAGCACCACACCGGTGGTGACGTTGCCGACCAGTTTCACGCCAGGCATGAAGATCGCGAGCAACCGGAAGGTCTTCTCGTTGATCTCGCGGTAATCGTCGGCGATGTCCTCGAAGATCTCCTGGTTGCGGGGTTCACGCCGGTACGCGTGCACCGCCTTGATGCCCGTCATCGTCTCGACGAACTGAACGATCACCAGCGCCGCGCTCTCGCGGACCTTGCGGTAGACCTTGGCCGACTCGGCGCGGAACCACCAGACCAGCGCCACCAGGATCGGGAAGGCGGCCAGACACATCAGGCCGAGCCGAACATCCAGCGTCACAAGCAGAATGGACGTCCCGATCAGCGTGAGCACCGCGGTGATCAGGCTGTCGAAACCCGTCTCGAGCATGTCCTGGATGGCTTCGACGTCGTTGGTGGACCGGCTCACCACCCGGCCCGAGGTGTAGCGGTCGTGGAACTTGATGTCGAGGCGCTGGAAGTGCCGGAACACGCGGCGGCGCAACTCCAGCAGAACCTTCTGCCCAATGCGGCCCGACCGCCGCAGGAAGAACATCCTGCTGATGGCCTGCACCAGCACCACGACGCCCAGCGTCGCCACCACCGTCATGAGGATGCGCGCCGAACCGCCATCGACGATCGGTGGGATGCCGCGGTCGATGCCCCGCTGCACCAGAAGCGGAACAGAAAGGCGTGCAGCGTTTTCCACCACGACGACGAGCGCGAGCAGCGCAACGGTGCCGCTATAGGGCCGTAACAGCGAGCCCAGCAGCGCGCGGGCCTCGCGGCGCCGCGGGAGGTTCTCGTCGATCGGCAGGTCGTCGCTCTGGTCCTCGTCGAACTTGCCGCGCCATTCGGTCGTGGTCATCGGCCCTCAGCCTCCGACGTCACGAACCGCCGCTCGACGCGCTGACGGTCGAGCGCTTCGGCCTCCTCGTAGGCCTGGCCGAGCCTGCCGCGGTCCTCGTCCTCCTGCCAGTCGCACGCACGCTCGCAGCCGTCGTCGAGCTCATCGTCGGCGGCCAGCAGATAGCGGTACTGCGGGACCGTGGCGAGCAACTCGGCGTGGGTGCCGATGTGGGTGATCGTGCCGCCGTCCAGCAGGGCGACCTTGTCGGCGAGCAGCACGGTCGACGCCCGGTGTGCGACGACGATGCCGGTCACCGAGTGCAACACCCGGCGCAACGCCTCCTCGACGACGGCCTCGGTGTGCACGTCCAGGGCAGACAGTGTGTCGTCGAGCACGAGGATCCTCGGCGCGGCGAGGATCGCACGCGCCAGCGAAAGCCGTTGCCGCTGACCGCCGGACAGGCTCATGCCCTGCTCGCCGATGCGGGTGTCCAGGCCGAACGGCAGGTCGTAGACGAACTGGGCGGCTGCGACCTCGATCGCCTGGGCCATCTGTTCGTTCGTCGCATCCGGTGCGCCCAGCCGCAGGTTCTCGGCCACCGACATGGAGAACAGTGTCGGATCCTCGAACGCAGTCGCCACCGTCGCACGCAGTGCAGGTAGTGACAGGTCACGAATGTCGGTGTCGTCGATGCGGATCGAGCCCTCGGTGACGTCGTAGAGCCGCGACAGCAGCGAGGCCAACACGGACTTACCCGATCCGGTCGAGCCGACCAGCGCCAGCGTCTCCCCCGGCTCCACGGTGGCGTTGACGTGACGCAGAGCCCAGATGTCCGAGTCCGGGAATCGGAAGCCGACGTCGACGAGTTCCAATCGGCCACCCGACGGCGCCTCGTCGTCGGGGCCGTCGACGATTTCCAGTGGTGCGTCGAAGATCTCGGCGATGCGGTTGGCCGCAGTGAACGACTCCTGCGTCATCGACAACAGGAATCCCAGCGACGCGATCGGCCAGACCAGCGACAGCATCATCGTGATGAACGCGACGAGCGTGCCCATGGTGACGTATCCGTGGCCCGCCGCGTAGGCGCCGAAACCGAGCACCACGATCAGCGTCAGGTTCGGGATGATCTCGAGCAGCGTCCAGAACTTGGCCGAGACCGAGACCCTGCTGACCTGGGTGTCATACAGATTGGTGAGTTGGTCGTCGAACCGTTCGTAGACGTAGTCCTCACGGCCGAACGACTTCACCACGCGCAGCCCGAGCGCCGATTCCTCGACGTGGGTGGCGACATGCCCGGACTGGTCCTGGGCCAGCCGCGACAAGCGGGTGTACTCCTGCTGGAAGTGCAACACGGTGGCCGCGATCGGCACGATCGACAGCAACACCACCACACCGAGCGGCCAGTACATCGCGAGCAGGATCGCGGTCACCACGGTGATCTGGATGACGTTGAGCAGCAGAAACACCATGCCGAACGACATGAACCGGCGAATTGTGCTCAGGTCGTTCATGATTCGCGACAGCAGCTGCCCCGACTGCCACCGGCCGTGGAACGACATCGGCAGGATCTGCAGACGGGCGTAGAGGTCCTTGCGGATATCGGCCTCCACGCCCATGGTGGCGCGCGCAACCAGCCATCGCCGGATGAACCACAACACGGCCTCCGAGATGCCCACGCCCATCGCCGCGGCACCGAGCAGCCACAGGCCCTGCTGGTCCTGATGACGCACCGGACCGTCGATGACGGCCTTGGTCATCAGCGGGATGGCGACGGTGGCAACCAGGCTCAGGAGCGCGATGACGAGCATCGCGACCCAGCGGACGCGATACGGCAACAGATAGGGCAGCATCCGCCAAAGATCCGAGCTCGACCTTGCGCGCTTGCGCGGCGGCGCGATCGCAGGCGCCGCGCGAAGCGCGTTCAAGGAGTCGGTCATTTAGTCCATCTTCCCATTGTGTGCAAGCGGATAACCAGCTGTCAGCAACCGTAAAACCTCAACAAACATTGAGGTCAATTGCTTCCGGGCCGGTCAGCTGCTGCGACCGAGGGTGTTCCGGACCGTAGTGTCCGTACTCAGGACATGCCGGCGGCGTGCCTAGCGGTCGTCGCGATGGGTCTTCTGCAGTTCCTCTTCGGCCTGCTCCAGCGCCTCCCGCGCGGCCCGAAGCCGAGACAGCAGGTCGTCGGTCTCGTGCTCCTTGCGTTCGGCCCCCCTGGCCTCCTCCATCGAGTTCAGCACGATGCCGATGAAGAGGTTGAAGATCAGGAAGCTGGCGAGCAGCACATAGCTGATGAAGTACAGGATCGTCCATTGCGAAACCTGTTGGCCCATTGCGATGTTGTCGGGGAAGTTCTCCAGCGTGAGCATGACGAACATCGTCACCATCGACTGGCCGACATTGCCGTAGGAGGCCGGATCCGCAGCGGCGAACAGCACCCAGCCGCCCATCCCGTAGATGAAGATCAGCACGAACGTCGCCGCCGCCAACGACGCGATACCGGGCACGCTTCTGCCCGCTGCCGAGACGAGTATGCGCAAGTCCGGCAGGAAGCGCACGAGGCGCACGATGCGCAGCAACCGCACGAGTCGCAGCAGCATCGCGTTGGCCCGCAGCGCGGGGACGAAGGACGCGACGACGACGATGAAGTCGAAGATGTTCCAACCGTCTTTGACGAACTCGCGCGGGTTCCATCGATACGCCGTCAGCCGGATCAGAAGCTCGACGACATAGATGCCGAGGATGACGTCGTACAGCGTGGCAAACAGGGGTTCGCGTGGGCCCGCGATGGAGTCATACGTCCCTAAACCCAGCACGACGGCGTTCACGACGATCACGCCGACGATGAACAGCTCGAAGATGCGGTTGTTGATCAGCGCGCGGCAGCGATCCGGGATCGAGCGCGGCGTCGGCGGCGCCGGTGTGGAATCCGACCCCTCGACGACAGCGGCGGCACTACTGGGGGTGGGATTCACGCCTACTGCTTAGCAGTCCGCGCGCCTATCCGCTGGACGAACCGCAGGCTTTTTTCCGCCCGCGTCAAACAATCCCGAAATAACCGATGACGCCGGCGGCTAACACCACGATCAACGGGTTCGTTTTGGTGAACACAAAGATCGCCGTACACACCGCAGTAAGCAGATAGGCCCGCCAGTCGTGGTCCGCGGTCCGGCTCATCACCAAGGAGGTGGCCATGATCAGACCGACGGTCAACGGCGCGAAGCCCTTCTCGACCGCGACCCGCCACTCCGACTTCTGCGCCTTCTGCCAGAACAGCGTCACGGTGTACATCAGCGAGGCCGCCGGGACGATCATGGCGATCGTGGCGATGAGTCCGCCGAGGATCGCGCCGGGGACTCCACCGACCGACAGGCCCGCGCCGTAACCCACGAGCGTCACGATCAGGATGCTGGGGCCCGGCGCGGTCTGGGAGATCGAGAAGACGTCCGCGAACTGCGCGTCGGTCAGCCAGTGATGGCCGGCGACCGCCTGACGATGCATATCCGGCAGCACCGCATTCCCGCCGCCGATCGAAAGCAGAGAAAGCCCGGCGAACATACCGGCGATCTGGAGATAGGTGTTCATGACGCCTGTGCGCCACGGTTTCTCGGCCACCCCCACAACAGGGCCAGCGGCGCGACGATCAACAGCGTCAGCGGCAGAGGCAACCGGATGAGGCCGTTCAGCACGAACGCCGCCAGGAACAGCGCGATCGGCACCAGCCCCGTCAGGCACTTCCTCCCGGTCTGGATCACCATCGCCACGGTCAGGGCGACGGCCGCCGCCGACGCGCCGTGCAGGACACCCTTGACCGCAGCCTGCTCCTTGAAGCGGAAGTACAGAAAAGCCATCACCGTCACGATGATCACCGGCACGAAACAGAGGCCGAACAACGCCGCCAGCACGCCGGGAAGCCCTCGCATCTTGCTGCCCGCGAAGACCGCCATGTTCACCTGATTGGCACCGGGCAGGATCCGGCACATCGTCATCGCGGACAGGAACTCCTCTTCGCCCAGCCACTGCTTCTCGACGACGAGCACCTGACGCGACCAGGCCGACAGGCCGCCGCCGAACGAGGCCAGCGCGATGTGGTTGAACGTCCACGCCAGATCGACCAGCGAGACCTCCTCAAGCCCGGGCTCGGGCTCACTCATGCATGAGTTCGTGGTCGTGCGGGAAATCGTCCTCGTGGTGGTGCGCCGGCTGCAACGGATCCGGCGGCTCGTAATGGTGCGACAGTGCCCAGTCCGAGTCGAAAACCTGCTTGAGACGCGCCACCGTCGGTGCATCCGAAATGAGGATTCCCAGTTCACGACGCAGATCGAAGGCGCTGCGGTCGATGTTCATCGAGCCGACGAGGGCCCTCTCGTCGTCGACCATCAACAGCTTGGCGTGCACTCGCAGGTTCTTCTGCTTGTGCACCTTGACGCCGAACCGGCGCAGCGTGCGCAGCGACGCGAACGTGTCGAGGATGTCCCATTCGCTGATGCCGTGCTTACCGCCGCACAGCACATGAACTTTCACACCCCTGTCGGCGGCGGCCGCGATTCGCTCGAGAATGACGGCGTCGACGTATTTGGGGTGCTGAATGTCGAGCCGGTGGGAGGCCGTGTCGATGAAATGCGCCATGTGCAGGCGCGAATTGGAATTGCTCCAGAGCAGGCCCTCGTACGCCGAGCAGGTCCAGTCCGACTCCCGCCAGTCGGCATCGAAGACCTCAACGATCTGCGCGACGTGCACCGGATCGTGGGTGATCACGCCGTAGTCGCGGGTCACCGTGAAGTATTTCGTGCACAGGTTGAAGGTGGCGACGAGAGCGGCCCTGTCGTCGGCCACGATCGACTTCTCGTGCGTGACATAGAACTTCGGGTTGGACCACTTGACGGCGATACCGGCGTCGGCGAACTTCGCAAAGGTCTCGTCGTTGGCCCGGTCGCCTCCCGAGCGCGCGGGGTTGAGCATGACGCGCACGTCGACACCCGCATTGCGGCGCTCGATGACCGCCTGGATGAGGATCTCCTCGGTGAAGGTGAACTGCTTGATGAGCAGAGAGTTCTGCGCTGAGACGATCAATTCGCGGACCGGTTCCACACCGTCATCGGGCTCGACGATCAACCGGGGCGGAGGAGCTGGCACAAGTGTCGAAGCTAGCAGCGTGCGAATTTGGCCGCCCTGCTATCAACCGATCGTTTCAGTGGCTGTGACCCGGCGGTGACGAGACCGCCGCAACCGCGATACCGCCGGACTCACGCGCCTGACGCATGCGGGAGGCGCCATCGGGCAAGATGAGGGCCATGGCCAGTGGCATGGAAGGTGCAGCCTCACCCCGGGTGCTCGTGGTCGACGACGACCCCGATGTGCTCGCCTCGCTCGAGCGTGGTCTTCGGCTGTCCGGTTTCGATGTGTCCACCGCGATCGACGGCGCCGAAGCGCTGCGCAGCGCGACGGAGACCCGCCCGGACGCGATCGTGCTGGACATCAACATGCCTGTCCTCGACGGCGTCAGCGTGGTCACCGCGCTGCGCGCGATGGACAACGACGTCCCCGTCTGCGTGCTGTCGGCACGCAGTTCGGTCGACGACCGCGTGGCGGGCCTGGAAGCCGGGGCCGACGACTACCTGGTCAAGCCGTTCGTGCTGCAGGAGCTCGTGGCACGGGTCAAGGCGCTACTGCGCCGGCGCGGTTCGACGGCGACATTCTCGTCGGAGACCATCCAGGTCGGTCCGCTGGAGGTCGACATCCCCGGCCGACGTGCCCGCGTCAACGGCGTCGACGTCGACCTCACCAAACGCGAGTTCGACCTGCTCGCCGTCCTGGCCGAGCACAAGACGGCGGTGCTTTCGCGCGCCCAGCTGCTGGAGCTGGTGTGGGGTTACGACTTCGCCGCGGACACCAACGTCGTCGACGTGTTCATCGGGTACCTGCGCCGCAAGCTCGAGGCCGGCGGCGCGCCCCGGCTGCTGCACACCGTGCGTGGAGTGGGATTCGTCCTGAGGACGCAGTGATGAGCGGTTGCGCGAAGAGCTGTCGATGAAGAAATGCCAGCAGTAGTGCGATGAGTCTGCTGACTCGGATCTTCCGCCGTACCCCGTCCCTTCGGCAGCGGGTGGCGTTCACCAGCGCCATCGCGGGGGCGATCGTCGTCGTCGTCGCGGGCACGGTGGTCTGGTTCGGCATCACCGACGCCTGGAACGAGCGGCTCGACCGCAGGCTCGACGAGGCGGCGGGATTCGCGATTCCGTTCCTGCCGCGCGGACTCGACGAGATCCCGAAGTCGCCAAACGATCAGGACGCCGTCATCACCGTGCGCAAGGGCGGGCAGGCGACGTCGAACTCGGATGTGGTGCTGCCGCAGCTCGAGCCCGGCTACGCCGACACCTACGTCGACGGTGTGCGCTACCGGGTCCGCACGGTGGACATCCCCCGGCCCGAGCCGATGTCGGTGGCTGTCGGTGCGACCTATGACGGGACCATCGCCGACATCAACAACCTGCACCGCAGGGTGATCATCATCTGCACGCTGGCGATCGGCGCCGCGACCGTCGGTGGGTGGGTGCTGGCCGCGTTCGCCGTCCGCCCGTTCAAACGCCTCGCTCAACAGACGCGGCAGATCGACACCGGCGACGAGGACCCCGACATCGATGTGCGCGGCGCCACCGAAGCCGTCGAGATCGCCGAGGCGGTGCAGGGACTCGTCGAACGAGTGTGGAACGAGCAGGACAAGACCAAGGCCGCGCTGGCGTCGGCGCGGGATTTCGCGTCGGTGTCGGCACACGAGCTGCGCACGCCGCTGACCGCGATGCGGACCAACCTCGAGGTGCTGTCCACCCTGGATCTGCCCGAGGAGCAGCGCGAGGAGGTCGTCAACGACGTCATCCGCACCCAGTCGCGCATCGAGGCGACGCTCAATGCGCTGGAGCGGCTGGCCCAGGGTCAGTTGTCCACCGCCGACGACCACGTGCCGGTCGACATCACCGAGCTGCTGGACCGCGCCGCGCACGACGCGATGCGCGTGTACCCGGAACTGGATGTGTCGTTGATCCCCGCGCCGACGGTGATCATCGTCGGGCTGCCCGCCGGTCTCCGGCTGGCGGTGGACAACGCGATCGCCAATGCCGTCAAGCACGGTCGCGCCACCCGGGTGCAGCTGTCGGCGGTCAGTTCGCGCGCCGGAGTGGAGATCGCGATCGACGACGACGGCGTCGGCGTACCCGACGAGGAACGCACGATCGTGTTCGACCGCTTCTCCCGCGGCTCGACCGCATCGCAGTCAGGCTCCGGACTCGGTCTCGCACTGGTGGCCCAACAGGCCGAATTGCACGGCGGCACAGCCTCTCTGGAGGAGAGTCCGCTCGGCGGCGCCCGGCTGTTACTGAGGCTGCCCGGTCCGAGCTAGCGGGTGCCCAGTAGGTCGATGACGAAAATAAGTGTCTTGCCCGACAGCCGGTGCCCGCCGCCTGCCGGCCCGTAGGCCTGCTCCGGCGGGATGACGAGCTCGCGCCGTCCGCCGACCTTCATCCCGGGAATGCCGTCCTGCCAGCCCTGGATCAGGCCACGCAGCGGGAACTCGATCGACTCGTTGCGCGCCCACGAACTGTCGAACTCCTCGCCGGTGTCGAACTCGACGCCGACATAGTGCACCTCGACGGTGCCACCGGGTACTGCCTCAGCACCCTCGCCGACCACCAAGTCCTTGATGACCAATTCGGCCGGCGGGGGGCCGTCGTGGAACTCGATCTCTGGCTTCTGTCCTGAAGTGGAAGTCACGAGAGTCACCGTAGTCGGGCACACTGAACCAATGGCGAAGGACCAAGACATTCTCGATCAGGTCAACGAACTGGTCGACGAGGAAAAGAAGCTGCGGGCTGCGCTGCAGCATCGCGAGATCGACGAGTCCGAGGAGCATCAGCGGCTACGAGCAGTCGAGGTCCAGCTGGACCAGTGCTGGGATCTGCTGCGCCAGCGTCGGGCGCTTCGTGAAACCGGCGGCGATCCCGGGACGGCGAGCGTTCGTCCACCCGACGAGGTCGAGGGCTACCTCAACTGAGCCGGCCTGATACCGGAGCCGCCACGGCCGCGACATCTGATGTCGTCATCGTCGGCGGCGGGCACAACGGGCTGGTGGCTGCCGCGTACCTGGCCCGTGCGGGCAGGCGCGTGCAGGTGCTGGAGCGGCTCGACCACGTCGGCGGTGCAGCGGTGTCCGCGCACGCCTTCGACGGCGTCGACGCGCGGCTGTCGCGCTACTCGTATCTGGTGAGCCTGCTGCCCCGGCGCATCGTCGAGGACCTCGGCGCCCGGGTGCGGCTGGTGCGCCGGCGCTACTCCTCGTACACGCCCGACCCCGAGACCGGCGGCCACACCGGGCTGCTGATCGGACCGTCGTCGACATTCGGCGCGGTGGGTGCGGACGGTGACGAGGCCGGGTTCGAGGACTTCTACCGACGCTGCAGTGTGCTGACATCGCAGATGTGGCCGACGCTGCTGCGGCCGCTGTGCACCCGCGAGGAGGCACGCAAGCATGTGGGCGACGACGCCGCATGGCGCTTGATGGTCGACGAACCGATCGGGCACGCCATCACCGACGCCGTTTCGAACGACCTCGTGCGTGGCGTGATGGCCACCGACGCGTTGATCGGCACGTTCGCCCGCACCGACGACCCGTCATTGGCGCAGAACATCTGCTTCCTGTACCACCTGCTCGGCGGTGGCACCGGCGACTGGGACGTCCCGATCGGAGGCATGGGTGCGGTCAGTGGCGCCCTGGCCGCCGCGGCCACCGGCTTCGGCACCGAAATCATCTGTGGTGCCGAGGTTTACGCCATCGACCCCGACGGCACGGTGCGCTACCGTCGCGACGGCCAGGAGCGCCGCGTTCACGCCGGACACGTGCTGGCCAACGTGACTCCGACCGTGCTGGCCGCACTGCTCGGCGAACCTACGACGGCCCAGGCGCCAGGAGCGCAGGTGAAGGTCAATCTGATGCTGCAAAGGCTTCCGCGACTGCACGACCAGACCGTCACACCGGAGCAGGCGTTCGGCGGGACGTTTCACATCAACGAGACCTATCGCCAACTCGAGACGGCGTATACGCGCGCCGACCACGGCGTGGTGCCCGACCCACTGCCGTGCGAGATCTACTGCCACTCGCTGACCGATCCCACCATCCTGTCCGACGAGCTGCGCGCATCCGGCGCCCAGACGCTGACGGTGTTCGGCCTGCACACACCGCATTCGTTGGTCGCAGCGGGCGACCCCGACCGGACGCGGGACACGTTGACCTCCGCTGCGCTCAATTCGCTGAACTCTGTTCTGGCCGAACCCATTCAGGACGTGCTGATGCAGGACGCGGCGGGCCGGCTGTGCATCGAGGCGAAGACGACGGCGGATCTCGAACACTCGCTGGGCATGACGGCGGGCAATATCTTCCACGGCGCGCTGTCGTGGCCGTTCGCCGAGGACGACGAGCCACTGGACACTCCCGCGCGGCGATGGGGGGTGGCTACCGCCCATGACCGGATTCTGTTGTGTGGCTCAGGATCACGTCGCGGTGGAGCGGTCTCGGGCATCGGCGGGCACAACGCCGCGATGGCACTGCTGGAGATGTGATTTCGGTGCGCTAACGACCGCTGAGCGACTGTATGCGCACCAGAATCGCTTTCAGCGATTTGAGTTCGGCGGCGTCGAGTCCGGCCAGAGCATCGGGCGCCGGATCGTTGATCGCGTCGATTTCGCGCACCATCGCGCGGCCCGCTTCGGTGAGCGATACGGTCTTCGACCGCCGATTCGCCGGATCGATCTCGCGCACCACCAGTCCCCGATCTTCGAGATCGTTGACGGCAACCGTCGCCGCAGGCGCGTCGATGGTCGCCGCATGCGCCAGCTCCTTGACCGACATCGATTGCCGACTCAATCGCTTGAGTATGCGAATCCTGCTGAACGGCAACCCTGAACGCTCCACCACGGCCCGCTTCCAGCTGTCCCGGTTGTCCATCACCAGAGACGCCATGGCGCGCCAGACTTCGTCGGCCAACGGGTTACTTGACATCGGCGATCTCCCGTCGGGCATCGGTCCCGGCTATCAGCGGAGCGAGACGGTCGGCCGAACGCAGCGCACGTGGCGAGGTGGAGTAGATGCCGAGCACCACGATCGTCAGCCCGAGCACCGCGAGGATCACCCACAGCACTCGCGCGGCTACGGTGAAGTCCGCACCTTTGGTCGCCAGCGCCGACCCCGCGACCGAACCACACAGTGCCACACCGAGACTGACGCCGATCTGACGGCTGGTCGACGCGATCGCCGACGCGGCCCCGGCCCGATCGGTCGGCATGCCGCTGACCGCCGCGGTGGTGATCGGCGCGTTGACCATCGAGAAGCCGATGCCGAACACCGCGAAGATGACGAGCAGCTGCCATACCGGCGTCGTCGCGGTCAGCGTGGTGAGGAGAACCGTCGCAACGGTGATCAGGGTGCCTGCGATGACGATCGACGGCCTGCCGCCGAATCGACCGACCATCCGGCCGGACAGCGGCGAGAAGACAAGTGCGCCAATGGCTACCGGCAGATAGATGAGCCCCGTGGTCAAGGCCGAGTAGCCACGCTCCTCCTGCAGGTACAGCGACATCATGAACAGGAAGGCACCCCACGCGGCGAACGCGCATACCGCGATCACGGTCGCCGACGCGAACGGGATGCTGCGGAAGAACCGGAGATCGATGAACGGGTCGTGGCGCCGCGACTCGTAGGCCAAAAAGCCGATGAGCGCGACGACCGCGACGACGGCCACGGCGATGGTGCGGACGTCCGCCCAGCCGAAGTTCGGACCTTCGATGAGTACGTAGACGATGCCGAACAGGAAGGCCATACCGAGGCCCTGGCCGACCGGGTCGACGTCGCGCATCGTGACCGACTTGGACTCCGGCACGAAGATCGCCGTGAGCAGGATCGCGAGCGCACAGATCGGCAGGTTGATCCAGAACACCGCCCGCCAGTCGACGTACTGGATGAGCGCACCACCGACAATCGGGCCCAGCGCCATCGAGATGCCGACGACGCCGCCCCAGACGCCGATTGCGCGGGCGCGCTCGACGCGGCCGGTGAAAACCTGGGTGATGATCGACATCGCCACCGGGTTCATCATCGATCCGCCGACGGCCTGCAGGAAGCGTGCCGCGATCAGCGTCTCGATGTTCGGCGCGAGGCTGCACATCAGCGAGCCGAACGCGAACACCGTCAGGCCGATCTGGAACGTGCGCCTGCGACCGAACCTGTCGGCCGCCGCACCGGCCAGCAGCAGCAGCGACGCCAGCACCAGGGTGTAGATGTCGATGACCCACTGCAGCTGCGACGCGGATGCGCCGAGATCCGCGCGGATGTTCGGAATGGCGACGTTGACGATCGTCGCGTCCATCGACACGATCAGCAGGCTCAGGCAGCAGGTCACCAGGATGATGGCCTTGCGCCGGCTGCTCATCGAGCGGACGATAGTTTCATTCACACAACTATTGTGAAACTACAACTGTCCAGAAGGCAAGCGTTATCGCAAGTGACGTACCTCGCAGAGTTGAGCTACCGGGCGCTGGTGTTGATGTAGTCGCGCTCGGTGTAGCCGGTGTAGATCTGACGCGGACGGCCGATCTTGCCGCCACCCTCGTCGTGCATCTCACGCCAGTGCGCGATCCACCCGGGCAGCCGGCCCAGTGCGAACAGCACGGTGAACATCCGGGTCGGGAAGCCCATGGCCCGGTAGATCACGCCGGTGTAGTAGTCGACGTTGGGGTAGAGCTTGCGCTCGACGAAGAAGTCGTCGGTGAGGGCGATCTCTTCGAGCTCCTTGGCGATGTCCAGCAGCTCGTCGTCGCCGCCGAGCTTGCCGAGGATCTTGTCGGCCTGCTCCTTGACGATGCGCGCCCGCGGGTCGTAGTTCTTGTAGACCCGGTGGCCGAAGCCCATGAGCTTGACGCCGTCTTCCTTGTTCTTGACCTTCTTGACGAACGTCTGGACGTCGTCCTCGCCGACCCGGATCTTCTCCAGCATCTCGAGCACCGCCTGGTTGGCGCCGCCGTGCAGCGGACCCCATAGCGCGTTGATGCCACCGGAAATCGACGTGAACAGGTTGGCCTGCGACGAGCCGACCAGCCGCACCGTCGACGTCGAGCAGTTCTGCTCATGATCGGCGTGAAGGATGAACAACATGTCGAGTGCGCGGACGAGTTCCGGGTCGACCTCGTAGGGCTCGGCGGGCAGGCCGAACGTCATCCGGAGGAAGTTCTCGACGAGGCTCATCGAGTTGTCCGGATACAGGAACGGCTGGCCCACCGACTTCTTGTAGGCGTACGCCGCGATCGTCGGCATCTTGGCCAGCAGGCGGATGGTCGACAGCTCGACCTGCTCGTCGTCGAAGGGGTCCAGCGAGTCCTGGTAGTACGCGCTCAGCGCATTCGCGGCGCTGGAGAGGACCGGCATCGGGTGCGCGTTGCGCGGGAAACCGTCGAAGAACCGCTTGAGGTCTTCGTGCAGCAGGGTGTGCCGCTGGATCTGCGTCGTGAACGCCTCGAGCTGCTCAGCCGTCGGCAGCTCCCCGTAGACCAGCAGGTAGCTGACCTCGATGAAGTTCGACTTCTCCGCGAGCTGCTCGATCGGATACCCGCGATAACGCAGGATCCCGGCGTCACCGTCGATGTACGTGATGGAGCTCTTCGTCGACGCGGTGTTGACGAAACCCTCGTCGTACGTGGTGTAGCCGGTCTTGGCCAACAGCGAACCCAAGGCGACGCCGTCGGAGCCTTCGGTGGCGTGGACGACGTCCAATTCAAGCTCGCCACCGGGATAGTTGAGAGTGGCGTGCTCGTCTTTTTCGGCCACGGGGATCCCTTCTACGTTGCAAGGAATATCGAGAACATCTCGGGTATGCCCCTCAAAAGGTAGTCCCATTCCACCAGTCCCGCCCGCGGGGGTTCCGCCAGATGCTCAGACCGCCTGTCGATTGCCCGTCGTGAGGCCGGTGAACTCGGCAAATGTCTCTTCCAGACGCTGCGCTACATCGTCGATGGTCAGCTGGGACCAGTCCCCGGTCTCCGCGGCCAGGTCGGTGAGCGCCGTCATGAGTACCGAACCGCCGACGGCTGAGACCAGCCTCGGCCCGCGATCCTCGACCTCCGCACCCATCCGCCTGGCGAGTTCGGCATCGACGGAGTTGGCACGGTATTCCAGCGCCGCCTGCCTCAAGGTGGGCGACGACAGCATGATCCGCACGATGCACATCACCCGGTCCGCCGACAGCTCCCCGGCCGGGGCGGCCTTGGCCGATTTCGCCATCGCCAGATACGCCTTCAGCAACGCCTCGAAATGATTGAGCTCGCGGGGTTGGCGGGCCAGTTCGACGGCCGTTCTGTCCAGCACCTCGTCGATAAGGGCCAGTGCGATGGCGTCCTTGGTGGCGAAGTAGCGGCTGAACGTGCGGGGCGAAACGTCGGCGATCGCGGCGATCTGGTCGACGGTGGTGCGGTCGAATCCCTGGCGATCGCAAAGGTCGACGGCAGCGTCGATCAGGGTTGCTCGCGTCCGGAGCTTTTTACGTTCCCGCAGGCCGAGGGATGCCTCCCCCCTCACATCAGGCACAATTCGGATGCTAACCAGCGAAGCTAAGAGCCCGCTTAGAAACTGGCATGCACAGACACTTGGCCCCCTAGGTCACCGTTTGTCGGCCGCGGGCACCCGGTAGCGGATGAACGTGGGCGCCAACAGAGCGCAGGCCACCATGCCGATCACCACCAGTACTCCGCCGCCCGCAGCGGCGACCGTGGTGCCGACCGCCGCCGCGGTGGCGCCGTGCACCGCATCGGCCAGCCGGGGTCCGCCCGCAACGACGACGGTGAACACCCCCTGCAGCCGGCCCCGAAGATCATCGGAGGCCACCTGCTGCAGGATCGTCGAGCGAAACGCCGCCGACACCATGTCCGCCGCGCCGCCAATCGCCAAGCAGATCAACGCGATCCAGAGGAACAGACCGACATGACCACCGGCGAACCCTCCGGCGACGCCGAAGCCGACCATCGCCACACCCCAGACCACGATCGAGGCCACCACCGCAAGCCCCTGTCTTCGGACCCGGGGCAGCCAGCCGGAGAACAGCCCGCCCGCCACCGCGCCCACCGACATCGCCGCCGCCAGCAACGCCATCGTGGTGCCGCCCTCGATCGGCCCACCGAAGCTCTCGTGCGCCATCTGCGGGAACAGCGCGCGCGGCATCCCGAAGATCATCGCGATCAGGTCGACGACGAACGACATCAGCACCACCCGGTTGCCTGCGAGGTAGCGGAACCCGTCGAGCACCGCACCGAATCCCCAACCCGGCGCGCCGCGGGCACTCTCGCTGGGTGGCATGGAGGTCAGGCGGAACGTCGCCCAGATCGCCGCGATGCACGTGATCGCGTCGATCAGATACAGCGTGGACAGGTCGACCCAGCGCAGCATCACCCCGGCCAACAGCGGCCCGACGATGGCGCCGAACTGCATGACGGTCATGTTCAGCGAGTTGGCCGCGGGCAGTTGACCGTCGGGCAGCATGCGCGGAATCGCGGCCGCGCGCGTCGGTGAGTTGATCGCGTAGAACGCCTGCTGGACCGCGAGCAGGCACAGGACCACCCAGACGTTGTTCATCGCCAACGCGGCCTGCACCCACAACAGGACCGACGCCACGGCCAGGCCGCACGACGAGATGATGAGCAACAGCCGCCGGTCCATCGCGTCGGCCCACGCGCCGCCCCACAGGCCGAACACGATCAGGGGAACGAGCGCGAACAGACCGGAAAGCCCTACGTAGGCCGAGTTCTGGGTGAGCGCGTAGAGCTGCACCGGCACCGCAAAGATGGTCAGGTTGGCGCCGACGACCGTGACGATTCCCGCAAGCCACAACCGCCGGAAATCGGGTGTCCGCAGCGGCGTGGTGTCGGCTAAGAGCCGTCCCACCTAGGGCTGCAACCGCTCGATGCGGCTGTTGTGCATGGCCACTGGCAGCTCGGCATCGTTGCAGACGCGAATCCTGTTGTGCATCCGGTTCTCCCGGCCCTGCCAGAACTCGACGAGCTCGGGCGCGATGAGGTATCCACCCCAGTTCGGCGGCACCGGGATCTCCTCGAGATCGGCGAATCGTGCTGTCACGTCGGCCAACTGCTCGAGCAGCGCGGCGCGCGAGGCGATCGGTGCGGATTGGTGTGAGGCCCACGCGCCCAGCTGCGAACCACGCGGCCGCTTCGACCAGTAGTCGGCGGTCTGCGCCGCGGACACCTTGGTGACCAGGCCGCGGACGTGGACCTGCCTGCCGAGCAGGAACCAGGGGAACGTAGCCGAGGCGTATGGCATCGCGGCCAGGTCCTCACCCTTGTTGGAGTCGTAGTTGGTGAAGAAGGTGATGCCGTCGTCGTCGACGCTCTTGCAGAGCACCGAGCGGGTGGACGGACGGCCGCGCGCATCGGTGGTGCCCACCACCATCGCGTTCGGCTCCGCCACGCCTGCGTCCTCGGCGTCGGCTAACCACTTGCGCAGCAGCGCAACCCAGCCGTCCGCGAGCCAATCCGCATCGAGGTCGCCACTGCCGTCCTTCTCCACCGAACCGTATTCCACCCGCATCCGTGCCAGGTGGTCGTCGTCGTGAGGGGCCACGCAATCACGCTACGCCTCTGCTGCTCGCCGACCTGTTACCGACCGGTAGCAAGCCACGGGCGGGCGGGTGCGAGAATTTGCGCATGACTACGACGTCAGCGGTTCCTGAGGATTTCGTACCCGGACTCGAAGGTGTGGTCGCCTTCACCACCGAGATCGCAGAACCCGACAAAGACGGCGGCGCGCTGCGCTATCGCGGCGTGGACATCGAGGATCTGGTCAGCCAACACGTCACTTTCGGGGATGTGTGGGAGCTGCTGGTCGACGGCAGATTCGGCCACGGACTGCCGCCTGCGGAGCCGTTCCCCCTGCCGATTCACAGCGGCGACGTTCGCGTCGACGTCCAGGCCGGGCTGGCCATGCTCGCCCCGATCTGGGGCTACAAGCCACTGCTGGACATCGAGGACCAGACGGCGCGCGACCAGCTTGCCCGCGCATCGGTGATGGCGCTGTCCTATGTCGCGCAGTCCGCGCGCGGCATCTATCAGCCGGCGGTTCCGCAGCGCATCGTCGACGAATGCTCCACCGTGACAGCGCGATTCATGACTCGCTGGCAAGGCGAGCCCGACCCCAAGCACGTCGAGGCGATTGACGCGTACTGGGTGTCGGCGGCCGAGCACGGCATGAACGCGTCGACGTTCACCGCCCGGGTGATCGCGTCGACCGGTGCGGACGTCGCGGCAGCCCTGTCGGGCGCCATCGGCGCGATGAGCGGCCCGCTGCACGGCGGTGCGCCCGCGCGGGTGATCCCGATGATCGAAGAAGTCGAGAAGACCGGCGACGCGCGCGCGGTCGTCAAGGGAATCCTTGACCGCAAGGAAAAGCTGATGGGCTTCGGCCATCGGGTCTACCGCGCCGAGGACCCCCGGGCGCGCGTGCTGCGGGCGACGGCCAAACGGCTGGAGGCGCCCCGCTACGAGGTGGCCGCCGCGCTGGAACAGGCCGCGCTCGCCGAGTTGCGGGAACGCCGCCCGGACCGCGCGATCGAGACCAACGTCGAATTCTGGGCCGCCGTCATCCTGGATTTCGCACAGGTGCCGACCCACATGATGCCTGCGATGTTCACCTGCGGTCGCACCGCGGGCTGGTGTGCGCACATTCTCGAGCAGAAGCGGCTCGGCAAGTTGGTCCGCCCGGCGGCCCTCTACGTGGGGCCCGAACCCCGTAGTCCGGAGTCCGTCGAGGGGTGGGACCACGTCTCGCGATCGTGACGACGGAACCGTTCGGCGCAGCGGCGACGAGCTTCGCCGCACTGGTGCATGCGATTCCGGCAGGTAAGTGGGGCGAGCCCGGCCTTGGCGATTGGGATATCCGCGCGCTGGTCGGCCACACCTCCCGATCACTGACCACCGTGCGCAACTATCTGCGGACCACCGCCGAGCGCGTGGACATCACGACGCCGGCGGAGTACTACGTGCGGGTCAATCCGGCGGCGCTGGGTATCGACCCCGCCGATGTCGCGGAGCGCGGCAGACAGGCGGGCAGGGACCTCGGCGATGATCCGGCGGCCGCCGTCGACGAGTTGGTGTCGTTGGTGCGCGCCGATCTCGCATCGGTCGACGACCCGGTGATCACCGTGATCGGCGGACTGGGCATCCGGTTGCACACGTATTTGCCGACGCGAACCTTTGAGCTAGCTGTGCACGGGCTGGACATTGCCAGGGCGCTCGATATCCCGTTCCCGCTGCCAGCGGAGGCGCTCGCCGAGGCACTGGATGTTGCGACCCGAGCGGCGATCGCGACGGGTCAGGGCGAGTCCGTGCTGATGGCGCTGACCGGGCGGTTAGCGCTGCCGCCGTCGTTCTCCATCGTGTGAACGGCAGTTAGATACAACACGTGCGAGGACCGAAATGAACCTAAACGCGGAGTCGTCCTCTTAAGGTGGGCGGGTGCCTCAGATGGATCGCCGCAACATGATGACGATGGCGGGTCTCGGCCTTTTGGCCGCCACGATTCCCGTAGCCCAAGCTCAAGCGAGCCCGCTGGATCGCATACCGCGACCGGCCCAACCGCCGACCGGCGATCCGGGCACCTACATCTTCCAGGATGAGTTCGACGGGCCTGCGGGGTCCGCACCCGATCGGTCCAAGTGGATCATCCAGACCTGGCAGGACGACGTGTTTCCCCCGGTTGCGGGGATTTACCGCGACGATCGCCGCAATGTGTTCCTCGACGGCAACTCCAACCTCGTGCTGCTCGCCACCAACGACATGGGCACGTACTACGGCGGCAAGCTGCGGGGCATCTGGCGGGGCATGATCAACCAGACGTGGGAAGCGCGAATCAAACTCGACTGCCTGACCCCAGGCGCCTGGCCGGCGTTCTGGGCGGTCAACGAGGATCCGCTGCCCGACGGTGAGGTCGACATCTTCGAGTGGTACGGCAACGACGCGTGGGCGCCGGGGACGACCGTGCATGCCGCGTCGAACGGTAAGACGTGGGAGGGCAAATCGATCCCCGGTCTCGTCGACGGCGACTGGCACACCTGGCGGATGCGGTGGGACGAGGACGGTTTCAAGTTCTGGCGCGATTACGTCGACGGTGCCGAACCGTACTTCGCGGTGCCTCCGACGCCGATCCAGGTCTCGGGAAGGCCCGGCGACCTCCGGTGGCCGTTCAGCATCCCCGGTTATTGGATGCAGCCGATGTTCACCCTTGCGGTCGGCGGCCCAGGCGGCGGCGATCCGGCCCGGGGTCACTTCCCCGCGGCGATGCTGGTCGACTACATCCGCGCCTGGTAGCGCTCAGCGCGCTGCCCTGATGACCTGAACCAGGTTGAACTGCCAGCGCTCCAGTAGGTGGTAGCCGGGGTCTCGGGTTACCGCGAACGCCGTGGTGCCGCCGAACAGTGGACCTGGTTCCATCGCCAGGTTCTGTTCGTGGGCGGCCCGTGACGGGTCGGCCTGGGTGATGATCCAGACGACGCGGCAATCGTGGAGGGGACCGACCGACGCCTCGGGTATGAGGTTGGTGTCGAAGACGTCGTGGCGATCGGTTGCCTTCTGCCACAAGCTGATATCGACGACGTTGCGGTAGGCGTCGGGGCGCGCAGCCAGCAGCGGGCGCATCGGGGCGGGCATGAAGGTGACGGTGTCGTTCACCATCAGGCAGTCACCCGGCGCAGCCTTCTGCTCGATCAGGTCGGCCACCTGGCTGTAGTCCATTCCGTACTTGGCGTACGGGCTGCGTTGTACCAGTAGATAATTCGGCGCTGCCGCGAGTGCGATCACGCTGAGCACCGCCGCTGCCATCCACGGCCGGATCGCCAACGCGCCGGTACACACGCCCAGCGCGAGCGCGATCGCCGGTGCGGTGAAGCACAGATAGCGTGGCGTATAAATCGGGTGGACCGCCGCCGAGTAGCCGAGGATCACGGCGGTGGGAACCACTAGCCACGCCATCGCCAGCGCCAGCAGCTGGCGAGCCGGCCCAGTCAGTTGCGCAGATGTGAAGCGCCACAAGATGATTACCGTCACCACCACACAGGCGGACACGATCAGGAACAGCGGGCTTCTCTCGAAGTATTGCTGGACGGCCACGTCTTCGACCGTCCGGCCGCCAACCGGCGAGATCCAGACGATCTGATGCGCCTGACCGACGGCCAGCCGGACGAACGGCGCGACGGCAAGGCACGCGCACACCGCGGTGATGCCGAACCGTACGACGACCTTTCGCCCCGGCCGGTAGACACACAGGAATACGGCGTGCGCCACGAACATCAGCGCGAGATACACGTCGAGCAGGATCGACGTCACCATCGCGACGCCGTACACGAGCCAGACCCAGTCGCTGTCGCGGCGTGCAGCGTGGACGAGCAATACGGTCGACCAGGCCGCCATCATCATCGTCAGTGCGTATGGCCGGGCTTCGATACCTGCCCATGTCGCGCGGGGCAGGACCGCGCAGATGACCCCGGCGCTCAGGGCGACGGTGCGAGACGAGAACTGCTTGCCGAGGACGACCAGGCCGGCCGCTGCGCCGCCGACCGCCAGTGCGCTCGGCACGCGCGAGAAGAATTCCGTGGGCGGGAAGATGGTGAACCAGCCGTGCATGAGCAGGTAATAGAGACCGTGGACGGCATCGACGGTGCCCATCATCTGCCAGAGCTGCGCAAGCGAGCGACTGTATGACGCCGAGATCGTCGCGGCCTCGTCGTACCAGAACGACGGGCGGCCAGCGCCTGCCAGGCTGATCGCGGCGGCGAGGATGCCGACGATGAGGGGGTCCAGTACGACCACCCGCGGTCTCGTTAGGACTCCCCGCCCAGGCACGCCGCTATGTTGCCAGAGTTCGGCCTGCGATTTCGGCGGGGCCGGTCACGCTGAGGGTGACTCAGCACGCCGAAATCGCAATCATGGCGCCCGGTGCGATGAGTTTGGCCCGCCGGGCGGGTCGTACTCATAGCCCGCGAGGGAAAACACAACTCATATAGGAGACTGCTCATGGCAATCGACGTCCAGCCGGCCATATCCCCCCATCTCGTCGTCGACGATGCGGCGGCGGCCATCGATTTCTACGTCAAGGCCTTCGGCGCCGAGGAGTACGGCCGGGTTCCCGGGCCCGACGGCAAGCTCATCCACGCGGCACTGAACATCAACGGGTTCACGGTGATGCTCAACGACGACTTCCCCGAGATGAGCGAGGGCAAGTCGATGACCCCCACGGCACTCGGCGGCACGCCGGTGACCATCCATCTGACCGTCACCGATGTCGACGCCAAGTTCCAGAAGGCCGTCGATGCGGGCGCCACGGTGATTCATCCGCTGGAGGACGCCTTCTGGGGCGACCGATACGGCGTCGTCCGCGATCCGTTCGGCCACCAGTGGTCGATGGGTCAGCCGATGCGCGAGGTCAGCATGGAGGAGATCCAGGAGGCGATGAAGCAGAGCCAGTAACGACTCGCGGCGATCATCGACCTAGCGACGTAAGCCGGCGAGCACGCGTTCGCGCATCGACGGCGCGGGTGCGGCGGCCGCCGCGGCCAGCATGTCGGCGACGGTCGTGAACTTGTCGCGGGGCCGATGCTCGCCGCCGCGGTCGATCTCCGCCGCGTCGATCGCGCGCCAGCCCGCGGCGTCGACCATGTCGGGCCGCCTGCGCCGCACGAGCTTGTCCAGCGCGGCGGGCTTAACTGCCGGGTCAGCGAGCAGTCCCGCGTTGTAGTCGGCCACGAGGTTGTGCACCGTCTGTCCCGCACACGACTTGTTGGTGCCGATGAAGCCGGTGGGACCGCGTTTGATCCAGCCCGCGACGTAGCTGCCCCGCACGGGCTCGCCCGAATCCGGATCGACGACGCGGCCGCCGTCGTTGGGCACCACCGCGGTGGCTTCGTCGAACGGAAGATCGCGAATCGGCCTGCCGCGGTATCCGATTGACGTCAACACCAGGCCGGCTTCGAGCTGACGACGCTCATCGGTGTCGGTGAGGTTGAACTCGATGCCGGTCACGGCGACGTCTCCGAGCACCTTGTGGGGTGTGAGGCGGTAGGCCAGTCGGATGCGGGGCCGCGATGCAGGCGCCGACGCGTCACCGAGCTTGCTCAGGACCTCGAGCTTGTTGCGCGTGAGCGGATCCCGTTCGGCGGCCAGGTCGGCCTGCACGAGGTCGTGGTCGGCGCCGTCGAGCACCATGTCGCACGTCGACGTCAGCCCGATCAGTTCCGGAAGCGTGAAGGCCGAGTGCGCCGGACCCCTTCGGGCGGCGATGACGACCTCTGCCACGTTCGAACGGCGCAGCGCGGCAAGGGCGTGGTCCGAGATGTCCGTGGCAGCCAAAGCGTCGGGGTCGGTGGTCAGGATGCGGGCCACGTCGAGCGCCACGTTGCCGTTGCCGACGATCACCACCCGCTCATGGCTCAAATCGACTGGCAATTCAGTGAATTCGGGATGCCCGTTGATCCACGCGACCATCTCGGTGGCGGTGCCCGTGCCAGGCAGATCCATGCCGTCGATGTCGAGGCGGCGGTCGTTGGGCGCGCCGACGGCGTACAGCACGGCGTGATGATGAGCCAGCAGGTCGGCGTGCGTCACGTCCGATCCCACGTCGACGTTGAGGTAGAACGTGAACCCGGGCAGCCGCGTCACCTTGTCGAAAAGGCGCGTGACCCGTTTGGTGCTCTGGTGATCGGGGGCGACCCCGGCACGCACCAGCCCGTACGGCGTTGGCAGCCGCTCGAATACGTTGACGCGCACGCCCCGCTGGGTCAGCAGTTCGTCGGCTGCGTACATCGCCGCGGGCCCCGAACCGACGATCGCCACCGTCAACGGCGCACCGGAGCGCGGCCGCACCATAGGCGCTTCGATCACGGGCGCGAGCTTGGACGTCGGCGGCAGCTTCCCCTCGGGCTTGGGATAAAAGGAAGCGTTCAGGTCGACGAACGGCAGCTGTTGGGGTTCCAGCCGGGTGTCGGGCGAGATGGCGCCGACGGGGCACGCCGACACACATGCGCCGCAGTCGACGCACGCGACCGGGTCGATGTAGAGCATCTCCGCGGTGGCGAAGCCGGGCTCGTCCGGTGATGGGTGGATGCAGTTCACCGGACACGCGTAGACACAGGACCCGTCGCTGCAACACGACTGGGTGATCACATGAGGCATGGGAGCCCTAGGCGACCGATACCAAGTGCTGGCGGGCCGGCTCACTGCGATACCGGCTGGGCCGGCCGCTGATTCGGCACATCCGCCAGATCAGTTTCGCGAGCGGATTCATCAGCCCAGTGTCGTGCGCGAGCATCCGAACGTCGCCGAACATGTCGCGCAGCATCTGCCGCGACTCGGGTGAGGCGAAGAAGATCTCCTTGCGGACCGACCTCGGGATGTCGAATTCCTTCCAGAACGCGCGCGGCGGCACGATGATCGCCGAGCACAGCACGCGCATCACGACCGGAACGTAGAGCGACAGCCAGAACCGCTTGCGCCGCGGCAGGTCGGGCACCCGCTTGCGCAGATACTCATGCGCGAACGAGATGTGCCGCGCCTCTTCGGCCACGTGGATGGCCATCACGCGCTCCATGATCGGATGCAGCGTCTTGCCCTCGCGCAGCACGTTCTTCTGGGTGTGATCGATGGGCTCCTCGCCGGCCAGGATGCCGAACCAGAACGGAATCGGCAGCGGCCCTGCGACCAGCGGGATGGCCGGCTGGATCCACTTCAGCAACCGGGGCATCCCGGGCACGTCGGCACCGATGCGGTTCACCATCTCCTGGAACATCATGGTGTGGTTGCACTCCTCGACCGCCTCGTGCAGGCAGTACCGGTACTCCGGTGAGCCGTTGGGCGTCCAGAAGGCGTATTCCATGAGTCCGCGGATCAGGATCGACTCGAAGTGCAGCCCGACCTTGGCGACGTTGGCCTGGCGCCACATGCCAATCTCGATCTGCCGTTCCTTCGCCTGAGCCTGATACCAGGAGTGCTGACCGATCGGGTCTGTCGCGGGCAGAATCCAGCGCTCGTCGTTCTCGATCACCTTGAACTCCGGGGAGTCCCAGTCGATGTCGGTGTAGGGGTTGAAGTTGCGTCGCACTGACCCCTCGGACAGTGTGGTGAGCATGTCGACGTACGCCGTGTCGTCGCTGACATCCATGTTGCGGCGCCAGCGTCTGATCAATCCGGTCTTGGCTTCTTTCACTGCCATTCGAAGCCTCCTAAGTGAGGTTTACATTTACGCCTTGGGTGTCCAACACGGTACCGCAGGTATCGCATACTTGAAATACCCATTCCTGCATGTGGTACACCAGCCCCATACGCGGAAAATGTGACGGGGGACACACATGGTTGAGCTGAAGACCAACACGGAGATCGACGCGATGGCGGATGCCGGCGCTGTCGTCGCCGACGCTCTGCGCGCCGTCATCGACTTCGCGAAACCCGGCGTGACCACGATGGATCTGGACCGCGTCGCCGCAGACGTACTGGCCCGCCACGGCGCATCCTCGCCGTTTCTCAACTATCACCCGCGATGGTCGCCGAGCCCTTTTCCGGCGGTGCTGTGCGTGAGCGTCAACGACGCCGTCGTGCACGGCATCCCCAATGACTATGTGCTCGCGGACGGCGACCTGGTCTCGGCCGACTTCGGCGCGACCCTGCGCGGCTGGACCGGCGATGCGGCGCGCAGCTTCATCGTCGGAACCCCGCGCCCCGAGGACGCCGCGCTGATCGAGGCCGCCGATGCCGCCTTAGCCGCAGGCATCAAGGCGGTGCGGCCCGGCAACCGGCTCGGCGATATCGGCTACGCGATCTCGTCGACGATCCACCGTGCGGGCTTCGGCCTGCTCGCCCACCACGGCGGCCACGGCATCGGGCGCACCATGCACGAGGATCCGGACGTGCCCAACGAGGGCAGACCGGGAAAGGGCATGAAGTTGCGCCCCGGCCTGGTGATCGCGATCGAGCCGATGCTGATCGGCGACGGCACCGATGAGTACCGTCACGACCCCGACGGGTGGACGCTACGAACAGCGTCGGGCGCCCGCGCCGCCCACAGTGAGCACACCGTCGCCGTCACCTCCGACGGCGCCCGCATCCTGACCAATTAGTCAGCAGCAGAGGCTATTTCGCCCCGAAATCCCCTGTCGCGGTCATCATGCTGCCGTTTCTCACCGCCGAGAAGCCCGCCTCGGTCAACGCGCAGTTGGTGATGATCGCGCGGTGCCCCGGACTGTTCATCCACCAGTTGACCGCGGCGGCGGGGCTACCGCCGGGGCCGTTGGCCCAGAAGACGACCTCGCCGAGATTGGAGTAGCCCGCGTAACCCGCGTCGGTGACACGTTGGGACAGGGAGGAGCCGTCCGAACCCGTGTGCGCCGCCACCCCGGTGATGAGCATGTCGTTGGCGTGCCGCGCCGCCGACGTCGTCAGCTGCGGGTTGGCCGCAAGCGGCCCACAGCCGTTCGCCGCGCGCGTTGCATTGATCTCATTCAGCAGCTCACCGCCGTCATCGGCGTACGCAGGTGCAGCGGCCAGCACCGAACCGAATGTCGCGAGCGCAGCCACACATACCGGCACAAGCGTCGAACTTTTCCCGCGACTGATCATGGTGCCCCCCAAGGGCTCAGTCCCCGACACATCACATTATGGATACAAAACGGTTCCATCGCGTGTTCTTTACCCACTTTTGCCGCATTTTCTGCATACGAACCCCGCAGAAACCCCGTATGTACGGTCACTACTCTGGTTCGCATGGCCGACCTGACAATTCCCGCCGACCTCAAGCCCCGCGACGGCCGCTTCGGATGCGGACCGTCCAAAGTGCGCCCTGAGCAGCTGCAAGCGCTGGCCGCTGCGGGCGATGTCTTCGGGACGTCGCACCGCCAGGCCCCGGTCAAGAACCTTGTCGGCCGGGTTCGCGACGGGTTGAGCCAGCTGTTCTCTCTGCCCGACGGCTACGAGGTCATCCTCGGTAACGGCGGCACCACTGCCTTTTGGGACGCCGCCGCGTTCGGACTGATCGACAAGCGTTCCCTGCATCTGACCTACGGCGAGTTCAGTGCCAAGTTCGGCTCGGCGGTGGCCAAGAACCCGTTCGTCGGCGACCCGATCATCGTCAAGGCCGATCCGGGCAGCGCGCCCACCCCGCAATCGGACCCGTCCGTCGACCTCATCGGGTGGGCACACAACGAAACATCGACCGGCGTCGCGGTCCCCGTTCAGCGGCCCGCCGGCTCCGACGGCGCGTTGATTGCCATCGACGCCACGTCGGCGGCAGGCGGTCTGCCCGTCGACATCGCCGACACCGATGCCTACTACTTCGCGCCGCAGAAGAACTTCGCCAGCGACGGCGGCCTCTGGGTGGCCATCCTCTCCCCCGCCGCGCTCGCCCGCGTCGAGTCCATCGCCGGGTCGGGCCGCTGGGTGCCCGAGTTCCTGTCGCTGCCGATCGCAATCGAGAACAGCCTCAAGAACCAGACGTACAACACCCCGGCGATCGGCACGCTGATCATGTTCGCCGACCAGCTCGAATGGATGCTGGGCAACGGCGGCCTGGACTGGGCGGTCAAGCGCACTGCGGACTCGTCACAGCGGCTGTACAGCTGGGCGGAGGCATCGAAGGTCGCCACGCCGTTCGTCGCCGATCCCGAACTGCGGTCGCAGGTGGTGGGCACCGTCGACTTCGCCGATGACATCGACGCCGCGGCGATCGCCAAGGCACTTCGGGCCAACGGAGTCGTCGACACCGAGCCCTACCGCAAACTCGGCCGCAACCAGTTGCGCGTCGGCATGTTCCCGGCCGTCGACCCGGACGACGTCAGCGCGTTGACCGCGTGCATCGATTGGGTGGTAGAACGCCTCTGACCTGCCCGCGTGTCTACCTGGTAACGGGCAGATAACGCAGTAGGGTCGCCCTGATCGGGCAACGTATGCGCCCGGAGGAGGTCGACATGCGGAAACTCAAAGTCGTCGGATTAGACGTCGATGGCAAACAAATCATGTGCGAGGCCGACGACTCCGGCGAGAAGTTCCTGTTGCTCTCCGACGACCGATTGCGGGCCGCCGTGCGGGGCGAAAAGACCGGCTCCGCATCGTCTCAGGCCACCCCTCAGACCACCGATGAGGTGTCAAGCGTGCTGCGTCCCAAAGAGATTCAGGCCAAGATTCGTGCCGGCGCTTCGGTCGAGCAGGTCGCCGCAGCCTCCGGCGTCGACTACGCGCGGGTCGAGCGGTTCGCTCATCCGGTCCTGCTGGAACGTTCCAGGGCAGCCGAGCTGGCAACCGCGGCGCATCCGGTGCTTGCCGACGGGCCCTCGGTGCTGACGCTGCTGGAGACGGTGACGACGTCGCTGATCGCCCGCGGTCTCAGCACCGATGCCACCAACTGGGATGCCTGGCGCAACGAGGACGGTCGCTGGACCGTGCAGATGGCGTGGCAAGCCGGACTGTCGGACAACACCGCGCACTTCCGGTTCACGCCCGGCGCGCACGGCGGCACAGTGACCGCCCTCGACGACTCGGCATGCGAGCTCATCGACCCGGACTTCGCACGTCCGCTTCGGCCGGTTGCAGCAGTCCCGCAGCTGGACATGGCGGAGCCGGAACCGGTCGCCGAGCCCGAACTCGACCTCGAGCCCCAGCCGGCACCGCCCGCCGCACCGAAGCCGCGGGCACGCAAGGGCAAGCCACCGGTCCCGGCCTGGGAAGACGTGCTGCTCGGTGTGCGGTCCAGCGGGCAACGCTGAGGCTTGACCTGAACTTCTGTTGAGGTCCTAACGTGCGGATATGACCCACGTTTCGGGACCGCTCGGACCGATCGGCCTCGCCAGTGCGCTTCCCTACACCGACGATCCTGCGGTGGTGGCCGACGAGGCCCGCCACGCCGAACTACTAGGTTTCGCCACCTTATGGCGGTCCGGCAAGTTGCCGATGCTCGAAGCCGCGGTGCGTGCCACCGAAACGATTCCCGTCGCAACCGGCATCGTCGGTGTCTCGGCGGTGGCGGCCACCGATGTGATCACCACCTACACCGCACTGCAGCGCGACCACCCCGACCGCTTCATCGTCGGGCTCGGCGGCGCGCACGATGCGCATCCGCTCGCGACGCTGAACAACTACTTCGACGACTTGGACGCTGCGGGGATCCCCGCCGGCTCCCGGATCCTGGCGGCACTGGGCCCCCGCATGCTCGCGTTGGCGAGGGACCGCACCGGCGGGGCATACCCGTTCCTGGTGACACCGCCATACGTCGCCGCCGCGCGCCAGATGCTGGGTCACGACCGGCGACTGGCCGTGCTGTTGATGGTCATCCCGGTCACCGACCGGGAGCAGGCGCGACGGGCGGCCGCCGAACCACTGGGCTTTCTGACCAAAGTCGGCGGCTATCGCAGGAATCTGAGCCGGCTGGGTTTCTCCGCGGCCGATATCGACACCGTGAGCGATCGACTGCTCGACGGCGTCACCGCCTGGGGTGATCTCGAGTCCATCGCCGCGCGGGTGGCCGAATATCGCGAGGCCGGCGCCGATCAGGTCGTCCTGCGCATCCTCGGAGTGGAGGAGCTCGCGGCGTGGCGCACCAGATTGGCCGAGACGCTGATTGCGTGAATTCGGTTACTGCGCAATCGCGATGGCCAGCACGGCGATCCATGCGCAGGCCACACCCACTGTGGCGCCAAGCAAAAACCAGCGCCAGACCAGTCGCTTGCGCCATTCCCAGACGGTCGGGGCCAGGCCGCCGACGGCGACCAGATTGAGCCCGACGGCCAGCATCGGATGCACCCGCATCAACCCCATGCTCAGCACCACGATCGCGGCGGCCACCACCGCGGCGACGAACGCGGCTACCGTCAGGCCCATCGCCCACGGAGTCGAGTCGTCGGTCACCGGTTCAATCTATCGTCCGACCCTGGCCCGTTCGTAGAACGCGAGTGCCGCGGCAGTGGCGACGTTCAGCGAATCGGTGCCCCGCGACATGGGGATGCGCACCCGCAAGTCACTGGCCCACATGGCGCGTTCCGACAGCCCGGGTCCTTCGGCGCCAACAAGCACCGCCAACCGCTGGTCGGCGACCTCCGACATCGCATCGGCCAGCGTAAGGGCGGCCGGGTCGGGCGTCATCGCAAGCAGCCGAAAGCCGTTGTTCCGCAACATCTCCAGATCGCCCGGCCAATCCGCAGCCCATGCGTAGGGCACCAGCAGAGCGTGGCCCATCGAGACCCGGACCGCGCGCCTGTACAGCGGGTCGGCGCATCCGCTGCCGAAGACGATCGCGTCGACGTCGAGGCCTGCGGCGTTGCGGAAGATCGACCCGAGGTTCTCGTGATCGTTGACCCCTTCGAGGACGGCTACGGTATTGGCGTCGCCGAGCACGTCAGACACCGAGAGTTCGGGTGGGCGGGACGCCGATGCCAGCACGCCACGGTTGAGGTGGAATCCCACGACATCGGCCATCACGTCAGCGGCCACGCGGTAGTACGGCGCAGCGACGGCCGCCAGGTCGGTGGCCAATTCGTTGAGGCGCCGGTCGGTACCCAGCAGTGCGCGGGGCGCGAACCGCGAGACGAGCATGCGCTGCACCACCAAGACTCCCTCGGCGATGACCAGGCCCTTGCCGGTGGGTAGGTCCGGCCTGCGGTCCACACTGTTGAGATCGCGGAAGTCGTCCAGCCGAGGGTCTGCAGGGTCGGTGACGTCGATTACTTCTGACAATCCCCGCTCGCTACGCTCGTGCCCGCCGGATGCCGCTCACGCGCTTTCGTCGACTATCGCCGACATCAGGTCAGCGGCCGTCAGGAGCGCGTCACGTTGCCCGGAATCAAGGGTGGCCAGCCGTTGCGACAGCCATTCCTGGCTCGCCCGGCGCTCGGCGTCGATCAACTCGGCGCCGGCCGGTGATACCGACACCAGGACCTGGCGACGGTCGACCGGATGTGCCGTACGCGCAATGAGACCCAGCTCGCTGAGGGAGGCGATCACTCGCGTCATCGACGGCGGACGCACCCGCTCGCGCTCGGCTAACGCCCCCGGCGTCATCGCACCCTCCTTGGCGAGCGTCGTGAGGGCCGAGAGCTGTGACAGCGAAACGTGGGAATCGGGGCGTCGGAAGCGCAATTGACGTGCCAGCCGGATGACTGCGAGCGAAAGATCGCTCGCCAGCCGACTGTCGGGATCCTGCACAGGCAAAGAGTACCTAGCAGGTCTGAAGAAGTGCGCGCCAATGGGTTAGGTTTTGATCGATGACCCCGCAACCGCCGGCCCTGCCGCCGGGCCTGCTCAAGCCGTGGCCGGTGATCGCTGTGATCACGGTCGGATGGCTGGTGGCTACGTTGTTGGCGTTCACGGTGCCGGGGCTGCACGACTGGCGGCCATACGCAGTGGCCGGGTTGGGCGTGGGTGTGCTTGGCACGTCGATCTTTCTGTGGCAGCGTCAGGCGGTGCGACGCGGATCGCGCGGCGCGCAGAGTGGACTCGACTGAATTCGTCGACAGGCCGAGGAGGTAGCGATGGCAGAGCCGCTGTTGCAAGCGCACATCGAGATCGATGCCCCCGCGACGAAGGTCTGGTCATTGATCTCAGACCTCAGCCGGATGCCGGAGTGGAGCCCACAGTGCCGGTTGATGAAGACGCTGGGCGGACCGCTGCGACAAGGCAGCCGGACGGTGAACCTCAACCGGCGCAACTTTCTGGTCTGGCCGACCACAAGCCGGATCACGGAGTTCCTCCCGGAGAAGAAGCTGGCGTTCCGGGTGAACCAGAACGGGACCGTCTGGAGTTATGAGCTCGAGCCCACACCTACTGGCACCAAGCTGACCGAAAGCCGCCATGCGGAAAACGGGGTGTCAGCGTTCTCGAACATGTCGGTCAATGCGCTCATGGGCGGTGTGCCCAGTTTCGAGCGGGAACTCGTCGACGGGATGAAGCAGTCGCTGTCGCGGATCAAGGCCGCCGCCGAAAGCTAGTCGGCGGCCGGTTCGTCCGGTGCGGCCGGTTCGACCGCTTCGTCCGGTTCGGCCGGTTCGGCCGGTTCGGCCGGTTCGGTGACGTCGAGGACGCCGTCGTCATAAGGATCGAAGAGTGGAGATCCGGTGCCCGCGGGCTGTGGGGTGTCCGAGTGCGCGCCACAGCCGTATTCGGAATCGACCACCTGGCCGTCGGCGGACATCTCGTTGGCGCACACGCCGAACATCAAGCCGAGCGAACCGGACAGCGGGAGATAGAAGCCGCAATCGCGACATTGGCGGCGGGTGGACCGCGCCATCGCCGAACCGGGACCGTGCTCACCGTCGTGCCAGCGCTGCGCGGCATCGGCGCGACCCCACGGACCGAGCACCTGCTTGCGGCCGAAGCCCACCTCGGCGGCGACCTCGTCGACCTCGGGGTCCCCGCTGGACATGAAGCCGGGCACCAGCCGCGGGTCCTCCGTGGGCGGGGCGAGCAGATCGCCGGGACTCAGATCGCCTGGCTTGACCCGGTCCTCCCACGGCACCCACTTCGGTGCGAGCAGCGCCGTCGGCCCCGGTACCAGCACCACTTCGCTGATGGTGGCGTGATCCGCGCCGGGGCATGCGGCCATCACGACCGCCCACTGCCAGCCGCGGTAGCCGGGCATATCGGCCAGGAACCGGTGGGTGGCCGAGGTCGGATCGTCGAAGCCGGCACCGAGGTACTCCCCGACGGTGTCCTCACCGCTGAACTCGACGATCGCGGCGCGCGCGTCATCGACGGAGCCCAGAAGCACCGTCTCGAGGTCAGGCCTGGCCGCGGGGTCCCCGGAGGGGGATTCCACGCCGTGCTCGGTGGATTGCGTCACGATGTCCATCGTCATCAATATTGCCCCAGCGCCGGACGAGTAGCCACACCGGTCGGCTGCACGCGTGCCGACGCCTCGATGGGGGAGAATCTTTGACGTGACCGGACCCCGCCGTGACGACAGGGACTCGTCGGCCTGGCGTGAGGATCGCTACTACCCACCTCGTCCGCCCGCAGGCGCAGACGAAGAGCATCCGGGGATGGCCAACTACCCCAGTGACCCCGACGACAGGGGCTACCGCCGGGCACGCCGGTCTGATCCCACGCCGAGCGCCAACAGGTGGCTGCCACCGCTCGACGAGCCGTCACGGCCGCACACGTCGGGGCCCCCGCCGCACTCCGTCGGCGCCGCGGGAGGCCAACGGGTCACGGTGACACGAGCGGCCGCGCAACGCAGCCGCGAGATGGGCTCCAAGATGTATGGCCTCGTGCACCGCGCCGCTACGGCCGACGGCGCCGACAAGTCCGGGCTGACCGCGCTGACGTGGCCGGTGGTGGCGAACTTCGCGGTCGACGCCGCCATGGGTGTTGCGCTTGCCGACACCCTGTTCTTCGCGGCGGCCTCCGGCGAAAGCAAGGGCAAGGTCGCGCTGTACCTGTTGATCACCATCGCACCGTTCGCCGTCATCGCGCCCCTGATCGGGCCCGCGCTGGACCGACTGCAGCATGGTCGTCGGGTCGCACTGGCCACGTCGTTCATATTGCGCACCGCGCTGGTGGTGGTGTTGATCGCCAACTTCGACGGGGCGACGGGCAGCTTCCCGCCGTGGGTGCTCTATCCGTGCGCACTGGGAATGATGGTGCTGTCCAAGTCATTCAGCGTGTTGCGCAGCGCGGTGACGCCGCGCGTGCTGCCGCCGTCGATCGACCTGGTCCGGGTGAACTCGCGGCTGACGATGTTCGGCCTACTCGGCGGAACGATGGTCGGTGGCGCCGTCGCCGCGGCCGCGCAGTATCTCTTCCGGGTTCTGGAACTGCCCGGTGCGCTGTACGTCGTCGCCGCCGTCTCGGTGGTCGGCGCGGGACTGGCGATGCGGATCCCGAAGTGGGTCGAGGTGACGGAAGGCGAAGTGCCCGCGACGCTGAGCTACCACGGCGGCACAGATGAGTTGCGCCGCCATCCCGAGCCGCACAAGACTCCGTCAACCGCGCGACAACCGTTGGGCCGCAACACTATCACCGCGCTATGGGGCAACTGCACCATCAAAGTGATGGTGGGCTTTTTGTTCCTCTACCCGGCCTTCTACGCCAAATCGCATGACGCCAGCGGTTGGGAGCAGCTGCGCATCCTCGGGTTGATCGGCGCGGCGGCCGGGATCGGCAACTTCGTCGGCAATCTGGCCAGCGCGCGCATGAAGCTCGGCCACCCCGCGCAGATGGTCGTGCGCTGCGCCATCGCGGTCACCGCAAGCGCGCTGGCGACCGCCGTCGCAGGCAACCTGCTGGTGGCCGCGATCGGCACCCTGATCACCTCTGGGGCAAGCGCTATCGCCAAGGCGTCGCTGGACGCGTCGTTGCAAGACGATCTGCCCGAACGATCGCGCGCATCGGCCTTCGGGCGTTCGGAGTCCTTGCTGCAGCTGGCCTGGGTCGCGGGCGGGGCGATCGGCGTGCTGATCTACACCCAGTTGTGGGTCGGGTTCACGGGCGTCAGCGCCGTCTTGATCGTCGGTCTGGCGCAGACGATCGTGAGCTATCGCGGCGACTCCCTGGTACCGGGCCTCGGCGGTAACCGCCCGGTGCTCGCCGAACAGGAGGGCGGACGGCGCCCCGACAGCGCGGCGGTGGCGCCCGAGTGAAACGTGTTTTGGCCGCATTGGCGGTCGTGGTGGTCGTCGCGTCCGCAGCGACCGGCGTGCTGATCTGGCGGCTCGCGCAGCATCCGCCGCCGAAGCATCCCGAGATCAGTGCTTACGCCGATGGCAGCTTGGTGCGGGTCGGGCCCTACAGCTACTGCGACGTGGTCAACCTCAATGACTGCGAAAACCCGGAGACAATAGGCGAACTCGCGGTCGACGGCCGGCATCCGGTGCAGCTGTCCGTGCCCCCCGCGATCGCCGATGCACCCTGGCTGCTCGGTCGCACGTACGAGGGGTCCGACGTGCTGGAGGAGTTCCGGCCGGACACCACGCTGGCGGTCACCATCCCCACCGTCGACCCGCATCGCGGAAAGCTGACCGGCTTCGTCGTGCAGTTGCCCACGATCGTCGTCGACCAGGAGGGCAACGAATTCCCGTCGTACCACGCCGAGTGGTCGGTGCGAACGGTCTGGCCTCAGCCCGCTCCGTGACCCTCGGGCACCCGTTCGCCATCGCGCGTCGGACCCGGCGGGGTGCCATCGCCAAACGGCCTGCCGCCCAACGCCTCCCGGCCGTGTGGGGTGAGCCAATTCGACAGGTCCGGGCCCTTCGGCACGATCTGTGTCGGGTTGATGTCGGAGTGCACGATGTAATAGTGCTGTTTGATCTGCACGAAATCGGTGGTGTCACCGAAGCCGGGCGTCTGGAACAGGTCGCGGGCATAGGCCCACAGCACCGGCGACTCGGAGAGCTTGTTGCGGTTGCATTTGAAGTGTCCGTGATAGACGGGATCGAACCGGGCCAGCGTCGTGAACAACCGCAGATCGGCCTCGGTGATGGTGTCGCCCACCAGATATCGCTGATTCTTCAGCCGCTCTGACAGCCAGTCCAGCGCGGTGAACAACCGGTCGTAGGCCTTGTCGTAGGAGTCTTGTGATCCGGCGAATCCGCATCGGTACACGCCGTTGTTGACCTCGGTGTAGATGCGCTGGGCGACGTCGTCGATCTCGTCGCGCAGCGGTTCGGGATACAGCTGCGGCGCACCTTCGCGGTGGAATTCGGTCCACTCGGTGGAGAAGTCCAGCGTCATCTGGGCGAAGTCATTGGTGACGACCTCACCCGTCGGCACGTCGACTATGGCGGGCACCGTGATGCCCTTCGGATAGTCCGGGAACCGCCTGAGGTAGGCGTCCTTGAGCCTCGGAATCTTCAGGACCGGGTCGACGCCGCCGGGATCGAGGTCGAACGTCCAGCTGTCCTGATCGTGAGTGGGACCGCAAAAGCCAATGGAGAGAACGTCTTCCAGTCCGAGCAGCCGACGGACGATGATCGTCCGGTTCGCCCACGGGCAGGCTCGCGCCACAACGAGCCGGTACCGCCCGGACTCGACGGGATACCCGTCGCGACCGTCGGCGGTGATTCGCGTGGTGATGTAGTTGGTGTCGCGGTTGAATTCGCCTCCGCCGGCGACATATGCCATGGGTCCAGTTGTACCCGCAGAATCAGGCGTCGAGTTCGCTCGCGACGGCGCGGACCACTTCGGACACCCTTCGCGCGACCTTGCGATCGGGATACCGGCCCTTGCGGAGCTCGGGCTGCACAGCGCCTTCCAGCAGCGTGATCATGTCCTCGACCATGCCGTGCAGTTCGTCGGGCGTGTGCTTGTGCTCGGCGGCGGCCGCCTCGCGCCGGGTGCGCGTCAGGCTCGGCGGCGCGTCGAGGATCTTCACACTCAACGCCTGCGGACCGCGTCGACCTGCGGCCATGCCGAACTCGACTTTTTGCCCTGCCTTGAGTCCCTCGACGCCGGACGGCAGCGCGGAGGACCGGACGTAGACGTCCTCGCCCTCCTCCTGCGACAGAAAGCCGAAACCCTTCTCGGCGTCATACCACTTAACGCGGCCAGTCGGCACTGGTCCTCACCTGCTTGTCTTCTAAAGCGCTCAACATAAGGAAAGCGTCCCGTGCGCAGGGACGCGTCTGCCGATCCTACTCGGACCTCGAACCTCCCTCACCACCTTTACTCGGTAGGCTGGGACGACCGCTGGAGGTGAGATGCGCCTGATCCTGAACGTCGTATGGCTGATCTTCGGCGGCCTCTGGCTGGCTCTGGGCTACCTGCTGGCCGCCCTGATCTGCTTCGTGCTGATCATCACGATTCCGTTCGGATTCGCCGCATTGCGGATCGCGTCCTATGCGTTGTGGCCGTTCGGCCGCACCATCGTCGACAAGCCCGGAACGCGGCCCGGTGCGCTGGTCGGAAACGTCATCTGGGTCATCCTGTTCGGAATCTGGCTGGCCATCGGCCACGTCGTGACCGCGGTGGCGATGGCGGTCACGATCATCGGTATCCCGCTGGCGCTGGCCAACCTCAAGCTGATCCCGGTATCGCTGATGCCATTGGGCAAGGAGATCGTTCCCGTCGACGACATCAACAGGCCGGTCGGAGCGTTGGTATGACCGTCATCGACCTGGGAGTGCCCTCGCTGGGCCCAGCGGATCCGGCGCCCGCCGACGGTCCGCTCGTCGACACGTTCGGCCGGATCGCCACCGATCTGCGGGTGTCGCTGACTGATCGGTGCAATCTGCGCTGCACATATTGCATGCCCGCCGAAGGACTGGACTGGATGCCGGGCGATCAACTGCTGGCGCCCGCCGAGTTGACCCGCCTGCTGCGCATCGCCGTGACGAGACTCGGAATCACCAGCGTTCGCTTCACCGGGGGCGAGCCGTTGGTCGTCAAAAACCTCGAGGACATCGTCGCGGCCACCGCCTCACTAGGACCGCGGCCCGAAATCACGTTGACCACCAACGGAATTGGTCTCGCCAGGCGCGCCGCGAAATTGAAGCAGGCCGGCCTGGACCGCATCAACGTGTCGCTGGACACCGTCGACGCTGCACGCTTCACCCGGATCACCCGCCGCGACCGGCTGCACGATGTGCTTGCCGGTCTGCAGGCCGCCAAGGACGCCGGGCTGAATCCGGTGAAGGTCAATGCGGTGCTCGATCCGGTTACCGGCCTGGACGACGCCCCCGAACTTTTGCGGTTCTGTGTCGACCATGGATACCAGCTGCGCATCATCGAACAGATGCCACTCGATGCGGGCCACCAGTGGCAGCGCGCTAAGGCCATCAGCGCCGACGATGTGCTCGCCGTCCTGCGCCGACACTTCGACCTGGCACCCGATTCGGCTCCGCGGGGCTCGGCGCCTGCGGAACTGTGGCGGGTCGATGGCGACCGCGGACTGGTTGGAATCATCGCCTCCGTCTCGCATGCATTCTGTTCGGCCTGCGACCGCACCCGCCTCACCGCCGACGGTCAGGTGCGCAACTGCCTGTTCGCGCGGCAGGAGACAGATCTGCGCCGACTGCTCCGGACGGGTGCCGACGACGACGCGCTCGAAGCGGCGTGGCGCGCCGCGATGTGGGCCAAGGCCGCAGGCCACGGCATCAACGACCCCGGCTTCGTGCAGCCGGATCGCCCGATGAGCGCGATCGGCGGCTAGTGGAGTGACGACGACCACCGACGTTGTGGTGACCGTGCGGTTTTTCGCTGCGGCGAGGGCGGCAGCGGGTCACGAAGAGGAGACGATCCGGATTCGGCCGGAAACGACGATCTCCGAACTCGTCGATCAACTCGGCGACCGCGACGCGAATCTCGCGAAAGTGTTGATGCGCTGCTCGTTTTTGTGCGACGGCGTCGCGGTCCGCGACGCGGACGTGGCGCTCATCAACGCCCAGACCATCGATGTTCTTCCGCCGTTTGCCGGCGGGTGATGGTGATATACATCACATAACGAATAGGTCACGAACTGGCTACGGCCCGGTGGTGCGAGGCAAACACCTGCGACAACAGTCGGATCCCCTGCGGGTTTAGAGCTCTATTAAGATTTGCCGCAGCCGAAATCGCCGTTATCTGCAAAAGATGATGTTTCCCAACGCAGCCATTACGGTCACTACCCAAGTCCCTCGACCTCAATCGGGTGACCCGCTGTGCCCCGATCGCGCCGAGCTCCGTCCAGTCGGGTCCCAGTCACAACGAACAACTTTGGACGGAGGCGGGGGACCCACCGGTCCACCGAAAGGACCAGGAGCCGAATTCGACTCCTTGGGGTGAAGCCGGCGTCGTTTCGACGCCGCCGGCCGGGCAACCTCTCCAGCCCGAACCCGACAGCTGACCTCGCGGGCGCAGAAGAGAGGACATCAGCGCACCTATGAGTGGACGGCATCGCAAGCCAGCTACATCGGCCGTAAGCGTCGCGAAGATCGCCTTCACCGGCGCAGTCATCGGCACTGGAGGCCTCGCCCTTTCCGGGCAGGCCAACGCCGCGACTGACGGAGAGTGGGATCAGGTCGCCAGCTGCGAATCCGGCGGCAACTGGGCCATCAACACCGGCAACGGATACCACGGTGGACTTCAGTTCTCGCCGAGCACCTGGTCGAGCAATGGCGGCGGCGAATACGCGCCGTCTGCGTTCCTGGCCTCCAAGGACGAGCAGATTGCCGTCGCCGAGCGCGTGCTCGCCGGTCAGGGCAAGGGCGCATGGCCGGTATGCGGCACAGGCCTGTCCGGACCGACCCCGCGCGAAGTCGCCCCGCCCCCGCCGGAGCCGCTGAACGGCCAGCTGCCGCCTCCGCCGCCGTTCAACCCGTTCGCGCCGCCGCCTCCGCCGCCGCCCGCGCCCTTCGATGCGTTGGCCGCGCCGGTTCCCCCGCCGCCGGCACCGCTGCCTCCCCCCGCACCCCCGGCC
>NZ_JBFREZ010000012.1:0-130035 GCF_052114565.1 Mycobacterium sp. 2YAF39
GGTGCGGCCGGTGCGGGAGGCGCGGCAGGCGCGCCCGGCGGCGGCGGAGGCGCATTCGGATCCAGCGGCGGCGCCACCGGCGCGGCGTAGGGCCGGATCGAGTTGGCAAGTGTGGCGGCCTCTTCCTGAGGCACCGGGTTGGTTGCCGTTCCGAGCCAGACGACGAACCATCGCTGCGGAGTGCGCTGGCCGCGTGGCGTGCCGGGTTCGACCGGCTCACCGACGACGCCCGCCCAGATCTGTCCGGTCGGCTTGTTGGTGTCGGTGAACTTCACCTCGTAGTACGACGCCACACCCGGCATGCCGGCAGCGTCGAGGGGAACCGTCTTCTGGTTGATGCGGGTACCGGGGAACGGCATGAAGAACTCGCCCATATCCGATGCCAGGCGCTGGGCGGCCTTGGTGTTGTCGGTCTCGGCCCCGGCGAACAGCTTCAGATCGAGGCGGCCGAGCAGCACGCTCGTATCGTTCGGCGGCTCTGCACCCTCGGGTGCGATCTTGGTCAACAACGCCTGGCCGTAGGACAGCTGGGTGGAGTCCGAGACCTTCCACCCCGCAGGCACCACAAAGCTCAAGCCACCCGCGGCGTTGTCGACGCGCCCCGGATCGACGGCCGGCGGAGCCGGCGGCGCATTCGGATCAGCAGGCGGCGGCGGAGGCGCGTTGGGATCCGCAGGCGGAGGTGGCGGCGCATTCGGATCAGCAGGCGGCGGGGGCGGCGGCACCGGCGACCCGGGCGGCGGAGGTGGCCCCTGCATGAACGTGTTGCCGCTCGGCGGCGGCGGTGGCGTCGGGGTGGGCTCCGGCTGCGCCTGCGCGATCGACGGCAGCGCGAGCGCCACCGCTGTGGCGCCGGTCAGCGCCGCGATCGCCAGCGACTTCGAGAGGCCCTTGCGGTGTTCGCGTATCGCGTCCGGCTCATTCATGGGAAAGAAACTACCGTGTTACCGCCGTGACGCAAGTGCGAGTTGCTCCCAAAGTGCTTAACTGTGACATTGCTGTACACGTTAACCCTCCTGCTCAACATCGGGACAGCCGATTGCTGAGATAACAAGCCCCCTCGCGTGGCGCGGGGTGCGGTACACGACGGGGCTCGATGCTATCCAGTCGGTACTTCGTGGCGACGCATCGCGCTGTTACGGGCTCGGGAGCAGGGTTATCTCCTGCGCCTTCACCGAGAAGTAGACGCGCTCCCCCGGCGTCAGCCGCAATTCGGCCGCCGAGTCCGCGGTGACGTCCGCGGCGATGCCCGGCACGCCGTCCGACTGCTCCTCGGCGCGGACGCGGATCGCGGGCCCGTGGCTGTCGAGTTCGGCGACCGTGACGGCCACGGTGTTGCGGGGGCTGCCGTGCGGTTCGTCGCGGTACACGGCGACAGAAGCCGGTGAGAACAACGCCACCGCCGGTTGTCCGACCACGGCGTCGGGTCCGGGTACTCCGTACCAGGGCTGACCTTGAAGCGTCATCAGCACACCATCTGGGCCCGCGGTGCCGACGACCAGGTTCACCCCCGCGAAACGCGCCCCGAATCTGCTGCGAGGTGCGCTCAAAACCGCTGCGGTGGAACCCTTTTCGGCAATCTTGCCGTCCTCGAGGACGAGTACCGTGTCGGCGAGGGTGAGCACGTCGACCAGGTCGTGGGTGATCAACACCGCCGAGCGGCCGTCGCGAACCAGAACCCGGCTCAGAAGTTTGCGCATCGTGGCGGCGACGCCCACGTCCAGTCCGGTCAACGGCTCGTCGAGCAGCAGCACATCGGGTTCGGCGGCCAGCGCCCGAGCCAGAGCGATGCGCTGCGCCTGCCCTCCCGAGAGCTGCCGGGGCATGCGCTCGGCCAGGTCGGAAGCCTCGACCTCACCCAGCCAACGTGTCGCATCCGCCCGCGAGCTGCGGGGCGAGAACGCCACGTTGGCAGCGACGCTCAGATGCGGGAACAGCAGCGGGTCCTGCAGCAGCAGGCCGACGTGGCGGTCGTGGGTGGCGACGTGCGTCCCCGCCGCGGTATCGGTCAGCACCCGATCGCCGAGGCGCACGACACCGGCATCAGGTCGCACCAGACCCGCGATCACGTGGAGGATCGTCGACTTTCCCGCGCCGTTGGGGCCGAGTACCGCCAGGACCTCCCCGGCGGCAACCGTGAATTCGATGTCCACGCCACGGTTCACGACGACCGCCCGCACGCTGACGTCGGTCACGATCGATCACCAGGCATTGACGCCTCCTGCGCGCAGGCGCCTGCTGCCGAGGCCGAGGACGACGACCGCGGCGACGACGACGAGCAACAACGACAGGGCGACCGCCGCGTCGGCGTCGGTCTCCCGCTGCAGGTAGATCTCAAGCGGAAGCGTGCGGGTGATGCCCTCGCGCGAACCGGCGAAGGTCAGGGTGGCGCCGAACTCGCCCAGCGCGCGGGCGAAGGCCAGCACCGCGCCCGACACCAGGCCGGGAGCCAGCAGCGGCAACGACACCCGCCACCACACGGCAGTCGGCCGGGCGCCGAGTGTGGCGGCGACGACCTCATATTCGGTTCCGGCGGTGCGGGCAGCACCCTCGAGCGAGATGACCAGGAACGGCAGCGATACGAACGTCTGCGCGAGCACGACGGCCGTCGTCGTGAAGGCGATCTGGATGCCCGCGGCGTTCAGGTACTGCCCGATCAGGCCGAGGCGGCCGTAGGCGTACAGCAGCGCGATACCGCCGACGACCGGCGGAAGCACGAGCGGCAGCAGGATCAGCGGCCGGGTCATCCGCACCACCTCGGCGTCGCTGCGGGCGAACACCAGAGCCATCGGCACGCCGAGAACCAGGCACAGCGCGGTGCTCGCCGTCGCGGTGCGCAGACTCAGCTCCAACGCGGACAGTGACGCCGGGCTGGTGATCAACGACCAGAACCGCGGCCAGTCGACTTTGGCCGCGATCGCGACGAGCGGGATTGCGACGAAAAGTGCCCCGAGCGCGGCGGGGATGTAAATCCAGCGCGGGAGGGGGGCCGACGGCGTCAAGGCGTGGCGAGACCCGCGGAAATCAGGAGGGTCTTCGAGGTGGTCACCGCAGCGATGGGCCTCACAGATCACGACCTTATGGCACTTCGGCGGCGATGTGGCGGCAAGCCCCGCGCGCCGCGTTTCGTCCTGTAGCTACTGTCCAGTAACATTTCGTGCAACGACTGGGGTTCAGCGTTGAACACGGAGGAGGTCCCTGCGATGGAGGTACTCGTCACCGGAGGCGACACCGAACTGGGCCGCACGATCGCGGAGAGCTTCCGCGATGCGGGCCACCGGGTCGTGATCGCCGGCGCACGGCGCGACGATCTGGACGTTGCGGCCAAAGAACTCGAAGTCGACGCCATCGTGTTCGACAACACGGACCCCGCGAGCCTGGAAGAGGCACGCGACCAGTTCCCCCACCATCTCGACACGATCGTCAACGTGCCCGCCCCCCGGTGGGACGCCGGCGATCCGCGCACGTACTCCCTTGCTGACCAGGCCACGGCGTGGCGCAACGCGCTCGATGCGACGGTGTTGTCGGCCGTGCTCACGGTGCAGATCCTGGGTGACCACCTGCGGTCGGGCGGTTCGATCATCAGCATCCTGCCCGAAAGCCCGACCGAGGGCGGCGCGGAATCGGCCATCAAGGCGGCGCTGTCCGACTGGACCGCCGGGCAGGCCGCGCACTTCGGCATCCGCGGCATCACCGCGAACGTGGTCGCGTCGGGCCGAAACGCCGAACCCGGTTACGACGGCCTGTCGCGCACGCCTCCGCCGGTGGCCGACGAGATCACCAGACTCGCGTTGTTCCTGACCACACCGTCCGCCAAGCACATCACGGGCCAGACGCTGCACGTCAGCCACGGTGCGCTGGCGAACTTCGCCTGAAAAATTCCTTCGTTCACCGATAGCTAAAGCGGGGTGATCGCCCCGGTTAGTTGTGGTTACGTGAGGGCGTGACCATCAAACTCGGACTCCAGATCCCCAACTTCTCCTACGGCACCGGCGTGCCCGAACTCTTTCCTACCGTCATCGCGCAGGCACAGGAGGCAGAGGCCGCGGGCTTCGACTCCGTGTTCGTGATGGACCACTTCTACCAACTGCCGGGTCTCGGCACCCCAGACCAGCCGATGCTGGAGGCCTACACCGCGCTCGGCGCGCTGGCCACCGCGACCGAACGCGTCCAGCTCGGCACCCTGGTAACCGGGAACACCTACCGCAATCCCACGCTGCTGGCCAAGGCGATCACCACGCTCGACGTCGTCAGCGCGGGGCGCGCGATTCTCGGCATCGGAACGGGCTGGTTCGAACTCGAGCACGACCAACTCGGATACGAATTCGGTACCTTCACTGACCGCTTCAACAAGCTCGGCGAGGCACTGCAGATCATCCTGCCGATGATCAAGGGTGAGCGGCCGACGTTCTCCGGGAAGTACTACCAAACCGTCGAAGCGATGGCGAATCCCCGTTACCGCGACCATATTCCGTTGATGATCGGCGGCAGCGGTGAGAAGAAGACGATCCCGTTGGCGGCCAAGTATTTCGACCACCTCAACATCATCGCGGGGTTCGACGAACTGCGCCGCAAGGTCGACGTGGTCAAGAAAAGCTGCGAGGAGATCGGCCGCGACCCGGCCACGCTGGAGACCAGCACGCTGATCTTCACCATCCTCGACGAGAACGTCACCCCCGACTTCATCCCCGACAACGTCAAACAGCAAGCGGTGTACGGCAGTCCCGAGCAGGTGACCGAACAGATCAAGACCAAAGTCCTCGACGCAGGCGTGGACAGCGTGATCCTCAGCCCGGTCACCAACATCGACGGTTACCACCCGGGCCGGGTCGCCGCCCTCGGGCCGATATTGAAGCCGCTGCTCGACGCGTAATTCCGCCCCGCTGACGTGGGAAACAACACAGCGCAACGATGCGGCCATCGGAGGTTCGGGCGGCTACCGTAATGGGTAGGTACATGCACGTGAAGCACCGTCGAGGAGCCCGAAAATGAGCCATCCCGGAGCCACTGCAACTGACAGGCACAGAGTCGTCATCGTCGGTTCGGGGTTCGGCGGACTCACCGCCGCCAAGGCGCTCAAGAGGGCCGACGTCGACGTCAAGATGATCGCCAAGACGACCCATCATCTGTTCCAGCCGCTGCTCTACCAGGTCGCGACGGGCATCATCGCCTCCGGCGAGATCGCTCCCCCGACGCGGATGATCCTGCGCAAGCAGAAGAACGCGCAGGTGCTGTTGGGCAATGTGACCCACGTCGACCTGGCCAGTAAGACCGTCAGGTCCGAGTTGCTCGGGCACACCTATGTCACCCCGTACGACTCGCTGATCGTCGCGGCGGGAGCGGGTCAGTCCTACTTCGGCAATGACCATTTTGCGGAGTGGGCCCCGGGCATGAAGTCGATTGACGATGCGCTGGAACTGCGCGCCCGAATCCTGGGTGCCTTCGAGCAGGCCGAACGCTCCAGCGACCCGGCCCGACGCGAGAAGCTGCTCACGTTCACCGTCGTCGGGGCCGGCCCCACCGGCGTCGAGATGGCCGGGCAGATCGCCGAACTCGCCGACCACACCCTCAAAGGCGCGTTCCGGCACATCGATTCGACCACCGCACGGGTGATCCTTCTCGACGCCGCCCCGGCCGTGTTGCCCCCGATGGGCGAGAAGCTGGGCAATAAGGCGAAGGCCCGCCTGGAGAAGATGGGCGTCGAGATCCAGCTGGGCGCGATGGTCACCGACGTCGACCGCAACGGCATCACCGTCAAGGATCCCGACGGCACGTTCCGTCGCATCGACTGCGCCACCAAGGTGTGGTCGGCCGGTGTGTCGGCCAGCCCGCTGGGCCGCGATATCGCCGAGCAGTCCGACGCGGAGGTCGACCGGGCGGGACGGTTGAAGGTGCTGCCCGACCTGACGGTCCCCGGTCATCCGAACGTGTTCGTCGTGGGCGATATGGCCGCCGTCGAAGGCGTCCCCGGTATGGCGCAGGGCGCGATACAGGGCGGCAAGTACGCCGCGAAGGCCATCAAGGCGGAGCTCAAGGGCGCCAATCCCGCCGAACGCGAGCCGTTCCAGTACTTCGACAAGGGTTCGATGGCCACGGTGTCACGCTTCTCTGCGGTGGCGAAGATCGGGCCGCTGGAGTTCGGTGGACTCATCGCTTGGCTGGCGTGGCTGGTGCTGCACCTTGTGTATCTGGTCGGGTTCCGGCGCAAGATCACCACGCTGCTGTCGTGGACGGTGACGTTCCTGTCGACCGCCCGCGGGAACCTGACGATCACCGAACAGCAGGCGTACGCCCGCACCAGAATCGAGGAGCTCGAGGAAATCGCCGCTCTGGTGCAGGATCCGGAGCGAGAAGCGGTCTAGAGCCGCTCGCCCTGCCACGTCGACAGGCAGCCGCCACGCGCCAGCGCGAGTGCCATGCCCGCGGTGTCGGCGTCCGATTCGGGATAGTGCAATTCGCTGATGCATGCCATCGGTGCGCCCAGCTCGTCGTCCGCCACCGAACCGCGACCCAGCTCGATGCGGTGCCGCAGCAGTGCCGATCCCTCGACGTCGGCATGGAGGGACCCGGACCAAAACCCTTGCCGCTCTCCACTTCTGCCGATCTGAACCCGTTCACGCACCCTCACCCGACCCGGCCCGTCCAGGGCCAGGCGTGTCGACGTGAAGTGTCGGGAAGCGGCCGCGACGACCGTGGGTTGCGGATCGACATCGAGCTCACCTGCCACCTCGAGACTCCAGATCGCATGTGACTCAAGCGTGGTCGGACCGGGAAGCGTCATTGTCGCCGCGGCCGTGCGCACCCGAAGCAGGGCACCGGGTTCCACGACGATGCGCACGTATACGGAGTCACCGCCGATGGGGGTGGCTGCCGCCGACACCAGGTGCACCGTGTCGGGCTCGGTTTCCCGCGCGGCGAGCCCGCCCCGGGATTCGATGCGCGGCCGCCGGTCGTGACGCGCGACGATGAGCACGTCGCTTCGCACTAGACCGGTACCCGCAGCTGTTCCCGCACCCACGTCAGCACCGCCGTCGCAGCGGGGTCTTCAGTCAGCGAGATCAGTACCGCGGGGCGCTCGCCGCGCACTGTGGCCGCATCGCGGCGCATCAACTCGAGATCGGCACCGACGAGCGGAGCGAGATCGGTCTTGTTGATCACCAACAGATCCGAGAACGTCACACCCGGTCCACCCTTGCGGGGCACCTTGTCACCACCGGCGACGTCGATAACAAAGATCTGCACGTCCACGAGCCCGGACGAAAAGGTGGCTGTGAGGTTGTCGCCGCCGGATTCCACCAGAATCAGATCGAGCCGCTCGTTGCCGGCGATGAGGTCGTCGATCGCGTCGAGGTTCGCCGTGATGTCGTCGCGGATCGCGGTGTGCGGACAGCCGCCGGTCTGCACCGCAGCGATGCGACCGTCCGGAAGAACGGCGTGACGACGCAGGAAATCGGCGTCTTCGGTGGTGTAGATGTCGTTGGTGAGCACCGCGAGTGACAGTTCGTCGCGCAGTTGCCTGCACAGCGCGGCCACCAATGCCGTCTTACCCGAACCGACGGGGCCGCCGATACCGATGCGCAGCGGCTCCCCCGGCTCCCGCTGGCGCTTGGGTCGGTCGGAGTGGCCATGTGGCTGGCCGTCGAGGAAATGCGGTGGCATGTAAGCGCTCTCTTTCAGGATGCGAACAGGGGTCGCTCGCGTTGGCTGTGCCGCTGGGCCAGCACGTCGAGCAGCGGGTCGGAAAGGTCGGCAAGCTCCTTGCAGGCCGCCGCCGAGGTCGCCTCGCACAACGCCGCCAACTCGAAGGTCAGCGCGGCGACGTCGCCGGGGTCGAGGGCCAGCAGCCGTTGCGCGGCGGTCGCCGACCCTGTCATCGTCGTGTACACGACCGTCAGTGCCGTTTGTTCGGGTTCGAGCCCGCCTGCCCCGCCGACCACACCCGCGACAACCGCGAGGTGCGGTGTCGTGCCGAGTGCTTCCCAGTCGCCTGCCGGCCAGACCCGCCGCGCCAGCCGTAACAGGCCGCGTCCCTGCGAGCGGGATGCCTGGCGCGCGGCGGGCGACGGTGTGCGGGCGTCGATCTCTTGATCGGCCGCCGTGGTGGTCAGGCTTCCGCTGTGCACGGCCGCGGCCACCGACGCGGTCACCAGTCCGGTGGTGCGGATCCGCCGGCGTAGGAACGCCCGCAGCGTCACCAGATCGCGGACCAGCCCCTCGGTGACGGCCTCTTCGACGCCGCCGGAGTGGACGTGACCGCCGGTGGGCAGCCGCGAGTCCGACAGCGTCAGCAGCGTGGCCAGGCTCGTCATGCGAACACCCCTCAGAACAGGAAATAGCGTTGTGCCATCGGCAATTCGACAGCAGGGTCCTCGTGCCAGACGTCGCCGTCGATGCGCACGGTGAAGGTGTCGGGGTCGACCTCGATCTCGGGAAGGGCGTCGTTGAGCGGCATGTGAGCCTTTCCGACGCCCCGAACGTCCTTCACCGCGACCAGCCTGCGGCGCACGGCGAGTCGGTCGGCCAGCCCGTCGTCGACGGCCTGTCTGGACACGAAGTGCACCGATGTCGCCGCCGCAGCCGCGGGTTCCGCGCCGAACATCGGCCGCGGCAGGACCGGCTGCGGCGTGGGGATGGACGCGTTCGCGTCACCCATTGCCGCCCAGGCGATCATGCCGCCCTTGATCACTGCGTGAGGGCGCACGCCGAAGAACGCCGGCTCCCACAGCACGAGGTCGGCGAGCTTGCCGGTCTCCACCGAACCGACCTCGTGGTCCAGTCCATGCGCCACGGCGGGACAGATCGTGTACTTCGCGACGTATCGGCGGGCGCGGTTGTTGTCAGCGACGCCATCGCCGGGCAGGGCACCGCGGCGGCGCTTCATCACATGTGCGGTCTGCCAAGTGCGGATCACCACCTCCCCGATGCGTCCCATCGCCTGGGAGTCGCTGCCGATCATCGAGATCGCGCCGATGTCGTGCAGAAGATCTTCGGCGGCCATCGTCGACGGACGGATGCGGCTCTCTGCGAACGCGAGATCCTCTGGCACCGAGGGGTTGAGGTGATGGCACACCATCAACATGTCGAGGTGCTCGTCGAGTGTGTTGACGGTGTGCGGCCGGGTGGGGTTCGTGGAACTCGGCAGCACGTACGGTTCGGCGGCCACTCGGATGATGTCCGGTGCGTGCCCGCCACCCGCGCCCTCGGTGTGGTACGCGTGAATCGACCGGCCGTTGATCGCGCCGATCGTGTCCTCGACGAAGCCCGCCTCGTTGAGGGTGTCGGAGTGCAGAGCCACCTGGACCCCTGACGCGTCGGCGACGGACAGGCAGGCGTCGATCGCGGCGGGTGTCGACCCCCAGTCTTCGTGCAGCTTGAAACCCGAAGCGCCGCCGCGCAATTGCTCCCACATGGATTCGGCGCTGACGGTGTTGCCCTTGCCGAGCAGCGCGATGTTCATCGGCCATGAGTCCAGCGCCTCCAGCATGCGGCCCAGATGCCACGCCCCGGGCGTGACGGTCGTCGCCTTGCTGCCCTCCGCGGGCCCGGTACCGCCGGCGATGATCGTGGTGATTCCACCGCCGAGCGCTTCCTCCTTCAGCTGCGGACAGATCAGGTGCACATGGCAGTCGATCCCGCCTGCGGTGACGATGCGGCCGTTGCCCGCGATGATCTCGGTCGACGGACCGACCACCAGGTCCGGATGCACAGCGGACATGATTTCGGGGTTACCCGCCTTGCCGATCGCGGTGATCCGGCCGTCACGAATACCGATGTCGGCTTTGATGATTCCCCAGTAGTCGATGATCACCGCCCCGGTGATCACCGTATCGGGCGCGCCGTCGGCCCGGGTTACGCGGCCTTGTCCCATCGACTCGCGCAGCACCTTGCCGCCACCGAAGACCGCCTCGTCACCCGCCAATCCCGGCCCACCACTGCGGTCCTCGGTGATCTCGACGAACAGATCGGTGTCGGCCAGCCGAATGCGGTCGCCGGTGGTCGGCCCGAACAGCGCCCCGTATCTGGCCCGCGAAACAGCGCTCATCGCACATCCAATCGGCCAGGCGGCTGCAGACTCAGCCCGTACACCTCACGCGATCCGCACAGCGGGACCAAGGAAACTCGCTGCGCGACACCGGGTTCGAACCGCACAGCCGTGCCCGCGGGAATGTCGAGCCTGTGGCCGTGCGCGGCGGCGCGGTCGAACTGCAGCGCGGCGTTGCTCTGCGGAAGATGCACATGGCTGCCGACCTGGACGGGGCGGTCGCCGGTGTTGACGATGTCCATGTCGAGCCGTTGCGCACCCTGGTTGATCTCAATATCGCCTTGTCCGTAGACGATCTCACCGGGTGCCCACGACGGGCGCTCGGCCGTCATGAGATCGGATGGTGGACGGTGACGAGTTTCGTACCGTCGGGAAACGTCGCTTCGACCTGGACGTCGTCAAGCATCTCCGGAACGCCTGCCATGACGTCGTCGCGGCTGAGAACCTCACGGCCGCTGGCCATCAACTCCGCGACCGTACGTCCGTCGCGCGCTCCCTCGAGAAGGTGATCGGTGATCAAGGCGACCGCCTCAGGGTGATTGAGTTTGAGGCCGCGCGCCTGGCGGCGCCGCGCCAGTTCTGCGGCATACGACAGCAGCAACCGGTCCTGTTCATGCGGCGTTAATCGCATAGTCGGGGATACTGCCACGGCGCGCACACCTCAGCAGCGCGAGGAAAGAGGGCCGCTACTCCGCAGGAAGGTTCTGCAGCCGCACCTGGCCTCGTGCCACTACGCGCTCCTTGTCGTCGGTGATGGTGATCAGCCACAGCTGCTGCCGACGGCCGCGGTGGATGGGTGTCGATACGGCCGTCACGGTGCCCTCGGAGATCGCGCGCAGGAAATCGGTGTTGTTGTTGACCCCGACGACATTGCCGCTACCGTTCTCGGACAGCCAGACCTGTCCCGACACGCTGGCGAGGCTCTCGATGATCGCGCAGTAGACGCCGCCGTGCACGATTCCCCATGGCTGGAGCAGTTTGTCGGTGATCTGGAGGCGGGCTGTGCCGCCGTCAGGGGTCAGCTCGAGGAATTCGAGACCGATCTCCGAGTCGAAGCCGGCACCCAAGGCGGAGCGGATGTCTGTGGTCACGCAATTTGTCTACACGTTGACATCAGCGCGCCGACGGTCGAGACCCGGAAATGCGGATGGGCCCCGCACAGAGTGCGGGGCCCATCCTTCGTGTGGACCGGGAGTCACTGCAGCCCTCAGGACTCCGGGGCGGTCCGGTGGTACGAGCTTTTGCCTGACAAGAGCATAGGCAAGGCTGCCCTAATTTAGCAAGACCTTCCCTGCTGTCCCTGCTGCCGACCTCGTGGTGCCACGTACCGGAAGTCCGAATCCGACCAGTGCGTCGAGCACGGCCTGACCCCGCCGCATGCCGGTCAGCTCGCTGGAGCCGGCCAGCAGAGGCGCCTGGGTCGCCGCGCCGACTACCGCCGCGCCGACGATGTGCCACATCGACGCGATCGAGATCGCCGCACCGCAGACCTCGGCGAGCTTGCCGAACAGCGGCTCGAGTGTGCGATGGCTACGGTGTGCGATCCACGTCGTCAGCGCCGCCTCGTTGGGCAGAGCGACGATTCCGTCCCGCGCGGTCGTCGCCCGGACCGCCGTGCGGCTACCGAAGAACGGGTCGTCGGGCAGCGCGCGCAGTGTCGGATCGACGACTCCGACCCAGTCGATCGCACCCTCGGAATCCACGTGCACCCAGAGGTTCTCCAGGCCCGTGTCCCAGGCGCGGCCCTCGATCACGAGCAGCGGAATGACGCGTCCGATGACGACGTGCGCCAAGGTCGCGGCAAGCTGCTGCGCGACGGCTGCGCCGCTTTCGGTCTCCTCGGCCGCGAGCTTGAACATCGAGTACAGCCGGTCGCTGCTCAGCGCCTGCGTCAGCGGCCACCAGCGCCTGCGCGACAGGTCGCCTATCACCGCGACGCCGTAGACCCGAGGACATTCGGGATAGAGCTCGCGCAGGCGGCGACTCGATTCGTGTAACGGCAGGGCCTGTTCGATGGCCATGCTCGCGATGAGCGGGTCGTCGACCAGAACCGTCATGGGACCTCCCGATGTGACTTAGGTTAGCCTTACTATAGTCAGATGGACCGGCGTGGCCAGACCCTGTGACCGGACTCACAGGGGCGGGCGAAGGGGTGGTGACCTCGGAGGGAACGAAGCGACAACATTTCGTCGGGCACGTACGGCGCCGCGCCGTACGACGTAGGCCTTACCTGATACGACGCACGGTAGTAAACCCGTAGTACGCTGGACCTACCGTCTCTAGGAGATGAACGAAGAATGGCCAAGATGACGCGTTTAGGGGAGTTGGAACGCGCGGTGATGGACCACCTGTGGTCCGCGCGAGAACCCCAGACCGTGCGCCAGGTGCACGAGGCACTCGCGGCCCGGCGCGACCTTGCCTACACCACGATCATGACCGTCCTGCAGCGGCTCGCGAAGAAGAACCTCGTCGTTCAGCACCGCGACGACCGCGCCCATCGGTACGCGCCAACACATGGCCGCGATGAACTGGTTGCCGGGCTGATGGTCGACGCCCTGGATCAAGCTGCGGACTCGGGTGGTCGGGAGGCCGCGCTCGTGCACTTCGTCGAGCGCGTCAATGCCGAAGAGGCGGCGGCTCTGCGTCGCGCCTTATCCGAGTTGGAGACCAAGCACCGGATATCGCCACCCGCTGGCGAGCCGGGCACCGGCTGAGAGAGACTTACAGCGTGTCCGCGCTGGCCTTCACCGTCATGGCGCTGGTCCTGTCGGGACCGGTGCCGGCGATGCTGGCGCGGGCAACCTGGCCGTCGCGGGCACCGCGGGCCGCCATCGTGTTGTGGCAGTCCATTGCGCTGGCCGCTGTCCTTTCGGCCTTCTCCGCTGGAATCGCCATAGCCAGCAGGCTTTTTGCGCCCGGCCACGACGGCAGACCGACGGCGACGATCGCGAGCGAGATCGACGTTCTGGGCTGGCCGCTGTGGATCGCCTATCTCTTGGTGTTCGCACTCACGGTGGTGATCGGGGCGCGGCTCGCCGTGGCCATCGTGCAGGTCGCGATAGCGACCAGGCGCAGGCGCGCGCATCACAGGATGGTCGTCGACCTGGTGGGCAAATCGCAAAAGGCCGGGCTGCGGATTCTGGACGTCGAGGAGCCGCTGGCCTACTGCCTGCCCGGCGTGCGGAGCCGCGTGGTGGTCAGCGAGGGCACGTTGACGTCATTGGCGGACAACGAGATTGCCGCGATCCTGTCGCACGAGCGCGCACACCTGCGGGCCCGGCATGACCTGGTGCTCGAGATGTTCATCGCGGTGCACGCCGCGTTCCCGCGGTTCGTCCGCAGCGCCAGCGCGCTGGACGCCGTCCGATTGCTGATCGAGATGCTGGCCGACGATGCCGCGGTGCGTGCCGCCGGTCCCACTCCCCTGGCTCGCGCACTGGTCACCTGCGCCACCGGCCGCACACCCGCGGGGGCGCTTGCGGCAGGCGGACCGACCACCGTGGTTCGCGTGCGCCGTCTCGGCGGTCGCGGCAACAGTCTGACGGTCGCCGCCTGCGCCTACGTGGCCGCTGCGGCCGTGCTGGTGCTGCCTACCGTCGCGGTGGTCCTGCCATGGTTGACCGAGTTGAATCGTTTGTTCACCGCGTAGGCGTTTTTCTGTAGTAGGCCGGTTCTGCACAACTAAACGAAAGGCTGCCCGAATGAGCTCGTCTGAAAATCCCACGACCGGCACTGCTCAGATCGGGGTCACCGGCCTCGCGGTCATGGGTTCCAACCTGGCGCGCAACTTCGCCCATCATGGATACACCGTCGCACTACACAACCGGTCGGTCGCCAAGACCGATGCGCTGCTCAAGGAGCACGGCTCGGAGGGCAACTTCGTGCGCAGCGAGACCATCGGTGAATTCCTTGCGGCCCTGGAGAAGCCACGCCGGGTGATCATCATGGTCAAGGCGGGCGATCCGACCGACGCGGTGATCAACGAGCTTGCCGATGCGATGGAGGAAGGCGACATCATCATCGACGGCGGCAATGCGCTCTTCACCGACACCATCCGCCGTGAGAAGGCGATACGCGAGCGCGGGCTGCACTTCGTCGGCGCAGGCATCTCCGGCGGCGAGGAGGGCGCCCTGAAGGGCCCGTCGATCATGCCCGGCGGCCCGGCGGAGTCCTACAAGTCGCTCGGCCCCCTGTTGGAAGAGATCTCCGCCCACGTCGACGGTGTGCCGTGCTGCACCCACATCGGTCCCGACGGTGCGGGGCACTTCGTCAAGATGGTGCACAACGGCATCGAGTACTCCGACATGCAGCTGATCGGCGAGGCCTACCAGCTGCTGCGCGACGGCCTGGGGCTGACCGCACCCGAGATCGCCGACGTGTTCGCCGAATGGAACAAGGGCGATTTGGACAGCTTCCTCATCGAGATCACCGCAGAGGTATTGCGCCAGAACGACGCCAAAACCGGCAAGCCGCTCGTCGACCTGATCCTCGACGAGGCCGAGCAGAAGGGCACCGGCCGGTGGACCGTGAAGTCGGCGCTGGACCTCGGCGTGCCCGTGACAGGGATCGCCGAGGCGGTGTTCGCCCGCGCACTGTCGGGCTCGGTGGCCCAGCGCAAGGCCACGACGGGTCTGGCCTCCGGCGATCTCGGCGAGAAGCCCAGCGACGCAAAGCGGTTCATCGACGACGTCAGCAAGGCGCTGTACGCATCCAAGATCATCGCCTACGCGCAGGGGTTCAATCAGATCCAGGCGGGCAGCGAGGAATACGACTGGGGCATCACCCCCGGCGACATGGCCACCATCTGGCGCGGCGGCTGCATCATCCGGGCAAAGTTCCTCAACCGCATCAAAGAGGCGTTCGACGAGAACCCCGAACTGCCCTCGCTGATCGTGGCCCCGTATTTCCGCGAGGCGATCGAGGCCGCCATCGACAGCTGGCGTCGTGTCGTGGTGACCGCGACCGAACTGGGCATCCCGATCCCCGGCTTCTCCTCGGCGCTGTCGTACTACGACGGGCTGCGCACCGAGCGCCTGCCCGCGGCGCTCACCCAGGGATTGCGTGACTTCTTCGGCGCCCACACCTACGGCCGTATCGACGCTGATCCCTCGGCACGGTTCCACACGCTATGGAGTGGGGACCGCCGCGAAGTCGAGGCTTAGTCCGCCCTGAACTGCGGAAACGCAGGTCCGAACTAGAATCGTGGCGAGATGAAATTTCTTCACGGCCACAAGCCCGCCTACGACCTGACGTACAACGACGTCTTCATCGTTCCCGGACGTTCGGATGTGCTGTCCCGGATGGACGTCGACCTGTCGACGTCGGACGGCTCCGGCACCACGATCCCGGTGGTGGTGGCCAACATGACCGCGGTGGCGGGCCGGCGGATGGCCGAAACGGTCGCGCGCCGCGGTGGCATTGTCGTTCTGCCACAAGATCTTCCGATCTCCGCCGTGCAGCAGACGGTCGACTTCGTCAAGAGCCGCGACCTCGTCGTCGACACCCCGGTGGTGCTCTCCCCCGACGATTCGGTGTCGGACGCCACGGCGCTGATTCACAAACGAGCCCACGGAGCCGCGGTGGTGCTCTTCGAGGGCCGGCCGATCGGCCTGGTCACCGAGTCCGGATGCGAGGGAGTGGACCGGTTCACCCGGGTCCGCGACATCACGGTGACCGATTTCGTCACCGCGCCGACGGGCACCGATCCACGGAAGGTGTTCGACCTGCTCGAGCACGCGCCCGTCGACGTGGCTGTGCTGACCGAGCCCGACGGCACGCTGGCCGGCGTGCTCACCCGCACCGCCGCGATCCGGGCGGGTATCTACACACCCGCCGTGGACGACATGGGCCGCCTGCGTATCGCGGCGGCCGTCGGCATCAACGGCGACGTCGGGGCGAAAGCCCGGAGTCTGGCCGAGGCCGGTGTCGACCTGCTGGTGATCGACACCGCACACGGACATCAGCTCAGGATGCTGGACGCCATCAAATCGGTGTCCTCACTGGGCCTCGGGGTGCCGCTGGCGGCAGGCAACGTGGTGTCGGCGGAGGGAACGCGCGACCTGATCTCCGCCGGTGCGTCGATCGTGAAGGTCGGCGTCGGGCCGGGCGCGATGTGCACCACCCGGATGATGACAGGCGTCGGCAGGCCGCAGTTCTCGGCGGTGCTCGAATGTGCCGAGGCGGCAAAGCAACTCGGCGGCCACGTATGGGCGGACGGCGGTGTCCGGCATCCTCGCGATGTCGCGCTGGCGCTTGCCGCGGGGGCGTCGAACGTGATGATCGGCTCGTGGTTCGCCGGCACGTACGAGTCGCCGGGCGACCTCATGCGCGATCGGGAGGACCGCCCGTACAAGGAGAGCTACGGCATGGCATCCAAGCGCGCCGTCGCGGCGCGCACCGCCGGCGACAGCCCGTTCGACCAGGCCCGCAAGTCGTTGTTCGAGGAGGGCATCTCGACGTCGCGCATGGGTCTGGACCCGTCCCGCGGCGGGGTGGAAGACCTGCTCGATCACATCACGTCGGGGGTGCGCAGCACCTGCACCTACGTGGGCGCCGACACCATCGGCGAGCTACATGAGAAGGCCGTGCTCGGCGTGCAGTCCGCGGCGGGGTTCGCCGAGGGACATCCGCTGCCGACGGGCTGGTGAGCCCATCAGCCTGACGTCACCGGCTAACATGGGTTCCACTCTCCATGCGTCTACTCGAAAGGGACCCTGTGCCGCAGGCACCCGTTGAGGCCGTGAGCTTCCGGGCCGAGCGGCCCGGCGACGAACCGACCGACGCCGAGCCCTCCCCTAGTCAGCCGGGCTACGGGCCCGGCGCGCTTTCGGCGAGGACGCGATGAGCGTCAGTTTCACTCTGCTCGCCTTGCTCGGCTTCGTCGTTCTCACCGCAGGCACGGCGGTCTTCGTCGCCGCCGAATTCTCGCTCACCGCGCTGGAACGCAGCACCGTGGACGCCAACGCACGCACCGGCGGTCCACGCGACAAAATGGTGCAGCGAGCTCATCGCACGCTTTCGTTCCAGCTCTCCGGTGCCCAGGTCGGGATCTCCGTGACCACACTGATCACGGGTTATCTCGCCGAACCGTTGATCGCGAGCCTGCTGAAGGGCCCGCTGCTCGCGGCTGGACTGCCGGACAACTGGGTGGCGGGCACGGCGCTGGGCCTATCCCTTCTGATCGCGACCTCGGTGTCAATGGTGTACGGCGAATTGGTGGCGCAGTACCTCGCGGTGGCCCACCCCCTCGGGACAGCGCGGGTGGTCGCGACGCCCCAGGTGCTGTTCTCCATGTTCTTCACGCCAGTGATCCGTCTGACCAACGGCACGGCCAACTGGATCCTGCGCCGGCTGGGCATCGAGCCGGCCGAAGAGCTACGGTCGGCCCGCTCGCCTCAGGAATTGGTGTCGCTGGTCCGAAACTCCGCCCGCCGCGGGTCACTCGATCCGGTCACCGCGGCGTTAGTCGACCGCTCGCTGCAGTTCGGCGCGCGCACCGCAGAGGAACTGATGACTCCTCGATCGAAGATCGAGGCGCTACAGGCCAGTGACACCGTGGCCGACCTGATCACCACGGCGATCGAGACCGGCTATTCACGGTTTCCGATCATCGAGGGCGACTTGGACGAAACCATCGGCATGATCCACATCAAGCAGGTCTTCGAGGTAGAACCGGAGCGACGGGCCGCTACCCCGCTGTCCACCCTGGCGCTGCCTGTCGCCAAGGTGCCATCCACCCTCGACGGCGACGCGGTGATGACTCAGATCCGGGCGAACGGCCTGCAGACCGCACTCGTCGTCGACGAGTACGGGGGCACCGCAGGCATGGTCACCGTCGAGGACCTCATCGAGGAAATCGTTGGCGACGTTCGCGACGAACACGACGACGCGACCCCTGACGTGCTGAGGACAGCCGACGGCTGGCGTGTGTCCGGGCTGCTGCGCATCGACGAAGTCGCAGCAGCGACCGGCTTTAGGGCGCCCGAAGGTGAATACGAAACCATCGGCGGTTTGGTTCTGCAAGAACTCGGCCACATCCCCAAGCGAACCGAAACGGTGGAATTGACGGCGTTCAACCCAGACAGGCCGTCAGAAGATCGAGTGCGGTGGCAGGCGAACGTTGTCCGAATGGACGGCCGCAGAATTGACCTGTTGGAGCTGCGTGAGCTCGGCCCTGACGGCAGCGCAGACGAGGAGGGAACTGATGGGTGACCTCTTCGGCGTGCTGCTGACGGCGCTGCTGCTCGCCGCCAATGCCTTCTTTGTGGCCTCGGAATTCGCGCTGATATCCGCTCGCCGCGACCGGCTCGAGGCGCTGGCCGAACAGGGCAAGCACAGCGCGATGACCGTCATCCGTGCCGGCGAGAATCTGTCGTTGATGCTCGCTGGTGCGCAGCTGGGCATCACCGTCTGTTCGATTCTGCTGGGCCGTGTCGCCGAGCCCGCGGTCGCGCACCTGCTCGAGACGCCGTTTCACCTCGTCGGCATCCCGGATGCGGTGCTTCACACCGTGTCCTTCATCGTGGCGATCTCGATCGTCGTGGTTCTGCACGTTCTTCTCGGCGAGATGGTGCCGAAGAACATCGCGATCGCCGGACCGGAATCGGCGGCGATGCTGCTCGTTCCCGCGTACCTGCTGTGGATCCGCGCGGCGCGGCCGTTCATCGCGTTCTACGACTGGTTCGCGCACATCTCCCTGCGCATGGTCGGGGTGAAGGCCAAGCCCGAACTGGAAAACACGGTTTCGATGGTCGAGTTGTCCGAGATGATCGCCGAGTCGCGATCGGAAGGGCTGCTCGATCCCGAGGAGCACAACAGGTTGTCTCGAGCGCTGGAGATCCGCGATCGGGTGGCGGCAGATGTCGCGATACCGCCTGGCAAGGTCCACGCAGTCGCCGTCGCCGCCGAAGGCGCCGGGCCTAGTGTCGGCGCAATCCAGCGCGCGCTGGCTGAAACGGGCTACTCACGATTCCCCGTGGTCAACGACCGCGACGAGTTCGTCGGTTACGTGCACATCAAGGACGTCCTGCCGCTGGTCCACGACGCCGAGGCGGTCGTCGATTCGACACTGGTGCGCCCACTGCCGCGGGTCCCGGCGTCGATGTCGCTGCCCGACGCGCTCTCCAGACTGCGCCGGGACAACGCTCACCTGGCCCTTCTCACTGCACCCGACGGCAGCGTGTCCGCCATGGTGGCGCTGGAGGACCTGGTCGAGGACCTCGTGGGGACGGTGCGCGACGGGACGCACCGTGTGTGAGGCTGCGCACAGCGAGGTAGTGCTCGACGAGCGTGACTGGACGGTTCGAGAGCAGAGGCACCGCGAGCGGGTCGAAGAATTCTTGCGGTCCTTCCGGGCACCGGCCGGGCAGTCCCATCCCGTGTGGGACTTCCTCTTCACCTACTACAGCCTCCGTCCCCGCCAGCTGCGGACATGGCATCCGGGTTTCGGCGTTGTACTGGCCGGCGACACGGCGGCGCGCTATCTCGACCGCAGCGGCTACGGACCCACGGCGCTCGGTGTGACGGTGACCCGCGAGCACCTGAGGGGCCGTGCCGGCACCGTGCGGTTCATCGCCGGACTGCTGCGGGCGACGGCGTCGCGGCCCGCGCGGCTCAACTGTTTCGGACTGCACGAGTGGGCGATGGTCTACCGCGCGCCATCGGTGCGCCACGACGGGGTCCCGTTGCGGCTCGGGACCGCAGGCACCGACGCGGTCGTCGAATCAATGCCGTTGCGGTGCAGCCATTTTGATGCCTTCCGGTTCTTCACCGAGCCGGCCACCGAGCGCAACAGCGAACAGCTGACCCGCGACGGTCAGATCGGCGCGGAACAACCGGGCTGTGTGCACGCGGCCATGGATTGCTACAAGTTCGCCTACAAGTTGGGCCCCTTGGTGGATTCGGAGCTGGTCATGGAGTGCCTCGAACTCGCCGCACAGGCCCGCGAGCTCGACATGCGGGCCAGCCCCTACGATCTGCGCGACTACGGTTTCGAGCCGATAGCGATCGAAACGCCGGCAGGGCGCGCCGAATACGTTCGGATCCAGCAGCGCATCGCCGAACTGGCGGCACCGCTGCGCGAGCGCCTTGCTGACCACTGCGAGCTACTGCTCACCGCGATGGCCCGTGAAACGGCTGATGCGGCGGACCACGAACCGGTCGGCGCGGTGCGCGAGTAAATGGCCCCGTTACCCGCGGGTAAGCTGGATCAACGGCACTGCGTTCGACGCGCCTTGTAGGGCGAGGGAGGAAATATGACCGATCGCGTGAAGGTGGGCAACCTGCGAGTTGCCCAGGTGCTGTACGACTTCGTCAACGATGAGGCGCTGCCGGGTACCGGGCTCGATCCCGACACCTTCTGGTCCGGCGTCGACAAGGTCGTCGCCGATTTCACACCGAAGAACCAGGAACTGCTCGCCCGCCGCGACGATCTGCAGGCCCGTATCGACAAGTGGCATCGCCAGCGGGTCATCGAGCCGATCGATGCCGAGGCGTACCGGGAGTTCCTCACCGAAATCGGGTACCTGCTGCCCGCTCCCGACGACTTCACGATCTCCACCGCCGGTGTCGACGACGAGATCGCCAAGACCGCGGGCCCGCAGCTCGTCGTCCCCATCCTCAACGCGCGGTTCGCGCTCAACGCCGCGAACGCACGGTGGGGTTCGCTGTACGACGCGCTGTACGGCACGGACGTGATCTCCGAAGACGATGGCGCCGAGAAGGGCACGAGCTACAACAAGGTTCGCGGCGACAAGGTCATCGCGTACGCCCGCCGCTTCCTCGACGGCGCGGCCCCGCTGGCCAGCGGCGCGTGGAACGAAGCGACCGGCATCAAAATCGACGAGGGACAGTTGCTCGTGACGCTTGGTGACGGCGAGTCCACCGGCCTCGCGTCACCGGAGCAATTCGTCGGCTACACCGGCGAACTCGGCTCACCCGCCTGGTCGGTATTGCTGCGCAATCACGGCCTGCACGTGGAGATCCTGGTCGATCCCGACTCCCCCGTCGGCTCAACCGATCCCGCAGGTATCAAGGACGTCGTCCTGGAATCCGCGATCACCACGATCATGGACTTCGAGGACTCGGTGGCCGCCGTGGACGCCGACGACAAGGTGCTCGGCTACCGCAACTGGCTCGGCCTGAACCGCGGCGACCTCCACGAAGAGGTGGCCAAGGGCGGCGAAACCTTCACCCGTGTGCTCAGCGAGGACCGCACGTACACCACCCCGGACGGCGAGGGCGAGCTCACACTGCCCGGGCGCAGCCTGATGTTCGTGCGCAACGTCGGCCACCTGATGACCAACGACGCGATCGTCTTCGACAACGACGGGGCCGATGACGGGGCTGAAGTCCGAGAGGTGCCCGAAGGCATCCAGGACGCGCTGTTCACCAGCCTGATCGGCATCCACGGTCTGAAGTCCGGCGACGGGAACGGACCGAAGGTCAACAGCCGCACGGGATCGATCTACATCGTCAAGCCCAAGATGCACGGACCCGAAGAGGTGGCGTTCACCGTCGAGCTGTTCGGCCGGGTCGAGGACGTGCTCGGCCTGCCGCCGAACACGATCAAGGTCGGCATCATGGACGAGGAGAGACGCACCACCCTCAACCTGAAGGCCTGCATCAAGGCGGCTTCCGATCGCGTGGCGTTCATCAACACCGGCTTCCTGGACCGCACCGGCGACGAGATCCATACGTCGATGGAGGCGGGCCCGATGATCCGCAAGGGCGCCATGAAAAAGCAGCCGTGGATCCTCGCCTATGAAGACCAGAACGTCGACGTCGGTCTGGCCACCGGGTTCTCCGGGCGCGCGCAGATCGGCAAGGGCATGTGGGCGATGACCGACCTGATGGCCGACATGGTCGAGCAGAAGATCGGTCAGCCAAAGGCCGGCGCCAACACGGCGTGGGTGCCGTCGCCGACGGCGGCCACTCTGCACGCCATGCACTACCACGAGGTCGACGTCCATGCGGTGCAGAAAGACCTGCAGGGCAAGACGAGGACCACGGTCGAAGAGCTGCTCACCATCCCACTGGGCAAGGAACTCGCCTGGGCGCCGGAAGAGATCCGCGAAGAGGTCGACAACAACTGCCAGTCGATCCTCGGCTACGTGGTGCGCTGGATCGACGCCGGTGTCGGCTGCTCCAAAGTGCCGGACATCCACAACGTCGCGCTGATGGAAGACCGTGCCACGCTTCGTATCTCGAGCCAGCTGTTGGCGAACTGGCTGCGCCACGGAGTGATCACCGAGGACGACGTGAAGGCCAGCCTGCGTCGTATGGCCGCGGTGGTCGACCAGCAGAACGAAAAGGATCCCGAATTCCGCCCAATGGCACCGGATCCCGACGGCAGCGTGGCGTTCACCGCCGCACAGGAGCTGATCCTGTCCGGTGGCTCCCAGCCGAGCGGCTACACCGAACCGATCCTGCACCGTAAGCGACGCGAATTTAAGGCAGCGAATAACGGTGGTTGATCCGATGACCCGTCGACGTAGCGAGCACAAGGGCTTCTGTGGGCAGGCATAGCGTTCCCGACCCCGAGGAATCGGCCGGCGACGAGCACCACGAGGAACCTGAGACCACGAGCTTCGGCTCCGCCGGCGAATCCGGGTCCGATCACGGGCCGGGCTTCGGCGAGCCGGAATACGGTGCGCCGCAATATCGTGAGCCGGAGCAGTCCGAACCTCGCTATGACAGTGGTGATTTCGGTGATCCCGACGCGTTCACCTACGACGAACCCGACTACCGGAAATCGGTGTACGAAGACGAACCCGGCTCCGGTTTCGACCTTCAGCGGGTCGGATCGTCGGCTCCGCCACCCGACCGTCCACGGTCCGGCCCCCAACACGGCGGCGACTGGGACGGCGGCGAATGGACGGGCAGCCACCGTGCGGTGACCGCCGGCAGGCGCGGTGTCAGCATCAGCGTGATCGTCGCCCTCATGACCGTCGTCGTGGTCGTCGCCGCGGTCATCCTGTGGCGTTTTTTCGGCGACGCGCTGTCCAATCGCAGCGATGCCGCGGCCGCCCGATGCGTGGACGGTGACCTCGCCGTCGCGGTCGTCGCCGACCCTTCGGTCGCCGGCCAGATAAAAACGCTGGCGGACAACTACAACCACGACGCTGCGCCGGTCGGCGACCGCTGTGTGAAGGTCGGAGTCACACCGGCCGAATCCGATCAGGTGGTCAACGGGTTCATCGGAAAGTGGCCCGCCGAACTCGGTGGCCAGCCCGCCCTGTGGATCCCCGCGAGCTCTGTCTCGGCGGCTCGTTTGGAGGCCGTCGCCGGAGAGAAGACCATCAGCGACAGTCGCTCGTTGGTCACCTCACCCGTGCTGCTGGCGACCCGACCCGAACTGAAGCCCGCCCTGGCGCAACAGAGTTGGTCGTCACTGCCGTCTCTGCAGACAAATCCCAGCGCGTTGGACGGGCTGGGGCTGCCCGGCTGGGGCTCACTGAAGTTGGCCCTGCCGATGACCGGCGACAGCGATGCCTCCTACCTCGCTGCGGAAGCCGTGGCGACGGAATCCGCACCCTCCGGGTCGCCACCGAGCGCAGGCATCGGCGCGGTGAACTCTCTGGTGGCGGGCCAACCCGAGTTGCCTGACAAGAAGGCCTCGACGGCAATGGACGCGCTGCTCGGCGACGCCGACCCCGCCGACGCACCGGTGCATGCCGTCGTCACCACCGAGCAGCAGCTCTTCCAGCGCGGCACCACGTTGCCCGATGCAAAGAACGTGGTGGCGTCGTGGGTGCCGCGGGGTCCGGCGGTGATCGCGGACTACCCCACCGTTCTGCTGGCCGGCGATTGGCTGTCTCAGGAACAGGTCGCCGCGGCGAGCGAATTCGCTCGATTCATGCGTAAACCCGAACAAATGGCCGAGCTGGCCAAAGCGGGCTTCCGCACCGACGGCGGCGCCCCGCCGCAGAGCGACGTCACCGATTTCGCGCCGCTGTCGGCGCCACTGCCGGTGGGTGACAACGCGACGCGCGTCGCGTTGGCCGACAGCCTGACGGCTCCCGTCGAGAGCCCCGCGGTGACCATCATGCTCGACCAGTCGATGCCGCTCACGGAGGGCCAAGGGTCGCGGCTGGCCAATGTGACCGCGGCGCTGGACGCGCGGCTCCAGGCATTACCGCCGAACTCCGCGGTCGGCCTGTGGACGTTCGACGGTGTCGAAGGCCGTTCCGCGGTGCCGATGGGCCCGCTGTCCGATCAGGTCGACGGCAAGCCCCGATCGGCGGCGCTGACCGATGAGCTCAACGGGCAGACCCCCTCGGATGGCGGTGCCGTCTCGTTCACGACGTTACGGTTGCTCTACGACCAGGCGAAGACGAATTTCCGTGAGGGCCAGGACAACTCGGTTCTGGTCATCACCACCGGGCCCCACACGGACCAGTCACTGAACGGCGCGGGACTGGAGCAATTCATTCGCGGAGCGTTCGACCCCGCCCGTCCGGTTGCGGTGAACGTGATCGACTTCGGCTCCGACTCCGACCGCGCCACCTGGGAGGCGGTCGCTCAGGTCAGCCGTGGCAGCTATCAGAACCTGAACAGTTCCACAGGCCCGGAGTTGACGTCGGCGATCGCGAAGCTGCTCGCCTAGCCTGTCGACAGCAGGCTCAGCGCGGCACGGGTGAACTGCTCCGGCACCTCCACCTGCGGATAATGCCCGACACCGGGAAGCTCGACAACGCTTGCCGCCGGCCGAAGCTCGCGTAACCCGTCGAGCACATTCGTGGTCGCGACCGGATCGTCGAGCGCCCACAGAAAGCTCAGCGGCTTGGCCCAGTCCCGCACGGCGCCGTGCCATCGCGAGGCGAAGCGGACCCGTTCGTCGAGGTAGGCGATGAGCAGATGTGCGATGCGGTGGCCGTCGTTGTGGGACCACAACGCCCACTGCGCCTGTCCCTCCTCTTCGGTCATCGGATGATCGGCGCTGAAGAGCCGACCAAAGGCGCGCGTGTACGACGACGCATTCGACAACCGGGCCAGGATCGGCCCGAGCGGGCTGCGCAGTAGCTTCTGAGCGGGCCGCAGGCTGGCCCGGTGCAGGATCACACTCCCGTTGCCGATCACCGCGCGTTGCAGCTCGAAGGGCAACTGGCCCTGCAGATCTCGTGCCAGCAGTTCGGTGGCCACCGACGTGCCCATGTCATGAGCGATCAACACCACCGGCCCCGACGTCGCCTCCGCGACCACGGCCGCCACGATGTCGGCCTGTTCGAACAGGCTGTAGCGGTGCGGACGCGGCTTGTCCGACAGCCCGAAGCCGAGGAAGTCCAGCGTCACCCACGCCCTGCCGTCCAGGTGCCGCACCACCTGGTGGTAGTCGTACGAGCTGGACGGATAGCCGTGCAACAGCAGGATCGTGGGGCCGTCGCCCGGCGCCGAGCGAACGAACACCCGACCTGCGGGCGTGCTCAATGAGGTGCCGCCATCGCGCCACTCTGCGACGCTAGGGGGCAACACGTGAGGAACCGTATCAACACCGATGAAAGAGGGACGGAAATTGCCAGGCGAATTCACGCCGGATCCGGCGCTGTACCCGTTCACCTCCCGATGGTTCGACAGCTCACGCGGACGTGTGCACTACATCGACGAGGGTGCGGGTCCGGTGATCGTGTTCTTTCACGGCAATCCGACGTGGAGTTTCCTGTACCGCAACATCATCGCCGGGTTGCGCGATCGTTTCCGCTGCATCGCACCCGACTACCTCGGCTTCGGGCTTTCCGAGCGACCCCCGGGGTTCACCTACCGCATCGATGAGCACGCCGCGGTGATGGGCGAGCTCCTCGACCACCTCGAGATCGACCAGTATCTGAGCATGGGCCAGGACTGGGGCGGCCCGATCAGCATGGCCGTCGGTACCGAGCGTGCCGACCGGGTGCGCGGCGTCGTGCTCGGAAACACCTGGTTCTGGCCCGCCACGGATATCGGCACGAAGATGTTCAGCAGGGTGATGGGCAGCCCGCCGATGCAGTGGGCCATCACACAGCGAAACTTTTTCGTGGAGCGCCTGATTCCGGCCGGCACCAACACCTCACTGGACGACGCCGAGATGGAGCACTATCGCAGGGTCCAGCCCACACCGGCGGCCCGTGCCGGCGTCGCGCGTATGCCGAAGGAGATTCTGGCGGCACGCCCGCTTCTGGAAAGGCTCGCCCGCGACGTGCCCGCGAAGCTCGGATCGAAACCGGCACTGCTGGTCTGGGGTATGAAGGACTTCGCCTTCCGGCCAGGACCGACTCTTCCGCGCATGCGTAGCGCGTTCCCCGATCACGTCCTCGTGGAACTACCGAACGCCAGCCACTTCATCCAAGAGGATGCGCCGGAACAGATCACGGACGCGATCGTCCAACGGTTCGGCTGACCGCGCGCGCTACGCGAACGCCTCGACCGGCGGGCACGAGCACATCAGGTTGCGATCGCCGTACGCGCCGTCGATACGGCGCACCGGCGGCCAGACCTTCGGGCGGAAGGTCTTGCCGAGCGGATAGGCGGCCTGTTCACGGCTGTACGGATGGTCCCAATCCGACACCAGCAGACATTCCGCGGTGTGCGGTGCGCCGCGCATCGGATTGTCGTCCGCCGGCCAGGTGCCTGCGGCCACCGCATCGATCTCACCGCGGATCGAGATCATCGCTTCGCAGAACGCGTCGACCTCGGCCAGGCTCTCGCTTTCCGTCGGCTCGACCATCAACGTGCCCGCCACCGGGAAGCTCATCGTCGGAGCGTGGAAGCCGTAGTCCGCCAGCCGTTTTGCCACATCGTCGACGGTCACGCCCGTCTCCTTGGTGATAGCCCGCAGATCCAGGATGCACTCGTGGGCGACCATGTCGTTCTCGCCGGTGTAGAGGACGGGGTAGTGCTCGCCGAGCCGACGGGCGATGTAGTTGGCCGACGCGATCGCGGTCAGGGACGCAGCGCGTAAACCGTTGGCGCCCATCATCCGGATGTAGGCCCAGCTGATCGGCAGGATCGACGCCGAGCCGTACGGCGCCGCCGATACGGTGTAATCGGCGCCCAATTCGTCGGCCAACGGATGACCGGGCAGGTACTTGGCCAGATGCGAGCGCACCGCGACCGGTCCGACCCCAGGACCGCCGCCACCGTGCGGAATGCAGAACGTCTTGTGCAGATTGAGGTGACTGACGTCGCCGCCGAATCGGCCCGGCCGGGCAAGACCGACGAGGGCGTTGAGGTTGGCTCCGTCGACGTAGACCTGGCCGCCGACGTCGTGAACCGCGGCGCAGATGTCGGCGATGTCATGCTCGAACACACCGTGGGTCGACGGGTAGGTGATCATCAACGCCGACAACCGATCCGCGTTTTCGGCGACCTTGGCGCGAAGGTCGTCGAGGTCGACGTCGCCGTTGGCCCGGCACCCCACCACGACGACCCGCATGCCCACCAGCGCCGCCGACGCGGCATTGGTGCCGTGTGCGCTCGACGGGATCAGGCAGACGTCACGGTCGGGCTGCCCGCGCTCGGCGTGGTAGGCCTGGATCGCCAGTAGACCCGCGTACTCCCCCTGCGATCCCGCGTTGGGCTGAAGCGACACCGCGTCATACCCGGTGATTCCGATCAGCCATGTCTCGAGATCGGCGATCAGCTTGCGAAGGCCGGGCGTGTCCGACGCCGGGGAGAACGGATGTTGCCGCGCGAACTCGGGCCAGGTGATGGGCTCCATCTCGGCGGCCGCGTTGAGTTTCATCGTGCACGATCCGAGCGGAATCATGCTGCGGTCCAGCGCAATATCCTTGTCCGCCAAGGATCGCAGATACCGCATCATCTCCGTCTCGGTGCGGTAGCGCGCGAACGCCGGGTGTGTCAGAAACTCGGATGTGCGGTTCTCGATGTCCGGTCCGTCGAACGCGCCCGCCGAGACGGCTCCGAACGCCGACAGCACAGCCCCCACGTGCTGCGCCGTGGTCGCCTCGTCGCAGGACACCGACACGTGGTCGTCGTCGACAAGCCAGATGTTGACGCCGTGCGCCTTGGCGGCGTCACGGATCTCGGCCGCCTTGCCGGGCACCCGGGCCAGCACCGTGTCGAAGAACTCGCGGTGGACGACATCCACACCGCCGTCCGTCAGACCCGCGGCCAGCGCGCGGGCGTGACCATGGACCCGCCGCGCGATCGCGGCCAACCCGCCCGCACCGTGATAGCTCGCGTACATCGCGGCCATCACTGCGAGCAGCACCTGTGCGGTGCAGATGTTGCTTGTCGCCTTGTCCCGGCGGATGTGCTGTTCGCGGGTCTGCAGCGCCAACCGATACGCCGGGGCGCCGTCGGCGTCGAGCGAGACTCCGACGAGGCGGCCGGGCAGCTGCCTGGCGTGCTTGGCGTGCACCGCGAGATAGCCGGCGTGCGGTCCCCCGAATCCCATTGGCACCCCGAATCTCTGCGTGCTGCCGAATGCGACGTCGGCTCCGATGTCGCCGGGTGGGGTGATGAGCGTCATCGCGAGCAGGTCGGCGCCGAGCGCGACCAGCGCACCACGGTCGTGCGCCTGCTCGACCATCTCGCTCCAGTCGACGATGGCGCCGCTCGCGCCCGGCAGCTGGGCGATGACGCCGAAGAACTCGCCGTCGGGCAGGCCTTCCCGGAGGTCTGCGGTGACGATCTCGATGCCGAGCGGCTGCGCACGGGTGGCCAGCACGGCGGCAGTCTGCCGGTACACGTCACGGTCGACGACCAGCCGGTTCGACGATCCGCGCACCGCACGGTGCAAGAGCGTCATCGCCTCGGCCGCGGCGGTGCCTTCGTCGAGCATGGAGGCGTTGGCGACCTCTAGACCGGTGAGGTCACAGACCATGGTCTGAAAGTTCAGTAGTGCTTCGAGCCGGCCCTGACTGATCTCCGGCTGATACGGCGTGTAGGCCGTGTACCACGCCGGGTTCTCAAGGATGTTGCGGCGCAACACCGGTGGCGTGAGTGTGTCGAAGTAGCCCTGCCCGATCATGGACACCGCGACGGTGTTCGCATCGGCGAGTGCCCGCAGCTCTGTCAGCGCCTCGTCCTCGGTGGCCGCCGGCGGGAGCTGATCCAGGCCGGGCGCCACCTGATCTGCGCCAAGCGCATCGAGGATGCCTGCGGGCAACGCCTTGTCGGCGAGCTCCTCGAGCGAGCCCACACCGATGGTCGCGAGCATGGTCGCAACGGCGTCGGCGTCAGGTCCGATATGGCGTGCGGCGAAGGTGAAGTTCTCTGAGTCGGGCACCGGCTGTAGCTCCAGACGCATGTGGGTTCAGAACCGTTGGGTTCCTCTCCCTCTGTCGTCTGTGCCTGAGAGATTCGGCGGCACGCGATGAACGCGGCGCCTTTCCCCATGGGCGGGCAGGCCTGGCCTACCGCTTTCCAGAGGCATCGGGGCCATGCGCGGTCCGGGGTGCCTGAGAGGTTGACGGAGAGGTGTTGCTCCTTCGGCGTCCGTGGCTGGCGGCCACGGAACTCTCCCGCACAAGGGCGATGCGACGCCGAGTCTACCGGGCAGCGGCGACGAAGCTGTGCCCGGACAGTGTGGCGCGAATTTCAGCCGATCTTGCGGTCGCGGTGCTTACGCCGGGATGCCAATTCGTCCTCAGGCGCAGCGATGGATTCGCCGCCGTCGGCCCGCTCACCTGGGAAGTCGGCGATCGCACCGGTCAGCTCACGCATCGCGCCGGAAACGGCGATGCCGAACACGCCCTGGCCGCCCTGCAACAGGTCGACCACTTCTTCGGCCGAGGTGCACTCGTAAACCGTGGTGCCATCGGAGAACAACGTGATGTTGGCCAGATCGCGAACGCCGCGCTGCCGCAGGTGATCGACGGCAACCCGGATGTTGTGCAGCGATATCCCGGTGTCCAGCAGTCGCTTTACGATCTTGAGGACCAGGATGTCCTTGAAGGAGTACAACCGCTGACTACCCGAACCGGCGGCGCTACGGATCGACGGGACCACCAGCGACGTGCGTGCCCAGTAGTCCAGCTGCCGGTATGTGATGCCTGCGATCTGGCACGCACTGGGACCGCGGTACCCGACGAGTTCGTCCGGTACTGAGTCGTCCGGGAACAGACCCCCCTGAACGGGTGCGCTGGATACGGTGACTCCCGATTCGGCGGGACCGCTGGCAGAGGATAGATCGAGTTCCTCTTGGCGTGGCGTGTCTCCCACTATCGAATCCTCTCGCCGGTCGAACTCGCGTCTGTGACCTGCATGGCAGCGCGTTTGCCCAAGCCCGAATGTGTCGAGCATACGCTTCCGCCGGGCCTGTTACTGCCCATCAGCAGGTCCGACTCCCAAAGTATGGCTGCCCGATTCGCCGTTAGGAGAAACCCTCACCGCGTGTCGAGGCCGACGAGACGTTTCCGTGACAAACCCGCACGAAAAGAGCCGGAAAAAACCCGGAAAAGGCCTAGGTGGCCTTGAAATCGTCGGGCGACACGCTGTCCAAGAACTCCTTGAACTTCTCGACCTCGTCCTCGCGGACCGCACCGGTGGCTTCGTCGTCGTTCTCGTCGGGAATCAGGAGGCCGGCCTCGGCGAGCACCGCCTCCTCGACGTAGATCGGCACTCCCACCCGCAGCGCGATCGCCACCGAATCCGACGGGCGCGCGGACACCTTGATGTCGCGGTCGAAGATCAGGTCCGCGTAGAAGGTGCCTTCTTGAAGATCGACGATGCGCACTTCCTTGAGCGAATGACCAAGGGCGCCAATGACATCTCGGATCAGGTCGTGCGTCAGCGGTCGTGCGGGCTCAACACCCTGCTGCTCGAGCGCGATGGCCGCGGCCTCCGACTGGCCGATCCAGATCGGCAGATAGCGATCACCGTTGGATTCCCGCAGCAGCAGGACGGGCTGATTCTGGGGCTGCTCCACGCGGATGCCGACCACACGAACCTCGCCCATCTGTGTCCGCCCTTCGCACCGAGAAGCCTGCAAAATTTGAGTCTAATCCTCAGCGGTCGAGTACGTCGCGCACCGCCGACTTGATCAGCGACGTGTGCAGGGTGATAGCGAGCGCCGCCACCTCGCGCGCGAGATCGTCGGCGCGATCCCGTGCCCCTGCCTTGCCTGCCTTGACCACTGGTCCGGCGATCTGGGCGATCAGATCGGACTGCCGGTCGGCGGCCGAGCGGAATGCCCGTAGATGGCGCGGCTCGACGCCGTACTCCGCAAGCGCACGAGCGCATTGGGCGATCAGAACGGAATGCTCGTCGAAGAAACCGGCGGGCCCGGTGGTGATCACACCCGCTTTGACCAGTGCGGTGAGAAGTTCGTCGTCGACGCCCGAGCGGGTCTGCAGATCCTCGCGCGACAGCCGCACCTGCGTCGGTGCCACCGCCGATACGCCGCGCCCGGCGTCCTCGTCGTCGGACTCATCGCCGGATACGGGAACCAAACGCGGTATGCCGTAAGCGGATCCGCTCTGCGGTAACTCTCCGTCCGGCTGGGCGTCCAACTGGGCCTTGATGACTTTCAACGGTAGGTACTGGTCGCGCTGGGCGGTCAGGATGAACCGCAGGCGAGCGCAGTCGTAGGCGGTGAATCGCCGATACCCCGACCCCGTGCGCTCCGGGGTGACCAGTCCTTCGGCCTCCAGGAATCGAATCTTGGAGATGGTCACGTCCGGGAAGTCCGGTCGCAGCAGATCGAGCACCGCCCCGATCGACATCCCTGTGAGAGCGGGGGTGTCGGGCTGGCTCATTTACTCTTCGCGGCTGCGCTCATCGGCACTAGCCGCCGTTGTCGTCACCCTTGGGCCCGGTGAGGAATACCAGGCGGAACTTGCCGATCTGCACCTCGTCGCCGTTGGCGAGAACCGCGGAATCAACGGGTTCGCGGTTGACGTAGGTGCCGTTGAGGCTGCCGACGTCGACGACCTGGAACTCACTGGCCTCGAGTCTGAACTCGGCGTGACGGCGGCTCACAGTCACATCATCGAGGAAGATGTCGCTGTCGGGGTGCCGACCCGCCGATGTCGTGGGCTGGTCGAGCAGGAACCGGGAGCCGGCGTTGGGTCCGCGCTTGACGACAAGCAATGCAGAACCCACAGGCAGGCCCTCGACGCCTGTAACCGCCCCTTCGGTGCCCGCCGACGCCGGAGCGTCCAACTCGTTGAGGAAGTCAGCGCGGAAAACAGATGTCGTCTCCACGGTGACATCGTCAGACGTCTGGTCCGCCCCGGAATTCTGGTCCTTATCCGTCACCCGCTGCTCCTCACTGGCTGCTGTGGCGTATCAGTCCAAATCAGGCCGAACCCTGCGCCGAATTCGTCTGCTGTCGACCGTACCGTGAGGTGGACGTGGTTGTGTCCACCACCGCCGGATCCGCCTCTGGTTGGTATCGCTGTCTTTCGAATGCTCGATGCACCCTAACAACTCGTCATTCGGCCACCGAGGCGCGGTAGGCGTCGGCATCAAGAAGCTTGCCGAGGGCGTCCGCCAGTGCGTCGCCGTTGACCTGCAGGTCGAGCAGCCAACCTCCGCCGTAGGGATCGGAGTTGACGAGCTGCGGATTCCCCTCAAGATCACCATTGACCGCAACGACTTTCGCGCTGACGGGCGCGTAAAGGTCTGAGACGGACTTCGTCGATTCCACCTCGCCGAACGACTCCCCCGCCGCAACGTCGGCGCCGACGTCGGGCAACTGGACGAAAACGACGTCGCCCAGCGCGGACTGTGCGTAATCGGTGATACCGACGCGGACGGTGTCATCGCCGGTGCGCTGTACCCACTCGTGCTCTTCGGTGTAATACAGGTCGGCTGGGATTTCGCTCACGGCGCTCCTCGTTCGTTGCTCACTGCGCACATCTCACTTGACTGGCTGAGCGTATTGGCGAGGTTTCGGTTGCCGCAAGGCGGTGACGTCCACGCGATCGGACTGCGCCACCTCCATCGTGCCGCCGACCCGCTCGACGCTGTCCATCGCGCCGCCGGGAATGTTCATCGCCGCGGCGAGCGTCGGCGGATCACCAATCGCCAGAACCGAATACGGCGGGTTCAGAGTCACACTGTCGGCGATCAGCGCGCCGGGGGCACCGGCGACCCAGGTGTCGAGTCCCACCCGCACGGCCGATCCTCCGCCGCTGATCTCCATGGCCTCGGCCCCGGCGTTACGCAGCTCATTGATCACGTCGAGCATGGTCTCGGCCGGTACGCCCGGGGTGGTGTCGGTGACGGTCAGCTTCACACCCGGGCCGGTCGCAGGCACCGTACCGATCAGAATCGACAGTGCCGCCAGCCGTGCCTGCGCGTTCTCGATCGCCGTCTGATCGCTGGTCCCCGACGCTTGGAGCTGCGCGAGCGTGCGCTGCAGGTCGGCCACCTCGGTGTTCAGCGCCGCCTCGCGCTGCTGCAGCGAATCCAGCAGGACCAGCAGATCGGCGGGGCGGGCGGTCTCCAGCGAATCGCCCGATTCGGTCTGGCGCACCTGCGTGATGATCGCGAGGCCCAACAGCACACACAACAGCACCGCCAGCGCGCCGAACACGATCTGCGACCGGCCACGCTTCACGATTCCGGCGACACCACCGCCGTGCACGTCGCCGATCTCGGGTGGGGGCGCATCGGGCGGCAGTTCGTGTCGGCCGTGCTGATCAGGCCCGGCCTTGTCCTGCGGCGACTCGTCGCTCATCGCCTACGTCACGCGCCGAACAGTCTGCGCCGCAAGGCAGCTGCGTTTCCGAAGATCCGGATGCCGAGCACCACGATGATGGCGGTCGACAATTGCGTGCCGACGCCGAGCTGATCTCCGAGGTAGACGATGAGCGCGGCGACCAACACGTTGAACACGAAGGACACCACGAACACCTTCGAGTCGAAGATGCGTTCCAGGTAGGCCCGCAGACCACCGAACACGGCGTCGAGCGCGGCGACGACGGCGATGGGAAGGTAGGGCTGAACGAACTCCGGCACCTCCGGGTGGAATACCAACCCCAGCACGATGCCGATGACGAGTGCGACGATCCCGATCACGTGTCTGACTTCATCTATTGGTCAATCTGTTGGTCACGGCCCAATCTCCTTGGCGAAGTTGACATCCCGAACCGGCGTCGCCGGCAGGGTGAGTGCCTCGGATGTGCTCACGCTGACTCCCACACCATATGAGGCCTCCAGGAGCCGCAGGCGCTGCATTCCGGGACTGCGCTCGAAGACGTCCTGCATCGAGTGCGGCGGTCCGAGCGCGAGAATGACGTATGGGCTGCTGATCGGTTGATTGTCGACCAGGATGCCCCCTCCTGCCTGCCGGATCGTCACGTTCGGTCCGATCCGGACCCCGCCCACCGAGATCGCCTCGGCGCCGCTGACCCACAGCGAGTTGACCACCTGTTGCAGATCGCGGTCCAGAATGACCTGCTGGCTGCCGGGAACGCGCTCCTTGGACACGTCGGTGAGGTCCTCGGTCATGCCCGGATCCGTGAAGGTGATCTCCAGACCCGGGCCGATCACAGCCGTGGCCGCCGCGGCGAGATTCGACTCGTCGAGCTGGCCGAGCAGGATTCGGCCGCGTGCGTCGCCTTCCAGCCGCTGGCGTCGTTCGGTGTCCACCTCGGATGCCAGCGCGTCGCGCCGTCCGGAGGAATCGGCCACCTCGGCCTCGGCGGAGCGCACGCTGCCGGAGAGCACCTGTTGCGACTCGCGCACGCCGGGCGCGGTCGACCGGGCCTGGGCCACCGCGGTCACGAACACCAACGCGATCAGCACGGCCCCTGCGATCTGCCAGGCCCACGACTGCCACGACCTGCGCTGCTTTCCCTGCTGTTTCGCGTCGGCCGCCGCCTGGTAGCCCGGATCGAGGTGGTCCGACAGCAGGGATGCCAACAGCGACGGCACCGGGATCAGCGTCGGCCTGCGCGCCTGGTGGGCGCTGCGTCCGGCTTCCGGGTCATAGCCGCCGAGGTGCGTCATCTCCTCAGCGCCCCACCTTGGGCATGCGACGCATCACCATCCCGACCTGGATCAGATACAGCACACCCGACCACAGGTACATCGCAAGGCCCCAGATCACGAACGCCCAGCCGCACGCGAGGATCACCCGACTCCACAACGCGTCCCACTGGCCGAGCAGGACCAGCGGAAGTCCGGACATCAGCGCGAACGTCGCCGCCTTACCGATGTACGTGACCGGCAGCGCCGTCAGCCCGCGACTGCGCAGGAGCGGCAGCGTGGCGGCCAGCACGACGTCGCGTCCGAGCAGGGTCAGCACGATCCACCACGGGATCGAGCCGTGGATCGCCATGGCGATGGGGATGGCGACCATGTAGATGCGGTCGACGGCCGGATCCAGCAGCGCGCCGAGTTTGGACGACTGGTTGTCGACCAGCCGCGCGATCTTGCCGTCGGCCCAGTCGGAGAATCCGCTGAACATGAGCACGCCGACCGCCCAGGCATTCTCGTGCACCACCAGCAGCAGCCAGAGGAAGACAGGCACCAGCACCAGGCGCAGCGCGCTGAGCGCGTTGGGCACCGTGAACACCCGGTCGCGCGGCTCGGGTTGCGCGGCCGCTGCCTGATGTCCCCGGTCCAGCGGCTCCTCCATGGGTAGAACCTAGCGGAATACCCCGGGCAGGCTCAGCGCCGACATTGTGTCGTCGGCGAGCGGATTGTCGTGGACCATGTACGTCCACGTCGAGGTCGGCCGCGCGAGCTTGGACAGGTCGACACCGGGCTCGTCCTCGATGGACGGCGCGGTGTCGAAGGTCTGCTGCGCGGCCTCGATCGCGTCGGCGGCCAGCGAGGCGAACGCATCCACGGCCATCCGGTGGAATTCGTCCAGTGGATTCTGCCGACCGAGCGCCCGCAGGTGGATGCTCTCCCGGATGTCGGCCAGGTAGGCCAGGTGATCGGTCCAGGCGCGGTCCAGGTGGTACAGCATGATCAGGCGGCAGATCTTCTCGAGCTTCTCCTCACCGACCTCTTCCACCAACGCGTCATAGCGCTCCGGCGACAGCTCCCGCAGCTCGTCGCGTGCGGTCGGCCTGCGCAGCAGGGTGTCGCGGCGATCCACCAGAATCGCGCGCTGCTGCGCGATCAGCTGGTTGTAGCGCCAGTTGTTGGCGTGGATGTCGAGCATCCGCCCTTCGGCGATGCGCTGCGCGTGGTCGAGCTGGCTGGCCGCCTTCGCGTTGACGATGCGGCCGTCTTCGTCGGTCTGCATCGGCAGCTTGGTCGCATCGAGGTGCGCGGCGACGACGTCGTCCTCCCAGCTGGAGAAGAACACCGACGATCCGGGGTCACCCTGGCGTCCTGCGCGCCCGCGCAACTGATTGTCCAGCCGCTCGGTGTTGTGGCGGCCGGTGCCGATGACGTGCAGCCCGCCGAGTTCGGCGACTTCGTCGTGGTCGGCTTCGTCGGATCCGCCGAGCCGGATGTCGGTGCCGCGGCCGGCCATCTGAGTGGATACCGTCACCGATCCCAGCGCTCCCGCCTCGGCGATGACGGCGGCTTCCTCCTCGTCGTTCTTCGCGTTGAGCACGACGGCCGGTATCCCGACCTTGACCAGCCGCTCGTGCAGGTCCTCGGACTCGGCGACATCGCGGGTGCCGACGAGCACCGGCTGGCGGGTCCCGTGCACCTCGGCGATGTGCTCGACGATCGCGTCGGCCTTGGCAGCCGCGGTGACGTACACCCGGTCCTCTTCGTCCTCGCGAATGTTGGGAGTATTCGGCGGGATTGGGGACACACCGAGGCGGTAGAACTGGCGCAGCTGCTCGCCCGCGGCCAGGGCGGTGCCGGTCATCCCGCACACCGTCGGGTACCGGTCGATGAGCGCCTGCACCGTGATCGTGTCGAGCACCTCGCCGGTCTCGGTCGTCTCGATACCCTCCTTGGCCTCCACGGCGGCCTGAAGGCCGTCGGGCCACCGCTGCAACTGCGCGATGCGGCCGCGGGACGAGTTGATGAGATGCACCGCGTCGTCACGAACTATGTAGTGCACATCGCGCTGGAGCAGAACGTGCGCATGCAGTGCGACGTTGACCTCGGTCAGGGTCGAGCCGACGTTTTCCTCGGAATACAGGTTGATGCCGCCGAGCTTGGCCTCGAGCTTCTGGGCGCCGGTCTCGGTGAGGTGCACGTTGCGGCTGTCGGAGTCGGTCTCGTAGTCCTTGTCCGCGATGAGTTCGCCGACGAGCCGGATGAGTTCGACCTTCGGCGTTTCCCGATGGCTGGTGCCTGCCAGCACCAGCGGCACCAGCGCTTCGTCGACGAGCACCGAGTCGGCCTCGTCGATCAGTGCCACATCGGGGTTCGGAGACACCAGATCGTTCACGTCGGTGACCAGCTGGTCGCGCAGGACGTCGAAGCCGATCTCGTTGACAGAACCGTAGGTGACGTCGCATTTGTATGCCTTGCGCCGCTCCTCGGCCGTCGAATCGGCGGTGACCCACCCCACGGTCAGGCCGAGCGCTTCGATCAGCGGGCCCATCCATTCGGCGTCGCGGCGGGCGAGGTAGTCGTTGATGGTGATGACGTGCACGCGGCGGCCGCCGATTGCATAGCCTGCCGCGGCGATCGCACCCGACAACGTCTTGCCTTCACCGGTGGCCATCTCGACGACGTCGCCGGCGAGCATCCGCAAGGCCGCCTGAAGCTGCACGTCGAACGGTCGCAGCGTGGTGGCCCTTGCGGATGCCTCCCGCGCGATCGCCAGGAACTGCGGGATGTCGGCGGAATCGGCGAGATCGTCCAGGTTCAGCAGCTTGGCGGCCTTGAGCAGTTTCTCGTCGTCGAGGTCGGCCGCCTTCTCGTCGAACTCCGACGAGGTGCGAACCTGGGCCATCGAGGAGGCCTGATCTCTGTCGGTGCTCGCTCCGAGCAGCCGCCAGAACCGATTGCTGACACCACCTGAGGTGCGGGTCTTGGTCTTCGCCACAGCTTTACGGTACGCGGCCCGTGTGCGCGTCCCGCGCACGCTCAGCGGCTGAACTCGATGCGCACGGAGTCGGAGACCGCTTCGAAGCCGATCCGCTGATAGATGGCGTTGGATACCTGGTTGGCGAGATCGGCGAACAACACGACATCGGCGGTGCCGCTGCGGTGTGCCAATTGGGTGGCGGCGGCGGTGACAGCCGAACCGTAGCCGTTGCCCCGGCATCCCGTCGGCGTGAAGACCGGCCCGATCCGCGATACACCGGCCGCGGGGGCGCGGAGCATCGCCATGCTCACGGGAACGTCGTCGACGGTCCACAGTGTGAAGCGGTCGCCTTTGCAGTCGGCGGCGGCGACGAACTCGGCACCGCCGTGGTTCGGGACCCGGCTGAAGCTTTCAGCGAAGAAGCGCCCCACCCAGTCGACGAGCAGATCCTGGTCCTCGGCGATGGCGAGCCGGTGAGATCCGCGGACGTCCGCAGGTGGGTGCAGCGTTCCGAGCCGATAGAGCCGCTCCTCGGTGTCGACGGTCGTGGTCTGTCCGGTGAGGCCCTGCCACGCTTGGGCGAAGCGCAGCGCGGTCGCGCGTACGCCGCGGACGCCAGGCAGTTCGGGCCGACGGTCGACGAGGCAGGCGGCGACAGAGTCGAGGGCATCGGCGGGAATCCCGTTGCACACCAACGGGTATGGCGGTGTCTGCATGGCCGCGCCTACCAGTTCACCGTCGCGCGAGACCGTCAGCAGCAGCGCGTCGTCAGAAAAGTTGTCGCCGCCCAGCAGTGTCAGTTCGATGGTGTGAGCGATGGGGTCGCGGCGATACAGCGGCTCCGCGAGTGCGCGGAACTCGTCGACGGAATCATGCAGCCTTACCTCCACGCGTCCAGCATGTGCGCCCGCGGCGCGATGCGTCGAGTGAATTTCGCCGGGCCGGGACGCCTCAGGCGAGGTTGGAGCGACGCGGGTAGGCCACCGTCGGATCGGTCAGTGCGTTCACCACCGCAGGCAGTCCGGCGGAGAACGCCCGATCGAGTGCGGGCCGCAGATCCGCAGGTGTCGCCGCCAATTCGCCGTGGCCGCCCAGTGCGGTGACGACCTCGTCGTAGCGGGTGCCGGGCCGAAGCTCCGCGACCACCGAGTAGCCGTACAACGCCTCCATGGGGTGCTTCTCCAGACCCCAGATCCCGTTGTTCCCGATCACCGACACCACATGGACGCCGTGGCGCACCAACGTGTCCCACTCCATGCCGGAGAAGCCGAACGCACCGTCGCCCTGGAGGAGCACGACCTGTCGGTCGGGTCGCGCCAGCTTGGCGGCCAGTGCGTATCCCGGTCCCGAGCCCAGACACCCGAACGGGCCGCTGTCCAGCCATGCACCCGGCACGTAGCTGTCGATCACCCGGCCTGCGTAGGAACCGAAATCACCGGCGTCGATGACGACGATCGCATCCCGGTCGAGCAGTGCGCTCACCTCGGCGTAGACCCGCATCGGATGCAGCGGCGTACGGTCATCGGCCAGTTCGGCCGCCTCTCCCGCGCGTGAGGTGGTTTCGGTGCTGCGCAGGTCGGCGATCCAGGCCTCGTGATCGGACGGTGTCGCGTGGGCCAGCGCCGACAAAATGGTCGTCAGATCCCCGTACAACTGGGCGGCGACCGCGCGGGGATGGGGTCGTTCGGGCTGGACCCGGTCGGCCACGATGAGCTTGGTCTCGGCACCGAACACGCCACCGAAACCGAGCCGGAAGTCCATCGGAACACCGATCACCACCGCCACGTCGGCCTCTCCCAATGCTTTCGACCGTGCACGGGAGAACGCGAGGTCGTGGTCGGCGGGCACCGTTCCCCGCGCCATACCGTTCATCAGCACCGGGATGCGCAGCTCGTCAGCCAGACGGAGCAGGGCGGTTTCGCCGTGGCCCCACCACACGTTGGTACCCGCCATGATGACGGGCCGCTGCGCACCGGAGAGCAGGCGCACGGCCGCGTCCACCGCGTTGCCATCCGGCTGGACTACGTCTTCGGACAGACCTGCCAGCGCGCCGGGTCCGCCGTTGTCATGGGCCTGCCCGAAGACGTAGTCCATCGGGAAGTCGACGAACGACACCCCCGTCGGCCGCCCGCCCGCGCCCGCCGCGGCCCGCAGCGCATCGTCGATCAGCGATCCGACCTCATCGGGCGACTGCGCGGTCGCCGCGAACCTGGTCAGCGGCGCCACGAACGGAACATGGTCGATCTCCTGCAGCGACCCCTGCCCCCAGCGCATTGCGGGCGCCCGACCACCGAGCACCACCAGCGGCGACTGGTTCTGCGCCGCGGCGGCCATCGCGCTCATCCCGTTGGTGACGCCGGGTCCGGCGGTCAGCGCCGCGACGCCCGGCACCCGGGTGACCTTCGACCAGCCCTCGGCCGCGAACGCCGCGGTCTGCTCGTGCCGGGTGTCGATCAACCGGACGTTCTCTGCCTGACAGCCGTCGTATATCGAGAACAGGTGGCCACCGGACAGCGTGAAGATCGTGTCGATCCCGCTGGCGCGTAGCCGCCGGGCGATCAGGTGTCCGGCGTTGACCGTCGAATCGGCCGATGGAGCGTCAATGCTCATGGGGGCAGCATAATCAGCGCGTGTCGAACACCACGCAGACGCAAGTACTCATCGCCGGCGGCGGACCCATCGGCCTCACCGCCGCCATCGAACTGACCCGGCGCGGTATCGAGTGCCGCGTCGTCGATCCGCTCTCAGAACCTCCTCAGTACGCGAAAGCCGTTGGTGTGCAACCACGTACGCTCGAAGTCTTCGAGTCGATGGGTCTGCTGTCGCGCATCCTGGACGCCGCAACCCAGATGTACGGCCAGATCGTCTACGTCAACGGCCAGACCGTCGGTCAGGTCGAATTCACCATCCCCTGCGACGTGCCCTTCGGCTTCATCGCCATCCCGCAGTACGCCACCGAGCAGATCCTGCGCGACGAACTGGCCCTGCGCGGCGTGCACGTCGAACGTGGCCTGCGCGTCACCGGATTCGAGCAGGACGCCGACGGTGTGCTCGCCACCCTGGTCGGCGACGGTGGCGAGCAGACGGTGCAGGCGAGCTACCTCATCGGGGCCGACGGCGCGCACAGCGCCGTGCGCAAAGCCCTTGGCCTGACGTTCGAGGGTGCGGCGTTCGAGGAGCAGTACATGCTCGGCGATGTCGAGGTGGATTGGTCGCTGCCCCGCGGCTACGCCATCCGTGCAATGCACCAGACCGACGGCGCGATCGACGACCTCCTGGTCTGCATCCCGCTGCCCGGTCGCGGTCGGTACCGGATGTCGATGCTCGTCCCCGCCGAGCTCTCCGCTGCGGCGACGCAAGGGGTCGCGCACGGGTTCGAGGGTGACCGCAAACCCGAACTGCACCACATCCAGGCGGTGCTGGACCGGCTGTCGCCCGAGCCGACGACGGCGCGAAACCTGCGCTGGTCCTCCGTCTTTCGGATCAGCCACCGCATCGTCGACGCGTACGGCCGGGGCCGGGTGTTCGTCGCGGGCGACGCCGCGCACATCCACCCGCCGACCGGCGCCCAGGGGATGAACACCGGCATCCAGGACGCCCACAACCTCGCGTGGAAGCTCGCGCTCGCAGTGTCAGGAGACGCGGCGCCGGATCTGCTCGACAGCTATGACGCCGAACGGCGACCCGTCGGCGAGGAGGTCGTCGGCCGCACCGTACGAAGCGCGCGTGAGGGTATCGGCGCCGATTCCACCGATGTCGACTACGTCATCCGCCGCGAGGCGCAGTTGCTGATCGACTACGCCGACAGTCCCATCGTGGCCGGCCCGGCGGGTGGGCGCGCACCCGATGCGACCGGCCTGACCCGCGCCGCCGTCACCGCACCGCTGCGGTTGTTCACGTTGTTCGGCCCGGGCCACACCCTGCTGCTGTACGCCGACGGCACAGCGGGGCCCGCCGACGTCGAGGACTACGAGCGGGCCGCCGATGCCGCGGCCGCGGTCGCGGGCGGCCATTTGACCGTCTACCTGGTCGCCGCGCCTTCCGCCGACGTCGCGAGCACTGTGCTGCCGCTCATCCGCGACGCGGATTCGGCATTCGCCGGTGCGTACTCCGCCGACCGCAGGACAGCGTTCGTCGTCCGGCCCGACGGTTATCTCGGATTCGCAGGCGCACACGCCGATGTCGACCGCCTGGCCGCCCACCTGCGTGCGACGTTCGGCTGACCGCGCCGCTCGCGTCCGGGAGTCGCCGCGCAGAGTTGAGACCACTGGCACGCTCGTAACAGGCGGGCGCGGTAGGTTGCCACAGTGGAAGAGGCAATGTTCACCCCGACGTTGGACTGGGGGCATGAGCTCCTCACATCGCTGAAGTGGATCGGCCAGGCATGGTTGATCGCTGCGGTCGCGACGCTGGTGATCTGTGTGCTGATCGCCAAGTACACGGTGTGGGGCAGGCAGTTCTGGCGTATCACCGGCGACTACTTCAAAGGCCCGGAAAGCGTCAGGGTGTGGCTGTGGCTCGCCGCGATCCTGCTGTCGGTGGTGTTCGGCGTTCGGCTTTCGGTGCTCTTCACGTTCCAGGGCAACGACATGATGACCAGCTTCCAGGTCGTGGCATCGGGACTTGCCGGAGGCGACGACGCCGTGCGGAATTCCGGTCGCGACGGCTTCTACCTGTCGATGATCGTCTTCTCGGTGCTGGCCTGCATGCACGTCGGACGGATCATGCTCGACCTGTTCATCACGCAGCGGTTCATGCTGGCCTGGCGCGCTTGGCTCACCGATCGGATGACGGGCGACTGGCTGGAAGGAAAGGCCTACTACCGCGGCCGTTTCATCGACGACACGATCGACAACCCCGATCAGCGCATCCAGTACGACATCGACATCTTCACCGCGGGCGTCGGCGGACTCCCCAATACCCCTGCGAACACGTCCACCGCGACGCTGCTGTTCGGCTCCGTCAACGCCATCGCCTCGATGATTTCGTTCACCGCGATTCTGTGGAGCCTGTCAGGCACGCTCACGCTTCCGTTCGTCGACTATGCGCTCCCCAAGGCCATGTTCTGGATCCTGTTGACCTACGTGCTGTTTGCGTCGGTCATCGCGTTCTGGGTCGGCCGGCCGATCATCTGGCTGTCGTTCCGGAACGAGAAGTTCAACGCTGCGTTCCGCTATGCGCTGGTGCGGCTGCGGGATGCGTCGGAGGCCGTCGCGTTCTACCGCGGCGAGATCGCCGAGCGCACGGGGTTGCGCAAGCTCTTCGCACCCATCGTCGACAACTACAAGCGGTGGATCAACAGGATGATGGGCTTCTACGGCTGGAACCTTTCGATGAGTCAGATCATCGTCGTGCCGCCGTACCTGTTCCAGTTTCCGCGGTTCTTCAACGGCGAGATCACCCTTGGCGCCATGAGTCAGTCGGCCGCGGCGTTCGGCAGCATCGAAGACGGACTGTCCTTCTTCCGCAACGCGTACGACTCGTTCGCCGGATATCGCGCGTCCATCATCCGCCTCGACGGCCTGCTCACCGCGAACGAAGAGGGCAGAGCGCTACCCGAGATCACGACGACGCCCTGCAAGGACGGCACGGTGGAACTGGCGGGCATCGAGGTTCGAACGCCCGACGGGAAACAACTCGTCAACCCGCTCGACCTGCGTCTCGAAGTCGGCGACACGATGGTCGTGACAGGGGAATCGGGTGCGGGTAAGACCACGCTGCTGCGCAGCCTCGCGGAGTTGTGGCCGTTCACCACGGGAACGTTGACCAGGCCGTGCGGACCGAACGAGACGATGTTCCTGTCCCAGATGCCCTACGTTCCCCTCGGGAATCTGCGCGCCGTCGTCAGCTATCCGAACACCGAAGGCGACATCGACGACGCGACGCTGAAGCGCACGCTGGAGAAGGTGGCGCTGCCCCATCTGGTCGACCGTCTCGACGAAGTCCAGGACTGGGCGAAGGTTCTCTCCCCGGGCGAGCAGCAGCGAATCGCGTTCGCCCGCATCCTGTTGACCGAGCCGAAGGCCGTGTTCCTCGACGAGGCCACCTCGGCGCTCGACGAAGGTCTGGAATTCCTGGTGTACAACCTCATTCGGACCGAGCTGCCCAACACCATCCTGGTCAGCGTCAGCCATCGCAAGGCCGTCGAGCAGCACCACACCCACGAACTCGAGCTGCTCGGCGACGGCGAATGGCGGTTCGGCCGGGTGGGCGAACAACCCGTGCCGGTCTAGGCCTGCGCGGCGCGGCTACCCGCGCGTCTGCCGAAGAACGAGCCCTCGCCCAGCTGCGTGCCGCTGGCGTAGCCCTTGCCGTCCTGTGCGATGTTCGACGCGCACGCGCCCGCGGCGTAGAGGCCTTCGATGGCGCCGCCGTCCTCGCGCAGCACCTGCCCGTCGATGGAGACGTCGAGGCCGCCCATGGTGAATCCCGAGTACATCGCGACGCCCAGTGACAGGTCGAATGCCGCCCACGGGCCGTTGTCCTGTGCAGCAACGTATTCCGGTTGCTTGTGGAAGTCGGGGTCCTCGCCGCGGGCGGCGTTCTCGTTGTACCGGTCGAGGGTGGCGGCAAGCTTGCCCGCGGGAATGCCAAGGGCCGCTTCCATTTCCGCGACCGTCTCGAAGCCGTCGATGAACTTGATCAGCGGCATTTCGGGCATCTGCATATGCGCCTCGTCAACGATGAGGTAGGCCTGCTGATCTGGCTGCTCCAACACGTAAGCCGAGGTACGCGAATGGTAGGAGTCCTCTGTGACGAACCGCTGTCCCTGGTTGTTGACGATGACGCCCGTCAACAGAATCTCGGGCGGATAGGCGGCCGCGGTGATGAACAGCCCGTCGAGGTTCTGCGCCACGCCCCCCGCCGATACCCCGAGACCGATGCCGAGCCCGTCGTCGTGTGGGTTGCCCAGAATGTAGGGCTCGACCTCACCGTGGTGTTTGGTTTTCCGCTTCTGGGCCAAGGCAGGCGTGTGCTCGGCGACCATTCCCGCGTTCATCGCGAAGCCCCCCGCGGCGATGACGACCGACTTGGCCTTGATCGCACCGCTCTCGGTGAAGTGCTTCCACTGGACTCCGACCACTTTCCTGTCCTGGCCGTCGCCGTCGACAACGAGATTGGTCACCCCGGTCTCGTACCGGACCTGCACGCCCTGATCGGTGGCACGCTTCACCAGCAGGTCGATGACCATGGACGCGCCGCCCAGCTCCCCTGGCACCGGCACCGAATGACCGCGCGGCGCGGGCTTGGCCTGCTCGCAATACGGCCACACCTTCTCGTTGCCGGTGTAGGACAGCCCCTCCGTGCCGGGCGGGACCACCACCTTGCCCTTCCAGAAGCTGCGTTCGAACTGAAAGCCAAGCGCCTCAAGCCAATCGAAGTGCTCCACGCTTTCATCGCAGTAGAGCCGAATCTTGTCGAGGTCGGGGTCCGCCGACACCGCGACAAGGTACTTGTACATCTCGTCGGCGCTGTCCTCATGATCGGTGGCCTGCTGCACCGCGGTGCCGCCGCCGAGATAGAAGTGGCCACCCGCCATCGCGCTGGTGCCGCCCGCCGCAGCCGCCTTCTCCAGCACCATGACGTTGGCTCCGGCCGTCGCCGCGCTCACTGCCGCACAGCCGCCCGCGATACCGAAGCCGATCACCAGGACGTCGACCTCGTCGGACCAGGACTGAACATCGGCCGCGTTGACGGTGTCCGGAATGTCGAGACCGCTCACTGTTGCTCCTGTTTCACGTAGTCGAAGAAGGACTTGATTTCGTCGGGGATCACCGCAACCTCGATGTAGGGCACACCGGCGTCGGCGGCCGACAGGTAGGCAAAATGCATACCGCCGGGCATGACCCCCTGCTGCACGACGGGTGTGCCGTTGCCTTCCGCCTCACGCAGAGCGGTGTCGAACGCCGCGGAGTCCGGTGCCTCGATACAGACGTGGTGCAGTCCCGGCCCGACCGTGTCGAGGAATTCCGAGTACACGCTCTCGCCACCGCTGACCGGGGCGATCAATTCCAGCTGGGTGTCACCCGCGTAGCTGAAGGAGATGTGCGCGGTGAAGTCGGCGGGCCGGCCACGGTAGGTGCACGTGTCGGGCGCGAAGTGGACGTCGGGTATCCGCACCCACTTCTTGGCGCCCAACAGTGTGGTCAGCGCCTTCTCGGTGGCGTCGAGGTCCCGCGTCACCCACGCAATCTGGACAGGTGTCTGGGCATGCATCGCGTCGAGGATATCCCCGGCCGCTTCGGATGGCTAGAACGTGTTCTAGTTTCATTCCTCGCCGAGGTAGGCCTTCAGGCATCGCTCGGCCATCCCGCTCGCCGCCGCGGGGTCCGTTCCGGACGCGACATTGGCGGTGCACCACGCCGCACCCGACAGCGCGAGGAAGCGGCGGCCGTCTTCGGTGACGATCCACTGCTGACCGAACGACGGGTCGACGGCCTCGCCGGTGTTCAGGTGGATCGCAAGCCCGAGCACCATCGAATCCCACCCCATTCCGACCGCGCCCGGTCCGAACTGGTCCCAGTGGTCGTCGACGTGGGCGATGTGCTCGATGACCAAACGCGCCCGGTCGGGGCCGTCGGCGATGACGCTGACATCGATCCAGCTGACGCCGCCGCCGAATTCCCATGTGGCAGTGAAGCCCTTCGGCGGATCGCACGTCAGGACGGTTCCCCCGGCCTGTCCTTCCAGCTGGTAGGAGCCGCCGACCCTCAGGTCACCGGTAATCGGCATCAACCACCGGGGAATGCGCTCGATGCTGGTGACGGCGTCCCAGAGGTCTTCCTGGTCGGTGTCATAGGACTGGCTGATGGTGACGACATGCGCCTCCTTGGCGTCGATGAGGCGCGTTCCCACCTTGCGCTCGACGGCTTTGATCTGATGCTCGACATCGACCTCAGTCATGCTGCCTTCCTTGGTTTCTGCGGTGTCGTTTACCCCGTGCGATCTCGGTCGCCAGCGCATCCAGCCGCGGCGACCAGAAGCGGCGGAAACCCTCAAGCCACTCGTCGACATCGCGCAACGCGGTGCCGTTGACCGCGTAGAGCCTGCGCTGGCCGTCCGGGCGTACCGAGGTGAAGCCGTTGTCTCGCAGCACCTTCAGGTGTTGAGACACCGCCGGCTGGCTTATCGCGAACTCGTCCTTGATCTGCGCTCCGATGGCACCGGCCGACAGCTCGCCCCCGGCGAGCAGTTCGAGAATGCGCCGTCGCACCGGATCTCCCAATACGTCGAACGCGTGCACATACCTAAATTAAAGTACTGACTTATATAAGTCAAGGTTGAATTATTTGGTCAACATCTCGATCAGCAGGTTCACCTGGAGCTCGAAGGCCGCGGCGGGGTCGGTGAGGGTGTCCGCCCCGTACTGGCCGAACACCTCCAGGCTGATCGCTCCGATCAGGCCCGCCCACAGCAGAAAGCACTTGGCGACCGCGGAGTCGTCGCCCGGGAAGCCGAACTCCTCTCGCAATCCGTCGAAATCCGACGACAACGGTTGTGTCACAGCAACTTCGGTTGTCGATATCTCCCCGGCCGCCATCCCGTCGGCCACGGCGTCGAACAGCGCACCCACCACCCGGGTGCCCGGGCCGACGGTTCGCTCTGCAGGCGCGCGGTAACCCGGCACCGGGCTGCCGTAGAGCAGCGCCCAACTCGCGGGATGATCGACCGCCCAAACCCGGGCCGCCAGCGCCATGGCGCGCATGCGATCGCGCCATGACACCCCGGACGCACGCGCGTTGCGCGCCTTGCGCGCCTCGTCGACGGCATCGGCCAGCTCCGAATAGGCGTCGATGAGCAGCAAGGTCAGCAGCTCGTCCCGGCTGGCCACATACCGGTAGACGGCCGACGACACCATGCCGAGGTCACGGGCGATCGCGCGCAGCGACAGCCCGGCCGCGCCCTCGGTGACCAGGTGACGCCGACCGAGCTCGACGATCCGGCGCTCGATTCTGTCGCGAGTGTCCTGCCGCTTGCCCATATCGCCCAGTGTCGCACGAAACGAGATCACTGCTCTTGATTTCCCGGAGGCCGCGTGGCACTCTCAAATGAGAGCACCGCTCTCAAAACCAGGAGGACGTGATGACCGTGCACTATGACCAGCCCACCCCCGCCGCCCGAACCTTCAACGAGCTGTTCCGCCTGCTCGCCGAGGCGGGCATCAGCATCGCGGGCACCGTGGCGATTCGCGTACGGGGCCGAAAGAGCGGAAAGCGGCGCGGCGTCGTGGTCAATCTGTTGACCGTCGACGGCCGCGAGTACCTGGTGTCACCCCGCGGCAACACTCAGTGGGTCCGCAACGCGCGGGCGGCAGGCTCGATCGAGATGGGTCCGCGGTGGCGTAGCAGCGAGGTGCGTATCAGTGAGGTGGCCGACGTCGAGAAGCCGGAGCTGCTGCAGCGCTATCTGGACCGTTGGTTCTGGGAGGTCAAGGGACATGTCGGCGGCCTCACACCCGAGTCATCGGACGCTGAACTCAGCGCTGCCTCTGCGTCAATCCCGGTGTTCGAACTGCAGCGCTAGGGCGTCGGCGCGTTCATCGTGCCGATATCGGCCGACGCCGCGGAGATGACGTCCTGTTGTGACTGCTGGCTGATGTTCAGCCACGAAACCGCGGCGGGGAACTGCCCCCAGGTGCTGTTGAACATTCCGACGATCACGGCCCTGCCGTCGGGGGCGACGAAGTAGACCGGCCCACCGGAGTCGCCCTTCTGACTCACCACGCCGTTGCCCATCGTGAACCAGCCGTTGTACACGGCCTGGATGTTTCCGCAGCTCTCGCCGGTGACCACACCGAAATGGCACACGGGAAGACCGGTCGCGGGCACCACGCTGGGATCGGATACCAGCGAAAGACCGCGGGGCAGGATGTTGTTGACCGCGACGTCGGGGGCCAGGGTGATCACCTCCCAATCGGTGATCTGATGATTGGTGTCGATGGTCGCGCCGTTGGGGGTGTTGTCCCGGAACGACGCCAGGCGGCCGACCATTCTGCGGCCCTGGTCGAGCACCGCGCCGTCGCCGCGGCAGTGGCCGGCGGAGTAGGCGACCCGCGCCCCCGGGTCGACGAATCCCACCGTGCAGGCGTTGGTCCCCTGGATGATCTGCATGCCGGGAAACACCGCGACGCCGGGGTCGGCCTGGACCGGCGTACCCGGGAGAGCGAGCGCGACGAGCGGCGCCGCCGCAGTCGCGAATACGCGTAACCAATGTCGGCGCACTGTCGCCTCCCGGGTCTCAAGTGGGTAAAGACTACCGGCGGATAGCGAGGCCCACAGGTCGAGTGAGAGAACCGATAACCACGCCCGACCAGGAGCAACTACACGACAGTTGTCCCTCGTGTAGCCCATCGGCGCGCATCACGGCGACGTTACAAAATTGCAACGGACGGCGCGTCGGCTTGTCAGGAATCGAAGCCGAGACCCAGCGCGTCGAGGGTGCGCAGGAAGATATTGCGCCGCCCCGCCGAATGGTCGGCACGATCGAGTGACCATCGCGTCGCCTGGATGCCGATGCTGGCGAGAGGCTCGGGCGGGAACGGCAGCGGGCGTCGGCGCACCATCTCCAACTCGGTGCGAGGTGTGGGTCTGCCCTCGAGAAGGTCCAGGCAGACGTCGGCGGCGAACCTGGTCGCCCCCACCCCGAGGCCGGTGAACCCGTTGACATACGCGACCCGGTCGTCGACCGCCAGACCCCAGTGCGCACAGAATCGCGTGTTGGTGTCGATGGGCCCCGCCCAGCGGTGCGAGAACCGGACGTCGTCGAGTTGAGGAAAAGTGACGAAGAAGTGCGCCGCGAGGCGGCGATACGTGGCAGGCCGGTCCTCGTACGCGGGGTCGACCTTACGGCCGAAGTGGTAGACCGCGTCATACCCGCCCCACACGATGCGGTTGTCCATCGTCAGGCGGTAGTAGTGAAACTGGTTGGCGCAGTCCCCGATTCCCTGCCGGTGCTGCCACCCGATGCGCTCGAGCTGGGCGTCGGTGAGCTGCTCGGTGGCCAGGACATAGTCGTACACCGGCACGATGCGCAGTCGGTTGCGACGAAGCAGGCTCGGGTAGACGTTCGTCGCCAGCACCGCCTGGCGCGCCGTGATGGAGGCCGTCGCCGTATCCACGCGCACCTCGGCCCCTGCCGTGTCCAGCCCGGTGGCGTTGGTGTGTTCGTAAATCTGCACGCCCGCTTGCGCGCAGGCACGCGCGAGTTCGAGGGCGAGCTTGGCGGGATGGACGATGGCGCACGTGTCCGGGTTGAACAGGCCCGCCAGGTACGTGGGCGAGTTCGCCTCCGCGCGCACCTGTTGCGTGTCGAGAAAGCGTCCTTCGCCGGAGTCCGCGGCCTGGCGCAACCAGTCGACCTGATGCGGTTCGGTGGCGACCGAGAGCATCCCGGTACGCTGCCACTCCGCGTCGAGCCCGAGGCGTTCGATGTCGTTCTGCATGCCGTCGAGGTTCTGCACACCCATCTCATCGAGCGTGTCGAACTCGTTGGGCCAGCGCGACTTTCCGTTCTCGGCCCCATGGGTGAGGCTGGCGTCGACGAAGCCGCCGTTTCGTCCCGATGCCGCCCACCCGATCCGGTTCGCCTCGATCAGGACGATTCGACGACCGGGGTTGCGCTCGGCGGCGTGCAGGGCCGTCCACAGTCCGGTGTAGCCGCCACCGACGACCAGTAGGTCGCAGGTCAGCGGTGCGGTCAGCGGAGGGTAGTCGGGTCTGGCGATGTCCAGCCACATCGAGCCGAAAGCGCTTGCCGCGAGCGAGCGTTCGATCAACTTTGGGTCGACGGGGGCGTCGAAGACGGTCTTCACCGAAGGTTCATTCGCTCGGCTCTAGACGCGCACTTTGGTGGCGTCGTCGCCGACCAGCGGTCGCGCGGGCACCCAACCGGGCGGACCGAACGCGTAGCCCAGCTTGTCCCGCCACCGCGGTGCGCGCCGGACGTCGCGGAAGATCGACACGTACTCGTGGGTCTGCAACGTCCAGATGTTGTACGTGTCGACCTGCTTGGTCAGCCCGTAGTTCGGGCGGACGTTCTCGGCCATGAAGCTGCCGAACAGCCGGTCCCACACGATGAAGATGCCGCCGTAGTTCTTGTCGAGGTACTGCTGGTCCATACCGTGATGAACACGGTGGTGCGAGGGGGTGTTGAAGATGAATTCGATTGGTCGCCACAGTTTTCCGATGCGCTCGGTGTGGATCCAGAACTGATAGACGAGGTTGATGGAGAAGCTGGCGAACACCATCCACGGCGGCACGCCCATCAACGGCAGCAGCGCCCGCAGGAACACGTCGCCGCTGATGTTCCACTTCTGGCGCAGCGCCGTCGCGAAGTTGAAGTACTGGCTGGAGTGATGCGCCTGATGAGTCGCCCAGATCAACCGGACCCGGTGCGCGATCCGGTGATAGAAGTAGTAGAGGACGTCGACACCGACGATGGCGATCACCCACGTGTACCAGGCGGTGGCAGGCAGATGCCACGGCGCGACGTACACGTAGAGCGCGGCGTACGCCAGCAGCGCGACCGCGTTGAGGACACCGCTCGTCGCGATCGAGACCAGGCCCATCTTGATGCTCGCCCACGCGTCGGGCCTCAGGTAGGAACCGGCCGGCGCCCGCTCCGCCTCATCGTGCATCAGCTTGCCCGCGCTGACCCACTCGATGATCAGCAGGATCAGGAAGAACGGAATGGCGAACGTCACCGGGTCGTGCATCAGCGGCGGTAGCACGTCCGCGAAAACACGTGTCCAGTCCACAGTGACACCTCCGCGGCAAATCTTACGACCTAGCGGAAGCTGAGCACCTCATCGCCCCAGGCCAACCGCAGATCACGGTCCAGATCGTCCACGACCTGGTCTGCCGCGCCGATCACGAGCGTCGCGCGGTCCTCCTTGCGGTATGGCCGCCACTTCGGATCGCCCGCCAGAGCCGACGGAGCGGCGTCCACCGCGAAGTTCAGCCAGCGTGCGCGCAACCGCGCCGAAACGGCCTTACCCGCCTTCAGCCCGCCCAGCTTGAACGTCGGATCCTTGGGTCCGGCGACGAGGTTGCCCCACACGTACGGCAACTCCGTGGCATGGGCGGCGCCGAGGCGCAGCATGCGCAACATGGGGGTCGCGAAGTCGAAGCGGTAGAGGTAGACCGGCGCGACATCGCGATGGCCCTCGGCGAACCAGATCGACGGCATCCGGAAGCCGATGTCGCGGGCCACACCCATGCCGATCGTCTTGGGGCGTCCGCGATACGCGGTCCGGATCTGCACTTCGCTCGGCAGCTGCAGGGCCGGCTGCTCGGCGGCGATCTCGGTGAACATCGCCCGCAGCGCGTTCGGGGTGATCGGCATCAACGGCGACTTCATCCAGCGGAACAGCGCGGCCTCGTGCTTGTTGGTGCCGATGATCAGCGGGACGGGATGGGTGCGCCCCTCCCGGGCCAGCCGGACCGGATGGGCGGGAACGATGTCGCCGTCGATGATCGGTGCGAACGCCAGTGTTCCCGGCGTGCGGACGGGCACCTCGTCGAAGACCCGCTTCGAGGCGGCCAGGACCGCCTCGATCGGCAGGCTGGTCAGCCGCTGGGCGTCGGCGCGTCGGAGGTCGAGCGCGTCGAGGAACATCTCGGCGGTGCGTTGGCCGCGTTCGCGGTCGTAAATCGATGTGGCAGGGGAACTCTGGGCGATCGCCGCGCAGAACAGTCCGGCGGCGGCCGGGCTGGCCATCAATGTCGTCACCATGCCCGCGCCTGCGGACTCGCCGAACAGCGTCACGCGGTCCGGGTCGCCCCCGAAGCCTGCGATGTTGTCGCGCACCCACTGCAGCGCGAACAGTGCGTCGCGCAGGCCGAGGTTGGTCTCGAACCCGTCGCCCAACGACGAGAGGTCCAGGAAACCCAATGCTCCCAACCGGTAGTTGACGGTGACGATCACCACGTCGCCGCTGCCCGCCAGCACCCCGCCGTGATACAGCGTCTGCGCCGACGAACCGAGGATGTAGGCGCCCCCGTGCAGCCACACCATGACCGGTTTGGCGTTGCCGGCCTCGGTGTCCGATGACGCCCAGACGTTCAACGTGAGGCAGTCGTCACCCTGCGGCGCACCGAGGTCGATCGGGATCCTCGGATCCGTGGGTTGACGGCAGACGGGTCCCACCCGCGTGGCATCCGCCGGTTCCGACCACTGCTGGGGCGCAACGGGTGCGCGCCACCGCAGGTCCGCGGCAGGCGCGGCGGCGTAACGGATCCCCTTCCACGCCTTGATCGTTCCGTTGTCGATACCGCGGACGGGTCCGTGGACGGTATCGACGACGGGCTGGTCGTCCGCGGCGCGTCGTGTGTTGGCCTCCGCCGTCACAGATGGGCCTCCTTCAGCCGAGTGGAAACAACCAAACCAGGCTACGCGTGGCCGCCGCAGGGTGGTATACATGGTGGCGTGAGTGTCACATTCCTACCGCAACGGGCAGGCGCCGCCGAAAAACTTCGGCGTCGCATCGTCGAGGACTTCGAGAAAGGCGCCGGTCGTCACGACGATCCGGCGGTCTACGGCGGACCGCCTGGTGATCCCGGCCTGCTGGGGCCGGACAGCATCTCGTGGGAGATCAACGCCGACCTGGCCTCCGTCTCTCAAGCCGGACTGCCCGCGATCGTGCTGGAGATCCTGCATCCGTCCGTGGTCGCAGGCGTCCAGGACCTCTCCAACTATCGCGAGGATCCCTTCCAGCGCGCCCGCGCCACCCTCGGCTATGTGCTGACCACCACGTTCGGCAACACAGAAGCAGCCAACCGCGTCATCGAACACGTCAAGCACGTGCACTCGTTCGTCAACGGCACCTGCCCCGACGGGACGCCGTACCAGGCGCTGGATCCCGAGCTCATCGGCTGGGTACACACCTGCATCCCGTGGATGATCCTGCGCACGTACGAACAGACCAAACGGCCGCTGTCGCGGGAAGAACAGGACCGCTATCTGGCCGAGCAAGCGGTGATCGGCAGGATGGGCGGCGCCGACTGGGTGCCGACGACGGCCGCCGAACTCGACGACTACGTCGAGGCCATGCGGCCGAAGCTGAGCGTGAACGCGCAGACGCGGGAGTTCATCGACTTCCTGATGACATCACCGTTCTTCCCCGACCTACCGGCGCCGGTGGACCGCCGGCTGCACCGCTTCGCCATCTATGCGGGCATGTCCCGGGCGCCACTGTGGGCACGCGAGCTCATCGGCTACGACCGACCGTCCGCGCTCACCCGCCGCCTGATGGGGCCGGCGCTTCAGTTCGATGCGCGGCAGACGCGGTGGGCGTTCGGCACGCCACGCTATGTCCAGCTCGCCCGCGAGCGGGCCGCGGGTGCCCTGCTCCCCCAGGCCGCCGCGCAGTGATCGACGCCCAGCTGATCGAGATCGTCGGCGGCGCTGTGTCCATGGGCAAGACAGGCGGCAGCATCGACGAAGCGGCCGACCGGACCAGCCAGCGCATCCTGGACGCCGCGCTGCAGGAAGCGGCAGCCGTTGGGCTGCAACGGATTACAGTCGAAGATGTGGTACGACGCGCGGGCGTCTCCCGGATGACGGCCTACCGCCGGTATCCCCGGCGCGACGATCTGGTCGAAGCGCTGGTCCGGCGGGAGACCCAACGATTCCTCGCCGCGGTCGCCGATGCCATCGACGCCACCGACGATCCGCACGAAGGGGTGGCCGAGGCCTTCATCGCGGCGGTCACATTCGCCCGCGAGAACCCGATGCTGCGCCGCGCCGGCCACGTCGAGCCGGCCCCGATCGATTCGGCGGAGCTGTTGAAGATGGGGTCGGCGTTCATCGCCAACTACATCCACGGGGACGCACCCGGGCAGCCGTCGCAGCAGGTCCGTTGGGTCGCCGACGTCTTCGCCCGGCTGTTCTTCACCTATATCTCGCTACCGCCGACGGATCCTGACTTCGGCGACGATGGCGAACTTCGGCGCTTCGCACATGAGGTACTGACGCCGATGGTGGAGCGCGCGGTCGGCTAGTTTGTCCACGTGCAAAAGTGGGCGCTACTTGCCGGGGCCATCTTCACCGAGGTCGCGGCGACGCTCTCGCTGCGAGCGTCGCAAGACCATTCGGCGTGGCTCGTACTGGTCGTCGCCGGCTACGTCGTCTCCTTTTTCCTGCTGACGATGGTGCTGCGGGCCGGCGTACCCGTCGGGGTCGCCTACGGAATCTGGGGCGCACTGGGCACGGCTGCCACCGCGGTGCTCGCCGCCGTGCTGTTCGGTGATCCCTTCACCTGGCCGATCGCCGCGGGCATCGGGCTGATCATCGCCGGGGTGCTGCTCGTCGAGTTCGGCTCGCACCGAGCCGAGACGGCCGATTCGTGATGTGGTTCGCGCTCGCGGGCGCAATCCTCGTCGAGGTGGTCGCCACGTTGGCGCTGCGCGCTTCGGACGGTTTTCGCAAGAAGGCGTGGATCGCGCCCATCATCGCCGGCTATCTGGTGTCGTTCTATCTGCTGTGGGTGTCGCTGGGACTGGGCATGCCGGTCGGCATCGCGTACGGCGTGTGGTCGGCATGTGGCGTCGCGTTGGTGGCGGTCATCGCCCGCTTCCTGTTCGCCGAGCCGTTGACGTGGATGATGGGCGCCGGTATCGCGCTGATCGTCGGCGGAGTGCTCATGATCGAGATGGTCGGCGTCTCGCACTGAGCACGCCGGAGAGTGCGATCACCACCACCCCCGCGATCGGAACCGACAGCAGTCCGACCCGCAGGCTCGTTGCATCGGCCACCACTCCGACGAGCAACGGTGCGCCGAAGAAGCCGATCCGCATCAGCCATGTCAACACCGTCAGCCCACTGCCGGGACGCATACCGGGCAGCTGATCCGCGTGGTGCATCGCGGCCGGAATCAGGGTGGACACGCCGAAACCGGCGGCCGCGAATCCGGCGATCGTGCCCGCCGTGGACGGAAAAGCCAGGGCCGCCCCCATCCCCGCCGCGGTGATCAGTCCACCGGCGCGTGCCACGGCGCGTTCACCGAACCGGTCGACCAGCCGGTCCCCGATCAACCGTCCGATGAACATGAATCCGACCAGAGCGACGTAGCCGAATACCGCGACCGCACCCGGGGCCCCCAGACTGTCCCGCAGATACAGTGTCGCCCAGCTACTTCCGGCATCCTCGACCGTTGCGCCCGCCACGGCGATGACCACAAGTACGGCCAGCGTCGCGTACACCACCAACCCGGCGCCCGATCCGTCGCCTGCCCGTGTCGACGGATCGTCATCGTGATCGGACCCCTTGAGAAGGTGCGGGTAGGCGATCGCGACGACGACGGAGAACACCACCGCGGCGAACACCAAATGTGTTGTGCGCGAAATGTGCAGCGCAATCGCCGCCGCGCCCATCAAACCGCCGAGGATGGCGCCCGCAGCCCACACGGCATGCAAGGAATTGATGATCGACCGGCCGTAGCGTCTTTGCAGCCGGAGCCCGTGCGCGTTCTGCGCGACGTCGGTGATCGAGTCCGACGCGCCTGCGACGAACAGCGCGGCCGCCAGGATCACCGGCGAGGGCGCCAGGCCCGCGGCGACGACGAAGACCCCGATCCCGACGGTGCCGACGACGGCCACTCGTGACGACCGGTATCGCCGGATCAGCGTCGCCGCGGCCAGTCCGGCCACCAACGCGCCCGCGGAGAATGCCGCGATCGCCGCGCCGTAAACCGCGTTCGACAGGTGCAGATCGGCCTTGATCTCGGGATAGCGGGGCAACAGGTTGGCGAAGAGCGCGCCATTGCTGAGAAACAGCGCCGCGACCGCGACGCGGGCTCTGCGATTCGGCGCCCCGGCCTGATCCAGCCGTTCGGACGCCATCTACCGGACACTACCGATTCCGGACTCTAGGCTGATTGTTCGTGGGCGCAGACGGCGACGACCAGGATCTGGACTATCGCTTCACCCTCGCCAACGAGCGCACATTCCTCGCGTGGGTCCGCACGGCGCTCGCACTTATCGCCGGTGGTGTCGCGGTCGTGCAGCTGGTACCCGCTCTGTCCATCCCCGGCGTACGCCACGGCCTCGGGACGGCACTGACGACGGCAGGCGGCGTCCTGGCGGTGTTGGCAGTTCGGCGGTGGCAGGCTGTGCAGGCCGCGATGCGTGCGGGAGCCGAACTACCCCGATCGTGGATGCCGGTTCTGCTGGGTGGCGCCATCGTCGTACTGACCGTCGCGTTGATCGTCGTGATCTCGGTCCAGCCGTAGCCGGGCCACCACCATGACTCAACGACCGGAAAAGCCGGGACTGCAGGCGGAGCGGACCCAACTGTCTTGGGAACGAAGCGCTTTCAGCTTTCTGGTGGCGGGAGCGCTCCCGCTGCTGGGCCGGGGACCACTGAGCGAAGGCCGCATGGTGTTGCCGGTCGTCGGGGCTGTGCTGGCGATGCTGGTCGTCTGGCTCGGGCGGCGGCGGGCACGCCGCATCACGTCCGAACCCGGAGTCGAAGTCGCCTTGATCGGCTGGGCCACCGCGGGTTTCGCGGTACTCATCGTGGTGATCGTGCTGCTCTAGGTGGCCTGCATCGCGAGGTATTCGCTCGTGTCCCACAGATCGAGCGCCATCTCACGGTCATAGGAGTCGGCCGACGATCGGATCGGCCGCTGACCTTCGAAGTACTCGCCGGTGACGCCGTCGAACTCGGGATCGCCCGCCAGCGCCGCGAGGCGCGCACCGGATGCCTTGGTGCTGTTGACGTTCGGAAGAACGCGTAGCAGCGGAAACACGTACCGCCATGCGAACCGCCCGATCGGCGAGTAGTCGCGGGCGAGCCCGGAACCCGGCATCAGCCCGGGGTCGAAGGCGTTGACGGTGACGCCGCCGCTCCCCTGGCCCAACCGGCGGTCGAGCTCGTAGACGAAGAGCACATTGCACAGCTTCGACGTGGTGTACCGGCGGCGACCCTCGGCGGAATCGGCCGCGGACGCGAGATCGGCGGCGCGCGTGTACTGCGGTGACGGCATGCCCGTGAACTTCGCCGGGTCGTGGGTGCCGCTGCTGACCACGACGATGCGTGCCGGATGGGCGAGGTCGGCGAGCAGGTCCTGCACCAACGCGAAGTGCCCGAGGTGGTTGACGCCGAACGTCATCTCCACGCCGTCGGCCGTCCGCTCGGTGCCCGACACCACCTGAACGCCGGCATTGCAGACGATCGTGCGCAGCGGCGGAAGTCCGCGGCCGCGGAAGTTCTCGGCGAAGCGCCGGACCGACCTCAGTGATGCGAGGTCCATCTCGATAACCGTGCACCGGTCGGGATACCCGATCTGCTGCACCGCCTCGGCGCCGCGGCCCGTATCGCGAACGGCGAGAACGCTATGCCAGGACGGGTCGCTCGCCAGCAGCGCGCGGGCGCACTCCAGTCCGAGTCCGGCGCTGGCACCGGTGATGATCGCTGTCTTCTTCGGTGCCGCGGTCATTTCTCCTCCAAGAGAATCGGGATCAGTGCGGTGATCGTCTGGTACAGGCGCCGGTACATGCGTGCGACGTCGGTGGTGTCGGGTTCGAGATGTTCGGCCAGGAAGATGCCGTCCGACAGCGCGACAGCGACCGCAGCGAGTTCGGCGACGACGCGCTGGGCCGTCGGCGCTGCGACGCCGGCGGGCAACAGCTGGCCGATCGCGTCGCGGAAATCGGCGATCGCCCTGTCGCGGACTCGGCGCACCACCTCGGCGACCCCGGGATCGTCGCTGCGCTCCAACGACAGGAGCAGGAACAGCCGCAGGAAGTCGGGGTGCTGCGCCTGCTGTTTCGCGACTTCGGCCAGTCGGGCCTCGACGCCGGCCTGAGCCGCGATCGCCGCGAAGAAGCGCTGCGCGCCCCGTTCCATGACCGCCGCGAGCACGCCGTCCTTCGAGCCGAAATGCCAGTAGATCGAACTCGCAGGCAGGCCACATGCCTTACGGATGTCGCTGATCGACGTCGCCGCATACCCGCGGGTGCCCATCAGCTTCTCCGTTGCGTCCAGGATCAGCTCGCGGGATTGTTCGCCCTGCTGCTGCTTCTTCGTCGGGATTCGTTCTGTATCGATCATTACAGACAGATAGTATCACTGCCACAACCGTGCCGCCACTGCGAGATTTCGCGGACTTTGACGCAGTGTGTTCGCACTCGCGCGTGCGGTGGCAGGCTGAGGATCGTGCTGGACACCGCGCAGGCGGAAGAACTGATCGGCCTCTTCCCGCCGGGCACCCGAACCGACAGTGACGGAACGCTCACGGTCGGCGGTTGCCGGCTCGACGATGTGGCCGAGCAGTTCGGCACCCCCGCGATCGTCGTCTCCGAAGAGGCACTGCGGCAACGCGCCCGCGACTACCTGGCGGCTTTCCGCAGTCGCTGGCCGCGCTGCGATGTGGCATTCGCATCGAAGTCGTTCCCCTGCACCGCCGTTCAGCGGGTCATGGTCGAAGAAGGACTCCACCTCGACGTCGCGGGCGGCGGCGAGATCCTGACGGCCATCAAGGCGGGCGCGGATCCTGCGCGTCTTGTGTTGCACGGAAACGCCAAGTCCGACGAGGAACTCGAACTCGCCGTCGACCGTGGTGTCGGCCTTGTCGTCGTCGACAACTTCGACGACATCGACCGGCTCGAGCGCATCGTTCCCGCGGGCCGTCAGCAGCCGTGCCTGGTCCGGGTCATCCCCGGCGTAAAAGCCGCCACCCACGCGTCGCAGGCGACGGGGCACACGGGGTCGAAGTTCGGCCTGATGCCCGACGACGCCCGGACCGCGATCACGCGGATCGACCGCAGCGCCAAGATGCGGCTCGACGGCGTGCACACCCACGTCGGGTCGCAGCTGCTCAACGTCGAACAACTTGCGCAGGCGGTCGAGCCCATCGCCAAGCTCGGCACCTTCGAGGTCTACGACCTCGGCGGGGGTCTCGGCGTGCGCTACACCTATGACGAGCACCCACCGACCCTCGACGAGTACGCCGACGTGATGGTGGCTCAGGCCAGGGCGCTGCTGCCCGACGGTAGCCGCATCATCGTCGAGCCCGGCCGCAGCATGGTCGCCGCCAGCGCGTGCACGTTGTACCGCGTCATGACCCTCAAACGCGGTGTCGTCACCCATGTCGCGGTCGACGGCGGAATGGGCGACAACCTCGAGGTGTCACTCACCGGCCAGCGGTTCGAGGCGACGATCGTCGACCGGGTGGGCGGCGGCGAAACCGTCAGCGTCGTGGGTCGGCACTGCGAATCCGGCGACCAGCTCGTCGACGGTGTCGCGCTGCGCGATCCGGCTGTCGGCGATCTGCTCGCGGTGCCCGTCACCGGGGCCTATTGCTACACGATGTCCAACCAGTACAACGGCGCGCGCCGCGTTCCGGTGGTGTTCGCCCGCGACGGCACCGCTCGCCTGGTGGTCCGCCGAGACACATGGGATGACCTTCTGATGCGTGATATCGACTGACGACGGGCACTATGGTGCCATGACCGATCTCCCAGAGTCGCTCGTCGAGTTGGCGCGACGCTATGGCGTCGCAACGGAATACGACGATTGGACCGGACGACGCATCACCGTCGGTGAATCCACCCTGACCGGCGTGCTCGATGCGCTCGGTGTGTCGGCGATCACCGAAGACGGGCGCAGCGCGGCATTGACAGCGCACGATCGAGACTACTGGTCCCGGTCACTGCCGCCGTTGATCGTGGGACGCTCCGGGGCGACGTCGCCGTTCTGGGTGCACGTCACACACGGCGACTCGGTGCGGTTGTGGATCCGACTGGAGGACGGGTCGGTCCGGACCGGTCTACGTCAGCTCGAAAACAACCGGGGCCCTTATGATCTCGACGGCCGACTGATCGGCGAAGCCAGCTTCGAATTGCCCGCCGATGTACCACTGGGATATCACGAACTACATCTCCAGCTGGGGTCGTCCGACATCAGCTCGCCCATCGTCGTCTCCCCCGCGTCGCTGGAGCCGCCGAAAGGCCGCTCGTGGGGTCTGGCCACGCAGTTGTACAGTGTCCGCTCGGAAAAGTCCTGGGGCATCGGCGATTTGACGGATCTGACCGATCTGGCCGTGTGGTCGGCGGCTCAGCACGACGCGGGCTTCATCCTGGTCAATCCGCTGCATGCGGCCGCGCCCACCGCACCGATGGAGCCGTCGCCGTACCTGCCCACCTCACGACGATTCGTCAACCCGATGTACCTGCGGGTGGAAGCGATTCCCGAATTCGCCTACGTCGGCAACCGTGGGCGCATCCGCAAGTCCCGCGAGATCGCGCAGTCGCGCGCCAAGAAGTCGCGCCTCATCGACCGGGACGCCGTCTGGAAGTACAAACGATCCGCGCTGGAGGTGGTGTACCGCGTCGAGCGATCGGCGGGCCGAACGCTGGCCTATGACGCCTACCGCGAACGGCAGGGCCGCAGCCTGGACGACTTCGCGATCTGGTGTGCGCTGGCCGAGAAGCACGGTTCGGACTGGCATGACTGGCCGGAAGATCTACGTCATCCCGAAAGCGCGGCTGTCGCCGAATTCGCGGCCGACCACAGCGACGCGGTCGACTTTCACCGATGGCTTCAGTGGCAGCTCGACGATCAGCTCACCGCGGCACAGGCGAGTGCGCTCGCCGCGGGCATGGGGCTGGGAATCATGCATGACCTCGCCGTCGGGGTCGACCCGAACGGTGCCGACGCGTGGGCGTTGCAGGATGTGCTGGCACTCGGCGTCACCGCGGGCGCACCGCCTGACGAGTTCAATCAGCTGGGCCAGGACTGGTCGCAGCCACCGTGGCGGCCCGACGAACTCGCCAACCAGGCGTACGAACCGTTTCGCGCACTCGTCCACACGCTGCTCCGCCATGCGGGCGGGGTTCGCATCGACCACATCATCGGGCTGTTCCGGTTCTGGTGGATTCCGAAGGGATCCCCGCCGACCGACGGCACCTATGTGCGCTACGACCACGAAGCGATGCTCGGGATCGTGGCGCTCGAGGCGCACCGCGCAGGGGCCGTCGTCGTCGGCGAGGATCTGGGCACCGTCGAACCCTGGGTGCGCGACTACCTGCGCGAACGCGGCCTGTTCGGCACGTCGATCCTGTGGTTCGAATTCGATCGGGACGGTGACGGCGGACCGCTGCCCGCCGAGCGCTGGCGTGAGTACTGTCTGTCGTCGGTGACGACCCATGATCTTCCGCCGACTCCCGGCTATCTGGCGGGCGAGCACGTCCGCCTGCGCGACGAGCTCGGGCTGCTGACCCGGTCGGCTGAGGAGGAACTGGCCGCCGATCGTCGCCAGCAGACGGCCTGGCTCGACGAATTGCGTCGCGTCGGGTTGTTGCGCGGCGACCTGGACGAAACCGGTGTCGACGACGTCGTGAGGGCGCTGTATCAATATCTGGGCCGCACGCGGTCGCGGCTGCTGGCACTGTCGCTGGCCGACGCCGTCGGTGACCTCCGGACTCAAAATCAGCCGGGCACCACAGACGAATATCCGAACTGGCGAGTGCCGCTCGCGAGTCCGGACGGAAAGAAAATGCTGCTCGAAGCGGTTTTCACCGATCCGCGCGCCGCCGCATTGGCCAAGGTCATGCGGGTCGCGGTGAACGCGCCGGTGTAACGCTTCGGCGCTTTCCTCCGGTTTCACAATCGGCACGTCTGCGATATGTTCGCAACCGCATCGATCTAGGGAGATCACGTGAAGAAGCTCGTTGTGCTGAGCGGGGGGCTCGTGGCTGTCGGTTCCTTCGCGCTCGTGGGCGCGGGGATCGCCATATCCCAGCCGGGCGGCGGCGCCAACTACGCGAACGTCGTCGGCGAGCCGTACAACAAGGCCCTGTCGATCCTGAAGTCCCAGGGCTACAAAGGATACTTCGGCGGCTCGTTCGGCAGCGTTCTGAGCCAGAACAATTGCCTGGTCAACAGCCAGAAGCAGACGTCGGAGGGCAAAATCCTGCTGATGCTGGACTGCACCCAGGCCGCCGCCGATGCGCTCCAGGAAATGGGCCCGTCGGCAGGCCCGAGGGTCGGCGGTAACGGTGTGACGACCGTGACCCCGACGCCTGTGGTGCCCATCCAGGGCGCGCCCGGCGCCGGCACCCCGCCTCCGGGGTAAGCCGGGTCTAGCTCTCGACCATTCGGCGCAGGTTCTTCAGCGTCTCGCCCATAGTCCTGCCCACCTGCCCCGCGGCCACCCGGTCCGCGATCAATCCGAGCAGGTTGCCAGCAGATTCGTAGGAAAGCCGGAAGGTGACCTTGGTGCGGCCGTCATCGGTCTCGCGCAATCGGAAACGTCCGCGCTGCGAGACGCCGGTGAGGCCGACCCACGATAGTTCGCGCGGCGGATCGAACTCGACGATCTCGATGTCGCCGCCGATGGGCACCGACCCGACCTTCCAGTGCACGGTATAGCGGGCGCCGAGGCCGGCCGGGCCGTCGTCGGCCGTCTCCCACCGCTCGAGGCTCGCCATGAACTCGGGGTAGCAATCGGGACTGCTGACCACCTTCCACACCGCTTCGCGGTCGGCGTCGACGACGCACTGCCGTTGGACCCGCATCAGTACCGTCTCCTCTTCCCGCGGGCGTCCCCGGCCCTTCGGGCGTGGGCCCCCATCAGCCGAGCACCGGGAATCGACGTTCCGCCGCAAGCCGGTCGACGCCGGCCTGCAGGCTGGCCTCCACTTTCTCGTGCACGACGTCGTCGTCGCTGACGGCGATGTCCTCGGCGTCGATCGGATCCTGCACTTCGATCGCGATCTTCGTCGGCAGCGGCAGTCGCGGCACCATGTCGCTGACGGTCAGACCCCACGGTGGCGCCAGCAGAATGGGCACGCTCTTCAGCCGCGCCATCTTGTCGACCATCAGCAGCTTGGCCAGCCACTGGCCGCGGTCCAGGAAGAGCGCCGCCTCCTGCCCACCGACGCTGGCGATCGGCACGATGGGCACACCGGCTTCGCGCGCCAGCTTGACGTAGCCTTTGCGGCCGCCGAAGTCGACCTTGTTGCCTTCCCAGGACGGCCGGAACACTTCGTAGTCACCGCCCGGGTACACCAGCAGCGCTGCACCGGATTCCAGTGCGAGCCTGGCGTTGTCGGGGTTGGCGGCGACGGTGCCGAACTTGCGCAGCGAGCCGAGTCCGGGCATCGACACGACGAGGTTGTGCGCGAGTTGGTAGAACGGCCGCTCGACACCGAAGTAGGAACTGAACGCCAGGGTGAAGACGAACGTGTCCGGCGGAAGGTTGCCGCCGCTGTGATTGCCGACGAGCAGCACGGGCCCGTCTTTGGGAATCCGGTCGAGGCCGCGCACGTCGGCGCGGAAGTACAGCGACGCCAACAGCCACAGACCGGGCAACTGCTCCCGGATGTAGTCGGCGTCGCGCTGATCCAGGTCAGCTTTTGGCACACGGGAGGCGACCTGATGACGGGTCCAATTCACAATGTCGCCAAACCCCGCCATGCCGGACGTATTGACGTAGCCCCGCTACCTGAAACCTCCGTTCCCACCTACTGGCCGTAAACTTCGAAAATCGGCTAATTCAACAGAAGGACCGCAATGACTGGACTGCCGGCTCGGCCGGCGGCGCTGCGACCACGCCGTTTCGACCACGAGATCGACCCGGGCCCGGTACAGATCCAGGCCCGCAAGGTGCACTTCGACGTCTCCGACGTGCCGCTGCACTGGATTCCGGACCACCCGGTGGCCTCCAATGTGATCAGCTTTCTCAATTTGATCCTGCCCGCGGCCGAGCGGTGGTTCGTCGCCACGTACAACGAGGCGCTGCCGTTGGTGAAGGACCCGAAGCTGGCCGAGGACATGCGGGGCTTCATCGGGCAGGAAGGTGCGCACGCCGAGGTACATGAGCGGCTGCTACACGAATTCCTGGAGCAACGGAGCGTCGATCCAACACCGATGCTGGAGCAGATGGATTACGTCTTCACCAAGGTGCTGGCGCCGTCGACCTCGGATGACCCAAAGAAGCGGATGAATCACCTATGTGACCGGCTCTGGTTCATCGCGGCAATCGAGCATTACACCGCCGTAATGGGGGATTTCGCCCTGAACTGCACCTGGGACGACTACGCCGCCGATCCGACGATGGCCGACGTGTTCCGCTGGCACGGCAGCGAGGAGGTAGAACACCGCAGCGTCGCCCACGACGTCGCCGTCTATTTCCACAACAGCTACGTCGATCGGATCGGCGCCATGGTGATGGCGATGATAGGCATCTATTCGTTCTTCACTCGCGGGGCGGCGTTCCTCATGAAAGTCGATCCGAACGTTGACATCGGCTGGTGGAAGATGCAGCGTCTGCGCGCCCGAGACTCCAAGCTCGGCCTGTTGCCCAAGTACCGCAAGCTCTTCGGCTCCAACACGCTGGCGTACTTCAAGCCCGGCTTCACTCCCGACCAGATGGGGTCGACGGCCCAGGCGGTCGCCTATCTCGCCCGGTCCCCCGCCGCTCGCGCGGCGCATCTTTGATGGCGCGTCGCGACCGATTCCGGGACGTGCCTCCGAGCCTGTCGGGTCGGTCCCGCCACGACGTCTTCGTGAGCCTGATCGACGGAGTCGTCACCGGGGTGTGGCGGATGACCGGGAACATCCGGAACCTGTCGCCCCCATCCGAACCGGACAACACCATCGCGTTGACCGTGACGGACCGCGACGTCGTCGCCCACGATCAGGACGTCATCGCGCTGACGTTGGTCGCGACCGACGGCGGGCGTCTCCCCCGCTGGCATCCCGGCGCCCACATCGATGTGCTTCTGCCGAGTGGACGGCTCCGCCAGTACTCCCTGTGCGGAGATCCCGCTTTGTCCGACGTCTATCGCATTGCGGTGCGCAGGATTCCCGACGGCGGTGGCGGCTCCATCGAGGTGCACGACGTTCTCGATGTCGGTGCGACCGCGACGACACAGGGTCCGCGCAACGCGTTCCCGCTGACCGTCCCCGGCTACGGTTCGCCGACGCGTCGGTTCCGTTTCATCGCGGGCGGCATCGGGATCACCCCGATCCTGCCCATGCTCGCCCTGGCCACACGTCTGGGCGTCGACTGGTCGATGGTCAATGCCGGACGCACCCGAGACAGCCTGCCATTCCTCGACGAGGTCGCACGGTTCGGCCGGCGGGTGCGCATTCACACCGACGACGAGGACGGCCTGCCGACCGCGCGCGATCTGCTCGGCGACTGTCCGGACGGCACCGCGGTCTACGCGTGCGGACCCGCACCCATGCTCACGGCGATCCGGTCGGAACTGGCCGGCCGTGACGAGGTCGAACTGCACTTCGAACGGTTCGCCGCGCCGCCCGTCGTGGACGGTGAGGAGTTCACCGTCACGGTCGCGTCAACCGGGCAACAGATCCACGTCGGCGCCGACGAGACCCTGCTCGCGGCGCTGAACCGCAATGGGGTCGCTGCGCCGTACTCGTGCAGGCAGGGCTTCTGCGGGACGTGCAGAACGCGGGTGCTCGGTGTTGTTGGAGGGGACGTCGACCACCGAGACACGCTGCTCACCGACCCCGAGCACGAGAACTCGATGATGCTGATCTGCATATCTCGTGCCGCCGAGGGATCGCGTCTCACTCTCGACCTATAGCGCCATCTCGTACTATTCGCCCATGCCGTTGGCCGATGGTGCGACATTCGCGGGGTACACCATCGTGCGAAAACTAGGCGCAGGCGGCATGGGTGAGGTGTACCTCGCTCAGCACCCACGGCTTCCCCGCCGCGACGCACTCAAGGTGCTGCCCGCCTCGGTGTCCTCGGACGCCGAGTACCGCGAACGTTTCGAACGCGAGGCCGACATCGCCGCGACGCTGTGGCATCCGCACATCGTGGGCGTGCACGACCGCGGCGACTTCGACGGCCAGCTGTGGATCTCGATGGACTACGTCGAGGGCACCGACGCGTCTCAACTGCTGCGCGACAGCTACCCCGACGGCATGCCAAAAAACGAGGTCGCCGAGATCATCTCCGCGGTAGCCGATGCGTTGGACTACGCGCACCAGCGCAACCTCTTGCACCGCGACGTGAAACCCGCGAACATCCTGCTCGCCTTTCCCGAGTCCGGCGATCAACGGATTCTTTTGGCGGACTTCGGAATCGCCCGCTGGGTGAATGACATCAGCGGCCTGACGGCCACCAACATGACGGTCGGCACGGTGTCCTACGCCGCACCCGAACAGCTGATGGGCGAGCGCCTCGACGGTCGCGCCGATCAATATGCATTGGCGGCCACGGCTTTTCATCTACTGACCGGCAGACCACCGTTCATGCATTCGAACCCGGCCGTGGTGATCAGCCAGCACCTTTCGGCCGCGCCGCCTGCGATCGGCGAGCAGCGCCCGGAGCTGGCGGCGCTCGATCCGGTTCTCGCCAAAGCCTTGGCGAAGGCCCCGACAGACCGGTTCGAGCGGTGTGCAGATTTCGCGCGAGCCCTCTCGCACCAGCTCGGATCGGAGCCTTCCGGCGATGACCGCACCACCCTCGCCACGGCGGCGCGCAAGAAGCCGCAACAGTCGTTGATGCGCGCAGGCGTCATCGTCCCCGCGATCCTGGCGGTGCTGCTTGTGGCCGCGATCGCGGTGGCCCTGTTCGAGACGCGGCGCGCCGACGACGACCGCCCCGCCGCCGCCCCGACCACGACATCGTCCCCGGCCACCCGGCCGACGTTCACGCCGCTGCCCCCACCGCCCGAACCGCCGCCCTCCCCGCCACCGGCGACGACGACGGCAGCCCCCACGACCACCGCCACGACGACATCGGCGGCGCCCGCGACCGTCGTGATCGGCGCGAACTGCTCGCCGGTCGGCAGCACGGGCACGACATCCGACGGCTCCACCGCGTACTGCTCCACCCTGCAGACCACCGGCAACTCGATCTGGTCGCTGAACGAGGGCGACATCCCCAGCCCCACGGTCACCACCGAGGCGACCGAGGAACCACTGCCTGCGGCCGAGGAGCCCCCAGTGCTGGTGTGCATGCAACAAACGGGGCAGAGCCGCCGCGAATGCCGCAGGGACATCCGGGAAAGCAACGGCTTACCTGTGCTGCCATGAGCCTGCGTACCTCCGATCGGCTGGCGCTCACCGATCTGGTGCATCTCTACGCGTCGGCCGTCGACGACCGGCGGTTCGACAATGTGATCGAATTGTTCACGCAGACAGCCGAACTGCGACTGCCGGATCCGCCCCGGTCACTGGAGCCGGTGCTCACGCACCATGGCCACGACGGTGTCCGGTCCGCGATGGCGGCCGTGGCCGCGGTGACCCGAACAGAGCACGCCATCGTCGGCGAGGTGTATGCCCCCGGCGAGCGCGCCGACTACGCGCTGGGCAGGATCACCTGTATCGCGCATCACTGGACGCTCGCCGACGGTCAAATCACCGACCTGGTATGGCATCTGCGCTACGACGACGAGTACATGCGGACGCCTGCCGGCTGGCGAATCCACGGTCGCGCACTGACCATCAACGCTATCGAGACCCACCCGGTGCGTCGTCTGCGAGCGCCGACGTCAGACGGTCGAGAAGCGGCCGCTGGCCTTTCAGCAGCTTCGACCGAGCAGCAGCCACGGAAAACCAACCCACGCGGTCGATTTCGGGAAACTCCCTGAACTTCCCCGATCCCCTGGGCCACTCCAGCTCGAAGGTGTTGGAGAACGTGCCGTCGAGATCTAGGTCGCCACGAACGGCGAACGCGGTGATCACTTTGCCGCTGGGTTGTTTCACCGGGTCGAAGTCGATGCGGGCACCCTCGGGCGCCTTCTTGCCGAGTTCCTCCTCGAACTCGCGCTGTGCGACCGCCCACGGATCCTCGCCCTCGGTGTACTCCCCCTTGGGTATCGACCACGCGCCGTCGTCCTTGCGCGCCCAGAACGGCCCGCCGGGATGGCCGATCAGCACTTCGAGTTCACCGTCGACGACGCGGTACAGCAGCAGACCCGCACTGAGTTTGGGCACCGCGTCAGCCTATTCGGGGGAGAACGTCAATACTTGCGGTCGCCCTCGCTGCTGTCGAAGAACGCCCAGTCGCCGTCATCGGACTTGACCTCCATTCGCCATCCGAGTTCCGGGTCGGCCTTCTGGTCGACGAACCACGCATGCGCGTCGCCAGCGCTCTCGATGTCCTTGGTGTCGACAACGTCACCTTCGGGGTTCAGCACACGGTATGTAGCCATACCGTCTACGTTCCCGCTGCCGGCGATTCCAATCAGTCCGCTTTGGGCATGGGGATGCCTTCGGCGGTGGAGAACCGCGCGTCCTCCTGCGTCGACAACCCGAACGAGACGACCGACCGGTCGAAGAACACGTCGGTCAGGTATGCCAGGGACACCGCCCACCTGTTCACGAATCGGGGGATCGCATAGATGTGGTAGGCACGCGTGACGACCTTGGCCGGGAAACCGGACAACTGAACGTTGAGCGGGTTGGCGACCGCGTTTCGCGGCCCCAGGTCGACCACCAGACCCATGTTGCGGTGCTTGTATGCCTTCGCCTTGCCGTAGCCAAGGCTCGCTGCGACGTTGCGGGCCAACATCTTTCCCTGCCGGGTGGCGTGCTGCGCAGTGGGTGGGGTGATCTTGCCCGGCTGCGTCACATCCGGCACCGCCGCCGCATCCCCCGCACCGAACACGTCGGGGTATCCGGGAACCTGGAGCTCGGTGGTCACCTTGAGGCGACCCCGCTCGGTGGGCAGACCGAGCTTCTCGATGAGCGGCGCGCCGGTGACTCCGGTAACCCATGCGACGGTGTGCGTGCGGATCAGCGAGTCATCGCTGAGCACAACGTGTTCGGGGTGGACCTCGGCCAGCGTGACGCCGAGCCGCACGTCTACGCCACGCGCTTTGAGCACGCGCTGCGCCGCGGCGCCCAGCTTCTCGCCCACTTCGGGCATCACCTGCTCGGCCAGGTCCAGGAGCACGAACGTGACCTCGGAGGGGTCGAAGCCGATCTGCTTGGCCGCGGAATCGGCGAGCGCCCGAAGCTGCACCGCCAACTCGGTGCCCGAGTACGACGCGCCGACCACCACGATCGTGCGCCGCGCGGCGGCCCGGCCGGCATCGTCGTCGACGTCGGCCAGTTCGAGTTGTTCGAGCACATGGTCACGTAGGTACAGCGCCTCGGCGGTCGACTTGAGGCCCCTGGCGTGCTCTGCGAGTCCCGGGATGTCGAACAGCCGGGTGACCGAACCCGGGGTCAACACCAGCCGGTCCCACGGCACGCTACGGACGCGCGCTTCGGGGTCGGTGTACGTCACCGTCTTGCCGTCGAAGTCGACTTCGTCCACTCTGCCGCGGATGGCCTGCACACCACGCAGGGCATTGGCGAGCGGAATCGCGACGAACCGCGCGTCCACCAGGCCGCCGGCGACGTCGGGCAGCAGCGGCGTGTACAGCATGTAGTCGACCGGCGAGATGATCGAGATATCGACCGACTCCCCGGCTTTCGAGTGCTTGCGCATTTTCCGCGCCAGCTGACGGGCACATTCGAAGCCGGTGAACCCGCTGCCGACGACCACCACAGACGTCATCGATTCCACCTTACGGAAGGCCGGCCCGCGGCCCGGTCGGCGGGCCGAGCGCGGTGGGGCACCCCAGACGCTGATCATGATTCGCCCGATGTGCGTTTCATTCCGTGGCGCCGATGGCGGATGCTGGAACCCATGACGGGTCCGCTGCGCCGGTTCGATCCGCTCCGGCCGATCGACATGCTGACGTCGCTGTGGACGTCTGCGGCGGTCGGCCCGGTGAGCAGCGGCGCTGCGATGGCCTACCGCACCCTGTTCACGACCGTGCGCAGGCTGGTGGTCGGCCGTCGGCTTGCTATCCGGCTCGACGACGGCACCTTGAACCTGACGATCACGGAGTTCGACTCGACGCTCGACGTACGCGGCCTGTCGGTGGGTCAACTCAACGACGTCCGCATCGCGGCCCGCGATATCCAGTGGGAGGACAAGGCGTTCGATCGTGCGACGGCGGTGCTGCACAACGTGTATATGCGTCCGACCGCGCCGCCCGTGCTGGTGGCCGCTCCGGTGGAACTGACGGTCGAGGTGCCCGCAGCCGCCCTCAGCGAGCTGTTCCGCTGGGCGGCGCCGAGGTTGTCCGGCGAGGTCGGCAGCGACGGGATCGCCCGGCTGCGGATGGCCAGGCGTCCGATGCTCGGACACATCGAGGTCGACGCCCGGCTCGATGGTTCGACGCTGTGGCTGCATCCGCGCGTCCTCGTCGCCCGCCGATCCCGGTGGGCGCTGCCCGTCAAGACGCCGGCATACCGCGTGCGCCTTCCCGACCTGCCCCACGGTCTGCGCCTGACCCGCGTCAGCTTCGCGCCCGATGTCGTGTGCCTGTCGGCATCGGTGTCGGAATGGCAGATGGACATGCCGCGCAAGCGGCTGGAGGACATCCTCGGTCAGCTGAGCGTGGCCGGGGTGCCGCTGAACCTGACGCGGTTGACGCGGCTCCTCTAGCGAGGCTTTGGTCGTTTGGGAGAATGCGTTCCTTGTGACCGAAATCGCTCGATACGAAGAGGGGCCCGTCGAGGTCACCGTTGTGCGCGACGGCGAGGAACTGACGTTCTCATCGGCCTACGAGGATTTCGGCAGAACGGTCACCGAAGAATTCCGGATCCCGGCCGCCGACTTCGTCCTGAAGGGTCCGGGTCCATGGCCGTGGTTCGACCTCGGGAAAAGACGCGACGGGACGCTTCGGGTGCTGGATGCGCTCGGGGCCGGCCGCCCGGACTGGACCGAACCGCTCGCGCCGAACGTGTTGGATCTCTTCGAGCGCGCTCATCGCGGCGACACCCGGGTCATCGAACTGCTGGCGATGGGCGCAGATCCCGACCCCGTCGATCCATGCGGTGCCACACCGTTGTGGTACGCGGTGCGCTCGCTCGCGGCCGGCATCACCGTCGCCCTGATCGAAGAGGATGCCGACGCGGGACGCCGGATCGAATTGTCCGCCCGCGGTGAGAGATTCACCACGATCCTGCATGAGATCGTGCGGCAGGGGCGCACAGTGGCGCTCAACCATGCTCTGGCGCACGGCGTCGATCCCGGCCTCGTCGATTCCGACGGCGCAGGCCCGATCCACGTGATCGAGCACTCCACCGACAACGTCAACCCCGAGATGGTGCGCGCTCTGGTTCGCGCGGGCGCGTCCATCAACGCGCCCCTTCCGAGTGGGACCCAACCGATCGAACTCGCGGCGCGGATGGTCCTGCCCGCCACCGTTGCCGCGATGGTCGAGCTCGGCGCCGACGCCGGTCGCGGTTTGGACTCGCTGATGGCGTGGTGGGCCGTCGGCGCGACGTTCAACGGGTACCGCGCCGGTGAGGTCGCGGGGATGGTCGACGTCCTGCGCGCCGGCGGCGCCGTGGTGTCCGAGCTGCACCGTGAACTCGCGGCGGACGCCGGGGCATCGGAGGTCGAGGCGGCCCTTCGCCGTTAGAGTTCCGGTGTGCCTCGGTACTCCCGTTATGTCGCGATCGGCGATAGCCAAACAGAAGGGCTGTGGGACGGCGACGACTCAACAGGTCTCGTCGGCTTCGCCGATCGCTTCGCCACGATGATCGACTCCCACTATCCGGGCGTGACGTACGCCAATCTGGCCGTGCGCGGCCGGCGGATCAAAGACCTGCTCGACGAGCAGCTGCCCGCAGCGCTGGCGTTGCAGCCGGACCTGATCTCGGTGTGCATCGGGATGAACGATGTGACGCGCCCCGGCCCGTACTTCGGTAGTGCCCTTGCCGAACTCGACGACTTGCACACCCGACTGGCGGCCTCCGGCGCAACCGTGGTGACGACCACCTTCCCGGACATCGCGAAGATCCTCCCCATCGGACGGGTGATCGCCGCGCGCGTCGTGCAGATCAACCACGAAATCAGAAGAGCCGCAGTACGCCACGGCTTTCGCCTCGTCGACCTCTACGACGCGCCGTCGATGACGGCACCGGATACGTGGAGCGCCGACCGGGTGCACGGATCGGCCAAGGGACACCGGTTGTTCGCGGCCGCGGCCGCCGAGGCACTCGGGCTGCCGGGCAGTAACCACGACTGGGCCAAGGTCGACGGCCCCGTGCGGCGTCCTTCGCTGCGGTCGCAGGCGTATTCGCAGGTGCTGTGGACGCAGAACATGCTGATGCCCTGGCTCTGGTATCACGTCCGCGGTAAGTCCAGCGGCGACAACCGCGGCCCTAAACGACCCCGGCTCGAGGGTGTGGCGGCCTAGCTAGTCGACCGACCAGGCCCCGTCGATGCTCTCGGCGACGTCGATGATCTTCGCCTTCTGCGAGGCCGGGCTGTCGATCTCCCCCGCGACGTGAGCCGCGATGAACCGCCTGATCTCGGCGTCGATGCCGCCGAGGATCCGGACCAGCTCGCCCCGCAGCGACCTCGACGTGACGTGGATGGAGATGTCGGACGAGCGCGGTTTCTCGACATCGAGGATCAGCAGCAGCGGTCCGGCGGCACGCGCGGTCGCCCGCAATGTGATCTCACCGAAAACCATGAACTTCGGCTTGTCGATGCGCAGATCGACGACCAGGTCGATCTCCAACGGGATCTTGATGTCGAAGGTGATCATGTCGCCGACGTGGCGGGTGAGTCGGGGGTCCTGAATCCTGACCTTGGCCGTCACCTTGGCGACTTTGCCCGGGCCCTGCGCCATCGGGCCCATCTCGAACTCGTCGCCTGCGATGGCGGCGATCGCGCCGCCGACCCGATCTTCGGTCACGGCGATCTCGAAGAACTGGCGACCGAATTGCTCGTAGGTCATTTCATCGTCGACGGGCATGGTGCTCATACCGTCTCACGTCTGGCCGTCGCAGAGTGTCCAACGCGACCGAATCGAGACAACACCGCTGTTAGCGGCCCTCTTGGCTGCGAGCTTCCGCTCCCGACTCCCCTACGTCGAGCGCATCGTCGGAGGCTGTCTGACCGACGTAGCTGCCGTCGTCGTCCTTTCCCGCACGCGACGCGGCAACGTGATCGTCGTCGTCGACATCGGATTCGGATTTGTTGTCATCGCGCGGGCTCATGGGCTGCCGTTTACCCGCCGACGACGTGCTCAAACAGCCCGGATCACCCCTCTGCCGTGTCCTCTGCGCTTTCCTCGAAGTACCGGATTCTGCGGATGGCGAACGGTTTGGCGCTCACCTCGGCGATGAGCACGTCACGTCGCCCGTCCCGGTCCAATCCCACGACCACGTTGTACCCCGACGCGATCATCTTGCGGGGACGGGCGGTTGCGATGCGCGACAACAACTCTGCGGTACTCAACGCGACGTCGTCGCCGCTCGTCACCCGGGCACCCTTGCCGAGCCAGCGGCGGACTGCGACCTCGTCGCCTGCGTGTGCGTCATCGAGGAACTGGCCGAACTTCCGCTTCCCCTGAGCACCGGTCCCGCGCACACCACCGAGATAGCCGAGCACCCCGACGAAGCCCTGGTTGACGAGCAGGCTCCTCGACAGAGCCAGGCCGGCAGGCAGGCCCCCGACCCCGCCGCGGAGGAATTGCCCGGCCATGGCCGGTAGCTCCCAAAATGCCGACAGCGCAGCGATTTTCAGGGCGCCGTCGCGCTCCTGCATGTCGTAGCGGATGTATACGGGCACGGAGAGGTCGATCGGCCCCATCGTGATGTCGAGTTCGCCGTCGCGGACCACCGTGCAACCGGTGACGACGTCGGCGTCTGGCCGGTAGGTGATGTGGCGCGGTGCGATGAACGTGTCGTAGAACCGCCCGATCGCGCCCACTCCCCGGTGGGGCTGCGAGCCGACCGGATCCTCGACCCGCCCGTCCTCGGTGAACAGACCGACCCACCCGGCCTTGTCGCGTGCGCCTGCCGCCGCCGGTGACCGTTCGGCGGTCGCCAGCACGTCCGAGCGTGTGAAGGCCATAACGATCCCTACCATCCGCATCGCCCCCAGTCGACTACTTCGCCACCTGCAGGCACACTGGGATTACCGCCGTGCACAAGGGCATGTGCGTGAGGAGGAACCGCTATGAGCAGCAACCGGCCTTTCGGGTTCGACCCCGAGGAGTTCGACCGCGTCGTCCGCGAGGCGGGTGAAGGGCTGCGCGACGCGCTGGACGGTGTGGGCAAATTCCTCAACACGTCCGGTGAACGCGCAGGTTGGGTCAATCTCGTCGACGAGTTCACCCGCTATTCGCGGCCGAAACGGGAGCCGGAGACCACCGGCGAGACAGGTGACGGCGTCTGGGCGATCTACACCGTGGACACCGACGGCGGTGCCCACATCGAGCAGGTATATCCGTCGGAACTGGACGCGCTTCGGGCCAACAAGAACAACACCGACGCCACCCGCAAGGTGCGGTTCCTGCCGTATGGCATCGCGGTCAGTGTGCTCGACGCATCCGATTCACCGTCCGAGGACGCCTAGCCACCGAAATGGCGGCGGATGCCCGCCAGCATCGCGATGTGGGCCTTGACCGCCTCGCGCGTGGTGATCGCGTGGAGCAGCCGTGGCGCGTGGATCGTCAGGCGTTCGACGAGCCTGGTTCCGCCGCCGACGGAATCGAATGACACCACGCCGTACAGGCGGACCCGCGGAAACTGACGCGCCTCGGTGGTCACCGGGCCGACTGTCGCGACCCTCAGGTGTGCCGAATAGCTCGTCGGCAGGGTGAACGGACCGAACGGAATTCGGTCTTTCACGCGGTAGCTCTGGCAGTAGCCGTCGGCCAGTTCGGTCCGTTCGTCGGCGCGTACCGAGACCACCAGTGGGTGGACTGTCTTGATGTTGTCGAGGTCGACGTAGAACGCCCGGACATCGTCCGGCGACGCAGGCACGTCTTCGGCCAGCACCCGTTCTGCACGCATGTTCACCTACCGCGCATCTCAGCCCACCCCGCTGCGGACGATACGCGGAGCACCCCGCTCACCAGCGGTTTTTGACATACCGGGGCTATCATCATAAAAATAGGCAAATGGTCACCCCGCTCACGACCCAGGAACAGTGATGGACCGCGACCTCCTCATCGATCTGACGCGCCGCGCGGTGAAGCTCGCGCGGGACAAGACCACCGACCTCATGCCTGCGGAATGCACCGTCGCCGCGGACACGTATACGTCGGCCGAGCGCCACGTCCAGGACACCGCGATGCTGCTGGCGAGCCCGCAATTGGTCGGCTACGTCTCAGAGCTGCCCCGGCCGGGCACGTACTGCACCAAAACCGTGATGGGCCGGTCCATCCTGCTGACCCGTGCCGCCGACGGGGTGGTGCGCGCGTTCGAGAACGTCTGCCTGCACCGCCAGTCGCGCATCACCGACGGCTGCGGCGCCGCGCGCAGGATCGCGTGTCCCTATCACTCCTGGAGCTATGACCTCAGCGGCAACCTGGCCGGGGTCCCCGGCAAGGAGGGCTTCCCTGAAACATTCTCGGGTACACCGCGTTTGACGGAGCTACCGGCTGCCGAGTGTGCGGGGTTTCTGTGGATCTCGCTCGAGCAGGGCGCGACGCTGGACATCCCGACCTTCCTCGGGCCGCTTGCCGACGAACTGGACTCCTGGGGCATCGGACGGTGGGCGCCGCTCGGCGAGAAGGTGCTGGACTGCCCCATCAACTGGAAGCTGGCGATCGACACCTTCGCGGAGAACTACCACTTCGCGACCGTGCACAAGACGACCTTCGCGACGATCGCGCGCAGCAACTGCACGGTTTTCGACTCCTTCGGCCCACACCATCGACTCGTGTTCCCGCTCAACGGAATTCTCGACCTCGAGGATGCTCCCGAGGAACAGTGGGAGCCGCTGCAGGCGATGGTCGTCATCTACGCGTTGTTCCCCAACATCGTCATTTCATGCACCGTCGCCAACGGCGAGTTGTTCCGCGTCTACCCGTCCGATGTGCCGGGCCGCTCGATCACGGTGCACCAGAATTCCACGCCGCTCGACCTGTCCGAGGAGTCCACGGCCGCAGGCGCGGCGGCGGTATTCGACTATGCGCACTCGACGGTGCGGGACGAGGATTACGCGCTCGTCGCCGGTCTACAGGCCAACCTGGAGTCCGGGGTACGCGAGCATCTGGTGTTCGGCCGCAATGAACCCGGCCTTCACCACCGTCACTCGACGTGGACCGAGGCGGTCGAGGCCCGAACCTGACGTCACACGCCAGGCGGGCCAGCTGTGCGGGGTGTTCCTCCTCGTTGCGGTGCCGGTGGGTCGGTACTGCGGTACCCGGCTCCGCGACCGATTCGATCACCGCATACGCACCGTCAGTCATTCGGCTGTCGACGCGGATGGCCTGTCGCGCCCCGTGCGCGGCGGGCAACCATGCGTTGTCGTCCACACACAAGGCGCACAGGCCGCGTCGATGAGCCTGCATTCACTCCTCGGACAACGACAGCACGAGATCGTCGACAAGCTGCGCGGTCCGGGGGTCGGAGGTAGGCATGTCGGTTCTGAGGTGAGCCACTGCCTCATCACGGCGTCCGGAATCGATCAGCTCCCGCAGCGTCGCCACGCGCGTATCACCGACGACGCTCGCGAGGACGTCGACCAACTCCCAGTCCTTGTACAGCGCCAGTGAACGTTCGTAGAACGCGAAGCCGCTGACCGGCTCTCCGTGCAGGGTGCCGCGATAGTGATACGGGCCTTCCATGTACTCCAGCGGCAGGCCGTGAGCCGGCGCGGGCACCAGCGGCTCGCCGGTCAAGTCCAGGTCGAGCGCGCGCGACGTCAGCCGGTGCCGATCGGGTAGGTACCGCGCCGCTGCCGGTGGTCGCGTCAGGGTGCGCACCGATTCGGGCCAGCGCACGTACGTTTCGATGGACACCTCGACATCGTCGGCGAACTCCGGATCGGCGCCGCCCTCCGGCGAGCAGGTCGTTGCGCCCGAGAATGGTTGCAGCGCATTGTGATCGGTTCGGTCGAACTGCCGCCACACGCTCAGATCGACGCCGTTGTCCAGATTGATCGTGCGCCACTCGTGTGCACGCCAGCGGACGTCGCCGCCCGCGCCGCCGCTGTTGGCGATCAGTGGAAACCACTGCCGGTCCACGTGTCCCGCACTGCCGCTGACCGATTCGGACATCGATCCCCACGTGATGGTCCCGGTCATCGTCATCCCGGTCTGCAGGTAGGAATACGTGTCCTTCTGGCCGAAGCACTCGATCTTCCCGTTGTGCGCGTCGGCTCCCAGTGGCACCGGGGCGCGCGACGGTGTGACATGAAGGTCCAGTCGCATCGATTCACCGGCGTGATCGGTGCCCACGAACGTGACGTCGTAGGTATAGGGCACCAGCTCCCCCTGCTCGTCGCGGCAGGTGTGCCACACCGACCTGCCCGCATCGCATGCGTACGTGAGGTCCAGGCAGTCGCCGGCGACCGACATTTTCACCACGGCACCGGGCTGCATGTTTGCGGGCGGCATGTCGTAGTCGGTGTAGGTCCCGTAGGTGCCGGCGTCGAGGTCGAACAGGGCGAACGTGTAGAAGTCGGCGACGATATCGCCGAGTCCCGGCCTGTTCTTGTTGAAGATCGACAGGAACGCGTAGCCGCGCCCGCTCTCCCCGGTCAGCTCGCCGGCCAGAAACCAGGTGTCGGACTCACAGTCCGGGTGGTCGGCCTCGGCTGCCGGGAAATCAAGCGCCGGATCCCCCGGCACCAGCCGGAACGGGTATCGGCGCCAATCGTCTGATTGCGGGTGGTTCACGGGCCCTGCCTTTTTGTCTATGTTTATATTAATAGCAACTTTAGGCTGTGACACGGGGCAGTGGAGGCGACAGCATGAGATCGCTCAATTACGACGAGCTGTACATCGGCGGTCGCTGGCAGGCACCGGCGACGAGCCAACGACTCTCCGTGATTTCCCCGCATACCGAAGAGGCGATCGGCGAGACACCCGAGGCCGCTCCCGAGGACGTCGACAAGGCGGTGGTGGCCGCGAGGAAGGCCTTCGACGAGGGCCCGTGGCCGCGGCTGAGTGTGGGCGAGCGGATGGAGAAGATCGAGAAGCTCGCCGCCATCTACCTCGCCGAGACCGACGCGATCGCCGACCTCATCACGGCGGAGATGGGCTCACCCAAGAGCTTCAGCCGGCTGGGACAGGGCGCAGGCGCCCTCGCCCAGATGCACCTCAACATGGCGACGGCCAAGGACTTTCCATGGGTGGAGCGACGGCCCGGCCTGTTCGGCGATGTTCATCTGCGGCGCGCCCCGGTCGGTGTGGTCGGCGCGATCGTTCCGTGGAACGTGCCGCAGTTCCTGATCATGCCCAAGATGATTCCCGCGCTCATCGCGGGCTGCGCGGTCGTGGTCAAGCCCGCGCCCGAAACCCCCTTGGACGCCATGTGGTTGGCCGAAATGCTGGATGAGATCGACCTGCCGGAAGGCGTCGTGTCGATCGTTCCCGGCGGCAGGGAGACCGGCGAGGCCCTCGTGCGCCATCCCGGCGTCGACAAGATCTCGTTCACCGGATCATCGGCGACGGGCAGGCACATCGCCGCGCTGTGCGGTGAACAGCTCAAGCGGGTCAGCCTCGAGCTCGGCGGCAAGTCGGCCGCGATCATCCTCGACGACGCCGACATCGCGAACACCGTCAAGCATCTGAAGATGGCCAGCCTGATGAACAACGGGCAGGCGTGCGTCGCACAGACCCGCATCCTGGTGAGCGAGCGCAAACACGACGAGGTCGTCGACGCGCTTGCAGAGATGATGACCGGTCTGCAGGTCGGCGACCCGGCCGAAGACGCCACCGATATCGGGCCACTCGTGGCGCAACGCCAGCAGCACCGTGTGCAGGGCTACATCAAGGCAGGTGTCGACGAGGGGGCGCGAATCGTCCTGGGCGGCAATGACAAACCGCGTGACCGCGGCTGGTACGTCCAGCCCACGCTGTTCACCGACGCCACCAACGACATGTCCATCGCCCGCGACGAGATCTTCGGCCCGGTCCTGACCGTGCTGAAGTACACCGACGAAGCCGACGCCGTGCGCATCGCCAACGACACCGACTACGGGCTCGCAGGCTCGGTCTGGACCGCGGACGTCGCGCGCGGCCTCGAGATCGCGGCCGAGGTTCGGACGGGCACCTACGGCATCAACATGTACACCCTCGACACCACCGCACCCTTCGGCGGATTCAAGCAGTCCGGAATCGGGCGTGAGTTCGGTGCCGAGGGGCTCTCGGAGTATGTCGAACTGCAATCCACGGTGAGTGCAAGCAAGCTGCCCGACCTCACCTGACCTTTCGCCCGAGTGTCGGGTCTTGTCACGCTTGGGTCCCGAAAGCCGTGACAAAAGCCAACACTCGACCGTGCGCCTGGGGGTGACTACGTGCCGGGGTGTCGCACGCTCCGCTTGGCAGATCGCGGCGGCAGGGTGCGCATGTGATCGCGAGCGCGGCTCATGATGTCACCGAGAATGCGCACGTCCGCAGCCGAGAGCGTGTCGAAGAGAAGGTCACGCACCACCTGGATGTGGCCGGGCAGAACCTTAGCGAGAAGGGCCCGGCCCGCCGCGGTGATGTCGACGATGATGGCCCGTTGATCGTGCGAACTTGCCGTGCGGGTGATGAGCCCAGCTTTCTCCAGCACACCTGCCTGATGCGTTAAACCGCTGCGGCTGTAGACCACCCCATCAGCGAGGTCGGTCATGGTGAGCCGGCCGTCGGCATCGGCGAGTCGGGCCAAGACTTCGAACTGTACGTAGCTGAGACCACCCTCGGTCTGAAGCTGTTGGCGCACGGCGTATTGCAGCAGACTGACCGCCTCGGTGAGCACGAGGTAGGTGCGCATCTGCTCGGGTTTGAGAGCTTTGGCCACACGTCAGCTTACTGCTTCGATGTCGAAGCAGTGGGGCAGATCACACACCTCCGCCGGGAATTGATTCGAGGTCGAAGCAAGTTGGACCGAGGGTAAATGCTTCGATATCGAAGTACATACCCGAGGAGGAAGACGATGAAGGCTGTGCGATACCACCGGTATGGCGGTAGCGAAGTTCTGCAATACGAGGACGCCCCCCGCCCGGTGCCGGGTCTGTCGCAAGTCCTGGTGAAGGTGGCCGCCACCTCGTTCAATCCCGTGGACGCCGGAATCCGCGGCGGCTACCTGGCGCAGGTGTACCACGTCAGCTTCCCGCACGTCCCCGGCGTCGACGTCGCGGGCACCATCGCCGAAATCGGGGAGGGCGTGACGGGCTGGAATGTCGGAGACGCCGTGGTGGCGTTTCTGCCACTGAACACCGACGGCGCTGCAGCAGAGTTCGCCCTCGTGCCCGCAGAATCGCTGGCCGTTGCACCGACTTCAGTGCCGCTGCCCGATGCCGCGGCCCTGCCGGAGCCCGCGCTGACGGCTTGGCAGGCGCTGTTCGAAATCGCCGGGCTCACGCGTGGGCAGTCGGTTCTGATCAACGGCGCCGCAGGCGCTGTCGGAGGTTACGCCGTCCAATTGGCCAAGCAGGCAGGCGCTGTCGTCACCGCCACCGCCAAGGCGCACGACGCCGAGCGGCTTCGCGGCCTCGGGGCTGAACGCATCGTCGATTACATCGACTACACGCGGTCACCGATCGAGATCGACGGCGCCCCATTCGACGTGGTGCTCAACCTGGTCAGCACCACCGACGATCAGACAGAAGCCCTCATCGGTGTGATCGCCGACGGCGGCTTCCACGTCGGCACCATGGTCTTCGGGCCGCAGAATCCGGACCGCGAAATCCGCACGCAGCGGATCTTCGTGCGCAGCGACGCTGCGCAACTCGCCGAGCTGGTCAGCCTCGTCGACGCCGGACAACTGCGCATTGAGATAGCCGAGCGCCGCCCGCTCGATCAGGCCGCGATTGTGCACGACGACTCCGATGCCGGCCGGCTCCGCGGCAAGACGATCCTCGTTCCCGCCGAGCGGTGACTGCGGACCTAGCTCAGTATTTCGAGGGTGACCTCTGCGGGACAACACAATTCGTCGCGCTGGTTGTAGACGGCGATCTCGAGATCCACGAGCTGCCGCAGCACATCACCCGCCGCGTCGACCCGCTTGCCGACCACGCGGCCGCGGCCGACCATCGAATCCCCGGCATAGAACGAGCCGAGCAGCGAGACCTTACGTCGCACCACCCTGCTGTAGGGCCCGGCCCAGCCGGTCGCGATCCGATCCACGAACCCCGCAGTGTGCATCGTGTTCACGAAAATCGTCGGATGGCCGTGCCGCTGCGCGTAATCGGGATCGAAGTGACCGGGAAAGTAGTCCCACGTCGCCCCCGGGTTCATGATGACGCGTTGGTAGTCGATCGTGTCGATGACTTCGGCGAGCTCGGTGGGTATGGCGATGTCGTCCCACGACAGTCGGCGATAGGACGTCACGATTGCACCCCGGGGGTGAACCGGAACAACGTGTTTCGGTTGATGGCGACCAATGCCCCGTCGGAGCGGTGGAAGTGGTCACGTGTCTCGACGAAGTGTCCGGTTCCCACGCGGGTCGTCTTCTCCGGCGAGACGGAGACGACTTCCTCGACTATGTGCAGATGGTCGCCTTCGAGGATGGTCGCGGGGAACTCGACGTCGTTGGAGGCGTTGATGAACGTCGTTCCCGGCAGCGGCACCCGGATCGCGATAGAAGGGACCGGCGGCTCGGGGGCGGGTAGCCACGGCGGCGGGATCAGCCAGCCCATCAGCAGTGCAGGCGGCGCGAGCAGAGCGCCCCACACCTCGCGGCCGAAGTCAGCGTCCCAGTAGGCGGGGTTGGGATCGCGAACCATCGACGCGAAGTGCTGGATGCGCGCACCGCTCACCGCCGTCCCAGCGTATCTCGGCGCCGTACGGACACCGACCATGCGCAGGGCGTCCTCGTAGGTGCCGAAGGCGAACTCGTACCGGATGCCCTCGCTCACACGGACAGCGCGCTCTCGTGCGGCACATGATCCCACTCGAGTTCGCGGGACGTGAAGTACCAGCCGCCGCGTTCGTAGATGAGCCGGTCGCTGAACGTGCCGGAGGCCTGAAGTTGGTTGTCGCGCAGCAGCAATGCCACACACTTCTGAGTAGCGTCGACCCCGTCGACATTGATCTCGTGGTCGACGGTCACGAGCCGTGTCCCATCACCGCCGTCGAACGCCTTGCGCAGGTCGGTGAAAGACTCCCCTGCCCGCACGTAGGTCGCACCCGCATGCCGGAACGTGGTGATCCAGCCGACGAGGTCACCGGCGGAGTACAGCCGGTTGTGTCTCGCGTCCAGATTGAGGATGGCCGCCCGCCCTGCCAGTCCGTCGAGCACGAACTGCTGTTGGTACGTCAATGACATTTGATCTCCTACCGGCTGAGCACGTAGCCGTGCGCTTCGCGGTCCCAGGCGTCGGCGCCCAGTCCCCTGCTGCGGAGCACGTCCTTGCGGACGCGTCCGATGACGTTCTTCGGAATCTCGTCGAGCGTCTCGAGGTATCTCGGCACACAGAAGTACGGCATGCGGGCCGAGCAGAAATCCAGGAGTTCGGCGAAATCGACTGTCGCACCCTCGTGCAACGTCACCACGACGAGGATGTCGTCCTCGCCGAGGTCACTGGGCAGGCCGACGGCCGCCGCCTCCGACACGGCCGGGTGGCCCATCACGGTCTGTTCGACTTCCACCGAGGACACGTTCTCGCCGCGGCGGCGCAGCGAGTCCTTCGAGCGGTCCACGAAGGTGAGATTCCCGTCGCCGTCCAGCGAGCCGAGGTCCCCGGTTCCGAACCATTCCGGGTGCGGCTCGACATGTAGGCCAGGCGCGCCGTCCGCCCCGGCGGGCACGGCCGTCACATACCCCTCGCTCATTGCATGTGCTGTCCGCGCCCGGCAGGCAATCTCACCGACCATTCCGGTGGGCAGCGGACTGCCCAGTCCGTCAACGATCTGCACATCGAACGCCGGATTGACCTGACCTGAGGTACCCGGCCTACCTTCGTCGGAAACCGCCTTGTAGGCGATCGGGAACGCCTCGGTGAGGCCGTACATCGTCACGATCCGGCACCGGTAGCGCTGCTCGATCTCGCGGTACATGTCCGCGGCGATGGGGGCGGCCGAGATGAAGCGCATACCGAGTTCGGCATCCCGCGAATCAGGCGGCAGGCCCGCGAGCATCGACACCATGGCGCCCGCGCCGGCGAAACCCACTGCACGGCAGTTCCTTATCTCATCCCATACCTCGCCGGGGTGGAATGCGGAGGCCAGCACGCTGGTGCCGCCGAGCAACATCGGCGCCAGCACGGTGGGTGCGGCGCTCAGATGGAACAGCGGCATGGCGGTCCACAGCGTGTCGCCTTGTTCGAGTTCCCAGGAAGCCGCGACGGTCGCCGCGGCGGTGAACAGGTAGTGCCAGGTGGTCGCGACGGCTTTGGACGGCCCCGTCGTGCCGGAGGTGAAGAACAGCGCACCGACCTCATCCGGCCCGACGGGCTCGACGTCGGGCGCGGTGACGGATGCGCTCGTCAGCGCGTCGGTGAGCGAGCTGTCCACAGCGAGTGTGGATCTCAGCGTCGGCACCTCGCGGCCGACCTGGGCCAGTCGGTCCCGCCGTTCGTCGTCGGCGATCACCACCGAAGCCCGGGACAGGTTCAGCGCATGCGCGAGGAACTCACCCTTGCTGGCCCCGTTGACCGCGGCCGACACCGCCCCGATCCGTGCCGCGCCCAGCCAGAAGTACACCCACTCCGGACAGGTTCCGGTGAACAGCGCCACCGTCTCGCCGCGTTTCATCCCGAGATCGGAGAGGATGTGCGCGGCAGCGCACGAGCGGTCTCGCATTTGTGCGAAGGTGACCGGCGTTCCGGCGATCGACATCATCACCTGGTCGCCGTACTGCTCGGCGCGTCGGTCGAGTACCGCAGGGACGCTGAAGCGTTCGACCCCGAACGCCGCCGGGTCTAGCGCCGCAACCCGGCCAGGGGGCATCACGCCCCCGCTGCAGCCGGGTCGGGCTCACCGTCGGCGGTGTAGCCGAAGTCGATCGGAGACGGCTCTTCACCCGGATAGAACCTGTGTGCCCATCTCCGCAAAGCCGCGTAGTCGCGCGCCTCTTCCGGCGCAAGGTTGGGCTTCTCGAGGTACTTCATGTTCTCCCAGGTGAAGAAGTCCTGTTTGATGACTTCCTGCTGCAGCGCAAGGAACTTCGCGGCGCGCCCACCCGGCTTGTCGCCGGTGTCGCCCGGCTCGCGCACCGACGCCTGGGTGTAGAAGTAGTCGGTGTAGTCCTCGTCCACCGGCGTCTGCCCGGTCACCTCGATGGTCGCGACGAGCTCCTTGGGGAACCGCACGATGCCGAGCCCCAGCGAGTAGTTGTCATAGATGATGTTGGCGTCGACCGGACCCTCGGGTGTGAGCCACGTGGCGGGACGGCCGCCGCCGAAGTTCGCCGTCACGGTCGCGTGAAGGTGGTAGCCGTTGGCATCGAACGACGTTGTGTTGGCGGCGCTGTCGGCCTTGTGGACGAATTGCACGTGGTACGGATCGGCCGCGTTCTCGATGATCATCTGCGCGTGCACCTTGACCCGGTTGAGCATCCGCGAGTGCGGATGCAGCGGGTAGTAGTCGTCGGTTTCGAGTTCGGGCAGTACCGGCGGCTCCCAGTACGGGGCGCGGCCATGGCGCTCGTGCCACACGATGATGAAGCCGTACCACTCCTGCGCGGGGTAGGACTTGATCCGCACGTTCTGCTTGCAGCCGATCTTGCTGTACGGGATCAGCGCGTTGGTGCCGTCCCCGCGCCACTCCCAGCCGTGCCAGGGGCAAACGATGTGCTCACCCTCGACGGTGCCGCCGACGGCCATGTTCGCGCCGAGGTGCTGACAGTAGGCGTCGAGCACGTTCACCTTGCCGGACTTGGTGCGGAAGATGACCAGGTCCTCGCCGAAGTAGTGCGCCCGCTTGACCTGACCCGACGCCAGCTCGGAGGCGAACCCGACGATGAACCAGCCCGTCGGAAAGCGGTACGTCGACAGGCTGATCCCGCTCGGGCCGAACTCCCGCTCGGACGGATCGATCTTCGGGTCGTGAACCTCTTCTTGTTGAAAAGACCCTGCCGTCATGCTTTCTCCGTCCGCGCGCGCCATAACCGCAGGTCGTCAAACCTGCCCGTTGCCTATTTTTACTATTTTAGGCATTCTAGGTCAAGACGGCGACGCGAGGAGACCGCATGCCCACGACCACTCCGGTCGATCTGTCGGATTCTGCGTTGTGGCAGAACGGTTTTCCCGACGATCTGTTCGCCCAATGGCGCCGTGAGCTGCCGATCTTCCACCACGAGCTGACCGAAGGTGTCGCCCAGACGGTCAAACGCGACTTCTGGATGACGACCAAGCATCATCACGCGCAGCGCATCCACCGCGACACCGACTCGTTCACCGCGGCGGACGGTCCCCTGATTCAGGGCATCGGGCCCATCGGTGCGTTTCCGAACGTCATCACCATGGATCCGCCCGTGCTCACCAAGCGTCGGCGGGTGATGTCGCACGCGTTCACCCCGAAGGCGATCGGGAAACTCGAGGACGGCATCCGGCGGCGGGCCGCCGCGATGATCGACGGGCTGCTCCAGGCCGGGGGCGGTGACTGGATCGACGACGTCGCCGACGTGCTGCCGATGTCGGTGATCGGCGACATCGTCGGCATCCCCGACGAGGACCGGCCCCACATCTTCGACACCCTCGATCGCATCCTCAAGACCAATGAGGCTGACGACCAGACGAATCCGCAGGAGCACTTCGAGCTGTTCGGGCAGATCTTCACGTATGCGACGGAACTCACCGCCGAGAAGCGGCGCAATCCGACCGACGACATCTGGAGCACGTTGACCACCGCGGTGGTCACCGACGAGACCGGACAGGAGCTGTCCATCCCCGCCAACGAGCTCGAGATCTTCTTCTTCGTGCTCACCCTGGCCGGCAGCGATACGACGAAGAACGCGCTGGCGGGCGGACTTCAGGCGTTCGTCGCCAACCCCGACGAGATCGAGCGCTACCGCAGCGACGAGTCGGTTCGGTCGCGTGCGGTCGAGGAGGTGCTGCGTTGGTCCTCTCCGGTGGCGTTCTGGACCCGCACCGCCAAGGTGGACGTCGAGATGGATGGCATCACCATTCCCGCAGGCGACCGGGTGGTGTCGATGCTGCGCTCGGCCAACCGCGACGAGGACGTCTTCGAAGAGCCGTTCCGGTTCGACATCGGCCGCACCGACAATCCGCACGTGACCTTCGGAGGCGGCGGGCCCCACCACTGCCTCGGCGCCATGCTCGCCAGGGCCGAGATTCGTGCGGCGCTCGACGAACTGCTGTTGCGTGCCGACGACATCCATCTCGGCCCACCGAAAGTCACCCACCCCAACCTGGCGAACAACATGTCGATCTACGACGGGATGTCGATTTCCCTGACTCCCCGCTGAGTCAGAGCCCTTTCGGCCTGGTGCCGATGACACCGTCGGCGGTCAGCCGTTCGAGATCTGCTTCCGCGAGCCCGCACAGCTCGGTCAGCACCTCGCGGTTGTGCTGCCCCAGCGTGGGCGGCGGCCGGCGCAGCCAGGCGTCCACGCCGGCGGGCTTGGCGAACGGCGGACACGGATACAGGCCGGGCCCGGTGCTCGGGTGTGTCAGCGGCTCGAAGAAGCCCCGGTGCACCAGCTGCGGGTTCTCGATCACCACCGACGGCGAAATCACCACGGCCGCGGGCACACCGGCCGCAACCAGCCGCTCGACCACCGCGACGGCATCCTGGGTGGCGAACCATTCTGCGGGGTCACCGTCCTCGCCGCCCATCACCGCCGCCAGAGCGGCCCGTTCGTCGTCGTTACGCGCGGCGACCGCGATCCAGTTGTCGTCGCCCGCACACCGGTAGATGTCCTGCGTGACGCCCGGGTGCCCCTGATTGCCGCGCCGCTCGAGGATCGACCCGAAAACCTCGAATTCCATTGTCTGAACCGCGGTGACGTTCAGCACGCTCTCGATCATCGGCACCTCGACGAGCTGACCGCGACCGGTGCGTTCGGTGAATTCGAGTGCCGCCATGAGTGCGAACGCCGCGTGCGTACCCGCGAGTGGATCGCAGGCGCCGCGCGGAGCCACCGGCAGGCCGTCGGGTAGGCCCGTCACCCAGGCCAGCCCGGCGATCTGTTCCATCGTCGGCGCGAAGCCCACCCGGTCCCGCCACGGACCGGTCAGCCCGAATGCCGGCATGCGGACCATCACGAGGCGTGGGTTGAGTTCGAGCAGTTCGTCGGCTCCGAGCCCGAACTGATCCATCACCCGCGGCGAGAAGTTCTCGATCACCACATCGGCCTGTTCGATCAACTTCTTGACCAGGCCCCTGCCGACATCGGTCTGCAGGTCGAGCGTGACCGAGCGCTTGTTGGTGTTCATGGCGTGGAAGACCCAGCCGTACTCCCACCAGTCGTCGACGTCCTTGCGCATTCCGCCCGAGTAGCGGATTCCGTCCGGCCGCTGGATCGACTCGACCTTGATCACTTCGGCGCCGAACGCCGCCAGCGAGTGCGTCGCCGACGGACCCGCCCAGAAGGCGGTGAAATCGACGACTCGCAGGCCGCTCAGGGGTCGACCGGAGGCCGCCGAATCCGAGGGGGGCCGCCTTGGCTCCCAGAGGGATTCGAGGCCGGCATCGCCGATCCCTGGTGCGGTTCGTATCGGTGACGGCGTGGCAGCCGACATCAGCCACGGTGGGCGCGGTTGACGGAACCCGGCCGGGTTGTTCACGTAGACGCCGCGCTGCTGCAGGTGGTCCATATCGGGGATCGTGGAGCCGTTTCCCAACTGGGCCAACGGCAGCCTGAAGAGCTGACCCAGTTCGACGATCTCCTCGACGGTGCGCTCGCGCATCCACGGGTCGATACGCTCCCGGATCCAGTCGCGGTAATCCCATCGCCCGATCTGGAATTGCAACTGAGGCACTTCGGTGAATTCCGGACAGTCGACCATCGCGGCGAAGTCGAGCCACTGCTGCCCGGTCACCATGCTGATACCGACGAAGCCGTCCTTGGCCGGTTCGATAGATGGCACTTCGACAGAGCGCCGGACATGCGGCGCCTTCAGCAACTGCGAATGCAGCCATTCACCGCTCTGCATCAGCGTGATCGCCTCGAGCATGGACAAATCGAGGTGCGCGCCGTGACCCCCGCGGTGGGCGGCCATCGCGCCGAACGCCGCCCACACGCCGCCCTGGTACTCCCCCAGGTCGCCGCCGATCGAGATCGGCGGCCCCGCGGGATCGCCGCGGAACCCCGTGAGCCCGGATGCCGCCTGCAACGTGAACTCCGTGGCGGGTCGCTCCGCCCACGGACCCGTCCAGCCGAAATCGGAGATGGTGACGACGATCAGGCCGGGCGCCAGTTCCAGCAGACGCGCCGGATCGATACCCCGCTCGATCGCCGCGGATCTGGTCGCCGTGACGAGCACGATGTCCGCAGCGGTCAACAGGTCGTCGGAAACGCTTGTCACACTGCGCTTTCCGGCGTTCAAGTAGGTGAACAGCGGTGCGTCCGCGCAGTCGGGCGGCACGGTGCCCGACGCGGTGAACCGGCGCAGCGGATCCCCGGCAGCTGGCTCGACCTTGACGACGTCGGCACCGGCGTCGGCCAACAGTTTCCCGCAGTAGGCGCCGGCGATACGATCGCTGATCTCGACGACACGCAACCCCTGCAGCGGCGTAGGTGCTGCATCATTCACGGCCACTCACCCGCCAGAACCTCCTGTGGTTTCTTTGTCATCTTAGTAACTTTTGTCAGATAGCGATCACGTAGACCCCAGGTAGCGGGCCTTTCACTGTTAGCATTGTTGGCAATATGACCACGTTGGGAATTGGCCCGGAGGCTCGGCGCCGGCTCGGCTCGCGCCGGACGGCCGAGATCGTGGCGGACGAACTCCGCAGACAGATCATCGACGGCGAGCTGGCCGACGGCGATCTGCTGCCCCGCCAGGAAGTGCTCGTCGAGCAGTTCCGGGTCAGCCTGGTGTCGTTGCGGGAAGCCCTGCGAATCCTCGAGACCGAGGGTCTCGTTTCGGTGCGCCGAGGCAACCGCGGAGGTGCCGTCGTGCACGCGCCCGCGAAAGCCAGCGCGGCCTACATGCTCGGACTCCTGCTGCAGAGCGACACCGTGCCACTGGCCGATCTGGGCGCCGCGCTACAGGAACTCGAGCCCATGTGCGCGGCGCTGGCGGCGCGGCGTGCCAACCGCGGCGATGAGCTCGTTCCGAAGCTCAAAGAGATCAACGCGTCGATGGCTGAGCACATCGAGGACGGCGCCAAGTTCACCGAGATCGGTGGACAGTTCCACGACGAGGTCGTCCGCGGCTGCGGCAATCACACGATGATCGCGGTGGTGGGCAGCCTCGAGACGCTCTGGACCGGTCACCTCAACTGGTGGGCCCAGGAGACCACGGCGCGCGGCGAATACCCGTCGATGAGCCAGCGCCGCATCGCCATGTCGATTCACAACAAGATCTCCGACGCCATCGAAGCCGGGGACGGCGAGCGTGCCCGCAAGCTTTCGGCCCGTCACATCGCCGACACCCAGACCTACTTCAGTGCAGTCGATCCCGAACAGCGGATCGTGGCACTGTCGCCGCAGGCACTGGCCCGACGCGGGTACTAACCGGTGGCCTGTGCGTAACGCCCTGGTCACCGGCGGAAGCGGTGGAATCGGAAACGCATGCGGGCGCAAGCTCGTCGAACTCGGCTACGACGTCGTCCTGACCGCACGTCGCGAGGCACCGCTGCGCGCCGCGGCCGCCGACATGGGTGCGCGCTACGCCGTCGCCGACGCGGCGCAACCCGAGACGTTCGCTCCCGCGGTCGAGGCGTTCGACGAGATCGACCTCGTCGTGCATGCCGCGGGCATTCTTGGCGGAACCTATGCCCGCAAGCAGACTTTCGCTCAGTGGCGCGCGACGATGTCGGCGAATCTGGACTCGTGTTTCGTGGTGACCTCAGCGGCGTTGCCCAAGATGAAGGCAGGCTCGCGCTTCGTGTTCATATCGTCGTCGGCGGCGCATGAACCCATGCTCGCGCGCACGGCCTACTCGGCGTCGAAGGCCGGCATGAATGCGTTCGCGGGCGCACTTGCCCGTGAGGTCGACCGGGACGGCATCAATGTGCACATCGTCACGCCGGGGCCTGTCGAGACCGAGATGCTGCAGGACGTGCCGTTCGAGATGTATGCGATCCGTGCCGGCGATGTCGCCGACGCCGTCGCATGGCTGGACACCCTCGACCCGTCCGTCGACCTGCCCGAGATCCGCTTGAACGCAATCACTCGCGGCCCCCACGCCCGCGACCCCGTGGTTCCGCTGGAGGCCGAGCGCCGCACCACGCGCTGAGTCACTCGGCGAGGTGCACCTGCGACTCCATCTGGTGGAAGATGCGCAGCCGGTCGCCGCGGCGGACAAGCAGCCACGTGATCCAGCTGGCTCCCGTCCGTTCGCCGCCCGCCTCGGTGCTCCGCAACCGCCACCGGCTCAGCACGATGGCGCGGACGACGGTGTCGTCCACCACGTCGAACTCGTGCAATGTCGATGAGACGGTCGCCGACGTGAGCCTGGCCGCCACCCTCGCCCAGTGTCGTTCGAGTTCGTCGTTGCCTATCAACGGTGCTGGGTACTCGTCGCCAACGTAGATCGGCGCGGGATCGGCACGCTCCCAAAGGTCGCCCAGCGCAACGAGATCCAGGCTTGACCACCGCTTGTCGTAATCGCGGACCAGGTCGGTCAGTGCCGATGCGACGGCGTGCCCGTCAGACGGCGACGTCACCCGCGCCCGGCAGTTCCGAAGGAAGCGCCTTGACCGTCGACGGCAGGCCGTACAGCGCCGTGGCGTTGCCGCGCATGATCCGCTCACGCTGGTCGGCCGGGAACCGCCTGATCGCCCAGTCCGGAGAGTCGTAACTCCAGTGCGGGTAGTCCGTCGAGAACATGATGTTGTCGCCCATATCCATCAACTCGAGGTATTGGCGGTACTCGCCGAGGTCGACTTCCTCGAGTGGTTGCGTGGTGAACCGCACATGCTCACGGACGTAGTCGGACGGCTTGCGGCGCACATGCGGTAGATCTGCCTTGCGCTGCTCCCAGATTCGGTCCATCCGCCACATCGCGGGCAGTGCCCACGTGAAACCGCCCTCGACGAACACCACCCGCAGGTCGGGATGGCGGTCGAAGGCTCCGTCGAACACCAGGCTCATCAGATGCGACACGTACAGCAGCGGCCACGACGCGAAGAAGTCGTGCCAGTGCGCCGGGTTGCCGACCGGGTAGATCGGGATCAACTCAAACGGTGTCTGCCCCATCAGGTGTGTGGCGACGGGAAGACCATTTCGGGCCGCCGCGGCGTACATCGGGTCGAAATGCGGGCTGCCGAACGGGATCCCACGAGTCTGTGGTGTCATCAGGACTTCGGCCATGTACGGATGCCCGGCCCAGCGCTCGATCTCCCGCGCCGCCGCGTCGGCGTCCTGGGCGGTGACACTGATCGCACCCCGCCACCGGCCGTGCCAGTTGTTCTCGCCGAGCCAGACGTCGGCGAGCCAGTCATTGTGGGTGGCCTTCAGGATGTGTTCGGCCTGCGGCAGCTGCGCGTCGCACATCGGTTCCAGGACAGCGATACTCACACCGGCATCGACCAGCAACTGCTTGGCGGCGAAGTCCGGATCGCTGCCCGCGACACCGCCTCCCGGCGGGCCGGCGTCGACCCGCAGCGAGTTGGTCTTGTAGGAGTCCGGCGTGTCGTAGAAATGTGGCACCGGCGACACCGCATTGCCGGTCGGCCACAGCTTGTCCTTCCACTCCGGGGGTGCGTAGGACTTGAGCACTTCGCCCGACACCGGCAGCGGGTGGACGTCGGTGTCGACGATCGTCACGGCGATGTCCCGTGCGGCGGTGGTCTCCTGAACATCCTCGACAGTTGTCATGTCAGGCTCCCTTCCACTTCGGAAACTCCGAAGAGCTCGCTTGCGTTGCGCCACAGCACTTTCTCCCGCTGCGCACTGCTGAGACCGGCGACGGCGGCGTCGGGCCTGGTTGTCGACCAGTGCGGGTAACTCGACCCGTACATGAGCAGGTCGGCCTTATCGGTGAAGTCCATCCACCGTTCGGCCTGGTCTTCCTGCGTCGGCCCGTCCAGCGCGGATGTACAGAACCGCACGTGGTCGCGCAGATATTCACTGGGAAACCTGTCCACCCAAGGGGTTTGGTCCCGCATCGACATCCAGAACGTGTCCAGCCGCCACATCAGTGGCGTGAGGATGTCGTAGCCGCCGTCGGCGAAAATGAACCGCAGGTCGGGGTGCCTGCCGAACATCCCGTCGATGATCAGCGTCGCCAGGTGGACGAACGAGTTCAACGGCATGAACGCGCCGTACCCCGGATAGGTGTAGGCGTGACCGGCGAATGTCGGCGCATGGTCGACGCCGTTGCCGCCGTTGATGTGCACGGCAACCGGCAGGCCATGCCCGGCGGCTGCCTCCCAGATCGGCTCGAACATCGGCTTGCCGTACGGCTCGCGCGATTGCATCGGGACACCGACCTGCACCATCTTCGGATGGTCGGCCAATCGCTCGATCTCGGCGACCGCACCCCTGACGTCCTCCGGGTTGACGCGGATGGTGCCGCGGAAGCGGTCCGATGTGTCCGGCTCAAGCCAACGGTCCAGCAGCCAGTCGTTGACCGCGGCGCAGATCCGGCTGTTCAACAGGTAGTCGGCGATGTTGCCGCGCGTCAGCGGGTTCAGGATCGCGTAGTCGGCACCGTTGTCGTCGAAGAGATGACGGGCCACGGTTTCGGGGTCCGACCCCGGATAGCCGTCGCCGTACAGATCCTTGCGGTAATCCCCGCCCGGCGCCTGATACCACTGCTGTTCGACGTCGGGGATCGCGCGCAGCTTGTGCGGGGCCGACAGGTAGCGCCGGATCTCGGCGTTGTACCGGAAATGCGGCTGGACGTTCGCGTCGATGATCGTCATGCGGTCAGAAACACCTGTCCGTCGGTGATATCTACCTCGTAGGTGCGAACCCGCTTCTTCGGATCCGCGAGACTTTCCCCTGTGGTGATGTCGAATTCCCACTGATGCCATGGGCAGCGCGCGATCTGACCGTCACGCACGTGGCGAATCTGATCGGGCATCTCGGGGGCGTATTCCGTGGTGCCTCTGGTGTAGCCGAGACATAGCGGAGCGCCCTCGTGTGAGCAGTAATTCGCGATCGCATAGAGCGCGCCGCCGATGTTGTACACGCCCACGCCGAACTTGCCGGCCTGCACCAGTTTCATGGTTCCCGGCGGCAGGTCTTCGATCGCGCACACCGGTTGGCGCTGCATGTGACCTCCACTTCCCTTGACCTAGAATACTAAAATAGTAAAGATAGAGCGACCCACTCGCCAGATGCTGCCGCCGGGAGGCATGTGTGACCACCAGCACCGACGCGCACGACCAGCCGCAAACGCCGGACTTGGTGAACGATCCCTACCCTCACTTCGACCACATGCGCAGGACAGAGCCGGTATGGCGCGGCACGCTCATGGAGAGCGACCTGATGCCCGAGGAGCTCAAGAACCCTGAGAACTGGACGTTGTTCGACTTCGACAGCGTCTTCACGGCCTTCCGCGAGGACACGGTGTTCGCCTCGGAGATGTACAACCAGACGATCGGACTGGTCTTCGGACCGACGATCCTCGGCATGGCGGGCAAGCAGCACCACGACCATCGCAGCCTGGTGAGCAAGGCGTTCAAGCAGAGCGCGCTCACTCAGTGGGAACCCGAAGTGATCGATCCGATCTGCGATCGGCTGGTCGACGAGTTCAAGGACGACGGCGAGGTCGATCTGGTCAAGGCGGTCACGTTCGAGTTCCCGACGCGCGTCACCGCGGCACTCCTCGGCCTGCCGCAGGAAGACCTCGAGATGTTCCGGCGGCTATCGCTGGACTTGATCTCCATCACCGAAGACATCGAGGCGGGACTGAACGCGTCGGTCGAACTCGGCACCTACTTTCAGCAGCAGGTGGATCAACGACGAAGCAAGCCGACCGACGACGTCATCGGCGACCTCGTCGCCGCCGAGATCGACGGGGAGAGGCTCACCGACGAGGCGATCATCTCGTTTCTGCGCCTGCTGCTGCCCGCGGGACTGGAGACCACCTACCGCTCATCGGGAAACCTGCTGCAGCTGTTGCTGACTCATCCGGACCAACTCGAGGCAGTCCAGCGCGATCGCGACCTCATCCCTGCCGCGATCGAGGAAGGGATCCGTTTTGAGACCCCGCTGGTCCTGGTGGCGCGCAACACCACCCGCGATGTGGAGATGCACGGTAAGACAATCCCCAAGGACGCGTCGATCACCTTGTGTATGGGCGCGGCCAATCGCGATGAGAAGCGGTGGGACAACCCCGACAAGTTCGACATTCACCGACCGCGGCGGGCGCACATCTCCTTCGCGGGCGGCATCCACAGCTGCCTTGGGATGCATCTGGCGAGAGTCGAAACGCGGGCGATGCTGACCAGCCTCTTCGATCGTTTGACGGATTTCCAACTTATCGAGGGCGAGGATACGAAGATTGTCGGTATGCCGTTCCGCTCACCGACGCGCCTACCCGTGACCTTCCGCACCATCGCATGAAAAGCCGCGCCGCGATCCTGCACGACATGGGTCAGTCCTGGTCGGTCGAAGAGTTCGAGCTCGACCCGCCCCGCGCGGGCGAAGTGCTCGTCGAGATGGCCGCCGCCGGGCTGTGCCACTCCGACGAGCACATCCGCAATGGCGACATGTCGGCGTCCAATGAGGTGATGGAGGCATACGGCCTGCCCTCGATGTTCCCGTTGATCGGCGGCCACGAGGGCGCGGGTGTGGTGGCCGAAGTCGGCGAGGGCGTCACTGCGTTCGCGCCCGGTGATCACGTAGTTTCGTCCTTCGTCGCCGTCTGCGGCAGCTGTCACTGGTGCAACTCCGGCCAGGAGTACATCTGCGATATGGGTGCGCAGGTCATGATTCCCGGTATGCCGACGGACGGAACCTTCCGCCATCACACCGCGGACGGCCGGCAGCTCGGCCACCTGTCGAAGGTCGGCGCGTTCTCCAAACACACAGTGGTGTCGATGGATTCGATCGTGAAGATCCCCTCGCATCTGCCACTGCTTCCGATGGCGTTGTTGTCCTGCGGGATTCCGACGGGCTACGGCTCGGCGGAGAACCGTGCCAACATCAAGACCGGCGACACCGTGGTCGTCATCGGTGTCGGCGGCATCGGCACCGGCGCCATCCAGGGTGCGCGCATCAACGGTGCGGCGCAGATCATCGCCGTCGACCCTGTCGAGTTCAAACAGAAATCCGCACTGGGATTCGGTGCCACGCACAGCGTCGCGACCGCCGAGGAAGCCGCCGACCTGGTTCGCGACCTGACCGCCGGTGTGATGGCCGACAGCGTCGTCGTCTCACCGTCGCTGATCTCCGGCGAGGACGTACAGGCGGCGCTGACGCTGACCCGCAAGGGCGGGACGTGCGTCCTGACGGGCATGACCAAGCAGCTCACCAGCTCCGTGTCGATCAACCTGCAGGAGTTCATCCTGTGGAACAAGAACCTCGTCGGCACGGTGTTCGGCTCGTGCAACCCCAGAGTCGACATTCCCCGCTTCGCGCGGCTGTACGAGTCCGGGTTGCTGCAACTCGACGAGATGATCACGCGGCGCTACCGACTCGACGACATCAACGAGGGCTACCAGGACCAGTTGAACGGCGAGATCATCCGCGGCGTCATCGATTTCAGCCTGGACTGAAGCGTCACAGGATGCGCGACGTGCGGCCCTGCCAGTAGCGGTCGCGGATACGACGCTTGTACAGCTTGCCGTTGGGATCGCGCGGTAACTCGGGATCGAATTCGATTGTGCGCGGGCACTTGTACGTGGCGAGGTGCGCCCGGCAGTAGTCGATCAGTTCGGCCTCGAATGCGGGTCCCGCCTCGACTCCCCCGACGGGCTGTACGACGGCCTTGACCTCCTCGCCGAATTCGTCGTTCGGCACCCCGAACACCGCCGCATCCACGAGCTTCGGGTGCATCACCAGAAGGTTCTCCACCTCCTGCGGGTAGATGTTCACCCCGCCCGAGACGATCATGAACGTCGACCGGTCGGTCAGGTACAGGTAGCCGTCCTCGTCGACATAACCCATGTCCCCCAGTGATCTCCAGCCACGGTCGTTGGACACCGACGCGGTCTTGTCCGGATCCTTGAAGTATTCGAACTCCGGCCCACCCTCGAAGAAAAGTTCTCCGGATGCGCCGATTGCAACCTCGACGCCCTGTTCGTCCAGAACGTGGACGGGAGTGATCGACTTGCCCACCGACCCCGGATGAGCGAGCCATTCCTGCGGCCCAATGCCGGTGCCCGCGAACCCCTCTGTCCCCCCGTAGTACTCGTGGATGACGGGACCGAACCAGTCCATCATCTTGTGCTTGACGTCGACGGGGCACGGGGCGGCGGCATGGATCACGCACTGCAGGCTCGACAGATCGTAGGCACCGCGCAAGGCATCGGGTAGTTTCAGCATCCGCACGAACATGGTCGGCACGAACTGCGCGTGGGTGACGCGGTGGGTCTCGATCAGCCGCAGCACCGTCTCGGCGTCGAACTTGCGCATCAGAATCGAGGCCGCACCCACCCTGTGCACAGCCATCGTGTAATTGATGCCCGCCGCGTGGTAGAGCGGCGCAGGCGACAGGTACACGCTCGACGCGGTCATGTCATAGCGCTGCCCCAGCGAGTATTCGAGCACCTTCTGCGCCCACGATCCCCCGCCATCGGTCGGCAGCGGCCGGCGAACCGCCTTGGGGCGTCCCGTGGTCCCCGACGAGTAGAGCATCTCGGACCCGTCGGAGATCGGCGGCGCCTCGCCCGTGGAAGACAACGCGTCGCGGTACGCGCGCCAACCGGGTAGCGCGGCGCCGACGCTGATATGCACCTCGACACCCGGGTTGGATCGAAGAAGATGCTCTGCCAGTTCGGCCATCGACTCGTCGATGAACACCGCCTTGGCTTCGGAGTCGGTGACGACATAGGCGACTTCGTCGGCCGTGAAGTGCGTGTTGACCGCGCTGTAGTACAGCCCCGAAAGCTGGCAGCCCCAGGTGATCTCGAAGAACTCCGGACGGTTGGGCAGTATCAGCGCGATACCGTCGCCCGGCCGTAACCCGGCCTCGTGGAGCACGGCCGCCACCCGCTGGCTGTTCGCGTACAGCTCGCCGTAGGTGATCACCCCGCCTTCCGCAATGACCAGGGCTGCAGAGTCCGCGGCGCTGGTCGCGTGGTCGGAGATGTTCACAGGGGGCGGCTACGTAGCGGCGCCGTCCGTGGACGCGGCCGCTTGCCGTTTGGCCATTTCGGACGGCAGCACCTTGTCCTTGAACACACGCTGAATCAGTTCCTGCACATCCTTGCTGATCGATGCGAGCGCGACGAGGTCGTTGGAGCTCTGCCAGTGCACCCGCATACCCATCAGCTCCCACGCCCGCTTGAGATTGGCCTTGGTGAGCATGAGCGTCGTCAGCGGAGCCTGGGCGATATGGCGCGCAATCGCATCGACCCGGTCGTCGAGGTCCTCGCGCTTGACCACCTCATTGACCAGTCCGACCTCCAGCGCCTTCTTGGCGTCGATCACCTCGGCGGTGAACAGGTAGTACGCCGCCCTGCGCCAGTTCATGAAAACCCATGGCTCGATCGAGCATTCGCCCGACGGCATGCCGAAGCCCTGCAGCGGCGGGTACGAGAAGTAGGCGTCCTCGGAGGCGATCACGATGTCGGTGGTCAGTCCCATGTGTGTGCCGCCGCCCACGCAGTAGCCGTGCACCTGCGCGATGGTCGGCTTCGAGAACTCCCACAGGTTCAGGGTCGGTTTGACGAACAGATCCGACTGCGCCTTCCACGGGTGACCCGTCACCATGGCGTTCTCCACGAACATCGGGTAGTCGGTGGCGTTGTCGCCGATGGCATGACCCGAGCAGAAGCCCTTACCGTTCGCCTTCAACACCAGGACCTTGATGTCGTAGTCACGATCGGCGTCCAGCAGAGCGGCGTCGACCTCCTCGGCAAGTTTCTGATCCTGGGCATTGGCCTTCTCCGGCCAGTTGAGCGTGATCTTCGCGATCGCGCCGTCCTTCTGATAGATGATCCGTTCGCGGGTCTCGTTGAGATCCATTGGCTACCTTTCGTTATGACGTGATGACGCCGATTTCGGCGCCGATGTCGTAGGTCGTTCCGATCTGTCCGGTCCATTGCACGGTGCCCGATGCACCCGCCTCGATCTCCTGTTCCACCTTCTCCGTCGCGATCACGTAGATGGGTGTCCCCTCCTCGACATGCTCTCCGGCGCTGACCAGAAACTCGGTGAGCTCGGCTTCCGATACGGCCACCGAGACCCGCGGGATGCGAATGACGAAGTCAGCCATGCGCGCCCGCGGTCGAGAGTGTCCGCTGCGCGGCGTCGACGATCCGTGCCGGCGACGGATAGAGCTGCGCCTCCAGCGCGGCGGCCGCCGGCGTGGGGACGAACCGTGCGGCCACCCGCTCGATCGGCGCGGTGAGCTCATTGAAGCATTCCGCCTGCAGCGTGGCGACGATCTCGGCACCCGGGCCCGCGAACTGGACGGCATCGTGGACGACGACCGCTCGTCGGGTGCGACGCACCGACTCGACGATGGTCTCGATGTCCAGCGGCACGAGGGTCCGCAGGTCCACGACCTCGGCGTTGACGCCCTGTTCCTGCAGTTGCTGGGCGGCCTTCAGACATTCGAGCACGCTGCGGCCGTAACTGATGAGGGTGACGTCAGACCCGGGACGCTTGACGTCTGCCTGTCCGAGCGGAATGGCGAAGCCGGGATCGGTTGGCACTGAGCCCTTTTGACCCTGCAGACGGATGGTCTCGACGAACAGGCATGGGTCTTCGTCGAAGATCGCCGACGTCAGCAGCCCCTTACCGTCGCGGGGCGTCGAGGGGATGATGACCTTCATACCCGGGATGTGCATGAACCAGGCTTCCAGCGTCTGCGAATGCGTTGCGCCGGTGGCCAGCCCGCCGTATACCTGGGTGCGTACGGTGATCGGCGCCGTCGTGCGGCCGGCCGTCATGAACCTCAGTTTGGCGGCGTTGTTGATCAGCTGATCAGCCGCGATGCCGATGAAATCCATGATCATGATCTCGGCCACCGGCAGCAGTCCGTCGATCGCCGCGCCGATCGCAGCGCCGACGATGGCGGCTTCGGAGATCGGTGTATCCAGCACACGGTCGTGCCCGTATTTCGTCGACAGCCCGGCGGTCGGGCCTGAGGCGCCGGGGTCGGCGATGTCCTCACCGAGCAGGAACACTCTGTCGTCGGCTGCCAGCGCCTGATCGAGTGCGAGGTTCAGCGCCTCGCGCATCGTCATTTCCTTCTCGTCCATGGGCGTCTCCCTCAAACCGGGTAGTGGATCGGGGACGCGTACACGTCGCGGTCGAGTTCGTCGATCGACGGCGCCTCGGCGCTGATGACCGTCCTGAGTGCCGACTCGACTTCGGTCAGGGCGCCCTCGTCGATGCTGCTGAGTTCATCATCAGTGCATATTCCGTTGTCTATCAGGTATTTCCGGAATCGTGGCACCGGATCAGCCTCCATCGCCGCTGCGAGTTGGTCCTTGGGGATGTAGGGCATGCGGTCGCCGAAGTAGTGGCCGCGGAACCGGAAGGTGACGCATTCGACGAAGGTCGGACCATCGCCGTTGCGTGCCTTGCCGATCGCTTCGGCAAGGACCTCGATCACGGCGAGTGGATCGTTGCCGTCGACCTGGACACCGGGCATGCCGTATCCGGCCGCCCGGTCGGCGACGCGCTCGAGCTTCATGGTGTCGCGAGTGGGCGTCATCTCCGCATAAAGGTTGTTCTGGCAGACGAACACCATCGGCAGGTCCCACAGTGCGGCCATGTTCGCGGCCTCGTGGAACGACCCGGTGTTCGTGGCGCCGTCACCGAAGCTCACGACCGTGACGCGGTCCAGGCCTTTGCGTTTGGCGGCCATGGCAAGGCCCGCCGCGACCGGCGGTCCGGCGCCGACGATTCCTGTCGACAGCATCACGCCCTTATCGGGATTCGCGATGTGCATCGTGCCGCCCTTGCCGCGGCTCGCCCCGACGGTGCGTCCCATCATCTCGCCGTAGATCTCTTCCAGCGGTACACCCTTGCCGATCAGGTCGTGCAACCCGCGGTAGGTGGTCACCAGCTGGTCATCGTCGCGCAGCGTCACTCCCATGGCGGCGGCGATCGCCTCCTGACCGCGCGACGGCCAGTACACGCACATGAACTCGCCCGTACCGATGCCCTTGGAGAGCCGGTCGTCGGCGGACTTCATCAACACCATCAGCGCATAGACGCGCCGCTGCAGATCTGCGGAGAATGTCACTGGCCCAGCGACCCGATCTCGCGGTACACCTTGGGAATCGGTTTCGGATCCATGGCGAGGTTCTCCATTCCGGTCATTTTGCCGCTGGCGCCGAGTTCGCCGAGGCGCGCCACGGCCGCATCGAGGTCGTCGCAGTCGAGCTCGTAAATCGCGATGAAGGGGCCGTCTCCGTCGTTCGGCGCGAACCTGCGCGCGGACACAATGCCCTCGACAGAGAGGATCTGCGCCAGATGCGTGTCGTTGTACCACTTGTGGTACTCGGCTTCACGATCCGACGAGGCAGGCATCGTCTCGACGTACATGATTCCCTTTGGCATATCTACACCTCCACTACACGCCCGACCACGGCTTGATCTTCAGGAAGCCGCCCGCATCCACGCGCAACTGCTGGCCGGTGACGTAGCGGGCGGCATCGCTGGCCAAGAACAGCACGGCTTCGCTGATGTCCTCGGGTTCGACGTAGGGAATCGGCATCCCCTGGATCATCGGGAACACGATTTCGGCATCCTCGCGGGTCGGATTCGGCAGGTCCGGCCGGAACGCCTTGTACATCGGCGGGCTGTGCAGCATATCGGTGTTGACGTTCGTCGGGTGGACGGCGTTAACGCGGATCTGCTCCGGCGACAGGGTGCGGGCCAGATCGTTGACATAGTGTGCGACAACCTGTTTGGCGAACGCATAACCGGCGCCGCCCGGTCCGCCTTCCATTCCGCTGGTGTTCATCGCCGTTGCCATGAACGCCGCAACCGAACCGGTGGCGATGATCGACGCGCCTGCACTCAGATGCTTGATGCTGGCATGGATGAGATTCATGACGCCGATGAGGTCGACGTCGACGGCGTCGACGAATGCCTGCGGCGGAAGGCCGGCGGTCATCGGGCAGATGCCGGCGTTGGCGACCACGATGTCGAGTTGCCCGAACTCCGCGACACCGCGGTCGATGGCTGCCGCCAGGCCGACGCGATCGCGGACGTCGGCTATCTCGGTGTAGGCGCGCTGACCTTCCTTCTCGACCAGCCTGGCGGTCTCATCGAGGTCCTCGGGCCGTGCCAGCGGGTAGTCGTTGGTCTCGATGTCGGCGCAGATGTCGACGGCGATGATGTCGGCGCCCTCTGCAGCCAGCGTTCGCGCATGTGAACGCCCTTGACCGCGGGCGGCTCCACTGATGAGCGCCACTTTGCCCGTCACTCTGCCCATGGCCGACCCCTTCTGCGCGTGACGGCCCGACGGCAAGCGGCCGCCCCGAAATATCCCCGATATCCGTGCCGCAACATCGCTGCAACTGTAACCGCAGCGGTAGCTATACTACCTAAAATTATAAAGAAACCAATCCGGCCGATCGCGAACAGGACACCGTGGACTTCTCATATCCGGCGGAGGTGGAACCGTTCCGCCAGGAGCTCCGTGCGTGGCTGTCGGCGAACCTGACGGATGAGATGAAGACGGCCGACCGGCGTCGCGGCCGCGATCCAGAGGCGTTCGAAACTCTGCGCCAGTGGGATGCGACGGTGGCCGACGCAGGTTGGGGCGCGGTGTCGTGGCCGACCGAGTACAGCGGGCGCGGGGCGACGGTGCTCGAGCAGTTGGTGTACGCCGAGGAGACCACGCGGGCGCGAGCTCCTATGCCGCTCAATGTGATCGGGATCAACAACATCGCACCCGCGATCATGCAGTACGGCACGGATGCTCAAAAGCAGCAGCTTCTCCCCCGGATGGTGCGTGCCGACGACATCTGGTGTCAGGGCATGTCCGAGCCGGAGGCGGGCAGCGATCTGGCATCGCTTCGAACCCGTGCAACACGCGACGGCGACGATTTCGTCGTCAACGGCCAGAAGATCTGGACGTCGCTGGGGCACCGAGCCGACTGGTGTCAGCTGTACGTACGCACCGATCCCGACGCCTCCAAGCACAAGGGCATCTCCTGCCTCATTGTTGACATGAAGTTGCCGGGCATCGAGGTCCGGCCGTTGGTGACGATCAACGGCGCCGCCGATTTTGCCGAAGTCTTCTTCACCGACGTCCGTGTCCCCGCCGACGCCCTGCTCGGTCCGCTGAACTCTGGCTGGCAGGTCGCCACCACGACGTTGAGCCACGAACGCGCGGGCGCCGCGCGACTGTACGCGCAAATGGAGCTGCAGCTCGCCGATCTGGTCGCCGACCTCGCGAAGCACGTCGTCGACGGTCGGCCCGCACTGGAGAACAGCGCGACGTTGTGCCGGCTCGGCGAGGTCGCCGTGCGTATCAAGTACCTCGAGTTGTTGTGTAAGCGCTCGATATCGGCGATGTTGCACGGTGGCGATGCGCTCGGATCGGCCAGCCTGGCGAAGAGTGTGTGGGCCGAGCTGGGGCAGGAGCTCGCCGAACTCGCGTACGACGTGTTCGGACCGCTCGGCAGCGGCGGCCGGTGGATGGACCGTCGGCTCGCGTCACGCTCGTTGACCATCGCCGGTGGGACGACGCAGATCAACAAGGGCATCACGGCGACCCGCGTGTTGGGATTACCAAGGCGATGAACCTCGAACTCGACGACGAGCAGGTCGCACTGCGCGACACAGTGCGCCGCTACCTGGCCGAAAAGGCAAGCCTGACAACTTATGTTCGCCCGCTGCTCGATGATGCGGCCGTCGGCGGCGATGACGTCTGGCGCGGACTTGCGGCGATGGGCGTCACCGGCTTGCTCATCCCCGAGGAGTGCGACGGCGCGGGCATGACGATGGTCGAAGCAGGGGTCGTCGCCGAGGAACTCGGGGCCGCGCTGTACCCGGGTCCGTGGTTGTCCTCCGCCGTCGCGGCGACGCGTGCACTGATACGCACGGGGGCCGACGAGAGTGCGGCCGGACTGCTGACCGCAATCGCGGCGGGTTCCACCATCGCCACCGTCGGTCCGCTGTCCGGACCGCGGCCGACGGCCGTCGACGGCGCGACACTGCGCGGAACCCTCACCGGACTTCCCGATGCCGCTGCCGCCGACGTCATCCTGGTGTTCGCCGACGACGGCGACGGCACCCACCTCTACGCCGTCGAGACGTCATCGCCCGGCGTGGCGGTGAATCCGAGCGCCCACATCGACCCGACGCGCAAACTGTCGGATGTCGAGTTCGACGGTGCGCCCGCACAACGGCTCGCGCCGGCGTCGGCCGAAACCATCAGCGCAGTCGTCGACGACGTCATCATTGCCAACGCCGCCGACGCACTGGGTGCGGCCACCGCCGTGATGACTCTCGCCATCGAATACGCCAAGGTCCGAAAACAGTTCGACCAGCCGATCGGAAGCTTCCAGGCCGTCCAGCATCTGTGCGTCGACATGTATGAAGCGGTGGAACTCGCGCGCAGCGGCGTGATCCACGCACTGTGGGCCGCCGACGCAGCCGAACCCGCAGAACGGCATCTGGCAGCGTTGCGCGCCAAGGCATTCGCCGGGCAACTGGCGGCAGTCGGCGATACGGCGATCCAGGTGTTCGGCGGAATCGGCTTCACGTGGGAGCACGACGCGCACCTGTATCTGAAACGACTGTTGGGCTGGAGTGGATTACTCGGAGCGCCCGACCGTTATCTCGAGGCAGTCGGGAAGGGGTTGCAATGACCGGAGTTCTCAGTGGTGTGCGCGTCGTCGAACTGGCGTCGTGGACATACGTGCCCTCAGCGGGTGCGGCGATGGCGGACTGGGGCGCCGATGTCATCAAGGTTGAAGACGTCAAGGCGGGTGATCCCGGCCGGGCGCTGGTCATCGGCGGCTTCACCAAGGAGAACGCCCGCGCACACATCGATTTCATTCTCGAGATCGGCAACCGGGGTAAGCGCAGCGTCGCCATCGACATCAAATCCGACACCGGCCGCGAGTATTTCGGGCGCCTGCTCGCCACCGCGGATGTGTTCCTGACCAACTGGTTGCCTGCGGTGTTGGAGCGCGCTCGGCTGACGGTGGAGGACATCCGCTCCTTCAATCCGAACATCATCATTGCACGCGGCACCGGCACGGGTGTCCGCGGACCCGACCGCGACAAGGGCGGATTCGATGCCGCCACCTACCTGTCGCGCGGCGGGGTGTCGTACACGATGACACCGTTCGGCACCGAGACTCCGGCCGTGCAGGGGCCCGGATTCGGTGACCTGCAAGGCGGCATCACCCTGGCGGGCGGTGTGTGTGCCGCGTTGTTCCACCGTGAACGCACCGGGGAGCCCAGCATCGTCGACTCATCGCTGCTGGCTCAGGCGATGTGGACCATCGCGCCGTCGATCTCGGTCGCCGACCTGTTCGACATGGACGGCATCCCCGGCGCACCACCGGGTCTGGCGATCAACCCGCTCGTCAACCGCTACAAGACGCGCGACGGCCGCTGGATCCAGATGGTCTTTCTGCAACCCGACCGCTTCTGGGCTGGCTTCTGTGAGCGGATCGGCCTGCCCGAACTCGCCACCGATGAGCGGTTCGTCCCGTCCAGCAACCTGATCGCCAACGCCACAGAAGCGTGTGGCCTCGTCGGGGACAGACTGGCCAGCGAGGACCTGGACCACTGGCGCACGGTGCTCGCGGACGAACCGGGCGTGTGGGCCGCGCTGGCGACGCCCAAGGAGACGCTCAACGATCCTCAGGTCAGGCCGAACGGATACGTCGTCCCCAATGTCGACGATCAGGGCAACGAATACCAAATTGTGGCCGCACCAGTGCAATTCAACGAAACACCACCTGTGGCGGCCCGCGCACCCGAACATGGACAGCACACCGAGGAGATCCTGCTGGAACTCGACCTGGACTGGGACGACATCTCGGCGGCCAAGGACAGCGGCGCGATCCTGTAGGAGAAGGCAATGACACTGGAGCGGCGCGAGCTGGAAGCAGTGATCTACGAGCGTGAGCCGCCGATCGCGCGGATCATTCTCAACCGGCCGGACAAGGCGAACACCAAGGACGCCCAACTCGTGCAGGAGGTCGACGCGTGCTTACACGAGGCCGATCGCGACAAGGAGATCAAGGTCGTCATCCTCAAGGCGAACGGCAAGGGCTTCTGCGGCGGGCACGTCGCACGGTGGGGTCCGGACGAGAACCCCTACCCCGACTTCGGGGACACGTTCGAGGACCTCTACAAGGGCACCGCGGACCTCTTCCTGTGGCCGACCCTGTACCTGTGGGAGTTCCCGAAGCCGACGATCTCGCAGATCCACGGCTACTGCATGGGCGGCGGGATCTATCTGGGGCTCCTCACTGACTTCTGCGTCGCCTCCGAGGACGCCTACTTCCAGATGCCGCTCGCGCAGAGCCTCGGCGAACCCGGCGGTCACACGATGATCGAGCCGTGGCTGTTGATGAATTGGCACCGCACCATGGACTGGCTTCTGCTGGCGCCGACGCTGTCCGCACAGGAAGCTCTCGAGTGGGGGTTGCTCAACAAGGTGGTGCCGCGCGATCAGCTCGAGGACACCGTCGAGGAGATGGCCCGCAAGATCGGCCAGATCCCGCTGACCACGTCGATGGCGGTGAAGAACAACGTCAAGCGGGCCTACGAGCTGATGGGTATGCGTGTGCATCTTCAGGTCAGCCACATCCTGACAAACATGGTCGGGGCGGCCACCGACGTTCAGGAGCGCAGACGAAAGCTCATCGACTCCGGTTTGAAGCCAAGGGATTTCATCGAAGACGACGGGTAGTCACTTGCCGGCTGCGTGCCGGGCCGCGACGTAGCCGAAGATCATCGTGTTGGCGATGCTGCCGCCCGCGCCCAGATAGTTGCGGCCCATCACCGTCGCGGTGATATTGCCTGTCGCATAGAGGCCCTCGATGACCTGGTCCTGTTCGTTCAGCACCTGGGCGTGCTCGTTGGTGATCACTCCCCCGCAGGTGCCGACGTCGGCCGGGAAGACCCGGGTCGCGTAGTACGGGGCCCTATCCAGTGGGCCGACCGACGCGTTCGGCTTGTATCCCGGATCGCCGAGGCAGACGTTGTACGCCGACTGGCCACGCCCGAAGTCGGGGTCGAGACCCTTGGCCGCGAACTCGTTGAAGCGGGCGACCGTGTGTTCCAAAGCATCTGCAGGCACGTCGATCTGACGTGCCAGCTCGGCGAGCGTGCCGGCGCGCTTGACCGCGCCCTGGTCGATCAGCGCATCGGAGATGGTGCGTTTCTTCAGCGGATTGGCACCCGACACGTAGCGCCGGACGTAGCCCTCGTCGAAAACCTGCCAACACGGCACCGCCTTGTTCGCGTACATCGCCTTGCCGACCTCGACATAGGAGTTCGACTCGTTGCAAAACCTCTTGCCGCTGCCGTCGACGTAGATCGCGCCGGGGCGCTGGCGCCCGGACCCCAGCGATGCCGCGCCCGGATCCTGAATGAACACCATCGGCAGCCACCAGGCCTCGTCCAGCAGGTCGGTCCGCGCGCCGAGCGCCATCGCGGTCTGCAACACCTCGCCGGTATCGCCGGCGTTGGCGATCGACCATTTGCCCTCGTTGGGCTGGTCACCGCTGTAGCGGCGGCGCATGTCGGCGTTGCGGCTGAATCCGCCTGCCGCCAGGAGAACTCCCCTGCGCGCCTCGACGTTCAGCGCCGCGCCGTCCCGGATCACTCGCGCGCCGACGACGCGCCCGTCGTCGACGATGAGGTCGTCCATCGTGGTGTTGATCCAGATGGGCGGGTCGGAGCGGATGTCCATCACGGCCCTCAGGATCTGCCCGATGAACGACGCGCCGTTGGTGAGGATCTCGCGGTTCCGGAGCCGGGCCGCCCTGGTGCGCAGGAACACCCGCATGGCCACCGCGAACGCCTTCGGCGATCGATTGAAGTACTGCACCGCGCGCAACTCGTTGGTCTTGATCACGAAGCCGTAGTTCTTGCCCATGGACGGCTGGACCTTATCGCTCCAGTCCCCCAGCGCCGAGGCGTCGTACGGCACGCCCTCGACCGAGCGGCCTGCGGAGTTGCCGCCCTTGTGGTTGGGGTAGTAGTCACTCCAGCCCGGGCACCGCACGAGCCGAACACCTTTGTGGACAAGCAGATTGATCATCTCGTTGCCCGCGGTGAGGAATGTCTCACGCCGTGCGGCCGATGACGCTTCGCCGATATCGCCGACCACGTCGTCGAAGTAGGCCAGGCCGTCCTCGTGTGTATCGGGTATCCCGTCGGCACGCATCAACGGATTGTTCGGTAACCACACCATGCCGCCGGACATCCCGGTCGACCCACCGACCAGGCCCTGCTTCTCAATAACCAGCGGTTCGATCCCCGAGTCGAGTGCCGCAAGCGCAGCGACCATCCCGCCGCCGCCGCTTCCCGCTATCAGAAGGTCGACCGACTCGTCCCACTTCACCATGTGGGGACCTCTTCGGAGAGCCCGAGGTCGGCAACGGGGACGTCGATGGTCGTGTTCGTCTTCTGCATCGCCGGGACGAGGCTCTCGTACGGCAGGCCTGCGAGGAAGCCGTCGATGACACGCTCGAAGTTGGAGATCAACCCCTCGATCTGATGTGACAACCGCATGTATTCGAATCCCTTGGCGTGTAACCCTTTCTGTTGCTCGGGAAGGTTGGAGAAGTCCTGCGCCGGGATCATGGGCCAACTCGGATCGTCGGGCGCAAGGGGCTCGGGTTTTGCCGGCTTGCCCTGCGAGCGATCGTTCGGATAGCGAGTGAGCGACCAAACCTCGAACAGCGTCTCCTCGGGACCGAGTGGACGAATCCGGTACGACGACGCGCTGCTGTACTGCGGCAGGATGAAGTAGTGCGGAAAGCAGAACCCGATTGCGTCGATCGCGCGCCGGCGGTCCAGGTCGTTGAGGTCGGGGAAGTCGCAGTCGCGGGCCCTGTGCCATTTCGTGACCGCGTCGTTGACCGCGCCGCGCCAGGTGGCCATCGCCGCGGCCGGATCGTCCGGCAGCGACATGTGTTGCAGCCCTTCGGCGATCCGGATGTCGTTCTCGTGGGTCATACCGCCCATGCCCGATCCGAGGGTCCGCATGAAATACAGGCTCGCCTGCACGGCAGGATGCACTGACGACCCATCGGGGCTGTACGCGGACGGCAGCAACTGCGGATGCGTCTGCGGTACGTGATAACCCTCCATGAACGCCTCGGTCGCCAGCTTCCAGTTCACCGGAAGCAGGCACGACTTCCACCATTCGGTGCGCAATGCCTCGACCTTGAATTCGTCGTGCCGGGAGGCGAACGGTTCGATGCAGTCGCGCAGCGGGGGTGCGTCGTCGTCGAGATTGATCCACGCGCAACCGCCCCACAGCTCGCACCGGACCGGGGCAAGTCCGAGATCGTCGGCGTCGAGATTGGCGTCGTCGAACATCTCCGAACGCAGCACGAAAGTGTTCTTGCCGTCCAGTCCCCAGCACCATCCGTGGAAGGGACAGACGAAGGTGCGCCGTGACCCGCTGCCTTCGACCAGCTTCATACCGCGATGGCGGCAGGAGTTGTAAAAGGCGCGCACGGTGCTGTCGTCGACGCGGACGACGATGATCGACTGGTCCAGGATCTCGTATTCGACGAAATCGCCGGCCTTCGGAATCTCCTCCAGCCGGCACGCCATCTGCCACACCCGCGGCCAGAACAGTTCGTTCTCCAGGGCGTAGAAGTCCTGGTCGTAGTAGCGCTGCTTGGCGATGCGGTCGACGCTGCGCACCGCCCACGGCACCGGGAGCGGTGCCCACTCCACGTCAGCCATGTGCTCACCCCATCACGCCGCGACGGCCGGTTTTCGTATCTTAGCAAAAATAGCAAGAAGGACCCCGGCGCCGGTGACGAATGGGGCGGCCGTTCAGTTCAGGGAGTAGAAGCGCTGGGCGTTCAGCCCGCCGATCTTGGCGCGGGAGTCCTCTGCGATATCCGGACGGTTCCTCAAATGCTCTGTGCTGTGCGGCCATTCGCCGTCCCAGTGGGGATAGTCGCTGGCGAACATGATGAAATCGTCACCGAGCACGTCGATGACGCCGGGCAGAATCGGCTCCTCGGGTTCGCAGGTCGTCCAGATATTGCCCGCCTGCAGATACTCCTGCGGCTCGCGCTGCCAGCCGGCCTCGATCCAGTCGCCGCGCTTTTCGAAATGCTCGTGGAGGCGGTCGATGAAGAACGGCACCCACCCGACGCCCGCCTCGAGGAACGCGACCCGCAGGCCGGGGTGCCTGTCGAAGACGCCGCCGGAGATCAGCGCGGTCATCGCTGTCATCTGGTCGAACGGGAAGCTCACGCAGTGCACCTGGATGTAGTTGGTGAACCGGTCGACGCCGACCTTGGGCAGGTGCATGCCGGGAGCGCCATGGATTCCCAGCGGCATGTCGAGTTCGACGGCGGCGGCGTAGAACGGGTCGAGGTCGGGATGGTCGAGATTCCGCGTCTTGAGCGCTGGCGGGACATGGGTCGCGACGAGCCCGAGCTCCTTGGCCTCCCGCATGACGTCGATCGCCACGGCACCGTGCTCGATCGGGGCCACCGCGATTCCGCGGAGCCGCCCGCCCGTCGGACGGCAGTAGTCCGCGATCCACCGGTTGTAGAGCCGCGCAAATCCCGCGGCGAACTCGGGATTCTCCAGCGTCGGCGCACACAGTCCCAGGCTCGGATACAGGACCATCGTGTCGATGTGGTCGCGGTCCGCGTCGCCGAGCACGCCGGCCGGGGACGAGTAGTCGATGCCGGGTGCCGTCGACAGCCCGTGTTCCCGGGGGCAGCCGGCGCCGGGGCCGTCGGCCTCGGGATAGTTGCGGCCCTCGATCACGAGAGCCCGCCCGTCTTTTCTGGGCACGATGAGTTCGGGCCAGCGCTGCATCGCTTCGGTCGCCAGCGATGCTCCCTCGGCGACGTGACCGTCGGCGTCGATGATCCGCATGGGTGGATGCTAGAACTACCTGCATGCCCTGCGAGACAATCCAGCAATTGCTGCGCGAGCGCGCATCATCAGACACCGTCGCTATCAAGTACGGCGACGGAAGCTGGACGTGGCGTGAACACCTGGGCGACGCGTCGGCACGGGCCGCGGCACTGCTTGCGCTAGCCGACCGCGACCGCCCACTGCACGTCGGCGTGCTGCTGGGCAACACCCCGGAATTCCTGAACCAGATGGCGGCCGCGGGCCTTGGCGGCTACGTGCTGTGCGGGATCAACTCAACGCGCAGGGGCGACGCGCTCGCCGCCGACATCCGGCGCGCAGATTGCCAGATCGTGGTGACCGATGCCGAGCATCGGCCGCTGCTGGACGGTCTCGACCTCGACGGGGTGCAGGTTCTGGACACCTCGAGCGACGAATGGGCCGCCATGCTCGCATCGGCAGGCGATCTGACGCCGTTCCGCGAGGTGGACCCGATGGACACCTACATGCTGATCTTCACGTCCGGAACAAGCGGCAACCCGAAGCCCGTGCGGGTTTCGCATTTCATGGTGTTGATGTCGGGCCAGGCACTCGTCGAGAAGTTCGAGGTCACCGAGGACGACACCTGCTACCTGTCGATGCCACTGTTCCATTCCAACGCGCTGGTCGCGGGCTGGGGTGTCGCGGTGGCCAGGGGCGCGGCGATGGCGCCCGCGAAGTTCTCGGCGTCGAACTTCGTCGAGGACATCCGCCGCTACGGCGCGACGTACATGAACTACGTCGGTAAGCCGCTGGCCTACATCCTGGCCACGCCCGAGGCGCCCGACGACGCAGCCACGCCGCTGCGCATCGCATTCGGCAACGAAGCCAGCGACCGGGATATCGAGGCGTTCCAGCGGCGGTTCGATTGCACGGTGTGGGACGGGTTCGGTTCCACCGAGAACGCGGTCATCATCACCCGGGAAGAGGGCACGCCGAAAGGCTCACTGGGCAAAGGGTTCCCGGGCGTGGCGATCTACAACGCCGAGACGGTCACCGAATGTCCGCGTGCACGCTTCGACGCCGACGGTGCACTGATCAACGCCGAGGAGGCGATCGGCGAACTCGTCAACACCGACGGACAGGGCTTTTTCACGGGCTATTACAACGCCGACGACGCGACCGCCGAGCGGATGCGGCACGGCATGTACTGGTCGGGCGATCTGGCGTACTGCGATGCCCACGGCTGGATCTATCTGGCCGGTCGCAGCGGTGATTGGCTGCGCGTCGACGGGGAGAACATGGCGGCCGCCCCCATCGAACGGATTCTCATCCGGTTGCCCGATATCAACCTGGTGGCCGTCTATGCGGTGCCCGACGAGAATGTCGGCGACCAGATCATGGCGGCGGTCGTGCTCAACGACGGTGCCACCCTCACACCCGAGCGTCTGGAGTCGTTCCTCGCGGCGCAGTCCGACCTGTCCCCCAAGGCATGGCCTCGGTACATACGCATCGCGTCCGCCCTGCCGACGACCGCCACCCACAAGGTGCTCAAACGCGACCTCGCGGCACAGGGCCCGACTCCCGGTGATGGCGAGCTATGGGTCCGCGAACCGCGCGGCACCCGCTACACGCGCGCCTAGTACTGGCCCAGCGGCCTGCAGAAGTTGGTGATCGGATTCCAGTACTGCCCGGGCGGACAGTTCAGCGCGACCGCGTTCTTGCAGGAGTTGGAACCCGGGTCCCAGTACTGCCCGGGCGGGCAGTTGATGGGCTGGGGCTGCGCCGCACCGCTAGCCGCGGTCACGACCGAGAGCGCCGCGATCGGGGCGGAAACAGCCGCGACGATCGCCGTACGAAGTAACTTTGACATGCTCATTAGCTGCCCCGAAATCGACGATTTCAAACCGGCCGGCCGGGCATTCAGCCGACGACGATGCGCAGCTTCTCCCAGCCGCGAACCGTCGATGTCGGTGCCAGCTGCGCCGTTTCGTAGTCGATGCCCCATTCGGGCCAGCGGTTGAGTAACTCGTCGAGCGCCACCCGCCCCTCCAACCGCGCGAGGTTGGCGCCGAGACAGTAATGCAGGCCCTTGCCGAACGTCAGGTGCGAACCGCTGCGGTGAATGTTGAAGGAATCGGGGTCCTCGTAACGCTCAGGATCGCGATTGGCGGCCCCGAACAGAAGGAGCATTGCGCTCCCCGCAGGCACCGTTTGGCCATAGGCCTCGAAATCTTGTGCCATGTAACGGGCTACGTGTGGGCCGGTCGGTTCGAAGCGCAACGTCTCGTCGATCGCGGGGTTCAGCAACGAGCGGTCGCGCTGGATATCGCGGCGCTGATCGGGGTGCTCGGCAAGCACTTTGGCGAGCCAGCCGATGAGCCGACCGGTGGTCTCGTTACCCGCGCCCGCGACGACCTGCGTGTAGTGCAGCACCTCTTTTCGGTGGAGCTTGCGCATCACACCCTCTTCGTCGGTGAACTCGACGTTGAGCAGGGCCGTCATCAGGTCGTCGGACGGGTTCTTGGAGCGCCATTCGACGTAGTCGGCGTACATCCGGCCGTCGGCGATCGCGTCGGCCTTGGCCACCTTCATCGGTGCACCCGGCTTGGTGCGCAGGTTGGCGTCGTTGCGGTCACGGAACCCGACCTGATCGGACTCAGGGATGCCCAGCAACATGCCTATGACACGCATCGGCATCATCGCGGCCAGTTCGGCGACGATGTCGAAGCTGTCCGAACCGACAAGGGGGTCAAGGCATTTGATGCAATAGCTGCGGATCTGATCCTCGATCTCGGCCATCCTGCGCGGGGTGAACACGCGTGCCATCAACCCTCGCAGCATGCTGTGGATCGGCGGATCCTCGAACATCATCACGCCTTTGGGCATGTCGAAATCGGACTTGACCAGCTCGAGAATGTCACTGCGCTGATTGGAGAAGGTCTCCCAGTTGTTCAGGGCCTTTTCGACGTCGACGTAGCGGGACAACGCCCAGAAGTCGTACTGCTCGTTGTAGTACAGCGGTGCCTCCACGCGCAGGCGCGCGTACGTCGGATACGGACTCGCCACGATGCCGACGTCGTAGGGGTCGTAATACACCTGGGTGTCGTTGGTGGTCGTCACGTGAAATCCCCTATTTCAGAAGGCTGCCGGCGTCCACGGGCAGGGTGACGCCGGTGATGTAGCGGGCTTCGTCGGAGGCGAGGAACAGCACCGCATTGCTGATGTCGACGGGCTCCACCCACGGAATCGGAAGGAAGTGGAAAGACTGGCAGATCGGCGCGAGGTCGTCGGGTCCCGGATTCTCCAGATCGGGACGGAACAGTCGGTAGGTGGGCTCGTTCATCAGCAGCGGCGTGCACACATGTGTCGGATGAACGGTGTTGACGCGAATGTTCTTGGCGCCCAGTTCTACTGCGAATGTTCGCATCAGGCCGACGACGCCGTGTTTTGCGGCGATGTAATGACCGACCTGGGGGTAGGCCTTGGTGCCGCCGACCGAGCTGGTGATGATCACCGAGCCGCCGCCCCCCGCGAGCAGGTGTGGAACGCCGGCCTTGACGGTTTTCCACACACCGCCGAGGTTGATGTCGATCGTCTCTTCCCAGATGTCCTCGCGCATCTTGTGCAATTTGACGCCCGTCGTGCCGATGCCCGCGTTGGCCACGACGATGTCGAGGCGGCCGAGTTGTTCGACACCGCTGTCGACGGCTTCCTTCAGTGCGTCGTAATCGCGGACGTCGACCTCGGCGGTCACGATGCGCCGGTCCAGGTTCTTCACCATGTCGGCGGTCTCGGCAAGGTCCTCGGGGGTGGCGGCGGGCGCGGTCGAGTCGTCGAACCCGCGGCAGATGTCGATCGCGATGATGTCGGCGCCCTCCTGGGCCAGCCGCACCGCGTGGCTGCGGCCCTGACCGCGAGCCGCCCCGGTGATGAACGCGACCTTGCCTTCTACCCGACCAGCCATCCGACGCTCCTCCATTGTTGGGCGATCGCCCAACATCTAGACTGCGGCCATGTCTAGCAGCACCGTTGGCGAGCGGTCAAGAGGTGGACGCGCGTCGGCGACACGCGATGCGCTCATCAGGGCGACCGCCCAGGTGATGCTCGAGGAGGGCTATGCCGCGGCGACGTCGCGCAGGGTCGCAGCGAAGGCAGGCGTGAAGCCCGCACTGGTCCACTACTACTTCCCGAGCATGGACGATCTGTTCCTGGCTGTGCTCCGAGACGGCGCCGAAACCAACCTCCTGCGTCAGCGCCAGGCGCTTGCCGATTCCGAGCCACTGCACGCGCTGTGGCGACTCAACAGCACGCACGGAGCGCGCCTTTTCATGGAGTTCATGGCGCTGGCCAATCACCGCAAGGCGATCCGCAGCGAGATCGCAGCGTATGCGGAGCGTTTCGGCGATGCCGAGGAGAGCGCCGTCATGCTGGCGTTGCGCGCGCACGGGGTCGACGTGGCCGCCTTTCCGCCGGTGGTGATGTCTATGATCGTCACAAGCCTGGCGCGCATTGTGCTGCTGGAACGTGGACTTGGAATCACCCGTGGTCACGACGAGGCCGAAGCCTTCATAAAGCACTATCTCGAACGCTTCGAACTGCCTGCGTCGTGACTCGTGGCGTGACCCAAACCGCAAGCTCACGCCCGTAGTGAGCAGCAGCACAAAAACTTGAGATAACGTGTGGCGGGTGAGAACTTATATGGGCTAAGTTACGCACAGCTGAACGACAGCAACCGATACGAACTCGAGGGCGCATATATGGGTGGCACGGGCCGGGGGCGATCGGTTTGATCGGCCTCGCCAAGAAACTCTGGATTCCGCTCGTCATCGTGCTTGTGGTGGCCGTCGCGGGATTCACCGTCCATCGCGTCCGCACATTCTTCGGCGCCGACGGCATCATCGTGACGCCGAAGGTCTTCGCCGACGACCCCGAGCCGTTCGACCCCAAGGTCGTGAAGTACGAGATCTTCGGTTCGGGCTCATACGCGGACATCAACTACCTGGATCTGGACGCCAAGCCCCAGCGCATCGATGGCGTCGGCCTGCCGTGGTCGCTGACCCTGCAGACCACGGCGCCGTCGGCCGCACCGAACATCGTCGCCCAGGGCGACGGATCCTCGATCACCTGCCGCATCACCGTCGATGACGAGGTGAAGGACGAAAGAACCTCCAACGGCTTGAACGCTCAGACGTTCTGCTTTGTAAAGTCCGCATGAGCGTGCCGACGAGCGAAGCGCCCACCGAGGCGTTTCCGCCCGCCAAAGACACCGCGCGGCCATTCATCCCCCGGATGATCCGCACGCTGGCGGTCCCGATCATTCTGATCTGGATCGGCGTAATCGCCCTGCTGAATGTGGTTGTGCCCCAGCTGGAAGTGGTCGGGCAGATCCGAGCGGTGTCGATGAGCCCGGATTCCGCGCCGTCGATGATCGCGATGAAACAGGTCGGCCACACATTCGAGGAGTTCAATTCCGACAGCTCGGCCATGATCGTGCTGGAGGGTCAGCAGCCACTCGGCGACGACACACGTGCGTTCTACGGCGAGATGATCCAGAAGCTCGAGGCCGACAAGAAGCACGTCCAGAGCGTTCAGGACTTCTGGAGCGATCCGCTGACCGCCTCGGGCGCCCAGAGCAGCGACGGCAAGGCCGCGTACGTCCAGGTGTACCTCGCGGGCAACCAGGGTGAGGCGCTGGCCAACGAGTCGGTCGAGGCCGTGCAGAAGATGGTCGACGGAATGAAGCCGCCGCCGGGCGTCAAGGCATTCGTCACCGGGCCGGCCGCGCTGGCGGCCGATCAGCACATCGCCGGCGACCGCAGCATGCAGATGATCGAGCTCGTCACCTTCACGGTGATCATCGTGATGCTGCTGCTCGTGTACCGGTCGATCGTCACCGTGCTGTTGACCCTCGTCATGGTCGTCCTGCAGCTCGCTGCGGCGCGCGGCTTTGTGGCCTTCCTCGGATACCACGAGATCATCGGCCTCTCGACCTTCGCCACCAACCTGCTGGTGACTCTGGCCATCGCGGCCGGTACGGACTACGCGATATTCCTCATCGGCCGATATCAGGAGGCCCGCGCGTCCGGCGAGGACCGCGAACAGGCCTACTACACGATGTACCGGGGAACTGCCCACGTGGTGCTGGGCTCCGGTCTCACCATCGCGGGCGCGACCTTCTGCCTGAGCTTCACCAGGCTGCCGTACTTCCAATCGCTGGGTGTGCCGCTGGCGATCGGCATGACGGTCGGCGTTCTGGCCGCGCTGACGCTCAGCGCCGCCATCATCGCTTTCGCGAGCCGGTTCGGCAAGATACTCGAGCCCAAGCGCACCCTGCGGGTGCGCGGATGGCGGAAGGTCGGCGCCGCCGTCGTCCGGTGGCCCGGTCCCATCCTGGTGGGCACGATCGCCCTTTCGCTGGTCGGCCTGTTGACGCTGCCCGGCTACCGCACCAACTACAACGACCGCAACTATCTGCCCGCAGATCTGCCTGCGAACGAGGGTTACGCGGCGGCCGACCGGCATTTCTCGCAAGCGCGGATGAACCCCGAACTGCTGATGATCTCCAGCGACCACGATCTGCGGAACTCCGCTGACTTCCTGGTCATCGACAAGATCGCGAAGGCGGTGTTCCGGGTACCGGGCATCTCGCGGGTCCAGGCCATCACCCGGCCCGACGGCAAGCCGATCGAGCACACGTCGATCCCGTTCCAGATCAGCATGCAGGGCACCACCCAGCAGATGAATCAGAAGTATCTGCAGGACCGGATGGCCGACATGCTCGTCCAGGCCGACGAGATGAACAAGACGATCTCGACCATGACGAAGATGTCCGCGCTCACCAAGGAGATGGCGGCGACCACGCACTCCATGGTCACAAAGATGAAGTCCATGACCGTCGATGTGGCCGAATTGCGGGACAACATAGCGAATTTCGACGATTTCTTCCGTCCGCTCCGCAACTACTTCTACTGGGAACCGAAGTGCTTCAACATCCCGATCTGCTGGTCGTTGAGGTCGATCTTCGACACCCTCGACGGTATCGACACGCTTACCGACGACATCCAGAAGTTGATGCCCGACATGGAGCGCCTTGATCAGCTGATGCCGCAGATGGTCACGCTGATGCCGCCCATGATCGAGACCATGAAGACCATGCGCACCATGATGCTGACGATGTATGCCACCCAGAAGGGCATGCAGGATCAGATGGCGGCGCAGCAGGAGAACTCGTCGGCCATGGGTGAGGCGTTCGACGCGTCGATGAACGACGACTCGTTCTACCTACCGCCGGAGGTCTTCGACAACGCCGAGTTCAAGAAGGGCATGGAGAACTTCATCTCCCCCGATGGCAAGTCCGTGCGCTTCATCATCGCCCACGACGGCGATCCGATGACACCGGAAGGCGTCGCCAGGATCGACGCGATCAAACAGGCGGCCAAGGAAGCCATCAAGGGCACACCGATGGAAGGTTCGACGGTGTATCTGGCGGGCACCGCGGCGGTGTTCAAGGACATGTCCGACGGCAGCACCTACGACCTGATGATCGCGGCGATCGCTTCGCTGGGCCTGATCTTCGTGATCATGCTGATCCTCACCCGAAGCGTGGCGGCGGCCGCCGTCATCGTCGGAACGGTGTTGATCTCGCTCGGCGCCTCGTTCGGGCTCTCGGTTCTTATCTGGCAGCACTTCCTGGGAATCGAGCTGCACTGGATGGTGCTGGCAATGTCGGTCATCATCTTGTTGGCCGTCGGCGCCGACTACAATCTGCTCCTGGTATCAAGGCTCAAAGAAGAGCTATATGCCGGGGTCAACACCGGAATCATCCGCGCGATGGGCGGTAGTGGATCGGTGGTCACTTCGGCGGGTTTGGTGTTCGCCTTCACGATGATGTCAATGGCGGTCAGCGAACTCACAGTTATCGGACAAGTAGGAACAACCATCGGACTCGGCCTATTGTTCGATACGCTAGTAATCCGGTCGTTCATGACACCGTCCATTGCGGCACTGATGGGCAAGTGGTTCTGGTGGCCACAGCGAGTACGGGCACGGCCGGTGCCCTCGCCGTGGCCGCAACCACCGCAGCAGTTGGCCCAAGTGGGGCCTGAGGGAGGACAGCAGTGAAGCGTTTACTGGGGGTCGGGATCGCGCTTGCCGCAGCAGCATTGGTAGGGGCAGCGCCGGCGCAGGCCGACGTTGACACCGATTTCACCAACGAGCTGCACACGTACGGCATCTACGGGCAGAAGGACTTCAACGCCTGGATCGCGAAGATCACGTGCAAGCGGTTGAATAAGGGCGTCGATGTGACTGCGGCCGATTCGGCGAAGTTCATTCATGATCAGTTGATCATCGACAGCACCACACAGCAGGCATACCAGTTCCTCGGCGGTGCGTTGCGCCTCTACTGCCCGGACAAGTTGCCGCTTCTCGCCCAAGCGGCGCAGTAAGGAGAACGAGATGTTACGCAAAGCGAGCATTGCGGCAGTCGCCATCAGCTGTGCGGCAATGATCTTCCCCGCCACTGCCTCCGCGGATGCCACCGACGACTATCCGATCCCGAATCGGATCATGAAGACCCCGTGCACCGTCGATCAGTACATGGCCGCCACGCGCGACCAGGACCCCGTGTACTACGAGCGGTACATGATCGACTACAAGAACCGGCCTCTCGATGTACAGACCGGAGCCCGCAACCGGATCTACTGGTTCTTCTCGCTGGACTACGCAGGTCGGCGGCAGTACTCGGAGAACACCGCGACCAACGTCTACTACGAGTTCATGGCAACTCGCTGGGGCAACTGGGCCAAGTTGTTCTTCAACAACAAGGGCGTCGTCGCGCACGCGACGGATGTCTGCATGAACTACCCGCCTGCCGATCCCTCCGTCTGGACCTGGTAGGTAGTCAGCGCCCCGATTACGGGAGCGCGCTGAACAGCGGACTCATCACGACCTGAGCCGGATCCGTCGCAGGTGCTGCAGGCATCGCAGCGGGCTCCGCTGTGGGCGCCACCGCCGGGCCTGGCAACGGCCCATGCTCAGGCTGCGGCGCGACGTCGGCCGGCGCAAGGGCAACCTCGTTCGAAAGCGCCACCACGGGAATCTGCTCCACCGGCGCTCGAACGGTTACCGGCTCCGCAGTTTCCTGGGTGCTGCGGCGCGGTGCTGCCGGTTCGGGGTGCCCGACGACCAGCTGGATAGCATCCGCGACCGGCGATGGGGTTACGGGCACTTGGACGGCTTCGATGCTCACCGAGATCGCCGGATCGGATGCGGGCTGGTTTTCCGCCGACGTGGGCTGCGGCTGACCTCCGAACTCAGGACCCACTACAAACAGCACACTCAAGCCCGCGACGAGCGCCGCGGCGCGCACAGGTGACGCGAACCGGGATTGCTTCCGCATCGCGACCACAGCCGGCAACCGCACCGGAACCGTCTCGGCATTCGACATGACGGCCAGCGCCGCACCCCGCGCGAGCATGTCCTGGTCCGCGTTCGACGCGAGGGCCCTGGCCTCCGCGAGGCGTACCGGGACGACCTTGGCGAACCCCAGGCCGGGCAACGCTCTCAGCACGAGATTCGCCGCCGCCGCGGCGTCGTCCGTCCACGTGACGCCGATCGACGTCAGTTCGTGGCCGCTGGCCGCCGCGATCGCCTGCACCCCGCGCACGGTCGCGACATGGTTGCAGATGTCACCGTCGGCGGCCGAACCACCTGCGACGTCGAATACGTCGTGATCGAGGATCGCCGCATCCGCGCCTGCTCCGTCGAGCACGACCCAGCCCACACTGCCGGACGTCATTGACAGTCCCAGTACCGTCTCCACCGCTGCCACCTTCGTCGGCGAAAATGAATCGAGCCTTAACACCCGGCGCGGTCGACGGTGACCTGCGACAACCGACACGCTAAGCGATGTATCGCAATACCGCGCGTCGTATTACCTCGGGGCAGCTTCCAGGGCGGGTGACCCGACGCTGTGACATCTGCGGGCTTCGAAGCGACGTACAGGTATGACGACGATTCTGCGCCTGCTCGGGCTTCTCGGACTGACGGCCACCGCCCTGCCGATCGCGTTGGCCACGGTGCCGCCCGCCGCCGCGGCGCCCTGCCCCGACGTGGAGATCGTCTTCGCGCGCGGCACCACCGAACCGCCAGGTGTCGGCGGCATCGGAGGAGGATTCGTCGACGCACTGCGGTCGCGACTCGGCGACCGCTCCGTCGGCGTCTACGCAGTCAATTACCCGGCCAGCCGCGATTTCGGCAGCAGCACTTCCGCAGGTGGCAACGATATGAGCGCTCACGTCCAGTCGATGGCCGCGGATTGTCCGAACACGCGGATGGTGCTCGGCGGCTATTCGCAGGGCGCCGCCGTCGTCGATCTGGCGACCAGCGAGATGCCGCCCGCCGTCGCCGACCACGTCGCCGCGACCGCCATGTTCGGCGGCCCGAAAAGCAGCCTGGCAGATGCCTTGTCACCCGGTCCGCTGCCCACCGTCGGAGCCCTCTACGCTGGCAAGACCGTCGATCTGTGTGTGCCCAACGACCCGATCTGCTTCGAGGGCGGACGGGACTGGGGCGCACACGGCGCGTACATCCAGTCGGGAATGGTCGATCAGGCCGCCTCGTTCGCTGCGGGGCTGCTGTAGGTGACCGCAAACGAGCTGGATCTGGTAGACACTAAGCCAGGCTTATCACTGTAGGGAGGAGCTCCGCGAGGTGCCCATCTGTGTTCAGGCTGGGTGCCATTTCCGCGAAGCAGGCCGATCGCGCCGATTGACCGCCCGATGAGTGCTCCGACCCTCGATCCCGCCGCGCCACCAAAGGACGAACGGCGCACCGGCATCGCCAAGTGGATCCGCCGGCTTGCGGTCCCGATCATCATCGGCTGGATCGTGATTGTCGGGATCATGAACTCCACGGTGCCGCAGCTCGAAGTGGTCGGGCAGATGCGGTCGGTGTCCATGAGTCCGTCCGAAGCGCCGTCGGTAATCGCGATGCAGCGCGTCGGAACAGTCTTCGAAGAGTACAAATCCGACAGCGCGGTGATGATCCTTCTCGAGGGAGACAAACCGCTCGGCGCGGACGCGCACCAGTTCTACGACAAGCTCGTCGACAAACTCGAAGCCGACACCAAACACGTCGAGCACGTTCAAGACTTCTGGGGCGATCCGCTGACCGCCACCGGCGCCCAAAGCTCCGACGGCAAAGCCGCATACGTGCAGGTGTACCTCGCGGGCAACATGGGCGAGGCGCTGTCCAACGAGTCGGTGCTGCAGGTGAAGAAGCTCGTCGACGAGTTTCCCGCGCCGCCCGGCATCAAGGTGTATGTGACCGGAGGCTCCGCGCTGGCCGCCGACCAGCAGATCGCGAGCGACCGCAGCGTCAAGATCATCGAGATAGCCACGTTCGTGGTGATCATCACGATGCTGATGCTCGTCTACCGGTCGATACGAACTGTCCTGCTCGTGCTGGTGACGGTGGTTCTGACGCTGTCGGCGTCCCGCGGTGTGGTGGCCTTCCTCGGCTACCACGAGCTGATCGGGTTGTCGGCCTTCGCGACGAACCTCCTTGTCACGCTTGCGATCGCCGCGGCCACGGATTACGCCATCTTTCTCATAGGCCGATACCAGGAAGCGCGATCAAACGGCGAAGACCGAGAATCGGCCTACTACACGATGTTTCACGGCACCGCGCACGTGGTGCTCGGCTCGGGTATGACGATCGCGGGTGCGACCTTCTGCCTGTCGTTCACCCGATTGCCCTACTTCCAGACACTGGGCGTCCCGCTGGCCGTGGGTATGACCACCGGCGTGCTCGTCGCCCTGACGCTGGGGCCGGCGATCATCACCGTGGCGAGTCGGTTCGGCACGATGCTCGAACCCAAGCGCGCCATGCGCATTCGGGGCTGGCGCAAGATCGGCGCCGCGATCGTCCGGTGGCCGGGCCCGGTCCTGCTCGGCACCGTCGCACTGTCCCTGGTCGGACTGCTCACCTTGCCCGGGTATCAACCCAGCTACAACGACCGCAAGTACCTGCCGCCGGACCTGCCCGCGAATCAGGGCTTCGCCGCGGCGGAACGCCACTTCTCGGCCGCCACCATGAACCCGGAACTGCTGCTCATCGAGAGCGATCAGGACCTCCGCAACTCGGCGGACTTCCTGGTGATCGACAAGATCGCCAAGGCCATCTATCGCGTGCCCGGCATCGGCCGGGTGCAGGCGATCACCCGGCCGGACGGAAAACCGGTGAAGTTCAGCACGATTCCGGCGCAGATGAGTTTGGGCGGTGTCGGTCAGGACCTGAATCGCAAGTACAACCAGGACCGCATGGACGACATGCTCAAGCAGGCCGACGAGATGCAGGTGACCATCGACACGTTGACGCGAATGTCGTCGTTGATGACCGAGATGAGCGCGACCACCCACAACATGGTCCAGAAGACCCGTGACATGACCGTCGACATCGCTCAATTACGGGACTACATCGCCAATTTCGACGATTTCTTCCGCCCGATCCGGAATTACCTCTACTGGGAACCGCACTGCTTCAACATCCCGATGTGCTTCGCCATGCGATCGGTGTTCGACACGCTCGACGGCGTCGATACGACGACCCAGGACGTCCAGGAGTTGCTCCCCGATCTAGAACACCTCGATACGCTGCTGCCCCAATTGGTGGAGTTGATGCCGTCTCAGATCGAGACGATGAAGACCATGAAGAACATGATGCTGACCATGCACGCCAGCCAGGGCGGCATGCAGGATCAACAGGCGGCGCTGTCGGAGAACCAGTCGGCGATGGGCGACGCGTTCAACGACTCCTGGAACGACGACACGTTCTATCTGCCACCGGAAATCTTCGACAACCCGGAGTTCAAACGGGGTATGGACAGCTTCATCTCACCGAACGGTCATGCGGTCCGGATGATCATCCAGCACGAGGGTGATCCGCTCAGCGCGGACGGCATCGATCGCATCGAGGCGATCAAGCACGCGGCCAAGGAGGCGATCAAGGGCACGCCGCTCGAGGGCTCCAAGATCTATGTCGGCGGCACCGCCTCGGCCTTCAAGGACATGCAGGAGGGCAACAATTACGACCTGTTGATCGCGGGCATCCTGGCGCTGGCGCTGATCTTCACCATCATGCTGATCATCACCCGCAGCCTCGTCGCGGCCGCCGTCATCGTCGGCACCGTGGTGTTGTCCCTGGGGGCGTCGTTCGGTCTGTCGATCCTGATCTGGCAGCACGTTCTCGGCATCGAGCTGCAATTCATGGTGATGGCGATGGCGGTGATCATCCTGCTGGCCGTCGGCGCCGACTACAACCTTCTCCTGGTCGCCCGGTTGAAGGAGGAGCTGCCCGCGGGGGTGAACACCGCGATCATCCGTGCGATGGGCGGCAGTGGATCCGTGGTGACCGCGGCCGGTCTGGTGTTCGCGTTCACGATGATCTCGATGACGGTGAGCGAGCTGACGGTCGTCGCTCAGGTCGGTTCCACGATCGGAATGGGCCTGCTCTTCGACACATTGGTGATCCGCGCGTTCATGACCCCGTCGATAGCGGCGCTCCTCGGCAGGTGGTTCTGGTGGCCGCAGGTCGTGCGGACGCGGCCCAAACCGGTGCCGTGGCCGAAGCCGCCGGAGCAACTCGTCCAACGTTAAGTGCGCACCTTCGACCCGGCGCAGATCCGCGCGGCGGTCGCAGCGACCATGAAGCATCCGAGTGTCCCCAGCCCCGCGACATCGCCGAGGCCGTTCTTGGCGAGCAGCACCAGCGCCACGCCCGCGAGGACGATGAGCACACCGGCAGCGGTCGATCGGGCACCGGTAGCCGCGACGGGTGCGTCCCACCACGGCAGCCGTCGATGCTCGAGTGGCGAAAGCAGCATGAACATGGCGAACATCACGACCGCAAACACGACTGCCCGCAGAGCCAGCATCGCCCAAAAGTACGGCGCGTCAACGTCATACGCATCGAACCCGACGGCGTGCATGGCGAACGTGGCGACCGCGATCGCGGGGATGTGCCAGAGGTAGAGCGTCATCGCTCCCCCGTTGCCCATTGCGACGACATACCAGACACGGGGCCGCTCGGCCCACCGCCGAATCGCGCCGGCGGCGGCCACGAACAAGCACGACATCCATGTGCAGTGCAGCGCGAGCAACAACGTCGGCGGTGACACATTGGAGACCCGCTCCGTCCCCGTGACGACCAGCGAGACGTCGTAGGGCCCGACTGCGGCGACCACGAGTTGCGCGGCGAATGCCGATGCGGCCGCGCCCAGCGCCGCACGCGAGCCGAGCAGGCCTCGTGCGTACGCCACCCCGATGACCATCGGGATCAACCAGACGACGACGAAGTTCGCGACGCCCGCCATCGGCTCCCCGACGGCGAATCGAATCGCGTCGAACGCCGCGGCGATGGCGATCAGCGAGCCGACCGCAACCGCGACCGTGCGGCCCGTCGACATGCGCGTCAGGGCGGGAACGAAGGCCAGCACGACGAGGTACACGCCGAGGAACCACAGCAGCGCCACACACTCGCGTCCGATGCTGGCCGCGGAGTCGGCTCCGAGGATTTGATAGGTCGCCAGAATGCCGACCGACCATGCGGCCAGGTACCAGAACACGGGCCTACACAGTCGCTGCGCCCTCTTGACCAGCCATGTCCCCCATGACGCGCCCTGATGCCAGCCGTAGGCGCCCGCGGCGCCGCCGGCCAGGAAGAACAGGGGCATCACCTGGACGATCCACGTGATCGGTGCGATCGCGGGCAACTCGCCGAGGAGGTTGCCGATCCGCAGGCCGCCGTCGATCGTGGCGAGCAGCAGCGCGCAGTGACCGAACATCACCACCACGAGGGCGCCGAGCCGGGCGACGTCGACAGCGCGGTCGCGATCAGGAGGGGTCTCGGCGGCGACCTTGCCGACACCGGACACGGACTTGGTGAGCATCATGCGTTCAGGATGCCGTCCCGCCGACGACTGTGGATGAGTAGTACTACGCGATCGCGACCCAACACTCCGTGCCGGCGAATTTTTGTGGGGATTTCGATGCCGTCGAACCCGCTGGCCGCGGAACTCACTGGGGGGTGGAAAACCATAAGAGACCACCAAGACTGCCATGCGGCGGCGGAGACGACAGTAAAGTGCTGATCCGTGGCGAGAAACCTGCTAGCTAACGGCCGTGGCCGCTGGCTGGCGGTCGTGGTCTCGCTGGTCGTCTCCGGCGGCATGCTCTATGCGCAGAACGCCGCCAAGCCGCACAGCGAGGACGTCGCGGCGGTCGCACCCTCCTCCGAGGAGGCCGCACCACCGGCGAGCACACCGATGACCATCCCCGCCGAGGCCGAGCTGCTGGCGGCGAGCGCTCCCGCCGCTGCCCGCGAGCTGCCGTTCGAGCTGCCCAAAGGCGTCGCCCCCGAAGAGGGCTTGCAGGTCAGGACCATCTGGGCAGCCCGCGCCATCAGCGTGATGTTCCCCGAGATCACCACCATCGGCGGGTTTCGCCAGGATGCGCTGCGGTGGCATCCCGAGGGATTGGCGATCGACGTGATGATCCCGAACCACAACAGCCAAGAGGGCATCGAACTCGGAAACCAGATCGCGGGGCTGGCATTGGCGAACGCGAAGCGGTGGGGCGTGCTCCACGTGATCTGGCGCCAAGGTTTCTACCCGGGCATCGGCGCACCGAGCTGGACCGCGGACTACGGCAACGAGACCGCCAACCACTACGACCACGTCCACATCGCCACCGCGGGCGGCGGTTACCCGACCGGGAACGAGACCTACTACTACGGCTCGATGAGCCCCATGCCGTCGAACTGATCCATCGAGCGTCGAGCTAGACCGCTAGAGCAGACCCAGAAGTTCAAGGTCGGTCACGTACTTGACGATGACCGCCGCAGTGATGTGCGGGATGTCGTTGTCGGGACCGATCTTCGCTTCCTGCACGGCAGCCCGGAAACGATCCGTCGGCCCATAGGAACCCAGCGTCGGCTCCGGTGCCTGCGCGTCGTCGACCGCTGGTAGCACCGCCTCCAGCATCTGCAGCACCGTCTGTCTGCGCTGTTCATCGGGCAACGCTCGCAGCCCGGTCTCGAACCGCGCCAACCACTCCTCGAAGTCGCCGATGCGCTCGATCGGGTAGCCGGCCTCGATCAGCCAGTCGACATATTCATCGAGTCCGATGCCGTCGTCGTGCGGGTTCATCACGTGATAGGTGTCGAATCCCTCCGCGCGCCGAGCACCCAACGTCGCTATCGCCTCAGCGACGAAATCCACTGGCAGCCCGTCGAAGTGCGCACGCTGGCGGTTGCCGTCAGCGTCGAGCTGGTAGAACGAAACCGGCGCGACACCGGTGGCCACGACGCTCAGCGCCAACCGGGCCGCGTTGTCGGAGACATTGAGCTGACCGGCGTACCTCGTGTCGGCCATGATCATGCCGCAACGGAACACCGCCACCGGCACCCCGCACAGGTCATGGGCCTCGCGCAGCAGTACCTCACCGGCCCACTTGCTGTTGGCGTAGCCGCTGGCATAACCACCGTTGATCGCTCGGGTAGGACTGATGTCTCGAATGTCGGCATCCTCGGTGAATGTGGCCGGCTCGATCTGTTGGCCGACGTTGGCGGTCGACACGAATGTGTAGCACTTGAGCTTGTTGGTCAGCGCGAACCGGATCAGCTCCGCGGTACCCACGACGTTCGGACCGAACAGTTCGGTGTAGGGCAAGACGCCGTTGACGAAGGCCGCCGAGTCGACAATCAGGTCAACGGTATTGGCCAGACCTTGCCATGTCGCGGAGTCCAGACCGAGATCGGGCTTGGCCTTGTCGCCGGCCACGACTTCCAGATGCTCGGCGGCCAACTCGTGGAAATGCGCCAGCAGGTGCGGGTCACCGCCGTCGAAGGTCTTCTCCAGCCGCCGGCGCGCGTCCTCATCGTCCTTTCCTCGCACAAGACAAATCAGTGTGCCGCCGTGCACGCTCATCCGTTCCAGCCATTCCAGCGCCAGATTGCGCCCGAGGAAGCCGGTCGCGCCCGTGAGAAGGACGGTTCGCAGCTCGCCGCCTGGTCGGGGCAGTGTGGGGGCGTCGGCGAGGATTGTGTCGTCGATGAACTTGTCCAACGTGAGTTCCCGGGCATGCACTTCGGCGGCGCCGTGGCCGTGCACGGACGCAAAGCTGGGGCCGTTGATTGCGGTCGCCGTGGTGCCATCTCCGTCCATTTGCCGGCTCAGGCCAGCGACGGTCGGCGCCTCGAACAGGGTGTACACCGCGAGTTGGGCATTGAGGGCCGTGTTGACCGCGGCCACCACCCGCATCGCCGACAACGAATCCCCACCCAATTCGAAGAAGGAGTCATCCACCCCGACCCGTTGCAGCCCCAGCACCTCCGCGTAGATCCCTGCGATGATCTCCTCGGTGTGAGTGCTGGGAGCCCGATACTCGCCGGCCGTGTACTCCGGCTCAGGCAACGCGCGGGTGTCGAGCTTGCCGTTGGATGTCAGCGGCAGCGTCTCCAGCTCCACTATTGCCGCGGGCACCATGTAGGGCGGTAGCCGATCTGCCAGCAGGGAACGGACGTCGGCCGAGTCTGCCGCCCCCGTGACGTATCCGACCAGACGTTTGTCGCCGGGGCGATCCTCGCGGGCGATCACCACCGCCTGCTCCACACCCTCCAATTCAGTGAGGGCGGTTTGGATTTCGCCGAGCTCGATGCGATAGCCGCGGATCTTGACCTGGTCATCGGCCCGGCCGACAAAATCGAGCTGGCCATCCGGGCGCCAACGCACAAGGTCTCCGGTGCGATACATCCTTCTTGGCGCGGTCCCCGGTTCCGCGAACGGGCACGCCACAAACCTTGACGCGGTCAAACCGGTGCGTCCGACATAGCCGACGCCCACGCCGTCACCGGCGACGTACAACTCCCCGACCGCGCCCTCGGGGACAGGTTGCAACCACTGATCGAGTACGAACAACGCCGCGGTCGATACCGGCGAGCCGATCGGCGGTGTGCCCGAGCCGGGCGCCAGCGGCGCACTCATCGAGGCATACACCGTGGCCTCGGTAGGGCCGTAGGCGTTGATCATCAACCGACCGGGCGCCCACCGATCCACCACTTCGCCCGGAAAGGCCTCACCACCAAGCAGCAACGCCACCGACTCCAACCCCTGCGGGCGCAGCGCAGCTACGGCAGTAGGTGTTTGCGTAAGCACGTTGACCTTTTCGGCGATCAACAGGGCGTGGAATTGTTCAGGTGCGCGCACGATCTCGTCAGGGACCACGACCAACCGGCCACCATGCAACAGCGCACCATAGATCTCCCACACCGAGAAGTCGAATGCCAGCGAATGACACTGCACCCAAACCTGCTCAGCGGGAAGACCTTCGGGCGGTGAATCGACCAAATGGGCCACGTTGTCATGGGTGAGTGCAACGCCCTTCGGTGTCCCAGTCGTGCCCGAGGTGTAGATGATGTACGCGACGTTGGCCGAGTTTTGCACCGGCAGGGCTGTGTTCGGGTAGCTGTCGACGCAGGAATCATTGACATCGATGACCAGCAGGTCCCGCCCGCCCAGCTGTGGCCGCAGATCCGCGGTGGTGATCGCGGCGATCGGTGCGGCGTCGGTCAACATGAACCCGACCCGGGAGCCCGGTAGCGTCGGGTCGATCGGCAGGTACGCCGCACCCGTCTTGAGCACCCCCAGCATCGCCATGATCGCCTCAGCCGAGCGCGGCAACAACAACGCCACGCAGTCACCCGGACCGATGCCGCAATCAGCCAGCAGGTGCGCCACCCGGTTCGACGCCTCATCAAGCTTGCGATAGGACGTCGACACATCACCGCACGTCAGTGCGACAGCCTCTGGTGTGGACTCGACCTGGGCGGCGAACAGCGCCGGGATCGATCCCGACACCGGCGCCGGGGCACTCAACAATGCGCGGTTGCTGATCCGATCCAACCGGGCATGTTCATGCTCATCGAGCACTTCAATCGAGGACAACCGCCGGGTCAGATCGGCGGTCATCAC
>NZ_JBFREZ010000013.1:0-120252 GCF_052114565.1 Mycobacterium sp. 2YAF39
GTGTATGACGTCGGTTGATGCTTGACGTTTCTATGTCGGGTGATGCCTGACGGTGTTTCGGCTGATGCTTGACAGTGGTTTCGGCTGATCCTTGACACTCTCTTGATGAGGGAGTTGAGCGTGGCCGAGCAGAGGTATCAGGCCGTGTTGGCAGTGATCAGTGATGGCTTGTCGGTGTCGCAGGCCGCCCAGAAGGTGGGGGTGTCGCGGCAGACGCTGCACACCTGGTTGGCCCGCTATGAGGCCGAGGGTCTTGAGGGGTTAGTGGATCGGTCGCATCGGCCGGTGTCGTGTCCGCATCAGATGCCGGCGGCGGTGGAAGCCGCGATGTTGGAGTTGCGGCGGTCGCGTCCGTATTGGGGGCCGCGGCGGTTGGTGTTCGAGCTGGCGAAACGCAAGGTGTCTCCGGTGCCCTCGGAGTCGGCGGTGTATCGGGCGTTGATACGGGCGGCGATGATCGACCCCGGTACGCGGGATCGGCGCTCGCGCAAGTGGAAACGCTGGGAACGCAGTCGGTCGATGGAGCTGTGGCAGATGGATGTCGTGGGCGGGTTTCCGATTGCTGATGGCACCAGCGCCAAGGTGTTGACCGGGATCGACGATCACTCCCGGATGTGTGTCTGTGCGAGGGTGATGGCCGCTGAGCGCACCCGGGCGGTGTGTGACGGGCTGCGGGCTGCGCTGGGGACCTTCGGGGCGCCCGAGCAGATCTTGACCGATAACGGCAAGGTGTTCACCGGGCGGTTTCACCATCCGCCGGTGGAGGTGCTCTTCGACGCGATCTGTCGTGAGCATGGGATCGAGCATCTGTTGACTCAGCCGCGCAGCCCGACCACGACGGGCAAGATCGAGCGGTTCCATCGCAGTCTGCGTACCGAGTTCCTCGGTGAGCATGCCGTTTTCGGCACAGTCAAGATTGCGCAGCGGGCCCTCGATGAATGGGTGCACTACTACAACACCGCGCGGCCTCATCAGTCGTTGAAGATGGACACCCCCGCCCAGCGGTTCAGCGCCGCCGCCCCGACCCATCCACCGGCGACCGCAACGGTGAGCACCGGTGATCACACCGATGAACACTGGGTCAGCCGCAAGGTCTGCGCCAATGGCATCGTCTGCGTGTCCTGGCAACAGGTGTCGGTCGGGGTGCATCGCGCAGRGGCGCGGTGCGACATCCATGTCGATGGCGACCTGCTGCGGTTCTGGATCGGCGATGAACTGGTCAAGACCGCCGCCCGAACCAGCCGCGGCGAGGTAAGAAAGAAACGGGCCGCCCGCACCCGCGAGCAGGCCTAACACCACACAGAGTGTCAAGGATCAACCGAACTAGATCGGTCAACCATCACCCGACTCTGAACAGAGCCGCGCGTTACCCCTGCGGCGTCAGCGGTCGAACACGCAGTGCGCGTCGCCGCCGTCGGGCTTCTCCGCAACCACCTTGCCTTGGAGCGTGATCCTGCAGCCGGGGCTCGTCTCCCCCTTGCCGACGACCACGACCTGCAGCTGGGTCACGTCTGGCGTAATCGTAACGGTGCTGCTCCACGGAAGCGGCACGTCATAGAGGCGATCGGGACCCGAAGGGACAAGGTCGATTGTCAACGCGCTGCCAGTTCCGGTCACCTCGAACACGACGGTTTCGGGCTTGCCTCCCGTTGTGGCAGGGGTGGGCGACTCGTCAGTCGCCTGAGCGGATGTCGCGCTGGCTGCGGACGAGGGCGGGGCTTTCTGCGCCTTCTCCTCCGGTGAGCACGCGGGAACCGCAAAGAATACTGTGAGCGCGGCGGCGGAAAGAGCCACGAGCTTCGCGTGCATTGATGTCAAGGCGAGCTTTCCTCAGTTGCAGATGCCATAGTCGGGCAGATCCGTCATTCGGCGATCCTCGAGCGTCCCGAGTATGTCAGTCACGATGACCCAGGGCGGTGAAACGACCAATGCGGTTGTGGCGTGGAAGATTCCGTTCCGCGACCACCTCCTCGGCTCGAGTGAGCGGTCGGGTTCGAAATCAGCCGTCCACCGAACTCATCGCAACATCACGCTGCGCATATCGGCGGCGCCTGGTCCGGCAGTCCCAGCAGGGTGAAGTAGCTCTGCCCGAGTGCGATGTCCCGGAAAGCGTTGTCGCTGAGGTACTTGTTGATCTGGCTGGTCACGTCGAGCTCCTGCTCGTACACCGAGAAATCCTTGTTCCGCGAGGCGACAAAGTCCGTTCCCGGGATGATTCGCGACGAGTACTGGTCGAAGAAGGGAACGTATTGGTCCCTGATCGACTCGTTCGAGAAGTATGAATCCTCGAGGATCCGCCAACTGATATCCAGGTAGAGGTTCGGGTGCTGGTCCATGAGGCGCCGGAGGGTGTCGATGTGCAGCCTCGGGTCCATCGTCGTGAGCTCGTTCGACAGGCCCATATGCGGCCAGACGATCTTGTTGGCGGGGTAAAGGTTCAGCGCGGCCTCCATCAGATAGAGGTACTTCAGCGGTTCCACTTCGTTGCCCAGATCGGAATGGATGGTGATCGGCATGCCACGCCGACGGAGTTCATCCATGAACGGCCGCCAGGCGACGATGTCCTCGATCCCCGCCGGCCGCGCGGCGTTGCCCCACAGCGCCTGTTTGATCAGGTTGACTTCGCCCATCCATGTGAATTCGCCCGGGAATGCCGCGTCGAGCTGGCGCATCTGGTCGAGAATGCCTGCGGGATTGGCCAGATCGGGAAAGGTCATCGACAGCGTGAGATGGACTCCGTCGATCGGAGTCCGCGCGACATCCTGTGCGTTTTCGATGTCGTTCTTCGGACTCGGCAGAACGGGTGTACCCAGGCAGGCGAGGTAGTAGGTGCACGACGAGCCCTCCGGCAGGATCTGACCGATGCCGTAGAGGTTCACGAAACGAACTCCGGTTTCCCTCCAGTAGCCGCCCAGTTCCGTCAGCGGTATGCCGGGTCCGCCGAAGGGGCGAGGGTGGAGATGGCTGTCGACCACCGAGGTGTAGGGCTGAGTCTTGCGATCGAAGCAACCGGCGTCGGCAAGCGCAGGACCGGCCCACGCCGCGGCGGTGACGATCGTGGCCGTCGTCGCCGACAGAACCAGCCACTTCCTCATTCCACCTCCCGGGCAGGTCGCAGAAATGGTGCCACAGGCGCCGGTGGCACGCGCCGGTTCAGGAGCGACGAAGTAATCTCACGGTGTGCTTCACCGGCAGGTCCGGCGCCCGATGTGGCAACGCCATCCCGTTGTCACCGGCACCGCTGCGCTCGTGGCCCTCTGGTGGCTCGCCAACGGGTGGGACGGGGCCATCGCCATCACCGTGGTCATCGGGTTGCTCATCGGCGTCGATCGCCGCAGGCGGGCACACAACATCCGCGATGCCGGTCTGCGGGCCCGCGCCGACTACGAACACCGGCTCAGCCTGGCCGGTGATCAACGGGGCGTGTTCGGCCGGTATCCACCGATTCAGCCGGGCTGGTTCCGCGATCCCCAAAACCGTTGTCAGGTGCGCTATTTCGACGGCGCGATGTGGACTCACCACATCATTCGCCGATAGTACTCAGACCTTCGGGGAGTAGTAGTGCGGGTCGTCGCGATACTCGACGGGCGGCAGATTGCGGGCCGGGGTTTCGACCAGCGGCGAGTCGGCGGGTAACCGGCCGGTCGCGCGGTCCCATGCCGAGCGCTTCCGCGGATGCATCATCATGCGCTTGGGCAACAGCTTGACGATCCGGTACACCACATTGCCGAACAGCCGATGTAGCCGCTCCTGTCTGGGCGACCAGGTGTAGCCCATCAGTTCGCGCACCGGCGGGTCGAAGAGGCCGACGGTCGTGAAATTGAAGAACTTCTGCATCCCCGCGACGTTGAGCCGCCACAGCCAGTCCGGCATCCACTCCAGCGAGGGATGCTTGGTCATCGACGAAAGGTCGAGCACCTCGCGTGCGGCCCAGTTGTTCTCCAACACGTTGTGGCACATGTGATCCCAGTACTCCTGGAACTCTTCCCACGATGCCGGCACCGGCCGCATGCTCATGCCGTACATCCGGTACCACGTGATGTGCTCGTCGAAGAGCTGACGCTTCTGAGCCTCGGTGAGTCCACCACCGAGCCATTCCGCGGCCAGCAGTGTCGACTTGAAGAACGTCGCGTGCGCCCAGTAGAAAACGTCGGGGTTCAGCGCGCTGTACCGGCGGCCCTGATCGTCGACTCCCTTGATCCCGATGTGGTAGTCGCGGACCTGCGCCCCGGTCTTGGGTGCGCGGTCACCGTCGAACACCACACCCCCGATCGGGTAAACCGAGCGGTACAGGCGCGGCATCCGCTCCATGAAGAAGATCGAGTGCTGCTGCACAGCGGCGCCCAGCTGCGGGTGCATGTTCTGCATCGACCCCGCCCACGGGCCTTGGAGCATCCCGGTCCACTTGCCGAAGTACTTCCAGGTCAGCGAGTCGGGTCCGAGCGGCTGTGGCGGGGCGTCATATCCGCCCGACGTCACCGGGCAACCCGCTGCCACAGCGGCGCCCTCTTGACTCGCCGGGCATGCCGCAGACGTATCTTGAGTCACTGATGAAGCTTCCCATCCAGTCAGGATGACCTATTCTGACTACAGGCGTTGTCACAATGGAGTCTAGGAGGGATGTGTCTTCGGGTCAACGACGGGGCCGCTGGTCCGGTGTGCCGCTGCAGGATCGTCAGGCGTTGCGCCGCGACGAACTGATCGCAGCCGGCGTCGCATGCCTGGGCAGCGCGCAGGGTCCTGACCTGACGGTACGGGCGGTGTGCCGGTCGGCCGGCCTCACCGAGCGCTACTTCTACGAGAGCTTCGCCGACCGAGACGAGTTCGTCCGCGCGGTATATGACGATGTGTGCGCGCGAGCGATGGCGGCGTTGACGACGGCCAAGACCCCCCGCGACGCGGTCGAGCAGTTCGTGGCCCTGATGGTCGACGATCCCGCACGCGGCAGGGTGCTGCTGCTGGCCCCGGAGAAGGAACCTGTGCTGACCCGTTCGGGCGCCGAATGGATGCCGAGCTTCATCGACCTGGTGCAACACAAGCTCACCCGAATCGGCGACCCCGCCCAGGCGGCCATGGTCGCCACCGGGCTGATCGGTGCGTTGACGGCGTTGTTCACCGCGTACTTGAACGGCAGACTCGCAGCGACCCGAGAGCAGTTCATCGACTACTGCGTCGAGATGCTGATGAACCGGGTGTCGACCTACTGACCCCTACTCGTCGGGCGTGGAGACCTCTTCGAGCGATTGCTGTTCCTCTTCCGCAGCCTGCTTCTCGGCCTCTGACTTGGCAGCGCCGCCGAGCGGACTCGCCACGGAAGCACCGGGATTCTTGGCCGTGGCATATGCGCCGTCGCAGTTCAGCACGACGTTCACCTGGCCGCCGTCGTCCGCGCCATCGCGCAGGAACGATGCGTCGTATGCGTTGGTGACGATGCAGTCGCCCTCGTCGAGCTTGTCGCCGAACCGCGATGCGATGACCGCGCTGCCGCCGTCGTCCTCGATCGCCGTCTTGGCGTCTGAGTACGTCTGGCCCACGACATCCGGAGCAGCCGATGCGGTACCGGCCCCGAACAGCACCGCCGCGGCCGCGGCGGTGGCGACCACCGGACCAGCCCCTAGAACGATGAGCTTCTTCACGTGCGCCCGACCTCCACTGTCCGTGTATCCATACGGTTGTTGGCCGTAGCCTATTGCCTCTCCGCGTACCCCGCCACCGCTTGCGAACTACTCATACTGGGTAACCGATTTCCGGAGTCCAGCTACTTCTGTTGTAACGCGGATGTGATCGTAGCGACTTGAATGTCACCGGGGTACACAGATATATTGAGTGCTACCAACAGGTACAGATAATTTGGGAGAGCGATGTCGAAGGAATTGTCGGACCTGCAGCTGCTCCGCGAGCTCGAACCGGTGGTCGAGAAGAACATCAATCGGCACCTTTCGATGCGCAAGGACTGGAACCCGCACGACTACATCCCCTGGCGCGAAGGCAAGAACTATTACGCCCTCGGCGGCCAGGACTGGCACCCTGAGCAATCCAAGCTGTCCGAGGTCGCCCAAGTTGCGATGCTCACCAACCTTCTGACCGAGGACAACCTGCCGTCCTATCACCGCGAGATCGCGATGAACTTCAGCATGGACGGCCCATGGGGCTTCTGGGTGAACCGGTGGACGACCGAGGAAAACCGGCACGGTATCGCGCTGCGCGACTACCTCGTCGTCACCCGCGCGATCGATCCTGTCGAACTCGAGCAGCTGCGCATCGAGCAGGTGACCCGTGGCTTCTCCCCCGGCCAGAACCAGCAGCTGGCTGTCGAGGCGGACCTGTTCGCCGATAGCCTGTTCGACTCCGTCACCTACGTGACGTTCCAGGAGCTGGCCACCCGCGTCTCGCACCGCAACACCGGCAGGGCGTGCAACGAGCCCATCGCCGACCAACTGCTGCAACGCATTTCGGCCGACGAGAACCTGCACATGATCTTCTACCGGGATGTGTCGGCCGCTGGATTCGACCTCGCGCCCAACCAGGCGATGCGCGCGCTGCACAAGGTGCTGACCCACTTCCGGATGCCCGGCTACACGATTCCGGACTTCCGGCGTAAGGCGGTCACCATCGCCTCCGGCGGCGTCTATGACCCGCGCATCCACCTCGACGACGTGGTCATGCCGGTGCTGAAGAAATGGCGCATCTTCGAGCGCGACGACTTCACCGGTGACGCCGCCCGTATGCAGGAGGACCTGGGCGCACACGTCCAGGAGCTCGAGGAAACCTGCGTGAAGTTCGAGATCGCCAAGGAGCGCAGGCTCGAGCGCATCGCGAAGGTGGCCGAGAAGAAGGCCGCCAAGAACCTTCTGGTGGGGTCATCAGCGTCCTAACCGACGCTCGCTCGGCACTGCAGATCGGTCCCATCGCTTTACGTAGTCCGGTCGTGCTCGCGCCGATGGCGGGCGTCACCAACGTTGCCTTCCGCACGCTGTGCCGTGAACTGGAGCTGGCCAGAGCCGGCACGGTCAGCGGGCTCTACGTCTGCGAGATGGTGACGGCACGAGCTCTCGTCGAACGCCATCCGGCGACCATGCACATGGTCACCTTCGCCGACGACGAGACCCCGCGATCGCTTCAGCTCTACTCGGTCGACCCGGAGAACACCTTCGCCGCGGCGCGAATGATCGCCACCGAGGGCCTGGCCGATCACATCGACATGAACTTCGGCTGCCCGGTCCCCAAGGTCACCCGTCGCGGTGGCGGTGCGGCGCTGCCGTTCAAACGCAGACTGTTCGGTCAGATCGTTGCGGCCGCGGTCCGGGCAACCGAGGGCACGGACATCCCCGTGACCGTGAAGTTCCGGATCGGAATCGATGATTCTCATCACACTCATCTCGATGCGGGCCGGATCGCCGCCGAGGAGGGCGCGGCCGCCGTCGCGCTGCACGCCCGCACTGCCGCGCAGCGTTACTCCGGCGAAGCCGACTGGGAACAGATCGCGGCCCTGAAACAGCACGTCAGCGCCGTTCCCGTACTAGGCAATGGCGACATCTTCGAAGCACGTGACGCACTGGCGATGATGGATGCGACCGGCTGCGACGGAGTGGTCATCGGCCGCGGCTGCCTTGGCAGGCCATGGCTGTTCGCCGAACTGTCGGCGGCTTTCACCGGCGTGCCCACGGCGACGCCGCCGACACTCGGCGAGGTCGCGGCCATCATCGCCCGTCATGGCGAACTGCTCGCGGCCCACTTCGGCGAGGACAAGGGCATGCGCGACATCCGCAAGCACGTCGCCTGGTATCTGCACGGCTTCCCCGCCGGCGCCGACTTGCGACGATCGTTGGCGCTGGTCAAGACGCTGACAGAACTGCAGACGCTCCTGGGGACCCTCGACCCGGAGATCCCGTTTCCTGCGGCGGCAATGGGGCCGCGCGGGCGGCAGGGATCGCCTGCCGCAGTGGCTCTGCCCCACGGCTGGCTAACAGATCCCGATGATTGCACGGTGCCCGCGGGCGCCGAGGTCATGAACTCCGGAGGCTAATTCGTCGCAGGGACGTGTCGGGTCGTCTCTAACCTGAGACGAACTCGACATCACAACTCTCAGGATGTCTCAGTACGATATGAGTCTCGTTTGTAATGGGCTCCAACGTCGGAGCCGCGCAGGGTGCTGTGACCTGGAAGGAAGCGCTGCGTACGCCGGGGCGCAGCGTTGCGCACGGTATTCGAAGAGTCGGAGGCCCGTAGAAGCATGAGTGACGGCGATAGCGCCACTCCTGGCCGTCATGGTCAGGGTGACTCGTCGACACCTGAGGGCCCCTCGGACGCCTACCCCTGGCTTACCCGAAGCGCTCGGCCATCGCCAGGCGCCGCGCCGTGGGAACGCGCACACGTCTCCGACGACGACGCACCCCCCGCCTCCGCGTCCGGCCACCACACCGACGGCGTCTCCGTCGCCGACCTGATCGCCAAGCTGAACGGCGACAGCGCCGTCCCCGCGGAACTCAAGCAACGCCGTTCCGAACTCAGCTCGCCTCCGCCTCCGCCTACCGAGATCATCGACGCCGTCTCGGCGTTGGCGCGCCACGAGCGGCCCGCCGAGCCGGCCTACGGAGCGGACCTCGACAGCCCGGACACCGAGATCATCCCCGCGATCGAAGTGCCTGCGTCCGATCTGCCCGATCTTGCGTTGGCCCACCGGCAGGACCGCGTGCCGCCGTCACACATCGGCAGGGGCCATCGACCGCTCGATCAGCGCTCCCCTCATCGCGGCCGCCGCAAGTCGATGATCATCGGCCGCGCGATCACCGCCGTGATCGCGGTGCTTGCACTTGCGCTGACCGGAGGCGCGTGGCAGTGGCAGTCGGCGAAGAACAACATGCTTAACCGGATCTCGGCGCTGGACCCCGATTCCCGTGACATCGTCGACCCGAACGCACAGTTCGGCGATGAGAACTTCTTGATCGTCGGCGTGGACAGCCGCATGGGTGAGAACGTCGACATGGGGGCGGGCACCACCGACGAGGCGGCAGGCGCGCGCTCGGACACGGTGATGCTGGTGAACATCCCCGCGAACCGGGAACGCGTTGTGGCGGTGTCATTTCCGCGAGATCTGTCCATCCAGCCAATGAAGTGCGAACCCTGGGATCCGAAGACCCGCCAGTACGGCCCGATCACCGATCCCGAGTCGCCGATGTACGGGCAAGACGAGGTGTCCACCGAATACAAGCTGAATTCCGCGTACGCCGTCGGTGGGCCGAAGTGTCTGGTGAAGGTCATCCAGAAGATGTCGGGGCTGTACATAAACCGATTCATGGCAGTGGATTTCGCCGGATTCTCGAAGATGGTCGATGCGCTCGGCGGCGTCGAGGTGTGCAGCACCACCCCGCTGGAGGATTACGAGCTGGGCACCGTGCTGTCCAACGCCGGCCGCCAGCGGATCGACGGTCACACCGCGCTCCAGTACGTCCGGGCCCGTCAGGTGACGACGGAGACCAACGGCGACTACGGCCGAATCAAGCGCCAGCAGCTGTTCCTGTCCTCGCTGCTGCGCTCGATGATCTCCAAGGAAGTGTTCTTCTCACTGTCCAAGCTCAACAACGTCGTCAACATGTTCATCAACGACAGCTATGTCGACAACATGGACACCAAGGACCTTGTCACCCTGGGTCAATCGGTTCAAGGCATCGCCGCCGGCCGTATCACCTTCCTGACCGTGCCGACCACGGGATACATGGACGAGTACGGCAACGAGCATCTTCGCGAGGAAGACAACCGGGCCATCTTCGACGCGATCATCAACGACGATCCGTTGCCCGAGGAGAAGAACGCCGACAACACCCCGGTGCCCGGCACTCCCGAGAGTCACACCCAGACAACGAGTCAGGACGCAGCTCCCGCAACCGAACTCGTCGACACGATCACGACCAACCCGCACGACATCACCGTGCAGGTATCTAATTCGACCGGCGAGGACGGGTTGGGACAGACCGCCGCCGGCGAACTCCAGACGCACGGTTTCAACGTCATCTCGCCCGACGACTACCCCGGTCCGGTGGACACCACGACGGTGTTCTTCTCGCCGGGCAATGAACAGGCCGCAGCTACCGTCGCCTCGTCCTTCCCGAACTCGACCATCGAGCGGGCCACCAACCTCGGCGACGTCGTCCAGGTGGTGCTCGGCAGCGACTTCTACTCGGTGACCTCGCCACCCTCGAGTGGCTCTCCGGTGCAGGTCCACGTGGGTAAAAGCACCGAAAGCACCCCGACCAACCTGCCCGAGGATCTGACGGTCACCAACGCCGCGGACACCACCTGCGAATAGTCGCGGGTCCGGTGGCGATGTCGGACTCTGGGCATGTGCCATTCACCTGGCGTTCACCCCGCACGTCGTGACGTTGTCACTGTCCAGACCGTAGGGTGGGATGCATGCGAACCGCGTACCACGACCAGTTGGATCAGCTAACTGAACAGCTCGGGGACATGTGCGGGCTGGCAGGCGCGGCGATGGAGCGTGCAACCCAGGCCCTGTTGCAGGCCGATCTCGTTCTGGCCGAACAGGTAATCGACGACCATGAGCAGATCGTCGCGATGAGCGCGCGCGCCGAGGAGTCCGCGTTCGTGCTGCTCGCCCTGCAGGCGCCGGTCGCAGGTGACCTCCGCTCGATCGTCACTGCGATTCAGATCGTCGCCGACGTCGACCGGATGGGGGCCCTGGCCCTGCACGTCGCCAAGATCGCCCGGCGCCGCCATCCCCAGCATGCGTTGCCCGAAGAGGTCAACGGCTATTTCGCCGAAATGGGCCGGGTGGCAGTCGAATTGGGCAACAGCGCCCAAGAGGTACTGGTCACCCGCGATCCGGAGAAGGCGGCACGCATCAGCGAAGAAGACGATGCGATGGACGATCTGCACAAGCACCTCTTCACCGTGCTGATGGACCGCGAGTGGAAGCACGGTGTCACCGCGGCGGTCGATGTGACGCTGCTCAGCCGGTTCTACGAGCGCTTCGCCGACCACGCAGTAGAGATCGCGCGGCGAGTCATCTTCCAGGCCACCGGCAATCTCCCCGAAGAGGACAAACTCGCTTCGCGCTGACCGGCGCTTCGGTCAGGGACGCAGGACCAATTTACCTCTCGTATGCCGCTTTTCGAGCGTGCGATAGGCCTCCTGCACGTCGTCGAGTGGAAACACTTGCGCCACAGGCAATTCGAGATCTCCGCTTGCGATCAGGGCCGCCAATTCGGCCAGTACGTCGGCATTCGACGCGTCGGCGTTGCCTGCAGACCGAACCCCGAAGCGTTCGACGGCCGCAAAATCGATGATCGTGTCGATTCGGCCCGGCGCGATTCCCAGCTCGTTGACAGCGAGTTCCACGTAGCCACCGCCGAAGAAGTCCAGAAGCGCGTCGACCCGGCCCGTCGAGGAGGCGGCCCGTAGCCGATTCGCAAGATCGTCACCGTAATTGACCGGCGTGACGCCGTGTGCGGTGAGCCATTCGTCATTACCCGGCCCGGCGATGCCGATCACCTCCGCGCCTGCGCGCTTTGCGAGCTGAACGGCGACCGAACCGACACCGCCCGCGGCGCCGGCGACGGCCACCACGTCCTTGTCGGTCAGTCCCACCGCACGGACGGCCGCATACGCGGTGGTGCCCACCACGTACAGGCCGCCGGCGACGTCCCAGGACAGGGCAGCGGGTTTGGGCGTCAACTGACTGTCGGGGACGACGACGAACTCCGCCTGGCTCTTCCGAGTTTCGGAGAAGCCCAGCACTTCGTCGCCCACCGCGAAGCGGTCGACGCCAGGACCGACCTCGGCCACCACGCCTGCGAGGTCGCTGCCCTGCCCCGACGGGAACGTCGCGGGAAACCGTTCGTGCATTGCGCCCCGGCGGATCATCGCCTCACCGGGGTTGATGCCCGCCGCCTTCACGGCGACCAGCACCTCGCCGTCGTGGGCCACGGGTTTGGCGACGTCACGCACCTCGAGCACGTCGACTTCCCCGTATTCGTCGAACTGCACTGCCTTGCTCATGACAGTTACGACCGTGATCGGGCGTGAGCTATTCCCTAGCCGAAGCGGCCCGAGATGTAATCCTCGGTGGCCTTCTCGTTCGGGTTGGAGAAGATCTTCTCGGTGTCATCGATCTCGACGAGCTTGCCGGGTTTGCCGGTTGCCTCGAGATTGAAGAAAGCCGTCTGGTCGCTGACCCGCGCGGCCTGCTGCATGTTGTGCGTGACGATGACGATCGTGAAGTCCTGCTTGAGCTCCGCGATCAGATCCTCGATGGCCAGCGTCGAGATCGGGTCCAGCGCCGAGCAGGGCTCATCCATCAGGAGCACGTCAGGCTGCACCGCGATCGCGCGGGCGATGCACAGTCGCTGCTGCTGGCCGCCGGACAGACTGCCGCCGGGTTTGTCGAGGCGGTCCTTGACCTCGTTCCACAGGTTGGCGCCCTTCAGCGAGCGCTCCGCGACCTCGTCGAGAGTCTTCTTGTTGCGCACACCCTGCAGCTTCAGTCCGGCCACCACGTTGTCGCGAATTGACATGGTGGGGAAAGGGTTCGGCCGCTGGAACACCATGCCGATGGTCTTGCGAACACCGACCGGGTCGACACCGGCTCCGTAGATGTCCTCGCCGTCCAGCAGCACCGATCCCTCGACGCGCGCGCCGGGGATGACCTCGTGCATGCGGTTCAGCGTGCGAAGCACCGTCGACTTACCGCAGCCGGACGGGCCGATGAAGGCCGTCACGCTGCGGGGCTGAACCGACAGCGCGACCTCGGCGACAGCCTTGAACGAGCCGTAATAGATGTTGACGTCTTTGAGATCTAGCCTCTTGGCCATTGCAGACTCCTAAACCTTCTTGGGTGCAAAGAACTTGGCGATGAACCGGGCACCGATGTTGAGCGCTGCGATCAGCACGATGAGTGTGAACGCCGCGCCCCAGAGTCGGTCTGTCGGAACCGGATTGGCACCGGCACCGGCTGACGTCTGGTCGTACATCATGCCGGGCAGCGAGCCCATGAAGCCGCTGAACATGTCGAAGTTCATGGCCTGCGCGTAGCCGACGAGGATGAGCAGCGGAGCCGTCTCCCCCATGACGCGCGCCAGCGCGAGCAGGACGCCTGTGACGATGCCCGACAGTGCCGTCGGAATCACGATGGCGGAGATGGTTTTCCACTTGGGCACACCGAGCGCGTAGCTCGCCTCGCGCAAGTCCATCGGCACGATCCGCAGCATCTCTTCTGTGGAGCGGACGATCACCGGGATCATCAACAACACGAGCGCCAGCGACACCGCGAAACCCGACCGCTGGAAGCCCAGCGTCGCGACCCACAGGGCGTAGACGAACAGCGCGGCGACGATCGACGGAACGCCGGTGAGGATGTCGACCATGAAGGTGGTCAGCTTGCCCATCCGGGTACCGCCGCCGTACTCGACCAGATAGATACCGACGAACACGCCGATCGGAATGGAGATGACCGCACAGATCAGGCCTTGCAACAGGGTGCCGATAATCGCGTGGTACGCGCCGCCGCCCGCCTGGAACGCCGTCATACCTGCCTGCGAGTTGAACCACCAGGTGCTCGACGTCACCGCGCCGAAGCCCTTGACCACCACCGTGAGCAGCACCCAGATCAGGGGGACCACAGCGACGAGCACCGACCCCGTGATGAGCACGGTGGCAACGTTGTTGGTGACCTTGCGCCGGAGGCTGACACCTTGGAAGGTGGGCGCCTTGACCGGTTGGTCCAGTGATGCCGTTGTCATGATGCGGACCGGTCCTTTCCGGACACCGCGGCGCGGGCCAGTGTATTCACCACGAATGTCAGGATGAACAGCACGAGGCCGGCGGCGATGTAGGCCCCCGCTTTGTACTGGTCGTTGAATTCCGATGCGGCCGAAGCGATCTTGCTCGCGAAGGTGTAGCCCGCGTCGAACAGCGACCATCCGAATGCCTGCTGCGTGCCGCGCAGGATGATCAGCAGCGCGATGGTCTCACCGAGAGCACGGCCGAGGCCGAGCATCGCGCCGCTGATGTAGCCGGAGAGCCCGAACGGCAGCACCGTCGTGCGGACCACTTCCCAGCGGGTGGCACCCAATGCCAGCGCCGCCTCGATGTGTCCGCGCGGCGTCTGGATGAACACCTCGCGAGCGACCGCGGTGATGATCGGCAGGATCATCACCGCCAGCACGATGCCGGCGGTGAATATCGTTCCGCCGCCGGCGACCGAGGCATTGCCGGTCTGGAACAAGAAGAGCCAGGACAGGTTGTCGTTCAACCACATCGCGAACGGTTTGATCGCCGGCGCAAGGACATACAGGCCCCATACGCCGTAGATGATCGACGGCACGGCGGCGAGCAGGTCGACCATGTACGCCAGCGGGCCGGATACCCGCCGCGGCGCGTACTGGGTCAGGTAGATCGCGATCCCCAACGCCACCGGCATGGCGAGGAGCAACGCGAACACCGACACGAACACCGTCACCTGCAGCAGATCGAGAATGCCGAACTTCATCGCGGACGTGTTCGTGGTGACCCAGTTGCCGCTGTAGAGCAGGAAGTTCGCCTGGTTGCGGCCGAGCGCCGGAATGGCACGCCAGAGCAGGAAGAATCCGATCGCCGCGATGATGACGACGATCAGGACACCGGATCCTTCCGCCAGCCAGCGGAAGATCCGGTCTCCCATCCTCACTTTGGAGTTCCTCGACGGATCGGTGGAGATGGGCTCGGGCTCGCCGATAGGCACTGCCAAAGCCTCGCCTGATCCTGCGTCCAACGGATTCGGTGTTGTCACTTCGACCCTATCGGTCATTTGTCGCCGCACCCATCTTCGCCGGTTTGGTGCTGTCTCGCCACAGGCTAGGCAGTTGACCCGATGGCGTCGATGGACGTCACCAAGCGCTTCTTGAAGGCGTCCGGCAACGGGACGTACCCGGCGGCCGAAAGGTTCGCCTGGCCGTCGTTGGCTGCCACCGACAGGAACGACTTGACCGCCTCTGCCGTCTCGGCGTCATAGCCCTTGGAGCAGACGATCTCGTAGGTCGCCAGTACCAGCGGATAGGCACCTGCCTCCTGCGTGCCGTACAACGAAGCCAGGTCGAGCGTGAGGTCATTGCCCTCGGCGACGAACTTGGCCGCGTTGATGGCCTTTCCGGCCGATTCGTCGGTCAATTCGACTGCGCCGCTGCCGTTGTCGATCTGCGCGAAGGGGATACCGGCCTGGGACGCGAAGCCCTTCTCGACGTACCCGATGGCACCCGGGGTCGCCTGCACGGCCTGTGCCACACCGGCGGACTTCTGTGCGCCCTCACCGGCGCCGCCCTGGAACTCGCTGCCGTCGCCCTTGGTCCACGCGCCCGCCGAGGCGGCCTCGAGGTACTTCTGGAAGTTGTCGGTGGTGCCCGACGAGTCCGACCGGAAGATCGGGGTGACATCGGTGTCGGGCAGCGTGACGCCCTCGTTCAGCGCGGCGATGGCCGGGTCGTTCCACTTCTTGATCTGACCCTGGAAGATTTTGGCGAGCGTGTCGCCGTTGAGCACCAGCTTGTCGACGCCCGGGAGGTTGTAGGCCATCGCGATCGGACCGAACACCAGCGGCAGATTCCACGCCGGATTGTCGCCGCAGCGTTTGGCGGCCGCCGCGACCTGGTCGCCCTTCAGCGCGGAGTCGGAACCGGCGAAATCGACGTTCCCTGCGATGAACTGCTCGCGGCCCGCGCCGGACCCGGTCGGGTTGTAGGACAGGTTCTTGCCCGAGCAGCTCTGGCCCCACACCTTGTTGAATTCGGCGATGGCGTTCTGCTGAGCCGTCGAACCCTCGGCGGTGAGGGAGTTCTTGCCGCCGCAATCGGCGGACGCCGACGACGACCCGCTCGCACCCGAGGAGCCGCTGCCGCTGTTGTTGTCACTACCGCAGGCGGACAGCGTCAACGCAGCGATCGCCGCTGCGGACAGGACCATCCCGAAGGGCGTGCCGATGCCCTTGCCAATGCTGTTGAGCTTCACTTATCCCACTTTCGTTTGACGGCGTTGAACTCCCCGGCAACGTATGCTGTGGCGGTGGACGGAGCAGGGATGGAAAGTGAACGGCCGGTGAACAGGTCCAGCTAGTTCCCAGTTTTGAGGGCATAAGCGGCATCGACGGAGGCGACGTCGAAACCCAGACGGCTGTAGGTCTTTACGGCTGCGGAGTTGTCCGCCTCGACGTAGAGCATCACCGAAGCCAGTGAACTTGCTGTTAGAGCCCCGGCGAGGTGGTGCAGGCCGACGAGAGTGAGCGCGGCGCCGAGCCCCCGGCCCTGTGCGGCGGGGTCGACACCGACGACGTAGACCTCGCCGAGATCGCTGTTGTGCACCTTGGTCCAGTGGAAGCCCAACAGCCTTCCGGTCGCTTCGTCGACGGCCAGGAATACGCCGTCGGGGTCGAACCACGACTCGCCGCGGCGCTCGGCGATGTCGGCGTCGGTCCAGCCGCCCTGTTCTGGATGCCAGGCGAACGCCGCATTGTTGACGCGCAATAGCTCGGCATCGTCGGCAGGCCCCGAATAGGTCTCGATGCGCACGCCGTCGGGAATCGTCGCCTCGGGCAGATCACCGAGCGGCCGTCGCATCTGCAGCAGTTCCCGTACGACGGCCAATCCGAGCGCCTCCGCGGTGGCGCGGGCGGCCTCGATGTTGCCGTGCGCCCAGATGCGCGCACCGTCGCCGCCCTCGGCCAGCCCCGCCCGCGCCATCGCCGAACCGACGCCGTGGCGGCGGGCCGAAGGATGCACGACGAGTTCGGCCATCGGCGGTGCCTCGTCGTCGGCGGGCGCGAGGTTGAGATAGCCAAGGATGTCGCGATCGCCGCCGTCGCCGGCGACTGCGAGCAGGTGCCGGGTGCGGTCGTGGCTCAGTTCTCGCAGCACCTGATCGCCGACGGGTGCGACACCATCGAAGGCCTTCGCCGCGGCCACGAGCTCCCTGATACGGCCCTGATCGTCATCGGACAGACCGGTCCGCCAGGCGATGTCTGAACGGGTCACTGACTGCGCAGCGGGTCGGCAAGCGGCTCGGGCACCGCGTCGTAACCGTCGGGATCGTCCATTCCCCGATCCTCGGAGGGATCGGTCTCCGGCGCCGGGGTGCGCCCGCGCGCGGGCCGGACAGCCTTGTAGCCGACGTTGCGCACGGTGCCGATCAGCGACTCGTACTCCGTGCCGAGCTTGGCGCGCAGGCGCCGCACGTGCACATCGACGGTGCGGGTGCCGCCGAAGAAGTCATATCCCCAGACCTCCTGCAGCAATTGCGCGCGGGTGAACACCCGGCCCGCATGCTGCGCGAGGTACTTCAGGAGCTCGAATTCCTTGTAGGTGAGATCCAGCGGCCGACCGCGCAGCCGCGCGGTGTAGGTGCCCTCGTCGATCACGAGCTCGCCCAGGCTGATCTTGCCGACGTTCTCCTGGTTCGCCGCGCCGCCGCGGCGGCCGACGAGCAGCCGCAGCCTGGCGTCGATCTCGGCCGGCCCGGTGCTCGGGAGCAGGATGTCGTCGAGACCCCATTCGACGTTGACGGCCACCAGCCCGCCCTCGTTGACGACAGCGACCACGGGCACCGACGTTCCGGTCGTGCCCAGCAGACGGCACAGGCCGCGCGCGGCGGCCAGATCCGTGCGCGCATCGACGATCGCCACATCCGCGTTGCCGGCTTCCAGAAGTGAGGAAACCTCGGTCGGCGCGGTCCGCACGTTATGTGCGAGCAGCGACAACGATGGCAGGACGGATTCCGGGTGGGGATCGACGGTCAGTAGCAGTAGATCCAACTGGCCCTCCAGCAGCCATGGGGACCTCGCCCGGACATCGATGTCGGTCGGTGACTTCCCAGATTCATGCCTGTCATATGACCGTTACTCGGCCGTTAGGGCTCTAACGATAGCGCGACACCTGCTGGTCAGCTGAGCCAACGCGGTCGAACGGGTCCCGGTGGGCAAGAATGTGCGGGTGCGAAAGCTGCTGATCGGTGTGCTGGCGACCACGACCGCCGTGGTCCTCGGCGCGGTCGGAGCCGATTTCGGCGCGGCGATATATGCCGAGTATCGCCTGGCCAGAAGCGTGCGCACCGCCGCGGACCTGGCCTGGGACCCGTCTGTGGCGATCCTCGGTTTTCCGTTCATCCCGCAGGCGGCCAACCGCCATTACGACGAAGTGGAGATCAGGGCCGCGGGTGTCGCGCATCCCGTGGTCGGGAAGGCCTCGCTGGAGGCCACGCTGCATTCGATCGACCTCGTGGACTCGTCGTGGCTGGTCGGCCCGGATGCCAAGCTGGCCGTCGGCAAGGCGGAAAGCCGCATCATCATCGACTCCACGCACGTCGGGAGGTTCATAGGCATCCCGGATCTGCTGGTCGAGGCGCCGACTCGGGAAAGCAACGACGCCACCGGCGGCACCACCGAATCGGGGATATCCAGCAATCGCGGAGTGGTGTTCACCGGAACCCCGAAATCAGCCGGCTTCGACAAAAGGGTCAGCATCGGGGTGGACCTGTCGATCGTCGGACCCGATCAGACCACCCTGGTCCTCACCGCGACCGATGTGCTGACCGGCGCGGGAACCGCTGACCAGGCCGTTCCCGATGACAAAAAGGCCGATGTGCTGGCCGCATTCACCACCAGCCTGCCCGGCCAGAAGTTGCCGTTCGGGCTCGCGCCGACCGCGGAGGGGGCACGCGGTTCGGACCTCATCATCGAAGGGATCGCCGAGGGAGTAACCGTGGCCCTCGACGAGTTCAACCTGTCATGAGCTCTTCGTGGGTTTTGGTTATCTGCGTGCTCGTCGGCGCGCTGGGGGTGGCGTACGTGATCGGCAGACTGATCACCCTGCGTGCCGGGATGCGCAAGGCGAGTGAGAAGGCCGCCGAGGTCGACACCAGTGACCTGGGACTATCCGAGACAGGGCCGACGGTGCTGCATTTCAGCGCGGAGTGGTGCGGACCGTGCGCCGGGGTGCGAAAGGTTGTCGACCAGGTGTGCGCGGAGCTGCCGGGAGTCGCGCACGTTGAGATCGACATGGACGCCAATCCGGAAGCGGCCAGGCGGCTTTCGGTGCTGTCGCTGCCCACCACCATCATCTTCGACGCCGATCGGCGGCCCCGCTTTCGCACCCACGGCGTCCCGACGCCCGCTGACCTGCGGTCGGCGCTGCAACCGCTGTTGGCTTGATCACCATGTCATTGGGTAAGCTGTCGCTCGTGTCCGCCCGCCTTGAGCCCATGCTCACCAAGCGCCGCGCAGTCGATCTGTGCCGCGTCGCGGGTTGTTGCTGTTGTTGTTGTAGCTGCTGAGTAGCCGCGCCTTTTCTTGCGCCGCACTCGGAAGCGGCCCCTGTGGTCTGCCTTCCTGCCAGCCAGCCCATCCATGCAACGAGGAGCATATTTATGCCGACGAGCACCAGCGCCCCACCCGACCAGGTGGACGTTCGGGGCCCGCGCTTCGCGGCGTGGGTGACCACCGCCGTGATCATCGCGGTACTGCTGGTCTCGGGCGTCAGCGCGCTCGGCGCGGCGGTGATCCTCGGTGTGCAGGCCGTGGTGTTCGCGATCGGCGCGCGGCGCGGACCGCGGCAGCATCCTTACGGCCTGATCTTCCGGGCGCTGGTGGCGCCGCGCCTCGGACCGGTCACCGAGAAGGAGCCGGTGGCTCCGCTGAAGTTCGCACAACTCGTCGGCTTCGTATTCGCGGTCGTCGGCGTCGTCGGCTTCGCCGCCGGCGTTCCGCTGCTCGGCCTCATCGCCACCGGCTTTGCGCTTGTGGCGGCCTTCCTCAACGCGGCCTTCGGCATCTGCCTCGGCTGCCAGATCTATCCGCTCGTCGCACGCTTCCGCCCACATCCCGCATAGCACTTCAAATAGCAAGCAACCGAAAGGATTTCCTACATGGCACGCTCCGACGTCCTGGTCACCACTGACTGGGCCGAGAGCAATCTCGACGCGCCGAACACCGTCTTCGTCGAGGTCGACGAGGACACCTCGGCCTACGAAGGCGGTCACATCGCCGGCGCCGTCAGACTCGACTGGAAGACCGAACTGCAGGACCAGGTCAAGCGCGACTTCGTCGATGCCCAGCAGTTCTCGAAACTGTTGTCGGACAAGGGCATCGGAAACGACGATACGGTGATCCTCTACGGCGGCAACAACAATTGGTTCGCCGCCTACGCGTACTGGTACTTCAAGCTGTACGGCCACGAGAACGTGAAGCTGCTCGACGGTGGCCGCAAGAAGTGGGAGCTGGACGGACGTCCGTTGGTCAAGGATGTGCCCGAGCGCCCATCGACCTCGTACACGGCGAAGGCACCCGACAACAGCATCCGGGCCTTCCGCGACGAGGTCATCGAGGCCATCAACAGCAAGAACCTCGTGGATGTGCGCTCCCCCGACGAGTTCTCGGGCAAGATCCTCGCACCCGCACACCTGCCCCAGGAGCAGAGCCAGCGGCCCGGGCATATCCCCGGCGCCATCAATGTTCCCTGGAGCAAGGCGGCCAACGAGGACGGCACCTTCAAGTCCGACGACGACCTGGCGAAGCTGTACGCCGAGGCCGGGCTCGACGGCCAGAAGGAGACCATCGCGTACTGCCGGATCGGTGAGCGTTCCTCGCACACGTGGTTCGTGCTGCAGGAGTTGTTGGGACACCAGAACGTCAAAAATTACGACGGAAGTTGGACGGAATACGGCTCTCTCGTTGGGGCCCCGATCGAGTTGGGAAGTTGATATGTGCTCTGCACCGAAACAAGGCTTGACGTTGCCCTCCAGTGTCGACCTCGAGCGCGAGACGGTGATCACCGGCCGCGTCGTCGACGGCTCGGGCCAGGCGGTAGGCGGTGCGTTCGTCCGACTGCTGGACAGCTCTGACGAGTTCACCGCGGAGGTCGTCGCGTCGGCCACCGGTGATTTCCGGTTCTTCGCCGCCCCGGGCACGTGGACCCTGCGTGCGCTGTCACCGGCGGGCAACGGCGACGCCAGCGTCGCACCGTCGGGCGCGGGCATCCACGAGGTCGACGTCAAGGTCGCCTGACCTCCTGCGCGGACCGGTCGGGGTATTGCGGTTAGACTTTCTGCCGTGGTGCTGCTCTTCGAAATCCTGCTGATCGCCGCGGTGGTGGTCATCTCCTGGTTCGCGCTGTACACGCTCTATCGCCTCATCACCGACGAGTCGTGACTTCAGGCGACGACGCGGTCGCGGCAGCGGCCGAACGCGCGAAAGCGACCGCAGCCCGCAACATCCCGGTCTTCGACGATCTGCCTGCGCCGCCCGATACCGCGAATCTGCGGGAGGGCGCGAACCTCAACGACGCGCTGCTTGCGCTGCTGCCGCTCGTCGGGGTGTGGCGCGGCGAAGGCGAGGGCCGCGGATCCGACGGGGATTACCGCTTCGGCCAGCAGATCGTCGTCAGCCACGACGGCGGCGACTATCTGATCTGGGAGGCCAGGTCCTGGCGGATCACCGAGGAAGGCGACTACGAGAGCACGTCGTTGCGTGAATCGGGATTCTGGCGGTTTTTCAATGACCCCGCCGATCCCACCGAAAGTGATGCCATCGAGCTGCTGCTGGCCCATTCGGCCGGCTACGTCGAACTGTTCTACGGCCGCCCCCTGAACCAGTCGTCGTGGGAGTTGGCCACCGACGCGCTCGCGCGCACCAAGTCCGGGACGCTCGTCGGTGGCGCCAAACGGCTCTACGGCATCGTCGAAGGCGGCGATCTGGCGTATGTCGAGGAGCGCGTCGACGCCGACGGAGGTCTGGTGCCGAATCTGTCCGCGCGGCTGACGAGGTACGTCGGCTAGTGCGTCAGTCATGGTTGGCCGCGGCGCAAATCCTAGCGGCGGCAGGCATCCTTGCCGGCTGTTCGTCGGATCCCCCGGCCGAGCCGACCAGCACCACAGAGTCGGAGGCCGTGCCCACCGGCCACGGCGCGCTGGCACAGTGCCTCAGTGAGCACGGGGTGCCCTCAGCGCCGGGACCGGCGGTCGGACCGCCGCCGGGAGTGGACCCCGGCGCATGGGATCGAGCGATGCAGGTCTGCTCGTCGCTGGCACCCGGGCCTGCCGGCTAGTTCAGCACCGGCGCCTTACCGGCTTCGGCCAGCCATTCGTGTTCCAGGCGCGACAACGTTCCGTCCGTGCGCAACGAGTCGACGACCGAGGACACACAGCGGGTCAGAGAACTGTTCTTGTCGAGCACGATCCCGAACTGTTCGACGTTGTTGACCGGCACCTGTCCGATGATCGTTCCGCCGCGCAATTCACCGGCGACGGCGAACGCCGTCGGGAGGTCGGCCACCAGTGCGTCGACCTCCCCGTTGGTCAGGGCCACCTTGGCGTCCGCGTTGGTGTTGTAGGCCTCGACCGGGCGATCGCTCCCGATGGCGATCGCGGCCGTGTGACTGGTCGTGCCGACCTGCACGCCCAGTTGCACCTTCCTCAGATCGGCGAGGCTGCGCACCCCCGCCGCGCGTGACGTCTTCGTGGTGACCACGACCTGAGTCACGTCGAAATACGGGGATGAGAAGTCGACTGCCGCCTTGCGCTGATCGGTGATCGAGAACTGAGAAAGATTGGCATCGTAGCCCTTCGGGCCGGGCTCGAGCGCTCCGTTGAACGGGACCCGGACCCAGCGCACGTCGCCGCGGCCGTAGCCCAGATGGTCCGCGACGGCGTAGGCGAGCGCGCTTTCGAAGCCCTCACCGTTGGCCGGATCGTCGCCCAGGTACCAGGGCGGATAGGCGGGTTCGTCGGTGCCGACCGTGAAGATGCCGGGATACAGCGTCGTCAGCTTGTCCTTCTCGCAGTTCTGCGGTTCGGGCGATGCATTGTCGGCGATCGGCGCGCACGCGGTGGCGACGGCGACTGCGGTCGTGGCCGCCGCCCGCCTCCATGCGTTGCCCATAGCCGGATCATCGCGCATTTCTGCAAGTACGGCCACAGGTGGCGACGCTGCCCTGGATATAGAGCGGCCCCCGAGCCATGTGTATCCGGTTGGACAAAACCGAGAGGCTCGGGGGCCGGGTGACTGCGGGGAATTCGCCAGCGCGCGCGGGTGATCCCCTGGCGCTGCTAGCTCGCAGCCACCTCACAAGTCCATAAGTCAATCAAAGTGTCGGACCACCTCCTCTCCTGTGTACGAGCGACGGTACCCGCGTATAACGAAGGCGACAACCGATTTTCGTCGGTTTCAGCCCTCAGCGATCACTCACTATCGCGGCGTCGACGAGCTCGGCGATTTCACCCGTTAACGGAGCGGGTGCCAGCACCTGTCCGTCCAGGGTGTGCACCCGAGCGCCAAGCGTGATGCTCGAGACAAGCCAAACCCCTTGCGCCGCAAATAGATCAGCAGGGCGTAGCGCCTGGTAATCGCACTTGTAGCCATTGTTGCGCGCCACTTCGAACAGCGCCTGCTGGGTGGTTCCCCGAAGGATCGGGTACCACGGCGGCGGCGTGAGCAGTGCGGGGGCGCCGTCCCGTTCGGTGGCGATCACAACCGTCGAACGCGGCCCCTCCAGAATCAGGCCGTCGGAGCCGACGAAGATCACGTCGCCTGCGCCGCGGCGCTCGGCGTGCCGCAGCGCCGCCATGTTCACCGCATAGGACAGCGTCTTGGCGCCGGCCAGCAGCCACGGCATATCGGTGGTGCCCTCGGCCGACAGACCACGGGCCAGCGTCACCGCAGCCACCCCGGCGCTGCGCGCGTCGGCCACCCGCGCGGGCACTGCGCCGACGGTGGCGAATGCCGTGCACGATGTCGCCGGCCCTCCGGCTCCGGCTGGCGGTGACCCACTCTCTCGCCCGCGGCTGTACACCAGTCGCAGCACGCCCTCGCCCCCGCGGTCGGAGAGCCAACGCTCGACGGCCACCCCTACCGCCGTGCGCCAGCGCGGCAGATCCGGTGTGGGGAGATCCATCATGGTCGCCGATTGCGTGAGCCGGCCGAGGTGGGCCTCCAGCAGACAGGGCCGACCGTCGCGGATCAGTAGGGTCTCGAAGATGCCGTCGCCGCGAACGGCGGCAAGGTCGTCGGCGTAGAGCAGTGGCGCGCTCGGATCGTGCAGTTCACCGTCGAGCGTGACCACGACGGCGTTCTCGCTCCCGGCCCTTCTCACCATGGCCAAGAAGCGTAGCGCTCGGCGATGTGGGGGCACCGCCCGCTTGCGGGGGATGGACGAAGAGCGGTGTCCGTAGAGTTGAGGCATGTCAGCAGTGCCCGCACCCGACACGGGGCCCGACGCCGGTGCCGTCTGGCATCACGGCGATCCGCTGGGAGAACAGCGCGCCGCCGCCGACGGGGCCGTGGTGGTGGACCGTTCGCACCGTGCCGTGATCGCCCTCACCGGCGGCGACCGCAACACCTGGCTGCACAGCATCTCCACCCAACATGTGAGCGACCTTCGCGATGGCGTCGTGACGGAGAATCTGAGCCTCGACGGCCAGGGTCGTGTAGAGGATCACTGGGTTCAGACGCAGCTGGGCGACGTCACGTATCTCGACACCGAACCCTCGCGCGGCGAACCGCTCGCGGCGTATCTGCGCAGGATGGTCTTCTGGGCCGATGTGGTCGTCGAACCCGCCGATCTGGCGGTTCTGTCACTGCTCGGCCCGCGGCTGGTGGACCCGCCCGTGCTCGACGCGCTTGGTGTCGCTTCGCTACCGGCCGAATTGACCGCGGTCCAGCTGCCCGACGGTGGTTTCCTGCGCCGGATGGCCGCCCCCGGTATCGAGGTCGACCTGTTGGTCCCCCGCGATCAGGTCACCTCATGGCGGGATCGTCTCATCGCCGCAGGGGTGCGCCCGGCCGGCGTCTGGGCCTATGAGGCGCACCGGGTCACCTCGCTGCGGCCGAGGCTCGGAGTCGACACCGACGAACGCACGATTCCGCACGAGGTCGGCTGGATCGGCAGCGCCGTCCATCTGGACAAGGGCTGCTATCGCGGCCAGGAGACCGTCGCGCGCGTCCACAACCTGGGCAAACCACCGCGGATGCTGGTCCTGCTGCACCTCGACGGGTCCGCGGATCGGCCGGCGACCGGCGACCCCGTGCTGGCGAACGGACGGTCGGTGGGCCGACTCGGCACCGTCATCGACCACGTCGACGAGGGGCCGATCGCCCTGGCGCTGATCAAGCGGGGCCTGCCTGCGGATACACAACTGACCACCGGCGGGGAATCGGCGGTGGCCGCGGTGATCGACGTCGACTCGATGCCGCCACCTGACGCTTCCGGCGCCGGACGGCTGGCGCTGGAGCGGCTGCGAGGCGGCGCGCGCTAACCCGCGACAAGTGCCGGGGTGCATGATCGGAGCCCTCCGGACGGGCCTGCCAGCACACCGCACGGAGGCACGGTAAAGTGTCGGCAGGACGATAAATGACACTCAGATCGGAGCCGCCTGAAATTTGGGCCGCTCCGTTATTGCGCGAGGGGGTACCCCCAATGGGCCGCGGCCGGGCAAAGGCGAAGCAGACCAAGGTTGCTCGTGAGCTCAAATACAGCTCACCTCAGACCGATTTCACGCAGCTACAGCGTGAACTGGCGGGCGCTGACGATCTCAACGGCACCGACAGGTTGGCCGACGACGACGCGGCCGACGACGACGACTGGCGTCGATAAACCCTAGAAGCGCGGGTGCTGGCCCACGAGCTTGGCTCGTGGGCTGTCCTTACCGCCCTTGGTGATGGTGCCGAGGGTCCAGCAGTTCAGATGACGCGCAGTCAGTACAGCCAACGCGCGATCGGTGTCCTCCGGCGCGACGACGGCGACCATGCCGACACCGAGGTTGAAGGTCTTTTCCATCTCGACCCGCTCGACCCGGCCACGCTGCGCGATCATCGTGAACACCGGCGCGGGAGTCCATGTGCCACGGTCGATTTCGGCGGTGAGACCGGGCGGGACGACCCGTTCGATGTTGCCGGCCAGCCCGCCGCCCGTGACGTGGCAGAACGTGCGGACCTGAGTTTCCGCGATCAACGCGAGGCAGTCCTTGGCGTAGATGCGCGTCGGCTCCAGCAGCTCTTCGCCGAGGGTGCGGCCGAACTCCTCGACGTGCCCGGCGAGGTTCATCCGGTCGATCTCCAGCAGCACCTTGCGGGCCAGCGAGTATCCGTTGGAGTGCAGGCCGGTCGACGACATGCCGATGAGCACGTCGCCGGGCTTGACCCTGTCAGGACCCAACACATCGTCGGCCTCGACGACGCCGACGCCGGTGCCCGAGATGTCGTAATGATCGGGCGCCATCAGACCGGGGTGCTCTGCGGTCTCCCCGCCGAGCAGCGCGCAACCGGCCATCACGCAGCCGTTGGCGATACCCGCCACCAGCTCGGAGATCCGCTCGGGAACCGTACGTCCCACCGCGATGTAGTCCTGCAGGAACAGCGGTTCCGCGCCGCACACCACGAGATCGTCGACCACCATCGCGACGAGGTCGATGCCGACGGTGTCGTGCTTGTCCATCGCCTGGGCGACGGCGAGCTTGGTTCCTACGCCGTCGGTCGAGGACGCAAGCACCGGCTCCCGATAGCTGCGTAGCGCGAACAACCCGGCGAAGCCGCCGAGACCGCCCCGCACCTCAGGTCTCGTGGCCTTTTTGGCCAGCGGCTTCAGGAGTTCGACGGCGCGGTCACCGGCTTCGATGTCGACCCCGGCCGACGCGTAGGAGATGCCGGCAGGTTCGGCGCGTTCGGTCATCGCGCACAAGGCTACCGGTCAGCGCGGCGCTAGGTTATTCGTCCTCGAAGATCGCATTCGGTCCGATCAGTCGCGAGCACTCCGTCGGGTGTGAGAACGTGACCGACCATGAAACTTGTTCGCTGGTGCGCACCTGTCCTGTCCGTCGCCCTGACAGCCGCAGCGGCCACAGCGGCCCTGGTGGCCCCATCGACCGCGGTCGCGACGCCGCCCGTCAACGTCGATTCGATCGTCATCAACCAGTCGACCGTCGACGGCATCGACTACATCACGAAGAGGATCACGATCCAGCCTGGCGGCAGCACGGGCTGGCATTATCACGACGGCCGGGTGTTCGGCGTCGTCAGGGAGGGCACGCTGACCCGCACCATGGCGGACTGCAAGGACGTCGTCGACCCCACGGGCGCTGCGGTGACCGAAGACAGTGGACCTGACCACCCGCACAACGGCCGCAACCTGGGGCCCGTGCCAGTCGTGCTGTGGGTGGACTACATCCTGCCTGCCGGAACTCCTACCGCGGTGGAGGTGCCCCCGCCGCCCGGCTGCCCGATCTAGGTTTGCCCGACGCCGAGAATGGCCATCCCGCCTGAATGCCTGCTGATGCCACCCGCTGCTTGGTGACAGGCGCGACCGGCTACATCGGTGGCCGCCTGGTGCCCGAACTTCTCGACCGCGGGTACAGCGTGCGCGCGCTGGCGCGCAACCCCGACAAGCTCGCCGACCGGCCGTGGCGCGATCGAGTCGAGGTCGCACGCGGCGACCTTGGCGACCCCGACTCGCTTAGGGAGGCGTTTGACGGCTGCGACGTCGTCTACTACCTGGTGCACTCGATGGGTACGTCGAAAGACTTCGTCGCGGCGGAGGCCGAGTCGGCCCGTAACGTCGTCGCCGCGGCGAAGCAGGCCGGTGTGAAGCGGTTCGTGTACCTGGGCGGTCTGCACCCGTCGAGAGCGCATCTTTCGCCGCACCTGCGGTCGCGGGTCGCGGTCGGTGAGATCCTGCTGGACTCCGGCATCGAGACGGCCGTGCTGCAGGCCGGGATCGTGGTCGGCTCGGGCTCGGCGTCATTCGAGATGATGCGCCATCTCATCCACCGGCTGCCGGCTATGACGACCCCGAAGTGGGTGCACAACAAGATCCAGCCGATCGCGATCGACGATGTGCTGCACTACCTCGCTGAGGCCGCCGCAGCTGATCTGCCCGAGTCGCGCACCTGGGACGTCGGCGGACCGGATGTTCTCGAGTACGGCGACATGATGCAGGGGTATGCCGCGGTCGCGGGGTTGCGACGGCGGCTGATCATCGCGATTCCGTTCCTGACGCCGACGATCGCCAGCCTGTGGATCGGTCTGGTGACACCCATGCCGACGGGTCTCGCGCGGCCGTTGATCGAATCGCTGGAAGTCGACGCGGTGTGCGACGAGCACGACATCGAGTCCGTGATCGGACCACCGCCCGGCGGCCTGACGGCATATCGCGACGCCGTCGCCCACGCGATGAAACACGGCCCGCTGCCAACCGATCCGCACTGGGCGCACGCCGGCCGCGACGCCTAGGACTCTTTCCCAGGAGAGTTGGCCAGTATCTCGGTGAAGCGGGCTTCGTACGCCGGGATCAGATCCGAATGGGTGATCACCCAGAAACGATCGGTGAGCACCGCGTCGACGATCCGATCGGCGACCGCCGCCGGCGTCAGCCCATCCGGCCCTGTGAATCCGGCCTTGATGCCCAACCGCCAGTTCTCGGCGTCCTGCGTTCGGTGCTCAGATTCCATGGCGGACGGACGGTTGCGCTCGGCCTCCATCACCTTGGTGTCGGTCGCGCTGGGGCACACCACCGAAACCCCGATCGGTTCGCCGGTGATCGCCATCTCCTGCCGCAGTGTCTCCGAAATCGCCACGACGCCCACCTTGCTGACCGCGTACGGCCCCAGAAAGGCGATGCCGCTGACGAGTCCGGCGACCGAGGAGGTGTTGACGATGTGAGCGGGAGTGCCCTGCGACCGGAAGAGCGGAAGGAACGCGGCGATGCCGTGGATCACGCCCCAAAGATTCACTCCCAGAACCCAATTCCAGTCGTCGAGCGTCTGGTCGGCGAGCATGTTGAAGGTGGAGACACCGGCGTTGTTGCACAGCACGTCGACACGCCCGTGTCGATCGAGCACCGCGTCGCGGAGATCGGACACCGACGCGGGATCGGACACGTCGGTGGTCACCATCAGTGTGTCCGCGGGCAGTTCGCCGCTGTCCCGTGCCGCGTCGAGCGCCGCCTGTTCCACATCGGCGATGACGACGCGCGCACCGTGTCCGGTGACCGCTTTCGCCAGGGCTAACCCGATACCACTGGCTCCACCGGTGACGACGACGACCTTGTCGTTCAGCGTGTCCATGCTCACCCTCCGTCGAGAACTATCAGTGCACCGTTGAGATACGAACTGGCGTCGCTTGCGAGATACAGCGCGGTTCCGACGATTTCATCGGAATCGGCGATGCGGCCGAGGCTGACGCTCGCCGCCATTGCCGTCCGGATCTGCTCCGTCGGCATCGAGTTGTGCAGGCTGTCGGTGTGGAAGGTGCCGCATACGATGCCGTTGACACGGATGCCGCGCGGTCCGAACTCCTGCCCGGCCGCCTTCGTCAGCACGTTCAGTCCGGCCTTGGCCGCGGCATACACGACCGTCGACGGGCTCGGGTGCAGCGACGCCTTCGAGCTGATGTTGATCACCGCGGACCCGGCAGGCATGTGATCGGCGGCCAGCGCCATCAGGCGCAAGGGGCCCTTGAGGTTGACATCGACTGTCTTGTCGAACAATTCGGACGTCACGTCGCGCAGGCTGGGCGGCACCGGGGCGATGCCGGCGTTGTTGACCAGCACGTCGATCCGCCCGAACGCCTTCACGGTCTCGTCGATGAGCTGTTGGCATTGCGCCCAGTCGCCGACGTGACAGGCGATCGGCAACGCCTGGCGCCCCAGCGCGTGCACCTCGTCGGCCACCCGTTGGCAACCGTCGAGCTTGCGGCTGGCGACCACGATGTCCGCACCTGCCTCGGCGAAGCCGAGGGCCATCGCCCGCCCAAGCCCCTTACTTGCCCCGGTGACGACGACGACTTTGCCGTCCGCACGTAGGTCGGGGATCGTCATCTTCTCAACCTCTTTCGGCGTCGCGGGTGATGCCGTCGATCACGTACCGGATCTGCAGGGCGAACAACTCGTCGGCTTCGGAGGGAGTGACGCCGTCCCGGTTGCCACCGGAGCGAATGCGCCGTGTCGAACGGACGGACGGTGCCTGCGCGGCGTTTTCGATTGCCACGAACCCCACCGTCGCCCACATCACCAGACGGCACGCCTGCACGGCGGCGTCCGCGGCGAATGAGCTTGCGCGCATGACAGCCACCAGCGGACGTGACGCCTCCACGTATGCGTCACGGTCGGCGGCCAGGATCAGTCGGCTGTCGTGGGCGGTGCGGAGCCGATGACGCAGTTCGGCTGCCCACCGGGCGGCGTAGTCGCCCCACGGCTCGCCTTCGGTGTGCGGTGGCGCCAGGTCGGCCAATAGGTGGTCGGCGATCGCATCGATAAGGCTGTCTTTGTTGCCCACTCGGCTGTAGAGCGGCGCCGGTGAGACTCCGAGGCGTGCCGCCACGCTGCGCATGCTCACAGCGTCGAGGCCCTGTGCGAGGAAGATGTCCACTGCGGCCGCGACGATCTCGTCGGCCGCCAGCTCGAGGTCGTTGGCTCTCGGCATCAGCTCACCTCGCCGAAATCGCGGGCCATGTCGTCGGGGAACAGCATTCTCGCGACGTAGGAGAAGTCGCCCGACGGCGGCGGCAGCGAGGATCCTCCACATACGCCGAGCAGCTGACCGGTGATCCATCCGGAGTAGTCGGAGGCGAAATACACGACCGCGCGGGCGACGTCCTCGGGACGCCCGAGGCCGCCGTGCAGGCTCTGTCCTGCCAACGGGGTGCCGTCGCGGATGATTTCCATGTTCTCGGGAGTGGTTGTGGTGGTGACGGTTTCGGTAGCGACCCAGCCCGGTCGCACGCCGTTGACCCGGATCCCGAACCGGCCGAGTTCGGCGGCACTCGTACGTACCAGCTCGTCGACGGCGGCCTTGGTGACGTTGTAGGTCGCCATGAACGCGGCGGGTCGCGAACTGGCGATGGACGAGATCGCGACAATCGATCCGCCTCTGCCGGTCATCCGCCTCGCGGCGTGCTTGATGGTGTGCGCCGTACCGAGCAGATTCACGCCGACGGGGCCCATCCAGTGGTCGTCGGTGAGGTGCAGCACCGAACCCGGCATCGGGACGCCCGCGTTGGCGACCGCGATGTCCAATACGCCGTCGACCGAGGCGGCTTCGACCGCCGCCTGCACCTGCGCATCGTCGGTGACATCGGCGACGACGCTGCTTACCGCGCCGGGCATCTCGGCCGCGGCGGCTTCGAGGACCGCGAGGTCGGGGCCGCAGATCGTGACCGCGGCACCCGCTTCGGCCAGTGCGGTCGCGCAGGCCTGTCCGATGCCCGTGCCGCCTCCGGTGACCAGCGCGCTGCGACCGTTCAGCGACAGCACCGGCGGTGCGATGTTTCCCGTCACGTCAGGCATCTCCTCGTTCGATCAGGTCGCCGGCGCCTGCCAGCAAGAGGTCGGCTTGGGAACCGAAGAACTCGTGCACCGGCTTGTCCGACTGGCCCCGCATGAACTTGGCGTAGCTGCCCTCCAGGACGATCGCCAACTTCCATCGCGAAAACACCTCGTACCAACCGATATCGGCGACATCGCGGCCGGAGCGTTCGGCGTAGCGGTCGATCAACGCCCGCGTGGGAGGCAGGTGGTCGCGCGCGAACCGTGGCTCGCCCGCCATACCGAGAGGCATGGTCCCGTCGGGGCCCGGGTGAAAGATCAACGCCCACGCCAGGTCGACCAGCGGATCGCCTATCGACGACATCTCCCAATCCACGACGGCCAGCAGCCGCGGCGGTGTGTCGGGGGCGAACAACACGTTGTCCAGCTTGTAGTCCCCGTGTGCAAGCGTGGCGGGTTGGTCGGCGGGACGCCGGACGTCCAGCCATTGGCCGATGCGGCGCGCCGCAGGCAGGTCCCGGCCGCCGTAGGAGTCCAACTGTGCGAGCCACCGTGACACCTGCCGCGACAGGTATTTCTCCGGATGCGCGAAATCGGTTAGGCCGCAACGCTTCCAATCCACCGCGTGGATCTCGACCAGTGCGTCGATCAGCTCCTCGAGAGCCCGGCCGTGCGCCTCCGGCGCCGTCGCCCACGCCACAGGGACGGCTTTGCGCACCGGGATGCCGTCGACACGAGCCATCACATAGAACGGCGAGCCGAACACGTCGGGGTCGCCGCAGGACAGCACCGGCCTGGCGATCCGCACGGACTCGTCCTTGACGGCGTCGAGGATCCGGAACTCGCGAAGCACGTCGTGTGCGGTCGAGGAACTGGCGTGGCGCGGCGCCCGGCGAAGCACCCATCGATCGTCGCCGCGGTCGAGGGCGAAGATTTCGCAGGAGCCCCCGCCGGGCATCGGCGTGACGGTCACATGCTCGCGGCCGCCGAGCTGCCGGTCGAGGTAATCCTCAAGGGCCGCAAGCTGGCTCATGTGAGCCCTGCCTCCGCCCTCAGCGACTCCCACTTCCGCTCCGCCGCGGGCCGGCGACTCGGGATGTGTTCGGAGGGCCAACCCTCGACCGGCTGATAATTCCGCAGCAGTGTGCGGGCCAGCACCGACTTGTGCAGTTCGTCGGGACCGTCACCGATCGGGCCGAACCGGGTGGTGCGGTACCAGCTCTCGACCGGAAGGTCGCTGGAGTAGCCGAGCGCCCCGCACACCTGGATCGTGCGGTCGAGCACGGCGAGCACGACCTTGGAGACGTGCGCCTTGATCATGCCGAGGTCGGCGCGGATGGCCGATGCGCCGAACTTGTCCATCTTCCACGCCGTCTGGAAGGTCAGCAGGCGCGCTGCCTGAATCTCCATGTGCGACAACGCGATATAGTCCTGGATCATTTGGTGGTCGGCCAGGCGTCTGCCATGCGAGGACCGCGACACCGCTCGCTCGCACATGATGTCGAGCGAACGCTGGGCCTGTCCGAGCCAGCGCATCGAATGATGGATGCGCCCGCCGCCGAGGCGCTGCTGGGCCAGTTGGAATCCGCCACCGGGATCGCCGATCAGGTGGTCCGCCGGAACACGGCAGTCGGTGAACACGATCTCGGCGTGGTTGCCGATCCGCCCGTATTCGGTGTCGGGATGGCCCATGGTCGGGATATCGCGCACGATCGTCATGCCCGGTGTGCCGGCCGGCACCACGATGATCGACGCGTGCCGGTGCGGCCGGCCTTCCGGATTTGTCTCGGCGACGACGAGAATGATGTCGGCGGTTGATGCATTCGTGGTGAACCACTTGTGGCCGTTGATGATCCAGTGGTCGTCATCGAGAGTGGCCGTCGTGCCGATCACCGTCGGATCGGCGCCGGCGAGGAACGGCTCGGTGAGTGCGAACGCACTGGTGATGTCCCCCCGCAGGTTGGGCCACAGCCAGCGCTGCTTCTGCTCGTCGGTGGCGCCGTGGGCCATCAACTCCATGTTGCCGCTGTCGGGGGCCTGCACGCCGAAGATGACCATCGAGAGCATGCTGCGGCCGATGATCTCCGACATCAGGGCGAGCTTGAGCTGCCCGAGGCCGGAGCCGCCGAGTTCGGGACCGAGGAACGCCGCCCACATGCCAGCGGCCTTGACCTGATCCTGCAGGTGCCGTTTGACCGCCGTCCACTCCTCGGTCGCCATCTTCTCGTCGAGTATCGGCTCCAGCGGGACGATTTCGCGATCGATGAACTCACGCATCCACACCAGCTGCTGCTCGAATTCAGGGTCCGTTTCGAAATCCCACGCCACGACATCACCATCCCGGGTACGTTGAAATGACACTGTAATCACACCGTCTGTCCGCTGTCGAGCAATGGCCCGGCGCGGAGTCTGGAGGCAACAGATGCGCGCTTGGCAGGTGCACGACAAGGGCGAACCGATCGACGTCCTCGAGCAGTCGGACATCCCGATCCCGGCGCCGGGACCCGGGCAGCTCCAGGTGCGGGTCAGCGTCGCGGGCATCGGGTTGCCCGACGTCCTGATGGCGCGCGGCACTTACCCGTTGACGCCGCCGCTGCCGTTCACCCCCGGACAGGAGCTCGCGGGCGTCGTGACGGCGGTCGGCGACGGGGTCGACACCCCGATCGGCACGCGCGTGATGTCCACCAGCGGCTTCATCGAGGGCAAGGGCTCCTTCGCCGAATACACCGTCGTCGCCGCCGAGCAGGCGTTTCCGGTACCCAGCGCACTCGATGACTCAGCCGCCGCGGGCTTCTGGATCCCGCACATGACCGGCTGGGCGGCCCTCGTGGATCGCGGCAGGATCGCGGCAGGCGACTGGCTGGCGGTGCTCGGCGCGGCCGGTGGCAGCGGCATCGCGGCCGTTCAACTCGGCAACGCGCTGGCGGCCAGGGTGATCGCCGTCGTCGGCGACGAGCGGAAGGCGGACTTCTGCCGCGGCCTCGGCGCCGAGGCGGTCGTCGTGCACCGCGGCGGCGACCTGGCGGCAGATCTCCGCGCCGCGACGGGCGGGCGTGGCGTCGACCTCGTCTACGACCCGGTCGGCGGTGCGCCCGCGGAGGAGGCGCACGGTGCGCTGGCCAGCGGCGGGCGGCTGCTCGCCGTCGGATTCGCCAGCGGCCGCTGGCCCGACATCGACACCCAACTCCTCGTCATGACGAACACGTCGATGGTCGGGGTGTTCGCCGGCAGTTACTCGCGGACTGAACTCGACGCGGTGCACGCCCAGTTGTCCGAACTGGTGACCGCCGGACGGCTGCGGTGCGCAGTCACCGAGAATGTGGCCTTCGACGAATTGCCGCAGGCGCTGCAACGGCTGGCGAACCGTGAGGTGATCGGCAAGCTCGTACTCGACGCGCCGACCGAAGGCTCCTAGGGCCTGCGCAGCGCCGACGCGTTGTCGTTGTCGGCCTGCAGCGGAATGCCCGTGCGTGCCGCGGTGGTCAGCATGTGCTCGATCACGTTCTTGCCCAACGCCGTTTCGCCAGGCAACTCGATCGGATAGTTGCCGTCGAAGCATGCCGAACACAGCCGCGTCGGGGGCTGCTCGGTGGCCGCGATCATGCCCCGCTGGCTGATGTAGCCCAGCGTGTCGGCGCCGATGGCATGCCGCACACCCTCGAGCATCTCGCTCACATCGTCACCGGTGCTGGCGGCGTTGGCGATCAGCTCGGCCGGGGTCGCGAAGTCGATGCCGTAGAAACACGGCCATTTCACCGGCGGCGACGCGATGCGCACGTGCACCTCGACGGCACCGGCCTCGCGCAACATCCGGATCAGCGCCCGCTGGGTGTTGCCGCGCACGATCGAGTCGTCGACGACGATCAGCCGCTTACCGCGAATGACTTCCTTGAGCGGGTTGAGCTTGAGCCGGATGCCGAGCTGGCGGATGGTCTGCGACGGCTGGATGAACGTGCGCCCGACGTAGGCGTTCTTCATCAGGCCCTGCCCGTAGGGAATGCCGGACTCCTGGGCGTAGCCGACGGCCGCGGGGATGCCTGATTCCGGGACGCCGATGACCAGATCCGCCTCGACAGGCTTCTCGCGGGCCAGCCGACGGCCGATGTCGACGCGGGTGCCGTGTACCGAACGGCCTGCGATCGTGCTGTCCGGGCGAGCCAGGTAGACGTACTCGAAGACGCAGGCCTTGGGTTCGGGATTGGCGAAGCGCGTGGAGCGCACCCCGTCTGCGTCGATGGCCAACAGCTCGCCGGGCTCGATGTCGCGGACGAACGAGGCGCCGACGATGTCCAGCGCCGCGGTCTCCGAAGCGACGACCCAGCCGCGGTCCAGCCGCCCCAATGACAACGGCCGCACGCCGTAGGGGTCGCGGGCCGCATAGAGGGTGTTCTCGTCCATAAAGGTCAGACAGAACGCGCCACGCACGGTCGGCAGTAGTTCGAGCGCGGCCTGCTCCAGCGTGGCATCGACGGCACCGTGGGCCAGCAGCGCGCCCAGGATGTCGGAATCGGTGGTGGCCGCGGGCGCGCCGCGGGTGCCGAGCAGTCCCGCCTCGCGGGCACGGGTAGCGAGGTCGGCGGCGTTGACCAGATTGCCGTTGTGACCGAGTGCGACACCGGTGCCCGCAGCGGTGTTGCGGAACACCGGCTGGGCGTTCTCCCAAGTGGTGGATCCGCTGGTCGAGTAGCGGCAGTGTCCGATGGCGACGTGGCCTTCCATGGCGGCCAGCGTCTGCTCGTCGAAGACCTGGCTGACCAGGCCCAGGTCCTTGAAGACCAGCACCTGGGATCCGTCGGCGACCGCGATTCCCGCCGCCTCCTGGCCACGGTGCTGCAGTGCGTAGAGGCCGTAATACGTGAGCTTGGCCACCTCTTCACCAGGCGCCCAGACACCGAACACGCCGCATTCTTCGCGGGGTTCGTCTGACGAGCCGGATATGCCAAAAGAATCGATCGAGTCGGTCTGCGGGCCGGTCACGATAGGGCTGCTCCCAGGGCGAGGTGGGTAGACGTGTTCAGTCTACGGTCATCACTGGTCAAACACCGAAAAGCACGGCGGTGTTCTCGACGAAAAACAACCGTCGCGAGGGCCGCGGTAATTCCGGCGACGGCGTCTTTACTGGTCACGGGGTGTAGCGGCGGACGAGCGCCTGCTCGGACCTGTGGCGAACTTAACCGTCGAGACGGACCACCGGCAGCCACGCACCGATCTCGTCGGCGCGCGCTCCCGACAGCCGCAGCGCACCGGTGGCGGTGGCGCCCGCCACATCGAGCAGACCTGTCGCGAGCAGCAGCCAGGTCCGCGGGTCCGCCTCGACCACGTTGGGCGGATTGCCGCGCCGGTGCGCGGGCCCCGAAATACATTGCACCGCAACAAACGGTGGGACGCGGACCTCGACGGAGGAACCTGGCGCGACGGCGGCGAGCGTGCGGGCGGTCAATCGCACCGCCTCGGCGATCTCGGCGCGGGCGGGTTCGGGCCCGCTCTCGTCGCGCAACCATCCGGCGAGTGCTGAAACCGCAGCACGCGTCCTTGCCGGATCGGCCCTACGAGGGGTGGCCATACCTTAGATTCTCAAAGTGTTTGTCGACCGCCACAATCCGCCCTACCGCATCGCGGGTGCGGTGCTGGTGGTGATCACCGCGGTGGTGGCGGGGCTGATCTACATGCAGTTCCGTGGCGACTTCATCCCCGCCACCGAACTCACCCTGCAGTCGTCGCGCGCCGGCCTGGTCGTCGAACCGGGCGCGAAGGTGACCTACAACGGTGTGGAGATCGGCCGGGTCGCCCGCATTGGCGCCGTCGATGTCGACGGAACGTCGAAGGCGCGGCTATCCCTTGACGTCGACCCCGACTACATCAACCTCATCCCGTCCAACGTGGTCGCCGATATCCAGGCCACCACCGTGTTCGGCAACAAGTACATATCCTTCAGCTCACCTAAAGACCCGACAGCGAAACGTATTTCGAGCAACGACATCATCGATGTGTCCTCGGTGAGCACCGAGTTCAACACACTCTTCGAGACCGTGCTTTCTCTGGCTGAACAGGTCGACCCGGTCAAACTGAACCAGACACTGACCGCCACGGCCGACGCCCTGACGGGTCTTGGCGACCGGTTCGGTGAATCGCTGAAAAACGGCAACAGCATCCTCGACGACCTCAATGCCCGGATGCCGCAGATCCGCGAGGACACCCGACTGGTGGCTGATCTGGTGGACGTCTACGCCGACGCGTCGCCGGACCTGTTCGACGGTCTGCAGAACGCGGTGACCACGGCGCGCACGTTCAACGCGCAGTGGGCCGACGTCGACTCGGCGTTGATGGGGGCGCTGGGCTTTGCCGACACCGCAACAGACAGTCTCAACCGCGGTGGGCCGTACTTCGTGCGCGGTGCGGCCGATCTGCTGCCGACGTCCAAACTGTTCGACTACTACAGCCCCCAACTCTTCTGCACGCTGCGGAACTTCAACGAGATCCAGGAGAAGGTCGCCGAGACGCTCGGCGGCAACGGCTACTCACTTGCGACGTCGTCGGGCACGTTCGCGGGGGCGGGCAACCCGTACATCTATCCCGACAATCTGCCGCGGGTGAACGCCCGGGGAGGTCCCGAGGGTCGCCCCGGCTGCTGGCAGAAGATCTCCCGCGACTTGTGGCCCGCGCCGTATCTGGTGATGGATACGGGCGCCAGCATCGCGCCCTACAACCATGCCGAACTCGGCCAGCCGATCCTCATCGACTACGTGTGGGGCCGCCAGGTCGGCGAGCTCACGATCAACCCGTGAGCGTTGACATCAACATTTGTTGAGGTTCTACGTTGGCGGTATGACGTTCAAACAGCACGAAATCGACTTTCTTCGCCAAGCCGACCTCGGCCGGCTGGCCACCGTTCAGGACAACGGGATGCCGCAGAACAGTCCCGTCGGGTTCACCTACAACGAACAACTCGGCACCATCGATATCGCCGGGTACCAGATGTCGAAGAGCCAGAAGTTCCGCAACATCGCCCGCAACGCCCACGTCGCATTCGTTGTCGACGACATCGCTTCGCGCGATCCGTGGCGGGTGCGCTGCCTCGAGATCCGCGGCACCGCTGAACAATCCGAGGCCGCTCCGGCACAGGGTGCGGCCGGAGATCACCTCGACACCGCGATCATCCGGATCACGCCGCGGCGCATCATCAGTTTCGGCATCGACGATCAGGACACCGAACCACACCAACTGGTGGCGGATATTCGGGACGTGTAGCCCGCCTCAGTCGGGAAAACCGAACATCTTGACGACTCCGTGGTCGCGGCCCGCGGTGTAGCCGCCATCGACCGCGATCGCCTGCCCGGTGACGAATGATGCATCGATCGACACCAGAAACGCTGCCATCGCGGCGATCTCGTCGGGGCGACCTCTGCGCTGCAGTGCGTGTTCTTCGGTGATGGACTGCAGCGGGCCTTCCATGCCCTCGAGCCCCATGACGCTGGTGAGCATCGGTGTGTCGATGAAGCCGGGGCAGATGGCGTTGGCGCGGATACCGCTCGGGCCGTAATCGAGCGCGATGTTCTTGGTGAGCAGCACGACGCCGCCCTTCGACGCGTTGTAGGCGCTGCCGCCCGCCGTGCCCTCCAGACCCTCGACGCTGGCGAGGGTCACGATCGAGCCGCGTTCGCCGTCCACCCGGGGCTGCTCGATCATTTTGGCGAGCGCCGCCTTGGCCACCACGAAGGTCCCGGTGAGGTTGACGGAGATCACCCGCTCCCATTCGTCCCTGGGGAGCAGGTGCACCGGCCCGCCGCCCGCGACGCCCGCCGAGTGGACCACGCCGTCGATCCGATCGGGAACCGCGGCGAACACCGCGGCGACGGCAGCTTCGTCGGTGATATCGGCCGCGACGAACTCGAACCGGGCGCCGAGGTCCTCGGCAGGGGCGGCAAGATCCGTGCCGACGACGGTCCCGCCCTCGGCCAGCAGCCGCCGCGCAGTCGCCAGCCCGATGCCTGAGGCCGCGCCGGTGACGACGAATGAGCGGGATGCGGATCTGTCAGCACTAACCATGCGCAGACCTTATGCGCTGCACGGTAAGTGCCGCGACGGCGCCCGCCTCGTTGATCGCCAGATGCGCCAGCATCGGGGCGATCAGACTGCCCGAACGCTCGTAAAGCCAGCCGAACACCCATCCGGCCAGCCCGGTGACGAGCACCGTGGGCACGACGGGCTCGCCTGTGCTGCGCGCGTCGGCGATATGGGACAACCCGAACGCCGTTGCCTGGACGAGCCGCCCACCCGCAGGTCCGAACGCGTCGGCGGCGATGGTGCCCAGCGCTCCGCGATACGCCGCCTCCTCCGAGGCGACGGTTCCCAACGGGATACCGAGCAGCAGCCATTGCAACGCCGCGTCGGGCAGGTCACGCTCGGCCATCTCCTCGCGCACCCGCGGCAACGCGGTGCCCGCCGCGACGACAAGCACGACCGGAACGGCGGCCGCGAGGCCGAGTCGCACTCCCGGGCCCGCGCGCCGAAGTCCTACCGGAGCACGCGTGAGCGCGAGCAGCGCGGCGCCGACGACAGCGTGTGCGACAGGATGCCACCGCGACGGTAACCGGGGTGCCACCAGGCTCCACGCGATAAGGCCGGCGGCCAGAACAAAAGTCCGAACCTTCTTGGCGCGCACTAGTATTCGGAACCGCCTTCGGATTCCGTCTTTTGCAGGGCCGTGCGGATCCGCTCGGTGTCCTCGGGCGTCCAGCCGTCGGGCGGGACGACGGCGGCCCAGCCGTCGAGCACATAGTCGCCGTAATTGTGGCCGTGCCCGCCCGGCACGGAACCGGCGTTGGTCATGTCGGCGGCGACCTGCCAGAACGTGACGATCGGATACCACCGCATCGACGCTGTGCGGTCGCGGCCCGGCGGTTCCCTCAGCCAGTCGGGCCTGCTGAATATCAAGTCCTCCGACCACCACACCACCGGGTCGGACGGGTGTTGCATGAACAGCACGCGCGTGCCCTCCCACGGCGCAGTCTCTTCGGCAGCGATGTCGCGGCCGTCGGTGGCCTCCGAGAACCTGACGGTGCGGCCGTTGTCATAGCGGGGTTTGACCTCGGGCGTGCCGGGGTCCCGGCGCTCGGTGATCGCACGCCACAGCGGGCTCGCGTTCGGCGGGCCCACCCACAGCACGGACGAGAAACCCATATCGGCTATATCGGGCAGCCACGCGAATGCACCCTGGCCGGCCATCGAACCGAGGCTCTCGCCGTAGAGCACCAACTCCGGTCGCCGATCCGGCGGCAGCTTCTGCCACCGCTCGTGGATGGCGTCGATCATCATCCGGCCGGATTCCATCGACTTCTGCTGGTCGCCCAGAAACGAAATCCAGCTCGGCAGATACGAATACTGCGAGCCGACCAGCGCGGTGTCGCCGTTGTACATCATTTCCAGCGAGCGCGCCGCCACCGGGTTGATCCACCCGGTGCCCGTGGTCGGGATGATCACCAGCAGCTTGCGCTCGAACGCTCCGGTGCGTTCGAGCTCACTGAGCAGCACGGCCATGCGCTCTTCGTCGGTATCGGCGGTCTGCAGGCCGACGTAGGCGCGGATGGGCTCCTTGGCGGGCCTGCCGTTGAGGCGGGTCAATTCCTCGGCGTGCGGACCGGACGCGACGAAATTGCGCCCCTGATAACCCAGCGTGTCCCATGCCGCGAAAGATGTTGGACTGCCGGATCTTTCAGGCTCCAGCGGCTGGACGATCCCGGGCCGCGTGGTGAAGTTCTGGGGCTGGAACACTCCGTTCGCCCCGGCGAGAAAGCCTCGGACCAAAACGCCGTTGACGAGCGTGATCACCAGCACCACGACGATCGCGGTGCCGATGAACAGGGCCACCTCGTCGTGCAGATGCCAGCGCCGGATGAAGTAGCGCGCCATCACCTTGATCGCGTCGATCAGGATCCGGGCGGCGCCCACGCACGCGCCGCCTGCGAGCACCGCGATGATCAGCGTCCGCAGGTATCCGAGCGTGGTGGGGCCTTCGATACCCACGACCGCCGACACCTGGCGTTGCCACGCCGCGGCCGGGATCAACATCAGGACGCTTGCCGACACCGCGAGCACCACCGTGGCAGTCTTGACCACGTACTGCACCCGCCTCGGCGGCGGCCACCACGGGCGCCTGCGTATCACGAAGCGGTGGAACAGCCGCCACGCGAACACGCCGATGCCGTAGCCGATGGCCGCGTTGAGACCGCCGATGAGCCCCTGAAACAACCAGTCCCTCGGCAGGAGCGACGGTGTCAGCGACAGGCAGAAGAACACTGCGCCGAAGGCGATTCCGACGAAGTCAAGCCGGATCAGGCTCCATGCCCAGACATACAGCGGGTGTCGTTCGCGGGTCTGCGCACTCACCCGAACAACCCGGGAAGCACGCCCTCCGACGTGCTTCGCAGGTCCTCCAGACTGGCCGTGAACAGACCCTGCACCTCGACGGCGGCGTCGGCCCCGGTTGCTCCCGGGTCGACGACGCCGATGCGCGTCGCGGGCAGTCCGCGGGCCTCACACATAGCCACAAAACGGCTCTCCTCGGTCCGCGGCACCGCGACAAGCACCCGGCCCGTCGACTCCGAGAAGAGAAATGTGAAAGGACCTGTGCCTTCTTGAAAGCCCTCGGGAATGACGATGCGGCAACCTGTTTCGCCGGTGAGCGCGGCTTCGACGACGGTTTGTATGAGCCCGCCTTCGGACAGATCGTGTGCGGCCGACACCAGCCCGTCGCGCGATGCGGCCGACAACACGTCGGCGAGTAGCTTCTCGCGGTCCAGGTCGACCTTCGGCGGCAGACCACCCAGATGATCGCCGGTGACCTGCGCCCAGATCGAACCGTCGAACTCGTCGCGGGTCTCTCCCAGGAGAATCAGCGTTTCGCCGGGTTCGGTGCCCAGTCCGGTCGGAATGCGGCGCTTCACATCGTCGATGACACCGAGTATGCCGACGACCGGGGTAGGCAGAATCGGCGTCGTGCCGGTCTGGTTGTAGAAGCTGACGTTGCCACCGGTAACCGGAATGCCAAGTGCGGCACAGCCATCGGCGAGCCCGCGGACGGCCTCGCTGAACTGCCACATCACGCCGGGGTCCTCGGGTGAGCCGAAGTTCAGACAGTTGGTCACCGCGACGGGCGTGGCGCCGGTGACGGCGACGTTGCGGTATGCCTCGGCCAGCGCCAGCTGCGCACCGGTGTACGGATCGAGCGCGGTGTAGCGGCCCGAAGCATCGGTCGAAATCGCGATGCCCCGGCCGGTCGCTTCGTCGATGCGCAGCACTCCGCCGTCGGCGTTCTCCGCCAAAACGGTGTTGCCGCGGACGTAACGGTCGTACTGCTCGGTGATGTAGGCACGGCTGCACAGATGCGGACTGCCAAGCAGCGCAAACAAAGTCGCGCGAAGTTCATCCCCTGACGTCGGCCGCGGCAGCTTCTCCGACGTGTCGGCGTTGAGCGCATCCTGGGTGTCCGGCCGCTCGACCGGCCGTTCGTAGACCGGGCCCTCATGGGCGACGGTGCGCGGCGGCACGTCGACGACGGTCTCGCCGTGCCAGGTGATCACGAGCCGGTCGCCGTCGGTGACCTCACCGATGACGGACGCCAGCACCTCCCACTTGCGGCACACCGCCATGAACGCGTCGACGTTCTCCGGCGTGACGACTGCGCACATGCGCTCCTGTGACTCGCTGGACAGGATCTCCGCCGGTGACATGTTCTTCGCACGAAGCGGGACGGTGTCGAGCTCGATCCGCATTCCGCCGTCGCCTGCCGAGGCGAGTTCGGATGTGGCGCAGGACAACCCGGCCCCACCGAGGTCCTGGATGCCGACGACGAGCTTTTCCGCATACAGCTCGAGGCAGCACTCGATGAGGACCTTTTCCATGAACGGGTCGCCCACCTGCACCGAGGGCAGCTTCTTACGCCCCGGCGCTCCACTCTCATCGCCACCGAAGGTGTCCGACGCCAGCACCGAAACGCCGCCGATGCCGTCGAGTCCGGTGCGCGCGCCGAACAGGATGATCTTGTTGCCCGTGCCCGACGCGAACGCCAGGTGCAGATCCTCCTTGCGGAGCACCCCCACGCAGAGCGCGTTGACCAACGGGTTGCCCGCATAGGACGCGTCGAACACGGTCTCACCGCCGATGTTCGGCAGGCCGAGCGAGTTGCCGTACCCACCGACGCCACGCACGACACCGTCGACGACGCGGCGGGTGTCGGCCGCGTCGGCCGCACCGAAGCGCAACTGGTCCATCACCGCCACCGGGCGCGCGCCCATCGCCATGATGTCGCGCACGATGCCACCGACTCCGGTGGCCGCACCCTGGTAGGGCTCGATGTAGGAGGGGTGGTTGTGGGACTCCACCTTGAAGGTGGCCGCCCAGCCGTCGCCGATGTCGACCACGCCGGCGTTCTCGCCGATGCCCGCGAGCATCCCGGCGCGCATCGCCTCGGTGGTGGTCTCGCCGAAATAGCGCAGGTGCACCTTCGACGACTTGTAGGAGCAGTGCTCACTCCACATCACCGAATACATCGCCAGTTCGGCGTCGGTGGGACGACGGCCGAGGATCTCGCGGATCCGCTGGTACTCGTCGTCCTTGAGGCCCAGTTCGCGGTGCGGTTGGGGCGTATCAGGGGTGGCGGCGGCGTTCTCGACGGTGTCAACAACATTCAGGCTGTGGGTTAGCTCCGACGTCACGTGGCCAGTCTAGTTTGGGCCGCTTCGTGGGGGGTACCGCGACGCACATGGGACAGACAGTCGCCGACTTCATCCTGCATCGTCTGCGCGAATGGCATGTCGAACAGGTCTTCGGCTACCCGGGTGACGGGATCAACGGCTTGGTCGCCGCGTTCGGGAAGGCCGACGACAAGCCGGCCTTCATCCAGTCACGGCACGAGGAGATGTCGGCGTTTCAGGCGGTCGGCTACGCGAAGTTCTCCGGCCGCATCGGGGTATGCATGGCAACGTCCGGGCCGGGCGCCATCCACCTGCTCAACGGGCTTTACGACGCCAAGCTCGACCACGTACCCGTCGTGGCGATCATCGGGCAGACCGCGCGCAGTGCGATGGGTGGCAGCTATCAGCAGGAGGTCGACCTGCAATCACTGTTCAAGGACGTCGCGTCCGACTTCATCGTCGAGGTCAATGTGGCGGCCCAGCTACCCAACGCACTGGACCGCGCCTTCCGCACAGCGCGAGCCCGCCGCGCTCCCGCCGCGGTGGTGATCCCGTCCGATCTGCAGGAGGAGCCCTATCAACCGCCGGCTCAAGCATTCAAGCAGGTACCGTCCAGCGCTCCGAACGACAGCGCGCCTGTGCTCATGCCGGACCGGGCGGCGATCCGACGGGCCGCCGAGATTCTCAACGCCGGCTCCAAAGTGGCGATTCTGGTGGGCCAGGGTGCGCGTGCGGCGGCCACCGAGGTGCAGGAGGTCGCCGACCGCACCGGAGCCGGTGTCGCCAAGGCGCTGTTGGGCAAGGACGTACTGCCCGACGACCTGTCCTACGTCACCGGCGCGATAGGCCTATTGGGCACCAGGCCCAGTTACGAGTTGATGCGCGATTGCGACACCTTGCTCATCGTCGGTTCCAACTTCCCGTACAGCCAGTTCCTCCCGAAGTTCGGCAAGGCCCGAGCGGTACAGATCGACCTCGACGGCGCCAACATCGGCATGCGCTACCCCACCGAGATCAACATCGTCGCCGACGCGAAAGCCGCTCTGGCCGAACTGCTTCCGTTGCTGACACCGAAGAGCGACCGGTCGTGGCGGGAAACCGTCGAACAGAACGTCGTGCGGTGGTGGGACGTCGTCGAACGGCAGTCCATGTTGTCGGCCGACCCCGTCAACCCGATGCGGGTGGTGTGGGAGCTGTCGAGCAGACTGCCCGCATATTCAATCGTCGCAGGCGACTCCGGCTCGTCGACCAACTGGTACGCGCGCTGTCTGCGATTCGGCCCGACGGTCCGCGGCTCGCTGTCGGGGACGCTGGCGACCATGGGGCCCGCGGTGCCATACGCGATCGGCGCGAAGTTCGCGCATCCCGATCGTCCCGTGATCGCACTGGCCGGTGACGGGGCGATGCAGATGAACGGGCTGGCCGAACTGCTGACCATCCGCCGCTACTGGCGCCAGTGGTCGGATCCGCGGCTGGTGGTCTGCGTCTTCCACAACAACGACCTGTCGCATGTCACCTGGGAGTTGCGTGCGATGGGCGGCGCACCGAAATTCGAAGAATCACAGAGCCTTCCCGAGGTCTCGTACGCCGACGTCGCGCGGGTGATGGGGCTGCGGGCGATCACCGTCGATGACCCCGAAGCGGTCGGACCGGCGTGGGACGAGGCGCTGAGCGCCGAGGAACCCGTCCTGCTCGACGTACGGACTGATCCCGAGGTTCCGCCGATCCCTCCGCACGCCACCTACGACCAGATGAAGTCGATGGCCGAGGCCATCCTCAAGGGCGACCCGAACGGTTGGCACGCCATGGCCGAGCTCGCGAAGAACAAAGCGGCAGAACTGTTCACACGCTGATCGACCAACCTGAGCGTCAGCCGGCCGGCGCCACGCAGAACGCGTTGCCGTCCGGATCGGCGAGCACCACCCATTCGAAGTCGCCGAAGCTGCCCCGCCCTGTCTCGCTGGCGCCTAGGTCGACGAGCCGCTTGACCTCGGCCTCGACATCGGAGGTGCCGAAGTCGATGTGCACGCGGTTCTTGCCCGGCGTCGGGTCGTCGACCTTCTGGAAGGCCAGCCCGGGACCCTCAGGCCTGGACACGGTGACGAAAAACGGTGGTGCGATGGGATTTACCTGCCCGTCGAGAGCGCGGGCCCACCAGTCGGCGAGCCGCTCCGGGTCAGTGCTGTCGAAGGTGATGTTCTCGGTCTTGAGCGCCATGGCGCTGACCCTAGAGCAGCACGGTGACACGTGCGCTTACGTCCCGCGTAATTGAACGGCCGCGCGGACACCCGCACGCTGGGGGCATGACCGAAACCCAAACCGAATCGAAGTTCAGCGCAGACATGTGGGCGGCGTTCTGGGCCGCCCCCGACGAGTCCCGTATCGGCGACATCCTGGCCGACGACATCGTCGGCTACTGGCAGGGCGAGCCGACGCCGGTTCGCGGACGCGCGGCGTACACCGCGAAGATCGTCGACCTGATCACCACCGTCCCCGACCTGCGCCTGGAGCTCGTCGACAGCGCGACCGTCGACGGCGCCGTCCCCGGCGAACAGCTGGTGTACCTGCATTACGTCGGTCGCGGCACCAGCCCCGACGGTCCCATGGTGATCCGTGGGCTCGACCGGGTCCGCTCGCGCGACGGCGTCGTGGTGGAGAACGTCATCCGCTACGACCAGGTCGACGAGTCCTAGCTCGGCGACAGGAACGCGCCGAGCGCTGCGGAGTAGGCCGCGACGTCGTCGGCGCCCATGACCTCGCGCGACGAGTGCATGGCCAACTGCGCCGCGCCCACGTCGACGGTCGGGATACCGGTGCGCGCCGCCGTCATCGGTCCGATCGTGGATCCGCACGGCAGATCTGCCCGGTGCTCGTAGCGCTGCAGCGGGACACCGGCCTGGGCGCACGCCAGCGCGAACGCCGCCGCGGTCCTGCCGTCGGTGGCGTAGCGCAGATTCGGCTGCACCTTCAGCACCGGTCCGGCGTTGACCTCGATGAGGTGGCCGGGTTCGTGCCGGTCGGGATAGTTCGGATGCGTCGCGTGGGCCATATCGCCGGAGGCCACCATCGATCCCGGCAGCCGCCGCAGGAAGTCCTCACGACCACCACCGGCGGCCAGCGTGATGCGCTCCAGCACCGTCAGCAGAAGTTCGGACTGCGCACCGTGGTCGGACTGCGATCCGACCTCCTCGTGGTCGAACAGCGCCAGCACCGGCGTATGCCCGCGCGGCTCGGCCGCCAGGAATGCCTCCAGTCCGGCGTAGCACGTCGCCTGGTTGTCCAGCCGCGGTGCGCTGAGCAGCTCCCGGCCTGCACCTGCGAGTGTCGACGGGGTGAGATCGTGGGTCATCAGGTCCGCGCCCAGTACGTCGGCGACGTCGACGTCGGCACGCTCGGCCAGCCAGCCGAGGAAGGACCGTGGCCCGCTGCCGACGCCCCACACGGCGTTGACGTGGCGCTGCGGGTCCAGTGACACCGATTTGCGGTCCTCGGCCAGGTGGATGGCCAGTTGCGGTACGCGCAGAATCGGCTCGTCGACACGGATCAGACGCTGTTCGATGGTCTGATCCCGTCGCAATGACAGCCGTCCGCTGATCCCGAGGTCGCGATCCAGCCAGGAGTTCAGCCATGCCCCGCCGTACGGCTGCAGCGCGACGACCTGCCAGCCGGACACGAACCGGTCGGGATGCTGTTTGACCCGCAGATTCGGGCTGTCGGTGTGACCGCCGACGATGCGGAAGCCGAGATCGGGGTCGGCGGCCTTCCAGGCGAGCAGCGAGCCTGCGCGCACGGTGAAGAACCGGCCCTCGGCCGACGGCCAGGGGTCGCCCTCCGACACCTCCGTGAAGCCGGCGGCCGCGAGCCGCTCGGCCACCGTCGCGCAGACGTGAAACGGCGACGGCGAGGCGTCGATGAACTCACAGAGGCCCTGCGGACTTGCCGACATGGTTCTTCATCTTCTCCGATCATCGCCGGTGATCTTGACTTAGGGTCGAACGGTGCCCGCACCACTGCCGCAGCCGGTGACAGCGCCGCTGACACCTGCGGCCATTTTCCTGGTGGCGACGATCGACGACGGCGGCGAATCGGCCGTGCACGACGGACTTGGCGACATCTCCGGACTCGTGCGCGCGGTCGGGTTTCGTGACCCCGACAAGCACCTGTCGGTGGTGACGTCGATCGGATCCGACGCCTGGGACAGGTTGTTCTCAGGCCCGCGGCCCGCCGAACTGTCGCCGTTCATCGAGTTGTCCGGCGCGAGGCACCACGCGCCTGCCACACCGGGGGATCTGCTGTTCCACATCAAGGCGATGTCGCTGGACATGTGCTTCGAGTTGGCGGGCCGGATCGTCAAGGCGCTCGACGCCGTCACCGTCGTCGACGAAACCCACGGGTTCCGCTTCTTCGACAACCGCGACCTGCTCGGCTTCGTCGACGGCACCGAGAATCCCGAAGGCCCACTCGCGGTGTCCGCCACCGAAATCGGCGACGAGGACCCCGATTTCGCCGGCGGCTGCTACGTCCACGTGCAGAAGTACGTGCACGACATGTCGTCGTGGGATTCGCTATCGGTCACAGAGCAGGAGATGGTGATCGGCCGCAGCAAGCTCGAGGACATCGAGATGGCAGATGATGTCAAGCCCGCCAACTCCCACATCGCCCTGAACGTCATCGAGGACGACGACGGCACCGAACTGAAGATCGTGCGGCACAACATGCCGTTCGGCGAAATCGGAAAGTCCGAATACGGAACATATTTCATCGGCTACTCGCGCACGGCCGCGGTCACCGAGAAGATGTTGTCCAACATGTTCATCGGGGATCCGCCGGGAAACACCGACCACATCCTCGAGTTCTCCACCGCCATCACCGGCGGAAAGTTCTTCACGCCGATCGTCGATTTCCTCAACGACCCACCCCCGCTTCCGAATTCGGAGTCGGCACAAGACCAGCCAGCCGTCACCGGTGCGTCCATCCCGGACGGCTCGTTGCGCATCGGCAGCCTGAAAGGAACCCGTTGATGAACAACCTGTACCGCGAACTCGCTCCGATCACCGAAGCCGCGTGGGAAGGAATCGAACTGGAGGCGACGCGGACCTTCAAACGGCATATCGCCGGACGGCGCGTCGTCGATGTCAGCGAGGCGAGCGGCCCGGTGACTGCGGCAATCAGCACGGGTCACCTCGGCGACGTGCCCCCACCCGCCGAGGGTGTGGTGGCGCATCTGAGGGAGAGCAAGCCGTTGGTGCGGCTGCGAGTGCCCTTCACCGTCAGCCGCAGAGCGATCGACGACGTCGAGCGCGGTTCACAGGACTCGGACTGGGACCCGGTCAAGGAAGCCGCCAAGAAGCTGGCGTTCGTCGAGGACAGGGCGATCTTCGAGGGTTATGAAGCGGCGTCGATCGAGGGCATCCGGGCGTGCAGCAACAATCCCGCGCTCGCGCTGCCTCCGGATGTGCGGGAGCTCCCGGACGTCATCTCCCAGGCGCTGTCCGAGCTGCGGCTGGCAGGCGTCGACGGGCCCTACTCAGTGCTGCTGTCAGCCGACGTCTACACCGAGGTGAGCGAGACCACCGCACACGGCTATCCCATCCGCGAGCACCTCAACCGACTGGTGGACGGCGACATCATCTGGGCGCCCGCCATCGACGGCGCGTTCGTGTTGTCCACCCGCGGAGGTGATTTCGATCTCCAGCTCGGCACCGATGTGTGCATCGGCTACTTGTCACATGACGCCGAGACCGTCGAGCTGTACCTGCAGGAGACGTTGACGTTCCTCTGCTACACCGCTGAGGCCTCGGTCGCGCTGACGAAATAGCCCCCCGAAGGGCCGGAGCACGCGCCCCACCGCGAGCGCACAGAGTTAGGGTTCGACAATGTCTGTCGCCAGCGACGAGCGTGCGGCGCTCGTGCGTACTCTGCGCACGGCCGGCCCCGACGCGCCCACACTGTGCCCGGAGTGGACGTCCCGACAGCTCGTCGCACACCTACTCGCCCGCGAACGGCGGCCAGCCGCCCTGCTGGGAATCGGTGTCCCGCGGTTCGCCGAGCGACGGCATCGCATCGAAGCGCAGATTCTGACCGGCCACGAATGGGACGAGCTGGTCGATCAACTGGCGTCCGGTCCGCCGGTGTACTCGCCCCTGCGATGGCTCAATCGCGTCGCCAACATCCATGAGATGTTCGTCCACCACGAAGACGTCCGCCGGGCTGTGCCGGGATGGTCACCCCGAGCGCTCGACGACCGCGCCATCGCAGCGCTGCGGCGTCTGACCCGCTACTTCGCGCCTGTCCTCATGCCTGACGTACCTGCGCACGTCACATTCCACATGCCGGACGGCGACGTGCTCGCACGGTTCGGAGCCGGACCTGAGGTCACCGTGACCGGCACGCCCGGTGAGTTACTGCTCTTCGCGTTCGGCCGCAACGAAATACATGTCGATTTCGCCGGGGATCCCGATGTCATCAGCAGCGTACGATCCGCCGAGCGTCGGTTCTGATGACTGACGCGGCTGATCGCATCCTGCGCCAGGGCGACACTTGCTGGCGCACAGCCCGCGCGGAGCGCTTCAGCCGCATCGTCGACGGTGCCGACTACCTGGCGCAGGTGAAGTCTGCGATGCTGCGCGCCAGACACCGCATCGTGCTGATCGGTTGGGATTTCGATTACCGGACTGCCTTCGAAGCGGACAAGGGATCGTTGCCGGGCCCCAACCATCTCGGGCCGTTTCTGCATTGGCTGATATGGCGGCGACCGGACCTTCAGGTGTACCTGCTCAAATCGAATCTGCGGCTGCTGCCTGCTTTCGACGGTTTCTGGTTCGGTGTCGCACCCGTCAGCCTGCTCAATCAAATCACCTCGCGCCGTATGCATTTCGAGGTCGACGGCGCACACCCTCCGGGAGCGGTCCACCACCAGAAGATCGTTGTCGTCGATGACGCGGTCGCGTTCTGCGGCGGCATCGACCTCACGCTCGGACGCTGGGATACGCGACGGCATCTTGGCGAAGATCCGCGCAGGAAAGGTGCAGGGCAACCGTACGGCCCGCGACATGAGGTGGCGGCCGTTTGTGACGGTGATGCGGCGCGCGCGCTCGCCGAGCAGGCCCGCGAGCGTTGGCGTGCCGCCACCGGAGAGGGACTCGAGCCGATTACGACGCCGCGCGCCATCTGGCCGCCCGCCATCGTGAATCCGTTGCGCGACGTCGACGTCGGCATTGCGAGAACGCTGCCCGCATTACCGCAACGTGCGGAGGTCCGTGAAGTCGAGGCGCTGAACCTGGCCGCTGTCGCTGCCGCCAAGAACGTGATCTACCTGGAGAATCAGTACCTGGCGGCGCGCAGTTTGGCCGAGGCACTCGCCGAGCGGTTGAAGGAACCGGACGGGCCGGAGGTCATCATCGTCTTGCCGCGCAGTTCCGAGAGCAGGCTCGAGCAACAATCGATGGACAGCGCCAGACAACGTCTGCTAAGGCTGCTGTGGGATGCGGATACGCACGGGCGGCTTGGCGTGTACTGGCCGGTGGCCGCCGGCGGGACTCCGGTCTACGTGCATTCCAAGGTGTTGGTGATCGATGACCGGCTGCTGCGCATCGGATCGTCGAATCTGAACAACCGATCGCTGGGATTCGACAGCGAGTGCGACGTGGCGCTGGAAGCGGTGCCCGATACGGGCGACCACTCAACGGTTGCAGGCGAGATCGCCTACGCCAGAGACGATCTCTTGGCGGAGCATCTCGGCATCTCAGCGGATACTCTTCGTGCCGAGATCGGCCGGCGCGGTTCGGTCCTCGCCGCCGTCGATTCGTTGCGCACCACCGGTAGGTCGCTGCGCAAGTTCACCCCGACCATGACGTCTGCCGACGCCGGTCCCTTCGCTGAAAACGATCTGATGGACCCAAGCAGTGTCCCGGAATCCGTGGCGCACGGCATCTTCACCCTCATCACCGGGGCGGTGCTGTGGCCGCTGACCAGACTGGCACCTCAGGCGGTGTCGACCATTCGCTCGCTGGCCGACGCCGCCGCGGCGTTGCAGAGCGTCGCGGAGTCTCTGCGAGACGACCCCGACCAGTGATCAGCGCGCCGAGCCTCGGGGTTGACGAGCTAGGCGGCCAGCACCAGGTCCAGGGCCGAATAGAACAGACCGAGACCGTCGTCAGAGGGTCCGGTCAGCGCCTCGGTGGCGTGCTCGGGATGTGGCATCAGGCCGACGACGCGCCCGTTGGCCGACGAAATGCCTGCAATGTTGCGCATCGAACCGTTCGGGTTGTCGCGGTACCGGAAGACGACCCTGCCTTCACCCTCGAGCTTGTCGAGCACGTTCTCGCTGGCGACGAACCGGCCCTCACCTGACTTCAGCGGGACGAGAAGATCGGCGCCCAGCTCGTAGCGCGACGTCCACGCCGTGGAATTCGACGCCACCTCCAGCCACAGATCGCGGCAGACGAAGTGCAGACCGGCATTGCGGGTCAAAGCGCCGGGAAGCAACCCCGCCTCGCACAGGATCTGAAACCCGTTGCAAATACCCAACACCGGCAGGCCTTGTGCGGCTGCCCGGATGACCTCGCCCATCACGGGTGCGAACTTCGCGATCGCGCCGGTGCGCAGGTAGTCGCCGTAGGAGAAGCCGCCGGGCACCACCACGGCGTCCACCCGCTTGAGGTCGGCGTCGGCATGCCAGAGGCTGACGGCTTCCGCACCCGCGATTCGCACCGCTCGCGCCGCATCGACGTCATCGAGCGTGCCGGGGAAGGTGATGACGCCGACGCGGGCGCTCACGAGTTCTCCCGGCTAACGCTCCAGTCCTCGATGACGGTGTTCGCCAGTAGCGACTCGGCGATCTCGGCGAGCGTGTCGTCGTCGATGCTGTCGTCGACTTCGAGCTCAAACCGCTTGCCTTGCCGCACATCTGACACTGCACCGAATCCAAGACGACCCAACGCACCGACGATCGCCTGCCCCTGCGGGTCGAGGATCTCGGTCTTGGGCATCACATGCACTACCACCCTAGCCACGGCGATCACTCTACCTGCGGCTTCGGCAGGGCCGCCTCACCGGCACGATCCGAGATACGCATCGCACAGCGGGGCGGCCATTGAGTCGAAAACCTGCGCGTCAGGCACGGCCGCCCAGGGCACGAGTGGGGGCAGCGTCGACCACATCGCCAGTTCGACGACCGTGCTGCTGGACGGGTGCGCGAGCAGGTACTGGTGGATCACCCGCTGGCCGGCGACGCTGATCACCGCGGCCAGCCGCAACGGGTCGCTGGTGGTGATGGACGGCGACGCCAGGGGCGCGGTGACCTGGCACTCCCGCAGCCGGGCCCTGGCCTGCTCGAGGGTGCTTGTCGCCGTCGGCCCGAAATGCGCGGTGTCCCCGCGCCAGTGCACGATCTGCACCCGCAGCTGCCATTGCCCCGGCGGATTCAGCACCGTCGCCTGCCATGCCACCGAATAGTCCCTGGCGTCGCCGATGATCGGCGGCGAGGCACACATCTCCTCGAAGGTGAACCGTGGCAGGGGTGCCCTGACGGCGAGACCGGCCAGGCCCGGCCAGTGATAGACCGAATCGAGCGGCACGGCGGTCGGCGCGATCCACGCCGAATCGGGGATGGAGTCGCAGATCGGCGGGCATACGCCGGGCACAGCAACAGCCGGCGTGTTCGGGGCGATGACCAACCCGCATGTGGCGACAACCAGCGCCAACAAGAGTCGCACGTCTGAAGTACCCCCTGGGTAATCCCTGCGCGCCACAATATAGGGATGCAATTGACGCATTTCGGCCATTCGTGCCTACTCGCGAACTTTCGCGACGATTCGGCGAACGAGACCACGATTCTGTTCGATCCGGGTACGTTCTCCCACGGTTTCGAGGGCATCACCGGCCTATCCGCGATCCTGATCACCCATCAGCACCCCGACCACGCCGACACCGAGCGACTGCCCGCTCTCCTCGACGCCAACCCCAAGGCCGCGCTGTACGCCGACCCCCAGACCGCCGCACAACTCGGCGGTTCTTGGCAAGCGGTGAACGTCGGCGACCAATTCGGCATCGGCCACCTCACCGTGCGCGGCACGGGCGGGCGGCACGCGGTGATCCACCCCGAAATCCCTGTGATAGACAACATTTCGTATCTCATCGGCGATGGCACCCATGCGGCAAGGTTGATGCATCCCGGTGACGCGCTGTACGTCCCCGACGAGCCGGTCGACGTGCTCGCGACACCTGCCGCCGCACCGTGGATGAGGATCTCCGAGGCGGTCGACTATCTGCGCGCGGTGGCGCCCACCCACGCGGTGCCCATCCACCAGGCGATCATCGAACCGAGCGCAAGAGGCATCTTCTACGGCAGGCTCACGGAGATGACCGACGCCGACTTCCAGGTGCTCGAACCGGAGAACGGCACGGAGTTCTAATTGGCGCGCCGAGAGCGCCTGGTGTTCAGCGGCCACATCGCGGGTTTCGGAACCGAAGCGGGCGTCCGGATGGTCGTCGGGTCGTGGGCGAGTTCGCCGTTCGGCGGTTTCGCCGACGTCATGGTTGAAGCTCCGGACGGTGAACGCACGCTACTCGCGCCGACATCCGCCATCGCCGAGTTCGTCTCGCAGACCTACACTTTCGACCGGATCGAATTCGGGGCCGTCGACGTTCGATGCACTGCCGAGGGTTTCAGCGTCACCGCGCCCGGGCTCACAGTGTCCGGCAGCCTCGGAGGTCCCGCGCCGTTCGACTGGTTGCTCCGGTTGGTCCCGCCGATCCTGACAAGGGCGCCGGCCTGGCTACGCCTCATCAATCCCGTGGCGTCGATGTTGGTACCGGGCGTTCGCACCGCGGGTAGCGCCGGCAACGGGCGTCGCGAGTACTACGGGGTCCGACGCACGCGGCTCATCACAGCCGTCGACGGCACATTCGGTGGTGTCGATGTCGGCGGGCTCACGGCGCTGCATCCGCCGGTGCGGTTCGGGTTCTCCTCCGCACCGCCGACACCGCAGTTCGTGTCGGTGACCACCACCATCGAGCTGCCCTAGCCGACGTCCCTCGCCGCCGCTCGGCCTGCCGCACGGCCCGAGAACACACATCCGCCGAGGAAGGTGCCCTCCAGCGAGCGATACCCGTGTACGCCGCCGCCTCCGAATCCGGCGGCCTCTCCCGCCGCGTACAGACCACTGAACACGGAGCCGTCGGTCTTGAGCGCCCTGGATTCCAGGTCGGTTTCCAAGCCGCCCAACGATTTCCGGGTGAGGATGTGCAACTTGACCCCGATCAGCGGGCCTGCCTTCGGGTCGGTGAGCCGGTGCGGGGCCACGACGCGGCTGATGCGGTCGGACAGGAAAGCACGGGCGCCGCGGATGGCGGTGATCTGGCTGTCCTTGGTGTACTTGTTGACGACCTCACGGTCGCGGGCGGTGACTTCGGCCTCCACGATGTCGTAGTCCAGTGGTTCGACGCCGGGCACCGCGTTCATCTTGGACACCAACTCCCGCAACGAGTTCGCCGTGACGAAGTCGACGCCCTTGTCGACGAACGCCTGCACCGGCGGCGGGGCACCCGGCCTGACGCGACTCAGCACCTGGCGCACGCTTCGCCCGGTCAGATCGGGGTTCTGTTCCTGACCCGACAGCCCGAATTCCTTCTCGATGATGCGGGCGTTCAGCACGTACCACGTGTAATCGTGGCCGGTCTGGGCGATGTACTCCAGCGTGCCGAGGGTGTCGAAGCCGGGGAACAACGGTGGCGGCAGCCGTTTTCCGGTGGCGTCCAGCCACATCGACGACGGGCCGGGAATGATGCGGATGCCGTGAAGTGGCCAGATCGGGTCGTAGTTGGTGATGCCCTCGGTGTAGTGCCACATCCTGTCCCTGTTGATCACGCGCGCCCCGGCCGACTCGGTGATACCGATCATCCGGCCGTCGACATGCGCCGGCACACCGCTCAGCAACTGGTCGGGCACCCGGCCCATCCGCTTGGGCCAGTTCTGCCGAACCAGGTCGTGGTTGCCGCCGATTCCGCCGCTGGCGACGATCACCGCTTGTGCCCGTAACTCGAAGTCACCGACGGTGTTTCGCGACGAGGCCTCGCCCCGGGCCGCATTCGACGGCTCCAGCAACGCGCCACGCACCCCGACGACTGAGCCGTCCTCCACGATGAGTTCGTCGACACGGCGACGGTGCGCGAAACGCACCTTGGCGTTGTCGCGCAGGCGACGGGCGAAGACGTCGACGATCCCGGGACCGGTCCCCCAGGTGATGTGAAACCGCGGCACGGAGTTGCCGTGCCCGCGAGCGTCGTAGCCTCCGCGTTCGGCCCACCCGACCGCCGGGAAGATCTGCAACCCACGCTCACGCAACCAGCCGCGCTTCTCACCCGCGGCGAAGTCGACGTAGGCGTGTGCCCATTGCCGCGGCCAGTGGTCCTCGGGCCGGTCGAATCCGGCCGTTCCGAGCCAGTCCTGCAACGCGAGTTCATGGCTGTCGCGGATGCCGAGCCTGCGCTGTTCGGGGCTGTCGACGAAGAACAGCCCGCCGAACGACCAGTACGCCTGGCCCCCGATGTTGTTGGCGTTCTCCTGATCGACGATCAGGACCTGTCGCCCGCGTTCGACGAGCTCACATGCGGCGACCAGACCAGCGAGACCTGCGCCCACGACGATGACATCAGCATCTGCCATGGCCGCCACGTTAGCGGGCGGTGGCTATGCGGCGTCTGTCAATGCGCTGTATGGAGTCCACTGGTACACCGCGGGCGTGCACCGGTGCATCAGCGCCAGGTCGACGGCGTCGAGCATCGCCTGCCGTGGTCCGGGCCTGCTCAGGTGGCGGGCAGCGACCGCCACCCGGACGATGCCGTCGCGCCGGGCCGTGCGTTCGGCCGACAGCACAAGCGTGCGGCACCACCACGGTTCACTGAGAAAGCCCTCGCCGATGCCGAGCACCCGCGACCGGACAGTTGTATGGCGTACCAGGTCCGTGATCTCGGTCAGCGCAGCGAGCATACGAAACCCGTTGCGGGGCAGAGCCGTTACCGTTCCCGGCGACACCGTCCAGCCGGGTGCCACAAACAGCCTGGTGCGCAGCCCCACGTGTTCCATCACCCGGTCGGCGGCCATCAGGCGCAGGTTCGCTTCGTGCGCAGGCAGTGTCGCGAACTCGCCACGCCGCTTCTTGGTGGCGGCTTCGTCGAAACCGTGCAGCACGATGGCGTCCCCTGCGTCGCGGCGGGCGGTCAGCCAGTCGACGGTCGGGGCGTCCCCGTCGAGCCGGTAGCCGCCCTTGATGCGCGGCGCCACCAGCAATGACACCGGCACGCTCCGCGAGTCAAGTCGACCGCAGAAGTTCTCCACGTCGGCCATCGTGCGGTCGCTGATCCCGGAGATCGAGACGATCAGTTGTCCAGCCACGCGCTCATTGTGGCAACTTCAGGTGTCGCAACGGTTTCTGACACCCTGCCTGAAGTTGTCCATTCGGTGCGACTACCGCGGCAGCACCTCTTCGATGGCCGCGATGACCTCGGGGGCGTCCGGTTCGGTGCGCGGCCGGATCCGCTTGACCACCTTCCCGCCCGGTGCGAGCAGGAATTTCTCGAAGTTCCACTGGATGTCGCCAGCTTCGCCTGCGTCGTCAGCCGTCTTGGTCAACTCGGCGTACAGCGGATGCCGGTCGTCGCCGTTCACGTCGGTCTTGGCCAGCAGCGGAAACGTGACCCCGTACGTCGTCGAGCAGAACTCCGCGATCTCTTCGGCCGACCCGGGCTCCTGGCCCATGAACTGGTTGCACGGCACGCCGATCACCGTCAGCCCACGGTCCTGATAATCCTTGGCCAGCCGCTCGAGGGCGGTGTACTGCGGCGTCAGGCCGCATTTCGAGGCGACATTGACCACGAGGGCGGCGCCGTCGGCGAGTTCGCCAAGGGTGGTCGGCGCTCCGTCGAGCGTGGTCAGTGCGATATCGGTGAGCGGTGTCTGGGTCATGAATGGCACGCTACCGTGTCTTGAAAAGCATCCTCGCGACTCGGTGCACCGTCTCCATCGGGTCCGCGCCGTCGTCGATTGCCGTGTTGAGCCACAGCAGCGAAAAGCCGTGCACCAGAGACCAAGCCGCCAGCGCCGCCGCCTCGGGGTCCTTCTCGGCGCGTGCGTCGTCGAGGGTGCCCACACCTCGGGCCAGTTCCGCGCCGGCGGCGTCCTGTGCGGCGACCAACTCGACGTCCTCGGGATCGACGAGCGAGCGGTCGAACATCACCGCGTAGTGCCCGGGATGGTCGAGGGCGAACCGCACGTATGCCTGCGCGGCGTCGATGAACTCGGGCTGGGCCTCGTTGAGCGCGGCGGCCAGCTTTCGCCAGCCCTCGGCGGCCAGCGCGGTGAACAGGCCGCGGCGGTCGGTGAAGTGGTGCGCGGGCGCGGCGTGGGATACGCCGGCTTCCCTTGCCAGTTCGCGCAGCGAGATCCCGTCGGCCCCGCGCTGCGCCACCAGGTCGGCGGCCTGCGACAGGATGACGGCCTTCAGGTCTCCGTGGTGGTAGGAGTCCCTGCGCATGCGCCCACTATACAGTTCATCTTGACACTGCCTAGATAATCGCTACGACCGGTCGAGCAGATCCTCTTCGTACGCGCCGCCGTCGTGGTGTGCCTTGGCGGCGTCCAGTAGCCATGCGTACTGGAACGCCGCCTCCTTCCACCGTTCGTAGCGCCCGCTGATTCCACCGTGGCCGGCGTTCATTTCGGTCTTGAGCAGCACGGAGGGCGCGCCGGTCTGGTTGTGCCTCAGGGCGGCAACCCATTTCGCCGGCTCGACGTACATCACCCGGGTGTCGTTCAACGACGTCATCGCCAGGATGGGCGGATAGTTCTGTGCGCCGACATTCTCATATGGTGAGTAGGACTTCATGTAGGCGTATACGTCGCTGTCCTGCAACGGGTTTCCCCATTCATCCCATTCGGTGACGGTCAGCGGCAGCGACGGGTCGAGGATGGTGGTCAGCGGGTCGACGAATGGCACCAGGGCGAGAACACCCGCGAACAGCTCGGGGGCCATGTTGGCGACGGCCCCGACCAGGAGGCCCCCCGCGCTGCCGCCGTATGCGATGAGATTCTCGGGGCGGGTGATGTCGGCGTCGACGAGATGCTGTGCGACGTCGATGAAGTCGGTGAACGTGTTCTTCTTCTCGAGCAGCTTTCCGTGCTCGTACCACGGCCGGCCGAGCTCCCCGCCGCCGCGTACGTGTGCGACCGCGAACACCATCCCCCGGTCGAGCAGCGAAAGCCGCGCGATGGAGAACCGGGGGTCTTCGCACGACTCGTATGCCCCGTAGCCGTACAGCAGCGTCGGTGCCGGGTACTGCAGTCCGATGCGATGAATGATCGAGATCGGCACGCGCGCGCCGTCTCCGGCGACGGCCCAGTCCCGGCGCTCCACATAGTCCTCGGGCCGGTAGTCGCCGAGCACAGGCTGCTCGCGCAGCAGCGTGCGCTCGCCCGATGCCAGGTCGATGTCGTAGATCCGCACGGGGATGACGAACGACGTGGCACCGATCCGCAGCTTGGGCGAGCTCCAGTTCGGGTTCCCGCCAAGGCCGGCCGACATCAGTTCGGATTCGAAGGTGAGTTCCTCGGGGTGCCCGTAGGTGCCGTTGGCGTAGACCGGCCAGAGTTGGATCTTCGGCAACGCCTCGCTGCGGTAGCCGACGACCAGATGCCCTTCGAACGCGTCGACGGAGTCGAGCCGTACGTCGTCGCGGTGTTCGATCAGTGTGCGGAACGCGGTGGGATCGGCCACCGGCGCCTCCACGAGCGTGAAGTTCTCCGCTCCGTCGTTGTGCAGGATCAGGAATCGGTCCTCGCCGCCGACGACGGCGTGTTCCACCGAGTATTCGACGAGTTCGCGGCGCGGCCACACCTGGGTGAACTCAGTCTGCGAGTCGGCGGCGTCGCCGTAACGGACCTCGGTGGTGACGGCGCTTCCCGCGGCGATGAGGACGAACTTGTCGCTGCGCGTGCGCCCGACCGCCAGCCAGAACTTCTCGTCGGGTTCGTGGTAGACCCGCTCGGCGGGCAGGCCGGATCCGATGCGGTGCCGCCACACGGTGTCGGGGCGCCAGGCGTCATCGACCGTCGTGTAGTAGACGGTGCGGTTGTCGGCGGCCCACGTCACACCTGCGCCGATGCCGGCGATCTCGTCGTCGTACATGGTGCCGGTACGTAAGTCCTTGAACCGCAACGTGTACCGCTCATCGCCATTGGTGTCCACCGAGAATGCCAGCACGTTGCCGTCCAGGCTGACAGCCGCCGCACCCAGCGCGAAGAAGTCGTGGCCTTCGGCGTCGACGTTCTCGTCGATGAGGATCTGTTCACCGAGGATCTCTGTCTCTTCGTCGAGTTCAGGCGGCACCCAGTCGTTGTAATCGGCGACTGGGCAACGGCAGTGCACGTTGTATTGCTTACCCTCGAAGCTGCGGCCGTAGTACCACCAGTCGCCGCGCCGGGTCGGAACCGAGAGGTCGGTCTCCTTGGTGCGGGCCTTGATCTCGTCGAAGATCTTCTGCCGCAACGGTGCGAGCGCCTCGGTGGCCTGATCGGTGTAGTCGTTCTCGGCCTTGAGGTAGTCGATCACCTCGGGATCGGACTTGTTGCGCATCCATTCGTAGGGGTCGACGAAGACGTCGCCGTGGTATTCGCGGCGGTGTTCGATACGTTTCGCTACGGGTGGAGTCACGCGTTGGCACCGATCCAATCATCGAATTTGAGACCCGAGATACGTTCGTACGCTTCGATATAGCGATCCCGGGTGGCGTCGACGATGTCGGCAGGCAGGGGTGGCGGCGGTTTGTCGCCGTGGCGGTCCCAGCCGGACTCCGGGCCGATCAGCCAGTTGCGGACGAACTGTTTGTCGAAGCTGTTCTGCACGACGCCTTCCCGATAGTCGTCGGCACGCCAGTACCGCGACGAGTCCGGCGTGAAGATCTCGTCGGCCAGCCGGAGGTTGCCGTCCTTGTCGACGCCGAACTCGAACTTGGTGTCGGCGACGATGATGCCCTTGGTCAGCGCATGGTCGGCGCCCTGGAGGTAGGTCTGCAGTGTGCGCTCGCGCAATTGGTTGGCCCGCACGGCGCCGACCATCTCGATCACGTCGTCGAACGAGATGTTCTCGTCGTGGGCTCCCAGGTCGGCCTTGGTGGCCGGGGTGAACAACGGCTCGGTGAACTTGCTGGCCTCGACCAGACCGGTTGGCAGCGGGATGCCGCAGAGCGAACCCGTCGTCTGGTAGTCGATCAGCCCGGAACCCGTGAGGTAGCCGCGCGCCACCGATTCGACGGGCATCATCTCGAGTTCGGTGACCACCAGCGCGCGGCCGAGCACGTCCTCGGGGATGCGCTCGTCGTCGGGTGGACCCGCCAGGTGGTTGGGCGCTTCGAGATAGTCGAAGAAGAACACGCTCATGGCCGTCAGGATGCGACCCTTGTCGGGAATCCGGCTGTCGAGGATGTAGTCGAACGCCGAGATGCGATCGGTGGCGACAAAGAGCAGGTGCCCGTCGTCGATCCGATACAGCTCGCGAACCTTACCGCTGGCCAGATGCTGGTAGTCGGACAGAGCGGGGCGCATCGGGCCAGCTTATCGGGCAGCATCTGGTCCATGAGTTCGCGGTTTCTTCCCTATGCCACCACGCCGTCGCGCCTGCTGGGCCAACTGATCAGCGACATCGTCGTGATCACGTGGACCGTCATCTGGGTGCTGGTCGGAATGGCGGTCCATGCCGCCGTGTCGACGATCGCCGAAGTGGGGCGCCAGGTGCAGACCGGGGCCAGCGGCGTCGCCGACAACCTCAATTCGGCCGGTGACAACACAGACGACTTCCCGCTCGTCGGGGAGTCGCTGGCCAAGCCGCTGCGGGCGGCCGCACGGGCAGCGCTCGACATCGCCGGTGCCGGGCAGAGTCTCGATTCGACGGCGTCGTGGCTGGCGTGGGTACTGGCGCTGGCGGTCGCCGCGCCGCCGATTCTGTTCGTCGCGATGCCGTGGCTGTTCCTGCGCATCCGGTTCTTCCGTCGCAAGTGGATCGCGATCGCGCTGGCGCGAACACCGGCAGGCGAACAGCTGCTGGCGATGCGGGCGCTGGCCAACCGGCCGTTGGGCAAGCTGCTGGCGATACACCCTGACCCCGTCGGGGCCTGGCGTAGCCACGACCACGTCGCGATACATGGGCTCGCGGCGCTCGAACTGCGCGCCGCGGGCGTCCAGCGCCTCCGGCGCTGAGTGATTTCGGCGTGCTACGTCACGCTCAGCGGTACTCAGCACGCCGAAATCGCAGGGGTGGGAACCGTCGAGCCTGTGTTGACGTCCTTTACGCGTGCTCGATGAATATCTGCGCCGCCACGACGGCGTCATCACGCTCGCTCAAGCGAGGTCAGCGGGACTCACGAAACAGGCCGTCAGCCGCCGGGTGGGGAGCGGCAAGTGGCTGAGGTGCGCCCGTCGGGTGTACTTCGCCGACGACAGGGCGTTCACCGATGCGGCACGAATCCGCGCGGCCGTGTGGGGTTATGGCCAGCACGCGGTGGGCAGCGGTCTGGCTGCCGCGTGGTGGCTCGGCCTGACCCGATTCGCCCCCGACATCGTCGAGGTCACGGTGCCGCGCGATAGCAACGGCCGCTGCCACGACGGGTCGGTCGTGCGACGGCGCGACTTGAATCCCGCCGACATCGTCGTGCGCGACGGCTTGCAGGTGACCGCGCCGGCGCTGACGATCGTGGAGGCGGCCGTCCGGCGCGGTGACGGCGCCAGACTGATGGACTCGGCGCTTCAGCGCGACGCCGAACTGCGCGACCTGTGGCGCGCGCATCTGCGCAACAAAGGCCGCTACGGCTCGCCGGCTGCGCGACGACTCCTTCAGGCAGCGGCCGGCGGCGCGCGGTCTCAAGCCGAACGGCTGCTGGTCAAGCTTCTCCACGACGCACGCATCACCGGATGGCAGGCGAACCACCGCGTCGGCGGCTACAAGATCGACGTGGCCTTTGCCGCGCAACGGGTTGCGATCGAAGTCGACGGGTGGGCGTATCACAGCGCGGCCGCCGATTTTCAGATCGATCGCGAGCGACAGAACAGCATCGCGCTGCTGGGCTGGCAGGTGTTGCGCTTCACCTGGCTCGACCTCACCGAGCATCCCGACCGCGTCCTCAACGTGATCCGTACAGCGATTTCGGCGTGCTGAGTCACGCTGAGCGAGACTTGGCACGCCGAAATCGCAACAAAGCCAACGCGGCGACGATGAGCCACGACGCGAGGGCCACCCAGAGGAACGCCAGCGAGATCGCGACGAACCAATGCCAACCCGTCTCCACCGCCATCGCGTAGGTCGCCGACGAGTACATGCCGAGCGGGAACACTGCGGGCCAATCGAGACCGACCCGCCGCCGGAACGCCACGTAGACGAGCACCGGGATCCACGCCGTCGCCACGAACCACGTACCCAGTGTCACCGCGCGGACACCGTCGGCGATCGGACCCGGTATCAGCGCGTGGTGCAGGTGATCTCCGGCAAGCGTCGCAATCGCTATGCCGCCCATCAGAATCCACACGTCGGGCTGCACGAGCTCCGGCGACGACGCATCGTGTCGCACGCGCCAGAGCACCAGCGCGGTCATCGCCAGGTACAGGCCGATGCCGAGCATCCAGAAGATGGCCGCCCAGAAGAGAATGTCGAGTTCGGCAGAGACGATCGCCAGTCCGGACGTCGCGACCGCGGCGAGCTCCCACCCGCCGTGGGCACGGTCCCGGAGGCCCGTCCACCGCAGCGGCCACAGCGACCGGGCGGCCAGCGGCACCAAGGTCAACCAGCCCTGCAGGGCCATACCCGCCGACACCCACAGCACGATGCGATGGTCGGCCAGCCGCGCGCCCACCACCGCGCACGCCGCGATATAGGTGAACAGCGCCAGCGTCACGTTCGGATCGCGCAGGTCGAACCCGCGCCACGCCCGCGCAACAAGAACCATCAACACCGGAAACGCCACCGCCGCAACGACAATCAGAATCTCGCTGATCACACCGAAGCCGTGGTCCGCAGCCGCGATCGACACGATGCCGGTCGCCATGACCGCCGCGAATACGTCGGGTCTCACGGCCGTAATTCGACCACCAGGTGACGGATACCTGTGTGCCGGTTGGACCGCGTCCACTCCACCGGACTGACCAGCCGTGCGGAGCCGAACCGCGTCAGCAGCTCCTCGTAGAGCGCCCGTAGCTCCAGCCGTGCGAGGTTCGCGCCGAGGCAGTAGTGCACTCCCTGACCGAAACCCAAGTGCGGATTGGGTTTACGAGTGATATCGAACGTATCGGGGTCTGCGAACACCAACGGGTCGCGGTTGGCCGAGCCCTCCCAGATCTGCACCTTATGGCCCGCTTCGATGTGACAGCCGCCCAGCTCCACGTCACGCGTCGCGGTGCGCCGCTTGGACGGCGACGGCGACGTCCAACGCACCATCTCCTCGATCGCGGTGGGCAGATGCTCCAGATCCGCACGCAGCTCCCGGAATTGGCCGGGGTTGTCGAGCAGCGCCAACAGCCCGCCCGCGACGGAGTTGCGCGTCGTCTCCGCACCCGCACTGAACAGCAGGCTGAAGAACAGGTACAGCTCTAAATCCGAAAGGCTCTCATCCTCCACGGTCGCGTTCGCCACCACCGACAGCATGTCGTCGGTCGGCTCCGACCGCTTCGATGCGATCAGCTCCTGTCCGTAGGTGTACATCCGCGTGCCGGCCTCCTCGGGCGTCATCTGCCCGATGGACGCCTTGCGGGAGCCGCCGAAGTCGAACTGCGGCTCGATCGCCTCGAACAGCCAATGCCGTTCGGATTCAGGAACTCCCAGCAGAATGCAGATCATCTGCATCGGGAGCTCGGCGGCCACGTCGGTCACAAAGTCGAACGGCTCCCCCGGTGTCACCCCGTCGAGCAGCCTGCGGGTGCGGGATCGCAGGTCGTCCTCGACGCGGGCGATCATCCGCGGGGTCAGGCCCGAGCTGACGAGTCGGCGGATGTGCGAATGTCGCGGGTCGTCCATCATGTTGAGGACCTGCCCGGAGATCGTCAAATCCTGCAGCAGTGTGCCGCCGAACGGCCGTGAACCACCCGTCACCGACGAGTAGGTCCCCGGATCCCGGAACACCGCAAGGGTTTCCGCATGTGTGGCGACGGACCAGAAGCCTTCGCCGTCGGGGGTGTTGGCGGTCGGCTCGTGCCAGAAGACGGGCGCCTCGCGACGGTGAACCGCAAAAAGTGCGTGCGGAAATCCGCTGGCGAAGTTGTCCAAATCGGTGAAGTCGATCTCGGTGAGCCCGCCCACCACCGAGGTCACAGGATCGCGCCCGATGTGTACTTGGCCGCCTCCGGGTATCGGCCGACCAATTCGTCGACGGCGGCGGCGACGCGATCCACCTGGTCGGCCGCCGCACCCGTGAACGCCTGCTTGTCCGCCAGCGCCGCGTCGAGCGCCACACGGTCAAGGGGCAGTCGCGGGTCCGCGGCCAACCGGTCCAGCAGGTCAGGCTCCTGACCCTTCTCCCGCATCGCCAGCGCCACGGCGACGGCGTGTTCCTTGATCACCTCGTGGGCGGTCTCGCGGCCGACACCCGCCCGCACCGCGGCGATCAGGATGCGCGTCGTCGCGAGAAACGGCAGATAGCGGTCCAGTTCGCGCTGAATCACCGCCGGGTACGCGCCGAACTCGTCGAGCACCGTCAGGAATGTCTCGGTCTGCCCATCGATCGCGAAGAACGCGTCGGGCAACGCCACCCGCCGCACCACCGAGCAGAACACGTCACCCTCGTTCCATTGGGCACCGGCGAGCTCGGCAGCCATCGAGGCGTAACCGCGCAGCACCACCTGCAGGCCGTTGACGCGCTCGCACGAACGGGTGTTCATCTTGTGCGGCATCGCCGACGAACCGACTTGGCCGGGCGCGAAACCCTCGGTCACCAGTTCGTGGCCCGCCATCAGCCTGATCGTGTGCGCCAACGACGACGGTCCCGCGCCGACCTGCACCAGAGCCGAGACGACGTCGTGGTCCAGCGACCGCGGATACACCTGCCCGACGCTCGTGAAAATCTCTGTGAAGCCGAGGAATTCGGCGATCCGCGTCTCCAGCGCAGAGAGCCGGACCGTGTCACCGTCGAACAGGTCGAGCATGTCCTGCGCGGTACCCATCGGCCCCTTGATGCCCCGCAACGGATAGCGGTCGATCAACGACCGCAACCGCGAAAGCGCAACGAGGAGCTCCTCGGCGGCCGACGCGAATCGCTTACCCAGCGTGGTGGCCTGCGCGGCGACATTGTGCGAACGGCCCGCCATCACGAGATCGCGATACACGACCGCGCGCTCGGCCAGTCGCGCCACCACCGCAACACCGTGCGAGAAAACCAGGTCCAGGGAACGGCGGATCTGCAGCTGCTCGACGTTCTCGGTCAGGTCGCGACTCGTCATGCCCTTGTGCACGTGCTCGTGGCCGGCCAGCGCGTTGAACTCCTCGATTCGCGCCTTCACGTCGTGGCGCGTCACACGTTCGCGCGCCGCGATGGACGACAGGTCGACGTCGTCGAGCACCCGCTCGTAGTCCTCGACCACGCCCGACGGCACCACGGCGCCATCTATACCCAGTTCTATCTGGGCACGCAGCACCGCCAGCCACAGCCGGCGCTCGGCGACGACCTTGGCCTCAGGCGACCAGATGGCCACCATCTCATCACTGGCATACCGGTTGGCCAGCACATTCGGGATCGTCACAAACACACAGCTTACGACCCGCGTAAGGCAGTCTTGCGGTATGCACTTCGTTGGGCTCGATCTTGCGTGGGGTGAGAAAAGCCAGACCGGTGTCGCAGCCGTCGATTCCGACGGGCGCCTCCTGCACGTCGGCGCGGCAGGTGACGACGAGAGCATCGCGGCCGCGATCGCCCCGTATACCCGCGACGAATGCCTGGTCGCCATCGACGCGCCCCTGATCGTGCCGAACCAGACCGGCGCCCGACCGTGCGAACGAGCGCTCAATCGCGACTTCGCTAAGTTCGAAGCGGGTGCGCGGCCCGCGTTCCGGGAACGACCGGAATTCAACCCGCCCCGCGGCGAGATTCTTGCCGCACGCCTCGGCCTGGACCTGAATCCGGCGTCGCACGCCCAACGAACCGCGATCGAGGTATTCCCGCATCCGGCATCGGTCGTCTTGTTCAACCTGGAGAAGACGCTGAAGTACAAGCGCGGCAAGTTCGGGGAACGAAAGCTTGCGCTACTGGAACTGATGACACATATCGAGGCACTCGACGACGCGACGCCGCGGCTGCGTGTGAACCGCAGCGTCACATGGGTCGAGCTGCGAAAAAGGATCGAGGCGGCGACGAGGCCGGGGCAGCTCGACAGAGACGAGGATCCCGTCGACGCGGTGCTGTGCGCGTATATCGCGCTCTACCGGTATCACCGGCCCGACGACGTGACCACTTATGGCGACTTCGAGACGGGCTACATTGTCACACCGACGCTGCCCGGCCGCCGTACCCCGCTGCCCGTCGAACCTAAAACTCAAGCGCCGGAACAGATTCCGGACCTGGTGCGCGCCGCCGTCGCCGACTACGAGGCCCGGCGGCCCGCACTGGTGGCCGCCACCGAGAAATATCTTGCGCTGGTGACGGCGCTCCTGGACGACGCCGGTATCAACTACCTGAGCATCACGGCGCGCACCAAGAGCGTCGAGTCGTTCGCCGCCAAGGCCGAACGGATCGTCGACGGGCGCCGTCTGTTCAGCGACCCGTTGGTCGAGATCACCGACCAGGTCGGTTTGCGGATCATCACCTATCTGCGCGAGGACGTCGACGCGGTCGCCACACTGCTCGCCGACGAGATGCGACTGCTCGACGACCGCGACATGGGGTTGGAGACCGCGCGCGAAGGCCGGTGGGGTTATGCCAGCAGGCACCTGCTCGTCGGGGTCGAGGGTGAACAGCAGCCGGCGTCGATCCAGGTGCGCACCGTGCTGCAGCACGCATGGGCGGAGTTCGAACACGACATCCGCTACAAGGGCTCGATACCCGCCGAGCACGCCCCCGATCTCGACCGCCGGTTCACGTTGGCTGCGGGGTTGCTTGAACTCGCCGATCGCGAGTTCACCGCCATTCGTGAGCGGTTGCGCGTCACCATGTCCGACGAGGACGCGGCCGACGAGGAAGCCTCGACCGATCCCCGGATCGCGACGCCTGTGCTGGCGACTTTCCTGGGCAACCGGTACGCCGACGCCGGCTGGTCGCGGACCGACCACTACGGCTGGATCTCCGGACTGCTGCTGGAACTCGGCATCACCTCACTCGACGAGCTGACGGCCGTGCTGGACACCGTGGACGCCGACGCGATCAACCGTGCGATGGGCTATCGCTATCCACCCGGTGCGGTGCGCCGGCTCGACGATGCGCTGCTTGCCGTCTTCGGCGAGCGTTATCTACAGCTGCACGGCAACGCGCATCGTGTGGAGCTGTTACAGGAACGGCTCAAACGGCTCCGCAACGGCGCCAGCTAGTCCGGAGTCTCGGCCAGCTGTGTCGGATCGACTATGCCCTTTTGCTGGATCCCGAGTTGCTTGTTGATCAGCAGCGTGATGCCGAACAGTACAACTCCGATCACCAGCAGGATCCCGGCGAGCAGGTACTGGATAGCGGGACGGCCGGACAACGGCGTCACCAGGTACAGCGAGGCGATGCAACCGATCACCGGGAGCACCGTCGGCGTCTTGAAATGCCCGCCTGAGGCGACCACATCGCGACGCAGCACCAGGACGGCGACGTTGACCATCGCGAACACCGCAAGCAAGAGAAGCGACGTTGTGCCGCCGAGGACCGAAATCGCGTCATCACTGGCGAATGCCGATACATAGAAGATCAACCCGAACGCGATCACCGTGGTGAACAGGATGGCGACCCACGGGGTGTGCCGCGTCTTGTGCACCGCGCCGAGCACCGGGGGCAGCACGTGCTGGCGCGCCATACCGTAGATCAGCCGGCTGGCCATCAGCATGTTGATCAGTGCCGTGTTCGACACCGCGAACATCGTGATGAACGGGAACAGCGTGCCGATCGGCAGCCCCGGCGCCGCGGCTTCGACGACATCGACCAGCGGCGTCTTGCTCGCCGTCAGGTCGCCGATCGGCACCAACGCCACCGCAATGATCGAGACCAACACGTAGACGATGCCCGCGATAGTCAGGCCGCTCAACAGAACTTTCGGGAATATCCGTACAGGGTCCTTGGTCTCCTCGGCCATGTTCACCGAGTCCTCGAAGCCGACCATCGCGAAGAACGCCAGCGAGGTCGCCGCGGTGACAGCGACGAAAGTGCTTCGCTCACCCTCATTTTCGAAGAGAATGATGCGGGAGAAGTCGAGGTTGTCACCGCCCTGGGTGAACGCCCACAGGCCCACCACGATGACCAGCAGCAGGCCGGTGATCTCGACGATGGTCAAACCGACGTTGAGCTTCACACTTTCGCTGACGCCCCGAAGGTTGACCAAAGCCAGTGCGGCCATGAACAGCAAGGCAATCGCCGCGATGCCGACCTTGCCCCAGTCCAATCCGAACCCCTTGACGAGGTTCGATGCGAAGGCCTGCGAAGCCGTCGATGCGGACGTGATGCCGGAGCACATGACGACGAACGCGACGATGAAGGTGAAGAAGTGGATCCCGAATGCCTTGTGCGCGTATAACGCTGCACCGGCCGCCTGCGGATACTTGGTCACCAGTTCGAGATACGAGAATGCGGTGATGGTCGCGATCAAGAAGGCGATCAGGAACGGTAGCCACGCCGCGCCGCCGACCTCACCGGCAACCTGCCCGGTCAGTGCATACACCCCGGTGCCGAGAATGTCGCCGACGACGAACAGCAGCAGCAGTCCCGGCCCCATGACCCGCTTGAGCTCTGGCTGCTTTTCCGCGGTTTCCGGCTTAGTCATGACGTGCCTCCTGCCAATCGGCGGTGAACGGCATTGTTCCTGTCTCTGACGTCACCGCGTCGAGGAATCGCGCAACCAGTTCAGGATCCTCGGCTCGCTGCCACCCGAACGTCGTTGGACGCTGGGCCCTGTCGTGCCAGAAGTGGCCCGATGAAGATTCGGGCCGGGTGGCAACCAGCCACACCGCAGTGTCTGCGCCGTCTGAAGTATCGCGCAGCAACGGCCTTGTCACCACTCGGAACATCGGCAAAGCGTCGGCGACACCGGGCGTTTCGACCCAGCCGGGGTGCATGCTCTCGACGCGGATGTCGTCGCCCGACAGCCTGCGCGCCCACGCCTCGGCGAGCACCACCTGCATCCGCTTGGTCCGCGCGTACACCCGAACGCCGTTGTAATCACCGGATTCCGACTCCATGTCGTCGACCGACAATGGTGTCGTGTACATGCCGCCCGAGGACATGAACACGACGGAGGCGCCGTGTGCGTCACGAAGCAGCGGCAGCAGTCGTTCCGTCATCAGGTGCGGACCAAGGACGTGGCAGGCCAGTTGGGTCTCGTGGCCCTGTGGAGTCTCGACACGCTCCTTGGGAATCGCCCCCGCGTTGTGCACCACCCCGTGGAGTTCGTCGATTCGCCCGGAGAGGTCGTCACACCACGTGCGCACGGCGTCGAGGTCGGACACGTCGCACACCTCGTCGATGACCACTGCGCCGGGAACCGCGCGCCGGATCGCGCCCGCCGAATGTCTGACCTTGTCCGCGTTGCGGCCCAACAGGTGGACGGTCGCGTCGAGTTCGGCGAACCCGTGGGCAATCGCCTCACCGATTCCCGCCGTCGCACCGGTGACGAGGACCCGCTTGCCCGCCATCGCCTTTGGCCCCGGATCGGCCGGCCACCACGTCTGTCGCAACCGTGATCCGATTTTGGTGTAGCCGAGGACGACCGACCGGTCCAGCGCGTCGTCAAGGAGCCTGGTGAACCTCACCCGGACCTAGTTATCCAGGATGCGAAATGCGCAAACGTCGGGTCACACCTGAGCGACGTGTTCGTCGATCGGCGCCAAGACGTCGATGACGTCGATCAATGTCGCGCGCGCGGTCGCGCGAGGCCCGTCACCGTCGCCCACCAGCGCGGCGACCACCGCGCCGTCGACGGCGCACACCAACGCCGTGAGCAGTTCCACCCGCACCGCCCGCCCGGACCGCTCCACGACCTCGACGACCGCATCGGTGCGCTGCTGCAGAATGCGCCGCTCGATATCGCGGAGTCCGGGTTGGCGCGCGCACGCTATGTAGCGCTCATAGCGCGAGATCAATTGTTCGGTGACCCGCAGTCCGTTCGCCTCTCCGACCAACAGATCGACCAAGACATCGGCGGTCGACTCCGCGCCGCGGCGGCGGCGCGACAGGGTGCTCGCCCTGGTTCGCAACTGCTCGGCTTCACGTGTGCCCGCATACTCGACGGCCTTTGCGATGAGGTCCTCGAGTGAGGAGAAGTAGTACGTCGTCGACGCCAATGGCAGGCCCGCGCGACGGGCCACCGCCCGGTGCCGTACCGCGTCGAACCCGCCCTCGCAGAGCAGGTCAGCAGCAGCGCTGACCAGCGCATAGCGCCTTCGTTCCCCTTTGGGAGTGACCGCGGCTGTCACGTTAAGCATGCTGCCAGCCGGGGACCGGAAGCATCGCGCTTTCGGCTAATCATCAGCCTTTACTCAGAGAAGTCTGCACTTCTGCTCACTGCCGTCCGGCCGCCGCAGGCGCCGATGGCATGATGTCCGCCATGCCCGAACTGAATCGACGCGCTCTTCTGCGTCTCGGTGTCGGCGTGGCGGCCGGAGCGGCGGCGCTGCGGGTGTCGCCAACGGCGTCCGCGGCTCCTGCCCCCACCTATGTCGACGGCTCGTTCGTCTCGGCCGCGCGTGGCGGAGTGACGACCAATTGGGCGATCGCGCGCCCGCCCGGCCAGACGGCCCCGCTGCGTCCGATCATCGCGCTGCACGGCAAAGGTCAGGATGCTGCGGGCGTCATGGCGGGCGGCGTCGAGCAGGGTTTGGCGCAGGCGGTCGATGCCGGTATCCCGCCGGTCGCAGTCGTGGCCGTCGACGGCGGCGGTGGTTACTGGCACAAGCGGGCCGACGGTGACGACTCCGGAGCGATGGTGCTCGACGAGCTCATCCCGATGCTCGGCAGTCAGGGCCTCGACACGTCGCGCGTCGCATTTCTCGGTTGGTCGATGGGCGGTTACGGAGCGCTGCTGCTCGGTGCGCGGCTCGGGCCTGCCCGCACCGCAGCGATCACCGCGGTCAGCCCGGCGCTGTGGACGTCCCCGGGAGCGGCGGCGCCTGGTGCGTTCGACAGCGCCGAAGACTACGAGGCCAACAGCGTCTGGGGACTGCCTGCGCTGAACTCGATTCCGATCCGGATCGACTGCGGCGACAGCGATCCGTTCTACTCGGCGACCAAGCAGTTCACCGCCCAGTTGGCCAGTCCGCCGGCGGGCGGGTTCTCCCCCGGCGGGCACGACAGCGCGTTCTGGAGTTCGCAGCTGCCCGGCGAAGTCGCGTGGATGGCGCCGTTGCTCGTCGCCTAGGCCGAAACCCGGCCCTCGGCTGCGGCTAGCCCGATATCGCCGCGAAAGTGGCTGCCCGGCAGTCGAATCGACTTGATCAGCGCATACGCGGCGTCGCGTGCCGCGGACAGGTCGGCCGCGGTTCCGACGACCGACAGCACCCGTCCACCGGACGAGACGATTGCGCCGTCATCGCGGCGTGCGGTGCCCGCGTGCAACACACCGTCGGCTTCTGAGCCCGTGATGACATCGCCGACCCGCGGCCGGCCGGGGTAGTTCTCCGCGGCCAGCACGACGGCCACCGCGGCACCGTCGCGCCATTGCAGCGGCGGCTGTTCGGCGAGTTGCCCGGTCGCCGCGGCGCGCAGCAACTGACCCAGCGGGCTGTCCAGCAGCGCAAGGACGGCCTGGGTCTCCGGATCGCCGAAGCGGCAGTTGAATTCGACGACCGCCGGGCCACGCGAGGTGAGCGCCAACCCCGCGTAGAGAAGGCCGGAAAACGCGCTTCCGCGCGTAACAAGCTCGGCGGCAACGGGTTTGACAACCTCGTCGACGATCGTTGCGACCGCATCGTCGCGCAGCCACGGCAGTGGCGCGTATGCGCCCATACCACCGGTGTTCGGTCCGGTGTCGCCGTCGCCGACGCGCTTGAAGTCCTGAGCGGCAAGCAACGGCACCACGGTCTCGCCGTCGACGACGCAGAACAGCGATACCTCGGGCCCATCCAGGAACGACTCAAGCAGCACAGGATGCCCGGAGTCGAGCAGGCTGGCGGCATGCGCCCGCGCCGCGTCGCGGTCGGCGGTCACCACCACGCCCTTGCCAGCGGCCAGGCCGTCATCCTTGACCACCCACGACGGGTCACCGCTCGGTGGGCCGAAGCGGTCGAGCGCGGCGTCGAGGTTGGCGGGGTTGTCGACGATCTCACTTGTCGCGGTCCGCACTCCCGCCGCGGACATCACATCCTTGGCGAACGACTTCGACCCTTCGATCCGCGCGGCGTCCTTCGTGGGTCCGAAGCAGGCGATTCCCGCGCTGCGCACCGCGTCGGCGACACCGAGGACCAGCGGCACCTCGGGCCCGACCACCACCAAATCGGAACCGATCCGCTGGGCGAGGTTGACGACGGCCTCGCCGGAGGTGATGTCGACGTCGTACTGGTCCGCGACGATCGCGGTGCCGGCATTGCCCGGCGCGACGGCCAGTTCCTCGACCTCGGGGTCGCGGCGCAACGCGAGAAGCAACGCATGTTCACGGGCACCGGATCCGATCACCAGGACGCGCACAACCGCACACCCTAATCGCTTATCCGCTCGACCCTTCGGGTATCCGGGCCCGATGACTGAACCAGGCCTGATCGTCGTGGGCAGTGGGCCCGCCGCCGTCGCCGCTGCAGAAGAGTTCCGCAAGCACAACGACGCCCTTCCGGTGCGTCTCATCAGCGCCGACGAAGCGGTTCCGTATGAGCGTCCACCGCTGAGCAAGGACTTTCTGCGCGGCGCGACCGACGATGTGGCCCTGCATCCGCCGTCGTGGTACTCCGACCGCGGCATCGAGCTCGAGCTCGGTGTGGAGGTGGAACGCATCGACCCGGACCGCGGCTCGGTGATCGCCGCAGGCGAAGACCGACCTTATGTGGCGCTCGTGCTGGCCGCGGGCGCGACACCCTCACCCCTTCCGGTGGCCGGGGGCGAGCAGGCGCTGCTGCTGCGGTCACTCGCCGACGCGAAGCGGCTGCGTGCTGCAGGCTCGGACGCCGGCGCCGTGGTGGTCGTCGGCGCCGGCTTCATCGGCTGTGAGGCGGCCGCGTCACTGGCTCGGCGCGGGTTGTCGGTGACCCTGGTTGCACCCGAGGATCTTCCACAGCACAAGCGGCTCGGTAAGGACGCCGGCGAGCAGCTTCTGAAACTCGTGCAGGATGCGGGTGTCCGCTACGTCGGCGGCGTGTCGGTCGATGCGATCCACGAGGGCGCCGCGGTGCAACTGGACAACGGCGTGACCCTCGGCTGCGATTTCGTGCTGGCTGCAACCGGCGTGACCCCGCGGAGCGGGCTCGCCGAAACGGCCGGACTGGACATCGAAGAATCACGCATCGTGGTGAGCGCAGACATGGCGACCTCGGCACCGAACATCTTCGCTGCGGGGGACGTGGCACTGGCCCACAACTCGTCGGCAGGCCGCCGGATAGCCGTCGAGCATTGGCAGGATGCCGCTGACCAAGGGTCGATCGCCGGCGCGGCCGCGGCCGGCGTGGACGCGGAATGGAATGGCGTTCCTGGCTTTTGGACGACCATCGGTGGCAGCGACGTCAAGTATCACGCGTGGGGCGACGGTTACGAACACAGTCGGCAGGTGATCCACGACGACGGCTTCACCATCTGGTACGAGAGCAACGGGGCGACCGTCGGCGTGTTGACCCTCAATGCCGACGACGACTACGACCTCGGCGAGCGATTGATCAAACAGGGCGCTGCGCCACCAGTGCCGATGCGCTAGCCGGGCTCAAACGCCCCGCAGTCGAACAGAAAGACACGTCACGCATCCTTCGAGCTTCTCGAACTCGCCGATGTCGACGAGCACCGGCTCATAACCGCGCTCCCGCATCAACGCCGCGGTGTCGGGAGCACTCGACGACATCAGCAGCTTTCCTTCGCCGAGCAGAACGACGTGCGCCCCGGGTTCCTCCGGGACCGGCAGGAACTCGCCGAAGATCGATGCATCGTCGACCACAGGCGGATACCCGATGACGGTGCCATCGGGCAGCGCCGTCACGGCCGACTTGAGGTGCAGCACCTTGGTGAGCGGGACGGCGACCACCCGGGCGCCGAACGGCGCCAGATACTCGGCCAACTGACGGATGCCGTCGGCGTTGGAGCGCGCGGACTGCCCGACGTAGACGGTTCCACCGTGCTTCAACACGTCGCCGCCGTCGAGCACGCCTGGCGCCTCGATGCGTGCGATGCGGTAACCGGCGTCGGCGACGGCCTTCTCAGCGCCCGCCGTTTCGTCTCGGCGCTCCAGCGCACCGGACCGCGCGATGACCGCCAGATCGCCGTAGACGACCATCGTGTCCTCGACGAAACCGCTGTCGGGGCTGTCCGGCGCGGCCTCGACCTCGATCACCTGCCAGCGGGCGTCGACCAGGGCCCGCACATAGCCGTCCCATTGCGCCATCGCGCGGTCGGCGTCAACGGGCGACCGCTCGAGATGGGTGAGCAGGCCCTCGGCCAGGCGCGGACTCGGCCTACGCACCAATGCCCTCTTGCCGTGCATCGTCCGATCGTACGACCGACCGTGGCCATACACTTGACTTCACGGTGTATGGTCGAACTATGACGCAGAGCACATGCCCCTTCGGAGCGGGTTTCGACTTCACCGACCCCGACGTCCTTCTGCAGGGAATCCCGGTCACCGAATTCGCCGAGCTGCGCAAAACGGCGCCGGTGTGGTGGAACGACCAGGAGGAGTCGATCTTCGACGACGGTGGGTACTGGGTGATCACCCGCCACGAGGACATCAAGTCGATCTCCCGCAACGGCGACCTGTGGTCCACCAACCGCAAGGGCGCCGTGATGCGACTGCCCGACGGCGTCACCGGCGAGCAGCTCGACCTGACCAAGGCGCTGTTGATCAACCACGACGCCCCCGAACACACCCGGCTGCGCAAGATCGTGTCGCGACTGTTCACTCCCCGCTCAGTCGCCGCACTCGAGGAGAAGCTCGCCGTCGCCGCACATGAGATCGTCGCCGCCGCGAAGGAGAAGGGAAGCGGGGACTTCGTCAACGACATCGCGATGAGCCTGCCGCTGCTGGCGATCGCCGATCTGATCGGCGTGCCAGAGGCCGACCGCGAGAAGCTGTTCCACTGGACCAACTCGATCATGAACACCGACGATCCGGATTTCGACTCCGATCCGACGACCGCCAACGCCGAGCTGATGGGCTACGCGTACACCATGGCTGAAGAGCGGCGGCGCTGTCCGGCCGACGACATCGTCACGCGCCTAGTGCAAGCCGACCTGGGAGGGGAAGGCGGCGAAACCCTCGGCGACGTCGAGTTCGCGTTCTTCGTCATCCTGCTCGCCGTCGCAGGCAACGAGACCACCCGCAACGCCATGACGCACGGCATCAACGCCTTCTTCGAGAACCCCGACCAGTGGGAGCTGTTCAAGCGCGAGCGGCCCGACACAGCGGTAGACGAGATCATCCGCTGGGCCACCCCCGTGCACTGCTTCCAGCGAACGGCGCTGGCGGACACCGAGATCGGCGGCGCGAGCATCCGTGAGGGGCAGCGCGTCGGGTTGTTCTACAGTTCGGCCAACTTCGACGAGGACGTGTTCGAGTCGCCCTTCCAATTCGACATCCTGCGCAATCCCAACCCGCATCTGTCGTTCGGCGGTAACGGCGCGCACTTCTGCATCGGCGCGAACCTAGCCCGCATGGAGATCAAGCTGATCTTCAACGAGCTCGCCGATCAGATTCCCAACATCACCAAACTGGATGAACCGCAACGGCTTAGGTCGGGGTGGATCAACGGGGTCAAGGCGCTGCCGGTCTCGTACCGAGGCTGAGTACTATCCGGGAATGCGCACCCATGGCTGGTCCGGATCGGCGCCGGCATCCGACGACGAGGCCATCAGCCGCATCCTCGACGCTGCGGGCAGGGCGATCGACGCACGTGGGGCCGATTTCTCGATCAGCGACGTCGCCCGCACGCTCGGCGTCACCCGACAGACGGTGTACCGCTACTTCCCGAGCACCGACGCACTGCTGATCGCCGCCGCGGTGCACGCCGCAAGCGGCTTCCTGGACCGGTTGGCCGCGCACCTTCGGGGAATCACCGACCCCGCCGACGCTATCGCCGAGGCCGTCGCAACAGCCCTGGAATGGCTACCCGAGGACAAACACATCGGCCTACTGCTGATGGCGGGCCAGCCGAACCCGCACACCCAATCCGTCACGTCGGATGTCGCGATGGATTTCGGCCACTCGCTGGTGCGCAGATTCGACGTCGACTGGGCCGGTCTCGGGTACAGCGACGCCGATCTCGGCGAACTGGTCGAACACCTGCTGCGGATCATCCAGTCGTTCATCATCGACCCCGGCAGACCGCCGCGGCGGGGCGCCGAACTTCGAAGCTACCTACGGCGGTGGGTGGGTGGCGCTATACAACCGTCAGCGGAAGCGACTTCCGTTCCTCGAACACCCACGACGCACCCGCGCTGAACTCGGTCACCTCGACCTCGGACAGTTTCTTTGCCGCGGTGTCGGTTTCGACGACCCGCACGGTCCAGTCGGACTCGGTACCCGACACCTCCGCGCGCAGATGGGGGTCGACGGCCTGCACAATCGCCTGGAGTGGCAGGTCAGCCACGGGCGATACCAGCGAGATCCACGAGCCGTCCTCGTATGCAGGGGAGCGCCGCACGTGGACGAAGTCCGGGTCGATGTCGGCGTACACGTAGGCCGCCGGATTCAGCAGCGGATGCAGTTCCAGCACGCGTAGCGCACCCTTCGGATCACTGGAGAGCCGCAGCGCCTTGTGAATTCGCTCGGCGGCCACCCCCGCGATACCGATCAGCTGCTTGGTGCGAATCGACCGTGCGAGCGCCGCATCGTCCTTGGCGCGCTTCTCGACCGCGATCGTGAACGACTTCACCAACAGGTGCATCTGCAGACAGACTTCGTCGGCGATCCGGACCAGGGCCGAATGTGAGAACGCGCCCAAGTCGACATCGGCGAGCAACTCTCCCGAATAGTCCGCCATGCCTTCGTCGTTCGGGTCGATCGGCTCGAGTTCACACGAGTGGGCGTGGGTGGCGCCGACGATGTCCATTGCCGGGATGAACGGCACCTCGGGGTAGGACTCGTCGATGATGACGGTCCACCGGCAGTGCGGATGTTGGTCGGACGGTATCCGTGGCGGCCGGTGGATGGGCCTCACCTGGGCCTTGCGGTTGGTGGCCAGCGCGGTGGCGTCGAAGGTGGGGTCCTCGATGTCGTGGCACATGCCATGGACATACTCCTCACCCATCGGCTCGACGTCCATCAGCGCGCCGCAGTGATTCAGATAGAACTCGCCGTGCCAGCGGTCGTGCACGACGTAGCGGAAATCCATGAACTGGGGCGGTGCACCGATGTCGAGTTGCAGGCCCTTGAAGAGGGTGAAGATGTCGATGCCCTCGTACTTCAGCGCCTTCTGCATCCGCTTGGTGTACAGCGGGCTGGACGCAGCCCATTCCTCGATGGCGATCTGGAGCATCTCCTCGCGTCCCCACGCGCTGATGCAGTGCGCCATTCCCGAGCGATCGATGAGCTGACCGATCAGCAGCAGTTCCGGTACCAGTGTGGCCAGCTCCTCGCGCGACAGCGCGGCATATCTACTCATCATGGACAGAGCCCCCGGAGTGCATTCGGACCGCCGCGTTGACGTTGCCCTTCTTGTCTTCGCTCTGCCCGCGCTCCGCGGCCTTCTTGCGCTTCTTGATCACCGAGGAAACGACACCGTCGAGCTTGGACCCCAACGGGAAACCCAGATAATGCGTCAGGAAGATCGCCATTTCCTTGAGCTCGGTCTCCGTCATCTCGCCATTGGCCAGGGCGGCGTTGGCCTGGATCTCGGCAAGGTCGGAGTTTCCGACGGCGGTGACCACGGTCAGCGTCATGATCCGTTTGTCGCGCATTGTCAGTCCGGGTCGCGTCCAGATGCTGCCGAAGAGATGGTCGACCGTGAGGTCGAAGAACGGATCCCCTTCGATATTGGGCATCTCCCAGCCGTAGACCTCGTTCATCTTCTCGAGGCCCTTGCGGCGCTGTTCATCCATCGTCACTCCTTCGCCGTCGACGTGGTGTGCGGGACGCCGAGCCCGGCCGCCAGATCCCGCAAAGCTATCTCGGCCAGTGGCAGTTCAACACCGTTGGCCTCACCGAGTCCGAGGGCCAACTTCAGATCCTTCTCAGCCAGACCGCGCGTGTGAACGAACATGTCATACAGGAAGTGATCCGGCGCAAGCGGTTTCGTGTCATCACGGGCCATGATCGCCCCCGGCCCGCCGCTCTGCGCATCGCTGTGGCGCACGACGCGGCCGAGCTTCTGCAGATCGATGCCTGCCGCTTCGGCCAGCCTGGACGCCTCGCAGGCCGCGGTGAACCCGATGAATGTCAGCATGTTGCGGGCGATCTTCATCCTCGTCCCTGCGCCCGGCTCGCCGGCGCGGACGACCATCGACGCCCACTTCTTGAAGACCGGTTTGACGGTGTCGTACGCATCGTCGTCGGCGCCGACCATCACTGCCAGTTCGCCCTTTTCAGCCGCGCCCGCTCCGCCGCTGACCGGAGCGTCGACAATGTGGATTCCCTTGGGGCGCAGCTGTTCAGCCAACTCGGAGGCGGTATCGGGCTCGATCGTCGAATGAATCGCGATGACGGTGCCCGGCTTGGCGTGATCACCCAGTTGCGCGACGACATCACGGACCTGCGCGTCGTTGAGCACCGTAACGCTGATGACGTCGGCTTCGGCCACGTCGGCGACGCTGTCGGCAAGGCTCGCGCCGAGTTCGGCCAACGGCGTCATCGCCTCGGTCCGCACGTCGAAGACCACGAGACCACCGGGCCACTCCACGAGGCGTTTCGCCATCGGGGCACCCTGATTGCCGAGGCCGATGTAGCCGAGCTTCAGGTCGTCACTCATCGTGCCCTCTGTTCTTCGCGCAAGCGCTCATCACCGAATGATCTGTCCGCCGTCGACATTGAAGATCTGCCCGGTGACCCACTTGGCCTGGTCGGACAGCAGGAAAAGGCACATGCCGGTCAGATCGTCCACCTCGCCCATGCGGGACAACGGGATTCCCTTCACGATGTCGGCGACCATCTCCTGCGGCGTGGTGGTGCGATTGGCCTCGGTGTCGATGGGCCCCGGCGCGATGGCATTGATGCGGATGTTCTGTCCACCGAGTTCGGTCGCGAGCTGCTGGGTGAGGCCGTTGATGCCGACCTTGGCCAGACCGTAGAAGTTCGAGTACAGCCAGGCTGCCGTCGAAGACTGGTTGACGATCGCCCCGCCACCGCGCTTGGCCATCTTTCTGTACACGGCACGCGTGCACACCAGCGCACCGTCGAGGTTCACGCTCATGAACTTCTTGTAGTAGTCCCAGTCGACGGTGATGAGGAAGTCCAGCTTCATACCGCCGAAGATCGCGGCGTTGTTCACCAGGTAGTCGATGCCCTCGAACTCCGAAAGCGTCTGCGCTGCCATCTCCTTGGCGGAGTCGGGGTCGCTGACGTCGACACGTACCGCGAGCGCGTTGCCACCCTCCCCCTTGATGCCGTCGGCGACCTTCTGCGCGCCCTCGACATTGATGTCGGCGACCACCACCGCCGCACCCTCCCGGGCGAGCGCTTCGGCGTACGCCTGGCCGATGCCGCCGCCGGCACCCGTGACGATCGCGACCTTCTCTTTGAACTGATCTCCGTACAGACCCACCGATGTCTCCTCTAGTTCGCCGTCGCGATGGCTTTGATTTCCAGGTACTCCTCGAAACCGGCAAGCCCCATCTCGCGGCCGATGCCGGATTGCTTGTATCCGCCGAACGGCATGTCCGCGGAGTACCAGACACCGCCGTTGACGTTCACGGTGCCGACGCGCAGGCGCGCGGCGATCGCGTTGGCCCGGTCGAGGTCCGGTGAGAACACCGTGCCCGACAGGCCGTACGGCGAGTCGTTGGCGATGCGAACGGCGTCGTCGTCGCCGTCGTGGGCGATGACGGTCAATACCGGCCCGAAGATCTCCTCGCGGGCCACCTTGGCGTTGTTGTCGAGGCCGGCGATGACGGTCGGCTCGATGAAGTATCCGGTGTCACGGTCGGCGGGACGCCCTCCGCCGCAGGCGAATGTGCCGCCCTCCTCGATAGCCGAGTCGAGGTAGGCCTGCACGCGGTCGCGCTGCCGCTCTGAGATCAGCGGCCCGCAGATGGTGCCCGCGTCCTGCGGATCACCGGGCTTGAGACCCGCCATCGTGGCCGCCGCCGCCTCGACGGCTTCGTCGTAGCGGGCGCGTGGGACGACGAGTCGGGTGGTGATCGCGCAGCCTTGACCCGCATGCATCGACGCGGTGAACGCCGACATCGAACACGCACCGGCCAGGTCGGCGTCGTCGAGCACCAGGAACGCCGACTTGCCACCGAGTTCCAGGAACACCTTCTTGAGGGTGGCCGCACCGTCTGCCATCACCGCGCGACCGGTGTTCGTCGACCCGGTGAACGACACCATGTCCACCCGTGGATCTTTCGACAACAGCGCACCGACGCCGTGATCGCTGGAGGTGACGATGTTGACCACACCGGCCGGAATGTCGGTGTGTTCACCGATCAGCTCACCCAGCACCGCGGCGCACCACGGCGTATCGGGCGCCGGCTTGAGCACCACTGTGTTGCCGGCCGCCAAGGCGGGGCCCAGCTTGGCGAGGTTGATCTGGTGGGGGAAGTTCCACGGCGTGATCGCCCCGACGACCCCGACGGCCTCCCGCGCGATGGTCCGGCTGGTCTTGATGCCCATCGGCGACGCGACACCGAAATCGGTTTTCCACGAATACGACTCGGCGGTGTCGGCGCAAAAACTCAGGTCCTCGACGGGACCCTCGAGTTGCGCCATGGAGGTGAGCATCCTGGGCGCGCCGACTTCGCTGATCGTCAGCTCGCGCAGCTCCTCCGCGGCGTCGCGCATCGCCTGTTGCAGTTGACGAATGCCGCGCACCCGAAGCTCGGTGTCGGTCGACCATCCGGTGTCATCGAAGGCACGCCGTGCCGCCTCGATCGCCCGGCCCATGTCCTCGGTGCTCGCGTCGGCAGCGACGCCGAGCACTTCCTCGGTAGCAGGATTGACGGTCTGAAACGTGCCCGCACTTCCCGGCTCCAGCTTGCCGTCGATGAACAGACGACTCTCGCGATCGGCGAGGATTCCCATCCGAACTCCTGTGTTCGCATTACTGGACAACTGTCCGACTGTGTCACCTCGAACCTTAGCGTCACTACTACGTGAGAAGCAAGGCTGGCCCACTTCACCTGTGCGCTTGCCTCATCACACCCCTGTCGGATAAGTTGGACATGTGTCCAGTGATCCCGTGGTTGCGATCACGCAGCCACCTCCCCCGCAGGCAGGGGAGACGCCGCGCAACCGCCGGCAGGAGGAGACCTTCAACAAGGTGCTCGCCGCCGGCGTGGAGATGCTGCGCGAGTCGTCCTACGCGGATCTGACAGTGCGTGCCGTCGCCGCGCGGGCCAAGGTGGCGCCTGCGACCGCTTATACGTACTTCTCGTCGAAGAACCATTTGATCGCCGAGGTCTACCTGAACCTGATCCGCCGGGTGCCGTACTTCACCGACGTCAACGACAGCAGGGTGACGCGTGTCGAGAAGACACTGCGCAGTATGGCGCTGACGGTCGCCGACGAGCCGGAGGTCGCGGCCGCGTGCACGACCGCGCTGCTGAGCGGAAACGATGATGCGGTGCGCTCGGTCCGTGATCGCATCGGCGCCGAGATCCACCGCCGCATCCGCTCGGCCGTCGGCCCGGATGCCGACCCACGCACACTCGCCGCGTTGGAGATGACGTTCTTCGGCGCGTTGGTCAACGCGGGCAGCGGAGCGTTCACCTACCACCAGATCGCCGACCGCCTCAGCTATGTGGTCGGCCTCATCTTGGGAGAAGACAAGTGACATCCCAGTCCACGCCGACGAGCGACCTGCTCCTCGACCCGTACGACTACGACTTCCACGAAGACCCGTACCCGTACTACAAGCGGCTGCGTGACGAGGCCCCGCTGTATCACAACTCCGACATCGGCTTCTGGGCTTTGTCACGGCACAAGGATGTGCGGGACGGCTTCCGCAACAGCACCACGCTGTCCAACCGCGACGGGGTCTCGCTCGATCCGATTTCGCGTGGACCACACGCATCGAAGACGATGTCGTTCCTCGCCATGGACGATCCCGACCATCTGCGGTTGCGCACGCTGGTGTCAAAAGGCTTCACGCCGAGACGGATTCGGGAGTTGGAGGGACGCGTCACCGAACTTGCGGTTCAGCACCTCGACGTCATGCTCGAGAAGGCCGGATCCGGCACCGTTGACTTCGTCGCGGAATTCGCGGGCAAGCTGCCGATGGACGTCATCTCCGAGCTGATGGGTGTGCCCGTCGAGGACCGCGACCGCATCAGGGCAATGGCCGACGGAGTGATGCACCGCGAAGACGGTGTGATGGACGTACCCGCGTCGGCGATCGAAGCGTCGATCAACCTGATGGTCTATTACCAGGAGATGATCGCGCAGCGGCGCAAAAAGCTCAGCGACGATCTGACGTCGGCGCTGCTGGAAGCCGAGATCGACGGCGACCGACTCACCGACGAGGAGGTGCTGGGGTTCCTGTTCTTGATGGTGATCGCGGGCAACGAGACCACGACCAAACTGCTTGCCAATGCCGCCTTCTGGGGTCATGCCAACCCGGACCAACTCGCACCGGTGTTCTCCGACCTCGAGCAGATTCCGTCGTGGGTCGAGGAGACGCTTCGCTACGACACCTCCAGCCAGCTCCTGGCGCGCGTCGTGTCCGGCGACTTGAATTTCTACGACACCACCATTCCTGACGGCGACATCCTCCTTTTGCTCCCGGGTTCGGCCCATCGCGACGAGCGAGTGTTCGACAAACCCGATGAATTCGTCATCGGTCGCGATATCGGATCGAATCTTCTGAGTTTCGGCAGTGGCGCGCATTTCTGCCTCGGCGCCCATCTGGCACGGATGGAAGCCCGGGTGGCACTGACCGAATTCTTCAAGCGGATCGGTGGTTTCGAGGTCGACGAGTCCAACGCCGTCCGCGTCCACTCCAGCAGCGTCCGCGGATTCGCCCACCTACCCATGACTCTCGAGATCCACTGAAGGTCACCTAAATGCCACGCTTTGAACCACTTCCCGACCGCAGACCGGCCATCGTCGCAGGCGCCTCGGCAGGCATCGGGGAAGCCACCGCCATCGACCTGGCATCGCGCGGGTTTCCCGTCGCACTCGGCGCCCGTCGCGTCGAGAAGCTCGACGACCTTGTCGGCAAGATCCGTGCCGAAGGTGGCGAGGCCGTCAGTTTCCACCTCGATGTGACCGACCCCAACTCGGTGAAGTCGTTCGTGGCCAACGCGGTTGACGCGCTGGGCGAGATCGAGGTGCTGGTTGCCGGCGCCGGAGACACCTACTTCGGAAAGCTGGCCGAGATCAGCACCGACGAATTCGACTCACAGCTGCAGATCCATCTCGTCGGGGCCAACCGGCTGACGACCGCGGTGCTGCCAGGCATGCTGGAACGCCAACGCGGTGACCTGATCTTCGTGGGTTCGGAAGTGGCGCTGCGGCAACGTCCGCACATGGGTGCCTACGGGGCGGCCAAGGCCGCGCTGGTCGCCATGGTCAACAACCTCCAGATGGAGCTCGAGGGCACCGGCGTCCGCGCTTCAATCGTGCATCCGGGTCCGACCAAGACCAGCATGGGTTGGAGCCTGCCCGCCGACAAGATCGCTCCGGCACTTGAGGATTGGGCGAAGTGGGGACAGGCCCGACACGACTACTTCCTGCGGGCCGCCGATCTCGCACGCGCGATCACGTTCGTCGCGGAGACACCGCGCGGCGGGTACATCGCCAACATGGAACTTCAGCCCGAAGCCCCATTGACCAGCGCCCCGGCCGAGCGGCAGAAACTGGTCTTGAACGAGGAGAACCTGAACAAATGACCACTGCGATCGTGCCCCGGGTTTCCGGCGGCGAGGAAGAACACGGACACCTCGAGGAGTTCCGCACCGACCCGATCGGCCTGATGAACCGCATCCGTGAGGAATGCGGCGATGTCGGCTGGTTCCAGCTGGTCGACAAGCACGTCGTCATGCTGTCGGGGTCGGAGGCCAACGAGTTCTTCTTCCGCTCCAGTGACAGCGAGCTCAATCAGGCTGAGGCGTACCCGTTCATGACGCCGATCTTCGGTGAGGGTGTGGTGTTCGACGCCGACCCCGAACGTCGAGCGGAGATGCTGCACAACACCGCTTTGCGTGGCGAGCAGATGAAGGGCCACGCGGCCACCATCGAGAACGAGGTCAAGAAGATCATCGCCGACTGGGGACCCGAGGGCGAGATCGAACTCCTCGACTTCTTCTCCGAGTTGACCATCTACACCTCGACGGCGTGCCTCATCGGACTGAAGTTCCGCGAGCAGCTCGACAGTCGATTCGCCCAGTACTACCACCAGCTGGAGCGTGGGACCGATCCCCTCTGCTACGTCGATCCCTACCTCGACATCGAGAGCTTCCGTATTCGCGACGAGTCGCGCGTGAAACTCGTTGCGCTGGTTCAGGAGATCATGGAAGGCCGCATCGCCAACCCACCCGCGAGCAAGGAGGATCGAGACCTGCTCGACGTGCTGGTCTCGATCAAGGACGACGAAGGCAACCCGCGCTTTACGGCCAACGAGGTCACCGGCATGTTCATCTCCCTGATGTTCGCCGGTCACCACACCAGCTCGGGTACCTCCTCGTGGACGTTGATCGAGCTGATTCGGCACCCCGACGTGTACGCCGAGGTGCTAGCCGAGCTCGAAGAGCTCTACGCCGACGGGCAGGAGGTCAGTTTCCATGCGCTGCGCCAGATTCCGAAGCTGGACAACGTCGTCAAGGAGACGTTGCGTCTGCACCCGCCGCTGATCATCCTGATGCGAGTGGCACAGGACGAGTTCGAGGTCGGGGGCTTCCCGATCCACAAGGGCGACTTCGTCGCAGCGTCGCCGGCGATCTCGAACCGAATTCCGGAGGACTTCCCCGAACCGGACGAATTCATCCCCGACCGCTATCTGAAGCCGCGGCAGGAGGATCTGGCCAACCGTTGGACGTGGATCCCGTTCGGCGCCGGCAAGCACCGCTGCGTCGGAGCGGCGTTCGCGCAGATGCAGATCAAGGCGATCTTCTCGGTTCTATTGCGTGAGTATGAGTTCGAGATGGCGCAGCCCGCCGACAGTTACAAGAACGACCACTCGAAGATGGTGGTGCAGCTGGCGCAGCCCGCAAAGGTCCGCTATCGCAGGCGCACCGCCTAGGAGTCACGATGGGGTTCAAGGTAGGCGTCGACATCGACCTGTGCCAGGGCCACGCCATGTGTGAGCTCGAGGCACCCGACTACTTCTCCGTTCCCAAACGCGGCCAGGTCGAAATCCTGAAAGACACTGGGCCGGAAGAAGACCGGGACGAAGTTCAAAATGCGGTAGACATGTGCCCCACTCAGGCACTGTTCATAGAAGATAAGGATGACTGATATGCCCTCACTGTCGCGGGAACAACTCGAAGACTGGGTCGAACGGTGGTTGCAGGCCAATAAGGACTCCGAGGCTGCAGGCGATTGGAAGAATTTGGCCGACTTCTACACCGCCGACGCGACCTATGGCTGGAACATCGGGCCGAAGGAAGATGTGATGTGTATCGGCCGCGACGAGATCCGCGACGTCGCGCTGGGCCTGGAGATGCAGGGCCTGGAGAACTGGGTCTACGAATATCAGAAGGTTCTCATCGACGAGAAGCTCGGTGAGGTCGTCGGCTTCTGGAAGCAGATCGTCAACAAGACCGACGGCAGCCAGGACGAGATCTACGGCATCGGCGGCAGCTGGTTCCGCCTCGATGCCGACCTCAAGATCGAGTGGCAACGCGACTTCTTCGACTTCGGTCATGTCGCCTACATGTTCGGGAAGCTGATCGAGACCGGAGACCTCAGCGAAGGTATGCAGAAGCGGATCGAGCGCTCCATTGCGGGCGAGAAGCTGCCCGGTTACTACCCGCTCGGCAAGGCACCGGCCAAGATCTGGTAGCTCCCGGCCAAGCGGTTGCTTGGGGGTGCGTGTGACGCACCTAACTAATGGCTCTAGTCTGGCCCCAAGGGTCTAGTGGAAGGCGAGTTCGGATGAAGACAAAGGGCGCTCTCATCTGGGAGTTCAACCAGCCGTGGTCGATCGAGGAGATCGAGATCGGCGATCCCGTCAAGGACGAGGTCAAGATCCAAATGGAAGCGTCGGGGATGTGCCATTCCGACTTCCATCTGGTCACCGGCGGAATCCCCATGGGCGGCTTCCCCGTGCTCGGCGGCCACGAGGGCGCCGGCATCGTCACCGAGGTCGGGCCAGGCGTCGAGGACCTCGCGCCGGGCGACCACGTGGTGTTGTCGTTCATCCCGTCGTGTGGCAGATGTCAGACGTGTCAGGCCGGCATGCGCAACCTCTGCGACCTCGGTATGCACCTCCTCAACGGAGCGGCCGTGTCCGACGGCACCTTCCGCGTCAAGGCGAAGGGCCAGGACGTCTACCCGATGACGCTGCTCGGCACCTTCTCGCCGTACATGGTGGTGAACAAGGCCTCGGTCGTGAAGATCGACCCGTCGATCCCGTTCGAGGTCGCGTGCCTCGTCGGCTGCGGTGTGACCACCGGCTACGGCTCGGCGACGCGGACCGCGGACATCCGTCCGGGACAGGACGTCGCGATCGTCGGCGTCGGCGGCGTCGGGATGTCCGCACTGCAGGGTGCGGTCAACGCCGGAGCCCGTCACATCTTCGCCATCGATCCCGTCGAGTGGAAGCGTGACCAAGCGCTGAAATTCGGTGCGACCCATGTCTATCCGGACATCGACGCCGCAATGATGGGCATCATGGAGGTCACCGCGGGCCTGATGGCGCACAAGGTCATCGTGACCGTCGGCGAGCTGCACGGCGAGGACGTCGACAGCTACATGAACATCACCGCCAAGGGCGGCACCTGCGTACTCACTGCGATGGGAAGCATCCTCGAGAACCAGGTGACGCTGAATCTGGCGATGCTCACGCTGATGCAGAAGAACCTGCAGGGCACCATCTTCGGTGGTGGAAACCCGCAGTACGACATTCCACAGCTGCTGTCGATGTACAAGGCGGGCAAGCTCAACCTCGACGACATGGTCACCCGGCAGTACAAACTGGAGCAGATCAACGACGGCTACCAGGACATGCTGGACGGCAAGAACATTCGCGGCATCATCCGGTACACCGACGACGATCGGTCGTAGGCCATGTCGCAGGAGACCGTCGAGAAGAGTCCCGTCGTCGCCGCGTCCGAGGCGTCGTGGCGCTGTGTTCAGGCAGGTGACGGCGACGGCTGGCTGGCGCTGATGACCGACGACATCGTCATCGAGGATCCGATCGGACCCTCGGTGACCAACCCCGACGGCAACGGGGTGCGCGGCAAGGCGGCCGTCCGGGAGTTCTTCGACACCAACATCGGCCCGAACCAGCTGACCGTCACCCGTGAGGCAACGTTCCCGTCCAGTTCGCCGACGGAGATCGCCTACATCCTGGTGCTGCAGACCCGTTTCCCGAACGGCTTCACCGCCACGGTGCGCGGGGTGTTCACCTACAAGGTCAACGACGAAGGCCTGATCACCAACCTGCGCGGCTACTGGAACATGGACGCGATGGAGTTCGCCCAGGAGGGCGAAGGCGATTAGTCCCGCTTTGGCAGGCAAGGGCGCCGTCGTCGTCGGCGGCACCCGCGGCATCGGATTCGCGGTGGCCGAACTGCTCGCCGAACAGGGCGCCGGGATCGTGCTCAACGGACGCGATCCAGATACCGCCCACAAGGCCGCCGAACGCATCGCCGGAGCGGTCGCCCACCCCGGTTCGCCCGCGAACCCCGATGTCGCCGACGCCCTGATCGACCGGTGCGTAAGCGAATTCGGCCGCATCGACATCCTGGTCAACTGCGCGGGCACGCCGGGACTGGCCGGTGAGTCGATCCTCAGAGTCACGAGTACGCTGTTCCGCGATCTGATCGACGCGCACCTGGTGACCACGTTCGAGACCTGTCGCGCCGCGGCGCCGAAGATGGTCGAACAGGGTGGCGGTTCGATCGTCAACACCAGTTCGTTCGCGTACCTCGGCGATTACGGGGGCACCGGCTACCCGGCCGGCAAGGGTGGGGTCAACGGGCTGACACTCGCGATCGCCGCGGAGCTCAAGGAGCACGGGGTGCGGGCGAACGTGGTGTGCCCCGGCGCGAAGACGCGGCTGTCGACGGGCACCGAGTACGAATCCCACATCGCCGAGTTGAATCGCCGCGGCCTTCTCGACGACGTCAGTACGCAGGCCGCGCTGGACGCGCCCCCTTCCGAATACGCCGCGCCGATCTACGCCTACCTCGCGGGTGATCTCGCCAAGGATGTGACGGGCCAGATCTTCATCGCCGCAGGCGGTTTCGTCGGTCGCTTCGATCGGCAGACACCGGCGATCATCGCCTACCGGGACCATCACGACAGCCCGCCGTGGTCGGTGGCCGAGCTGGACAAGCTGATCGGCGGCACCGGAGCGGTACCCAGCTGAACACCCCGTAAGCTCAGCGACATGGCGAGCGTGTTCACCAAAATCATCAACGGAGAGCTGCCCGGTCGGTTCGTCTACGAGGACGACGACATCGTCGCGTTCCTGACGATCGCACCCATCACCGTCGGCCACACGCTGGTGGTGCCGCGTGCCGAGATCGACAACTGGCAGGACGTCGACCCCTCCGTGTTCGCCCGGGTCATGGAGGTGTCCCAGTTGATCGGCAAGGCCGTGGTCAAGGCCTTTCCCGCTGACCGTGCGGGCGTGATCATCGCCGGGCTGGAGGTCCCACACCTGCACGTCCACGTCTTCCCGACCAACAATCTCGCGGACTTCGGTTTCGCGAACGCCGATCAGAACCCGTCGCAGCAGTCCCTCGACGATGCGCAAGCCAAGATCAAGGCCGCGCTCGCCGAATTGGGCTGAGAATCAACCCACCGCAGCGGGAACGTCGGCGATTCGCGGAAGCGCGACCTTGAACCGGCAGCCCTGCCCCGGGGCGGTGGTGACGCTGACCGTGCCGCCATGCGCGTACACCAGCGAGTCGACGATCGAGAGCCCTAGTCCGGTGCCGCCACTGGTCCGCGCTCGCGACGAGTCGGCGCGGTAGAACCGCTCGAAGACGCGATGGGCGTCCTGCACGTTCATCCCCGGACCCTTGTCGCACACTTCAAGCACGGTCGTGTCGTCTTCCGTTCCGACCCGCACCGTGACGTCCGCGGTGTCGGGGGTGTGCTGCAACGCGTTGGTCATCAGATTGGAGAGGACCTGCCGCAGGCGCGGCTCGTCGCCGACCACCTCGGGGGTTCCCGGCCCGTCGAACACCTCCATGGTGATTCTGCGTTTCGGTGCGATCGAGCGTGCATCGTGCACGGCATCGCTGGCCAGCACCAGCAGGTCGACCCTGCGCCGATCCAATGGACGCTGCGCGTCGAGTCGGGCCAGCAGCAACAGATCCTCGACAAGCAGACCCATCCGGCTCGATTCGCTTTCGATCCGGCTCATCAGCATTTCGACGTCCTTGGCGGCACCCTGCCGGTACAACTCGGCGAAACCGCGGATCGTCGTGAGGGGTGTGCGAAGCTCGTGGCTGGCGTCGGTGATGAACCGTCGCATCCGGTCCTCGGACCCGCGCGCCTGCGCCGCGGATGACTCCGACGCCGCTATCGCGCTCTGGATTTGGGCGAGCATGCCGTTGAGCGCCAACGAAAGTCGGCCGACCTCGGTGCGAGGGTCACGGGTAGGAACACGACGGTCGAGCTGCCCCGCCGCGATCGCCGCGGCGGTCCGTTCGACTTCGACGAGGGGGCGAAGACTGCGATGCACGACCCAGTAACACGCCACACCGAGCACGAGCAGTACGGCCAGACCGATCCCGAGTTGCGCGTATGTCAGGGCCCGCACCGTCGTCTGGACATCGGACAGGTCGATGGCCACCGTGGTGAGCTCACCCTGGGGTCCGCGGACCGTCATCGCGCGCCATTCGACACCCGAGTTGTCGACCGATCTGATGGTGACCGGCACCGGTCCCACGTCGTTGCTGTCGGGTAACGCGGGTTCGGCGTCGCGGTCGTTGACCGCCATCCAGATGTGCCCGTCGGGGCCGATGCCCCGCACGTAGAAGTTGGACGGCGGGCGCGCCGGGTTGGGTCCCTCCATCGGCAGGGCAGGCAGGTGGCGCGGGGCCTGCGCCCAGCTGCGGGAGGCGTCGAGCAATTCCTGGTCGACGCGGTTGCTCAGGGTGTGCCGCAGGATGGACGTGACGGCGAAGTCGGCCGCGAACAGTCCGCACGCCACCAACACCAGAGTGGCGGCCACGAGCCCGATCCTCAGCGGGATACCCCGCAAGCTCAGTGCGCCCACACTCCCATTGTCGTGCTCTATGGCGCGCCCGTCACGCAAGCGCTTACCGCGGCTCGCGCAGGACGTAGCCGACGCCGCGCAGCGTGTGCAGCAGCCGGTTCTCGCCGGTGTCGATCTTGCGGCGCAGATACGAGACGTAAGACTCGACGACGTTGACGTCGCCGCCGAAGTCGTAGCGCCATACGTGGTCGAGGATCTTCGGCTTCGACAGCACCGTGCCCGCGTTGATGATGAAGTACCGCAGCAGGGTGAATTCCGTCGGCGACAGGGAGACCGGCTCGCCGGCCTTCCACACCTCGTGGGTGTCCTCGTCGAGCTCGATGTCGGCGAACGTCAGCCGTGAACTGCGGGATTCCTCGATCGCACCACGACCCGAGCGCCGCAGGATGACCCGCAGCCGGGCGACCACCTCTTCGAGGCTGAACGGCTTGGTCACGTAGTCGTCGCCACCGAGTGTCAGCCCGGCGATCTTGTCCTGCAGCGAGTCGCGGGCCGTGAGAAACAGCGCGGGTGCGTCGATGCCGTCGGCGCGTAGCCGGCGCAGCACGCCGAAACCGTCCATTCCCGGCATCATGACGTCGAGGATCACTGCGTCCGGCCGTACCTCACGGGCCTTGTCCAGGGCGGCAGAACCGTTGGACGCCGTATAGACCTCGAATCCCTGGAACTTCAGGCTCACCGACAGAAGCTCGACGATGTTCGTCTCATCGTCGACGACAAGGACCGTGGCTTCTGGATGGTTTTCGGTTGCAGCAGGCATCGCCATTCAGCTACTTTCCACCTCCCGCCTTGCCATGATCCTGCCGAATGGCTGTGCACTTCCTGTGAGTTTTCGCTTGCGCGGTCCATAGACTGGGAAAATGAACCTGGGCAAGACCCTCTCCGCCGTGACCGACCTGGCCACAGCGCCGGTACGCGTTGGGCTGGCAATGGCCGAGACAGGGCTTTCGATCGCCGGCGGGGCGCTCGGCATCGCGCAGCGAACCCTCGGCGATACGGATCCGGCCAACGGGACCGGGTCGGCGTCCTTCGCACACATGCTGGGTCTCGACGACGCGGTCGAGCGGGCAAACCGCCTGGCCAAGCTGATGGACGACGATGCGCCCCTCGGTAGGGCGCTGGCGCCCAACGGCCCGCTCGACCGGCTGCTGAGGCCCGGCGGGGTGGTCGATCAGGTGACGGCCGAGGGCGGACTGCTGGATCGGCTGACCGCCGACACGGGTGCCGTCTCCCGGGCGCTCGCGCCGGGCGGGATCGTCGACCAGGTAACCGCAGAGGGCGGCTTGCTCGACCGGATGACCACCGACGACGGGGCGTTGTCGCGGGTCATCGCGCCGGGCGGACTGGCCGATCAGCTGCTGGCCAACGACGGCCTGATCGAGCGGGTGTTGCGCGAGGACGGCGTGGCCGACCGACTGTTGGCCGAGGGCGGGCTGCTCGACACCCTGACCGATGAGAACGGCCCGCTGCTGAAACTGGCGGACGTGGCGGACACCCTCAACAGGTTGACGCCGGGGTTGGAGGCGTTGGCGCCAACGATCGATGCGCTCCACGAAGCGGTCATCACCCTGAGCCAGGTGGTCAACCCGCTGAGCAATATCGCCGACCGGATTCCGTTCCCGGGCCGACGCCCGCGGGCACGTTCGGCGGTGCAGCCCGTGAGGTCGCAACGGGTCGTCGACGCCGACGAGTGACGTCAGCTTTCGGCCTCGACCTCGTCGACCAGGTCGGCGATGCTGTCCGGGGCGGGCGCCTGTTCGTCGGGCTGCCACTTCTGAAGCAGAAGAACCGCGGCTCCGCGCAGCATGCGCACGTAGTCGTCGGTATCCCCCGCCTTGTTGTAGTTCTGGATCCGACCTGCGACTTCGGGGACCAACGGCTCGAGAGCGGTGGCGATGGAGAGACCCATGGCGGCCTCGGTGCTCGCGCTCTGGTCGAGCAGAGTAAGCAACCGCTCGACCTCGGGGCGCGACAGCGCCGGGTACACATGCGGGAAGTCGTCGAGCAGATCGTCTTTGACGCTCACGGCCACCGGGATGCCCCGATGCCTGACCCGATAAACTCTGAGCCCGCAGGCCTCCTTAGCTCAGTGGTAGAGCGTTCGCCTTGTAAGCGGAATGTCATCGGTTCAATCCCGATAGGAGGCTCCAAGTCCGACGGCGGCTATTGTCAGTGGGACGTCGTAGCTTCGTAGCGTGAGACAGTGCCGTGGCTGTGGATCCGAACTCTCGAAGCGCAGCCAAAAGATCTACTGCGGTAATGCGTGTCAGCAATCGTTTCGACGCAAGTCGAGTACGTCGCGTTGGCTCGAGTCTGGCGAGGCCACGATCGCCACTAGCAGGGGCCACCACATCCGGGAGTATCTCGCCAACGCTCAGTCGGGCTGCTGTGCGATCTGCGGCGGAGCCAGCGTGTGGCTGGCACTGCCCCTCGCATTGGTGATGGACCACATCGACGGCGACCCGACCAACAACCGTCGGGAAAACCTGCGGCTGGTCTGCCCGAACTGTGACTCACAATTACCGACGTACAAGAGCCGCAATCGCGGCAATGGGCGCCACTACCGTCGCCAGCGTTACGCCGACGGACAGTCCTACTAGTCAGCACGTGCATTACTGAACAACGCATTTCTTTTCAGCCTTTTCAAAAAATCTGAATTGCCAGGTAGTCCGGGAAAATCCCAACTCCTGTGGATACGAAGGCCTTTCGCTTCGCCACGCAGTGCGGTAGCGATTAACCGGAGCGGAATGCGATCACTGCGCCGAATGCGCAACATCCAATTGAGCAGGTGTACCGACGACCGACCGTTATGCGTACGGCCCGAAACCTCCGACTAGGACGGTGCGTGCGATTGCCACGCTGCTCGCAGTGGTGGTGACGCTGGGCGGATGTACCAGCACGTCGACACCGAGTACCGATTCGACCCAATCGAGTGGGCCTGAAACCGTCATCACCGACTTGTCCGGTCGCCACGTTGCGATGAGCCGCTACGGACCCAGGCTTACCGATGGGAGCTGAAATACCGCTGAAAGCTGCTGAACGCACACCGCGCCGTTACGGTTGCGCGGAGACAACTCGATGCACCCGACTACTCCATGACGTCGTGGACTGCGCTCTCACAAACTCGCCGAAAATCGTTGGGGCGCAGCGTTATCGGCTGCCCGCCGACGAGCGCGTGTTCGAGGAGATCTTCGCAGTACGTCCTGGAATTCATCCCAAGGTCCGACAGCGTCGAACGGGCATGTGTGGGGTTGGGCACTGCCGCATAGCCAGCGCGGTAAGAATCGGGGATGAATCCTCACCTCGTGAGGCGTCGCTCATCCTCTAAGTCTGCATTAGTCGGCTACGGCGACCGCAGAATCACGATCGAGTTGTCGATCTTCTTGAACTTGCCGAAAGTGTCTTCGGGAACACCGAATACGGCGGACAACACGCGCGGTGGGAGCCTGCTGAGCGACTCACCAATGCCGATGTTGTCCTTGTCTTCAGGCGCACTTGTGTTCTGAATGATGATGATCGTCAGGTCGTCCTGGCCGCGGTTCTCGAAGTAGTGAAACGAACCCTGCGGCGCGAATACGAGGTCGTTGACGTGCTGGTCGAAGCTCTCGTAGTTGCCGTTCCCGTCGATGACGATCCATGTCGCCACACCGCTGGTGACGATGTTGAGCTCCCACGCGCTGGGATGCCAGTGCGGCTCACGGATGCCGCCGGGCTCCAATGTCAGCAACAGCAGGCTGGCCTCTTGCCCTTTGAGGATCGGGAAGTTGTCCTCGTTGGCTTGCTGGAAAAAACCACCGTCATGCATGCTGCGGGGCTGCGCGCCGAGATGGAACAGGTGTGACTGCGACGTGATCGTCTCGGCGGGTATCCGCGGATCACCAAAGCGCGCAGCGTCATCAGAAACAGTCACGGGAGCTTCCTTCTCGGTGCCATTACCGGTGCCGCTGGAGACGATGCGGTCGACGCCAACACCAGTTGCGGCGCCGGCGCCCGCCAGAGCCGCTCCACCCAGCACTTTGCGGCGATTCACCGTCACGCCCGGGAGCCTAGCGCCGGCGGTGGGGCTCCGAGGCGTCATCTTTGGAACTTTGGGATCGGTAGCGCGGTCCACGGTCTGTACTTGACCGCAATGGCCACGCCACAGGGGCGGCGCCCGAATAAGGAGTACGACCATTAAACGAATGTCGAAGCTGGCGACCGCAGTAGTCGTGTCCAGCGGTCTCGGGCTGGCCGGATTGGGTATGCCCGCGGCATCCGCCCAGGGCCCGAGCTATCAAGGTGGCAACTGTCCGGCGGGCGTCACGTGTACGCACTGGTTTCCGGGTGAGCCTTCGCCTCCCGGCGGTCAGGTCCTCAGTTGGGACTGGAACGTCCCGCACGACTGGTACTGGAACTCCGAGGGCATCGTGGACGTCACGACCAACACCATGTACCCCTGGTCCGGCTCGCCGCATCCGGCCGTGCCGCCGCCTGCCCCAGTCGGCACGCCTGCCCCTCCGATGCAAAAGCCACCGGGGACGCCATTCTGCAGCCCGCGCGGTGCGCTGATCATCATCCCGCCGATCTGCGACGAGATCGGCGTCGACTGGCCGCCCGGCTCGCTGCGCTAGCGGTACGCGGACCGGCTATCGCCTGACCGTCGGGCTGCCGCCCACGATCGAGCCAGGCGTCTCGCGACCCGGCTGATTCTGCGCGAAGGAGAAGCACGTCCCGTAGTGACCGGCTGTGCAGGGCACACCGTTGATGTCGGTGACGGGGCCGCCGGACTGATTCGTCGGGACGCCGTTGGCGTCGGTGTTCGGATAGATCGTCGGGTCCGCAAAGCTGACGGGCGCGGTGGCGATAGCAGCGGCGCACAAGCCGGCCAGGATCAATCGACGAGACCACATAAGCCCAGCGTACGCCCGTAACGCTCCGCAAAATGCCATTTGCTCAAGCCAGTGGCGCCATACCGGACCTGACGAGATTCACGCAGGTGGCGACAATCTCGTCGAGGTCGCCCGTGCACCCGCTTCCACCCCAGTTCTCCACCGCAGTGACCAGCGCTGCGGCCAGCGTCGCGCCAGCCACCTCGGCGAGCAGATCGATCTCGGGCCTATCGGCGTATCGCTGCGCGACGAAGCTCGTGATCGCTCTGGCGAACGACGCCTGGACCACCCTGAGGTGGGCGGCGATCCGTTCGGCGGTGATCAGTTCCGCGCGGGCGCTCGCCGCCTGGCGGACCACCTCGAAGTCGTGCGGGAAGCTTGCGACGCTGGCCAGTACCGCGTCGAACACCGACTCCGACTCGGGCCGCCGCGCCAGTGCCTCGGCCAGCCATTCGACCTGCGTCTCGTAGTCCTGGAACAGCACGGCTTCCTTGGTCGGGAAGTGCCGAAAGAAGGTGCGCTCGGTGACACCGGCCTCGCGGGCGAGTTCGGTCACCGTCACGTTCGAGAAGCCCTTACGGGCGAAGCTGGTCAGCGCGGCCTGTCGCAACGCTTCACGCGTCGACCGCCGCCGCAGCTCGTGCAGGTTCGGCGATGCGGTCATAGCGCGGAGATCGTAACCCGATCTCGGACAATCTCGTCAGTACTGACGTATTTGTGTCAGTACTGACATAACCTGCCTGTCATGAGTGACTACGACGCGATCGTCATCGGTGCCGGCCACAACGGACTGACCGCCGCCGCCCTCCTGCAGCGGGCAGGTATGCGCACCGTCTGCCTCGAGGCCAACACGTACGCGGGCGGGATGGCGGCGACCGTCGAGCTCATCGACGGATTCCGATACGAGATCGCCGGGTCGGTGCAGTTCCCCATGCCGCCGCAGATCGCCAAGGACCTCGGACTCGACACCCTGCCCACCGTCGAGTCGGAGGTGATGTCGGTCAACCTCGGTGACGACGGCGACGAGGCGATGATCTTCTATCGCGACCCGATGCAGTTCATGACCCACCTCACCGAGAAACACGGCGTCGACGCCGTCACCGGCATGGCGGGGCTGATCGGGTGGAGCCAGGGTCCGTCAAAAGCGCTCGGCCGCTTCGATGTTCGCAAACCCCCGAAGACCATCGACGAGATGTATGCGTGCGCCGCCAACGAGGACGAGCGCGCGGCCATCCACGACATCCTGTTCGGCACCGCGATGGACGCCATCGACCGCTTCCTTCCCGACCGGCAGAAACACGCCGTGATGCGTGGCATGCTCGCATTCCTGGCCATCAACTCCACCTACCGCGGTCCCTACACCCCTGGCAGCGCAACATGTTTGGCGTTCGCCCTCGCCGTACCCGACGACGCCACCGCGATGATGACGAAACTCGAGGGCGGCATCGGCGCACTCTGCGACCACCTGCTCGACCTGTTCGTATCCAACGGTGGCGAAGTCAGGTACCGCGCCAAGGTGGACAAGATCCTGGTCGCCGGCGACCGCGTCACCGGCGTGCGCATGCGCGACGGGTCCGAGATCAGCGCACCGGTCGTGATCTCGAACCTGTCTCCCGACCTCACACTCGTCGACCTGGTGGGCGCCGAGCACCTGCCCGCCGATCTCCTCACGCGGTTGGGTGGACGCGATCATCGAGCGTCGTTCGTGCAGTTGCATTTTGCGCTGGACGACCTGCCCGAGTTCGCCCCGCCCTATGAGTTCCTGAACGAGCCCGGCATGCAGGGGTCCATCGGCATCTTCAACTCGCCCGAGGAACAGCAACGCCAGTGGGAGGAGTGCAGGCGCGGCGTCGTACCCGACAATCCGTCGATGGGGATGCAGATCCCCTCGGTCCACGACGCCGGCATGGCGCCGCCCGGTAAACATGCGGCGAGCGCGTACGCATATGCGTTCCCCGTCGAGGCGAATCGCGATCAGCACGGCCATCTCAAGAACGAGATGGCCGAGAAGGTCATCGACAAGATCACCCGCTACGCCCCGAACTTCCGCGACATCCTGATCCGCCACATCACGTTCGCGCCGTACCACATGCAGACGATGTTCGCCGCACCGTCGGGCGACTTCTGCCACGGCCTGCTGCATCCGGATCTGATGGGGCCCAACCGACCCGGGCCCAAGGGGTTTCTCGATATCGAGGTCCCGATCGACGGGCTCTACCTGGGCGGAGCCGGGTGCCACGGCGGTCCGGGCATCACGTTCATACCGGGATACAACGCCGGCCACCAGGTCCTCGACGATCGCAGCTGAGGCCTGTCACAAAACCCGCTCCTGCCCGGTCCTACGTGTGTAACCGCGAACAGCGACCGAAGGAGCCCCAAATGACCAGCAATGCGTGGCAGACCGCGATCACCGTGCTGCAGGAGGCCACGCCGCCCGACGTAGCCCCCGGGTCGCACGCGATGACCATTGCTGTCGAATTCCCGCCGGGCGATCCGGGCAGCCCGCCGCACCGTCACAGCGGACCGGCGTTCGGCTACGTGCTAGAGGGTGAGATGTTGTTCGAACTCGAGGGTGAGGCGCCACGCGTCGTCAAGGCCGGTGAAACCTTCTGGGAGCCGGGCGGCGACGTCATCCACTACTCGGATGGCAATGCCCGGGACGACATCAAAGTGCGTTTCGTCGTCACCATGCTCTGCGCCCCGGGTCAGCAGATGCTCACCCTCGTCGACGGCGACGAGCTGTTCGCGCGCCGCGATCGGCGCGTCACTGCTGCCAAAGCCTGAGTGAGAAAAGGGATTCCGATGTCCAAGATCCTCCTGCAGACGACGATCGCCGAACACGGCGACGACTGGGATATCACCCGATTCTCGTTACTGGCGGGCGAATTGCGGGCCGCCGGGCACGAGGTCACCGCGCGAAACCGAGCCGGCCGGACCGCAGACGACCCGATCCTGAGCCGGCTCGACGAGCTCGACTACGACCAGGTGTGGCTGCTGGCCGTCGATGTCGGCGACGGCCTCACCGACGTCGAAGCCGCGGCCATCGTGGCCTTCCGCGAGAACGGTGGCGGCGTGCTCACCGCCCGCGATCACCAGGATCTGGGCAGCTGCCTTGTCGGGCTCGGATCCCTGGGTGCGGTCAATCACTTTCACGACAAGAATCCCGACCCGGCACGAATGCGCGACGACCAGGACACCCCCGCCATCTCGTGGCCGAACTACCACTCGGGCGCCAACGGCGACTACCAGCCTGTGTTCACCGACGAACCGGTGCACGAGTTGCTGCGCACGACGGGCAACGCCTGCGGCCGGATCGAGTGGTTCCCCGCCCATCCGCATGAGGGCGCGGTGTCGGCGTGCGTGCCCTGCGCGTCGGTACTCGCACAGGGTCGCAGCACCGCAAGCGATCGCCGTTTCAACCTCGCAGTCGTCCTGGACGGCGAGTCCGGGCCCGACGGACGGCCGATGGGTCGCGCGCTGGCCGCATCGACGTTTCACCACTTCGCCGACTACAACTGGGATCTCGACTGCGGGGCGCCCACTTTCGTCACCGAACCGGAGGGCAAGGAGATCAAGGCTGATCCTTCGCGGCTGGCGGCCTTCAAGGACTACGTCGCCAACATCGCCACCTGGTTGCACCCCGCGGCCGATCACCGCACTTCGACCCCGCCGACGGATGCTCGCAGCTATCGTGCTGCAGATGCGACGTCTGGCGTTGGTTCTCTGCTCACTGCTCCTCCTGATGCCCCTGGGGTGTAGCAAGTCCGAACAGCCCGCACCTGCCCCGGCGCCCGGCTCGGGCGATGCGGCCTTTCGCCAACTCGCGGCGGAGATTCTCGAGTTCACCTACAAGCAGGACCCGTCGTCCGCGACCTACCTCGGCATCCACAAGTACGACGATCTGATCGCGGACTACTCCGCGGCGTCGGTGGCGGCCGACTCCGACTCCATCCGGTCGTTCCTCACGCGGCTCGATGACGTTGATGCCGAAACACTTTCACTCGAAGCGCAACTCGATTTCGAACAGACCAAACACAAGCTCGACGGGATGCTGTTGCGCAACGACGTCATCCGGCCTTGGGCCAGGGACCCCGACATCTACAGCAGCGGTATCGCCAACGACGCCTTCGTGATGATCTCCCGCAAGTTCGCACCCCCAGAGCAACGGATGCGATCGCTGATAGCGCGCCTGAAGCTGATGCCCAACGCATTGGCCGAGGCCCGCAAGAACCTGGACAACCCACCCCGGATCTACACCGAGATCGCGATCGAGCAGGTCGACGGCAACCGCGACTTCTTCGACAAGGACGTGCCCGCGGCGTTCACCGACGTGAAAGACGCTGCGCTGCTTGCCGAGTTCAACACGGCCAACGCGGCGGTCGTCGCGGCGCTCGACGATTACAAGGCGTGGCTGGAGAACGATCTGCTGCCGCGGTCCAACGGTTCGTTCGCGTACGGCACCGACACCTACCAGAAGGTGCTGGCCGCCGACGAGATGATCACCACCCCGCTTCCGGAACTGCTGGACATCGCCGAGCAGGACCTTCAGCGCAACAGGCAGGCATTCGCGGAGGCGGCCGGGAAGATCGATCCCACCAAACCGCCGGCCGAGGTGCTGGCCGTCGTCGAAAAGGACTACCCGCCGGCATCCGAACTGCTGGCAGTCACACAGGACAACCTCGACAGCCTCGCGCAGTTCGTGCGCGACAAGCACATCATCGACCTACCGCCCGCTCCACCGGCGCGCGTCGTGGAGACGCCGCCGTTCCTCCGCGCCACCACGTCGGCGTCGATGGACACCCCCGGACCGTTCGAGAAGGTGGCGACAGAGGCCTACTTCAACATGACGCTGCCGAACCCGGCGTGGCCGCAGGCGGAGCAGGACGACTTCATGACGGCCTGGTACCGGCAGATGATCAGCAATGTGTCCGTGCACGAGGTCTGGCCCGGTCACTATGTGCAGTTCTTGTATGCGAAGGACTACCCGTCCGACGTCCGAAAGGTGTTCGGGACGGCCAGCAACTTCGAGGGCTGGGCGCACTACTGCGAACAGATGATGCTCGACGAAGGTCTACATGCCGGCGATCCGCGGTACCGGCTGGCGCAGGTCCAGGATGCGCTGTTGCGTGACGTCCGTTTCATCGTCGGTATCAAGATGCACACCGAGGGCATGACGGTCGAGCAAGCCAGGGACATGTTCGCCAACGAGGCATACCTGCCGGGGCCGGTGGCCGAGTCCGAGGCCAAGCGCGGGACTTCCGACGCCACCTACGGCTACTACACCATGGGCAAGCTGATGATCCTCAAGCTGCGCGAGGACTACAAGAAAAAGCAGGGTGATGCTTACTCTCTGAAGGACTTTCACGACACGTTCATCAAGCTCGGGCCGCTGCCACTGCCGCTGATCCGTAGGGCGATGCTCGGGGAGACCGGCGACCCGTTCTAGGGACGAGCCTCGATGACGACTCCGGCCGCGGCTTCGATCGGCTTCACGATCGACGTGAAGTCGGATTCGGGGCCCTCCGCGATCAGGGTGGTCTCCCACATCTGGGCGACGGCATCGGCCATCTCGGTGGGCAGTCCGAGTGCCCGTGCCTCATCGAGGTAGAGCCGTACGTCTTTAACCATCAGACCGGTCGCGAAACCGTAGTCGAAAGTGCGTGGCAGCACCGCCCGTGGGAACTTGTCGCGGCTCGCGTGCGTACCACCCGATCCGGCGTTGAGTACATCGATCATCGTCTGGGCGTCCAAGCCGGCCTTGACCCCCATCGCCATCGCTTCGGCGGTGACGGCAAGCGATGTCGCGGCGATCATGTTGTTGACAAGCTTCATCGTCTGCGCGGCACCGGGTTCCGTGCCGATGAAGGTGACGCGTCCGATCACATCGAAGGCCGGCGCGCACTCGTCGAAGTCGGCACGCGGTCCGGAGACCATCACGGCGAGCGTCCCCGCCTCGGCGCCGTGCACGCCTCCGCTCACAGGGCTGTCCAGCGCAGTCACGCCATGCTCGGCGAGTGCGGCGCTATTGCGTTGTGCTGTACGGCTTCCCACGGTCGAGAAGTCGATGAAACGACGGATGGCCGACCCACCCGCGACGGCGTCCGCGACCGCGATCGACGCCTGTGGCATCGGCAGGCTGGCCATGACGGTCGCGACGCGATCCGCGACGTCGACGGCTGACGGCGCGGCCTCGGCGCCCTGTGCGACGGCATCGTGGACGACGGCTGCGCGGGTGTCGAACACGACGACACGATGTCCCGCCGCGAGCAGCCGGCAGGCGATCGGAAAGCCCATGTTGCCGAGGCCGACGAAACCGATGTCCATCGGGAACTCCTAACCCTGCTCGATCTCGTCGAAAGCGGCCCGCGCGACCCGGAAGCTGTCGACGGCGGCAGGCACCCCTCCGTAAATCGCCACCTGCAGGAAGATCTCGCGAATCTCGTCGCGGGTCACCCCGTTGGTGAGCGCACCCCGGATGTGCGTCCGCAACTCGTTGGGCCGATTCAGCACCGCGAGCATCGCCAGGTTGAGCATGCTGCGGGTCTTGAGGGGCAGCCCGTCGCGACCCCACACCGCGCCCCAGCAGTACTCGGTGACCAGATCCTGCAGTGGCTCCGTGAAGTCGTCGGCGTTTTCGGTCGCCTGCGCGACATAGGCCTTGCCGAGAACTGCGCTTCGAATCTCGCGACCCCTGTCGTACGTGTCCTGATTCACGGCTGTCTCCTTTTCGCCGATTCTTGCAGTCGAGCCGTTACCGTTGCGCCGTGGGGAACTCCCAGGATCCGCTCGGACGCGTCGCCGGGCTCGCAACCGGCGCAGCGCGGTTCTGGCTCCGGACGTCGATTCGTACCCAGGAACAGCTGATGGGCTGGCTCGGCGATCAGTCCGAGGAGCCATCACCCGAGAGCCCGCCGCCGACCGCGACCAAAGCACCACAGACCGACGCACTGGGTTCCAAGATGCGCGAGTTGTTGGAGCGCGCGCTGGACAACAGCACGAGCAGCAGCCAGGTCGAGCTCTTCAACCACATCCTCGACCAACTGGTCGCCGACGAAGCACGCATCATCAGCGCGCTCTCCGACGGTTCGTCGTCACCCCTGGTGACGGTGCACGACTGGGTGCGGCGAGCCGTTCCGGGCCGAGCGGTGCTCGAGAACGCCTCGCTGATCGGCCGCACGGCCAACGTCGCGCTGCCTGCGATGGTGCCCACCTACGTCAGCCATCTGTTGTCGCTCGGCCTGGTCGACATCGGGCCCGAGGACCCCGACCTCAAGGACGACTACGAGGTCCTGATGGCGGAGACCGCGGTGCTCGACGCGATCAAGAACGCCTCCCGCGGACCGCTGACCGCGAAGGTCGACAAGTTCACTCTGACGCTGTCCAGCCTCGGCAAATCACTGTGGGAGGCGACGATGCAGCAGGGCGGCCAGTGACCGACGTCGTCGTCGCGATGCAGACCTGGTCGGAAATCAGGCACGACTTCGGCGCCAATTGGTTGATCTATCTCTCGATGCCGCTCGTCGCCGCGTTCGTCGGCTGGAGTACGAAAATCGTTGCGCTGGAGATGATCTACCGGCCGCTCGAGTTCAAGGGCATCGGACCCATCGGCTGGCAGGGCATCGTGCCCCGGCGGGCGGGCAAGGTCGGCTCGAAGACCATCGAGTTGCTGACCACCAACCTGCTCAAACCCGAAGAGCTGGTGGCGCGCATCGACGCCGCGGAAGCTGTCGAGGCCTTGCGCGATCCGCTGATCCAGGCGGTCGACGAGATCTCCCGCGACATCGCCGAGGAGATCCGCCCGGGCTTGTGGGATTCGCTGCCCGAGGCCGGTCGCCAGGTCATCGCGGAGCGGATCCGGTCGCAGGCACCACGCGTCACCGAGAACATGCTCAACGAGATGAAGTCGGACCTCGGCAGGTACGTTGATCTTCAATTTCTCGCCGTCACCACGCTGGTGCGAAACAAGGAAAAGCTGAACAAGCTGATGCGCGGCGTGAGCGACGACGCCATGGCCTTCGTCCGGCGCAGCGGGATCTATTTCGGCCTGTGCATCGGTCTCGTGCAGATGATCGCGTGGGCACTGTTCAAGAATCCGTGGATCATGCCCGCGTTCGGTTTCGCCGTCGGATTCCTCTCCGACTACATCGCGCTCAACATGCTGTTCCGGCCGGTGCAACCGAAGAAGTTTCTCGGGTTCATCCCGTTTCAGGGACTGCTGCACGTCCAGCGCGAAAAGATCACGCGCGACTACGCCAAGATCCTCGCCGACGATCTGTTCTCACCCGAAATTCTCTTCGACGGCATTCTCAAGGGACCGGGTTCGGACAAGTTGTTCGCGTTGGCCGCCAAGGAAGTCGAAGCCGCGATCGATGCGCAGACAGGTGTCGCGGGTCCGCTGGTCGTGCTCGCCGTCGGAACGAAACGCTATCGGGCGCTGAAGGACAGGGTGGTCGAACTCGTGCTCGATCGTCTTCCGTCGACGCTTCTGGAGGCACAGGACTACGCGACGAGCGTCATCGATCTGGAACAGACCATCATCGAGAAGATGGATCAGCTGTCCAACGAGCAGTACGAGTCGATCCTGCGGCCGATTTTCAAGGACGACGAACCGTTGATGATCACGGTCGGCGGCGTGCTCGGCGGCGTCGTCGGTGAACTGCAGGTGCTCATCATCGAGCAGTTCGGACATTGACCTAGCTCACAGGGATTCGACAGTTATACATCCGCGTAAGACGGGAACTCCGCCTACGCGGAGCGCAGCGTTGAGCCCCACACATTCCAAGAACTAGCACAGGCGGTGTCGGTATGCGGGTCATCAATCGGTTGGTCATTGTCGCGGGGGTCGCGGCCTCGGCGTTGCTCAGCCCGTCGATCCCGCCCCCGGCGGCATCCGCCGCATCGTGTTCAGATGTGCAGGTTGTCTTCGCGCGCGGCACATTCGAAGCACCCGGAGTGGGGGGTGTCGGCCAGGCATTCGTCGATTCGCTGCGCTCGAAGATCGGTGACAAGTCGATGGATGTCTACCCGGTGAACTACCCCGCGTCGCTTGATTTCGCGACCGCCGCGGACGGTGTGATCGATGCGAGGAACAAGGTCCAGGACATCGTCAACACGTGCCCGAACACCAAGATCGTGCTCGGCGGTTTCTCACAGGGTGCGGCGGTCGCCGGGTACATCACCGCAGACGCGGTCCCTCCGGGATTCACCCTGCCTCAGGGGATCACCGGTCCGATGCCTGCCGATGACGCCAACCACGTGGCTGCGGTCGCGCTCTTCGGAAAGCCCTCGAACGGGTTCCTGCAGACGATCAACACCGCGGCGCCGCCCATCACGGTCGGCAGCCTGTACACGGCAAAGACCCTCGAAATGTGCGTCCCCACAGATCCGATCTGCGCACCCGGCGGCGGGGACGGCGCGTCACACAACGCCTATCCGGTCAACGGGATGACCGACCAGGCCGCAACATTCGCCGCTGAGCGTGTCTCGTCCGACAACAGCGCGAGTTCACATTAGAGGCCAGCCGCCCGACGCCGGTTCGAAGCGCAGCGGCACGGCCCGTGGCAGCCGTTGCCGCGTGCCGGTGGATATCGAGTCGATGATCAGGGCGACGTAACGACGCCAGCCGTCGCCGGCGGAATCCATCGTCGACAGCACGCTGTAGAGCATGGCGATCAAGCGAGGCAGGTCGTCGGCCACGAGGTCGGCGCGTACGACGCCGGCCTCCCGGCCTCGCGCCGTGAGCTCGGCCAGCGCGGCGTTCAGCTCGGCGTAGATATCGGACCTCAGCGAACCCGCGCGTAAGGCGGCGGTCAACAGGTGATGCTCGCGGGCGCCCAGTGCGATCGCCGCCTCGACCAACGCCACGAGTCCGCGCATCGGATCCTTGTCGCCGCGGGCCTTCTCGATCACCGGTGTGAGGTCTTCGGCGATGCTCTGATCCAGTGCGGCACTGATCAAGTCCCCCTTTGTGGGAAACCGTCGATACAGTGTCCGTTCGCCGACCCCGGCCCGGCGGGCGATGGCCTCCATCGGCGCCTCGTAGCCCAGTTCTCCGTAGACGTCCCGCGCAGCACGAAGAATGCGCTCGGCGTTGCGCGCCGCATCGGCACGCAACGGGCGGTCGGCTACCGCGGTCATCGGCCCAGTCTAACTGACAGTTGACTGCCACTCTCGTGGGTCTTACGCTCTGGATAATTGGCAGAGCACTGACACTTAATGGGAAACGCCGGTGACATCAACGACTTCCGATATGGCCCCTGATACCGACCTGCCCGCAATCCCCGCTGCGCGCTCGGCGGGCTGCCCGCTGCGGCCGCCTGCCGAGTTCGCGCAATGGCGCGATGAGCCGGGCCTGCAGCGGGCGATCTACCAGGGCAAGCCGACGTGGGTGGTGAGCCGGTACGAAGACATCAGGGCCGCGCTCGTCGATCCTCGACTGTCCGCCGAAACGATCCCGGCGTCGATGCTGCCGAAAGACAGCGACAACAACACGCCGGTGATGTTCGCGCGCGTCGACGACCCCGAACACCATCGGATCCGGCGAATGCTGACCAGAGACTTCACCTTCCGGCGCGTTGACGGCATGCGGCCACAGATTCAGGAGATCGTCGATCGGTATCTCGACGACATGCTGGACAGCGGACCACCCGCCGATCTCGTGCGCGCCTTCGCGCTACCGGTGCCTTCACTCGTCATCGCGCATCTGCTCGGAGTGCCAAGCGACGACCTCGAGATGTTCCACCACCACACGACGGTGGGGCTGGACGGCCGTACCTCCGACGAGGAGAAGGCCGAGGCCTTCGGCGCGATGTTCGCCTATATCGCCGAGCTGGTCGAGCGCAAAGAGCACGAGCCCGGCGACGATCTGCTCAGCCGCCTGGTCGCCGACCACGTGGTGACCGGCGACATCAGCCGCGAGACCGCCACCGTCACCGGGGCGATCATGATGCAGGCCGGTCACGAGACCACGGCGAACATGATCGCACTCGGAACCGTCGCGCTGATGGAACATCGGGAGATGTTCGAGCGACTCGGTAACACCGACGACCCGTCCGTCATCGCCAACATCGTCGAAGAACTGATGCGTTATCTCGCCATCGTTCACAGCCAGGTCGACCGGATAGCCACCGAAGATCTTGTCCTTGGCGGCCAGCAGATCCAGGCGGGCGACTGGCTTGTGATGAACCTGCCCGCCGGCAACTGGGACCCGGCCTTCGTCGACGACCCCGACATACTGGATGGCGACCGAAATACACGCGGGCACTTGGGATTCGGTTACGGCGTGCACCAGTGCATCGGCGCGAATCTCGCGCGGGTCGAAATGCAGATCGCCTTCGGCACGCTGGCACGCCGGGTACCGGGGCTGCAATTGGCCGTGGATGTGGAAGAACTGCGATTCAAAGGCGAATCCGGTATCTACGGCATGAAAGAGCTGCCCGTCACATGGTGAGGACGACCGACGCACTGCGGTTCGACGGACAGGTCGCGGTCATCAGCGGCGCGGGCGGCGGTCTCGGCAGGCAGTACGCGCTGCTGCTGGCATCGCGCGGTGCGCGTGTCGTCGTGAATGACATCGGCGGTTCGTTGACCGGCGACGGATCTGATCGCGCCGCCGCCGGCAGCGTCGCGGACGAGATCGTCGCGCTGGGCGGTGAGGCGGTGGCCGACAGCCACAGCGTGACGTCGCCTGCAGGCGGCCAGGCGATCATCGATGTCGCCACCGACACGTGGGGACGCGTCGACATCCTCATCAACAACGCTGGAATCGTGCGGGACGCCCCGTTCGAGGACATCACCGCCGAACTGCTCGACCCCCTCCTGGACGTGCATCTCAAAGGGGCCTTCGCCCTGACTCGGCCGGCGTGGAAGGTGATGCGCGAGCAGGGATATGGCCGAATCCTCAACACGTGCTCGGCGGCAGGCCTTCTCGGCGCCGAGCGCATGAGCAATTACGGCTCGGCCAAGACCGGTCTGGTCGGTTTCACCCGGGTGCTGGCGGCAGAGGGGGCCGATCGCAACATCAAGGTGAATGCCATCTCCCCGATCGCGTACACACGGATGCTGCAGCATTCGGTCGACACGGCGCCCCAACAGGATGATGCGGCTGCCCAGGCAATCCTGGACGAGCTTGCCGCCCAATACCTTCAGAAGCTCGACCCGGCGCTCGTCGCTCCGGTGGCGGCGTTCTTAACGCACCGCGACTGCCCTGTGTCGGGTGAGATCTACACCGTCGGCGCCGGACATGTGGCGCGCTTCTTCATCGGTCGGACGAAGGGCTTCTACAGTCCCGAACTGTCAATCGAGGAGGTGCGCGACCACCTCGACGACATCCGCGATGAAACCGGCTACACCGTTCCCGGCGGTCCCGCCGACGAGATGACCGAGCTCTTCGCCACCATCATGGCGTCGGGGCCGGGCTAGCCCATAGGTGCCGGAGCCGGATTGGCCATAGGCGCCGGAGCCGGACCAGGCATGGGCGCTGGGCCAGGCGCAGGTGCCGGGGCGGGGGCCGCTCCCGGAGCCGGAGCCGGACCAAGCCGCGCCACCGTGTAGGCCGCTGCGTCATTGGTGCCGCCGTTCACGTTATACATCGCATGGGCGAAGCTGGGCGGTCCCGCGGGTGCCCCGTTGCAAATGGTGTCGTCGGGTGCGCAGACCTTGAGGGTCTTGTCGACATACGACGGACCGATCGTGATGGGTGGTGCACCGCCGCTGGCCAGCCATTCCGGCGACGGCAGTCCGACGAGGACCACGGCGGCAACATGGTCGGCGACCTCAACAGGCATCGGGTTGGGGATGAACTCGCGGTACTCGGCGGGCACCTGTTCGGGAATCTCGGCCGACGTCACGTAACCGGCAAGCGCTGCGCCCTGGGAGTAACCGCCGAGCACGATCTTGGTGTCCGGACAGTTCGCCGCTGTCGTTTCGATGTGTGTACCCGCATCGCGGATCCCGTCGACGACGGTCCTCGCAAAGGCGATGCGATCCGCGAAGTCGCCGCTGGCGGGATAGTTGACCGGATAAACGTTCACGGACCGGGTCCCGGCTTGGGCGCGCAGAGCGTCAACATAGGACTGGCCGACCCCGCCCACGCCCGGCGGTTCGCCGGTTCCGCGGGCGAAGACCACCTCGACATCGGGGCATCCCTGTGCGGCGGCGAACGGGACGGGTGAGAGCAGCAGAGCCGCGGCCGAGGTGGCGGTGACCCCGAGCAAACGAAGGACGTTAGAGATCATGACCGTCTGTACCCTCTTTCGTCTGCATGTACTCAGGGCTTTCCCGGTTAACTGATCTTCACCAGCATCTTACCGATGTTGGCACCGGTGAACAGGCCGTTCATGGCATCGACGCATGATTCGATGCCGTCGTAGATCGTCTGGCGGTGCACGAGCCTGCCTTCGGCCGCCCAATCGCGCAGTGGTCCGAACGCCTCGTCGAATCGACCCCATTCATCGAGCGCGTTGAATCCCTGCATCGTCGCCGTCTTCGCCAGCAAATTCACGTAGTTGGCAGGCCCGGGGTGCTCGCCCGTCAGATAACTGGAGATGACACCGCACAACACGACGCGCGCTTTGGGTGCGAGACGGCCCAGAACGGCGTCCAGGATCGGCCCGCCGACGTTGTCGAAGTAGACGTCGACCCCTCGGGGGCAGTGCTGTTTCAACGCAGCCTTCAGGTTGTCCTCCCGGTAGTCGATGCAGGCATCGAAGCCGAAGTCCTCGACCACCGCCTTGCACTTCTCTGCCCCGCCGGCGATGCCCACCACCCGGGCACCCGCGATCTTGGCGATCTGTCCTGCCACCGACCCGGTGGCACCCGCCGCGGCCGAGACGACCACGGTCTCGCCTTCCTTCGGCTTACCGATACCGACCATCCCGAAGTAGGCGGTCGCTCCCGTCGGGCCGTACACCGACATCACTGCGAGCTGGTCGACGTCGTCCTGGGGACCGGGCACCGGCGTCGTGAAGATGTCGTCGCGGCAGATCACGTACTCCTGGAAACACGTCAGTGTCGTGACGATGTCGCCGACGGCGTACGCGTCGCAGCGCGATGCCACGACCTCGCCGATGCCTGCCGCGCGAATGACCTCGCCGATCTGCACCGGCGGGAGGTAGCCCGGCTGGTCGTTCAGCCACGTGCGGGCAGCCGCATCGATGCCGACGTAGGTGGTGCGGATCAGCGCCTCCCCCTCGGCCGGCTCCGGCGCCGGGGTGCTGACCAACTCGGTGTCGCCCGCGGCCACCAGGCCCGTCGGACGGCGACGCAACAGGATCTGGCGGTTCATCAGCTCGGCCACGATCGTGAAACTACCTGTCGGCGATCTTGCGCGTTCTGCATGTCACGCGACTGAACGCGACATCTGGTGTAGAAGGAGAGCCATGGCAGATGCGGGTGTCTGGGTGGTCTGGGGGATTCCCACGCGGGGACGTGAAACGCAAGCCCTGGCCTTCCTCAAGGACAAGCTGACCGGATACCTCGAAGAACTCAAGCGTGACGGGCGGATCGAGCGATTCGATGCCGCGATCCTCAAACCGCAGAGCAACGAAATCGGCGGATTCGTCCTCATCCAGGGCACCCGGCAGCAAATAGACAGCCTGCGTCAGGACAAACAGTTCGAGACGTATGCCTATGAGGTGCAAGCCATCGCCGATCACGTCAACATCGTCGAGGCCTGGGTCGGAGATGGTATGTCCCACGCGTTCGGCCTGTACGAGGACGCGCTGCGGGACGCCGGCTTGATGTCTTAGCCGAGAGAAAGCACGCCAGCCTAACTTTTCAGCAAAACGCCACCAAGATCACGGCTACAGCGACCAATGTGAACAGTGGGACTTTTGCCGGTTTTTGCTGTGCGGTTGACCCCTGTGTTATTTAATAGCAATTGTTGTCGGGGTCGGGGCTCCATTTAAAAGGGGATTCTGCATGGGAGCTGCCAGCTATGTCGGCCGCGTCGGGGGACTAGCGGTCGCGTTGGGAGTCGGCACGGCGGTCGCGATGGGCACTGGCGTCGCCGCTGCGGATACGACGGATTCACCGGGTTCCACGACCGACTCCTCGACGAACGGCACCTCGACCACCGACACGTCGAAAACCGACACCTCGACCACCGACACGTCGACGACCAATACCTCGACAACCTCGACAACCTCGACAACCGACACGTCGACCACCGATACCTCGAAGACCGGCGACACCTCCACGACCTCCGAGACGAATGGGGCGACGCGGGGTGCGGTCGAACCCGGACAGGTGAGCGCCCAGACCAACACCGGCACGCTCGACACGTCCGAGCGGACTCCGGCCGACGAAACCGAGAAACCCAAGCCGGCAGAGACCGAGCAGCCCGCCGAGCAGCCCGCCGAAGAGGTCATTGAAGAAGAGCCCGCCAAAGAAGAACCCGTCGTCGAAGCCGACCCCAAGAACGACGAAAAGAAGGCCGACAACAAGGATCCGTCAAACGATCCCGCTTCGCGGACCCCCGAACAGTCGGGCACCATCACGACGACGCTGACGGGTCAATCGACGACGGACCCCGGCTCGGCCAAGCACGAGGAAGTCGTCGGCGGCGCCACGTTCGTCGACGCGCGCGTCCTCGCCGCTTCGGGACCGTTGAACATCTCGCCGATGATGGCGGCGCAGACGGCAGAAGACGTCACCGTTGTAGAAGAGACCGATCCCGATCTGCTCACCGAGGTTGTCGACGTCGTGTCGAACGTCGTCGACACATTGCTCAACCCGACGGCCGGAGACGTCCCGATCGATCCCGCTGCGCCACTGGCGTGGGGTTTGCTTGCCTTCGCCCGCCGCGAGGTGGACGACTTGGTCAATGCGCTCACCGCTAGCACGGAGGACGACATGACGCTTGCCTCCGCGCAGACCATGAGCCTGGCCCTTGCGGCGACTACACCGACGCCTCCGCCGACGGTGCGGCCGGGGTTCCCTGCACCCGGTCAATACCTGAGCGTCTCAACACAATTCATCGACTGGATCACCGGAAACAATCCAGCGAACGACACCCAGTACTACTACGGCGTCACGGGCACCGACCTCGGCATCATGTGGGACAACGGCATGGTCGACGACCCGACCACCGCAATCAACGAACACCAGGTCCTGATCGCCTTCGGCGATACCTTCGGCCTCGGCGGCATGGCGTCGGGCAACCAATGGCGATCCAACGTCTTGTTCCGCAGTGTCGACGCCGATCTGTTCAACGGCATGGACTTCACAGACCCAGAATGGTTCACCGGCAGCGACTTCGGCGGATCGCCGTTGACCTACGTCCCACCCGGTTCCCCGTACCAGTACATGGCACGGCAGATCATCTTCCCCGAGGGCCTACCCGCCGGGATCACCCTGATACCGACCGCGGGCATCTCGGTGCCAACGCCGGGAACCGAATACGGTGTGACGCAGTACATCAGCTTCATGTCGGTGACGCAGTGGGGCGCTCCGGGCGTGTGGACCACGAACTACTCGGCGATCGCCTACTCCACGGACAACGGCGAAATATGGCACGTGGCCCCGCAGACCGTCCGCTACAACAATGCGGCGACCGGCAACCAGAACTTCCAGCAGATGGCGTTCGTCAGGCCGGGCGACGGTTACGTGTACGCATACGGGACACCCAACGGTCGGCAGGGTGCGGCCTATGTTGCCCGCGTCGCCGAACGCGACATCCTCGACCTGTCCAAGTACGAGTACTACAGCTCGGGCACCGCCGGCGGCTGGTACGGCGTAGGCGCTACCCCGGCCGGATGGGTCAGGGGCAATCCGGCAGCCGCGACGCCGCTCTTCGGTCAGTCGACGACGACGCCAGGGGCCTGCGGAGCCGTGAACGTCAACCCAGGCAGCGCAGTCAGCGAGATGTCCGTCCAGTACAACCAGCAGCTGAAGAAGTACGTCGCACTGCACGGCGACCGGTCCAACAACATCGTCATGCGAACCTCCGACAGGCCGGAGGGCGGGTGGTCGGATCCGAAGGTCTTGCTGGCCCAGCAGAACGGTGGAATCTATGCGCCGATGATGCATCCGTGGTCGCCGTCGACGCAGGGCACAGGCACGGACCTGTACTGGAACCTGTCGCTGTGGTCGGAGTACAACGTCATGCTGATGAAGACAGACCTCAGCAAAGTGAAATGACCGTGTACCGCACGATCGCGGTGGCCACCGCAGCCTTCGCTGTGATGTTCTCGTCCGCCACAGCCGCCGCCGATCCCATTGCGCCGCAGGTGAATACGCCGTGCCCGCCCGACGCCGTCGGGGCGGCAACACAACCCGCGGACGCGAAGATGCCGCTGGTGTGCGCCGGTGGCAGCTGGCAGGCGGTGACGACTCCGCAGCCTCCCAACGACCGTTGGCTCAGCGTCGGTCCGCCGATCTCGTTGAACGGGAATGGTCGCCAGAATCCGGATGTCCAGTCCGGCCACTGGACCGCAACGCCGCGTAGTGCGGACACCCGATGCCGCGCCGAACAAACGACCGTTCTCGGCCCGGGCGTCCTCGCTGCACCCGAGGTCACCGAGGGCACCGCGGGCGAACGGCTCGACCTCACACTCCAGCCAAGGTTGTTCAAGCTGCAGCTCAGCGGCGATTGCCTGTGGACTCGAACAGGCGATTGAGACGTTGTGGGTTGGGTTCGCACCGAACCGGGTAATAGGGCCGCATGCTTGAAGTGAACGAAACCGCTGTCGTTACGTCCTGCGGCGGGTGTGGTTATCCGACGGATGGGTCGCAAGTCTGCGCCTTTTGCCTGCCGATGACCGAGCAGACCGCCGCTTAGCGCGGTTCAGTCCGCGAACGACATAGACGTTTCGTCGCACCGGGTGACTGCCCGGTTTTCCGGAAAGGTCGACGGGTTCGCCCCTGCGACAACGAAATTCCGGTAGTAGGCATGTTCTGCGTCGGCTGAGCACTCGAAGTCGGCGTTCAGTACGCGAAATGTCGAAGGGTCCGCGCCCATGATCGGCTTACCCATCCAATAAACCCGCGTGTTGTCGGCCGCATACGGTCCTTCGAGGGCGTGGAACGACGCCATATCGGCGTCGGCTATCCGGTCGGTGAAGTAGAAGATCCGCTGGTCGTCATGGGCGTACGCGCCGTGTATGACACGGAAGGTCGCCGGGTCGGCACCGTCGATGGGGTTGCCGTTGACGTGGACCGTCTTCGTGTCCTTGGTGAACAGGTAGTGGTCCGCGTTCGAGATGATCGCGAAGTGTGCCGGATCGTCGGACAGCACGTCACCGTCGCTCCAGTACACCGCGGTGCTGTCGGAGAACAGTTCGCCGTCGAGAAGTTCGAAATGGGCCGGGTCGTCGCTCACCCGGCGATCGCGTTGGTAGACGTGATGGGCGTCCTTGGCGAAGCCGGGACGGTCGAGGAGCTGGAACGTCGCGGGGTCCGCGTCCGGCAGCGGAGCGCCGTCGACGTAGACCGTCGACTTGTCGCGGGCGTAGGTCTGGTCGAACGCCTCGAACGAGGCGGAATCGGCGCCGTCGATCTCGAACGCGTCGCCGGGGAACGCGTGCAGGTAGTAGACCTTGTCGCCGCGAACGTGATAGCCGCCGGCGTTGAAGAGCGAGCTCGGGGGCGCATCTCTGCTGCAGCCGGGCAGTAACGCGACAGCGAGTAGGCACACTGCCGCAATCAATCTGCGCACCGGGGAATCAAATCACCTAATTCACACCGGCATCGAGAATCGGGTTGTCGGCGTAGGCGCCGGGTGCATCGAAGTGCCACCACTCACCCTTGTAGACGGTGAACCCCCCGACGGCCATCGCGTCGCGCAGCCGGGCGCGGTTCGCCTGCTCGGCAGGACTGACACCGTCGGTTGCGTATGCGTGCGCGCGGGGGGTGAACTCGTCGAAACCCGTTCCCATGTCCACGAGCTCACCGTCGTGCGAGAGCGTCACGTCGACCGACAGGCCCGCTTCGTGACTATGCGCGTAGGGCCCGGGCTTCGACACCCAGCCGGGTTCGGACACGGTGTCATACATCTTTATCTGGACGGCGTGCGGTCGGTAACAATCCCAGAAGACCAGCACGTCGCCGCTGGTCCGCAGCGTTTCTGCCGCGATCGCGAGGCCAGCGGCCATCGACTCGTCGACCAGGCACCGTGCCCCGTCGGGATACATCTGGACCCCGACGAAATTGTTCGGCGTCGCGTACCGCAGGTCGATGACGGCGTCGGGAACGACGGTCCGAACGTCGACCAGTCCGTCGGCGCGGGCCGCATCCGACACCGGCGGAATCGGTTGGTCCGGGGACGCGGCGGCGACACCTTGTGCGCCACCCGCGAGGCCGCAGACGACGAGCAGACCTGCAATGACCTGTCGCACTCGCACCTCATCTCTTCCAGTGGGGTAGTCGCCTACGCTAGTCCGCTTCCCGGTCTCGGATCGACGATCGACGTGTCCTTCAAACGCGAGGAGATTCCGATGACCACCGCTTTTGAAACCCCTGCATTCCACCTTCGACGTCCCAGCGTATTCGAGGCGGCCCTGCCGACAGTCGACTACGAGAACGCCCCCGATCCGCACGAAGCCCACCGACGACTCGGTGCGGCCGTGCGGAAGTCGCCGATCGCGATGGGGGCACACGGCCCCGAGATCCTGAGCTACGAACTGGCACGCACGGTGCTTCGCGACAACCGGCTGTGCGTACCGGAGGGCCTCGGCCTCGAGACGCAGGGCATCACGTCGGGCCCGCTGTGGGACCGCGCGAGCACAACGCTGCTGAGCATCAACGGAGAGGACCATTCGCGTCTGCGCCGCCTGGTGTCGAAGGCGTTCACACCGCGCGCGGTCGGCCGACTCGACACGGTGATCACCGAGATCATCACGCAATTGGTCGAGCCGTTGCTGCCGATGGGCCGTTGCGAGATCGTCGCTGACATCGCCCGCCCCTATCCGGTTCCCGTGATCGCGGAGCTTCTCGGCGCCCCGAGCGAGGACTGGAAGCTGTTCTCCGAGTGGGCTGATGACTTCTTCAAGCTGTTCAGCTGGAACGTCGCCGAACACGAGCAGACGATTCTGAAGGCGTGGCAAGAGCTGGACGATTACATCGACGCCATGGTCGCCGAACGCCGCAAATCGCTTACCGGCGACCTGATTTCGGAGTTGATCCGCGCCGAGGACGACGGTGACCGGCTGACCACCCCCGAGCTCCGCATGCTTGCGGCCGGAATCCTGATGGCAGGCACCGACACCACCCGCAACCAGCTCGCGGCTGCGGTCGACATCCTGTGTGACCACCCCGACCAGTGGGAGCTGTTGGCCGAGCACCCGGAACTGGCGATGAACGCGGTGGAGGAGCTGATGCGCTTCTACCCCGTCATCTTGGGCGCGATGCGGATGACGATCGAGGACGTCGAGTACGCGGGTGTGGTGATCCCGGCGGGCACGTTCGTCATGGTGAACACGTCAGCGGGCAACAGGGACCCCGAGGTCTTCGACGATCCCGACCGCCTCGACATCACGCGTAAGGGTGCCGCCCCCATGCAGACCTTCGGCGCCGGTGCGCACTACTGCCTGGGCGCGAACCTCGCCCGCCGGGAATTGGCGGAGGCTCTGATCGTCATGACCCGCCGGATGACGAATCTGCGCCGGACGGCACCGGCGCAGTGGAAGCCGCTGGTCGGCATCACCGGTCCGGCAGTACTTCCCGTCGAGTTCGACGAGCGCTGCTGACCTGCACAGCCGCGGCGCGGGTCGGGCTTACACTGCGACCGTGCGTGACGTCCTCGAGGGGTTGCTGTCGGTATGGCGGACCGGCGGCACGGCAGGCGTCGCCACCGTCGTGCGGACCGTCCGATCCGCGCCGCGGCCACCAGGGGCCACGATGTTCGTCGCGCCCGACGGCACCGTCGCCGGCTCGGTGTCCGGCGGCTGCGTCGAGGCCGCCGTCTACGAATTGGCCAACGATGTCGTGGCATCCGGACGGCCCGAGCTGCAGCGTTACGGGTTCACCGACGACGATGCGTTCGCCGTCGGGCTGACCTGCGGCGGCTTGATCGACGTCTTCGCCGAACCGATGTCCCGCGACACGTTCCCCCAATTGGAGGCGATCGCCGACGATCTCGCCGCGCACCGGCCGACGGCGGTCGCCACCGTGATCACGCACCCGGACCCACTGTGGTTAGGGCGGCGACTTGTCATCGGGACGCATTCGATCGACGGCTCTCTCGGATCGGATCGCGCCGATGCCGCGGTGGTCGACGATGCGCGCGGACTGCTTGCCGCCGGGCAGTCGACGGTGATGTCGTACGGCCCGGACGGCCAGCGCCAGGACAGCGGTATGGAGGTCTTCGTCGCCAGCCACGCCCCGCGCCCCCGGATGCTGATTTTCGGCGCGATCGACTTCGCGGCGGCACTTGCGCGGCAGGGAGCACTTCTCGGCTATCGCGTAACGGTGTGCGATGCGCGACCGGTGTTCGCCACTCCGGCCCGGTTCCCGGGCGCAGACGAGGTGGTCGTGGACTGGCCGGACCGCTATCTCGCCGATCAGGCGGCATTGGGGGCCATCGATTCGCGCACAGCGATTTGTGTGCTCACCCATGACGCGAAGTTCGACGTTGCCGTGCTGCGGGTAGCGCTGCGACTGCCGCAGACGTGCTACGTCGGTGTCATGGGTTCGCGTCGCACCCATCGCGACCGGATCGACCGACTGCGCGAGGCGGGTGTCACCGAGGCCGAATTGAGCAGGTTGTGCAGCCCGATCGGCCTCGATCTCGGTGCGCGCACGCCGGAGGAAACCGCGGTGTCGATCGCCGCGGAGATCATCGCGCACCGCTGGGGCGGCGGCCGCGGCCGCCTCAGTGAAACCTCCGGGCGCATCCACCACGATCTCGGCGAGCTAGGCAACACACAGTCAGACCGGGCATGGTGGACGCCATGAAGATCGGGTTCGTAGGACTGGGAAACATGGGCGCGGGCATGGCCGGCAATCTCATCGAGGCTGGGCACGAGGTCACGGCATACAACCGCTCGCAGGACAAGGTCGAGGCGTTGGTGCAGCGCGGCGCGAAGGCCGCGCGCACGGTTGGGGAGGCGTGCGGTGGCGACGTTGTCATCACGATGCTGGCCAACGATGATGCGGTCGAGGCGGTCACGTTCGGTGCGGACGGCATCCTCGCGTCGCTTCCGTCGGGCGCGACGCACATCTCGTCGAGCACGATCAGCCTCGCACTCGCCGAGCGGCTGACCGACGCGCATGCGTCGGCGGGACATCGGTTCGTCGCGGCCCCGGTTTTCGGGCGTCCCGAGGCGGCCGCGGCGGCCAAACTGTTCGTGGTCGCCGCCGGTGAACCCGATGCGGTGCAAGCGCTTTCGCCGGTCTTCGATGCCATCGGTCAGCGGACGTTCGTCGTGGCCGAAGAGCCGAAGGCGGCGAGCCTGGTCAAGCTGAGCGGTAACTTCCTCATCGCGTCGGTGATCGAGTCGCTCGGTGAGGCGATGGCGTTGGTGGAGAAGGCCGGTGTCGATAAGCAGGAGTACGTCGAGCTGCTGACGTCGACCCTGTTCGACGCGCCGGTCTACAAGACTTATGGCGGACTGATGGCCCGCGAGGAGTTCGAGCCGGCCGGGTTCGCCGCGTCGCTGGGCCTCAAGGACGTCCGCCTCGTCTTGGCCGCGGGCGAGTCCCTGCAGGTGCCGATGCCCGTCGCCAGCCTGGTACGCGACCGCTTCCTCACCCTGCTCGCCAACGGCGGCGCCCATCTCGACTGGTCCGCCCTCAGCAAGGTCGCTGCGTGGGAAGCCGGGACCAGGTCGATCGATAACTAGAACGTGGTGGCTTGTTCCATTGGGGCTTGGGTGCGGTGGTGCTCGGGTTGTCTTGTGGCGGGGCATCTTCAGCCTACGATCGGCCCGGTGGTGTCGGGTACGTCCGTCTTCACGATGGGCGCGGTGGTCAGCACAGGGTGGGGAACAGCTTTCGGTTGCCGGGGTGGGTGGTGTGGCTCTGCCCGTAGGTGAGTATCAGATGACGGTGCCGGCGGGGATCCTTTTCGATACAGGTCGCTCGCCGGGCGGTCGCCCCTGTCAAATGACAGGTTCAAGTGTTAAATTTTCGCACTCCAACAGCAGGAAAGAGGCGTGCCATGCGCGCAACAAGATCACGCACCGCTCGACTATCAGTGGCAGCGGGTGCATTGTCCGCCGCGCTCGCTGTGATTGGTGTTCCCGTCGCAGTCGCCCATGCGGACGACTTGACGTGCTCGAACGGCGAAGTAGCTTTGGACGGCACCTGCGTTGCGCCCAACGGCAACGCCTCCGGCGCCCTTGGGCTTCCGCAAGGCAACGTCAGTGATGTGGTGTCGTCGCTCAACAACCCAAGCCTCTTCGACACTCCCTTTCAGCTCACCGAATCAGAGGTGGCTTCACCCGGATTCAATGGCGGCGGCAACGAGGGCGGCGGCCACGGGCGCTGACCCACGCCGTAGCAGATGCGGTTTGTTTCGTTCGGCGAGGTGGTCGTCGTTGAGGCGGCGTTGTTGTTCGATGTATTCGCGCCGCGACTGTGCGCGGGTCTGTGTGCGGCGCGGCATCATCAGGCCGCGGTTCGGTTGAGCGGCAGCCCCATTGGTCGGTACACAGACGGATGCGGT
>NZ_JBFREZ010000014.1:0-101227 GCF_052114565.1 Mycobacterium sp. 2YAF39
CCGCCCGGACCGCCGCCGCCCGGCGCGCCGCTGCCGCCGCCCCCGCCACCGCTCTTTGGGCAGCCCCAGCCGATGGCGGTCCCGCCGGGAACGCCGGAAGGCCAGAATCCGACGCCGTTCGTCGGTGAGCCGCCGTTCCTGCCGCCGTCGTTCAATCCGACGAACGGTTCGATCGTCGGTGCCGCCAAGCCGATCTACATCAACTTCCAGCGGCCGATCGCCAACCAGCAGATGGCCCAGGACGCCGTGCACATCACGTCCGTGCCACCCGTTCCCGGCAGGTTCTACTGGACCAGCGACACCCAGCTGCGGTGGCGCCCGCAGGACTTCTGGCCGGCAGGCACCAAGGTCTACATCGACGCCGCGGGAACCAAGTCGACCTTCACCGTTCCCGAGCAGTTGATCGCGACCATCGACGATGCGACGCACGAGATGGAAGTCATGCGTAACGGCGAGCTGGTGAAGACCATCCCGGTATCGATGGGTATGTCGGGTGGCGGCCATACCACCCCCAACGGCACCTACTATGTGCTCGAGAAATTTCCCCACATCGTCATGGACTCCTCGACATACGGTGTGCCCGTGAATTCAGCCAACGGCTACAAGACCGATGTGGATCTTGCGGTCCGGATCGACAACAGCGGCAACTTCGTACACAGCGCGCCATGGTCGGTGGACGATCAAGGTGTCCGGAACGTCAGCCACGGATGTATCAACATCAGCCCTGAGAACGCGAAATGGTTCTACGACAACTTCGGCAGCGGCGATCCGATCGTGGTCAAGAACTCGAAGGGCTGGTACAACCAGCCCGACGGCGCGTCAGACTGGCAGATGTTCTAGCTCCAGATCCGTACCCGGTGCTCGGGGTCGAGATACAGCGCGTCTGACTCGTCGACCTCGAACGCCTCGTAGAACGCGTCCAGATTGCGGACGACGCCGTTGCACCGGAACTCCGGCGGCGAGTGTGGATCGGTGGCAAGCCGCCGGATGGCCTCGGCGTCACGGGATTTCGTGCGCCACACCTGTGCCCAGCCGAAGAACACGCGCTGCTCACCGGTCAGGCCGTCGATGACCGGTGCCGGTTCACCCCCGAGCGACAGCTGGTAGGCGAGTAGCGCGATCGACAGGCCACCGAGATCGCCGATGTTCTCCCCGACGGTGAATGCGCCGTTCACGTGGTGGCCGTTGCTCAGCGTCCGCGGTACATATTGGTCATATTGCTCGATCAAAGCCGTTGTCCGCGTGCCGAACTCGGCACGATCCTCGTCGGTCCACCAGTCGATCAGGTTCCCGTCGCCGTCGTACTTGGCGCCCTGGTCGTCGAATCCGTGCCCGATCTCATGACCGATCACCGCCCCGATCCCGCCGTAGTTGGCGGCATCGTCGGCCTCGGCGTCGAAGAACGGTGGCTGCAGAATCGCAGCGGGAAACACGATTTCGTTCATACCGGGGTTGTAGTAGGCGTTGACCGTCTGCGGGGTCATGAACCACTCATCGCGGTCGACGGGGCCCCCGAGCTTGGCCAGCTCACGCTGGTATTCGTGGGCGTGCCCGCGCCGCACGTTTCCGTACAGGTCGTCGCGCTCGATCACCAGCGTCGAATAGTCGCGCCACTTGGCCGGATAACCGATCTTGGGCGTGAACTTGTCGAGCTTGACCAGCGCCTTCTCGCGGGTCTGCGGTGTCATCCACTCCAGAGAGTTGATGCTGACCCGGTAGGCCTCGCGCAGGTTTGCGACGAGTTCGTCCATCCGGGCCTTGGCCTGAGGTGGGAAGTGCCGTTCGACGTAGAGCCGTCCGACGGCGTCACCCATCAGACCCTCGACCAGCGACACGGCGCGCTTCCAGCGATCGCGGATCTGTTCGGTGCCCGACAGCAGGCGGCCGTAGAACTCGAAGTTCTGCTCGATCAGCTCGTCGGTGAGGACATCAGACCGGGCGTTGATCAGCTCCCACCGCGCCCACAGCTTCCAGTCGTCGAGCTCCTCGCTCGCCCACAGTGCGGCGAACGCCGTCAGGTAATCGGGCTGGCGAACCACCACCTCGGCGGCCTGCGCGTCAGAAATCCCAAGGTTCGACAACCAGGTCGCCCATCCGAAACCCGGTGCCTCGGTGGGGATGTCGGTGAACGCCCGCAAGTTGTATGTCAGATCCGCGTCGCGTCGTTTCACCACATCCCAGTGCCCGGCCGCGATCTTCGTTTCCAGCGCGACGATCCGGGCGGCGGCGGACGCGTGGTCGGCCGCGGTACCGCCGAACACGATCGCGAACATCGCCGCGATGTGCCCGGGGTATGCCGCCAGGATCTCGGCGTGCTGCGGCTCGCGGTAGTACGACTCGTCGGGCAGGCCGAGGCCGGACTGAGTGAAGTGCAGAAGGTAGCGCGTGGAGTTTTTCGAGTCGGTGTCGATGTAAAAGCCGACACCGCCGCCCGACCCGGCCTGCTGCAACTGCCCGAGCACCGCCGCCAGCGCATCGGGAGTGTCGGCGGTGTCGATGGCGGCCAACTCGTCTAGGAGCGGCAGCAGACCCCGCTCGGCCACCGCACGCTCGTCCATGAAGCTGGCGTACAGGTCGCCGATGCGCTGGGCGTCGGTGGAAGGTGCGGCCACTCCATCCGATGTCGCCGCTGACGCGGCTCCGAGGATCAGGTCACGGACGTGCTCCTCGGCGCGGTCGTACAACGACCGGAATGCGCCGTCGGTGGCGCGGTCGCCAGGCATCTCGTATTCCGTCAACCAGCGGCCGTTGACGTGGCCGAACAGGTCGTCTTGCGGGCGGGCACCGGATTCGACGTGGCTCAGGTCGATACCCGAGCGGATGGCTTCTACGGTCACCCCACCAGGGTGCCAGACTCCTCGTCGTGGCCGCGCGGGTGAGGTCGCCGGGTACCCTCACGCGCATGCCCGACGACGAGCCGAACTCCAGCGATGCCGATCGCAGCATTTCCGGCTATGGCATCGGCTCCGCTGTCGTCGGCGTGATCGCCATTGCCGCGATCGTGCTCGCCGCGCTGATCTGGACGCAGCATCGCGCCGACGCCGACGAGCTGCATTACCGCACCAGCGCCATGCAGGCCGCCGCCGAGTGGACGAGCGTGCTCATCAACATGAACAAGGACACCGTCGACGCCAGCCTGGCCCAGCTCCACGAGGGCACTGTCGGACAGCTCAACGCCGACTTCGACGCCTCGGTGAAGCCGTACCGCGAACTGGTCCAGAAGTTGCAGTCGCGCACCACCGGCCAGGTCGACTCGGTGGCGGTGGAATACACCCATCACGAACAGCCGGGCCATCAAGGGCCGCCGCAGCCGGCCGCGCCCGAGCTGTCCGTGTTCGCCTCGCGCACCGACACCGTGATGGTCGTAGCGACGTCAGTCAGCGAGAACGCAGGCAGCGACAAGCCGCAGACGGTGCGCTGGACGCTTCGCCTCGATGTCGCAGACATCGACGGCAAGCCGATGATCTCGCGGCTGGAGCCGATCCGATGAGAAATGCCCTGCGTATCTTGGCTTTCGACGTGGTGCCGCCGCTGGCCGCGATCGCCGGACTGGTGTACATCGGTATAGCGCTCGCATGGCCGCTGTGGTGGGTCGCGATTCTTTCGGTGCTCTGCGTGCTCATCGTCGAGGCGGTCGTGGTCAACGTCGTACTGGCGCGGCGGGACGGTGTCACCGTCGGCTCCGACGACGACGGGCCGAGGCTGCGGCTTGCGGTGGTCGCGGGCGCGACGGCGGCGCTGGCGGCCGCCGTGATCGTCGGCTACCTGAATTGGTCGGTGCCAGATCGCAACCTGCGCAAGGACACCGGGGAAGTGGTCGGTATCGCGACCAGCGTCGCGGAGGCATCCGCGACGTTCACCCCGCAGAACCCCACCGCCTCGATCGACCGGGCCACAGGAATGATGTCTCCGCAGAGCGCAGATGCCTTCAAGAAGGAATTCGCCTCCGTAGCAAAGGATTTGGCCAGCCGAAAAGTCTCCGCTCAGGCCAGCACGGTATCTGCTGGGGTAGAGGCGATCGGGCCTGCGGCGGCCAGCGTCGCGGTGATCCTGCGCGGGACCCAGAACTCGCCGGGCAATCCACCCGAGACCGCGGTGCTCGCGCTGCGGGTCCAATTGTCGAAGCAGGACGGCCGCTGGTTGGTCGACGACGTGTCGCCGATCCACTCGCGCTAGCCGAGGAGCTGGGCGTGGTCCACCTTCAGGCAACGGTCCATCACGACCTGTAGCCCGGCCGCAGCACCATCGCGAGCGATGTCGTCGTCGGTCAGACCCTGTTGCAGCCAAAGGGTTTTCGCGCCCACGTCGATGGTCTCGCCAAGCACCGAACGCAAATGTTCGTGGCGCCGGAACACGTCGACCAGGTCGGGTACCACGGGCAGATCCGCAAGGGACGGATAGACCATGTCGCCGTCGATCTCACGCAGCGTCGGATTCACCAGGTACAGCTCGTAGTCGCTCGCGGACTTCAGGTATCGCCACACGCCGTGGCTCGGCCGCATGGGGTCGCCCGAAATACCGACGATCGCCACGGTCCGGGTCTGGCGGAGAATGCGCTCGATGTCCATCGGTGCCTAGTAGCTGAACGTGGTTGCGCCGTCGCCGATCCATTCCCAGAGCTGAACCGTCCCGCCGGCTTCGGCTCCGCTGATGAAATTCCCGACGCCGACGCCCGGCACCGCCAGTCGGACGGCCTCTTTGGTGAGGAACATCAGCGTCGGCCTGCCACTCTCGGCGGCGCCAACGGCGACGAGGAACGCCACGGTGACCTTCTCGGCATCCTCGAGTCCTGTCGTGAGGCTGATCGCGGCTTTGTTGTTGCTGTTCATGCCGCCAGCGTAGGTGCTCAGGCCTGGTCGTCGCGGCGCGTCGACCGCATCTTGGCGAACCGGTCGGAGAGCCTGCGCATGCGCACCATCAGCGCCGCGGACGGACTGGTCTCACCGCTCAGATAGGCCGCGAAGTCGTTGTTCGGCACACCGGTACGCGATGCGAACTCCTGCTGGCCCAGACCGGACTTGTCGAGCAGCGCGTGGATCTGGCGTGCGACCTCGGCGCGCTCGTTGGCTTCCAGATGCTCGCGGGTGCGTTGGAGCACCTCGGCGAGCGCCTTCGAAACGCCGTACGGACGGGCGGTCTGCAGAACTTCCTCGACCTGGCGCGCGGTGCGGCCGAACGGATCGCGCTTGATCGCCGCCACGATGCGCTGCCAGACGTTGAGATCGTCGGTCTCCAGCGCGGCGCGTATCGCCGCGGTGGGCCAGAATTCGACCGGCCGGTCGTCGGCCACGGGATGGCGGGCAGGGCCGTTATGGCCGCCGGAGGCAGCCTCACGGCGCTGGGTGCCCCGAACGTCGGGAGCCACCGTCACCTCGCCTCCTCCAGCATCGCCACCGCCACCGAAAGGCAGCGCTCCCTCACCGTGGCCCAATCGGCCTCCGCCTCAGGGCCCGACATGCGGGTGTCGTGCTCGTCTGACGGTTGGGGGTCGGCCAGTCGGCGCACCAACTGGGTGGCCACCCATTGTTTCCTCGAATCCTGTCCACAGTAGTACCGGTCTATCCCCGTCAGCACCGTCGCGGCCGTACGAGTCTCCATCGCCTCGACCAGATCGGCGAAGTCTGCGTAGTCCCTTGTGCTGTTTCGACACATGATGAGGTAACCCTGCAGCCGCAGTGTCTCGGCGCCCGTCGGGATCTGCAATCGGTCGCCGGTCGGTAGTTGCACATTGGTGGTCTCGACCGGGCTGCTGCGTTCCATCGGCGCCCGCTCGAAACCGGATGCCGCACTCAGCGCATCCAGTGCGACCGACAGTCGGCCCCGCCACATCGTCACCGGATGTACCGGCAGTTCGGCGGTGAGCAGCGCCTTGCCGTTGGCGCCGTTGCGGTGTGTGCCGTTGATACGGTTCGCGCTGCGCAACTGCTTCACCGGCATGCAGCCGCTGAACGCGAGTGGATCGGCGACGGTAACAGCTTGGGGTGCAAGGGTTTTAAGCTTGGCTGCCGATTTGACGACCATCCGCAGTTCCGAACCGCTCGGCCCGAGGGACGAGATGTCGTCGGGGATGATGATGAGATCGGGAGTCTCGACCTTGGGGAGCGGCTTCTCGAAATCAACCGACGGCAGAATGCGGTCCAGCCAGCGGGGTAGCCACCAGTTCCATTCGTCGAACATCGCCATCAGTGCGGGCACCAGGATCAGGCGCACCACGGTGGCGTCGACCGCGATGGCCACGGCGCACGCGACTCCGAGCTGGGCGACCAGCGGCATACCCGCGAAGGCGAACCCGATGAACACCGCGATCATGATCAGCGCGGCACTGGTGATCGTGCGCGCACTGGTGCTGACGCCGTACGCGACGGCGTCGCGGGTGTTGCCGGTCTGCAGGAACCGCTCCCGGATGCGCGTCAGCAGGAAGATCTCGTAATCCATCGACAGGCCGAACGTCATCGCCAGCACCAGCGGCGGGATGGTGCTGTCCAGCGACGAGATCGGTTTGAAGCCGAGGGCCTCCAGCCAGCCCCACTGGAAGACGGCGACCAGGCTGCCGTAGGCGGCGGCGACCGACAGGACGGTCATCAGGACGCCCTTGAGCGCCAGGAACACCGACCGGATGGCGACGAGCAGCATCACGAACGCGATCAACGCGACGAACGCGAACACCAGCGGCTGTTTCGCGGACACCTGATCGTCGAAGTCCTTGATCAGAGCCGTCGGACCGCCGACGTCGACGCGGGTCGCGCCGCCGAGTCCGGGCGTCGAGGGCAGTTGTGCGCGCATCCAGTCGACCGTTTCGCGCGCGCCCATGTCCTCGGGGTCCACCGACAGCACGGCCGAAAGCAGGGCGTGCCGGTAGTCCTCACCGAAAACCGCAGGCGCCACCGAGACGACGTTGGGGCCCTGGGCCATTCGCTGGCGCAAGGTGTCCAGCAAGGGTGCCTTCGACGGCGCCGACGCGGCGTTGCCGTCGGGGAAGCTCACCAGAACCCGCACCGGCCCGAGCGCGCCGGGTCCGAGCGCCTGCGCGGCCGCGTTCACCCCGCCGCGGATCTCGTGCGTCGGTTCGAACTGACGCTGCATGCTGTTGCCGAGCACCATCGAGAACGCGGGCGCGGCCAACGTGAGAAGGATCAGCGACGCCCCGAGCGCCGCCAGCCACGGCTGCCGCATCACCCAGCCCGTCCAGCGTGTCCAGAACCGCGACTGGGTTGTCTCCGGGCGCCGGGACCAATGCAGATACGACGATCGCTTGGCCGCTGCCTTACCGAATGTGGCGAGAACGGCAGGCGTCAGCGTCGTCGAGGTCAGCACGGCAAGGGCTACCGCCAAAATCGCGCCGGTGGCCATCGAGACCAGGACGGGCGTCTGGATCAGGTAGATGCCGGTCACCGAGGCGATCACGGTGAGGCCGGAGAGCACGACAGCCAGACCCGAGGTGGCCATCGCGGCATCGGCGGCCTGTTCGGGATCACGGCCCGAGCGCAGTTCCTCGCGGAAACGCATGAGGATGAACAGCGAGTAGTCGATGGCCAGTGCGATTCCGAACATCGACACCGTCGACGTCACGAACACCGACATGGTCGTGTACATCGACAGCAGATAGACCAGTCCCATCGTCACGACGACGGTGCAGATTCCCAACACCAGCGGCATCGCCGCAGCGGCCAGTGACCCGAAGACGGCGAGCAAAACAATCAGGACGATCGGAAGGTTCCACTGCTCGGCCTGCGCGATGTCGTGTTTGGTGGCCTGTGTCGCGGCGGCGCCGAGTGCGCCCTGCCCGATGACGTAGAGCTTGACCCTGCCGTTCTCGATCTCGCCGGGGTCCTCGCCGTTGATCCCGACCTTCTGGCGCAGCTGTTTTGCGACGTCGACCGCGCCGGTGTTGTTGAAGTCCAGCTGCAGCGTGACGACGTACGGACGGTCGGGTTGCGGCGCCGGCTGCTGCGGATTGGGCACGAGCCTGACGCTGGGCACCTCGGCGGCCGCGCGCTCCAGAAATGCGACGGCGTTGTTCATGTCCTCGTAGGACGCGTCGGCGCGCGGTGCGGCCACCAGGGCCAACGGCGACGCACCCTGGTCCGGGAAGTTCTGCTCGAGTTCTCGCTGGACCCGCAGCGACTGTGAACCTTCGACCTCGAAACCGCCCCCGGTGAGGTGACTCGATTGGTTCAGCGCCAGATAGATCGATGGCACCAGGAGAAGCAGCCACACAGCGAACACCGCCCAGCGATATCTGCGCAGGGTGCTGCTCAAGCGCATCATGAACTGCTGGATGTCGAAGTCCCCGCTTTCTCCCCGGAGTCGGCCCGCCGACGACATTCCACCCGGCGTTTCTAGCGTGAGCGTACAACAGCGTGTGCTATGGCGAAGGCGCCCGCGAACTCTGCCAGCAACGCCTTAAGCAGCTCTAACCCTCTTCTTCACCTACACCGTCGCACCTGGTTGACGGCTGCCGGTCTCCTGCCGTTGACATGTGCATCTGCTCGCTGAATTGGTCGGCCCCGCGCTGCTGATGGCAATATATGTGGTGGCCGTTTTGGCCGTTTTTCTGGTCGGGGACCTGTTGCCGTCGATTCGCGAGCGCTTTTCGGAGCACCGAGACGTTCGCAAACCGTAAGGAGAGCGTCCATGAAATCGATCTCTGCTGCGCTGCGACGCGGACTGTGGGCCGCGTTCGCCGTCTCCGCAGTCGGCGGCGCCGCGGTGGTGGCGCCACCGTCGCCGGCCGTGCCCTCAGCAACCGCGGCACCGGACCCGTGTGCGGCCAGTGAAGTCGCCAGGACGATCGGCTCGGTGGCCACCTCGATGGGCGACTACCTGGACGAGCACCCGCAGACCAATCAGGCGTTGACGACGATCTCCAAATCGCAGGCCGGCCCGCAGTCGCTCGGCGCGGTGAAGACGTACTTCGACGCCAATCCGCAAGCGGCCAAGGATCTGCAGCAGCTGCAGCAGCCGCTGGCGACGCTCTCCGGCCGGTGCCAACTGCCGCTGACGCTGCCACAGGTGATGGGTCTGGTTCAGGCCGCACAACAGGCGCCATCGAGTTTGCCGGCAGGCCTGCCCACCGGGACGAGCGCGGGTACTCCCGGCGCCGCGGCACCGGCGCAACCGGCGGCGGCATCGCCGGTGTCACAGGGCTCCGGGCCACTCCCAGGTACCGCGATCGGGGGCCTACCGTAGCCTGCACCGACGCGCCACCTTCGCTGGTAGCGCCATTGAGCTGCGATTTCAGACTTTCTTAAGATTCGTTGGCCGCAAGGCAAGAAAGTCGCTGCACATTCTGCTTAGCTTTTGATGTCGGTAACCGCCCATGGTTACTTCCTTTTCACTTCCTACGAAGGAGCTTGTCCATGTTGCTCTCGGCCCGTACTGCCCGACGTGCGGTTGCTGGCGCGGTGGGAACCGGCGCGATTGCCGGTGCGATGCTCATTGGTGCCATGCCTTCGGCGTCGGCGCAACCGGCACCTGCGCCTCCTAACCCGCCGAACTGCACCGCGGCTGACTTGGCTGGTGTCGCTTCGGGCGTGTCGGCGGCGACGTCTGCCTACCTCTTCACCCACCCGGATGTGAACTTCTTCTTCACGAGCCTCGAGGGTGTGCCCCGCGAGGACGTTCGTGACGACGTTCAGAACTATCTGAACCAGAATCCTCAGGCCAAGGCCGACCTGACCGGGATTCGTCAGCCGCTGGTCGACCTGAAGAACCGCTGCGGCGACACCAACGGCGACGGCATCGCGGACAGTTAAGCCTCCGTTCGGGGGGCCAACTGAGCCGGTGGACGGTGCTGGCCGCACCGTCCTGATGGTCGATGACGACCCGGACGTCAGGACTTCGGTCGCGCGCGGTTTGCGCCATTCGGGCTTTGACGTTCGGGTTGCTGCGACCGGTAAAGAGGCCTTGCGGCTGTTATCGAACGAATCGCACGACGCGCTTGTTCTCGATGTCCAAATGCCGGAGCTCGACGGCGTCGCCGTCGTGACGGCGCTGCGTGCACTCGGGAACGAGATCCCGATCTGCGTGCTGTCTGCGCGGGACACCGTCAACGACCGCATCGCGGGCCTGGAAGCCGGCGCCGACGATTACCTGACGAAACCGTTCGATCTGGGCGAGTTGGTCGCGCGGCTGCACGCACTGCTGCGTCGCGCGGGCCACTCCGACCAGCAGTCGGACACCATGACGGTCGGTCCCTTGACCATCGACACGGCAAGGCGTCTGGTCTTCGTGGGCGGTGAACGCGTCAATCTGACCAAGCGTGAATTCGACCTCCTCGCCGTGCTGGCCGAGAACGCCGGTGTGGTGCTCAGCCGTCAGCGCCTTCTCGAACTCGTCTGGGGCTACGACTTCGACGTCGACACCAACGTGGCCGATGTCTTCATTTCCTACCTGCGGCGCAAGCTCGAACGCGATGGCCTGCCGCGGGTCATCCACACGGTTCGCGGGATCGGCTATGTGTTGCGAGACGAGCCGTAGCGGGTGAGACTTCCGCGGTTTCTGCGATCCGCGTCGCTTCGCACCCGGGTGGCCGTGGCGTCGGCAGCAGCCGCCGCCGCCGTCGTGGCGGTGTTCACGATCGCGACATCGGTGGTGTTGGCGAATAACGATGCGGCGCAACTGGATCGCCGACTCGATTCGATCATCGACGCCAGCATGTATCCCGAACAGGTGCAGGACCCGCGCCGTGGAGTGTTGACGACGGGCCGGTCCCAGTCGACCGGTCAGGTGGTGTTCCAGCGGGGCCTGCAGTTGCCGCAGCTGCCGCCGGGCACCGACACCGTGAACGTCAACGGCGTCGAGTACCGGGTCCGCACCATTCCCGTCGACGAGCCCGACGGCGTGATCATGTCGATCGGTATCCGCGCCGACAGCATCCTGTTGAACCGCTCGAGGATCCCGCTCTACACCGCGGCGGGTCTACTGGCCGTGCTGATCGCCGCCCTCCTCGGCTGGCTGCTCGCGGGTCCCGCGATACGGCCGCTGCGACGGCTGACAGAACACACCAAACAGCTGCGCAGGGGCAGTGAGCAGATGCCGGAAGTCCGTGGAGTGCGCGAAGCCGAAGACCTCTCGGAGGCGATGTCGGCCATGCTGAGGCGACTGGCCACCGCGCAGCGGGCCACCACCAACTCGTTGCAGGCCGCGCAGGATTTCGCGGCCAACGCCGCCCACGAGTTGCGCACTCCGCTCACCGCGATGCGTGCCGATCTGGACACGTTACGGATCCACGATCTGCCCGCCGACGAACGCGATGAAGTCGTCGCGGACCTGTCCCGGGCCCAGCGACGCGTCGAGGCGATCATCACCGCACTCGGGCAACTGGCGTCGGGTCAACTGGCGCAGGCCGAGGACCGCGAACTCATCGATGTCACCGACATGCTGGACCGGGTGGCGCGGGAGAACATGCGGTTGAGCGGAGAGGTCGAGATCGTGGTGGAGGCGGAAGATGACCTCGGTGTCGTCTGGGGCTGGCCGAGCGGCCTGCGCCTTGCCGTCGACAACCTGGTGCGCAACGCAATCACGCACGGGCGGGCGGCCCGCATCGAGCTGGAGGCACGACGCGCGGGCGACACGATCGTCATCGTCGTGGACGACAACGGGTGTGGACTGCCCGCCGAGGAACACAAGGCGGTCCTCGGCCGGTTCTCGCGTGGCAGCACCGCAGCACCTGGCGGCTCCGGGCTCGGCCTCGCTCTCGTCGCACAGCAGGCGGAACTGCACGGCGGCAGCATCGAGCTTTCCGACGGCCCACTGGGCGGGTTGCGTGCGACCTTGACGGTGTCAGCGTCGGGTGAGCAGAGTGGCCCCGGCTCGCCATCCGAGTAAGAGCAGCGCGGTCGCAAGCGACGCCACCACAATGAAACTCGGTGCCACCGAAGCGGATGTGAGCTTTCGCAGCGCCATCCCCACCACGACGGTGCACAACCACACAACCACGCCGGTGGGCACCAGTGCGGCCGGACGCCGCCAGGCCCGCGACAGCAGCCAGCCCACAACCGTTCCGGCCAGAAACGGCCACGCGGTCTCGGCGATACCCGAAACGGTCAGCCCTTCGGCGTGACTGCGCCTGCCTATCGCGCAGAAGACGACGACGCACAGGACGTCGGTCCCGAGCGCGGTCAACGCAGGACGGGTCTGCTCGGCGCTATCGATCGGCATAGGTCATCACGTCGAGATCCATTGGCATGACGTCGTTCTCATCGCGCGCGGCGAAGCCTGGTTGAAGTGGTATGGGCTGATCGGGGGGAAGCGCCTCGAGTTCGGCCGTTGTCCCGGAGACGCGGGAGTCGAGCCGGAACTGGTTGTACACGAAGGGAAGTCCGTTGGAGCGAAGTGGATCGACCGCACTCATCACGTGGAAGTGCAGATGGGGTGCGGTGCTGTTGCCGGTGTTACCGACCGAGCCGATGACCTGGCCTGTCGTCAGCCGGTCGCCCGGTTTGACCCCGACGGCGCCGGTCCTGATGTGGGCGTACAGGGCGTAGTTGCCGTTGCCGAGGTCCTGCACGATATGGTTGCCGGCGTACTGGTCCAGGGGCAGACCGGTGGGGCCCGTGCCGGGCACCTGTTCGGGCAAGCCGTCGACCGCCGCCACGACGGGACCGTCTGCGACAGCGAGGATGTCGCTGCCGAACGCCGGATAGCTCTCAAGCTTCTTCGGGTCTCCTTCAAACTGCCTGCGGTCGGGTTCGAGCTGCACGTAGTCGATGGCGAACCGCTCGGCGGCCCACAGTTGACCGTTGATGGGATTGAGCGACATCCGGTGCGCTTCCATGCCGCAGCAGCCGTTGCCCGCCAACCAGTTCGGACCCGTCAACGGGGGCGAGATGACGACCGGTTCACGCGTCTGTACCTCGACCGGCGCGACGTTCTCGGTCGTCCTGGCGGGAAACAGCGGAGTCAGCGGCTGCGGATTGGACACCGAGATGTTGTGCGTCAGCCGTGCGGGAACCGAGGCGTCTTTCTCGAGGGCGACATCCAACCACACGACTGCGGTCTGCGCCGCGCCGATAGTCGTTGTGGGCGCGGTGTTTCCGAGGATGCGAGTCCACTGGCCCAGCTGATCACCGGGGAGGTTCAGGAGCGCGACATCGCGATCGAGGACCGTCACCGAGGTGATGGTGACGTCGTGCGCAAGCACGTTGGTGAGTTGCAGTTCATAGGCGAGGTGGGTCTTACCGTCGGTGGTGGGAACCGGGATCGGCGCGGCGATGACGCTGGCCACGATCGGGGTGGCCACCGACGGTTCGGGTCCACGAAGAGGTCCGGCGGCCGCCGACGACGCCGGTGTGGACGCCGTTTCGGTGGAACGGGTTTCGGTCGACGGTGAGCAGGCGGCGAGTACGGCCGCCGCACCGAGGATCGCTATTGATTCCCGGGTCCGCATGAATCCTCCGCGTTGTTCGTGGCGTCGGGATCGACGTCGGCGTCGGTGCGGAACATGAAGAAGAACACCACCCACCCGATCGCGGCGATGAAGATCCAGCTGACTGTTCGGTAGATGAGCATCGCGGAAATCGCTGAGGCCAAGGTCATTCCGCTGGAAACGAGTCCTGGCACCAGGACCGCTTCGACCACCAGCAGGCCGCCGGGCATCAGCGGGATCGAACCGACCGCACGGGCGGCAACGTATGCGACGACCACCCCGAGCAGCGACGGTTTCCCACCGGCGGCGAAACAGGCGAGCAACAACGTCCCCACACCGGTGACGAGCGTCATCATCGACCACACGAAGGCGACGCCCATCTGACGCCGCGTCAAGTTGACCGACTCCAGTTGGGCCAGGGTCTCGCGCCACTTGTCCAGACCGTTGTCCGAGGGCTTGGCGCGCAGATAGTTGACCCACGACAGCACGCGAACGCCGACGCCGTCGAGCAGGTCCGGACGGGACGCCACCGCCTGGGCGAGGACGATGAGCATGATGAAGCCGGCGAGGGTGAAGATGAGCGAGAACGGGTTGTGTTTGGCGCCAAGGAAGAACGCGCTGCCCAAGCCGAGCAACGTCAGGCTGATCACCTGCAGCGCGCCCGACATCACCAGCTGCCATGACGCGATGACCGGGGTGGCCCCCCACGAGCGCTGTTGGCGGTAGATGAACGTCGCCGACAGCACCGGGCCACCCGGCAGCGTCGTGCTCAGTGAGTTACCCGCGTAGAACGCGGCCTGCGAACGCCATTGGTGCACGGGTACGCCCGCCGAGCGCAACAGCTTGCGCTGGATGTCACCGAAGAAATGCATCGAGGCCATCGCCGCACCCATCGCCGCGAGTACCCACCACCAGTTCGCCGAGGACAGACTGCGCCACGCATCCGCGAGCTGTTCACGTACCAAGGTGAGTTCGACGGACAGCACGACGACCGCGACGGCGATGATCACCCACCGCAGCCACCAGTACTTACCGCGCGCTGCGCGGTTCTGACCGCGAGCCTGGCGCGCCGGCGCGTCGTGTGACACGCCCTACAGGGTAAAGCGTGGGGCGGTGTTTCCCGAGATACACGGACTCCGCGAGGCGGGCCGTTACGCTGACGGAATGTCAGCGGGTGTGTCCGATGTCGACCAGGCGGTGAGCCCGCTGGTGCGCAAGGCCGCAGCGTGGTCGTGGCGGCTACTGGTCATCTTCGCTGCGATCTTCGCGGTGCTGTGGTTGTTCAAACGACTCGAGGTCATCTTCGTTCCCGTTCTCCTGGCGACGATGGTGGCCGCCCTCCTGATGCCCGCCGTGGACTTCATCGATCGACGGGGCGTACCGCGAGGAGCCGCGGTCGCCCTCATGCTGCTGTCCGGCTTCGCGGTGGTGGGCGGCATCCTCACCTTCGTCGTCAGCCAATTCGTCGACGGCGTGCCCGCGCTCGCCGAACAGGTCGGCCACAGCATCGAGGGCGTGGGCAACTGGTTGGCCAACGGCCCACTTCATGTCAGCAATGAACAGATACAACAGGTTCGCGAGAGCGCCCTCGAAGCGCTGCGCAACAATCAGGAGAAACTGACCAGCGGAGCGCTGTCGACGGCGGGCACCCTCACCGAAATCGTCACCGGCGCGCTGCTGATGTTCTTCACGCTGATATTCCTGCTGCACGGTGGCCGCAACATCTTCGCGTTCATCACCAAGATCTTCCCCGCGCACGTGCAGCCGCGCGTGCGCGACGCCGGCCGGGCAGGCTTTCGCTCGCTGATCGGATACGTGCGTGCCACGTTCCTCGTCGCGCTCGTCGACGCGGTCGGCATCGGCGCCGGTCTGGCCATCATGGGCATACCGCTTGCGCTGCCGTTGGCGTCATTGGTCTTCCTCGGTGCGTTCATCCCGCTGGTCGGCGCGGTGATCGCCGGATTCGTCGCCGTCATCGTCGCGCTGATCGCCAAGGGTTGGATCTTCGCGCTGATCACCCTCGGCCTGATCATCGCCGTTCAGCAACTCGAGGGCCATGTGCTGCAGCCGCTGGTGATGGGCCGCGCCGTCTCGATCCATCCGCTGGCCGTCGTGCTCGCGATCGCGGCGGGTGGGGTTTCGGCGGGCATCGTCGGCGCACTGCTGGCCGTGCCCGCGGTGGCGTTCGTCAACAGCGCGACGAGGGTGCTGCTGGCCAGGGATCCCGCGGCCGAGGAGGCCGCACAGGCCACCGGGGATGAGGCGGTCATCACGGCCAAAGCCGACGATGTCGGGGACGCCGAGAAGGACTAGAGCCTGCCCTCGCGGCGCAGCAGATCCTGAGCGCTCATACCGCCGCCACGCCGCTTCGGCTTCTCGCCTTCCTCGCGGGTGTTGAGCTTGTCGGTGGCGGTCTCCGGATCTTGCGGCCGTTGCGCCGGGATCGCCGTCGTCGGAGCGGCGTCATCGGACTCCGGGGCTTGCGCCGGAATCGCCGTAGTCGGCGGTTCGTTGGTCGGGCCGGGTTCTGGCGCCCTTCGCCGTCCGCCGGTCGCTTCCGGCATCGCGCGGGTGGGGTCCGTCGACGGCCGTCCCCTGCCCTCGGTCGGCGGCCTGTTCGTCGGTGGCGGTGTCGGCGGGCCCGCGGGCGCGTTGGTGCCGCGCAATTCGCCGAGCCACGACTCGATTTCGCGTTCCTCCCGCGGCGCCTGCGGACGCGGTGCCGGCGGCGCGGCAGCCGCGCGAGTGGCGGCCGCGGCGTTGGTCACGGCGTTACGCACCGCCCGTTTGGCGGTCGAGAGCTTCGTCGTCTCCGGTTCATCGGAGGGTGCGCGCCCGCTCGGCATACGCGTCGTACCCGTAGCCGAGGGCGCGTTGGTTCGCGGTGGCGCCGCGGCCCGTGCGATCGACGGGCGCGATGCACCCTCGGCGGCCGGATGCGTCGGGTCGTGCGGCGCCCGGGGCCGTGCAGACGGCGGCGGGACGGGTGCACCCGCGCCGACCAGAGCTTCCTCCGGCGCGCGAACGGCGGGCCGCCTGCGCTCGTCGGGCAATTCCGTCTCGCCGAGACCCAGGCGCTCCTGGATGCGTTTCATCCACCTAGGCGCCCACCAGCAGTCGTCGCCGAGCAACTTCATGATCGCCGGCACCAGGAACATTCGGACGATGGTGGCGTCCAGCAGCAGTGCGATGAGTAGGCCGAACGCCAGATACTTCATCATCACCAGATCGGAGAACACGAAGGCGCCCGCGACGACAGCGAGGACCAACGCGGCACCGGTGATCAACCGGCCCGTGGTGGCCGTGCCGATGCGGATCGCCTCCGCGGTGGACATACCGCGTTCGCGGGCCTCGACCATTCGGGAGACCAGGAACACCTCGTAGTCGGTGGACAGCCCCCAGATCACGGCGATGATCAGGCCGATCATCGGAGCCATCAGTGGCTGCGGTGTGTAGTTCATCACCCCGGACCCGTGGCCGTCGACGAACATCCATGTCAGCACGCCCATCGTCGAGCCCAAGGTGAGCGCGCTCATCACCGCGGCCTTGATCGGCAGTACCACCGAACCGAACGCCAGGAACATCAGGACCGTCGTTGTGACGATCAATATGGTGACCATCAACGGCAGCTTGTCGAACAGACTGTGGATACTGTCCTGCTCCAAAGCCGGTGTGCCACCGACGGATATCGTGATGCCGCGGGGCGGCGATATCGACCGCAGTTCGTCGACCTTCTTCGCCGCGTCGTTGCGGTTGACCAGACCGTTCTGGATCACGCGAACCGATGGGTCGCTCGATTCACCGCCGCGCGGTTGCCACATCTTCGACGCGTCGCCGTCGGGTTCGATGAAGCCAGGAATGGTCAGGGCCTTGCTGCGAATCTCTGCGACCTGCTGATCGGTGACCGGCTGGCCGTCGGTGTTCTGGATGACCAGCGTGAGCGGTTCGGTGCGGAACCCGGGGAAGGACTTGTCGAAGTCCTCCTGCGCCAGCCGGACCGCATTGTCGGGCGGCAGATACTTCTCGCTGATGCCGCCGAGGGCCAACTGACCGAGCGGAATGATGAGCACGATCATCGCGACCGCGATGGGCGCCGCGAAGGCGACAGGGCGCTTCATCACGACGTTGACGAGCTTGCCCCAGAAACCCTTCTCCACTTCGGCGCGCGTCTTGGTCTTCTGCGTCTTCTCCGCCAGCCAGTTCAACCACCAGACGATCGGGGTGCGAGCGAACGGCACATAGCGCGCCAGCGCGATACCGATCACCACGACGGCGACGAAGATCACGATGCCCAGCAGCACCGCGTACAGCGCGGTGCCGAGGGTTTCCTTGGCCGAGATCACGGCGTAGGCGAGACCGCCGAGCATCGTGATGTAGCCGATCGTCAGACCGATCAGCGCGTATTGCGCGCCCTGCTCACCGGTCTGCTTGATGCGTTTGCGCGCAAGGTGACCCAGCGCGATACCCACCGGCGGAAGCAGCAGGCCCGCGGGGATCGAGGCCAGCGCGAACGTGTTGGTGCGCGGGTTCGCAGGGTCGGAGGTGATCGGCGTCGGTTCGGTGAACTTCACCAACCAGCGCACCCCGAGCGCGTCGACCCTGGGACCGAGGATGGCCAGTGCGGCGGGCAACACCGAGACAGACAGGATCGCCGCGAGCATGACCGACGCGATGATCGCGTAGGTGATCGACTTCAGGAAGCCCTGCGGGAACAGCAGCAACGGCATCGATGACGCGACGAGGATGACCGCGGAGAACATGATGGTGCGGCCCGACGTCATCACGGCGCGGCGCACCGCGGCCTCGGTGTCGTACCCCTCGGCGATCTCCTCGCGGAATCGACTGACCATGAACAGGCCGTAGTCCACCGCGATGCCGAGCCCCATCAGGGTCACCACCGGCTGGGCGAAAAAGTGCACCGGCATGAATTCGGCGAGGATGCGCATGATGCCGAGCGCTCCCGCGATGGTCAGGCCGCCGATGACGCCGGGCAGGGCCGCCGCGATCACGCCGCCGAAGACGAAGAACAGCACCACGCACACGAGCGGGATAGCGGCGACTTCGGCGCGCTTCTGATCCTCGCCGATCGTGCCGGTGAGCTCACCGGCGAGGGGATTCAGACCGGCGAGCTGAATGTGGCCGTCGTTGACCTTCTGCAGATCGGGTTCGATGGCCTGGTAGTTCTTCAGGATCGTGTCGTCGTCGTCGCCCTTGAGCGGGACGCTGATGAACGTCTTCGACAGGTCCGAGGTCTTCATCTGCTGGACCGTCGGGTCGTCGCTGGTTGGGGCGCGAAGCCAGCCCACCCAGCCGACCATCTGGTCCTGATGGTCGGCGACGAGATCGTTGAGCTCGTCGGTGGTCTTCTTCATCCACTCGGGATCGTCGACCTTCTTGCCGTCGGGCGGCGTCAGGATCGCCACGACGTGGCTCGTGCGGTCGCGTCCGTATGCCTTGTCGGCCGCGATGGACGCGGCGACCGATTGGCTGCCCTCGTCGTAGAACCCGCTCTGGGTGACGTGCTCGCCGAGACTGATACCGAAAACGCCGCCACCGAGGCACAGTGCAACCATGACGCCGATGACGGCGTACCGGTACCGGTACACCATTCGACCCCACCAGGCGAACAACTGAGCTCCTAACTAAGTCAGTGGTGACCCGCGCAAGTTCAATTGTTGACGCGCGACGTCAAAAGCGATGACAACGGCCGGAACGGCTGCAGCCAAGCCCCCTGCTCGGGCAACGAATCGAGTCCGATTCGCGGCAGTGGCTCCCGGAAAACACCAGGAATGTCCTCCAGGTCGACGAACACCAAGGTATCCGACGCTAGCGCCCAGCTCGCATGTTCGCGAAATCCGAGCACCTGGACAGGTATGCCGTCGCGGGCGATTTCCTCCAAGGGCTGCTTGAATGCCTGCCCGTCGGCTGAAGCCACCAGCACGCCGGCCAGTCCGTCGCTCCTGCGGAGCGCGATGTGATTGAGCATGTCGATGTCGACGTCGCTGTCTTCATCGATCTTCGGTTTCGCAAAGACCGCAAAACCGACGTTACGCAATGCCTCCACCCAAGGGCGAACCACATCGGCGCTACCTGGGGCGATGTTGGTGAAGACGGTGGCCTCCGGAATTAGGGGGGGCTCCAGCGAGACGTCTGGACGCGCCGCCGAGAGTTCGGCCGTGCGGGACAGCAGCCAGCGGCCCAGCGCATCGAAACGCGGCCGGTGCGCCGCCGTCGGGCGGCCGCCGAGGATCGAGCCGAGGCCCATGTCCAGGTTGGGTGCGTCCCAGACCAGCAGCACCCTGGAGGTGGCCGGCGCGGCCTCTTCTATCTGGGGTTCTATCCGCTGAATGTCTTCGGTGAGGCTCATTCGGCCTTCTCCCAGAGCAGTTCGGTCACGACGGGGCCTGCGAGCGCCTTGCGCTCGTACTTCGTCACCGGCCGGTCGGCCGACATGGGCAGGGCGTCGTCTGCGGACACCCGGCGCAGTCGCGGTTCGGCGTCACCCACCTCGGCGATGTGTTCGGCGTAACCCGCGTGGTCGGTCGCGGCGTGCAACACACCGCCTGGCCGCAGGCGGTCGGCGATCAGCGCCATGGTCGCCGGCTGCAGCAGCCGACGCTTCTGATGGCGGGCCTTCGGCCAGGGATCGGGGAAGAACACCCGAACACCGGTCAGCGATGCGGGGCCGAACATGTACTCGAGGACGTCGACGCCGTCGCCGCGGATCAAGCGGATATTGGGCACGTTCTCGCGATCGATACCGGACAGCAGCTGAGCGAGCCCGCGTTTGTAGACCTCGACTGCCACCACATCGATGTCGGGTTCGGCCTGCGCCATCGCCAGCGTCGAGGTGCCCGCTCCGCAGCCGATCTCCAGCACGATGGGCGCCGAACGCCCGAACCATGTCTCGGTGTCCAGCAGCGGTGCGGGTCCGTCGCCTTCGCGGGCGTACTTCCCCAGCTCGGGCCAGAGCCGCTCCCACGTGGCCTGCTGGCCCCCGCTCAGCGTGGTGCGGCGGGTTCGGAAGCTGGTGATGCGGGGATGCAGATGCGACGCGGGTGGTGCCCCGACATCCGCGCTTCCCGAAAGCATCCGTCCATGGTCGCTCATCAAGGGTGGAGTACCCGCATCGTGGTGCAGATTGATACCCAACAGTTGCCTTTTGCTGCTACCTGGTGTCGGCACGCTGTCTTTTATCCCCAGAGGTCACAACTGCCGCACGCGCCATGCCGCTGGGGGTGCCACCATCGTGGGTGGGAAACGGGGCCACCGCATGCGGAGCTCCGCGGGGGAACATGGAGGCCGCCTGATCTTCGTCGACGTCCTGACCCAATTCGCCGAGCGGAGCCGCAATCCGCGGTTGACGCCGATCATCCGGCGAGCCGGTGCGCCGGTGCGCGTTGCCGTCGAGGGTCGACGTGGGGTCGGGCGGACAACCGTGGCTGCCGCCCTGACCTGTTCCGGTGTCGCGGTGAGCACCGACGCCGCCGACGCGGACGTCGCCGTGCATGTGATCGCCGAAGTCCTCAAGCCCGAGGATCGGCTCGCGGTCAGTCGATCGGACCGTCCGACCGCGATCGTCCTGAACAAGGCGGATCTGACGGCGTACGGGGTCGACGGGCCGCTGGCGGTGGCGCAGCGTCATGCCGCGGCGATCGGTGCGTCGACGAACACGCCCACGGTGGCGATGGTGGGGCTGCTCGCTGCGGCCGAGTTGGACGACGAACTGATGGCCGCACTGCGGACGCTGGTCGATACGCCCGCGGATCTGGCATCCACCGACGCGTTCGTGCGATGCGAACATCCGCTGTCGGCGCAGATGCGTCGACGCCTGCTGGATGCGCTGGACCGGTTCGGCATCACCCGTGCGGTGATGGCCATCGAAGACGGTGCCGACGCGGCTGCGGTGCGGGCGCTGCTGCGCCGAATGAGCGGCGTGGAGTACGCGGTGGCGCAGGTGGAAGCAGTCGCCGCGCCCGTGCGGTACCAGCGTGTGCGCGCAGCGATCGGCGAATTGCATGCGCTCGCAATAAGATCCGGAGACCAGGAACTCGCCGGGTTCCTCGTGGCCGACGGCACGGTGCTGGCTGTGATGGGGGCGGCCGTCGAGGTGGTGGAAGCCGACGGCATGCACGTCGACAGGGGAGACGATCCCGCGGCGCACCGCAGGCGCGCGGTGCACTGGCGGCGTTACGGCACCGGGCCGCTCGGTGCCTTGCACTACAGCTGCTCGGTGGATATTCGCCGAGGGTCGCTGCGTCTGCTCGGGCGGTGCAGGTGACCTGCGGGAGCTCCGTCGTCGTACTGGTGGTGGGCCCGTGCATGTCGGGTACCACCAGCCTGATCGGTGCGCTGCGTACCCGGTTTCCCGAGTACACGTTTGTGGAGTCAGGGGAAATGGATTCCTCGCATGCCCTGGCCGCGGTGGTCTTCACGGTGTCGGCAATTGCGCCGGTGACGGAATCCGATTGTGCGCTAATGGATTCGGCGGCCAGGGACACCGATCTGGTGATCGGCGTGGTGGCGAAGATCGATGCGCACCGCAACTGGCGCGACGCGCTTGCCGCGGACCGGGCGCTGTTGGCGCAGCGTGCGCCGCGATACGCCGAGGTTCATTGGGCCGGCGCCGCGGCCGCTCCGGATCTGGGCGAACCCCGCACCGATGAACTCGTCGCGTTGTTGCGGCAACGGCTGTCGGATCCCGATGTGGCACAACGGAATCGACTGCGCGCGCGTGAAAGTCGACTGCAGAGCATGATCGAGCAGTGCAGGGCCGACGGCGACGGTTCAGAACGCCGCGCCCGGGTGCGCGTACTGCACGAGACCCGTGACGACATTCTGCGTCGCACACGCCTGTCGAAGAACGAGCGCAACATCACGTTGCGCAGTCAGCTCAAGCAGGCCCGGGTGCAGCTCGGGTACTTGGCACGCAACCGCTGTACGTCGGCGAGGGGTGAGCTGGCCGAGGACGCGGCGCAGCTGTCGCGTCGCCGCATCAGATCCTTCGAGTCGCAGGTGCGGAACTGCGTGCGTGCGGTTGCCGAAGAGGTGGACGAGGGCGTGACCGATCAGCTGGCACACGTGGCGGCCGAACTGCACGTGCCCGCACCCGCGGCGATCGCGCCACCGCCGACGCCACAGCTCTGTCCGCCGCCGCTGAAGTCACGTCGGCAGGAAACGCGGCTGATGCTGATCCTCGGCGCAGGGTTCGGGCTCGGGATGGCGCTCGTGGTGACCCGGCTGTTCGCCGGGCTGGCGCCCGGTATGACCGTGGCAGGTCTGGCGGTGGGCGGCGCGGTCGGGCTGGCGCTGACCGTGTGGGTGGTGGGCATTCGCGGGCTGCTTCACGACCGGGGGTTGCTCGACCGCTGGGTCACCGACGCCGTCAACGTCTTGCGCTCCGCGGTGGAGGAAAGGGTTGCTACCCGGATCCTGGTCGCCGAGACGGCACTGTGTTCGGAGCTCGCTCACCGCGACGAGGTCGACAGTGCCACCGCGGCCGACAGGGTCGCCGAGATCGACGCCGAACTGCGCGAGCACGCGGTCGCCGCGGCACGGGCGGCGAAGGCGATGGACCGACGCCTGCCGCCCCTTCAGAGCGAGTTGGATGCTGTCCGGGAGGAGCTGTCCGGCTCCGTCGTCCCGGAAAGGCCGTCAGCTGAATCGATACACCGCCGAGATGGGCTTTCTGAATCGTTCCTGTGAGTGATCGGACATAGATCCGATTTACCGCGGGTATGTCACCCGCGTTAACCTCTTAGATACGGGGACGACCGGATGCGCAGCCTCTTCAGGCGGGTTGACGCTCTAGGTGCCTGAGTCCTGGCAGAAAACATATACAGGAGATTTTGATGACCGCAGCGACCATTCCAGGTCTGGACACCGCACCGACCAAGCACAAAGGGCTGCTCGCCTGGGTCCAGGAGGTCGCCGAACTCACGCAGCCGGACCGGGTGGTGTTTGCCGACGGCTCCGAGGAGGAGGCCGCCCGGCTGTCCGAGCAGCTCGTCGAGGCGGGCACTTTCAAGCGGCTCGACGATCACAAGAAGCCGAACTCCTATCTGGCGCTCTCGGATCCCTCCGACGTGGCCCGCGTGGAATCGCGCACCTTCATCTGCTCTGAGAACGAGATCGACGCCGGTCCCACCAACAACTGGATGGCCCCCGCTGAGATGCGCGGCATCATGACAGACCTGTACCGCGGCTGTATGCGCGGTCGCACGATGTACGTCGTGCCGTTCTGCATGGGCCCCCTCGGTGCCGAGGACCCCAAGCTCGGCGTCGAGCTCACCGACTCCGAATACGTCGTCGTGTCGATGCGGACGATGACCCGGATGGGCAAGGCGGCGCTGGAGAAGATCGGCGAAGACGGCTTCTTCGTCAAGGCGCTGCACTCCATCGGCGCCCCACTGGAGGCCGGCCAGAAGGACGTCCCGTGGCCGTGCAACGACACGAAGTACATCAGCCACTTCCCCGAGAGCCGCGAGATCTGGAGCTTCGGCTCAGGCTACGGCGGCAACGCGCTGCTCGGTAAGAAGTGCTACTCGCTGCGTATCGCGTCGGCGATGGCGCACGACGAGGGCTGGCTCGCCGAGCACATGCTGATCCTCAAGCTGATCTCGCCGGAGAACAAGTCGTACTACGTCGCGGCGGCGTTCCCGTCGGCCTGCGGTAAGACCAACCTCGCCATGCTGCAGCCGACGATCGAGGGCTGGCGCGCCGAGACCGTCGGTGACGACATCGCCTGGATGCGGTTCGGCAAGGACGGCCGCCTCTACGCGGTCAACCCGGAGTTCGGCTTCTTCGGCGTCGCACCGGGCACCAACTGGTCGTCGAACCCGAACGCGATGAAGACCATCGAGGCGGGCAACACCGTCTTCACCAACGTCGCACTGACCGACGACAACGATGTCTGGTGGGAGGGCCTGGAAGGCGAACCCGATCACCTCATCGACTGGAAGGGCAACGACTGGGTTCTGCGCGAGACGGAAAGCAAGGCCGCGCATCCCAATTCGCGCTACTGCACCCCGATGTCGCAGTGCCCGACGCTGGCCCCGGAGTGGGACGACCCGCAGGGTGTGCCGATCTCGGCGATCCTGTTCGGTGGTCGCCGCAAGACGACGGTGCCGCTCGTGACGCAGGCTCGCGACTGGCAGCACGGCGTCTTCATCGGCGCCACACTGGGTTCCGAGCAAACCGCGGCCGCAGAGGGCAAGGTCGGCACCGTCCGGCGTGACCCGATGGCCATGCTGCCGTTCCTGGGCTACAACGTCGGCGACTACTTCGCGCACTGGATCGACATCGGCAAGAACGCCGACGAGTCGAAGATGCCGAAGATCTTCTTCGTCAACTGGTTCCGTCGTGGCGACGACGGCCGCTTCCTGTGGCCGGGCTTCGGCGAGAACAGCCGCGTGATGAAGTGGATCGTCGACCGCATCGAGCAGAAGGCCGGCGGTAAGACGACGCCGATCGGGATCGTGCCGACCGCAGAAGATATGGACCTGTCGGGTCTGGATGTCGACGCGGCCGACGTCAACGAGGCGCTCGCCGTGAACACCGCCGAGTGGCGCGAAGAGATCCCGTTGATCGAGGAGTGGTTCGAGTTCGTCGGTGAGAAGCTGCCCACGGGAATCAAGGACGAGTTCGACGCCTTGAAGCACCGTCTCGCCGAAGCGGACTAGTCACTTCCTCACCTCCCTCGCGAGCGCGCGTGGCTCGCGTGCTTCTAGCGTTCGGCGGCCATCTCCGCGCGTACACGATCGATCTGTTCGCAGGCGTACGTCACGGCGCTCGCCAAGGTCATCTGCGCGCCCGCGCGAGCGAGGGAGTCGTACGCATCATCACCGAGCGCATCGCGTAATCGAACTTCATCCGTAGCCAACATCGGGAATGACGAGCGGTTGAAGGGCGTGTCTGCGCAACCGATCAACGTCGCGGCGGCTTCGGCTCGCCCGATCCGGACGAACAGTGACGCAAGGGCGGCGAACGAGTTTCCGACGAGGAAGAAGTTGCCCGAATCGTACTGATTGCGAATCGACACAATCGAGTAGTCGAGGGCGTCGGCGGGCTCGCCGTGGGCGGCCGTGAGGGAAGTCAGCATCGCCGCGATGTTCGACTCCGTCTGTCTACTTCCACTGGCCTGTGCGATTTCGAGTCCCCGACGCAGAGCGTCATAGGCGATGCGGGAATCACGGTCGCGGTACGCGGTGCCGTAGGCGAACAGCGCCCACGCGGCGTAGGTCGGGTTGTCGGTAGCCTCGAGCATGGCGGGCAGTTCGTCAGCCACATCGATTGCCTCGTCATTCTGACCGGCCATTTGTAGCGCGATGACAAAGAGGGCGCGCGTGTGGATATGGATGTCGGGATGCAGCGTGACCGCGGTGCGGCACCAATCGAGCCATCGTTCGGGCTCACCCGCCGCCGCGTAGGGAGCGGCGAGGGATGCCTCGTGCTCTCGGCGAGTCTCGTCGAAGCGGCCACTGAGAATCGCCTCCTGCCCTGCGGTGGCATAACCCAGTGCATCCTCGATTCGACCGGCTGTGAAGCACAGTGCCGCAATGCCATACAGCTGGGCGAGACGCCGGTGGCCGATCCTTCGCGCGGGCTCGATCAGTTCCTCGTTCCATCGGATTGGTTCGTAGTGGTCGCTCCAGAATCCCGCCAGCGCAGCGTAAATGGCGATGGCCGAAGCGGAGTCGATGTCGTCGGAGTCGAGGGCAAAGCGGAATGCGGTGCGCAAGTTGGCCATCTCGACGGTCAACCACGAGTACGCCTCGCGTTGGCGTGGCCCATCCCACAGGGTGGTGATGCTGCTTTCGAGCCCTGCGAAGTAGCGCGCATGGATGGTACGCACGGCGTCGGGGTCACCCGTCGTGACGAGTTGCTCTTCGGCGAACTGACGAATGGTCTCGAGCATGGAGTACCGGGTGTGTCCTGCTGACCTGTCGGCGACGACGAGTGACTTTCGAACCAGCGCGTCCAGCGTGTCCAGCGTGGTGAATTCGTCGTCCGAGCCCGACACGCCACATGCGGCGGCCAGATCGAATCCGCCCGAGAACACGGAGCACGTTGCGAGCAAGTCCTTTTCGTTATCGTCGAGCAGGTCGTAAGACCATTGCACCGCATGACGCAGGGTCTGGTGACGCTCTAGCTGCCGTCGTGATCCGACGAGGAGGCGGAACCGTCTATCGAGCCGATCTCGAACCTCTGTGACGGTCATCGACTGCATGCGTGACGCGGCCAACTCGATAGCCAGAGGTATTCCGTCCAGGCGTTGGCATATCTCGGTGATTTCCTCCGGATGGTTGGACGCCGAGAAGGCGGGCGAGACTGCCTGCACGCGTTCGACGAAAAGCATTGCAGCAGTCGACTCGACGCCGCTGCCGACGTCGAGTGAGGGCACCGGCCAGAGCTGTTCGTCCGCCAGTCCGAGGCCCTCTCGGCTGGTCGCAAGGATCGTGACGGTGGATGACGCCCCTAGAATCGCTCCGATCAGACCGGCGGAGCTGTCGAGCACATGTTCGCAGTTGTCGAACACCAGCAGCCGGGAACGTCCCCGTAGCGCCGACGCGATGCTGGCCGTCACCGTCATGCCCGGCTGCTGTTTGACGCCGAGCACCGCTGCCGTCGCCTCGGGGATGGCGGTCTCGTCGGCTATCGCGGCAAGCTCTATGACGAACACACCGTCCAGGTAGGCACTTGCTGAGCGCCCGGCTATCTCCAAAGCCAAGCGTGTTTTGCCGACTCCTCCGACGCCGGTAAGCGTCACCAAACGATGCTGTTTCAACGCCGATTGCAGCTCGTTGAGTTCTGTCTCACGACCGATCAGGTTGGTAGTGGGGACCCGCAGATTCCCCGGCGCCGAATCCTCGGTCTTCAGCGGCGGGAAATCAGTTCGCAACTCCGCGGCCTGGACCTGAAAGATCTCGACCGGCTTCGCGATGTCACGTAATCGCTTGCTTCCCAGCGTCGTCATGTCCGCGGCGGGAACCAAACCGGCGGTTGTCCCGTCGAGCAGAATCTGGCCGCCGTGCCCTGCTGCCATCACCCGAGCGGCACGGTTGAGGACGGCGCCGAAGTAGTCGCCGTCGCGAAGTTGGGCTTCGCCGGTAGCAAGGCCCATCCGCACGGGGAGTTCGAGGGAGCGTTGGGCGGCGACGGCGGCGTCGACGGCATCGCCGGGTGAGGCGAATACTGCGCACACCCCGTCGCCGGTGTGTTTGAACACCACACCGCCGTGGTCTTGGATCGCATCCCTCAACACTGCGTCATGAATGCCGAGTGCCGAGCGCATCGCGTCCGCGTCGGCTTCCCACCGGCGGGTCGATCCCTCGATGTCGGTGAACAGAAACGTGACGACGCCCGACGGCGCGGCGTTGGTCATTCGCGCACCTCGACCCCCGATTCCCCGGCGATGTGATCGTAGGTCTGGCAGCGCGCCCAACCTGTGTCTTTCGACCACTTGACACCTGTCAAGATCGCACGTCGTAAAGTCGGCGCATGCAGATTCGCGAGCATGCCGAGGCCACGCCCGACAAGCCGGCCGTCATCATCCATCCGGCCGCAACCGTGGTCACGTTCAAGGAGCTGGAAGAGCGGGCCAACCGGCTGGCCCACCATTTCCGGCACGCCGGGCTGATCGAGGGCGACACCGTCGCTGTCCTCATGGAGAACAACGAGCATCTGCCGACGGTGATGTGGGCCGCGCGGCGCAGCGGTCTGTACTACACGGTGGTGAGCACTCATCTCACACCGCCCGAGGTGGCGTACATCATCGACAACAGTGGTGCGAAGGCGGTGATCGGCTCACAGGCGACGCGCACAGTGTGCCAAGGACTCGCAGAGCTGGATGTGCTGCCCGATCTGCTGCTGATAGCCGACGACGACCTCGACGGGTGGCAGCGCTACCCCGAGTGTGTCGTGAACCGGCCCAGCACACCCATCGACGACGAGATCGAGGGCGATCTACTTCAGTACTCGTCGGGAACCACCGGCCGTCCCAAGGGAATTCGCCGCGAACTCACCCATGCCAAGCCCGCCGACACACCGAATCTGGTGTCGGCACTCCTGATGGCCATCCAGATGAGCCAGGATTCCGTCTATCTGAGCCCGGCGCCGCTGTACCACACCGCACCGTGCCTGTGGTCGATGAGCGCGCAGGCGATGGGTGTGACGACCGTGATCATGTCGAAGTTCAACCCCGAGTCCGCCTTGGACGCCATCCAGAGATACCGGGTGACCAGCGGCCAGTTCGTCCCGGCCATGTTCGTCCGGATGCTGAAACTTCCTGAAGACGTGCGCAATTCGTTCGATACGTCCAGCCTGCAACGAGTCGTACACGCGGCGGCGCCATGCCCGGTCGACATCAAGAAGCAGATGATCGATTGGTGGGGCCCGGTCGTCGACGAGTACTACTCTTCGTCAGAAGGTGCCGGCATCACCTTCATCTCGGCCGAGGAATGGCTGAAACGTCCTGGCTCCGTTGGTAAACCGCTGCTCGGTGTGGCACACGTCCTCGACGAGGACGGGAATGACCAGCCGCCCAACCAGGCCGGCCAGATCTACTTCGACCTGGGTGTCGTGCAGTTCGTCTATCACAAGGATCCCGACAAGACCGCCGAGTCACGCGACAGACACGGCTGGGTGACGGTCGGCGACGTGGGCTATCTGGACGACGACGGCTACCTGTACCTCACCGACCGCAAGCATCACATGATCATCTCCGGCGGCGTCAACATCTACCCGCAGGAAGCCGAGAACATGTTGGTCACCCATCCCAAGGTGCTCGACGCCGCGGTGTTCGGCATCCCCGACGACGAGATGGGCCAGAGCGTCAAGGGCGTCGTTCAAACCGTCGACCCCGCAGACGCCACCGAGGAATTCGGCGAGGAATTGCTCGGATGGCTGCGTGAACGGTTGGCGCACTACAAGTGTCCGCGGTCGCTGTCGTTCGAACCGCAGCTGCCGCGTACGGAGACCGGCAAGATGTTCAAGCAGGAGTTGATAGCGAAATACTCGTGATTAGCGGGGAAGTCGTCGAACTCGCCGACGGCGTCGTCGTAGCGATCGGATCGCCAAGCGACGACGCGACTTTCACGCTCACCGAAGCGAAAGGCGACGACCGTCGCGCCGTCACGGTGGCCTCGGTGCCCGAGGCTCTCGAGGCACTGAGCGAGCGGTGCCTGAGATGGCCGCAGGCCGCCGCGGTCTGCAGCGACGTGCTGCGCGCGCTCGATGTCGAGGCGTCCGCGTTCACCGGAGTCATCACCGAGTCGCTCGCCTACTCGACGCTGCAGTCGGGACCGGAGTTCGCACGCTGGCTCGGCGAGCGGGGATCCGCACGGCCGGTCGACATCCCGGATCCGGTGCAGGCGGAGCGCATCGACAACACGCTCTACGTGCGGTTCAACCGGCCGCAGCGGCACAACGCGTTCTCGACCGATGCCCGGGCGGCGCTGCTGGAAGCACTCGAGGTCGCCCGCCTCGACCCGTCGGTGACCGACGTCGTGCTCTCAGGCAACGGTCCGTCGTTCTGCAGCGGTGGTGATCTCGCCGAGTTCGGCACGTTCGCCGACCCGTCGAGCGCCCATCTGGCCCGCACCCGGCACAGCCCCGCCCTGGTGCTCGACGAGCTGAGTGCGCGACTGGGCCGGCGGTGCCGCGCGGAGGTGCACGGTCAGGTGCTGGGCAGTGGGCTGGAGATGGCCGCGTTCTGCGGATGGGTGCGGTCGCGGACGGACGTCGTCTTCGGCCTGCCGGAGCTGAGCCTGGGACTGATACCCGGCGCGGGCGGCACGGTGAGCGTCACGCGCAGGATCGGGCGCTGGCGTACGGCGTATCTGGTGCTGAGCGGTCAGACCATCGATGCGCAGACGGCTCTTCAGTGGGGTCTGGTCGACGAAGTCGTGTGATTTCGGCGTGGCTGGTCACGCTCAGCGTGACTGCGCACGCCGAAATCACAACTAGCCCGACCGGCGCAGCGTCACCCGGTACGTGTACTGCTCCGGGAGAAAGTGGCTGACGGACAACTCGACGGGGCGGCCAGCGGTGTCGCTGTACAGCCGGTCCACCCTCAGCATCGGATGACCGGGCTCGCACAAGACCGCGTCAGCTACCGTACCGTCCGCGGTTGCGACCGTAATCGACTGTGCGGCCTCGGCGATGGGCTCGACCAGATGCGGCTCGAGCATGCCGATCACCGTCTGGACTCCCACCGCACCGTCCTTGAGTTCGGGTGACGACAGCACCGCATGCGCGACTGCAGGCACCAGGTGCACCGCCGTCATCACGAACGGAACACCGTCGTGAAGGCGCCGGAACACCACCGAGTAGACGATGTCGTCGTCGAGCCGCAGCCGGCTGGCGGCATCGAGGTCCACCCGCCTGCGCAGCCCGGACAGCACTTCCATCGTGGTGTCGTCGGACAGGCTCATCAGGTCTTCGATCGAGCCCAGCTGGCGTAGATAGCGTTGTCCCGCCTCGCTGGCGTAGGTCCCGCGCCCCGGCACCCGGTACACCACACCCTCGGCGACCAGGTCCGCGAATGCACGCCGCACCGTCTGGCGCGAAAGCCCGTGACGCTCCACCAGTTCGGATTCCGTGGGCAGCCGACTGCCGTCGCTGTATCGACCCGAGGCGATATCGTCGCGAAGATGTTCGCGCAGAGTCTGATACGCCGGCGCGGACCGCATCAGATCCCGCCGCGGGCGACCAGCTGAGCGGCGATCACATTGCGCTGAATCTCGTTGGTGCCCTCGCCGACGATCATCAAGGGCGCATCGCGGAAGTACCGCTCGACGTCGAACTCGGTGGAATATCCGTAGCCGCCGTGGATCCTGACGGCGTTCAATGCGATCTCCATCGCGATCTCGGAGGCGAACAGCTTCGCCATCCCGGCTTCCATGTCGGCACGCTCACCGCTGTCATACCGTTGGGCGGCATAGAGAGTCAGCTGTCGCGCGGCCGTCAGCTTGGTCGCCATATCGGCAAGATAGTTGCCGATGGACTGGTGCTTCCAGATCGGCTGGCCGAAGGTCTCGCGCTCCTGGGCGTACTTCAGTGCATCCTCCAGCGCCGCCGCCGCCACTCCGAGCGCGCGCGAGGCCACCTGGATACGACCGGTCTCAAGACCTTTCATCATGTGCGCGAAGCCCTTGCCCGGCTCGCCACCGAGTATCGCCGTCGTGGGTGTGCGGTAGCCGTCGAACGTCAGCTCGCAGGATTCGACACCCTTGTAACCCAGCTTCGGAAGGTCCCGCGACACCGTCAGACCCTCTCCGTGCTCGACGAGCACCACCGAGATGCCCCGGTGTTTCGGCGTCGCGGCCGGATCGGTCTTGCACAGCAGGGCGATCAGACCCGACCGGCGCGCATTGCTGATCCAAGTCTTTGCGCCGTTGATCACCAAGTCGGAGCCGTCGACCGCGGCGACGGTGGTGATGTTCTGGAGATCCGAACCCCCGCCCGGCTCGGTGAGCGCCATCGTCGCCCTCAGCTCACCCGTCGCCATCGGCGGCAGATATCTCTGCTTCTGCTCCTCGGTACCGAACAGCGCCAGCAACTTGGCCACGACGGTGTGTCCGCCCATCGCGCCGGCCAGGCTCATCCAACCCCGCGACAGCTCCTGCGTGACCTCGACATAACAGGGGGTCGACACGGGGGAGCCGCCGTAGGACTCGGGGATCGCCAGGCCGTAGATGCCGATGCGTTTCATCTGCTCGATCCACGCCTCGGGGTATTCGTTGGCGTGCTCGACCTCGCGCACCGCAGGTTTCACATCGCGGTCGACGAATGCCCGCACCGTCGCCACCAGCATGGTTTCTTCTTCAGTCAACATATGTACGGCCATATTTGCACTTTGTGCGGCCCAATGCCAACATGGCTGCTGTGAGCGGCCCATTCTTCGACGACCTCGAGGTCGGACTGGTCTTCGACGCCGCACCGTCGATGACCCTGACCGCCGGGGCGGCGGCCGTTCATCAGTCGATCATCGGCGATCGGTTGCGCCTTGCCCTCGACGGTGAGCTCGCGGCCGCCGTCGCCGGCGCCCCGGGCCCGCTGGCCCACCCCTCGTTGGTGTGCGACGTGGCGATCGGGCAGTCGACCCTGGCGACCCAGCGGGTCAAGGCCAACCTGTTCTACCGCGGTCTGATGTTCCACCGCTTCCCGGTAATCGGCGACACACTGTTCACCCGCACCGAAGTGGTTGGGATGAAGCAGAACTCGGTCAAGCCTGGCCGCGCACCCACGGGGCTTGCGGCGCTGCGGATGACCACAGTCGACGATGTCGGCCGGCTGATCCTCGACTTCCACCGCTGCGCCATGCTGCCGCTGAGCGACCAGGCCCCCGACACCGGTCACGCCGACGACCTCTCCGCGATCGGCACCGAGGACGTACCCGTTCCCGACCCGACGGCCGACTGGAACCCCGAGGCGTACCGAGCGAAGGTCCCCGGCGCTCATTTCGATACGGGGATGGCGGGTGCGGTGCTGCACAGCACGGCCGACGTCGTGAGCGGCGCCCCCGAACTCGCGCGGTTGACCCTGAACATCGCTGCGACACATCATGATTGGCGAGTCGGCGGCCAGCGGCTGGTGTACGGGGGGCACACCATCGGCCTGGCGCTGGCACAGGCCACCCGGCTGTTGCCCAATATGGTGACGGTGCTGGGCTGGCAGTCGTGCGCCCACACCGGACCTGTGCACGAGGGTGACACGCTCTACAGCGAGTTGCATGTCGAGGGCGCGGTGCCGTTGCCGGAAGGCCGTGGCGGGGTCCTCAAGCTGAGGTCATTGGTCTATGCCGTCCCAGGGGGCAGGAGCGGTGGGCCCACGCCCGTAGGGCAGGGGACGACTCGGGGGAGCACTCCGGGGGAGCCGGACCAGCAGGTACTGGACTGGCGCTTTACTGCCCTGCAGTTCTGAGCACAATGAGCTTGTGACGTCTCTGGTCGTCCCTGATGCCGTGCTGACGCGGGCACGGGGTATCGCAGGAGAATTCGGTGACCTCACCGGCGCCGAGGTCGACGCCGACGTGATCATCGCCGGCCGCGCCGGGATGCTGGATCAATCGCCGCGTGGTCGGATATCGGCGGGCGGAGCAACGCATCTGATGCGAAGTCGCGACGGGTGGTGTGCGCTGACGCTGGCGCGTCCCGATGATGTCGACGCCGTTTCCGCGCTGATCCAGGTCGACGCACCGGGCGATGATCCCTGGCCCGAGGTGCACCGCTGGGTGTCCGAACACGACTCCGGTGACGTCACCGATCGGGGGCGGCTGCTCGGGCTTCCCGTCGCCGCGCTCGGCGAGACGCCGGCCGAAGCGCCGCGCGTCTCCCCCCGTGGTGCGGCAACGACAGGGCGCGGTCCGTCAGGGCTTCTGGTCGCTGACCTGTCCGCGATGTGGGCGGGTCCGCTCTGCGGACAGTTGCTGGCATGGGCGGGCGCGACCGTCGTCAAGGTCGAGAGCATGTCCCGCCCCGACGGTGCGCGTGCCGGACCGCGAGAGTTCTTCGACTGGATGAACGGCGGAAAGCTCTCGTATCTAGTCGATTTCGATGATCCGACGGGTCTGCGGGCTTTGCTCGCCGCGGCCGATGTGGTGATCGAGTCCTCGCGCCCGGCCGCACTCGCGCGGCGCGGTCTGGGGCCGGCGGATGTCGATCCGCGTGACGGCAACGTCTGGCTGCGGATCACCGGCCACGGTACCGAGGGTCAGTGCGCCAACTGGGTGGCGTTCGGCGACGACGCCGCGGTCTCCGGTGGACTGGTCCGCGGCGCCGACGACGATCCGGTCTTCTGCGGTGATGCAATCGCCGATCCACTGACGGGTCTGGAGGCCGCCGTCGCGGTCGCGCAGTCGCTGTGCCGGGGCGGCGGCGAGCTGATCGAGGTGTCGATGTCGGCCGTCGCCGCCATGTACGCCGAACTTCCGGCTGGCTGCGAAATCCACTGCACCGCAGTCCCGCAGCCGTCGATACCGGCATCGGTGCTGGGCGCCGACAACGGGCTCGTCGACCGGCTGATCACCGAGAAGCATCTTGCTTCATGCTGATTCAGCGCGCGACCCTGCTCGACGGGGGCACCGTCGACATCCGCGCGGAGGAGCGGATCATCGCAGTGGCACCTGGGCTGGTGTCGGTGCCAGGCGAGCAGGTCTATGACGCCGCAGGCGCAACCGTCATCCCGGGTCTGCACGACCACCACGTCCACCTCCATTCCGCGGCCGCAGCGTTGACGTCGATTCGGGTGGGTCCGTCCGAAGTGCACAGCCGCACCGGTCTGGCACGAGCGCTCGCGGCCGCCGAGGTGGGAAGCGACGGATGGCTGCGTGCCGTCGGATATCACGAGGCGGTCGCGGGGCCGCTGGACCGCAATACCCTGGATGAGCTGTCGCCGCCGGTGCCGGTCAGGATCCAGCACCGCAGCGGAGTCCTGTGGACCCTGAACTCAGCCGGGCTGGCACGGGTCGGCCTTCCTGATCACCCAGACGGCCGGCTACCCAGCGCCGACCACACGTGGTCGGATAGTTTGCAGCGCAACGACAGTGGACTTGCCGAGGTCAGCAGGCGCCTCAGTACGTACGGGGTGACCGGCGTGACCGACGCGACTCCGGACCTGGAAGTCGGCGATGTCGTCAAACTTATGCAAGCCCACCGCCACGGCGAACTGCATCAACGTGTGCATTGTCTGGCCCCCGGCAAGCGCATCCTGCACGACACCGATCTGGACCTTCGGGGCCTCACCGAATGGATCGCCGAGCGGCACGCCGACGACGCACCCGTCGCGGTGCACTGCGTCACCGCCGCGCAATTGGTTGTCACCCTGGCCGCGCTGCGATCGGCGGGTCACCATCCGCAGGATCGCATCGAGCACGCCGCGGTGGTTCCGGCCGACAGTGTCGCGGACATCGTCGATGCCGGGGCGACCGTCGTGACGCAGCCCAACTTCGTCGCCGAACGCGGCGAGCAGTATCTCGAGGACGTGCCCGCCGACGAGCATCGCGATCTTTGGCGGGTGGCCTCGTTGTTGGCGGCCGATGTTCCTGTTGCGCTCTCCACCGATATGCCTTTCGGCCACGACGATCCGTGGGCGGCGATGCGCGCCGCCGTGTTTCGCACCACCGGCGCGGGAACCGTGCTCGGCACCGAAGAACGGGTGCCGCCACGCACCGCGCTGGAGATGTTCTTCGGCGCGGCGGACCAGCCGACTGTGCCGCGCCGGATCGCACCGGGCCAACTCGGGGACCTCTGCATCCTGGCGGCACCCCCAGCCGAAGTGCTCGGCGAACTCGACTCGGGCATGGTCGCGGCCACGATCGTCGCTGGGGCCGTGGTCTATTGGGGCTAGGCGGCCGAAGGTGTCAGCACGCTCCGCAGCATGGCGCACTGACTGTCGAAGAACGACTGTGACACTTTGGCTTTCGGGACGATGCCGTCGAAGCCGTGAAAGGCGCCCTCGACGATCTCGATGTCGCATGGGACGCCGGCCGCCTTCAGCCGTTCCGCGTATGCGAGGTCCTCGTCGTGGAACAGATCCAGTGTCCCGACGCCCATCCATGCCGGCGGCAGCCCGCTCAGATCGGCCCGCCTGGCAGGCACCGCGACCTCGGGATCGGCGTCGCCAAGGTAGGCCGACCACCCGAACCTGTTGTTCGTCCGGTTCCACAGCCGCAGGCCGGGATTGTCCTGGCCGTCGCGACCAACGGTGCGGTCGTCGAGCATCGGATACACCAGCAGTTGGGCGGCCAATGCCACCTCGCCGCGATCGCGCGCGAGCAGCGCCAGTGCGGCCGCGAGCCCGCCGCCCGCGCTGGCGCCGCCGATCGCGACGCGGTCCGCGTCCACCGATGGCAGTGCCGTCAACCATTTCAACGCCGCGTAGCAGTCTTCGAGCGGCACCGGGTAGGAGTGTTCGGGCGCCAGTCGGTAGTCGACCGACGCCACCGTGGCGCCGAGGCGGCGGGCATAGCGGCGGCACAGCTGGTCGTCCTGTCCCGGGTGGCCGATGACATAGCCGCCGCCGTGGATCCACAGCAGCGCGGGTCCTGGGCCGGCGCCCGCGGTCGGCCGGTACAACCACACGCCGACACCCGACGGCAGGGTCAACGCTTCGACGTCTTCGGGGGCACGGCGCCACATGCGGCGGGTCACCATCCGCATGATGGGCAACGTCACCGGCGTCACCGATTGTTTCGGCGTGAGCCGCGCGATCTTGCGCAGGTCTGGATGGAAGTCCGAAGGGTTGAAAGAGCCCGGCACTCTTCCAGTATGTCTGAGGGTCCGCCACGGCTATTTCAGCAGCGGGTCGCGCGGCAGGCCGAGGATCCGTTCGGCGATCGTGTTCCTGGTGATCTCCGATGTGCCGCCGGCGATGGTCATCGCCCGGTTGCCGAGGTAGGCCTGCGTCAGCGTCGGTGTCTGCCCGACGACGGCCGCCGAGCCTGCCAGTTCCAGACCCAGTTCGGTCATCCGCTGGCCCGCCTCGGCGAGCAGCAACTTGGTGACGTTGCCTTCGGGGCCGGGCTCGGATCCGGCGATCGCGCGGGTGACCCGGCGCAGATTGAGCAGCCTCAACGTGTGCGACTCGGCGATGACTTCGCCTGCGCGGCGCAGGTAGTACGCCGCGGTCTCGGCGGGGGCGTTGTCGAGCAGCTTGATGAGATCGCCGGCAGTGAACCCGCTGGCGCCGCCCGATCCGCCGCCGATCGACACGCGCTCGTTGCCGAGGGTGGCCCGGGCCACCAGCCAACCCTTGTTGACGTCGCCGACCACATCCTCATCTGGCACGAAGACATCGTCGAAGAACACCTCGTTGAAATGCGCGTGACCGGTGAGGCCCTTGAGCGGATTGACAGTGACGCCTTCGGCTTTCATGTCGATCGCCATCATCGTCACGCCTGCGTGCTTCGCGGCGTCGGGATCGGTGCGCACGGTGGCCAGTCCCCACTGGCACAGGTGGGCCAGGCTGGTCCACACCTTCTGCCCGGTGACGCGCCATCCGCCGTCGACCTTCTTGGCCGACGTGCGCACCGCGGCGGCGTCGCTGCCCGCGCCCGGCTCGGAGAAAAGCTGGCACCACATCACTTCCCCGCGCAGCACCGGTTCGACCCAGCGCTCACGCTGGTCCTCGGTGCCTGCCTGGGAGATCGTCAGCGTCACCCAGCCGGTGATGCCCATATCGGGTCGATCGACCGGTTTCGATTCCCCGGTCGCTCCGCTCCTGCCCGCCGTACCGAACTCCTCCTCGATCACCAACTGCTCGAGGACGTCCGCGGCGCGGCCCCACGGCTTGGGCCAGTGCGGCACCAGGTACCCGGAGTCGACCAGGAAGTCGCGCTGCTTCTCGGTCGGCAGCCCGCGCAGTGTGGTGACGGCCTCGCGCGCCTGCTCGCGGTACTTCTCGGCTTCGTCGGGCAGTGTGAACGAGGCGCCGTGCGCCTGGCCGCTGCGCTGCCCCTCGACGACGTCGAGCAGCGGATCACCCGCTTCGGCCGTCAATGCGGCGAGGGTCCGGGCCCGGCGCAGGTACAGGTGCGAATCATGCTCCCAGGTGAAGCCGATCCCGCCGTGCAGCTGAATATTGTTCTGCGAGTTGAAAACCTGGGTTCGAATGGCGTGTGATGCGGCGACCGCGGCGGCGAACCATGCGGTGTCGAGGTCGTCGGCGCGCGCCGCGTCCCAGGTCGCCGCGGTGGTCTCCTCGGCGTTGACGAGCATGTTCGACGCGTGATGCTTGACCGCTTGAAAGGTGCCGATCGTGCGCCCGAACTGCTCGCGCACCTTGGCGTACTCGACGGCCATCTCCAGACTCGCCCAGCTGACACCGACCGCCTCTGCGGACGCCAGAATCCGGAACACCGTTCGCGCCTTGCGTGCGGCACCGCGCAGGACCCGGTCATCGGCGACTGCGACGTCGCGTAACGCGACGGACCCGATGCTTCTGGTGGGGTCCAGGGAATCCAGTGCCGTGACGGTGACTCCTTCGGCGCCTGCGTCGACCACCACAACGTCCTCACCTGCGACGACGACCAGCAGGTCGGCGTCAGGCGCACCCAGTACGGCCGGACTCTCACCGGTCGCCACCTGATCGGACCCGATCTTCACGGTGCCCGACACCGCCAGCGCGCCGATGGTCTTGCCATCGGCCAGTCCCGGAAGTACTTGGGCACGAAGGGAATCCGGTGCGCAGCGATCGATCACCACTGCCGCTGCGACGCTCGGCAGGAACGGGCCGGGGCACAGTTCGTGGCCCTGGGCCTCCAGCACCACGGCCAGTTCGGACAGCCCGAAGCCCGAACCACCGTGTTCCTCGGCGATCGCCAGGCCCGCCCAGCCCAGGTCGGCGGCCGCCGACCATATCTCGGCCGGATGCGAGGGCCCGCCGTCGAGTGTCGCGCGGGCGGCGGCCCGCGAGTTCACCCGGTTGAGCTGGCCAAACGCGGCGTCGGCAAGGTCTGTGTGTTCTTCAGTGATGGCAAGGGCTGACTTACTCACGGTGGAAGTCCTCATTCACGATCGATTTACGTTTGATGCCAATCCCGTAACGCTATCCCGTTTGCCCAGCTCAGCGTCCAGTGATCCGGCTCACAAAGCACCCGGCCGATCCGGGCACTAGACATCTGACGAATGTTGTCGTTTGGAATCTGTGCTGCGGGGTACAGTCGCGCAATGCATCCGCGACCGGAAACCCGGTACCCCGGACCGACAATGTGGACACGTGCTCGATGGTTGCTGAAGGCGAGCCCGTCGGACTACATGCTGGCGATGAGCGTGGCGTCGGCGTCGCTGCCCGTCATCGGCAAACACCTTGAGCCGCTTGGTGCCCTCACCGCGGCGAGCGTCTGGGGCTATCGGCATCTTCCCGACTTTCTGGGCGCGACGGCGAAATCGTTGCTTAGCCCCGGGGACGCGGAGCAAAAGCGCGCAGACAGGGACTGCACGAATGAAGTGACCGCGTCGGCGCTGCGCGGCATTGTCAACGCCAGGGACCTGGACATCGAGTGGCCCGCGCCCGAGAAGGTGCCGCCGCTGTGGAAATTGCGCGAGCAGCGCCGCAACGTCCATCGCTCGTCGGTGCAGTACGGGCCGCGCCCGTCGCAGCTGCTCGATGTGTGGCGCCGCGACGATCTGCCCGCCGAACCCGCGCCAGTGATGATCTTCATCCCCGGCGGCGCCTGGGTGCACGGCAGCCGCATGCTTCAGGGCTACGCGCTCATGTCGCACCTGGCCGAACTCGGCTGGGTGTGCCTTTCCATCGACTACCGGGTGGCGCCGCACCACACGTGGCCCTCCCACATCACCGACGTCAAGACGGCGATCGCGTGGGCCCGCGCCAACGTCGACAAGTTCGGCGGCGACCGCAATTTCGTGACGATCTCCGGCACGTCCGCCGGTGGCCACCTGGCCGCCCTGGCCGGTCTGACCGCCAACGACCCGGAGCTTCAGGCCGAACTCCCGGAGGGCTCCGATACGTCGGTGGACGCCGTGGTGCCCATCTATGGGCGCTACGACTGGGAAGACCGTTCGACCGTGGAACGGGTCAGGTTCGTCGACTTCCTGGAACGCATCGTGGTCAAGCGCAAGCTGGACCGCCATCCGGACATCTTCCGTAAGGCATCTCCCATCGCCCGCGTGCACGCCGACGCGCCGCCGTTCCTGGTCGTCCACGGCACCGGTGACAGCGTCATCCCCGTCGCACAGGCGCGCAGCTTCGTCGAGCAATTGCGCGCGGCATCGCATTCGGTGGTGGGTTACGTCGAACTTCCGGGCGCAGGTCATGCGTTCGACATGATCGACGGTGCCCGCACCGGATCGGCATCGACCGCAATCGGGTTGTTCCTCAACCAGATTCATCGAAACCGGACGCTCATCGGGGCGAAGAAGGTTATATAGGATCTCCGGTTAGGAGGTCACTTTTTGAAGAGGCTCAGCGGGTGGGACGCGGTACTGCTGTACAGCGAGACGCCCACCGTGCACATGCACACCCTCAAGCTCGCGGTGATCGACGTCTCCGAGCTCAAGGGTCGAGAGTTCGGCATCGACCAGTTCCGTGAGGTCATCAAAGGCCGCCTCCACAAGCTCGAGCCGTTCTGCTATCAGCTCGTCGACGTCCCGTTCAAGTTCCACCATCCGATGTGGCGGGAGAACTGCGACGTCGACCTCGAGTACCACGTCCGCCCGTTCCGAGTCGACAGCCCCGGCGGCCGCCGCGAGCTCGACGACGCGGTCGGCCGGATCGCCAGTACACCGTTGGATCGCAGCAAGCCCTTGTGGGAGATGTACTTCATCGAAGGTCTGGCGAACGGTCGGATCGCGGTGCTCGGCAAGATCCACCACGCGCTCGCCGACGGCGTCGCGTCGGCGAACCTCCTTGCGCGCGGGATGGATCTGCAGCTGGGCCCGCAGGCCGATCGCGACTCGTACGCCTGCGACCCCCCGCCGACCAGGGGTGAATTGTTGCGCACGGCATTCGCCGACCACATGCGGCACATCGGCCGGTTCCCCGGCGTCGTGGCCTACACCGCGAAGGGGCTGAGACGGGTGCGTCAGAGTTCGCGCAAGCTCTCGCCCGAGCTGACCCGACCGTTCACGCCGCCGCCGTCGTTCATGAACCACCGCGTCGACGCGCAGCGCAAGTTCGCCACCACGACGCTCGCGCTCGCCGACGTGAAGGAGACCGGCAAGCATCTCGGCGTCACCATCAACGACATGGTGCTCGCGATATCTGCGGGTGCCCTGCGACAGCTGTCGATCAAGTACGACGGCAAGGCCGACCACCCGCTGTTGGCTTCCGTCCCAGTCAGTTTCGACTTCTCGAAGGACCGCATCTCCGGCAACCGGTTCAGCGGCGTGATGATGGTGGTGCCGATCGACCTGGACGACCCGCTGCAACGGGTGCAGGCCGTGCACGACGCAGCGGTGAATGCCAAGGAGACCCACAACCTCATGGGACCCGAACTCGTCAGCAGATGGTCGGCCTACTTTCCACCCGCCCCCGCCGAGCGGCTGTTCCACTGGCTGGCGGACAAGGACGGGCAGAACAAGGTGCTCAACATCCCCATCTCGAATGTGCCCGGCCCGCGTGAGCCCGGCCGCGTCGGCGGCGCACGGGTCACCGAGATCTACTCGGTCGGTCCGCTGACCACGGGCAGCGGGCTCAACATCACGGTGTGGAGTTACGTCGACCAGCTCAACATCTCGGTGCTCTCCGACGGGGCGACGCTGACCGATCCGCACGAGCTGACCGCCGCGATGGTCGACGCGTTCGTCGAGATCCGCCGTGCTGCAGGACTTTCCGAGCAGCTGACGGTCATCGAAGCCGCTATGACTTGATTGTCGGCTCCGCCGACGGTGGCGTGATTGCCGATTCGGCCGGTTGTGGCTTGACCTTGGCGTGCACCCAGGACAGGAACTCCTCGACCGCCTGCGCGGTGTAGTGCGCGCGCGGCGACCCGTAGTAGAAGTCGAACGCGTGTTGGGCGTGCGGGATCTCCGCGTAGGCGACGGTGGACGTCGACACCTCGCGCAACGCATCGGCGAACTCGCGGCCCTCGCCGACCGGAATGATCGAGTCGTCCTGGCCGTGCAGAATGAAGAACGGTGGGGCGTCTGGGCGTAACCGCTTGGTGGAGGACGCGTCGAGATACGTCTGCCTGTTCTCGGCGAACGGCTTCTTCACCACGAACTTCTGCAGGAACGCGATGAACTCCTTGCGGCCGGAGCCCGTCCCGGTGAACCAGTCGTAACGCCCGTAGATCGGCACCGCGGCGACCACCGACGTGTCGGCATCCTCGAATCCCGGTTGCCATTGCGGGTCGTTGGGTGTCAGCGCGGCCAGCGATGAGAGGTGGCCGCCCGCCGAACCGCCGGTGATCGCAACGAAATCCGGGTCTCCGCCGTAGTCGGCGATGTTCTCCTTGATCCACGCGAGGGCCCGCTTGACGTCCACGATGTGATCCGGCCACGTGTTCTTGGGGCTCACGCGGTAGTCGATCGACAAGCACACCCAGCCGCGCTCGGCCATATGGCTCAGCAGGGCATAGGACTGTGGCCGCCGCATCCCGATCGCCCATGCGCCACCGGGCACCTGCAGAAGCACGGGGGCCTTCCCGTCCCGCGGCAGGTCGGCGCGGCGCCAGATGTCGGCGCGGTTCACCTTGCGGTGCGGGCCGTACTGCACGGTGCCCGCCTTCTCGACGTAGCGCCGCCGGACCAGGTCGGTGGGCCACACGCCGATCTGAGCGCGACGCCGCTTCGCCGGCGATTGGTTCGCGATCTGCTCGTAGTCCTCACCAAGCGCTTCGCGCAGCGGCTCCTCGAAATGCGGTTGTGACGAGACGTTTCGGCGATGGATCAGGTACAGCAGTGCCCACGCAATTGCGGTCAGCACCAAAGCGATCCGCCCGCACGTGCCACGGAAGTCACCGCGGATACCTCGGCGCACGGCATCGAGCATCGAGACACCCATGTACACCGGTGACATCTCCGACGTCGGCCAGCCGAACGCGAACGCCGGAAGCGTGACGTAACCCTCGCGGCCGAGGGGCTGCACACCGTTGGCGGCGTTGACAAGTTCTGCGATCGCGCGCAGCAACGGATGGCGACGCTTACTCATAGAAGACCTTGATAGCCGCAGGGCCGCCATTCAAAACCAGATCAGCCCAGCACGGGAAGTCGGCGTTCGCCCGCCAGATCGTCGAGCGCGCGCTGCATCACGTGCCGCACGTGCGCGTCGATCTCGTCGACGTCGGGGTCCTCACCGAACTCGGCGACGAGGTCGATGGGCGGCAGCACCTTCATGACGATCTTGGACGGAAGCGGAATGTTGGGCGGAACCACCAGGGACAGCCCGAACGGGAAGCCGAAGGACACGGGCACGATCTTGGTGCGTGCCAGGCGAGCGATCGGCCCGAGCTTCTCGGCCAGCCAGGTCCCCCTGGTGAGGAAGATCTGGGTCTCCTGGCCGCCGATACCGACCGCAGGCACGATGGGCACCCCGGCGTTCAGGGCGGCCTTCACGTAGCCGGTGCGGCCGCCGAAGTCGATGACGTTCTCGGTGAACGTCGGCCGGTACACGTCGTAGTCGCCGCCGGGGAACACCACGACAAGACCGCCGGAGCGCAGCGCCTCATCGGCGTTCTCGTGATTGGCGCTGATGTAGCCGATCTTCTTGAAGAACTCGCCCGTCGGCCCGACCGACAACATGTCGTGGCTCAACGTGTAGAGCGGACGGTCGTAGCCGTGGTGGTCGTAGAAGTCGGCCGCGAGGATCGGGACGTCCATCGGCAGCATTCCGCCCGAGTGATTACAGACCAGCAGTGCGCCGCCCGCGGGGACGTTCTCGAGCCCGCGCACCTCGGACCGGAAATAGCGCTTGAGGAAGGGCCGACAGATTCCCATGACGCGCTCGGTCAGACCCGGATCCCACTTGGTCAGCTCCGACGGTTCGATATCGGTCGAGGTCACGCTGCCCCCTGGGGTCAGGAATTAGAACGTGTTCTAGTTTACCGCACTGGACGGCCAAGGCCTAATGATCAGCCCCGACGGGTTTGACGGTGGGCCTATCGGGCTACGTTATCGGCCATGAACGGCCGCGAACCACTTGCGGGCCGATACGAGCTGAGGGGCCTGCTGGGCGCCGGCGGAATGGCCGAGGTCCACGATGGCTGGGATATGCGGCTGAACAGGGCGGTGGCCATCAAGCTGCTCTATCCGACCGCAAGTGCCGACGCCGACGCGCGCCGCCGATTCGAGGCCGAGGCGCGGGCCGCAGCCTCGCTGAATCATCCCAACATCGTGGCGGTGCACGACTACGGCGAGCACAAGGGCGCACCGTTCATCGTGATGGAGCGGCTACCGGGACGGACGCTCGGTGACGAGATCGCAATGGGTCCCATGCCCCAGCACCGAGTCCGGGCGATGCTCGACGACGTACTGGGCGGGCTAGGCATCGCGCATGCAGCAGGAGTCCTGCACCGCGACATCAAGCCGGGCAACGTCCTGTTCGCCCAGAACGGCAGCGCCATGAAGGTGGCGGACTTCGGGATCGCCAAGACCGTCGCAACGGCACAGACGTCGACCGGACAGATCCTCGGGACGATGGAGTACATGAGTCCCCGCCGGATGGCGGGCGCGCCCGCGTCGGTTGAGGACGACCTGTACGCCGTCGGGGTGATGGCGCACGAAGCGCTCAGCGGGCGACGCCCGTTTCCTCAGGAGGACCCCGTGTCGCTGATGCGGGCCATAGTGGACGATCCGCCTCCGCCGATCGAGGCGGTGCGGCCCGACGTCGACCCCACCCTGGCCGCGGTCATCAATCGCGCGATGTCCCGGGACGGACTAACGAACTTCCGCAATGCCCTCGAGATGCGCAGCGCCCTCGGGGGAGTCGCGGCACCTTCACGGCCGGCTACCAAGGTGCTCGCGCCGCCCATGGCTCCGTCGACTCATTACCTCGTACCACCGCGACGGACTCGAAGACCGATGACCCGGCGACTAAAGCTGGTTCTCGCCGCGGCCGCGTTCATCGGACTCCTCGTCGCCACGTTGGCATTGGCGCTCGACCCTTCGTCGACCACCCAGCCACCGCAGCCGGTCAGCAGCACCGCTGTGCCACCTCCGCCCCCGCTCAGTTCGGCGCCGCCGCCGTCGCCGGCCCCGGTTCCGGTGGCCGACGAGCCGCAGCGGCCCCCTAAAAAGAAACCCGAAGGCAACGGTCACGGCAACGGGAACAAGAAGCCCTGATCGCCAAACCGCAGGGCCGGAGCGGCCGTTACGATCAGCCGCGTGACTGACAACAGTGAACAAGCCGTCCTGGTCGAGCAGCGTGACCGGATTCTGATCATCACCATCAACCGTCCCGAAGCCAAGAACGCGGTCAACGCCGAGGTGAGTCGCGGATTGGCCGACGCGGTCGACCGTCTCGACGGCGACGCCGGGCTGTCTGTCGGGATCGTGACCGGCGCAGGTGGATCGTTCTGCGCGGGGATGGACCTCAAGGCGTTCGCGCGCGGCGAGAACGTCGTCGTGGAGGGCCGCGGCATGGGATTCACCGAGCGGCCGCCGGTCAAACCGCTCATCGCGGCGGTCGAGGGCTTCTGCCTCGCCGGCGGCATGGAGCTGGCGCTTGCCTGCGATCTGATCGTCGCGTCGAAGGAAAGCGCGTTCGGTATCCCCGAGGTCAAGCGCGGCCTGGTGGCCGGCGGCGGCGGACTGTTGCGGCTTCCGCAGCGCATCCCTCCCGCGATCGCGATGGAGCTGGCGCTGACCGGAGAGCGGTTGTCCGCCGAGCGGGCCAAGGAACTGGGTTTGGTCAACGCGGTCGCGGAGCCTGGGAAGGTGCTGGACGCCGCGATCGCGCTCGCCGAGACGATCACCGCGAACGGCCCGCTTGCGGTCACCGCAACCAAGCGCATCATCGTCGAGGCGCGCGACTGGAACTCCGAGGAGATGTGGGCCAAGCAGACCAAGATCCTGGCACCGGTCTTCATGTCCAACGACGCCAAGGAAGGTGCGATCGCTTTCGCCGAGAAGCGCGCGCCGAAGTGGACCGGCACCTGACGGTTTTCGGCTGGGCCGCGGTGGGCAACCGGTGGTAATGGAACTGCCACTACCGGACTACGACCAGATGCCGCTCAACGAAATCCGACACCGCATCCGGATGCTCGAAGAGGGTCCGTTGCGCAGGCTTTTCGAGCACGAAGCCGAACCCTCTCCCGGTGATCCTGCTAGTACGCCCGGTGCCGCGAAGACACCCTCCGGATCCCCGGTGCAGGAGTCGACAGCGGCCGAGCCAGGAACTCCGTTGCGGCACGGTGTTGCGGCGCAGACGCCGTCACGCGGGCGTCCCTAGGAATCCGTGCGCAAAGTTGACCTCAACTGCCGTTGAGGCCGCAGGATATTGCACATGACAGACCTCGCCGCCTACTTCGACCGCGTCGGATACACCGGGCAGGCGGCAGCCGACCTCGAGACGCTGCACGCGATCGTCGCGGCGCACAACGGCGCCATTCCGTTCGAGAACCTGGATCCTGTGATGGGCATCCCGGTCGCTGACCTCGGGGTGCTCGCGCTCACCGACAAACTCGTGCATCGCCGTCGCGGAGGCTACTGCTACGAACAAAACGGTGTCATGGGATATGTGTTGGCGGAGTTGGGTTTCGGGGTCGAGCGCCTCGGGGGGCGCGTGGTGTGGATGAACACTTCAGGTGACCTGCCCGCGCAGACGCACGAGGCCTTGTCGGTGACGGTGCCGGGTGCCGACGAACGATGGCTGGTCGACGTCGGATTCGGGGGCCAGACCCTGTCGTCGCCCATCCGCCTGGAAGTCGGCACGATACAACCCACCCGGCACGAGCCCTACCGAGTCCTCCACCACAGCGACGGATACGTTCTGCAGGCACAGATCCGAGACGAGTGGCAGGCGCTTTACACCTTCTCGTCGCGTCCGATTCCGCAGATCGACCGTGAAGTCGGAAGTTGGTATGTGTCAACGCATCCGAGGTCGGGCTTCGTCACCGGACTATCGGTGGCGCTTGTCACCGGCGACGCCCGCTGGAATCTGCGCGGCCGCAATCTTGCGATCCACAGCTCGGGCGACACCGAACGGATCCGGTTCGCGACGGCCGCTGGCGTCTTGACCGCCCTGACCGAACGGTTCGGCATCGACCTCGGCGACTTCGGTGATCGCGGCGACGTCGAGGCGCGCGTCAACGAGGTGCTGGACAGCTGACGACGATCTGCCACGGATCGTCGGCGGCGAGTGCGATCCGGCCCAGCCGTCGCGCGTAGTGCGTGGTGGTCCCGAAGTCGTCGATCCAACTTCGCGCCCGCATGGTGAACAGCCACAGCCGGTGCTCGACCGTCACACCGATCGCGCCGTGCAACTGGTGCGCAATCGTGGTCACCGATTCGACGGCGCGACCGGTCGCGACCTTTGCCACCGTCACCGCGTAATCGGTTGCGGCGCTGTCGAACCCGAAGTCGGTTGCCGCGGTGATCGCGAGCTCGGTGGCGGCGCGGGCACGTTCGATCTCGCCGGCCATCTGCGCAAGCGAGTGCTGAACCGCCTGGAACTTGGACAGCGGGCGCCCGAACTGAACGCGCTCGCTGGTGTGCGCCACCGTGAGGTCACGCGCGGCGTCCAGTGCGCCGATGGTCTGCACGCAGCGGGCCCACGCGCCGCGCCGGGTGAATTCGTCGGCCACGCCAACGTCGAGCACCCCCGTCGTGTCCGCCTCGACCTCGAATGCGAACGTGCCGCGAGGCTCGGCCGCGAGGTTGTGCGCCACCGCTGCCTGCGGGTCGGCGATCAGCCCGACATGAAGGGCGTCGGCGGTTCTGGCGGCAAGCACCACCATCGCAGAGTCCGGCCACGGCACATCGTGCGCGGTTCCCGTGAGGACGCCGTCGCGTAGTTCGGCATCAGCGAGCACGACGGTCAGCGGACCGCCATCGGGGACCGTCACACCCGCCTTCTCGCCGAGCCACATTGCCAGCAGGTCGGTTTCGGCGATGGGCACCGCGGCCGCATGCCGGGCCAGACCGGTCAACACGGTGGCCGCCTCCGCGGGCCCGGCGTCCTCGGTGGAGGTCAGCCGGCTGAGTCCGGTCTCCTCGAGGTTTCGCCACAACTGTTCATCGAAGGTGTCCGGGTAACCGGGCCGGTCGAGTCTGGCCTCCAGCGAGCGCTGTCCCAGGTCGGCGACGAGTTGCTCCAGTTCGTTCATCGCACACCCAACCCTCGCGCCACGACGCCCCGCAACACCTCGTTGGTACCGCCCCGCAGAGTGAACAGCGGTGAGTGCAACCGTGCAGTGGCCAACAGGTCGGTAAGCCGTGCGGCTTCAGGTGTTCGACGGTCCACGCGGTCCAGCAGATCGGCGGCCAGCTCGACGGAATCCTGTTCGAAGCGGGTGCCGAGATCCTTCACCAACGCCGCCCGGGTCGCCGCGTCCTCACCTGCGGCAAGCGCACGGGCCACCGAGATCGACAGCTGCCGCAGCGAAATCATCCGGGCGACAAGCTCACCCACCGCCGCGGCGGTTCCGTCGTCGACGTCGCCCGGCAACGCCTTGATGGCGCCGACGATCAGCGTGACCGTGGACAGGATGCGCTCGGGTCCGCTGCGTTCGAAGCCCAGCTCGGAGGTGACCTGTCGCCAGCCGTCGCCGATGGCGCCCAGCACGTCGGTATCAGCGACGAACACCTCGTCGAACGTCACCTCGTTGAAGTGGTGTTCGCCGCCCATCTGCACGATCGGGTCGATGGTGATGCCGGGTGAGTCCAGCTCGACGAAGAACTGGCTGAATCCGGCGTGCCGATGCTCGGGGTCCAGCGGGCTGGTGCGGGCCAGCACGACGATCCGGTGCGCGAGGTGGGCGCCACTGGTCCACACTTTGGTGCCGGACAGGGTCCACCCGCCGTCGGTCTGGGTCGCCCGCGTCTTGACCGCGGCCAGGTCGGAGCCCGCGTCGTGCTCACTCATCCCGATCGCCGCATGCAGCTTGCCTGCGGCGATGACGGGAAGGAATTCCCGGCGCTGCTCGTCGCTGCCATACGACAGCAACGACGGAGCGAACTGCCGATCGGAGAACCAGTGCGCGGCGACCGGCGCACCGTGTGCCAGCAGTTCCTCGGTCACCACGTACCGGTGCAGATGACCGAGCCCGCGCCCGCCGTACTCGGCGGGGATGGTCAGGCCGACGAACCCGGCGTCGCCCAGCCGGGCCGAGAAGTCGGCGTCCCAGCTGGCCAGCCAGGAGTCGATCGCCGGTTCCCAGCCGAACTCCTCGCGGTCGGCGGCGAGAAACTCCCGGATCGCCGCCCGCAGTTCGGCCAGCTCCGAGTCATTGGCGCAGAGCGCATCGAATTGAGTCACTGGACACGACACTAGCGCCGCCCACCGCAGCAGGAATTGTCATGTCCTTGTCGAGGGCGGGGAGACCATACTCGATCACCGTGAGTGAGGGATCTCATCGCGACCGACTACGTGAACTGCTCGATGCGGTCGTCGACGCCGACAACACCGGCGTCGGCGAGATGGCACGCAGCAGTTTTGCGTCTGAGTTTCACTTCTCGCGGGAGGTGCGACGGCTGACGGGGGAGTCGCCTGCCGCGCTGCGGCGCCGCATCATGCTCGAGCGCGCGGCCTGGCGACTCAAGGAGGGCGAGGCGGTGTCGGCGGTGGCCGCCGACGAGGGCTGGTCGTCGGCCGAGGTGTTCTCCCGCGCGTTCAGCCGCAGCTTCGGCGTGCCGCCGTCGCGTGCCGCCGACACCGCTTTCCGGCTGCCCGCGCCGAACGGTCTGCACTTCCATCCCCCGCATTCGCTCTGGCTCGACAGCGACGGCCATGCCGGTGAATCGCCCGACGTCTCCGCGCTGTTGGTGGCCCACGACGTGGCCGACACCACCGACCTGATCATGCAGGCGTGTGCCTTGTCCAAAGAGCAATGGGCAGAAGGTATCTCGCCCGGACAGCAGGTTCTCGAGTGGGACGGACCAGAACCCAGTGTCGGTGCGGTCCTCGGTGCCATCGTGTGGTCCAAGGAGGTGTGGCTGGCGACGATCGAGGGGCGCGACTTTCCGCAGCGCGCCGCGACGCAGCCCGAGTCCTGCACCGCGGAGCAGCTGGCCGAGCATCACATAGATATCGCAAAGCGCTGGAGCGCAATGATTTCGGACTACTCGGCCGCCGGCCGGATGGGGGATACCGTCATCGACGCCCTGTGCGATCCGCCGGAGTCATTTCAGCTCTACGGCATCGTCGCGCATGTCCTGACCTACTCCGCGCATCGCCGCGGACTTGCCCGGAAGATGCTGGCCCACCACGGGATCCGCACCGGGCACGGCGACCCGCTCGAATGGATGATCAAGGCACGCGAAAGGTAGAACGTATGTCCACTGTCTATTACACCGCTTCCAGTCTGGACGGCTATATCGTCGACGACGCCGACAGTCTGGATTGGCTGACGTCACGCGACATCGATTCCAACGGTGCGTTCGGATACGACGAATTCATCAAATCCGTTGGGGCACTGGTGATGGGGTCGTCGACCTACGAGTGGTTGGTGCGCAACCAGCCCGGGGCGTGGATGTATGAGCAACCGTCGTGGGTACTGACGCACCGCCCGCACATCATCGCCGGGGAACATCCGGTGCGGACCTTCGATGGCGATGTGCGCCAGCTGCATCCGCAGTTGATCGCCGCCGCGGCAGGCAAGGATGTGTGGGTGGTCGGTGGCGGCGAGGTGGCAGCACAGTTCGCGTCGGCAGGTCTGATCGACGAGATGATCGTCAGCTACGCGCCATGTTCATTGGGCGGGGGATCTCCGGTGCTGCCGATCCGGTCGGAATGGGCGTTGGTGGAGTCGGCGGTCAATCGCGATTTCGTGTGTGCGCGGTGGGAACGCCGTAGCGATGCACGAATTCCCTTGACTTGATCAGGAACTCGAGCTGGTCGGCGACATCGCGCAACGGATCGACACTGCGCGTCGACCGGCACAGCACGACGGCACCCTCGAGAGAGGCGATGCACATGGTGGCCAACGAGGCGGCATCGGCGTCGCCGAATCCGTCGGAGGCGAAGGCGCGGGTGAGCGCGTCGCGCCAGTGACCGAAGATGCGGCCCGCGACGGTGGTCAGCTGCACTTCTTCGTCGGCCGAGCCGATGGCGGCGGCGACCACCGGGCAGCCCGCGGTGAAATTGCTCTCGACGAGCAGTTCCTCCCAGAAGACGACGAATTTCCTGACCAGATACATGCCACCGTTGACGGCGGCTTCGTCGATGACTTCGGTGATGGCCTCACCGGCATACTGCAGTCCCTCGGCGAGGATCTGATTCCGGCCTTCGGGGAAATGGTGATAGACCGATCCGCGGGGTGCGCCACTGCGGGCCAGCACCTCGTCGATCGTGACACCCGCCGCACCACGTTCGCGCAGCACCTCGGCGGCGCTGATCAACATGCTGGTGCGGGTGGACCCCCGCTTGGCGGGTTTGGTCGCGGTGGAAGACAGAACAACCTCCAACGTTGCGATCAGGCCGCGCGCGTCTGCTCGAGCTGGGGTTGACGCCAGCCGAAGCTGCGCGGGCTGAATTTGAAGGACGGTCGCCGGGTGTGCACCTCGTGGACGAATCGACGGCCAGCGATGTTGATCTCAACGATCCACATGGCGTACCTCCCTACCTATGATGAGCATCATAAAAGAGATAACACCCTGGCGCGACAAATGTATTCCGCGTCACAGCCACATCATCGTAAACAGCAGGTGAACCGCTGCTCCGACATGATTCCGGCTGCTGCCCGCAGGTGCAGGCAGCAGCCGGAATTATGGTCTAGAGCATATTTCCTGTGATCAGTCCTCGGGTGTGTAGCCGAACGGCAGCAGCACGCTCTTTGGCTCCACGTACGCCTCGATGCCCTCGGGGCCGTTCTCGCGTCCGACGCCGGAGTTCTTGTATCCGCCGAACGGAGCACACGGATCGAACGCGTACATGTTGACCGCGTACGTGCCGGTGCGGATCTTGCCCGCGATCTCGATCGCCTTCTTGTTGTCGGTCGTCCACACGCTGCCCGCCAGGCCGTAGACCGAATCGTTGGCGATCCGGATGGCGTCCTCTTCGGTGTCGTACGGAATCACCGCCAGCACGGGCCCGAAGATCTCCTCCTGCGCGATGGTCATCGAGTTGTCGACGTCGGCGAACACCGTCGGCTGCACGAACCAACCGCCGTCCAGACCCTCGGGGCGACCTCCGCCGGTGACGATCCTGGCGCCCTCATCGACACCCTTCTTGATGTAGCCCTCGACGCGCTCACGCTGCTTCTCGGAGATCAGCGGGCCGATCGCGGCGTTGGGGTCGTCGGGCAGGCCGACGGGCATGGCGGAGATGAAGTTCGCGATCTTCTCGACGATCTCGTCGTATCGCGAGCGCGGCGCCAGGATGCGCGTCTGGGCCACGCACGCCTGACCGCTGTTCATCACACCCGAGAAGCCGAGCATCGGAAGGGTGGAGTCCAGGTCCGCGTCCTCCAGGATGATCGCGGCGGACTTGCCGCCGAGCTCGAGTGTGCACGGCTTGAGCTTCTCGGCGGCGATCTTGGCGATCTCCTTGCCGACCGCGGAGCTGCCCGTGAACGTGAACTTGTCCAGTTCGGGGTTGGACGTCAGCGCTCGCCCGGTGTCGGGGCCGCCGGGCACGATCGACAGCACACCCTCGGGAAGACCCGCGTCGGCGAAGATCTCCGCCATCGCGAAGACCGACAACGGCGTTTCGGCGGCGGGCTTGAGCACCACGGTGCAGCCCGCGAGGAAGGCCGGGCCGAGCTTGTTGGCCGCCAAGAAGAACGGCACGTTCCACGCGGTGACGGCGCCGACCACACCGATGGGCTCGCGGATCACCAGCGTCTGGCCGTAGACACCGTCGCGGATGTCGCGCCAGTGGAACTTGTCGGCGGCGCCCGCGTAGTACTGGAACGCCGACATCGCGGCGCCGTACTGCATCATGTCGACGATCGTCTGCGGCTGCCCGGTCTCGGCGGCCAGCAGATACTTCAGTTCCTCGGCGCGGTCTTCCATGCCTTTGATCGCGGCGGCCAGGATCGCGGCACGCTCCTGCGGCTTCATATGCGGCCACGGGCCCTCGTCGAATGCCTTGCGGGCCGCCGCGCATGCGGCGTTGACGTCGGCTTCGGTGGCCAGCGGAACCTTGCCCACCAGCTCGCCGGTGGCGGGTGAGTGCACCTCGATGACCTCCGAAGAGGCGGGCTCGACCCACTTGCCACCGATGAAAAGCTTGTCCCACTCGGTCTTGAAACTGACGGTCTGTGTCATGACCGTCACACTACCTACGAACCCTGGAAAGTAGAACCTGTTGCAGTCGGTGGCCGCAGGACCAGCACGACATTGCTGACCATGAACTCCCGCAGCACCGGAATACGCACCATCCACCATGCCCATCGCGGGTGGTAGCGCGGGAATGCGGCGACCAGAGCACCGGTGGCGGACGCCCATTGCAGGCCGTCGGCCGCCGAGACCGCGAACAGTGACGAGCCGTAGTTGTTCTTGGGCGGACGGCCGTGCTTTCGGGTGTAACGCTGCGCGGCCTGCTGTCCGCCGAGGTAATGCCACAACCCCGTCTCATGTCCGCCGAACGGACCCAGCCACACCGTGTACGACAGGACCACCAGCCCGCCCGGTTTGGTGACGCGCAGCATCTCGCGCCCCAGCTGCCATGGCGCAGCGACATGCTCGGCCACGTTGGAGGACAGGCAGACGTCGACGCTGTCGTCCTCGAAGGGCAAGGCCAGCCCCGAGGCACGTACGTAGGTGGCTGTGCCGTCGTTGTGGGCAGGTCCGTCGTGCATCTCGGCAGGGTCGGGCTCGACCCCGATGTAGGAGAAACCGGCGCCGGCAAAGGCGGCGGCGAAGTAGCCCGGCCCGCCGCCGACGTCGAGCAGGGTGCGGCCCGTCGGCGCGACACGGGATTGCGCCCACCACAGATCGGTGACGAGCTCGACGGTGTCGTCGGCGAGCGCGCCGTAGAACCGCGCCGGATCGGGTTGCTCGTACCGGAACTCCCGCAGTAGTCGCACCGACCGCGACAGCGTCGCCCGGCGGGCGAAGAGGTCGGTAACGGCCATCAGGGGACATTAACCAGCAGCTAGTGTGAACGGGATGTCCGACCGAGGTGTTCGCTCCGTGCTGCTGTTGTGCTGGCGCGATACCGGCCACCCGCAAGGCGGCGGCAGCGAGACGTATCTGCAGCGCATCGGCGCGCAACTCGCGGCGTCGGGTGTCGATGTGACCCTGCGGACCGCGCGCTACCCGGGTTCGGCGCGGCGCGAGATCGTCGACGGGGTGCGCGTGAGCCGAGGCGGCGGCTCCTACTCCATCTACGTCTGGGCGGGGCTGTCGATGGTTCTCGCCCGTATCGGTCTCGGCCCGCTGCGCAAGGTCCGTCCCGACGTGGTGATCGACTCCCAGAACGGGATTCCGTTCCTCGCGCGACTTGCCTACGGGCGCCGCGTCGCCGTGCTGGTACATCATTGTCATCGCGAGCAGTGGCCCGTCGCCGGTCCCGTGCTCGGCCGCTTCGGCTGGTTCGTGGAGTCGCGACTGTCGCCGTGGCTTCACCGCCGCAATCAGTACGTCACGGTGTCGCTGCCGTCGGCGCGGGATCTGTCCGCGCTCGGTGTGCATCCCGGCCGGATCGCGGTCGTGCGCAACGGTCTCGACGAGGCACCGCCTGCCAGCCTGACCGCGCCGCGGTCGGCGACGCCCAGGGTCGTCGTGTTGTCCCGTCTGGTACCGCACAAGCAGATCGAGGACGCACTCGAGGCGATCGCCGAACTGCGCCCGCGAATTCCGGACGTGCACCTGGATGTGCTCGGCGGTGGCTGGTGGGACGAGCGCCTGGTGGAACACGCCGAGTTGCTGGGGATCTCCGACGCGATGACGTTTCACGGACACGTCGACGAGGTCACCAAACACGATGTCCTGCAGCAGTGTTGGGTCCATGTGCTGCCGTCGCGCAAAGAGGGTTGGGCGCTGGCCGTGATCGAGGCGGGCCAGCACGGTGTGCCCACGATCGGCTACCGGTCGTCGGGCGGGCTGACCGATTCGATCGTCGACGGGGTCACCGGCCTGCTTGTCGACGATCGCGGCGGTCTCGTCGACGCGCTCGCGGATCTGTTGACCGATCCGGTGCTTCGCGACCAGCTCGGCGCCAAGGCCGTAGTGCGCAGCGGTGAGTTCTCGTGGCGGCAGAGCACCGACGCGATGCGCACCGTGTTGGACGCCGTCAACGCAGGCACACCGGTCAGCGGCGTCGTCTAGCTCTCGTCGCGGCTCGACCAATCAACGCCGCCAACCCGCCAAGCAGCAGCGCCAGCCAGACGAGATGCGCTGCCAACATGATGCCGCGTCCATGCGCATGGGGTAGGTCACCGCCCACGCGGTAGAGCGTGAGGTCATCGTCGTGGTAGGCGACCGGCAGCGCCAAAGTATCTGCGGCGCCGCCGGATTCGATGACCACCCAGCCCACCCCGGCGTCAGCCAGTTGGTCGCGATCGGCGCCGTCCAACAACATCTGCTGCACGGCGCGGGCGCGTTCACCCTCGCCGGGCACCGTCCTGCCGCCGATCGACAGGTCGCCGGTCGACAACACGTCGGCCCGCACCCAGCGCGGCAACGGGTCGAGCACCGGCGCATCGCCCGCCCACTCGAAGCGCCGCATGCTGTCGACGGGCAGGACGGCGACGGGGCGCGGGTCGGCGTTGATGATCGACGCGGCGGACACCCACCCCGACGGGTAGGTCACCGGCGCGACCTTGCCGCCCACCCCCCACGCAAGATCGGGCAGCGTGGCGATCAGTGCGGCACAGCAGATGAGGGCCGTTGCGGCTGCCGGAAGTCGTTGCCGCAGTGTCACGACCGCTGCCGCTCCCGCGAGCGCGTAACCGGGGACTGCCAACGCGACCCACTTCTGCGCGTCGCGCAGCACGCCGAGCCCAGGCAGTGTTCGCACCGTTGCCTCGACGGCTGCCAACCCGGGGCCGGTCGCCATCACCGCGGGCACCACGATCGCAAGGGCGGCAAGGCACAGCAATGGCACGGCGGCCGGGCGGCGAGCTGCTACCGGTAACCCCAACACGACCACACCGAGTAGTACGATCGCTGCGGCAATAGCGAAAAGCGTTGTGCGAGATGACGGTACGGCTTCGCTGTTCCAGATCCCGCCGAGGCTGGCGAGTGTCCCGAGCGTGCCGAGGCCGGGCTCGGCACGCGCCGCGAACGCCGCGACCCCCTCGGCCTGTGACGGCGCCAACGAACTCGCCACGACCGCGGCGGTCAGCCACGGCAGCGCTGCGGCCAGCGCGGTGCCGAGCGTCACCGCCGCACACCGCCACCGTGCCCAGCCCGCACCCGGTGCGAACACGCACGCCAGCGCGACGGTGGCGGCGAGCATCAGCCCGGTGGGCGTCAACCCTGCGAGGGCGATCCAGAACACCAGCGCGCCCACATCGGTCCACCCCGGTCGCGGCTCACGCAACCGCAGCATGGCGGTCGCCACCCACGGCAGACACCCGTAGCCCACGATCAAGCTCCAGTGCCCCTGCAGAAGGCGCTCTGCGACATACGGATTCCAGATCGCGAGCGTCGCGGCGACGCACTGGCCGGCCAGGCCCGTGTCCGGCAGTACCGCTGCCGCCAGGCGCGCCGCGCCCCAGCCCGCCAGCCACAGCCCGGCGGCCAACAGCAGCTTGACGGCCACCCCGCCGTCGATCAGCGTCGAGGCCAACGCCACGGCGAAATCCTGCGGCAGCGCGCGGGGCGCAGCCTCCGAAAGCCCCAGCGCGGCATCCGACAGATACGAGCGCGGAGTCGACACCGCATCGCGAAGCAGCAGATAACCCGGCGCGAACAGTGGCGCGGTCACGGCCAGGGACAGCACCAGCGCGTAGGCGGGCGCAACCAGTGATCGCGCCCGGGTGGGCGCTGAAAAGCGCGCGGTCAGACCGGTCTGTCCGGTGGCAGATCGGTCGGCTTTTGCGCAGGCAGCTTCTCGGTCTTGGCCTCCGCCCCCGGCACTTTCATCCCCTGGGTGTCGAAGAAGCTGTGGTCGGCCTCGTCGAGTCCCGGATCGATGAGTGCGGACTCGGCCCGCAGGCTGAAGGAGCCCAGCAGTGCACCACCGACGAGGGACACCAGGCCGATGGCGATGAACGAGATGGGCAGGATGCGACCCCACAACCCCACCCGGTCCCGCTCGTCTCTGGCGCTGGCGACCTGGGATTCGACCGTGTCTTCGTTGTAGGAGACCTTGAAGTCGACGAAGGTCACCTCGGGCTTGAGCGGCTCACGAGCGTAGTAGTGGTAGCCGTGTTCTTCTTTCTTGACGATGGTGCCCGACACCGGATCGACCCAGAACGTGCGTTGCGCGGCGTAATAGCGGGTCATCGTGATCGACTCGTCGGGTTCGCCGGGGATGCCCCACATCGACGCGGTCGCGGTGACCTCGCTGTCGGCGTCGTCGTCGAGCAGTGAGGAGTACTTGACCGGCTCGACGAGCTTGCCGTCCGCGTCGTAGCCGACGTTCTGGCTGAACCGGTACGCGGTCAGACCGTTGACGTCTTCCTCGCCGTCGTAGTTGGCGTCGAACTCCTTCTGCGCGATCGGGTCGAAGACCGGATATGTCCGCTTTTCGGTGTCGAACGGGAATCGGTAGGTCAATCCGGTGTGCGGCAGCGCGATATTGGTCGGCGGCTGGTCATCGTCGATGGCCCGCGGCTTCTGCACCGCACCGCCGGGGTTGCTTTCGCTGGACACCGCTTCTGCCGTCTGGCGGTTGACCGTGACCGTGTCGACCAGTGCGAGCAGCAGGCCCTCGTCCTTCTGCTTATCGGTGCGCCGGAGCGTACTGCCGACCTGAAGGGTCACCACGTCCGCATTCGACGGCGCCTCCACCGAGATCTGCTCCTGCAGATTCAGCGGCACATCGCGGTCCACGACGAACTTCTGCGCGTTCAGGGAGACGGGATCGAACGCCGTCCCGGTGCCGTCACTGATCAGCGTGGTGTCCAGGTTCAGCGGAACCTTGGCGATCTTGCTTTGGGTGTAGGTAGACAGCAACAGCGCGGCTATCAACAAGGCAGCGCCCAAGCCCATGATTCCGCAAGCCGCGATACGCAGCGCCACCGCGCGGTTCAAACCGTGCCTCCTTCACCTGCGGTGAGTCCCGCAAACCCGTACGACCCTAACAGCCCAAGTTAAGGTCGATGTTTAGTCCGGATGCATCTACCCATGGCCGCCTGTGTACCCGTATTCAGCGTCTTTCGTCGCACCCGGCACACTGATGTCGTGACGGAATCCACCACCGACACGGGTAACGCCGAGAGCTCCGTCGGCGGCACGCGTGGGTTCCTCCCCGCCGTCGAGGGGATGCGCGCCTGCGCGGCGGTCGGCGTGGTCGTCACCCACGTCGCCTTCCAGACCGGCCACACCGGCGGAGTCACGGGCCGGTTCTTCGGCAGGTTCGACCTCGCCGTTGCCGTGTTCTTCGCGCTGTCGGGGTTCCTGCTGTGGCGCGGCCACGCCGCCGCGGCACGCGGTATGCGGCCCATCCCGCCCACCGGCCACTACCTGCGGTCCCGGATCGTGCGCATCATGCCCGGCTACATCGTCGCCGTCGTGGTCATTTTGTCGCTGCTGCCCGAGGCGAAGGCCGATCTGACCGTCTGGCTGGCCAACCTGACACTGACCCAGATCTATGTGCCGCTGACCCTGACCGCCGGCCTGACCCAGATGTGGAGTCTCTCGGTCGAAGTCGCGTTCTATTTCGCGCTGCCGTTGCTGGCGCTGCTGGCACGACGGCTGCCGGTGCGCGCCCGCATACCGGTCATCGCGGCCACGGCCATGGCCAGCCTGGCCTGGGGCCTGATCCCGTTCTCGGCCCCGTTCGGCGTCAACCCGCTCAACTGGCCGCCCGCGTTCTTCTCCTGGTTCGCCGCCGGGATGCTGCTGGCCGAGCTCACGGTCATGCCCGTCGGATGGGCGCACCGACTGGCGCGGCGGCGGGTGCCGATGGCGCTGGTGGCCATCGCGGCGTTCGTGGTGGCGGCCTCACCGCTGGCAGGCCCGGAGGGACTGACCCCCGGAACCGTCAGCCAGTTCGTCGTGAAGATCGCAATGGGAGCCGTGCTGGCCGCGGCGCTGATCGCCCCGCTGGTCCTGGACCGGCCCGACACCCGGCACCGACTTCTTGGCAGCGCGACGATGGTGACGCTGGGTCGATGGTCCTACGGCTTGTTCGTCTGGCACCTTGCGGCGCTGGCGATGGTGTTCCCGGTGATCGGTGAGTTCGCCTTCAACGGGCACATGCCGATCGTGCTCCTGCTGACGGTGGTGTTCGGGTTCGCGATCGCGGCGGTCAGCTACGCGTTGGTCGAGTCGCCGTGCCGTAACGCCTTGCGGCGCTGGGAGAGACGAAACGATCCCTCGCCGCTGGACTGGGGGCACCACCCGCCCGAAGGGCAGGGGGACTCGGTCACCGACGAGCCTGAGCCTGCCGTCGCGAGATGATCTCGTCGCGGACGGCCGACCGGCGGGCCTTGCCTGCGTCGTCGCGCAGCGGGGTGTCGCTGAACTCCACCGTCCGAGGGACCTTGTAGCCGGCGATGCGGTCGGTCAGGAACGCGATCACCGACGCCTCGTCGAGCCCGTCGGCCTGCACGATGGCGTAGGGCACCTGGCCCAGATCCTCGTCGGGAACGCCGACGACCAAGCAGGACAGCACATCCGGATGCGCCGACAGCGCCGACTCGATCTCGGCGGGGTAGACGTTTCGGCCGCCGACGGTGAACATGTCGACGCGCCGGTCGTTGAGATAGAGGAAGCCGTCCTCGTCGAAATACCCGAGATCACCCAGCGAGTCCCAGCCGTCGCGCTGCTTCGCGGTGGCGCCGATGTAGCGGTAGGTCGGTTCGCTTCCCGGTGCTGGGCGCATGTAGATCTCGCCGCTGACACCCGGTGGGCATTCGTTTCCGTCGTCGTCGAGCACCTTCATCTCGCCTGCGACCACCACACCGACCGAACCCGGGTGGGCCAGCCACTGTTCGCCCGAGATGAACGTGAGGGCTTGAAGTTCGGTGCCCCCGTACAACTCCCAGATCGCTTCGGGACCGAGCAGATCGATCCACGCCTCCTTGACGGCGGGCGGGCACGCCGCGCCGACATGCCAAAGCCGCCGGATCGATGACAGGTCGTAAGCATTGGGATCGGCTCGGTATGCCGGCAGGAGCCGCTGCATGATGGTCGGCACCGCCACGAGGAACGAGACACGATGTTCGGTGATCAGCCGGAGGAATTCGGCGGAGTCGAACCTGGGCATCAGCACGAGGTGATGCCCCATCAACAAACCGATCGTCGCGACCGTCATGCCGGTGTTATGGCTCAGCGGGACGGCGACCAACTGGGTGTCGCCCTCCTGCGCTCCCATTCCATAGCCGGCGAGCGCACCGGGGTATCGGCTGTCACCGCCTGCCTCGATGAGCTTGGGCCTGCCGGTGCTGCCACCTGATCCCAGCGCCTTCCACGCCGGTGAAACGGCCTCGGGCAGCGGGGCCTCCGATAGTCCGGCGTCGGGAATGTAATCGCCTGGCACGCTGGGGATTACGCCGCTCGGATCGGCCCGGCCCACGAGTAGAGCCCTTGGCTTGAGCTCGAGCAGCCCCTTCAGTTCCTCGTCGGGCAGCCGCGCCGACAGCGGCTGGGGGACCGCGCCGAGCTTCCACGTCGCCAGCGCGGCCTGGATCCACTCGATGGAATTGGGCAGCACGATGGTGACGTAATCGCCGTGGCCGACCCCGAGGGCCGCGTACGCGCGGGCCAGGCGGTTGGTCGAGCTGTCGAGTTCGCCGCGGGTCAGTGTCCGTCCACCGCAGCTGACCGCAGGCTCGTCGGGTGCCAGCCCGGCCAGGCGGGAGAACTCCGTGCCGATCGCGGGAATGTCGGCCATCAGTAGGCGCCCTGCGCCTCGAAGATCCGGCGCGGATTGTCGACGAGCATCGTGGTGAGCTGTTCGTCGGTGACCCCTCGTTCCTTCAACGCCGGGATGACGTCGTTGTGGATATGCAGGTAATGCCAGTTCGGCATGACCACCGGCACCATGTCCTCGGGCAGCCAGTCCATCAGGCACGCCGCGTCGTGCGAGAGCACCATCTTGTCGGCGTGGCCGCGCTCGCACATCTGCGCGACGGTGTTGACCCGGTCCTCGAATCCGAGGAAGACATCGACGCCGAAGCGGTCCATGCCGATGTAGGACCCTGCGCCGATGAGCTCCTCGAGGTAGCCGAGGTCGGTGCTGTCGCCCGAGTGACCGATGACGACCCGACTCAGGTCCACACCCTCCTCGGCGAAGATCCGCTGCTGTTCGAGACCGCGACGGGTGGCCGCGTGGGTGTGCGTCGAGATCGGCACACCCGTGCGCCGGTGCGCCTGCGCCACCGCGCGCAACACCCGCTCGACGCCGGGCGTCACCCCGGGTTCGTCGGTGGCGCATTTGAGGATCGCGGCCTTGATGCTGGTGCCCGCAATGCCTTTCTCGATGTCGTTGACGAACATGTCGACCATCGGCTCGCCCAGCGGCGTGTCGGGTCCGCTGAAGTGGAAATACATCGGCACGTCGTTGTAGGTGTAGACGCCCGTGGCCACCACGATGTTGATGTCGGTCTGCTCGGCGATCTTCGCGATGCGCGGAATGTAGCGACCGAGACCGATGACGGTGAGATCCACGATGGTGTCAACGCCCCGCGCTTTGAGTTCATTGAGTCGGGTGACCGCATCGGCCTGGCGTTTGGCCTCGTCGCCCCACACTTCGGGATAGTTGGCATGGATTTCGGGGGACAACACGAAGACGTGTTCATGCATCAGCGTGACCCCCAGGTCGGTGGTCGCGATCTCTCCCCGGGCGGTATTCAGCTGCGGCACATAGCCGATGCTAGGGGTCGGCGGACTCCGCGGCTATGAAATGGTGGCGATCGTCCGGTACGACCGAGGCGGCCAGCATCGCTACCGAGATGAGAGCAAGCAGTTGCAGCCCGGCCGAGTGGCCGACGTATCCGTCGACCGATCGCCACGGGTTCTGGCTGAGCACGGCCCCGGCCAAGATCAGCCCGCCCGCCGTCGCCGTGACCGTGATGGCGTCGCAAAGTCTTTCGCGGTTGCGCAGTAGATAGCGCAGCCCGACGGCGATGCCGACAACGACGACGCCCGCCACCCCGGAGATGACGCCACCGACCGCAAGCACCGCGGCGGTCACCGGCCAGCGCCCCGGCCGCCACGGGAGCGCGGGCTCGTCCGGCTCGGGGCGGCGGCGGACAGGCAGGAACGCCAGCAGAGCGAGTACCGGCAGGAGGGCGAGGCCGCCGATCAGCCCGACCCGGTACGGCGTGTTCGACGGGAAGGTGAGCGTGACGGGTCCCTCGGTGCCCGGCGGCAGAACCCAGCCCTGCTGCCACCCGTTGACGGTGACCGGAGTCAGCAGGGTGCCGTCGGCGCGGTGCGCGACCCAGCCCGGGTTCACGCTTTCGGGGACGGTAAGCACCCGCGACACCCCCGACGACGCGACGTCCACCTCTCGGTGGTCGGCGGTCCACGTGTCGACTTTCACGGGAATCGTTGCCGCGGAATGAATTCGACCCGCCAGTGGGCCGTCGAGCTGCACTCCGTCGGCGGTGAACGCGGCACCGGGGCTGATCAGCAGTTCCTGCTGTCCGGCTGGCAGCACGATCGGCCCGGCCTGGCAGGGTTTGGCTGCAACGGGTTCGCCGTCGAGGAGCGCGCCCACGGTTGTTCTCATCGACGTCTGCACGAACTGTCCGGCGACACCGATGATCGGCCCACGGCCGCAAGGTAATTCGATGGTCCGGTTCCGGTTGCGCGCCGCGTCGGCTGCGGCGATCGGGGCACCCTGTGCGTCCAGTGCCGTCACCTCGGCCAGGCCGGGAGGCTTGAGTTGGTCGAACCCCAGCGCGGTGCGGTCGATGATGTCGTCCCAGTCCAGGATCGAAACCTTCACGGTGTCCGTGACGCGGGGCTTGAGGTCGAGGGTCTGCGTTCCGGCGTCGCCGGCCAGCCTGCGTACCTGTGGTCCGTCGCCGAGGTCGATGGCCACGAGCGTCGGATGTGCAGGAAGTTCAGACGAACTGGGCGTCAGCTGTACTGCGGCCACCTCACGGCGGGCGGGCAGCGTCAGGATGAGGGTGGGTGGTGCCTTGTGTTGTACGACGCTCTGCCGCGCGGTCCACGCCGTGGCCGGGTCTCCGTCGGCCGCGGCGTACGCCGAACCCAGAACGTCGATCGGGTCCGCGTCTCCGGTGGCACGCGCAGTGCCGGGCGCTCTGATCAGGTCGGCGAGGTTGGGGCCCTGGCGAGCGCGCACCCACACGGTCGGAGTCACCGCCGTCGGTTCCGGAACCGTGAGCGTCCTGCTCAGGTTCACCGGCTCCTCCGGCGACAACGCCATTGCCGCAGCGCAGCGAATGCCGTTCGGACTTTCCGCGCAGCCGGGCCGGCCCAGCAGCTCGGATCCCAGATCCCATTGCGCAACAGCAGAATCCGGCGGCGGCCCCGGCACTGACACCGTGTGCCGCAGCGCGACGGGGTGTGCGAACCCGTTGGCGTCGTACTGCGTGACGGCGAAGTCGGTGACGCCGAACTGCACACCCGAGGAGCCGTCATCGGTGGCCACGGCGGTGATCCGCACCCATGGCGACTCGCCGTACGGCAGCGCGACGGTCAGAGGCTTGCCCGCCTCGTCGAAGCGCATCGTGCTGGTGCCGTTGACGGTGGCGACCTCGATGCGACGAACCTGTGCGCCGACGGCCGTCGCACTAGGCGTGATGGTGATCGTGGCGTTCGTGACGGGATGGTCGAAATCGACCTGCAGCCATTGGCCGATCGCCGACTGCAACGCGTTGGACACCCAGCTCGTCGACGAGTCGCCGTCGATGGCCGCCGCCGGTCCGGTCGCGGGCGCCACGTTGGGCAGTGCGGTCGAGTCCGACGCCGAACTCGACACCGAGACACGTCCACCGGACCACTGCCCGTAGACCGTGTCGGCGCCCGGAGTCGGGTAGTCCATCACGCGGTTGAACGTGTGCCGCGGATCGTCGGGCGTTCGGATCGCCGACGAGTGGTCGTCGACGCGGCCGTAGTCGATTTCTCTGGCGAGCGGGGTGTCGGTCACGATGACGCCGGTCCCCGGCGGCGTGGCAAGGCCCGCCTCCTGCGCATCCGCCGTCAGCAGCATCGGCCCCAGCGGAGGCTGTCCGAGCAGGCGGCGTCGCTCGTCGAGGCGCAGCAGCACCTCGGGCGCGCCGTCGACGCGGGCCATCGCGTCGGTGTCGGTGAGGTACGGCGTCACCGGGACGGCAGGCGCGGCCGCGTTCACCCGGTAGATCTCGACGGCGGGGTAGCGCGGTCGCAGGCCGCTGTCGGTGATGAATCCGGACAACGTGCCCGGTCCGACCGGATCGCCGAACTCAGCGACCCGCTGCAGACCCGGCGACCCCTCGATCGCGCGGTGCACCAACACCGGCCGCGCCGAGCGCGACGTCTCGGGATCCAGATCGTTGCGCACGACGACATACGAGATACCTTGGCGAGCAAGGGAATCCGCCAGTCCTGCGGATGGACGACCGGCGGCGAACAGACGCTGTACGGAGTCCAGGGCCCGGATGGTTCCCGGCGGAGTCAGCGGAATCGAATCCCGCACTCCCCACGCGCTGTCGCCGAGCACCTGCAGCGGCTCGTCGTGGCTGGTGCCCCACACCTGGGTGGCGAACGGGGCGCCCGGTGCCACCAGGACACGTCCGGAGTCGTTGTGCTCGTCGAGCCAGTCGGCGGCGTCGTGCCAATACTGCGGGATCGCGTCGAACGCGCCGGGCGGCGTAAGGCGACCGGTCCAGGCCAGCGAGGTCGCGGCGGTCAGTGCGACCAGGACGACGACGCCGACGGCGATTCGGCGGTCGCGTTCGGGATGGGCGAGCGCATCGCGCCACACCGCGCGTGGCACGCTTCCGGGAAGCGGGACGCGGCCCAATAGATGCGCCAGACCCAACGCGATCGGCAGCCGCAGCAGCGGTTCGAGTTTGTGGATATTGCGCAACGGTGTGCCGTCCGCGTCCAGGAAGGCCTGAACGGTAAGGGCCACAGGCGATCCCAGACCGCCGGAATATCCCACAGCCAGCACGGCGACCCCGACCAGCAGGATGGTGACGAGCCGTCCGCGCGCAGGCATCGACCGCAGGGCCAGCCCTGCCAGACCGGCGGCCGCCACCAGCGTTGTCGCGAGCACCGCGACCGAACCCGTCACCAAGGAGGCGCCCGCGGTGGCGTTCGGCGCCACGAACGGTGTCCAGACGTCGGTGCCGCGAAGCATCTCGGTCAACGACATCCAGCGCGTGGTCACGCCCGAGGATTCGATGTAGTCCAGGAACGGCGGGCTGACCCGGCCGAGCAGTATGAGCGCGACCACCCACCACAGCACCGCGAGCACGATGCACAACGCCCACCAGCCGGCGAAGCGCCACCACAGCCGGTTCGGCTTGTGAAAGACCAGCCAGATCGCGGCCACCATGCAGGCGGTCAGGGTCGCGACGGCGTTCACAGCGCCCATCAATGCGATGGCCACCGCCGACCGGGCGGCCAGCACGCGAATGGACCCGCTTGTGCCCCGGAGGGCGAGGATCACCGGCAGCAGCACCCACGGCGCCAGCATCATCGGCAGCGTCTCGGACGAGATCGCCCCGATGGTGGTCAGCACCCGGGGCGACAACGCGAATGCGACGGCGGCGATGACCCGCGAGTTGGCGGTGCCGATGCCCCGCCCGTCGTTCAGTGCTTCGGCGACGCGCAGAAACCCCCAGAAGCCGACCACCAGAAGCAGCGCCCACCACAGCCGCTGGGTCACCCAGTCGGGTAGTCCGAGCACATCGCCGGCGAGAAAGAAGGTGCCGTGGGGAAACAGATAGCCGTAGGCCTGGTTCTGCGCCTGCCCGAAAGGCAGTTCGCTGTTCCATAGGTTGAATGCGCGAGTCAGGAACCGCAGCGGGTTGGCGGTCAGGTCGAGCTTGGTGTCGGGTGAGATCTGTCCGGGTGACTGGGCGAACGTCAGGATCAGCGCCGCCGCAGCGACCACCCATAGCCAGCGCCGCGACTGGGGGCACCGCCCGCCCGAAGGGCAGGGGGACGGCGTCTCGTTAACTTCTGTCGCCGTACTCAACCCTGTTGAGCACCGATGACGCCGGGTCGCCCGCCTGCAGCGGAGCTCTGTTGTCCTGTTGCACCATCAGTGTCACCCCGAACACGGCGGCCGCACCCAGCAGCAGGCCGACAACGATGCTGGCCGCGGCGGGCACGAGAAACCGATCCATTCGGCCAAAGTAGCAGACAATATTTGCCATGCCCGCTGTCGAGCGGGGCGAGCGGAGCTGGCTCACCGACCGGGGGATCGAATGCGGATTCGTTTCCTACTAGTCTCGGGGCCCATGGTTTCAATTGGTTCGGGGCTGCGTGCGCTGTGTGCGGCCATGGCACTGCCCGCGCTCCTGTCCGCCTGCTCGACCGGCGCGGATCAGGAGGCCCCGAACCCGTCGATGGCGGCGACGTCCGTGCCGCAGGCCCCTGTGCTCATCCCGCCCCCCGCGTGCGGCGAGGGGCCGGCGCTGTTGTCGCAGCTCTCGACCCGCGACAAGTTGGCGCAGCTGCTGATGGTCGGCGTGAAAGACGCGGCCGACGCCCGGTCCGTCGTCGAGTCGCACCACGTCGGCGGCATCATGATCGGCAGCTGGACGGACCTGGCGATGGTGTCCGACGGCTCGCTGACCGAGATCGCGAAGTCGGCGGCCCCGCTGCCCCTTGCGGTCAGCGTCGACGAGGAGGGCGGCCGGGTGTCGCGGCTGTCCTCGGTGATCGGCACCCAGCCGTCGGCGAGGGTGCTGGCACAGACCCAGACGCCCGAGCAGGTGTACGCCATCGCGCTGCAACGCGGCCAGGCCATGCGGGGCCTCGGCATCACGATCGACTTCGCGCCGGTGGTCGACGTCTCCGATGCGCCGGATGACACCGTGATCGGCGACCGGTCCTTCGGTAAGGACCCGGCCGTGGTCACCGACTTCGCGGGCGCCTACGCCCGCGGTCTGCGAGACGCCGGACTGTTGCCTGTGCTCAAGCATTTCCCGGGACACGGGAACGGGTCGGGTGACTCGCACACCGGCAGCGTCACGACGCCGCCGATCGCCGACCTGCAGAACGCGGATTTGGTTCCGTACCGCACGCTGAACGCGCAGCTGCCGGTCGGCGTGATGGTCGGTCACATGCAGGTCCCCGGACTCACCGGCAACGAACCGGCCAGCCTGAGTCCGAGCGCCTATGGGCTGCTGCGCTCCGGTGGCTACGGCGGCCCGCCTTTCAACGGCCCCGTCTTCACCGATGACCTGTCGTCGATGCAGGCGATCTCCGATCGTCTCGGGGTCCCTGACGCCGCGCTTCGCGGACTGCAGGCCGGCGCCGACACGGCGTTGTGGGTGACCACCGACGAGGTGCCCGCGGTACTGGACAGGCTGGAGAAGGCGGTCGCCGCGGGCGAACTGTCGATGCCCCAGGTGGATGCATCGGTGCTGCGCATGGCGGCGGTCAAGGGGCCCAACCCGCGTTGCTGACGCTCGCAGTTCGCCCATTGCTTACTCTGGAGTAATGGCCGGTGGGACGAAGCGGTTGCCGCGTGCGGTGCGTGAGCAGCAGATGCTCGATGCGGCCGTGCAGATTTTCTCGGTGAACGGCTATCACGAGACGTCGATGGATGCTATCGCGGCCGAAGCCAAGATCTCCAAACCCATGCTGTACCTGTACTACGGCTCCAAGGAGGAGCTGTTCGGCGCGTGCCTGGACCGTGAGCTGTCCCGCTTCGTCGAAGACGTCCGCGACAAGATCGACTTCAAACAGAGCCCGAAAGATCTACTGCGCAACGCCGTTCTGGCGTTCCTGACCTATATCGACACCAACCGGGCGTCGTGGATGGTGCTCTACAACCAGGCCACCAGCTCGCAGGCGTTCGCGCACACCGTTCGCGAGGGGCGGGAGCGGATCATCGAGCTCGTCGGCAGGCTGCTGCAGTCCGGCACGCGAAATCCGGAGCCGGACACCGATTTCGACATGATGGCCGTCGCGCTGGTGGGTGCCGGTGAGGCCATCGCCGCGCGAGTCAGCACCGGCGACGCGGGCGTCGACGAGGCCGCCGAGCTGATGATCAACCTCTTCTGGCGGGGCCTGAAGGGCAAGCAGTCCGACACCGGCGGGCAGGAGCGAAGCGACCCGGGGTTCGATAAGGACGCGCCCGCCGCCACCGCCAGCTAGAGCGCGGTCACCGTCCCCTTGAGATGCGGGTCGCCGTTGCTCGCGTGGCGCAGGGTGAGTTCCCACCCGTCGGTGACGCGATCGACGTACAGTCCCGCGCGGGCGGGAAGCACCACTGGCTTGGCGAAGCGCACCGAATACTTCACCGCATCCGGCAGCTGACCCTCGATGTTCGCCAGAACTGCTGCGGCGCTGAACATTCCGTGCGCGATCACCGTCGGGAAGCCGAACAGTTTGGCCGCGATCGGGTTGGTGTGAATCGGATTGTGGTCGCCGCCCACGGACGCATAGTGGCGGATCTGACCGGGCGTGATGCGCAGCAGCGCGTTCGGCGGCCCGAGTTTCGCCTTCTTCTGCGGCGGGGACTTCGGCTCGTCGGACAGGCTGGTCTTCTGCTGGTGCAGGAACGTCGTCACCTGGTGCCAGGCCTTGTCGTTGCCAACGCTGACGTCGGTGACGATGTCGACCAGCAGACCGCGCCGGTGCTCACGAATGTTCTCCGCGTGCACCTTCGCCGAGACCTTGTCCGTCACCAGGATCGGGCGGTACTGGGTGATGTGGTTCTCGATATGGACCGAACCCATTGCGGGGAAGGGGAAATCGAACCCGGTGACCAGCGACATGACGGTCGGGAACGTGAACGCGAAGGGGTAGGTCAGCGGCACCGCGTCGCCGAATCGCAGTCCGGTCACCGCCGCGTACGCCGCCACGTTCGCACTGTCGATCGGCAGATCCTCGACGGTCAGCGCGCGGTCGGGCAGCGTTTCGCTGCGGGGTACGAACGGCAGCGCACCCGCTGCGGCGCGCACCAGGTTTCTCAGTCCCGACGGTTGGGTCACCCTAGGCCCCCAGCATCGCCTGGCCGCACACCCGAATGGTGTTGCCGGTGACGGCATTGGATGCGGGACTGGCGAAGTAGGCGATGGTCTCGGCGACGTCGACCGGCTGGCCGCCCTGGTACAGCGAGTTGAGCCTGCGGCCCACCTCACGTGTCGCCAGCGGGATGGCCTCGGTCATCTTGGTCTCGATGAAGCCGGGTGCGACGGCGTTGACGGTGATGCCCTTGTCGACATACTCGGCCGACAGCGCGTCGGTCAGACCGATCATGCCCGCCTTGGTGGCGGCGTAGTTCGTCTGTCCGCGGTTGCCGGCGATGCCTGCCATCGAGGACAGTCCGACCACTCTGCCGCCCTCGCTGATTGTTCCCTTGTCCACGAGCCCTTCGGTAAGCCGAAGCGGGGCAAGGAGATTGACGGCGACGACGGAATCCCAGCGCGCTTCGTCCATGTTGGCGAGGAGCTTGTCGCGGGTGATACCTGCGTTGTTGACGAGGATGTCGAGCGCCGAACCGTGGTAGTGCTCGCGCATGTGTTCGGCGATCCGGTCCACTGCGTCATCGGCGGTGACGTCGAGCGTGAGCGCCGTCGCGCCGACCTTGGCGGCAACGTTCCCGAGATCCTCGTGGGAGCCCTCCACGTCCACGGCGATCACGCTGGCGCCGTCACGCGCGAACACCTCGGCGATGGTGGCGCCGATACCGCGCGCGGCGCCCGTCACCAAGGCGATCTTGCCGTCCAGCGGCCGATCCCAATCCGCGGGCGGCGCCGAATCGGCCGCGCCGACCCGGAACACCTGGCCGTCGACGTAGGCGGACTTGCCCGACAGCAGGAACCGCAGCGTCGACTCGAGTCCGGTCGCGGCCGGCTTCGCATCGGCGGCCAGGTACACGAGGTTCACGGTGGCGCCGCCCCGCACTTCCTTGCCGAGCGAGCGCGTGAACCCCTCGAGCGCGCGCTGCGCGATGCGTTCGGTGATGCTGCCGGTGTCGTCAGGGGTGGTGCCGATGACGACGATCCGTCCCGACGACCCCAGGTTGCGCAGCAGCGGGGTGAAGAACTTGTACAGCCCCTTGAGTTCCACGGGTTCGGTGATGCCGGTGGCGTCGTACACCAGCCCGCCGAACGAGTCGGCCCAGCGGCCGCCGAGGTTGTTGGAGACGACGTCGTAGTCCTCGGACAGCGCGGTCCGCAGCGGTTCCACGACGCGGCCCTCACCGCCGATCAGCAGCGTGCCTGCCAGGGGCGGATCACCCGCGCGGTAGCGGCGCAGCGTCTCGGGCTGCGGGACGCCGAGCTGCTTGGCGAGGAACGATCCGGGCGTCGAGTGGACGATTTGCGAGTACAGATCGGTAGCCATGGGGACGAACTTACTCCAGAGTAAGAAGGGTGGGTACTATGGGGCTCATGGCTAGTGATACCCGCCGACCGGTCGCAATCCTCGGCGGCAACAGAATTCCTTTTGTCCGCTCCGATGGCGCGTACGCCAACGCGTCCAACCAGGATATGTTCACCGCCGCACTGGACGGTCTGATCGACCGGTACAACCTGGCAGGCGAGACGCTGGGCGCCGTCATCGGTGGCGCTGTCCTCAAACACAGCCGCGATTTCAACCTGATGCGCGAATGCGTCCTCGGCAGCTCGCTGTCGGCGTACACGCCCGCGTTCGACATCCAGCAGGCGTGCGGCACGGGATTGCAGGCCACCATCGCCGCCGCCGACGGAGTCGCCGCAGGCCGCTACGAGGTTGCCGCGGCGGGCGGCGTTGACACCGCTTCGGACGCACCGATCGCGTTCGGCGACGATCTGCGACGCGTCCTGCTCGGGCTGCGACGCAGCAAGTCCAACGTGGACCGGCTGAAGCTGGTCGGCAAGCTGCCCGCGTCGGTCGGCGTCGAGATCCCGGTCAACAGCGAGCCGCGCACCGGGCTGTCGATGGGTGAACACGCCGCCATCACCGCCAAGAAGATGGGCATCAAGCGCGTCGATCAGGACGAGCTGGCCGCTGCCAGCCACCGCAACATGTCCGCCGCGTACGACCGCGGGTTCTTCGACGACCTCGTCACCGGATTCCTCGGTGTCTACCGCGACAACAACCTGCGCGCCGATTCATCAGCCGAGAAACTGGCCACCCTCAAGCCGGTATTCGGGGTGAAGGCCGGCGACGCGACGATGACGGCGGGCAATTCGACTCCGCTGACCGACGGCGCGTCGGTGGCGCTGCTTGGGACCGACGAGTGGGCGGCCGCGCATTCCATCGAGCCGCTGGCGTACTTCGTCGACGGTGAGACCGCGGCCGTGGACTACGTGAATGGACCCGACGGCCTGCTGATGGCGCCCACCTACGCGGTGCCGCGACTGCTGGCACGAAACGGTCTGAGCCTGGCTGACTTCGACTACTACGAGATCCACGAGGCCTTCGCGTCGGTGGTCCTGGCCACGCTGGCGGCGTGGGAGTCCGAGGAGTACTGCAAGGAGCGCCTCGGACTGGATAAGGCACTCGGGAGCATCGATCGGTCCAAGCTCAACGTCAACGGTTCATCGCTGGCAGCGGGTCACCCGTTCGCGGCGACCGGCGGCCGCATCGTCGCGCAGCTGGCGAAGCAACTGGCCGAGAAAAAGAAGGAAACCGGCAAGCCCGTGCGTGGCCTGATCTCGATCTGCGCGGCAGGCGGGCAGGGCGTCGCGGCGATCCTGGAGGCATAGTCCCAGGACGCCAAAACTCGTTCGGTCAGGTGTGTAACGGCGCCGTGGGACATGTCGATACACCGGATAGCTCCGTGTTGGCGTCTGACCCCCCGACCCGACGCCAGCACGGGGCTCTAAACCTTGCCGCCGACTGAGGGGTTCGGCGGCGGATCTTTTTTGGCCTTGATGGGCCCGGCGGCCGGGGGCGGAGTGAACAGGCCTCCGCCGAGGCTCCCGCGGGCGGTTTGCACAGCGACCAGTCCCCATGTGCCCAACAGCGCCAGGTAGGCGACCGCGGCGGCGATCCGGAATGCGGGCAGCGCGGTGTGGTTGGCCAGTTGCGTGGTGCCCGTGACGAACGTGCCAACGGGGAACGTCAGGCTCCACCAGGTCAGCGCGAACGGCATGCCGCGACGCAGGGTGCGGACCGTGAGTTCGGTCGCCAGCACGATCCACAGCAGCGCGAATCCCCACACGGGCACACCGAACAGGACCGCGAACACATTCATCCCGCTCGCCAGTTCCGGCGGCACGGCCAGCGCCGCATTCGCCCCGAGCAGGCCGGCGGCGGTGATGCCCTGGCCCAGTGGGCCGAGCACGATCCACAGTGTCGGCACCCGGGTGGTGCCCGACGTGCCGAACAGCGCGAGCCTGCTCCAGATCATCGAGATGATGATCAGCGCTGCCACGAGTGACAGGCCGAACATCGCGTAGCAGCCGTAGAGCATCGTCGTGCGGCCGGTGCCCGCCGCCATGTGAGGGATCAGCAGCGCACCCGAGGCCGCGGACACCATCGGCGGCACCACCGGCATCAGCCAGCCGCCGAAGGCGGCATCCGGTTCGACGTTGAGTTGCGTGAACATCAGGAACGGAATGGTCGCGGCGGTGAACAACCCGCCGATCGTGCCCGTCGTCCACAGCACCCACGCCAGATCCACGGCGATGCGCTCGCCGATCAGGTCCTTGCCGATCAGCAACGCGCCCGATCCGACGGTCATCAGCGCCATCGGCGCGGCCCCGTAGAAGTGCGTCATCTGCGGGTTGCGCACATGCCCGCGAGCCACCGTCGGATGTCGCGCCCACTGAATCGTCACGGCGACGATCAGAAGAATCAGCAGCACCGACGCGACCACCCACACCACCCGCGAGAACACGTGCAGTCCGGGCACGTGGACCGGCAGCGTGACCCCGGCCGTCGCCACGATGCCGGTGCCCATCACCGACGCGAACCAGTTCGGGCCGAAGTTCTGCAGCCGGGCGAGTTCGGTCGTCATGGCCCGCAGTATCGGCGCGCTCCGCGTCGATGCGACGGCAGGCACGCCGCTGGCGCCGACATTTGTCGCCGGCGGGTAAGCGCGCAGACCACGTGAGATGGGGTGCTCTGGTCTCGGATTGGCCATCGTGGAGTCGATCTCCGAAGCGCACGGCGGTTGTATCGACGTCGAATCGCGCGAGGGCTTCACCCGGTTCACGGTGCGGTAGCCCGCCCTGACGGGTGAAACGTCCTCGATGAAGGCCGTCGCGCACCGCCGACGCCGGTACTTAGATGGGAGGCATGGATATCAGCCTCAGCATCGTCGGACTGTCAGCGAGCGCACCGTCGCCGGTGGACTCCCTGGTCGGCACGGTCGCCAAGCTGCGTGACGAGGGTTTCCGTCGCGTCTGGATGGCCCAGCTGCCCTACGACGCGGACCTCGCGACGGTCCTCGGCATCGTCTTCCGGGAAGTCGACGGCATCGAGATCGGCTCGGCGGTCATCCCGATCCAGTCTCAACATCCGATGCAGCTCGCTCAAAGAGCCCTGACGCTGAGCCTGATCGGTGACGGCCGGTTCAAGCTCGGCATCGGGATGAGCCATCGGCTGGTGACCGAGGGGATGTGGGGTGTCTCGTGGGACAGGCCGCTGCGCCAGATGCGCGAATACCTCGACGGTCTGCAACCGCTGTTGGCCGGCGAGCCGGCGAACGCGGCGGGTGAGATCTGGACCGCCCGCGGTGCGCTGCAGATTCCCGCGCCGGAGCCGGAACTGTACCTTGCCGCGCTCGGTCCGCAGATGCTGCGGCTTGCCGGACGGCGCACGGCCGGGACGCTGACCTGGATGACCGGGCCCAAGACCCTCGCCGAACACGTCGTGCCGACACTGCGCGGAGCCGCTGCCGAGGCGGGGCGCCCGGAGTCGGCCGTGCGGGTCGCCGCGTCGCTGCCGGTCGCCGTGACCGACGACGTCGACGGGGCGCGGAAGCAGGCCGCACAGGAGTTCTCGGTCTACGGGTCGCTGCCGTCCTACCGCGCGATGCTCGATCGCGAGGGCTACGCCGGGCCCGAGGATGCGGCGATCATCGGTGACGAGCAGACGGTCTCGCAGCGCCTCGACGAACTCAGCGCCGCGGGCGTCGACGAGTTCACCGGGTCTGTCTTCGATGCGTCGTCCGAGGGGCGTGCGCGTACGAGGGCGCTGCTGATCAGCAAGCAGTCCTGAAGCCGAAATTCACTTGTGTGACCGCCGTCACAGGCGTACGGTCGATCGCACGACGGGTTCGGGAGTGGCAATTCCGAAGAGCCGGCATCAGGGTTGAAAGCCGGACGCGCGAGATCAATGAGACGCACCTAGATGTCCTCCCGAACCCGCCCTTTTTCGTTTTCGGGATAGGCGCACCGTCCATAATGTCTGAGTGTTCGAATCGGATTGGTCCTCGTCGGAAACCCGCCACTTCTCCGAGCCCTACGATCGGGTCTTCCGCGCCGTGTGCGACGCCGCGGTCGCTGAAAAGATGACCATCCGCTCGGCCGAGCCCGAGTCCGGGCACATTTACGCCACCACAGGCATATCGATTTGGTCGGCAGGTGACGGCGTCGGCGTCACCCTCTGGGGGCCCGAATCCGGCGGCGTCGAGGTGAAGATTGCTTCGTCCTTGAGATACTGGCTCGGCTTCTCGTTTCGCCCCCTGGCGAACGTCATGAGGCTGTTTCGTCGCATCGACAGTCTGCTGGCCGGGCCGCAGGGCCTTTGACGGCATACGCAAAACGCCCCCGGGAAGAGTCCGGGGGCGTTTTGGTTCCGAAGCGGCAGAAGGCTTAGAAGGCCGCCTCGTCCAGCTCCATCACATCGTTGTCGAGATTCTCGACGATAAGGCGCGTGCTGGTCAGCAGCGGCAGCATGTTCTTCGCGAAGAACGATGCCACGCCGACCTTGCCCTCGTAGAACGCGCGATCGGCACCGCTTGCGCCGTTGTCGAGCGCCTCGATCGCCACCGCGGCCTGCTTGGCGAGCAGCCAGCCGATCACCAGATCGCCGACGCTCATCAGGAAGCGCACCGAACCGAGGCCGACCTTGTACAGCTCGGCCGGGTTCTCCTGCGCGGCCATCAGATAGCCGGTCAGCGAGGCCGCCATGGCCTGCACATCCTCAAGCGCGGTCGCCAGCAGTGCGCGCTCGGCCTTGAGCCGGCCGTTACCGGACTCGTTCTTGACGAACTGCTCGATCTGCCCTGCAACGTGGGCCAGCGCCGCACCCTTGTCGCGGACGATCTTGCGGAAGAAGAAGTCCTGCGCCTGGATGGCGGTGGTGCCCTCGTACAGCGAGTCGATCTTGGCGTCGCGGATGTACTGCTCGATCGGATAGTCCTGCAGGAAGCCCGAACCACCGAAGGTCTGCAGGCTCTCGGTGAGCTTGGCGTACGCCTGCTCCGAGCCCACACCCTTGACGATCGGCAGCAGCAGATCGTTGACCCTGACCGCCAGCTCGGCGTCGACGTCGTGCACGGTCTTGGCGACCGCGGAGTCCTGATAGGTCGCGGTGTACAGGTACAGCGCGCGCAGGCCCTCGGCGTATGCCTTCTGGGTCATCAGCGAACGACGCACATCAGGGTGATGCGTGATGGTCACACGTGGCGCCGTCTTGTCGGTCATCTGCGTCATGTCGGCACCCTGCACGCGTTCCTTCGCGTACTCGAGCGCGTTGAGGTAACCGGTCGACAGCGTCGCAATAGCCTTGGTGCCCACCATCATTCGAGCCTGCTCGATGACGTCGAACATCTGCGCGATACCGTCGTGCACCTCGCCGACGAGCCAGCCGACGGCGGGAACGTCGTGCTGGCCGAGCGAGAGCTCACACGTGGCCGAGACCTTGAGGCCCATCTTGTGCTCGACGTTGGTGACGAACACGCCGTTGCGCTCACCGGGCTCGCCGGTTTCGGGATCGAAGTGGAACTTCGGCACGAAGAACAGCGACAGACCCTTGGTGCCAGGGCCTGCGCCCTCGGGGCGGGCCAGCACCAGATGCATGATGTTCTCGAACAGGTCGTCGGAATCGCCCGAGGTGATGAAGCGCTTGACGCCGTCGATGTGCCAGGTGCCGTCAGCCTGCTGCACGGCCTTGGTGCGGCCTGCACCGACGTCGGAGCCCGCGTCGGGCTCGGTCAGCACCATGGTGGCGCCCCAACCGCGCTCGGCGGCCAGCACGGCCCACTTCTTCTGCTCGTCGGTGCCGTTCTTGTAGAAGATTTCGGCCATGCCCGAACCCATCGCGTACATGTACGCCGCGGGGTTCGCGCCGAGGATGTGTTCGATCAGGGCCCACTGCAGCGAGCGGGGCATCGGCATACCGCCGAGCTCCTCGAGCACGCCGACCTTGTCCCAGCCACCGTCGAACATCACCCGCATCGACTTCTTGAACGACTCGGGCAATGTCACGGTGTGCGTCTTGGGGTCGAACACCGGGGGATTGCGGTCCGCATCGGCGAACGATTCGGCGATCGGCCCTGCGGCCAGTTTCGCCATCTCGCCGAGCATTTCGCGGGCGGTGTCGACGTCGATATCGGCGTAGTCGCCGGTACCGAGAACCTTGTCGAGTCCGAAGACCTCGAACAGGTTGAATTCCTGGTCACGTACGTTGCTCTTATAGTGGCTCACTGTTCCTCCTCGTCGAGAATGCCACTTGCGGTTGGGTACTTTTGGCTAAGTTACCCACCAGTAACTTGATTGAACTATACCGCTCAGTAGCTTCAACACAAAGCGTGCGCGAGCAATTTCCACGGCCTAAGTAACCGTCTGGTTGGTCGGGAGCGTGAAAGCGCAGTTGGCGCCCGCTTTCGGAGTGCTTTCGAGGGACTGTGAAACTCGTCACGGGGCGGCCGGTTAGGGTGATCGCGTGCTTCGAGTCGCAGTGTGGGGAACAGGCAATATGGGGGCTACGGCGATTCGGAGCGCAGCCGCGTTTCCCGGGTTGCAACTGTCGGGCGTGATCACGTCGTCGCCCGACAAGGCGGGCAAGGACGCGTCGACGTTCGCACGCCTTGACCAGGCGACCGGCGTCATCGCCACCACCGACGTCGACGCTGCGCTCGGCGACTGCGACGCGGTGGCCTACATGGCGTCCGGCGACATCCGCCCCGACGACGCGGTCAACGACATCGAACGCTGCCTGCGCGCCGGCTCGCACGTCGTCACGCCGTCGCTGTACTCGCTCTACGACCCGCGCTCGGCGCCCGAGGAATGGGTCGACCGGTTGACCAGTGCCGCCGAGGAGGGTGGCGCGACCTTGCTCGTCAGCGGTGTGGATCCGGGCTGGGGTAACGATGCGCTGGCCGTCATCGCCGCCGGGTTGTGCACGCGGATCCGAACGATCCACTGCCAGGAGATCTTCGACTACTCCACCTACGACCAGCCGTATGCGGTCAAGGTGTCGTGTGGTTTCGGCGGGTCGATGGACGACGTGCCGATGATGCTGTTGCCGTCGATCCCGACCATGGTGTGGGGCGGCAACATTCGGCTCATCGGACGTGGCCTCGGCCTCGAGATCGACGAGATCACCGAGGAGGTGGAGCGCAGGCCGCTCGAGGAGTCCGTCGACACCGTCATGGGCCCGTTCGAGAAGGGCACTCAGGGCGCCTTCTGGCTGAAGGTGATCGGGAAATCGGGCGGCCGCGAACGGATCGTCATCGACCACATCACCCGCATCCACGAGTCATGCGCGCCGGACTGGCCGTATCCCGACGAGGGCGTTGGCGACCACCGGGTGATCGTGCACGGCGACCCCGAGCTCACCCTCACCAGCCGTGCCGACCTGCCCGGCGGCAGCCGCGCCGACGGCGGCAATACGACTGCCGCCAACCGCCTGCTGGGCGCGCTCGACTGGCTGTCCACCCAGAAGCCCGGCATCTACGACGGTCTCGACGTGCCGATGCAGACGGGCCGTGCCCCCGAGGTGGAAGCGCAGCGCTGGGCCGACTGACGTAGTCCTCCGAACGTGTGAAAATGGAGCCGATGAGCGACAACGATCTGAGCCCCACCACGCTGCGGGAAGCATTCGGGCATTTCCCGTCCGGTGTCATCGCGATCGCCGCCGAGGTCGACGGCGTTCGGGTGGGCCTTGCGGCGAGCACCTTCGTGCCCGTTTCGCTCGATCCGCCCCTTGTGTCGTTCTGCGTTCAGAACACCTCGGAGACCTGGCCGAAGCTGAAGGACCTGCCCCACCTGGGTATCAGCCTGCTCGGTGAAGCACACGACGCCGCCGCGCGCGCCCTTGCGGCCAAGACCGGCGACCGGTTCGCCGGCCTCGATACGCACTCGCGTGAGTCGGGCGCCGTGTTCGTCGGGGGCACCAGTGTGTGGTTGGAGAGCGCGATCGAGCAGTCGATCCCGGCGGGGGACCACATCATCGTCATCCTGCGGGTCAGCGAGATCACCGTGCACGACGATGTATCGCCGATCGTGTTCCACCGCAGCACATTCCGTCGCTTGGGCGTGTAACGCTCACACGGTCAGGGTCGCGCGGCAAGTTCCTCGCGATAACCGTCGATGCGCTGTTCGATCTCCTTGGCGTCGCCGTCGCGGCCCTCCTTGCGGGCCAGCTCGGCGCGACTGCTGAGTTCGCGAATCGCCGTGCGAATGTCGTTGATGCTGTGCGTCTCCCGCAGAGTCATAGCGCCGCCCTTCTTCGATGATCGGCTGCTTCTCTTGAGGCTACCCGCCGGAGTGCCTTCCTCAACCTCGCGCTTACCTGCGGAAGAGCTTGTTTCCCAGCCACACCACCGGGTCGTACTTGCGATCGGCCGCGCGCTCCTTGAGCGGGATCAACGCATTGTCGGTGATCTTGATGTGCTCGGGGCACACCTCGGTGCAGCACTTGGTGATGTTGCAGAAGCCGAGGCCGTTCTCTTCCTGCGCCTGCACCGCACGGGTGTCGCGGGTGTCCAGTGGATGCATGTCGAGCTCGGTCTGACGCATCAGATACCGCGGGCCTGCGAAGGCCTCCTTGTTCTCCTCGTGGTCACGCACCACGTGACAGGTGTTCTGGCACAGGAAGCACTCGATGCACTTGCGGAACTCCTGTGACCGGTTCACGTCCTCCTGCATCATCCGGTATTCGCCCGGCTGCAGGTCCTTCGGCGGGGTGAACGACGGGATCTCCCTGGCCTTCTCGTAGTTGAAGGAGACATCGGTGACGAGGTCGCGAATCACCGGGAAGGTCCGCAGAGGCGTGACCGTGATGGTCTCCGTTTCCGAGAACGTCGACATCCGCGTCATGCACATCAGCCGCGGCCGCCCGTTGATCTCGGCCGAGCAGGACCCGCACTTGCCCGCCTTGCAGTTCCACCGCACGGCCAGGTCGCCGGTCTGTGTCTGCTGCAGTCGGTGGATGATGTCGAGCACCACCTCGCCCTCGTTGACCTCGACCGCGTAGTCCTGCAGGTCGCCGCCGCTCTCGTCGCCGCGCCATACCCGCATATTCGCTTGGTAGCTCATCAGGCTCTCCTTGCCGAATGGTTGACGAGTTCCTCGGGCGTGAAGTACTTCTCCAGCTCTTCGACCTCGATGAGCTCGAGCAGGTCCTCGCGCATCGGGATCTGGTCCTCGCGGGTGATAGTGATGTCCGGCACGACCACGTCACCCTCGGCGCGACACACCAGCAGCGTCTTACGCCAGGTCGAATCCATGGACGGATGGTCGTCGCGGGTGTGCCCGCCCCGGCTCTCCGTGCGCTCCAGCGCCGCCATCGCGATGCATTCGCTGACGATGAGCATGTTGCGCAGGTCGATCGCCAGATGCCAGCCCGGATTGAAGAGCCTGCCGCCCTCCACCCGGACGCGCTTGTACCGCTCCCGCAGCTCCTTGAGCTTCTCGATCGCCTCGGTCACCTCGTCCGCCTTGCGGATGATGCCGACGAGGGTGTTCATCGCGTCCTGCAGATCCAGCTGGAGGGTGTACGGGTTCTCGGCGGCGTCGCCGTTGCTCGGCCCCTCGAACGGATGCAGCGCCAGCTCTTTGGCGTCGGTGATGGCGTCATCGGACACCTTCGGCCGGTCGGAAAGGGCGCGTACGTAGTCGGCGGCGCCCATTCCGGCGCGCCTGCCGAACACCAGCAGGTCGGACAGCGAATTGCCGCCGAGCCGGTTCGATCCGTGCATGCCGCCCGAGCACTCGCCCGCGGCGAACAGCCCCGGTGTCTTGGCGGCGCCGGTGTCGGGATCCACCTCCACACCGCCCATGACGTAGTGGCACGTCGGCCCGACCTCCATGGGCTCCTTGGTGATGTCCACCTCGGCGAGCTCCATGAACTGGTGATACATCGACGGCAGCCGGCGCTTGATCTCCTCGGCAGGGAGCCGCGACGCGATGTCGAGGTAGACGCCGCCATGCGGGGTGCCGCGGTCGGCCTTGACCTCGGAGTTGATGGCGCGGGCCACCTCGTCGCGGGGGAGCAGATCGGGGGTCCGGCGTGCGGAGTCGTTGTCCTTGAGCCACTGATCGGCTTCTTCGACGGACTCGGCGTACTGGCCCTTGAACACCGGCGGGATGTAGTCGAACATGAAGCGCTTGCCCTCGGAGTTCTTCAGCACTCCGCCGTCGCCGCGCACACCCTCGGTGACGAGGATGCCCTTGACGCTGGGCGGCCACACCATGCCGGTCGGGTGGAACTGGACGAACTCCATGTTGATCAGCGTCGCGCCGGCCCGCAACGCGAGCGCGTGACCGTCGCCGGTGTACTCCCACGAGTTCGACGTCACCTTGTAGGACTTGCCGATGCCGCCGGTGGCCAGCACCACCGCGGGGGTCTCGAACAGGATGAAGTTGCCGCTCTCGCGCCAGTACCCGAACGCGCCCGCGATCCGGTCGCCATCCTTGACCAGGTCGGTGATGGTGCATTCGTGGAAGACCCGGATGCGCGCCTCGTAGTCGCCGAACTCGGCCTTGTCCTCCTGCTGCAGCGAGACGATCTTCTGCTGCAGTGTGCGGATGATCTCCAGGCCGGTGCGGTCGCCGACGTGGGCGAGCCGGGGGTAGGTGTGGCCGCCGAAGTTGCGCTGGCTGATCCGCCCGTCCTTGGTGCGGTCGAAGAGCGCACCGTAGGTCTCCAGCTCCCAGACTCGGTCCGGTGCTTCCTTGGCGTGCAGCTCGGCCATGCGCCAGTTGTTCAGGAACTTCCCGCCACGCATGGTGTCGCGGAAGTGGACCTGCCAGTTGTCCTTCGGGTTCGCATTGCCCATCGCGGCGGCGCAGCCACCCTCGGCCATCACCGTGTGCGCCTTGCCGAACAACGACTTGGTGATCACGGCAACCCGTAGACCACGCTCACGCGCCTCGATGACCGCACGCAACCCTGCGCCGCCGGCACCGATCACGACGACGTCGTACTCGTGCCGCTCTAGCTCACTCATCAACTCTCACTTCATCTTTCGAACCGGGACTATGGAATGTCCTGGAATGTCCTGGAATGTCACGGAATGATCGGCAGGTCTTTGAGACCCAACGAGACACACATGATGTAGAAGTCGGTCAGCATCAATGTGCCGAGCGTGATCCACGCGTACAGCTTGTGCCGAGTGTTCAGCCTGCTGATCTGGCTCCACATCCAGTAGCGCACGGGGTGTTTCGAGAAATGCTTGAGACGCCCACCGACGACGTGCCTGCAGGAGTGACAGGACAGGGTGTACACCCAGAGCATGATCACGTTGACCCAGAGGATCAGGTTGCCGACGCCGAACCGGAAGCCGCTCTCGGGCAACATCGCCATCACCGCGTCGTAGGTGTTGATCACCGAGATGATGCCCGCGATGTAGAAGAAGTAGCGGTGGGTGTTCTGGATGATCAGCGGGAACCGTGTCTCGCCGGTGTACGTCGCGTGCGGTTCGGCCACTGCGCACGCGGTCGGCGACTGCCAGACCGAGCGGTAGTAAGCGCCGCGGTAGTAGTAACACGTCAGCCGGAACAGCAGCAGGAACGGCAGCGACAGCGCCGCGTACGGCAGGAACCAGACGTCGGGCAGGAAAGTGCCGAAATGGGCTGCACCTTCAGGGCATCCGGACCCGGTCGCCGCGTTGTAATTGACCACGCAGGGCGAATAGAACGGCGTCAGGTAGTTGTACTGCTCGACGTAGAAGTGGTCCTGCATGAACGCCCGCGCCGTCGCGTAGATGACGAACGCCGCGAACCCGAGATCAGTCCATATCGGCGACTTCAACCAGTTGTCGGTGCGCAGGGTGCGCTGCTTGATCTCGGCACGGCCCGGCGAAAAAACGCCGGTCGCCTTGCGGTCGGCGGTGGGTGCGCTCACTGTTGCCTTTCGATGTTGAGGTGTCCCGGGGCTATCGGGACGGCCCTATCGGGTGCCGCCGAGACCTTCGTCGTCGACGTCACGCCAGAAGTCCTTGTCGTACGCGGTGTCGGGGATCGCGATCCTTTCACCGGCGTGGTGATGATGAACCACACCACGGGCCAGCTCCAACTCCTCGGCGTCGATATCGAGCCGGTCGATGTCGTTGAGGATGCGTTCGGCGTCGTTGACGATCCGGCGCGTGGCGGGGCTATCGCCATACCTGGATGCCAGCGACGTGACACACCGCCGCAGGCTCCCGATTAGCTCGTGCAGCTCGGCGAGTTCGGTAGTGCTGGACAATTGACCTCCTTGGGCTGAAGGGTGTCAGGCATCACGTTACGACACCTGCGGCTAGTCACATCATGCAGTACGTAGTGAGACAGATCACGTCTGAACCGGAGGTATGCCCGATGTCTGACCAGGTCCTCGAGAAGCGCGCCGACTCGCTGCTCTCCCTGCACCGGCCCGGAAACCCGGTGGTGCTGCCGACGGTATGGGACGCCTGGTCGGCGAGGCTGGCGGTCGATGCGGGGTTTGCCGCGCTCACCGTCGGCAGCCACCCGCTTGCCGATTCCGTCGGCAAGAGCGATCAGGAGGGCATGACGTTCGAGGACGTGCTGGCCCGGGTGAGCCAGATCACCGCCGCCGTCGAGGTGCCGATTTCGGTGGACATCGAATCGGGCTACGGCGAACCGGCCAGCCGCCTCATCAATGGGCTGCTGGAGGCAGGTGCGGTCGGGCTGAACATCGAGGACACGGTCCACAAGGAGGGCGGCCGGCTGCGCTCGGCCACCGAGCACGCCGAACTCGTCGGTGCCCTTCGCAGGGCCGCCGATGAGGCCGGCGTTCATGTGGTCATCAATGCGCGCACCGACCTGTTCATCAGGGCCGACGGCGATGAATCGGACCGGGTGGATCGCGCGATCGCACGGCTGACGGAGGCCGCCTCGGCAGGCGCCGATTCCCTGTATCCGGTGGGTCGGCACGAACCGGACACATTGCGGCGCTTGACCTCTGAGCTGCCGTTGCCGGTCAATGCGATCGCGGTGCCCGAGCAGGACGACCCCGCCTCGTTCGGGCCGCTCGGCGTCGGGCGGATCAGCTTCGGCCCGTTCCTGCAGCGGGCGCTGTCCGCAAGCGCACAATCGATCCTGCAGCGCTGGGCATAGCATTGCGCCGTGGCCGACGACGACGAGCCGATCTGGGCTGATCAGAAATCGCTCATGGTGGCCGCGGGTGCGGCGGTACTGATCCTGGTCGCGATCCTGGCCTACGCGGTGATCCAGACCTCGGATTCGTCGCAGGTGCCCGAGACGGTGTCCGTCCCGTCGTCGTCGGCGACCCCGTCGACGTACACCACGTCCTCGACGACCACCACCAGCTATTCGATGCCGAGCGTCGAAACGAGCGAGGACAACCCCATCGTTCCTCCCCCTGCCGGTCCGCCTCCTCCCGCTCCGCTCACACCCGGCGGTCCGCCGCCGTGAGCACACCGTGATGGCCGCTTCACACAAGGCGACATAGCGGCAATATCGGCTCCCTAGCCTCAGCGACATGCAGTCTTCAAAAAATGTCGTGGTCGTGGGGCACGGCATGGTCGGTCACCGCTTCGTCGAGGCATTGCGCTCACGCGACACTGCCGGTCTATGGCGGGTGACGGTCCTCGCCGAGGAGGCGGACGCCGCATACGACCGCGTCGGGCTCACCGGATACACCGACCACTGGGATCGCGGGCTGTTGGCCCTGCCCGGCAACTCCTATCCCGGCGACGACCGGGTGGACACCCGGTTGGGCAGCCGGGTGACCGGTATCGACCGCAGCGCGAAGTCGGTGCTGACCGCCGACGGCGGCCGGATCGACTACGACTCGCTCGTCCTCGCCACCGGCTCCTACGCGTTCGTTCCTCCCGTGCCCGGCCGCGACCTGCCGTCCTGCCACGTGTATCGCACCCTGGACGACCTCGATGCGATCCGCGACAGCGCGCAGCGCAGCGTGGCCGCAGGCGTCCCGGTCGGGGTGGTCATCGGTGGTGGTCTGCTCGGCCTGGAGGCCGCCAACGCCCTGCGCTCGTTCGGGCTGCACGCGCACGTCGTCGAGATGGCGCCGCGCCTGATGGCCCAACAGCTCGACGAGGCCGGCGGGGCACTGCTCGGCCGGATGATCGGCGAACTGGGAATCACCGTGCACACCGGCGTCGGCACCGACAATATTGCGCCGGCACAACGCAATCGGCCCGTCCGGCGCTCCGCCGCCGATGATTCGATGCGGGTGACGCTGAGCGACGGCACGTTCATCGACACCGGCGTTGTGGTCTTCGCGGCAGGCGTGCGTCCACGTGACGAACTGGCCCGGGATGCCGGATTGGCGATCGCCGACCGTGGCGGCGTGCTGACCGACCTGTCCTGCGCCACAGGGGATCCCAGCATCTACGCGGTCGGGGAGGTGGCGGCGATCGACGGTCGCTGCTACGGCCTCGTCGGTCCCGGCTACACGAGTGCCGAGGTGGTGGCGGACCGGCTGCTGGGCGGTGAGGCGGAATTCCCCGAGGCCGACATGTCGACCAAGCTCAAACTGCTCGGGGTCGACGTGGCCAGCTTCGGCGACGCGATGGGCGCCACCCCTGATTGTCTGGAGGTGGCGATCAACGACGCCGTCAACCAGACCTACGCCAAACTCGTGCTCTCCGATGATGCGAAGACCCTGCTTGGCGGCATCCTGGTGGGGGACGCCTCCGCGTACGGCATTCTGCGGCCGATGGTGGGCGAGCAGCTGCCCGGCGACGCTCTGGCGCTGATCGCACCGGCCGGATCCGAGGGCGGCGGCGGGTTGGGTGTCGGTGCGTTGCCTGCTGCCGCGCAGATCTGCTCGTGCAACAACGTCACGAAGGGCGACCTGAGCGAGGCCATCGCGGGCGGATGCTGCGATGTCGCCGATCTGAAGAAGTGCACGCTGGCAGGCACCTCCTGTGGTTCGTGCGTCCCGCTGCTCAAGCAACTTCTGGAGTCCGAGGGCGTCGAACAGTCGAAGGCGCTGTGCGAACACTTCAGCCAGTCACGCGCGGAACTTTTCGAGATCGTGGCCGCAGGCCCCTCCGAGTCGGTCCGGACCTTCTCGGGTCTGATCGAGCGGTTCGGCACCGGAAAGGGTTGCGACATATGCAAACCCGCTGTCGCGTCCATCCTGGCGTCGACGAGCTCCGAACACATCCTCGACGGTGAACAAGCGTCGCTGCAGGACAGCAACGACCACTTCCTGGCCAACATCCAGAAGAACGGCAGCTATTCGATCGTGCCGCGCGTGCCCGGCGGTGACATCACCCCCGAACAGCTGATCCTGATCGGCGAGATCGCAAGGGATTTCGACCTCTATACCAAGATCACCGGAGGGCAGCGCATCGACATGTTCGGTGCGCGGGTGGACCAGCTGCCGGAGATCTGGCGGCGGTTGGTCGAGGGCGGTATGGAATCCGGACATGCCTACGGCAAGGCGCTGCGGACGGTGAAGAGCTGTGTCGGCAGCGACTGGTGCCGTTATGGGCAGCAGGATTCGGTGCAGATGGCCATCAATCTCGAACTGCGCTATCGCGGGCTGCGGGCCCCGCACAAGATCAAGATGGGCGTCTCGGGTTGCGCGCGAGAATGCGCCGAGGCGCGCGGCAAGGACGTCGGTGTCATCGCCACCGAGACCGGATGGAACCTCTACGTCGGCGGCAACGGCGGCATGACGCCCAAACATGCCCAGCTGCTTGCGGGCGACCTCGACGACGAGACACTGGTGCGCTACATCGACCGGTTCCTGATGTTCTACATCCGCACCGCTGACCGCCTGCAGCGCACCGCGCCGTGGGTGGAGAGCCTCGAGGGCGGGCTGGATCATCTTCGCGATGTCGTCTGCGATGACTCCCTCGGGCTGGCCGGCGAATTCGAGGCGGCCGTCGCCCGCCACGTCGAGGGGTACGCATGTGAGTGGAAGGGTGTGCTCGAGGATCCGGACAAGCTGTCGAGGTTCGTATCCTTCGTCAACGCGCCCGACGTCGCCGATCCGACCGTCGAGTTCACGCAGCGGTCGGGCCGCATAGTTCCCATCGGACTACCGAAGGTGCCGCAAAAGTGACTCTGCTCAACGACGTTCAGGTGTGGACCACAGCGTGTGCCTATGACCGGCTGATACCGTGCCGCGGCGTCGGTGTGCTGCTTGCCGACGGGACGCAAGCGGCGCTGTTCCTGCTGGAGGACGGCACCCTGCACGCGGTCGGCAACATAGATCCGTTCTCGGGCGCCGCGGTGATTTCGCGCGGCATCGTCGGCGACCGCGGCGGGCGTCCGACAGTGCAGTCGCCGATCAAGAAGCAGGCGTTCGGCCTCGATGACGGGGTCTGCCTCGATGATGCTGATGTCGCGCTTTCCGTGTACCCGACGCGCGTTACCGCAGACGGGAACGTAGAGATCGGCGCCTGACCACGCGGCGATCAACCGCCATTAGGGCCGGGCAGTGGGGGCACGGTGATCTCCGGGATGGTCGGGGGCTGGATCACGGTGACGGTGCTGGTACTCGTACTCGGTGCGACGCTGGAACTGGACGTGGGAGGCGCCGATGTCGTCTCGGTGGCGGTGGCCGGTGGAGCTGTGGGGGCCGCGGTCGTGGTGACGGTCGATGTCTCGGTCGATGTCGAGACGGATGTACTGGTGGCACTCGCCGGGCTGAGCACGCCACAGGCGACGGGCTGGTCGGCGGCGGCATCCTCGGCACCCATGCCGGAGCCTTCGTGGAGCAGGATCGCCGAGCCGTCAGGGCCCTTGAGCTGATCCTGGGTGAAGCTGTCGCTGGTGGCGACGAGTTTGCCGGCACCGTCGGAGCGCACCAGCAGAGGCGGGAGATCCCCACTCGCGGGCTGTCCCGTATGACCGGGTGCCTGGAAGTGGTCGCCTGCCGAAGTGAAATCACCTTCACACTTGCCGACCGCATGGATGTGCAGGCCGTGGAAGCCGGGCGAGAGGATTCCGGTCCCGACGGTCTCGATGGTCACCGTGGCGTACCCGTTGGTGAAGTCGATCGTCGCATCGGCAACCTGTTCACCGTCGGCCGTCTTCAGCTGGGTCGTCAGTGTCTGAGCGCCGGACGCCGATCCGGATGTGGTCGACGTCGACGAGTTGTCAGCGGGCTGGTTCGCGCAACCGCTCAACGCGGTGACGGGTGCGGCGATGAGAGCGATGGCGGCGGTGACATGCTTGATCATGAGGTCGGACGTACCCCTGGGGCAGTCGCGACAAACGCCGAGTCACCCCTGCTCTTCCCAAGTCAAAGATCCTGCTACACAGACACCGCCACGCGGGCGCGGTGAAACCGGTTCGCGATCAGCCGCACCATCGCGGGATGCGACCCCAGCGGATCGGTTACGGTGTCCGCGCCGCTGTGGCGTAGCCGATCCTGAAAAAGGCCATCCGCCAACAGGTATGACGCCACCACCACGCGCCGGGCTCCGCGCCCGCGGAGTTCAGCGACCGCGTCCGCCACATGAGGCTCGCCGGTAGCGGCGAACGCCAACTCGACGCGTGAGCTGGTGAGCGCGGACACCCACGCTGCCATCTTGTGCAGGTCGCTGCGGGCGGCCGGATCCGACGTGCCCGCGGCCGCCAGGATCACGGAGTCGCCTGGGCGCCAATCGCTTTGGATGAGACGGTCGGCAACTGTGCGGGCCACCTGCGGACTCGGGCCGAGGGCCTCGGTGATGACGACGTCGGGATGGCCGCTCGCCGCCACATGCGCGGGGATATCGGCATTGACGTGGTAGCCGCGTGAAAGAAACGCGGGTACGACGACTGCCGGTGCGTCGAGACCGCGTAATACCTCGCTCGGCGTCGGACCGAGAACATCGACGAACGCGACGTGAACCTTGGTTCCCAGCGACGCGGAGACGCGTTGCGCCAGATCGCCGATCAGTGCGACGCCGGACTGCTTGCGAGTGCCGTGCGCCACCAGGACGTGTGCCGCCGGGAGGCTCATAGTGCGTGCGCCATGTCCTCATCGACGGCCAACCGATAACCCCGCTTGACCACGGTCGACACGATGTTCTTGTCCCCCAGCGCCGTTCGGAGCCGCAGCACCGCCGTCTCGACGGCATGCGTGTCGGTGCCACTGCCGGGTAGCGCAGCGAGCAGCGCATTGCGCGACACCACTGCACCGGGCTGATGCGCGAGCGCCCGGATCGTCGCCATCCCCGCGGGGGACACCGCCTTCACCACGCCGTCGACGAGCACACACGTACCGCGGATCTCGAGCACATGACCGGCGACCCGGGATGTTCGCGCGCACAGCAGCGGAAGTTCATCGGTGATGTGACGCGCCAACGCGCCCAGCCTCATTCGTTCCGGTGCGGACGTCGGCACACCCAGTCGCACCAGCGGGCGGGCGGTCACGGGGCCCACGCACATGGCGTGCACGCTGGTGCGCAGGGCCGAGAGCACCCGGTCCTCGATGCCCATCTCCGCCGCGCGCATCAGGACCGACGCGACCGCAGGCGCGGAGGTGAAGCTCACCGCATCGAATTTCTCCTCAGCGATGCCGGCGACGAGTTGATCGAAGTCACCGTTGTAAGGCGGTGGGCGCCAGCGGTAGACACGGATCGGCACCACTTCGGCGCCCGCCGCGCGCAGTTCGTCGAGGAACTCCGGGTAGGGATCCCAGTCCTCGGTGGCACCGTGCAGTTGCACCGCGATGCGCTGCCCGGTGATGCCGCCCTCGACGAGGTAGTGCAGAAGCTCACGGGACGACTCGGACTCGGGGGACCATTCCTCGGGCAGCCCCGCAGCCCGCAGCGCTCCGGTCGCCTTGGGGCCGCGCGACACGATGCGCGCCTTGCCCAGCGCCGCGATCAGATCGTTGGCCAGCCCCCAGCCGTCGGCCGCCGCAACCCAGCCGCGGAATCCGATGCCCGTGGTCGCGATCACGATGTCGGGGGGCACAGCGATCAGTGCCTCCGTGTGCGTGCGCAGCGCGTCATCGTCCGGAAGCGGCACCATGGTGATCGCCGCCGCGCTGGTCACGGTGGCCCCGCGGCGTTCCAGCAGCGTGGTCAGTTCCTCGGCACGCCGAGCGGACGTCACCGCCACCCGGAAGCCGGTGAGCGGTGCCCAGTCAGGCTCACTCATGTCACCTGTGTATTCAGCGCATGTTTCCAAGTGATTACTTCGCCATTGCCTGGACGTGTCAACGCTCGTCGGCATTCCATAACACCAGGTTAGAGATGCTCTATTGCCCGAGAGTGCTGCGCCGTGACCCCGCCGTGAACTTCCGCTCACGCGGTGGGCGACGGTTGTGTGAGCTACCAGACGTCGCCGTCGCGCCAATCGCAGGTGATTTCGGCGGTGGTGTCCAACTCGAGGCCGACGGGCAAAACGAAGAGGCCGTTGTCGTCGTCGGGAGTCCGTGATAGCCCGTCGGGCGCCAGCACCGACGTCGGCCCCTGCCACGGCAGCCAGCCGCGGGCGACGTAGATGGGCCGGCCCGCCTCGGATGCGCTGAGCGCACCGAGTTGATACGCGCCGCGCAACACCTGTTCCGCGGCGTCCATCACCGCGCTCGCAAGGCCTTGTCCCCGACGGTCTTCCCGAACGGCTACACCCTCGATGTAGCCGCAGCGCAATGCGGTGTCCCGATAGAGCAGACGGCGCTGCACCACCGCGGCGTGCGCGATCAGAGCCCCGTGGTCGAAGATCAGCGCGTGCATACCGCCGAGCGAATGTTCCCAGTCGACGTCGGTGAATTCTCCGGCGAACGCGTCGATGACCATCCGGCGCGCATCCTCGCGGGTCTCGTTGTCGAGATCGGAGGTGTGGATCAGGCGGGCGCTGTGGACGCGAGGAAACGATTCCTCACGTACGTGAGAGGCGCTGAAGCTGTGCGCGTGCACACTGCCGTTTCTACCAGGAATCCGCTGCCGTGCGAACGTTCCTTACCGCTCGGATTCTTTCGGGCGGTAAGGAACGTTCGGCCCCTCGGCTCAGTGGGATGGGCGGCGCGGACGTGACCAGTGCATGCGTACGGTCTGCCCGGGCCTTATCTGGGCGACGCGGTCGATGTCGTCGTCGGCGACCACGCCGATCACCGGGTACCCGCCCGTGACCGGGTGGTCCGGGCCCAAGATCACCGGAAAACCGTTCGGCGGCACCTGAATTGCCCCGCGGGTCGCGCCCTCGCTGGGGAGCTGGCGGTCGGGCCAGCGGTACTCCAGGGGCATCCCGACGAGCCGCATCCCGACGCGGTCGCTCTTGTTGGTGGCCTGCCAGTTGGTGCGGACCAGCACATCCGGGTCGGTGAACCAGTCGTCGCGAGGTCCCGGCACCACCATCAACTCGAGGGCGTCGTCCTCGATCGCGGCGACCGGCGCCTGATCCAACTCGGGGAACTCGTCGCTGTGCTCGCCGATCGGCAGGACGTCGCCGGACGAGAGCGGCAGCGGCCCGATCGCCGACATGACGTCATAGGACCGGGACCCGAGCACCGGCTCGACGTCGATGCCGCCGCGTACCGCCAGATAGGTCCGCAACCCTGAATGTGGTGCGCCGAGCGTGATCACTTCACCGTCATGGGCGTAGTGAATGCTGTTCGTGCCGAACGGAATCCCGTTGATCGCCGGATCGGTGTCGGCCCCGGTGACGGCGATCGCGACACCCTTCTTGTCGCCGCCTCGCACCCGCGCCGTCAGGCCACCGAACGTCACCTCGATCGTGGCGAACTCGCCGGGGTTGGCGACCAGCCGGTTCGCCAAGGTGTGCGCGCGGCGATCGGCGGCACCCGAGCGGCTCACGCCCATGTGGGCCAGGCCGGGCCGGCCGAGATCCTCGATCAGCGACAGTGGACCCGCACGCAGGATTTCCAGAGTGGTCATGACTCCCCCTCCTGACCAACCGCCCGGAACTGCACCCACATGCCCGGGGTCAACAACGCCGGTGGCTCACGGTCGACGTCCCACAACGCCGCCTGGTTCTCGGAGATGCGCCCGATCAGCTGCCAGCCGCCGGGTGACTCGCGCGGGTACACGCCGCTGAATTCGCCTGCGAGGCCCACAGATCCCGCGGGGACCTTGGTCCGCGGCTCGGCCCGCCGCGGCACCTCGAGTCGGCCGTCACCTCCGACCAGATACGCGAACCCCGGCGCGAAACCGCCGAATCCGACGCGCCACAGCGTCCCGGTGTGTACGGCGACGACCTGGTCGGCGCTCAACCCGGTGAGCCGGGCGACTTCGTCGAGATCGGGTCCGTCGTAGACAACCTCGATCTCGACGTCGGCGCGCGCATCGTCGGGCACAGCCCCGTCCGGGCCCGCGTCGGATGTGACGCGCAGCTTGCCCAGTCGCTGCCGGGTGGGGGCCTGATACCGGGCATCTTCCAGTTTGATCAGCACGGTACGAGACCCCGCGACGATGTCGAGCACACCGAGCAACTCGGCGTCGGTGATCGCTGCCGACCACGCCAGGACTTCGTCGGTGCTGTCGAACTCCAGTAGCAGGGCATGGTCCCCGTAGTCACGGATCATCATGGGATCCGCGCCTTTCGTGTTGGCGTCCATCAGATCCGCTGTCACGCTCATGGCATCAAATTACCCGCGAGTAGCCAGCATTATTCCTGCTCTTGGGATGCTCTTCGAACCTTGCCAGAGGAGCCTTAACGACGCCTCACACGGCGGGTTGATACGTGGGCTCGCGACGCTTGATGTACGCGATGACCCGATACGTCACCGGCAGCACGACGATCTCGACGAGCGTCTTGTACACCCAGCCCAGCGCCACGTACGTGAGGAAGTCCCGCCACGTCGTGATGCCGATCGCGCCTGCGGCGATGGCGCAGAACACGACGGTGTCCGCGAATTCGCCGACGATGGTGGATCCGATCAGCCGGGCCCAGAGATGCTTCTCTTTGGTGCGGGCCTTGATCTTCACCACCACCCACGCATTGAGCGTCTGTCCGACGATGAATCCGGCCAGCCCGGCGATGATCAACTGCGTGAACGGTTTGACGACGGCCTCGAACGCCGCCTGGTTGGTATAGAAGTCCGCCGCGGGAAGGTAGGCGGTGAGCCAGAAGGTGAATGCCGCGATGGCCTCCATCACGAAGGCGATGTAGATCGCTCGCCGGGTGGCTTTGAAGCCGTACACCTCCGACAGCACGTCGCCGATCACGTACGTCATCGGGAAGACGATGAACCCGCCGTCGGTGATCAGAGACCAGTCGCCGATGATCGGCCCGAACGCGATGCCCTTGGTGGCCGACACGTTCGAAATCAGCACCAGTCCGGTGAAGATCGCGACCAACGCCGGATAGTAGGCCGATCCCGTGGTCGCAAAACCTCTGTTTTCGGACTCGGTGCTGGTGTCGGTCACCCGGACATCTTGTCAGGCGATCGCCCTGGCGATGAGCGCCGGCAGCCGGTCTGCCACCAGCGGATACGACAGCGGCGAGGCGAACGCGATCGCGCCCGCGAGGTCCTTGTCGGTGAACGCGTTGCGCCGCCGATTGATCTTCGGGTCGGCCAGCAGCGCGGCCCGCTGTTCGTCGCTTTCGGTGGCCCAGATCAGCACATCGGCTGCATCGACGCCGTCGGCGACGGCCATTCCCATCTGCGTGAGGAATTCGCTGCGCCAACCGGGGGACATCACGACAGGACCATCCGGGCCCAGGGTGCCTTCCAGCAGCAGCGCCTTCTTGCCTGCGAACTGCGCGTTGTCCTTGCCCGCGGTGGCGAACTTCTCATCGACGGCGGTGATGAGCGACTGCATCTCGTCGTGTTTGAACACCGCCTGCCCGATGGCGTTCGCCTGGTCCTTCCACGGTTCGAAGAACGCGTCCTGGCCGGACTGCGCGATCGTCGGGGCGATCGCCGCCAGCTTGTTGTAGGTGTCCTGGTCGAGGCCGGCGTTGGTGGCGACGATCAGATCGGGCCGAAGCGTTGCGATCTGGTCCACCGGGACGCCGTCGACGAGATTGAGCACGACGGGTTGCGCACCGCCGAGTTTCGGCTGCGCCCAAGGCCATACCGCGAACGGCTCGCCGCCGAACCAGTCCGTCACCGCGATCGGTATGACGCCGACGGCCAGCAGGTCGTCCTGTCCGGTGAGGCCCGCACTGACGACCCGCTTGGGCGGTGCGGGGACCTTGGTCTCGCCGAACACATGCTTGACCGTGACGGACCCGTCGTCGGCGACTTCGCCCGGCTTCTTCGACGAGCATGCGGCAACGGTCGCCGCCGCCCCGGCCGTCAACGCGAGGAAACCCCTCCGGGACAACGAAGCAGGCACTCGGCGAGCGTAGCTAACTCACCTCGAAACTGCCGAACAATAGGACGGCCAGGCCCAGCGCGACGACGATGTTGACGACCGTCGCCGAGGCGAACAGCGCGACGGGTCGCCAACCGGCTTCCTTGAGGCCCTTGAGCGAGAACTCGAGGCCGATCGCGACGAACGCGAAGATCAGGAACCAGGTGCGCAGGTCGTTGACGGTCGTGATCGCCGACTTGTCGCCGCCCCACTGCAGAAACAGCGTGCCGATGACCGACGCGGCGATGAAGCCGAGCACGAATTTCGGGAAGCGCTCCCAGAACTGTCGCAGCGACGGTGTGTCGGCGGACTTGCGCTCGACCTTGAACGCGAAGTACGCGGTCAACGCGATCGCAACGACGCCGATCAGGGCGTTCTGGGTCGTCTTCACGATGGTGGCGATCTGCAGGGCGTCCTCACCCGCGATTGCTCCTGCGGCGGCAACGGCCGCGGTGGTGTCGATATTGCCGCCGATCCATGCACCGGCGACGGCGTCGGACAGGTTGAGAACGTCTGCGAGCCAAGGGAGTAGGAAGATCGACGGAAGCGCGAAGGCGATCACCAGAGATGCGGCGTAGGCCAGCTGCTCCTTCTTGGCCTGCACCGCACCCGCGGCCGCGATGGCCGCACTCACGCCGCAGATCGATACGGCCGACGCCAGTAGCGCCCGCAGTTTGTCCTCCAGCTTGAGCACTCCGCCGAGCCACCACGTGAATCCAAACACGATGGTGATCAACAGCAACGCCTGGATGATCGCTGGTCCGGCGGCGGTGACAAGCACCTTCAGGTTGATCGACGCACCGAGAAGCACCAGTCCTGTCTTGATGAAGAACTCTGTGCGAAACCCCCGCGAGAGCGCGTCACGCAGAGTCAGTTTGGACAGGATGAAATTACCGATCAGCCCCAAAATGATTGCGTAGATGGGGAATTCGATGGACTTGGCGACCTTCGCGAATGGAGTGCCCGCCGCCCACTGCGGAACCTCCTGCTCCAGGAATCGGGTCGCGGCACCAAGCGCGATGACGACGAGTACTCCGGCGACCGCATAGCCGACGCCGCGGTCGCGGGCTCTTTCGCGGTTCTCGGTGGTGGCCTGTTCGGTCACGGGACCACGCTGCCGGGGATCGCTCCGACGAGTACAAGAGCCAGCAGAGCCAGGCCGGCGATGACGGCGAGCCAATCCTCGTTCATGCGCAGGAACGTAGCCAGCCGGTGCCCAGACGTCACCGGTTGTGCTCAGCGCGAATCGATTAGAGCGGGGGCGCCTCGCCGTACGACGCGGACGACGAACCCGACGATGAGGAGGTGAGGACGTCGCCGCGGTTGAGCTGTTCTCGCTCGATTCCCTTCATCAGCACGCCGACGTTGTCACCGGTTGTGGCCTCGTCCAGCTGTTTGCGGAACTTCTCGATGGCGGAGACGGTGACGCCGGGGCCGCCGTTGATGTGCACGGTGTCACCGACGCGCAGCGTCCCGCTCTCGACGCGACCGGTCGCGACCACGCCGCGATTGCGGATGGCGAAGACGTCTTCGACAGTCATCTTGAACATCAGGAGTGCGCCAATCTCTTGTTGACCAGCCGGGTGAGCCACCCGGGCGAGAATCGGGAGCCGGTGGCCAGCACCTTGCTCTGCGAGCCGACCGGAAAGTGCACCTGGTGGATGGCGCGCCGCAGCTTCGACGGCTCGGTCGCGGCCACGATCGCGTCGGCGATCTCCTGCGCTGTCAGCCGAATACCGAGGGATTCGGTGGTTCCGGTCGCGAGATTTTCGGTCATCGCCGTCTGAACGTAGAGCGGCCACATCGCGATCACCCGGATGCCGTACCGCTCCCACTCGAGGTCCAGCGCCTCGGTGATGCCGCGGACGAAGAACTTGGTCGCGCTGTAGTTCGCGAGTTCGGCCTGACCGTAGATCGCCGACGCGGACGACAGGTTGACGACGACGGCCTTCGGCGTGGATCTCAGATAGGGAAACGCGGCGTACAGACCGTTCACCACACCTTTGGCGTTGATGTCGATCTCCTTTAGATGGCCCGCGATGTCCATCTCCTCGAACCGGCCTGCCCGCAGGATGCCCGCGTTGTTGATCATCACGTCGAGTCGGCCGCCCGCGGCATTCGCGAACTCGCCGACCCGCTGCGCCATCTCGTCCGAATCGGTGACGTCGAGGTGGCCGACTATCGCCGGAGCCGCTCGGCCGGCGACATTCGACCCTGTCGCGCCGAGTCGATCGATTTCGTCGGCGAGTGTCTTGAGCCCGACTTCGTCGATGTCGTAGCCACCGACGGTGAATCCCCGCCGCGCGAACGTCAGGGCGGTCGCCCTCCCGATCCCGGCTGCGGCGCCGGTGATGAACACGGATTTCTGTTGTCCCCTCATCTAGAGAGGCATACCAGCTTCGATGAAGTCGAGGGTGCGGTACATCCGTTTCACCAGGCCGGACTGGTGACCGCCCAGGGCCGCCATCAGTCCGCCGGCCAGCGCGCCGATGAAAACGCGTGACTCGAAGTCGTTGGGGTCGCGGCCGGTACGGCGACTCTCCGCCTCGGCGAGCTGTGCGATCGTGCGGTGGTACCCGTCGAGTTGGGCGGCCTTGAGCTCCGGCACCGCGAGCACGATCTGGAGGCGTTTGCGTTCGACCTGCCACTCGTCTGAGGAAACGGTGGCAAGAGTGAACTCGAGCGCGCGCCGAAACGCCTCCAACGATGGGACGTCGGCGGGCTGCGATGCCAGCGCCTCGATCATCACCTTGTCTACTTCGTTGGCCATCACCAGCGACTCTTTGCTCGGGAAGTAGCGGAAGAACGTGCTCGGCGCTATCTCGGCGGCCTCGGCGATCTGCTCGACGGTCGTGTTGGCGTAGCCGTTGGCCTCGAAGAGTCGCGTGGACTCGCGCAGAATCGTGTCACGGGTCTGGATCTTCTTCCGGTCCCGCAGCCCAAGCTCTGATTCCCCTGCCCCCATGGGTGAATTGTCTCAGGCCACGGCCAGCGACACGCCGAGTCCGATCATTGTCACGGCGATCAGACCGTCGAGGATGCGCCAGGTGACCGGGGTGGCGAACAATCCGGAAAGTCGACGCGCACCGAGTCCGAGGCTGACGAACCACACCACGCTGGCCGTCACCGCACCGACGCCGAAGAACCACCGCTGGTCGCTGTGTTCGTTGGCGAGTGTGCCGAGCAGGACCACGGTGTCGAGGTACACATGCGGGTTGAGCCACGTCAGCGCGAGGCAGGTGACCAGCACCTCGAGAAGTCGTGCGGGGCCGGTATCCGACGGGGTCAGCGTGGACGGATGCCAGGCGCGCCGCGCCGCGAGCAGCCCATAGCCGATCAGGAACGCCGCGCCGCCGAACCTGGCGATGTCGAGGGCTCCCGGATGCGCGGAGATCAGGGCTCCGATGCCTGCGATTCCCGCGGTGATGAGCACGATGTCGGAGACAGCGCACACCGCCACCACCGCCAACACATGCTCGCCGCGAATGCCCTGGCGCAGGACGAACGCGTTCTGCGCGCCGATGGCGACGATCAGCGTCAGAGAAGCGAGGAAACCGACGACCAGCGGGGAGTTCATATCGGCGACGGTAGCCACCCCGTCAGCATCAGTACATCTAAAGATTCTTCATCGACATCAGCATTACTAATGATCAAATTGGGGTCCGTCCTCTTTGCCGCGCTTTCGGTCGATCGGTGGCGCGAGCACCGCCGGCACATGCCTGCGCGCCGCGCCGCGCATCGTCGTCAACTCGGGGAATATTGCCCACGGCGAGATTCACGTCGGTCCAGCGGACTGGCGGTCGGGCAGGTAATTTACGGAGGAGTAGATTGCCCGCGCGCTTGGACCGCGGCGCATGAAACTCGATCGATTAGGAGCCGAGGGGTCCGCACAGGGGCAGTAGCGGGCCGCGGCTGGTGGCGTTTGGCCGTCGAAGGGTTAAGGGGTTGTGGATGGATCCTGAGGTCGGGGGGCGACCGCTGACGCGTGGCCAGTTGGACATTTTTCTCGCACAGGAACTGGGTCTGGCCGGGACGGAGTGGCAGCTCGGTCTTCTGGGAAGAATCGCAGGCAAGGTCGATCGCGACGCCCTGCAGCGGGCAGTACGTCTGGTGGTGGCGGAAGCCGAACCGGGCAGAACCGCCTTCGCCGAGGTCGGTGGTCGCGTTCGTCAACAAGCCGTCGACTATCCGGAAGTCGAGGTGGATTTCTACGATCTGATCGGTTTCGACGATCCGGTGGCGAAGGTCCACGAAATATCGTCGTCGATTCAGCGCATACCCATGTCGTTCAGCGGCCCGCTCTTCAAGTTCGTGCTTTTCCAGACCGCTCTCGATGAGTTCTTCCTGTTCGCCTGCTGCCACCACATAGCCATGGACGGAACGGGCATGGCGCTGGTCAGCCGTCGAGTCGCAAGCATCTACTCCGCGATTGTTTCCGGCCAACCCGTCCCGCCTGCCTACTTCGGCTCGCTCCAAGACTTGCTCGACTGCGAGTCCGAATACGAAGCGTCCCAGGACTTTCTCGACGATCAGGCGTACTGGAGCAGCAACCTTCCATCGGAGAGCGGAACGCAGTATCCGCAGGCTCAGACGACAAATGGGCGCGATCCCTTCGCCCCCGCTGAGCAGGTCCAACTGAACCCGTCCGTCGTCGGCCAATCAAAGAATCTTTCGAAGATTCTGCGCGTCCGTCGCTATTCGGTGATCACGGCGGCCAGTGCACTTCTGGTGCGTGGCTGGAGCGCCAACGGCTCGGACGTGACGCTCGACTTCCCGGTCAGCAGGCGAGTCAGCCCCGAGTCGAAGACGCTGCCCGGAATGCTCACCGGGGTTGTGCCGCTGGCGTTGAAGACATCGCCGGATGTGACCGTTGCCGACTTCTGTCGTGATGTCGACGCCCGTATCCGAAACCTGTTGAAGCATCAACGGTTTCCGGTTCGTACGCTCGAGCGTGACGGCGCCTCTGCTGATCGGGTAGCGATCAACTTCATCCCGGCGCGGCTCACTCTGGACTTCGCCGGTGCGCCGGCGACGGCGACATATACCAACCTCGGCCCTGTGCGTCACTTCGAGCTGGTCTTCCTGGGCTCCAGTGATCAACTCATTCTCAGCACCGCCGGTGCAGGACAGCCATTTTCGAACTTCGAGGTGTCGGATCTGGCGCGACGCCTGGAGCACCTGCTCGCGGCCATGGCCACTGATCCTGAGCGGCTGTTGTCGTCGATCGATGTGCTCGATACCGGCGAATTCGGCCAGCTCGATGCGTGGGGCAACCGGGCGATGTTGACGCAGCCCGTGCCGACGGTTCAATCGATTCCGGCGATGTTCGCAGCCCAAGTGACCCGCGCGCCCGAAGCGGCGGCGCTGACGTTCGACGGTCATCACCTGACGTACCGCGAACTCGACGAGGCCGCCGATCGGTTGGCGAACCTGTTGGCCGCCAACGGTGCACGTCCCGGTGAGCGCGTGGCGCTGCTGTTTCCACGTTCGATCGACGCGATCGTGGCGATCCTGGCGGTGCTCAAGACCGGTGCGGCGTATCTGCCCATCGACCCCGGGCATCCCGACACCCGTATGGAATTCATGCTCGGCGACGCCGCGCCGATCGTCGCGATCACCACGGCGGATCTGCGGTCGCGGCTGGAGCCGTTCGGCGTGCCCGTCATCGATATCAACGACCCCGACGTCACGGACCAGCCCAGCGTCGCGTTGCCGGTGCCCGCGGCTGACGACGTCGCCTACATCATCTACACCTCCGGCACGACCGGAACCCCCAAGGGCGTTGCGGTCACCCACGCCAATGTCGCCCAGCTGCTTGAGCCACTGGACGCCGAGCTGGCGCTGGGACAGGTGTGGACGCAGTGCCATTCGTTGGCTTTCGACTACTCGGTCTGGGAGATCTGGGGCGCGCTCCTTTACGGCGGTCGGTTGGTGATCGTGCCGGATTCGGTCGTTCGCTCGCCGGAGGATCTGCACGCGCTGTTGGTCACCGAGCAGGTCAGTGTCCTGAGCCAGACGCCGTCGGCGTTCTATGCGCTGCAGACCGCTGATGCGCTTCAGCCGGAGCTGGGACAGCAGCTGAAGCTTCAGACGGTGGTCTTCGGCGGGGAAGCCCTTGAGCCGCAGCGCCTTTCGACGTGGCTGTACAGCCATCCGGGACTGCCGCGCATGATCAACATGTACGGCATCACCGAGACGACCGTGCACGCCTCGTTCCGGGAGATCGGCGAGGCGGACATCGTCGGCAACTCCAGTCCCATAGGGGTGCCGCTGGATCACCTCGCCTTCTTCGTGCTGGACGACTGCATGCGGCAGGTGCCGGTGGGAGTGGTCGGTGAGTTGTATGTGGCCGGTCATGGTGTGGGTATGGGGTATTGGCGACGTTGCGATCTGACGTCGACGCGGTTTGTGGCATGCCCGTTCGGCTCGTCGGGGTCGCGGATGTATCGCACCGGAGATGTCGTGCGGTGGGCAGAGGACGGTCAGCTGCAGTATCTGGGCCGTGCCGACAAGCAGGTGAAGATCCGCGGTTATCGCATCGAACTCGGTGAAGTTCAGGCCGCGCTCGCCGCGCTCGACAAGGTCGACCAGGCGGCGGTGATCGTGCGTGAGGACCGCCCGGGCGACAAACGACTCGTCGGTTACCTCACCGGGTCCGCCGACCCCGCCGAGGTGCGCAGTGCGTTGGCTGATCGACTGCCCGCCTACATGGTTCCGGCGATGGTGGTGGTGCTGGACGCGCTGCCGTTGACGCTCAACGGCAAGTTGGACACGCGCGCTCTGCCTGCGCCTGAATATCGTGACGGCGAGCGGTACCGCCCTCCGACGAATGCTGTCGAGGAGATCCTGGCAGGCGTCTTCGCACAGGTTCTGGGTGTCGAGCGGGTTGGGGTCGACGATTCGTTCTTCGACCTCGGCGGCGACAGCATCTTGTCGATGCAGGTGGTGGCGCGGGCTCGGGCAGCGGGCGTGTTGTGCCGGCCGCGTGACATTTTCGTCGAGCAGACCGTGGCCGGGCTCGCCCGGGTGGCCGGTGTGGTCGACGGTGAGGGGGGTCCCGTCGATGAGGGGATCGGGCGGGTGGCGGCCAGCCCGATCATGGGTTGGTTGCACGACGTCGATGGCCCGGTCGACGAGTTCAACCAGACCCTGGTGGTGCAGGCCCCCTCAGAAGTGACCGCGGACGCCGTCGTGACGGTTTTGCAGGCGCTGTTGGATCGCCACGCCATGTTGCGGCTCCTCGTCGACGACGACGGCGCGGGCGGCCTTTCGTTGAACGTGCCCGAGGCGGGGGCAGTGGATGCGCGCGGTTGCCTGCAATCGGTGCACAGCTTCTCTGATGCCGCGATGGTCGAGGCGCGGTCGCGGTTGAACCCGGCTGCTGGTTCGATGCTCAGCGCGTTGTGGGTGACCTCGACGAGCCAGCTGGTGTTGATGATTCACCATCTTGCTGTCGACGGGGTGTCGTGGCGAATCTTGTTGGAAGATCTCAACATTGCCTGGGTTCAGCATCAC
>NZ_JBFREZ010000015.1:0-61811 GCF_052114565.1 Mycobacterium sp. 2YAF39
GGCTACCACCGAAGCACCTCGACACCGGCCAAGCCCGCGTCAACGACTACCACCGCCCCGAACGACTCCACCCACCCGACGACGACAAACCATCAGCCGAAGACAACGACACGCACGAACCCGGCGGACCAGAACCCAACGCCGCCTGAAGAGGTGACGGCTAGTTCAGCGCGGCCGCGAGCCTGCGCCATTGCTCGCGCGGGAATTCCCTCGGATCCGCGGTGAGCACCTGGACACAGACGTGGTCGGCACCGGCGGCCAGATGCTCGTTCACCCGGGCCAGCACGGCGTCCTCGTCACCCCACGCGATGATTGCGTCGAAGAGGCGGTCGCTCACCGACGACACGTCTTCCTCCGAGAAGCCGGAGCGCAGCAGATTGTTCGCATAGTTCGGCAGCGCCAGATAGGACCGCAGCCAATCCGTCCCGACGGCGCGGGCCTCATCCCTGTCCGAGGTGAGCAACACGGTCTGCTCGGGCAGAAGAAGCGGACCGTCGCCGAGGTGCTCGCGGGCGTAGCGGGTGTGGTCGGGCGTGACGAGGTACGGGTGCGCGCCGCGGGACCGCGTTGCGGACAGTTCGAGCATCTTCGGGCCCAGCGCGGCCAGCACCCGGTTGGCGACGGGCACGGGCTGTTCGGTCGCGTCGATCGCATCCAGGTAGGCGCGTGTCGCGGCCAGCGGCTTGCGGTAGAGACCGGGTTCCTTCGAATCGATGAGCGGTGCGTGGCTCACCCCGATGCCCAGCAGGAAGCGCTCACCATGCTTCGCCGTCAGCGTCGCGTAGGACGCCGCGACATCGGCGGGCTCGTGCATCCACAGATTCAGGATTCCGGTGGCGATCACCACCTGCTTGGTCGACGAGAGCAGTTGCGCCACCGAATCGAACACGGGTCCGCCGACGTCGGGGATCCACAGTGCGGTGAACCCAAGTTCCTCCAGCTCCGCCGCGGCTTGGGCGGCCTCGCCGGCATCGCCGTAGCGCAACTGCGAACTCCACACACCAACGCCTGCCAGATCCATCCGGTGATCCTTTCCCAGTGCCGACCCGCTCACGCTACGACGGCTGGTCCATGCCACGTCTCACACCCCGGATGTACGGGTCTTCGACAAGCTGATTTAGGGTAACCTCACAAACTTAGGACAGCCTGCGCTAATTTGCATCCTCCGCGCACCGGCCTCGACGCCCCGGACCGATCAGAGAAAGTGGAGCCGACGCGTGACTGACATCGCCGATACCCGCGAGGAGCTTGATGAGCGCCGGCTGGAGTTACTGCGCCGCAAGCTGGCCGAGCGTGGGCTCAAGTCGACCGCCGAGACGGCGGTATCACCCGGCGCCGCTGGCATGTCCGACGGGCAGCGCCGCATGTGGTTCGTCCAGACCGCCGACCCCACCGGTGCGATCCTCAACGTCTCTCTGTCGTATCGCATCACCGGAGCGCTGGACATCGCGAGATTGCGCGATGCCGTCAACGCCGTGGCGGCGCGGCATGAGCTGCTACGCACCACCTACGCAGCGGATGCCGACGGTGAACCGCAACCGACCGTTCACGACGATCTGCGGCCCGGCTGGTCCGCACATGACCTGTCCGACCTTTCCGACAACTCGCGCAGGTTGCGCCTGGAAGTGCTGGCGCAGAGAGAGTTCAGCGCCCCGTTCGACCTCAGTGCAAACGCGCCGCTGCGCCTGACTCTGGTCCGCACCGGAACCGACGAGCACATCATGCTGCTGGTCGCCCATCACATCGCGTGGGACGACGGTTGCTGGCGGGTGTTCTTCGCCGATCTCACGCGGGCGTACAGCGGCGAGCGGCTCGGCACGCCCGTGCCCGTTCCCGCCCATGCGAGCGATCCGCCCGCCGAAGACCTTGAGTACTGGCGCACGACGATGGCGAATCCACCGGAGCCACTTGAGCTTCCGGGGCCCAACGGTTCTGCGATCCCGACAAATTGGCGGTCAGCGCGCACCACGCTGCAACTGCCCGACGCGACGGTCGAACGTGTGACGATGCTGGCCAAGGAGTCCGGCGCGACGCCGTACATGGTGTTACTGGCAGCGTTTTCGGCGTTGATCCACCGATACACCCATTCCGATGACTTCCTGGTGGCCGCGCCGGTCCTCAATCGCACCGCAGACCTCGAGAACGTCATCGGGTACTACGGCAACACCGTCGCGATGCGGCTGCGCCCGCAACGAACCCAGACCTTCCGCGCAACGCTCGCGCAGGCCCGCGACGCGGCTGTCGGCGCGTTCGCACATCAGCGGGTGAACGTCGATCGCATCGTCCGCGAGCTCAATCCCGACCGCCGTCACGGCGCGGAGCGCATGACCCGGGTGACGTTCGGGTCGCGTGGCGCAGACGGCGCGGGCTTCAACCCGCCGGGTATCACCTGCGAGCGGGCCGACCTGCGCGCCCAGTTCACCCAGCTGCCATTGGGATTCATGGTCGAGTTCGGCGAATCCGGCGTGGTGGTGGAAGCGGAGTATCTCGTCGAGATTCTCGACGCGGCGCTCGCGCGGCAGTTGTTGGAGCACTACGCGGTGCTACTGGACAGCGCGTTGGCAACCCCCGACCTGCCCGTCGGTGAACTCGACGTGATGGGGCCCGCCGACCTCGACTGGCTGCATCGCGTGTCGACGGGCGAGAAATTCGATACCCCGGCACAGACATTGGCCACTCTGGTGGAAACTCAGGTCGCTCGTGCGCCGGACGACGTGGCGGTGGTCTACGAAGGCCGCCACTACACCTACCGTGAGATCAACGAAACGGCGAACCGGTTCGCGCATTGGTTGATCGGTCAGGGGATCGGCACCGAGGATCGCATCGCGGTGCTCCTCGACCGCTCGCCGGAGTTGGTGATCACCGCGCTCGGGGTGATCAAGGCGGGCGCGGTATACCTGCCGGTCGACCCGACCTACCCGGCGGATCGGCTGCGCTTCATCCTGTCCGACTCCGACCCGAAACTTGTTCTGCGTGAGCCCGTCACCGATCTCGACAGCTTCTCCGGTGAGAACCCGACCGACACCGAACGGGTTCGTCCGCTGAACCCGGAAAGCACCGCCTACCTGATCTACACGTCGGGTTCGACCGGGTTGCCCAAGGGCGTCTCCGTGCCACACCGCCCCGTTGCCGAGTACTTCGTCTGGTTCAAGGGTGACTACGGGATCGACGAGGGGGAGCGTCTGCTGCAGGTGGCGTCACCGAGCTTCGACGTCTCCATCGGGGAGATCTTCGGCATGCTGGGATGCGGTGGGCGGCTGGTGATTCCGCGCCCCGACGGGCTGCGGGACATCGGCTACCTCACCGACCTCCTGCGCGACGAGGGCATCACCTCGATGCACTTCGTCCCTTCGCTGCTGGGCCTGTTCCTGTCGCTCCCCGGCGTCAGCCAGTGGCGGACACTGCAGCGGGTGCCGATCGGCGGGGAGGCGCTTCCCGGCGAGCTCGCCGACAAGTTCCACGCCACCTTCGATGCGCTGCTGCACAATTTCTACGGCCCGACCGAGACCGTCATCAACGCCAGCCGGTACAAGGTCGACGGCAAGCAGGGCACGAAGATCGTCCCGATCGGCACGCCGAAGATCAACACCCAGATCCACCTGCTCGACGATGCACTCAAGCCGGTACCCGTCGGCGTCATCGGCGAGATCTACATCGGCGGAACCCATGTCGCGCAGGGCTATCACCGTCGGCCGAGGCTCACCGCCGAGCGGTTCGTCGCGGACCCTTTCACGCCGGGCGGCCGGGTATACCGGTCGGGCGATCTTGCCCGCCGCAACGCCGACGGCGACATCGAGTTCGTCGGCCGCGCCGACGAGCAGGTCAAGATCCGTGGCTTCCGGATCGAACTCGGCGAGGTCGCCGCGGCGATCTCCGTCGATCCCAGCGTGGGCCAGGCGGTCGTCGTGGTCAGCGATCTGCCGAACCTCGGCAAGAGCCTGGTCGGATACCTGACGCCGGCCGACGACGTCGAGGACGTCGACGTCGAACGTATCCGGGCGCGGGTCGCCGCAGCGCTGCCGGAATACATGAATCCTGCGGCATACGTTGTGCTCGCTGAGATCCCGATCACGGCGCACGGCAAGATCGACAGCAGGGCACTGCCGGAGCCGGACGTCGGCACCGGTGCCGAATACCGTGAGCCCGCCGAGGGAACCGAGCGACACATCGCGGACCTGTTCTCCGAGCTACTCGGACGTGACCGTGTCGGCGCCGACGATTCGTTCTTCGATCTCGGCGGCCACTCACTGCTGGCGACCAAACTGGTTGCGGAGGTGCGAGATCAGTGCAACGTCGACATCGGTGTCCGTGAGGTGTTCGAACTCGGCACCGTCGCGGGACTGGCCGAGCGCATCGATGCGGAGTCGGCGGCCGGGACCCGCCGCCCGCGGTTGGTCGCCATCCCTCGCGGGGGTCCGCTGCAGTTGTCGGCCCCACAGCTCCGCATGTGGTTCCAGTACCGGGTGGACGGGCCGAACACCGTCAACAACATCCCCTTCGCCGCAAGGCTCACCGGTCCGTGCGACACCGACGCGTTCGTGCAGGCGATGCGTGATGTCGTATCCCGCCACGAGGTGCTGCGAACGACCTACCGCGAGATCGACGGCATGCCGTACCAGATCATCGACGAGGCAGACGATGTTGCCGTGCGGCGAGCCCGCGGTGACGACGAGGTGTGGCTGCAGACCGAACTCGACGACGAACGGCGTCACCTGTTCGACCTCGAACGCAGCCTGCCGATCCGGGCCGCGTTGCTGTCCACGTCCGATGCGCACGTGGTGTCCTTGGTCGTCCATCACATCGCCGCCGACCACTGGTCGGCCATGGTGCTGTTCAACGATCTGCTGAACGCCTACCGTGCCCGCCGCTCCGGTGAGGCACCCGAGTTCACACCCATGCAGGTGCAGTACGCGGACTACGCCGCGTGGCAGGCCGCGCTGCTGGCCGACACCGAAGGACCCGTTGCGGCGCAGCGCGACTACTGGCGCAAGCAACTCGCTGGGCTGCCCGAGACTGCAGGCCTGACACCGGACTTCGCGCGTCCCGCGGTGCTGAGCGGTGAGGGCGACGCCGTCGAGTTCGTCATCGACGCGTCCACCCGCGCGAAGTTCGCCGACCTGAGCCGCGAACTCGGCGTGACCGAGTTCATGCTGCTGCAATCGGCGGTCGCCATCGCGCTGCACAAGGCGGGGGAGGGATCTGACATCCCGCTGGGCACCCCGGTGGCCGGGCGCACCGAGACGGTGCTTGACGCGCTTGTCGGGTTCTTCATCAACATCGTGGTGCTGCGCAACGATCTGAGCGGCAACCCGTCGCTGCGTGAGGTGTTGCGCAGTGCACGCGACACCGCTCTGGAGGCATACGCCAACCAGGACCTCCCGTTCGACCACGTCGTCGACGCGGTGAAACCGACGCGATCGCTTTCGCGCAACCCACTTTTCAATGTCGTCGTACACGTACGCGAAGCATTGCCGACCGGCCATCTCGTGGAGTCCGGCGACGACGGCGATACGCTGTTCACCGCGCTCGAGCCACCGTTCGACGTCGCGCACGCCGACCTGTCGGTCAACTTCTTCGCGACCGACGACGGCTATCGGGGTCACGTCATCTACCGCACCGACCTGTACCGGCGCACGACGGCCGAACGCATGGTGCGGTGGCTGGGCCGGGTCCTTTCGGCGTTCGCAGACGATCCGGACCAGAGACTGCGGGACGTCCAGATCGCCGATCGCGAAGAACGACAGCAGGTCTACACGTTCAGCACCGCGGCGCGCGTCAGCGTGCTCGACCATTGGCGAGATGCCGTCGCGGTGGGCGTCATCGGTGATGTGTACACCCACGAAGACGACGATCAGGCCACCCTCCTGCGCGCCAACGGAACGCGAGCCCGCTGGACGCAGGACGGCCGCCTCGACGTCATCGAGGCCGAAGAGCAGACACCGTCGGCACCTGCTACACGAGTCGGTCCCTCCGAACCTGCCCGCACCGAGACGGAACGCACGCTCGCGGCCATGCTCGCCGAGGCACTGGAACTAACCGAGGTCGGGCGGAACGACAACTTCTTCGGCCTCGGCGGTGACAGCATCCTCGCGGTCCAACTCGCCGCGCGAGCGCGTGATTCCGGAATTGCCCTGACCGCGCGAATGGTGTTCGAGCATCCGACGATTCACGACCTGGCGGCGACCGTCGATGATGCCGGTGCGGCACCGCAAGGAGACGATTCCCATCACGAGCCGATGGCCGCATCGGGACTGTCGGCGGACGAACTCGCGACCGTGACGGCCCTGTTCTCGTCGTCCCAGAACGGTGAGCCGTGACCGCGACCGAAACGAAGGTCGCCGTCGAGGATGTGATGGCGTTGAGCCCACTGCAGCAGGGGCTGTTCTCGCTGTCGAGGCTGAGCAGAGGAGACGACGGCGCAGCTGACCCGTATGTGATCGCGATGTCGGCCGACGTCGTCGGTGCGTTCGACCCGGACCTGTTGCGCGAATGCGCCGCAGCGCTTCTGGAACGCCATCCGAACTTACGCGCCAGCTTCTTCCACGGCGACCTCAGCCGGCCGGTGCAGGTGGTCCCCACTCGGGTGGAGCCGCCATGGCGCACGGTCACAGCGACGGCGGACGAGGTGGACGCGCTCGACACCGACGAGCGGCTGCGCCCGTTCGACCTCGAACGCGGACCCGCGATCCGGTTCGTGATCATCGAGGTGCCCCAATCGCATTGGCGCTTCGTCATCGTCGCGCATCACATCCTGATCGACGGGTGGTCGTTGCCGTTGTTCATGGGCGAACTGATCACGCTGTACCGCGTCGGCGGCGACACGGCGGTGCTGCCACCGCCCCCGCGCCCCTACCGCGACTACATCGGGTGGCTCGCGGGACGCGACCAGGACGTCAGTCGGCAGCTGTGGCGGGATCACCTCGGCGGCCTGGACGGCCCGACGCTGGTGACGCCCTCGCTGACCTCAGGTGAAGCTCCGACAGGTTCGCCGCGCCGCACCGAACTGAAACTGGACCGGCATACAACTGCCCGATTGGCCGACGCCGCACGGTCGCGGGGCGTCACCGTCAACACCCTCGTCCAGATGACGTGGGCGATGCTGCTGTCGGCGTTCACCGACCGCAGCGACGTGGTATTCGGCGTCACCGTGTCCGGCAGGCCCAGTGAACTCGCGGGCGTCGAGGCGATGATCGGCTTGTTCATCAACACCGTGCCCCTGCGGGTGCGGCTCGATCCCGCCGCGGGCGTCGGAACGCAATGTCTTGCGCTGCAGGGCGAAGCGGCCAGGCTGCGCGACCACAGCTATCTGGCCCACTCCGAAATCCGCTCGCTCGGCGGCGTCGGCGAAATGTATGACAGTCTGCTGGTCTACGAGAACTTTCCGCCAGGCGAACTGGTCGGTGGTGGCGAGTTCACGGCCAACGGCGCCACGTTCCGGCCTGCGTCGCTGGAGAGCCTTTCGCACTTCCCGGTGACCATCGCCGCCCATATGGTCGACGATCAGCTCACGGTGCTGGTCGAGGTCATTGACGGTGCGCTGGGATCGATGAGCCCCGAATCGCTCGGCGAACGCCTGCTGGAAACGGTGCGGCGACTGATCGCCGGATGGGACGGCCCGCTTCGCGATGTCAGCGTCCTGCTCGACGGTGAGGCGCCGGCGGCGGCCGCGAAATCGATTCCGGCGCCCAGCGATACGGGTGTGCACACCAAGTTCACCGAGATCGCCTACACGAAGCTCGCGTCGCCTGCGCTCAGCTGGTCCGACGGCGCACTCACGTACCGCGAACTGGACGAGGCCGCCGACCGGCTGGCCGCCGTGCTGGTGTCGCGCGGCGTGCGGGTGGAAGACCCGGTGGCGATCAGCCTTTCGCGCGGTCCGCAGTATGTGATCGCGATGCTCGGCGTGCTCAAGGCGGGCGCAGTGATGGTTCCCCTCGACCCCGCGATGCCGACCGACCGCGTCGCGGACATCCTCGGCCAGTGCACGCCCGCGGTCGTCGTCGACGATGCGCTGATGTCAGACAGCGCACCGGAGCCGTTGGACGGCTTCCAGCCGGTTGCTGCCCGTCCCGGCCAGGCCGCGTATGTGGTCTTCACGTCCGGTACGACAGGGCGACCGAAGGGTGTCGTCGGGACTCATCAGGCGCTGCTGGCGTACGCCGAGGACCACGCGGTCGCGGTCCTGCGCCCGGCGGCGGCCCGCCTGCGCCACCCGCTGCGCGTGGCGCACGCCTGGTCGTTCACGTTCGACGCCGCATGGCAGCCACTCGTTGCGCTGCTCGACGGCCACGCGGTGCACATCGTCGACAACGACGTCCAACGCGACGCCGAGGCGCTGGTCGAGACGATCGCGCGGCACGGCATCGACATGATCGACACCACGCCGTCGATGTTCGCCCAGTTGCACGCCGTCGGCCTGCTGACCACGGTGCCTCTCGGTGTGCTTGCCCTGGGCGGCGAGGCGATCGGTCTTCCGGCGTGGAATCAGATCCGCGACGAATGCGCACGCACCGGTATGTCGGCCTACAACTGTTACGGCCCAACCGAATCCACGGTGGAAGCCGTCGTCGCCGAGATCGCCGAACACGAGAGGCCCACGATCGGGCGGCCCACGATGTCGACGCGCGCGTACGTGCTCGATTCGTGGCTGCGTCCCGCGCCCGACGGCGTGGCGGGGGAGCTCTACCTGTCGGGGCACCAGCTGACCCGCGGCTATCTTGGCAGGCCCGGCGAGACTTCGGCCCGGTTCGTCGCGGACCCGTTCATCGACGGCGAGCGGATGTACCGGACCGGCGACGTCGTGCGACGCCAGCCCGACGGTGCCTTGCTGTTCCTCGGCCGGTCCGACGCGCAGGTCAAGATCCGCGGATTCCGCGTCGAGCCCGCCGAGATCGCGGCGGTGCTGCACACCCACCCCGCGGTGCGGCATGCCCACGTCGCGGTTCGGGAGAGGGTCCGGGGTGGACCCCGGTTGATCGCCTACGTCGCCGTCGAACCGGCACCCGATGTTTCGGAACTGCGCGCGATGCTGTCGAAGCGGTTGCCGCGCTACATGGTTCCGCAGAGCATCGTGATCGTCGACCAGATGCCGCTGACATCGCACGGCAAGATCGACGAAACCGCGCTCGCCGCCATCTCCGTCGACGACGGTCCGTCGGCCGCACCCGAAACCGAGACCGAGTCCGCGCTCGCCGCCGTGCTGGCCGATCTGCTCGACGGTGCCGAGATAGACGTCACCGCGGAGTTCCTGTCGCTCGGGCTCGACAGCATCGTCGCGCTGTCCGTGGTGCAGGGTGCCCGCAGGCGCGGTATCCCGTTGCGGGCGCGGCTGATGCTCGAATGTGCGACGGTCCGCGAGCTCGCCGCGGCGATCGACAGTGAGTCGGTCACCGTGGACCGTCGCGACGAGGAGGACAGCGGCCCGATCCCGGTACTGCCCAACGTGCACTGGCTGTTCGAGCAGGGCGAACCGCGCCGCCTGGCGCAGACCGAAGCGATCCGGCTGCCGGACGGCATCACCAGGGCACACCTTGACCGCATGCTGGCGGCCGTCGTCGACGGTCACGAGGTCCTGCGGCGCCGCCTCGACCGCGCCACCATGACCCTGGTCGAACACGACCCGCGGGACATCCTGACCGAGGTGTGGGTCGACGGCGATATCACCGACGCGGTCGCCGAGCAGACCCACAATTCTGTGGAACGTCTTGATCCGCAACAAGGATCGCTGCTGTCCGCGGTGTGGCTGCGGCAGCCCGACGGTCCGGGTGTACTCGTGCTGACGGCACACGTCCTCGCAATGGATCCGGCGTCATGGCGGATCCTCCTCGGCGAACTCGACGCGGGTTGGCACACTCTTGCGTCGGGGCGCGATCCGGTGCCGACAGTGGAGCACACCAGCTATCGGCGCTGGACGCGGCTGCTGGCCGAGCGTGCGGCCGACCTCGACACGTGTGACTTCTGGGCGGCACAACTCGACGGTGACGACCCGATCCTGGGCACCCGTCGCGTTCGACCGCAGACCGACCGGATAGGCGACGTCGTCGTCACCATTTCGCTGACCGATGCCGGGGTGTCCAAGCGCCTGCTCAACGCCGCCGAGCCCACGCAGAACCTGCTCGCGGTCGCGGCCGCGCGGACCGTCACCCGGTGGCGCAGGCACCGTGGGCAGGACCTCACGACGCCGCTGCTGGCCCTCGAAACCCACGGTCGCGCGGACGCATTGGTCGAGGGTGCCGATACCTCCGACACCGTCGGCCTGCTCACCGCGATCTATCCATTGCGCATCCGCGCCGGTGCCGGCATCGACGCGGTGCCTGGCGACGGGATCGACTACGGCCTGCTGCGCTATCTGAGACCCGATACCTCGCAGCGGCTGCGGTCCTATGCAGAACCGCAGGTGCTGCTGAACTTCCTTGGCCGGATCCACGTCGCGGTGGGCGGCGAGCTGCGACCGGATCGCGCACTGCTCGCGAACGTCTCGCCGCTCCCGGAGCCCGACCTCGCGGTGCGACACGAGCTGACCATCCTGGCGGCGGTGATCGGCGAAGGGGATAACCAGGTGCTCGGCACGCAGTGGCGCACGCTTCCGGACATCTTCTCTGCCGACGACGTCGCCACCCTGCAGTCGATGTGGCAGGACTCCTTGCGAGAGGTTGCACCATGAGGCCCACCCTCGCCGTCGTCGGCGCAGGTGCCAAGGCCGTCGCCGTGGCAGCCAAGGCGGCCGAACTCCACGACATGGGCGTCGATGTGCCCAAAGTCGTTGCGGTGGAACGCACGGGCGTTGCCGCCAACTGGCAGGCCGAGGGCGGCTGGACCGACGGCCGGCACCGGCTCGGAACGGGTCCCGAGAAGGACGTCGGCTTTCCCTACCGCTCGTCGTTGGTGCCGCGTCGCAACGCCGAACTCGACGAACGTATGACGCGGCACAGCTGGCAGGCGTATCTGATCGGCACCGGGCAGTTCGCCGAATGGGTGGACCGCGGCCGGCCTGCGCCCACTCACCGTCGGTGGAGCCAGTACCTGTGCTGGGTCGCGGGCAATTGCGGGATGGAGATCGTCGGCGGCGAAGTCACCCGGATCTCCGTCGACAACGGCGCCGACGCGCCGCGTTGGGCGCTGCACACCCCTGAGCGCAGGGTGCTCGCCGATGGTGTGATGATCACCGGGCCGGGACAACCGGAGCGCTCGATCCTGCCGGGTAACGCCCGGGTGCTGTCGATCGCGCAGTTCTGGCACCGCGCAGCGCGCAGCGACCTCTCGGCCGAGCGCGTCGCGGTCATCGGGGGAGGCGAAACCGCCGCCTCGATGCTCAATGAGCTTTTCCGGCATAGGGTTTCGACGATCACCGTCATTTCTCCCGGGGTCACTCTGTTCACCCGTGGCGAGGGATTCTTCGAGAACACGCTGTTCTCGGATCCGACCGGCTGGAGCGGACTCACCCTCGCGGAACGGCGCGATGCGCTGGCCCGCACCGACCGAGGAGTCTTCTCCGCGCGCGTGCAGGATGCACTGCTTGCCGACGATCGCATCCGGCACCTGCGGGGCCGCGTCGCCCACGCGGTGGCGCGCGACAGCCGAATCCGCCTGACGCTGAGCACCAATCAGGGCGGCGAGAACCTCGAGACGGTGCACGGGTTCGATCTGGTGATCGACGGATCGGGCGCCGACGCCTTGTGGTTCGTGCCGCTGCTGGGTCAGGACGCACTGGATCTGTTGGAACTCGGCCTCGGCGGTCAGCTCACCGGTGAATCGGTGCAGGAATCCATCGGAGACGATCTGGCCGTCACCGACGTCACGCCAAAACTGTTCCTGCCCGGCTTGTCCGGACTCACCCAGGGCCCCGGCTTTCCGAACCTGTCCTGCCTCGGGCTGTTGTCAGACCGGGTACTCGGTGCTGACCTGAAAGCGGCAACCGATCTTTCATTGGAGAGAAGCGATGAGCACGAATCCATTCGATGACGAAAAGGGCACGTTCTACGTGCTGGTCAATGACGAGGGACAGCACAGCCTGTGGCCGGCGTTCGCCGCTGTGCCCGGCGGCTGGCGCGTCGGCTTCGGGGAGAGCTCGCGCGCAGACTGCCTTGCCTACGTCGAAGAGAAGTGGGCGGATATCCGCCCACTGAGCTTCCGCGCCGCCCTGGGCTAGAGTCGAAGGCTCACGCCGGTTCTGCTGCGGCGATCCGCCACCCGGTGCTCTGTTCCTGCTGACGCCAGAACTCCGCGAAATACCCACCCCGCTGGGTCAGTTCGTAGATCGTGCCCTGCTCGACGATCCTGCCGTCGGCGACGAACAACACCTGGTCGGCATTGCGGATCGCGCCGAGCCGGTGCGCGATGACGACACGGGTGCGCCCGCGTGGATCGTCTGTGATCGCATCGGTGATGGACGTCTCGTTCTCGGTGTCCAGTGCGCTGGTCGCTTCGTCGATCAGCAGCACTCCCGCCGGTTTCACGAGCGCCCGCGCGATACTGACCCGCTGACGCTCACCGCCGGAGAGTGCGGCGCCTGCCTCGCCGACCCGGCTCGACTCGCCGTCGGGTAGGCGCGAGACGATCTCGTCGACACGGGCCAGTGACATCGCCTGCCGCACATCGCTGTCGTCGGCCTCGGGATGGCCGGCCCGGACGTTGTCTTCGATGGCGCCGTCGAACAGATACGGATGCTGGAACACCATGCTCACCAGCGCGCGGCGCGCGGCCGCGTCGAGATCGCCGATATCGGTTCCGTCGACCAGGATGTGGCCGCGATCGGTGGTGTGCAGACCCGCGATGAGCGAGAGGATCGTGCTCTTTCCCGACCCCGACGGTCCCACGATCGCGGTCGTGGTGCCCGGTTCGAGGGCGAAGTCGAGGCCGGCCAGGACATCCGCGTCGGAGCCGTCGTAACGGAAACTGACATCACGGAATTCGATACGGGGCGAATGGGTTCGCGCGCTTGGCGCCGCGCCGTCGGTGGCCTGCGATGTGCGGGGGGCGTCGATGATGCTCCGCAGGTTCGCCAGCACCCCGCGGGAATTCTCGACGGCGGTCGACAGGTCCGCCAGGACCGTGAAGGGTTCGAGGAACCGCACCAGGACGATCAGCAGCGCGACGGCCTCGGGCGCGCCGATCTGACCGCGCACCGCCAGGGTGGTGATCGTGCCTGCCAGCACGATGAGCGCGATCTGGCTGGCGACGCTGAACAACAGTTGCCCGGGAATCTGGAACAGCAACAGCCTCATCGTGGCCCCCTGCGCCGAGGTCACGGCCTCACCGGTCGTGCTGCGCGCCGCCGTGGCTCGCCTGCTGGCACGCAGGGCCTGCTGCGTGCGCGCGAACTCGAGGATGCGTTCGGTGAGCGCGTTGTGCGCGCGAGAGTCGGCGGCGTCGGCGGCGCGCACGATCCGCTGGCTCGCTACCAGGGCACCAAGCAGCAGCGGCAGTGTGATCGCCGCCGCCACGCCGAGTTGCCAAGAGACCAAGAACAATCCGACCGAGATCGCGGCGGGCAGCAGCACGGCGCCGAGGAACGGTGTCAGCAGGTTTGCGACGAACGCGACCACATCAGGAGCGCTCGTGGCGATCGCCTGGCGTGCCATCGCCGTGTTGTCGGTGGTGAACCAGCCCAGCGGGATGTCGGTCAGCCGGTCGGCCATGCGGTGCTGAGTGTCGTTCACCAGCGCGAACCCGATGCGGTAACCGATGCGCGCCAAGATCATGTCGACGACCCACCCGCCCCCGGTGACTGCGGTGAGGGTGCCGAGCCACGTCAGGGCGTCGGTGGGCACGGAGCTGAACAGCGCGCCGAGCAGCGGCACCAGCAGCAACGCGCTCGCGGCGCGCAGGATCACCGAGATGAATGACAGCACGGCATAGGCGATGAGCACGCCACGGTGTCCGGCGGGGATCAGGCGGAGCAGATTGCCGATCATCGGGTGGCCTCGCCGGCGAGAACGCCGCCGGATGTGCGGGCGTCGCCTCCTCTGCTGTCCCACAGCTGCCGGTAGCGGCCGTCGGCGTTGAGCAGCTCGGCGTGACTGCCGATTTCGGCGATCCGCCCGCGATCGAGGACGACGATCTGGTCGGCCTCGGTGATGGTGTGCAGGCGGTGAGCGATCACGAGCACCGTCCGGTTGCGGATGAGACGGCCCAACGCTTGTTGCACAAGGTATTCCGACTCTGGATCGGCGAACGCGGTCGCCTCGTCCAGAATCAGGATCGGGGTATCCGCCAGCAGCGCCCGGGCGATCGTCAATCGCTGCCGTTCACCTCCCGAAAGCTGGCTGCTGGCACCGAGCACGGTGTCATATCCGTCCGGCAGCCGCATGATCCGCTCGTGGATCTGTGCGTCGCGCGCGGCCGCCTCGACCTCGGCGGCACTGGCTTCCGGCCGGGCCAGCGCCATGTTGTCACGCACACTTCCGTTGACCAGCTGGACGTCCTGGAACACGAAACCGACCTGGGTGTACAGCTCGTCGGGCGTGAGCGCCCGCACGTCGCGGCCGCCGATCCGGATCGCGCCGCTGTCGATGTCGTGGAACCGCGCGAGCAGCGATGCCAGCGTCGACTTCCCGGAGCCCGACGGCCCGACCAGTGCCGTCACGGTTCCCGGTCGCAGGGTGATGCTGACGTCGTCGATGACCGGAACGCCTGGGCGGTAACCGAAGCCGACGTTCTCGAAGGCGACGGTGCCGGGCGGAGCCGACGACGCCGCGCCGTGCGTGTCGCCGGTGACCAGTTCGTCCTCGTCGAGGGCGACCGCGATGCGGCGGGCGGCCTGCATGCCTTCGCGGAGTCCGCCGAATCCGAACGCGATGCCCAACAGGCGGGTGCCGAATGTGGTTCCGAGAATCAGGAACGGCAGCAGGGTGGTGGGCGCCATCGAACCGGAAATGACGAAAAGGGTTCCCGCCGAGGCGATGAGCCACAGGAACGTCGACGGACGTGTGACCAGGTCCATGAACGTCTTCTTGCCGATGAACGGACGCTGCCAGACATTCAGGAACTCGATGTAGTCGTCCAGGCTGCGCCTGAAGGACGAGGCTGCCGCACCGCCGAACACCCGGATCACCGGCTGCCCTTCGAGATACGCGGCGGCCTCACTGTTCATCCGCTCGCTCCACCGGGATGCCTCGGTGATCTTCGGTCCGCTCTGGTACACCATCGTCCACGTCGTGAGGATGTAGATCACGATCGGTATGAACAGGATCAGCGCCAGCCGCCAGTCGACGATGAACAGGTACACCAGCACCGCGATCGGTGCGACCACGGCGGCAACGGCATCCGACACCGCGTGGGTGACGAGGTAGTGCAGCGACAGGGTGTCGTCCTGAATCAGCTTCTTGACCGCACCCGACCCGCGCTGGGTGAACCACCCCAGCGGCACCCGCGCGAGCTTGTCGAGCAGTCGTCGCCGAATCGTCGCGCTGAAGCGCATGTCGACGATGTGCAGCCACAACAAAAGCGCCGCGCTGAAGACGGTGCCCGCGCCGAGAAGCACCACGAACACGACCAACGTGCCCCGCAGCGATTCGCCGGACCCCGACAGCAGTTGCCTGGCCAGTTCGACCAGCACGACGAACGGCGCCAGCTGCAGCAAGGTGATCAGCACCTCGAGCACACCGGTCGCGATCAGCTGCGGCTTCACCGGAGCCAGAAGGCCTTTGGCGGCCTGCGACCGCCACTGGCCCTTGGGCGCGTTCGCCTCGGTCACGGACGCGACATTCGCCTCGGTGGTTTCGGGAGTCGCCGCCACGGTGTCGGGTGTCTTGTCGTCGCTGTCGCGACGGCTGCCCATTTCGCGGCCCTGATTCCAGTACGCCTGCGCATGCAGGTCGGACTTCGGGAATCCGAACACCTCGCGCAAGCGTTTGCGAAGAACCTTGAGCGAGTTGGCCTCTGGGCCTGCCCATGCGTACCAGTTCGACCAGTCCCGGTCCTCGATGGCGGTGGCCAGTGCGAGCTCGTCGGTCCTGTCCACCCAGTGCAGATTCCGGCGCGGATGATCGGTGATCGGGATGAGGTCGTCGTCGGCGGTGTGCCGTTCCAGGTACACCTCGACGTCGACGTCGGCCGGGAGCACGTCGAGGATCGAGTTGATGGCCGGTATGGACGCCGAGTCGCCGACGAGCAGGAATCCGGCGGGCAACTCGTCGGGTACATGGAACCCTCGCGAACCCAGCGATACGACCGGAAGGGTCATGCCCGGTTCGGCCCTCGCCGCCCAGTGGCTCGCGGGACCGGACGGTTCGTGCAGCACCACGTCCACTGCGAACCGGCCGGTGTCCGGTTCGGCCCACACGATCGTGTACACGCGCTGGAACTCGCTGTCGCTGCCCGCGGGGTCGGGAAACCAGAAGCGCAGAAAGGCCGTCGGCTCGACGGTGACGTCTTCGAAGACGGTCGGTGAAGACATGGTGATCCGCACGAAGTGCGGCGCCACCCGCGAGACCTCGGTGACGGTGGCCTCGTGGTCACGCCCCCCGAAGCCGCGCAGCAGCGCACCCTGCAAGCCTCTTCCCATGTACACAGTCCTCTGCTCGGCGGATGCAGTTAGTTAGCGTAGCCTAACCTGAGATCGCGCCCACAGGTCACGTCGCTTCCGGGATGCACGCACTGCTCTACCGTTGTGGCGATGACGACTTCGAAGCGTCGACTCACTGTCGTCGCCGCTGCGTGGATCTGTGCAGCCGTCATCTTCGTGGCCTTCGAGGCGATCGCCGCGGCCGCCGTCCCGTCCTACAGCTACGTCGCCCAATACATCAGCGTGCTCGGCGTCCCCGAATGGTCTCCGCGCGCATCGCTGATGAACTGGGCCTTCTACCTGCAGGGTGTGCTGTTTCTCGGCGGCGCGATCGGGGCCGTCCGCGCTGTCGGCGGAGCTTGGGCAGGCGTGGCGTTTGTGCTGTTGACGGCGATCAACGCCGTCGGAAACTTCCTGATCGGCCTCGTGCACGGCTTCTCGCCGCTGTGGAACGACGGCTACGAATGGCTGCATGGCTTCGGTGCGTTCTTGGCGATAGGCGGCGGCAACGTCGCCATCGTGGTGGGGTCGGTGGTGATCGGCCGTGGTGTGTCGACGCGCTGGTACCGGCCGATCGGGGTGATGATCGGGGTGGCGGGTTTGGTGATCGCCGCGATGCTGCAGACCTACAGCAAGTGGGCCGGCGACTTCGTGCACCTCGGCCTCGTCGAGCGGGGCTGCGTGTACACGATCTTGGTGTGGCAGTTTTTCACCGGCATCGTGCTGTTGATCCGACCCCGCCTTGATGTGGTGGCACCGCACGCGGAAGGAGTGGGTTGATGGCTGAGACAACGCGAGTCGTGCTCGCCGACGACGACGTCCTGCTGCGGGCGGGCTTGGCCAGTCTGCTCGAAGGCGCGGGATTCGAGGTCGTCGGTCAGGCGGGCGACGGCGAGCAGCTGCTCAGCCTGGTTCGTGCCATGACGCCGGACCTCGTGGTCACCGACATCCGGATGCCGCCCACGAACACCAGTGAGGGTCTCGACGCGGCCAGGCTGATCCGGCAGGAATTACCGGATACGGCGATCATGGTGCTTTCGGCGCACGTGGCCGTCGACGATGCGATGGACCTGCTGGCAGCCGGTGATCGCATCGGCTACCTGCTCAAGAGCCGCATCACCGATGTCGCCGACTTCATCGATTCGCTCGAACGGGTCGCCAGGGGGGCCTCGGTGGTCGATCCGGCACTGGTGCGCGAGCTGGTATCCGCACGCAGACGAGACGATCCGCTGAGCGTGCTGAGCGAGCGCGAGAGCGAGGTGCTGGCGCTGATGGCCGAGGGCCGGTCTAATGCCGGTATCGCGCACCGCATTTGGGTGACCGAAGGCACGGTCGAAAAGCACATCCGCAGCATCATGAACAAACTGAGTCTGCCCGAGACGGGTGAGGACCATCGCCGAGTTCTCGCGGTGCTCGCCTTCCTCGACGCACGATAGCGTACCGGCGTACCGGCTGACCGGTACACCGATGGGGGCTAGCTGGGGAGACAGCGCCTCCGGTGCGTTCGATTCTGGTGAGACACCAGCGCACAAGGGGATTCTCGCGATGACCGAACAATTCGACGCCCTGATCCTCGGCAGCGGAAACGGCGGAATGTATCTCGCCTGGCACCTTGCGCAATCGGGGCAGCGGACCGCAGTTGTGGAACGTCGATGGATCGGTGGTTCCTGCCCCAACATCAACTGCCTACCGACGAAGAACGAGATCGCCAGCGCCAAGGTCGCCGACCTCGCACGTCATGCTGCGACGTTCGGCCTCGACACCGGTCCCGTCGCCGTCGACATGGAAAGGGTCAGACAGCGCAAACGCGACATGGTCGACTACATGGTCGACGGCACCCGCAAGCAGTACGAGAACACCGGCGCCGAACTCGTCATGGGCAGTGGGCGTTTCGTCGCGCCACGGACCATCGAGGTGCAACTCGTCGACGGCGGTGCTCGCACGCTGACCGCAGACCGTGTCTTTCTGAACCTCGGCACGCACGCAGCGATTCCCGACGTTCCCGGGCTCGCCGAAGCGGCGCCGATGACGAACATCGAGTTGCTCGAGCTGGACTATGTGCCTGCCCATCTGATCGTCCTCGGCGGCGGCTACGTCGGCCTGGAACTCGGACAGGCGTACCGCAGGTTCGGCAGCAGCGTGACGATCGTGCAGCACGGCGCGCAGATCGCCGCCAACGAGGACGGGGACGTTGCCGACGAACTGCGACGTCTGTTCGCCGACGAGGGCGTCGAAGTCGTCGAATCGGCCGACACCGTCGCCGTGCGCGGGCGCACCGGCAGCGAGGTGACCGTCGAGGTCCGCACGCCATCGGGTGACCGGCGGATCGAGGGCAGCGATCTGCTGATCGCCACCGGGCGGGTGCCGAACACGGCGGGCATCGGTCTGGACATCGCGGGCGTCCGGGTCGACGACCGGGGTTTCCTCGACGTCGACGACCGGCTGGAGACCACCGCGCCCGGCGTGTGGGGGATCGGCGAATGTTGCGCAGGCCATGAGCAATTCACCCATGTTTCGTTCGACGACTACCGGATCCTGCGGGACAACCTGGCCGGGGGAGATCGCTCCGCCGACGCTCGGCTGGTCCCGAGCTGCATGTTCACCGATCCGCAGCTTGCGCGCGTCGGGCTGACCGAACGGGAGGCGCAGCGCAACGGTGTGGAGGTCCGGGTGGCGCGACTTCCGATGAGCGCGGTATTACGCACCCAAACCACGGGGGAGACAAGGGGTTTCATGAAGGCCCTAGTGGGTGCCGACGACCTGATAGTCGGGTTCACGATGTTCGGCCCGGAGGCCGGCGAGGTGATGGCCGTCGTGCAGATGGCGATGATCGGCGGGATGCGGTATCAAGTGTTGCGCGATGCAGTGCTGGCACACCCGACGATGGCCGAAGGTCTGGGGTCGCTCTTCGGCAACGTGCCCGAACGGACCTAGATCGAGACCTGTTCGGACATAGGCACATCCATGTCGAACACCCGGGCGTGCAGCACGATCCGGTTACGCAACGCCGAGCGCACGGCGCGGTGGAGGCCGTCCTCCAGATATACGTCGCCCTTCCATTTCACTGCGTGGGGGAAGAGGTCGCCGTAGAACGTGGAGTCCTCCGAAAGCAGCCGATCGAGTGCCAGCACCGTCGTGGTCATCACCAGTTCGTCCAGCCGGATCTGGCGGGGCGGAATCTGCGCCCACTGCCGGTGGGACAGGCCGTGCTCCGGGTAGGGCCGTCCGTCGAGAACCCCTTTGAAGATCATGCGGTATCCATCCCCAGCGTCGTCCCCCGAGGCAAACGCATCACCTTGCAGAGGCTATCTCAAACGCCCCATGCGCACCGCCGACAGCCGCTCGCGCGCTATCGCCGCTGATGATGGCCGTAAAATGAATCCCAACACGGTACGAAGGGTAGGTGAACGCATGGGTAGCGCCGATGATCGTCGATTCGAGGTGCTGCGCGCCATCGTGGCCGACTTCGTGTCCACCAAGGAGCCGATCGGTTCCAAGTCGCTCGTGGAGCGCCACAATCTCGGTGTCTCGAGTGCGACCGTCCGCAACGATATGGCGGTCCTGGAGGCCGAGGGTTACATCGCTCAGCCGCACACCAGCTCGGGTCGAGTGCCGACCGAGAAGGGCTACCGCGAGTTCGTCGACCGGCTGGCGGACGTCAAACCGCTGTCGTCAGCCGAACGGCGCGCCATTCTCGGCTTCCTGGAATCGGGCGTCGACCTCGATGATGTGCTCCGCCGTGCGGTGCGCCTGCTTGCCCAGCTGACCCGTCAGGTCGCCATCGTGCAGTACCCGACGCTGTCGACGTCATCGGTGCGACACCTGGAGGTGGTCGCGTTGACGCCGGCGCGGCTGCTGCTCGTCGTGATCACCGACACCGGCCGCGTCGACCAGCGCATCGTCGAACTGGGTGACGCCCTGGGTGAAAACGACGTCGCCAAGCTGCGCGATCTGCTGGGACAGGCGCTGGAAGGCAAGCCGCTGGCCGCCGCATCGGTCGCGGTGGCCGACCTCGCGTCCGGGCTCAACGGCAAGGGCGGACTCGCCGACGCGGTCGGGAGGTCGGCAACGATGCTGGTGGAGACGCTTGTCGAGCACAGCGAGGAACGGCTGATGCTCGGTGGCACCGCCAACCTCACCCGCAATACCGCGGACTTCGGCGGGTCGCTTCGCTCGGTGCTCGAGGCGCTCGAGGAACAGGTGGTGGTCCTGCGACTGCTCGCGGCGCAGCAGGAGGCAGGCAAGATCACCGTGCGGATCGGCCACGAAACCGAGGCCGAGGCGATGGCCGGAACGTCCGTGATTAGCACTGCGTACGGAAGTTCGGGCAAGGTATACGGCGGCATGGGTGTGCTGGGACCGACAAGGATGGACTATCCGGGAACTATCGCCAATGTCGCCGCGGTTGCTCTCTATATCGGCGAAGTCCTGGGTAGCCGATAAACCCGGTGCCAACAGGCACGAACAAGCACGAAAGGTCAGGCAAGGTCAGCGTGGCACGCGACTATTACGGGCTGCTCGGTGTGAGCAAGGGCGCGAGTGATGCAGAGATCAAACGCGCATACCGCAAACTGGCCCGCGAACTGCATCCCGACGTCAACCCGGATGAGGACGCGCAGGCGCGGTTCAAAGAGATCAGCGCCGCATACGAAGTGCTTAACGATCCGGAGAAGCGCCGCATCGTCGACCTTGGTGGTGATCCGCTGGAATCGGCCGGCGCCGCGGGCAACGGATTCGGCGGATTCGGTGGCCTCGGCGACGTGTTCGAGGCGTTCTTCGGTGGCGGAGCCACCTCGCGCGGACCGATCGGCCGCGTTCGGCCGGGTTCGGATTCTCTGCTGCGGATGCGGCTGGACCTTTCGGAATGTGCGACCGGCGTGACCAAACAGGTCACCGTCGACACCGCAATCCTGTGCGACCTGTGTCAGGGCAAGGGCACCCACGGCAAGTCGGCCCCGGTCGCATGTGACACCTGCGGCGGCCGCGGTGAGGTGCAGACCGTGCAGCGCTCGCTGCTCGGCCAGGTGATGACGTCACGTCCCTGTCCGGTGTGCGGTGGGGTCGGCGAGGTCATCCCCGATCCGTGTCATCGCTGCGGCGGCGACGGTCGGGTGCGCGCCCGACGCGAGATCAGCGTGAAGATCCCCGCGGGCGTCGGCGACGGTATGCGCGTGCGGCTCGCCGCGCAGGGCGAGGTCGGCCCCGGTGGCGGACCGGCGGGCGACCTGTACGTCGAAGTACACGAGAAGGCCCACGAAATCTTCGTCCGCGACGGCGATGACCTGCATTGCACGATCTCCGTGCCGATGGTCGACGCTGCGCTGGGCACCTCTGTCACCGTCGACGCGATCCTCGACGGCCCGACCGAGATCACCATCGCGGCGGGCACCCAGCCCGGTCAGGTCACGACGCTGCGCGGGCACGGAATGCCGCACCTACGATCCGGTGTGCGGGGAGACCTACACGCCCACATCGATGTGGTGGTGCCGTCACGGCTGGACCACGAGGACATCGAATTGCTGCGCAAGCTCAAGGACAAGCGCAGCCGCGACATCGCCGAGGTGCGGACCGCGCATTCGAACTCCTCCGGCGGCGGACTGTTCAGCAGGCTGCGCGAGACATTCACCGGTCGCTAGAACCCGTGACCGAAGCGCTCTTCTATGTCGACGCGCTGCCCTCAGTAGGTGAGCTCGTCGTGGTGGACGGCGACGAGGGCTTCCACGCGGCGAATGTGCGGCGGATCCGGCCCGGCGAGAAACTCGATCTCGGCGACGGCGCAGGCGGCATTGCGCGCTGTGTCATCGAGGACGCCGGCAAGGGCACGCTGACCGCCCGGGTGCTGGACCTGCGGGCCGTCGCGCCACCCGTACCAACGATCACGGTCGTGCAGGCCATACCGAAGTCGGACCGTTCTGAACTGGCCATCGAGCTGGCGACGGAGGCCGGTGCCGACTCCTTCGTCGCCTGGCAGTCGTCGCGTTGCGTGGCGCGCTGGGACGGACGACCCCGCGTCGACAAGGGTTTGCGTCGGTGGCGGGCGGTGGCCCGCTCGGCGGCGCGCCAATCGCGGCGCGCGCACATCCCCACCGTCAGCGGGGTGGTGTCGACGCGCGAGTTGGTGGAGCGGGTACGCGACATCGACTCGACGCCGGTGCTCGTCCTGCATGAATCCGCCGTGCAGCCGATCACCGAGGTGCCGGTCGCCGAGGCCGAATCACTGATCCTCGTCATCGGGCCCGAAGGGGGTATCGATGACGACGAGATCGCCGCGCTGTCCGGTGCGGGTGCGACGGTGGTGCGGCTCGGGCCGACGGTGTTGCGCACGTCGACAGCCGCGGCCGTTGCGTTGGGCGCGCTCGGCGCGCTCACGAATCGGTGGGCCGCCCCGGGTTCGGGGATCGCGCCGTACGCGCGCACATAGGGAGACCACGCCAGCAAGCGAGGTTAGGCTAAATTAACCTACCGTGCTGACCCGAGATGCCGCCGGAAACCCGCAGGTTGAGATCGATGCAACCTAGTCCGGTATGGATGAGGAAATTCCACAATCGGGACTCGACCGATCGACCGACGCTGTTGATCTTCCCGCATGCCGGAGCCGGCGCCTCGTGGTACCGGCAGTTCTCGAAGGTGCTGAGCGACGACTTCGAAGTCGTCGCGCTCCAGTACCCCGGCCGTCAGGATCGGGCCGCCGAAGCGCCGCTGACCTCCCTGCAGGACATCGCCGCGGGCGCATTCGCCGAATTCGCCGAATCGGAGTTCAACCGCAGCGACGCGATCACCACCCTCGGCCACAGCATGGGCGCGCTGGTCTCGTTCGAATTCGCCAGGATCGCCGAGGCCGCCGGGGTGAAAGTGCGTCAACTCACCATCTTGGCGGCCGTCGCTCCGCACCGGGCGGCAGACAAGCCCGCCGCGCCGAAGGATGACCAGGGTCTGCTCGACCATCTGCGGTGGCTCGGGGGATCGCATGCCGACGTGATTGCCGATCCGGAACTGGCGACGCTGACATTCCCCGTCATCAAGTCCGATCACCTTGCCGCAGAGACATATTCGTGCGACCGAAGCGCACGCATCGCCGCCAGGATCCAGGTGATCGGTGGCGACCAGGACCCGATCGTCTCGATGGCGGATCTGAACGGGTGGCGCGAGCACAGCGATGACGTCGACGTGACGATGTTCGACGGCGGCCACTTCTTCCTGCTCGATCAGTTCGATGGCATCAGAGAGCTGTTGTCCGAAAACGGACCTCATTGATGGTGTCCTCGATGCCCGACACCGACCCGATCGTCATATCGGGAATGTCGGTGGAGGCGCCCGGCGGTGTGCGCACTCCATCCGAGTACTGGACCGCGTTGAGTGAGTCACGCGAGCTGATCAGCCCGCTCCCGCGCGATCGCGGATGGCCGGTCGACGACATGTTGTCCTTGTCCCGGCTCGAAGGATGGGCCGACGCGTGCGATGTCGGAGGGTTTCTGCAGAACCCCGGCGCGTTCGATCCCGTCTTCTTCAAGATCAGCCAGCGCGAGGCGGCCGTCACCAGTCCGCAGATCCGCCTCGCCATGCGGGTGGCGTGGAAAGCGCTGGAGAACACCGGGATCAATCCCGCCGCGCTCGACGAGGAAGAAGCGGGCTGCTTCGTCGGCGCGTATCCGACCGAATACGGTCCCGCCGGGGGTCAGGCCGACGAGTACTCCGGCTATCGCACCGTCGGCCGCATCACCGAAGGCATCGCGGGGCGGGTCTCGCACTGTCTGGGCTTCGCCGGCCCGTCCGCGACCGTGAACACCGGCTGCGCGTCGTCGTTGACCGCGCTGCACATGGCCGCGTCGTCGGTCCGCAACGGCGAATGCGACTGGGCGCTGGCAGGCGGTGTCTGCGTGATGGGATCCCCGGCGATCATCTACGACTTCGCCAGACAGAACGAACTGGCCGTCGACGGGCACTGCCGCGTCTACGCCGACGACTCCAGCGGGACGCTGTGGGGCGAGGGCGCCGGATTCGTCGTGATCGAGCGCGAGTCCAGGGCGCGGCGGCTCGGCCATCGCGTCTTCGGCCGCATCCTGGCCAGCCACTACAACCACAACGGCAGGGGCAAGCCGATCCTGACGCCGCGTTCGGAGGCGCAGGAGAAACTGATCCGCCGCGTCATCGACACGTCGGGCATCGCCGCCGCGGACGTCGGAATGATCGAGGGACACGGCACCGCGACCAGAGCCGGTGACCGCGCCGAGCTCACCGCGCTGCTGAACACGTACGGCGCAGCCGGTTCCGCCGCGTTCGTGGGGTCGGCGAAGTCGAACCTGGGCCACGCGCAGGCGGCAGGCGGAATGCTCGGCCTGATCAAGGTGCTGCTCGCCGGGTGGCACGGCCATGTCCCGGCGTCGCTGTTCGCCGACAACCCCACTACACAGGTCGACTGGGACTCGTCGAATCTGCGCTTGGCCACCAAATTGCATCCCTTCCAGCCGAAGGGCGGAAACCGATACGGCGCGGTGTCGTCGTACGGCGCGGATGGAGTCAACGCCCACACCATCATCAGCATGCCGGTCCGAGAGGAGCACGACGATTTCTGAGTACCGGCTGCCCGACGGGACCGTTCCGGTGCTGCTGTCGGCGGACACCCCGAATCTCCTGCGCGCCGAGGCCGCCGCCCTGTTGACATACCTGGCCGATCACCCTGCCGTCCCGCCGGAACGCCTGGCCGACATGCTGTTTCGGACCCGCGTGGCGAGACGATACCGCGCGCTGTCGATGGTGACCGACGGTGACGGCCTCGCGCCCGCCCTGCGATCGGTGGCCGACGGCCGCGAGCACACCGCGGTGGTCCGTGGCGACGGCGCCGCCGCGGCGCGCCGTCTCGCGTACGTCCTGCCGGGCCAAGGCGGGCAGCGGCCGGGGATGGGCGCCGTCTTCTACGAGTCGGCTCCGGCCTTCCGAGCCGAGGCCGACCGCTGCCACCTGCTGTTCGAAGAACTGTTCGGCGAATCGCCGCTGGGCTACCTGCTGGGCACCGGTGACATCGGCGACGGCACCACGGTGGTGCAGTCGGCGCTGTTCATGCAGATGGTTGCGCTCGGGGCGATGTGGCGTTCGGTCGGTGTCGACGCCGACGCCGTCGTCGGTCACAGTCAAGGCGAGATTGCCGGCGCGTACCTGTCGGCAAAGATGACCCTCGACGATGCGGTGCTGATCGTCGGCACCCGGGCGCGCGCGGTCGAGAACATCTCCTCTGACGATTACGCGATGGCGGTCGTGGCCGCCGACCGCGACGAGTGCGAGAGTGTGCTCGCTCGCCAGTCCGGGTGGGCGCAGGTGTCGGTGATCAATTCGCCACGGCTGGTGGGTATTTCCGGGGACCGCGCCACCGTGGTGGCGACGGTGGACGTGCTCGACGCGGGTGGCAGGTTCACCCGCATCATCCCGGTTCGCTATCCGGCGCACACCAGCATGGTCAACCAGTTTCGCGACCAGATCGAAACGGCGGTGCGTGGTCGCGTACGCAACCCACGGTTCCTCGACAGTGATGTCGACTGCATCGGGTCGACTCTCGGAGAGTCCGTCACACCTGACGTCGGCGTCGCGGAGTACTGGTTCTGGAACCTGCGCAACACCGTACGGTTCGACCGCGCCGTGGCGGCGGCCGTAAGGGGTCGGGTCGACTCCTTCGTCGAGCTTGCCGAGCATCCGACGCTGCATTTCGCACTGCAGGAGAATCTCGACGTGCTGGGCGCACAGTCCGCGACGGTGGTCGGCACGTCCGCGAAACAGGCGAGCGACCTGACCGAGTTCACCCGCAATCTCGCCGTGCTGGCGGTCAACGACATCGACTACCGATGGGACGTCCTGCGCACGGAGTCGGTCGGAGCCAAACCGCTTCCGCTGCTGGACTTTCCGAACACGCAGATGAACGAGACCTCGTTGTGGTTGCCCTACCACGGCTCCGCATCACCGGTCGCTGCGCCGGTAGTGGCGCCGCCCGTGCCGGCCGCCCCACGGCCCCAGGTCATCGTCGAGGAATGGCACGCACTGACCCGACGCTCGATGGTTGCGCCGCGGCGTCTCGGCTTCATCGGCCACACGGGTGGCGACGACCTCGCCGCGGCATTGTGTGCGCACGCCGAAAGCCAGGATCTGTCCGCACGATTGATCGGTGTGGGTGACGAGACCGCTGGCGTCGAATCCCTCGTTGTCGTGCTGGCCGGACTCGACGCCATGAGCCAGGCCGAGGCTGCCCGGCACGTGACGAGGTTCTTCGCCGACCGGCAGTGGTGGTTCGCACCGGAGACACCGCTGAAGGAGTACTGGCTGATCACCGTGGGCGGTGAGCCAGCGGTACCCGCCGATGGCCCACCGCATCCGGTCGCCGCCGCGGTCAGCGCTGGATTCCGGTGCATCGGCGGCGAATACCCGGACACCGCGTTCCGCCACCTCGATCTGTCACCCGACCATGCGCGCCCAGAATCGGTCGCGGCGATCATCGCGGCGCTGCACACCGCCGAGGAACCCGAACTGGCATTGCGCGACGGCGGGCTGTACGCGAAACGTCTCGTCGACACCGACACGAATCCCGCCGCATCGCCGTTGACGGGCCGCCACGTGCTGATCACCGGCGGCACCGGAAACGTCGGCATGGAGTTCTGCGAGTACGCCGCACACGACGGGGCTCGCCGGATCACGCTGGTGAACCGGTCGGGGGAGACACCCGCCACCGCCGAGCGGCTGCGGCCCCTCATCGCTTCTGGCACAACCGATATCCGGGTGATCGCCTGCGACATCTCAGACGCCGACGATGTCAGGCGATTGGCCGGCGACATCGACCGGGTCGACGTCGTCGTCCACGCCGCACTGGACGGTGCCGGCGCCGCCGACATGGAACTCGCCGACCTGACCGAGGCGACTTTCGGCAGGGCGCTGGCGGGCAAGGTCGTCGGCATCTCGCACGTCCTGGACGCCATCGCCCTCGCCGACGACTGCCGCGTGCTGATGTGCTCGTCGACGGCATCGGTGCTCGGAGGCCGCGGCAAGATCGTGTACGCGGCGATCAACCGGATGCTCGACGCCCACGCCCGGCAGCTGCGCGCCCAAGGCCGCGACTGTGTGTCGGTTCAGTGGGGCCAGTGGACGGTCTACCAGGGTCAGGATGACGCCGACATCGCCAACCTTTCGGCGGTTGGCTACGTCCCGATGCGGTCCGAAGACGCGATCACGCTGGGGCTCAGCGGGTTACCGGTCAACGCGGCGGTGGCGGCGTTCGACTGGGACCGGGCCCGCGCGGTCCTCGGAACGCTGGGCTACGGCCCCACGCTCTCACAGCTGGCAACCAGACCAACGGTCGTCATACCGGCCCAGACGTCGAATCTCCCGCAGCGGGTGCTGCAACTGCTCGCCGACGTGGTCGGCGCGGACGATCCTCAGGCACTCGATACCACCGCGGCGTTGGTCGCGTTGGGTCTGGACTCGCTGACCGCTCTGCAACTGCGCAGGCGGATCAAGACCGAGTTCCATTGTGAGGTAGCAGTTTCCGATCTGCTCGGCGGGATGTCGATCGATGAGGTGGTGACGACGTTGCAGTCGGGCCCGGAGCTCGGCACCCGCAGCCGCCCGTCCGGTGAGGGCGTCGAACAGGTTCTGCTTGCGATGCTGGCCGACGTGATCGGAGTCGACGACGTCCACGCGTTGGATACGACTGTGCCGTTGGTGGCGCTGGGTTTGGACTCGCTGACCGCTCTGCAACTGCGGCGCCGCGTCAAGACCGAGTTCAGTTGTGAGGTGGCGGTTTCCGATCTGCTGAGCGGAGCCACGCTGAGTGACGTCGTGGCGATGGTGAAGAGCGGGGCGAACGAGTCGGCAGGTGGGAGCATCCCACCGCCGAAAGCCGCCGTCCGAACCGACTTCGACATGAGCAGGATCCCTTCCGCGCGTGATGATCTGGATCTGTTCGGGCTGGGCGCCATCTGGCGTCTGCTCGCGCCCGTGCTCGGCGACGGAGAGGCCCACACGGTCGATGAGATCGCCGAGGGCCTGCAATTCGCGGAACGGCACCGCTGGGTGCTGCGACAGTGGCTGACCGAATTGACGTCGCGCGCGTTCATCGACCACGACGGCGGATACCGCAAGGCGCGAGAGCTGCTGCCCCCCGCCCGATCCGACCTGACCGCGGTGTGCACGGACCTCGGCTACCTCCCGCCCTTCGGTCAGTTCCTCGACGACTGCAACAGACATCTGGCGGATCTGGTTGCCGACCGCGTCAGCGTGCAGGAGCTGCTGTTCCCGAACGGATCGACGGCGACCGCCGACGCGTTCTATCGCGACAACGCCATCAGCCGCTATCTGAATCTCGGCGCCCGCACGGCCGTCGCCGACACCGTGCGGCGGCTGGCGGTCGACAGGTCGCCCGTGCGCATTCTGGAACTGGGTGCCGGCGTCGGCGGCATGACCGATGACATCGTCGCGGGGCTGACCGGTCTGCCTGTCGACTACCACTTCACCGATGTCTCGACGTTCTTCCTCACGGCCGCGCAGAAACGTTTCGCGCAGCATCCGTGGATGCGGTTCGGCATCATCGACCTGAACGCGGACCTGCGCCGTCAGCCGCCGTGCGACATCGTCGTCGCGTCCAACGTCGTCCACAACGCCCACGACGTCCGGCGGACACTGGGGGAGATCCATGACCTGCTGCGCCCCGGCGGCGCGGTCGTGTTCATCGAGGTGTGCAAGGCGCACTGCTCGTTCATGACCTCGGTGTATTTCCTGATGTCGCCGCCACCGGACCGGCCGCAGGTGGGTCTGACCGACGTCCGGGCCGGCACTGACCGAATCTTCCTGACCCAGGACGAGTGGCATCACGAGCTCGCCGCGAGCGGCTTCACGCCGGTACAGACCCTGCCGAGCGCCGAACATCCACTGTCGCTGCTGGACCAGTACGTATTCGCCGCCCAGCGCAGCTGAGGGGCTCAGGCGTCAACTGTTGGGCCGCGACGGTGGCCAGCGGTAAACTGGTGGCTTGTAGGCCGAGAACCAGGCCAGGACCCAGAAAGCAGGCAGAAAACCGCACGTGACGCCCAGCGAGACGAACGCTGACTCCGACGCGACCGTTCGCAGCAGCATCGATGTTCCGCCCGACCTCGTCATGGGCCTGCTTGGATCCGCCGACGAAAATCTGCGCGCGCTCGAACGCATCCTGGCGGCGGATATCCACGTCCGCGGCAACGCGCTCACCCTGTCCGGGGAGCCCGCCGATGTGGCCCTCGCCGAGCGGGTGTTCTCCGAACTCATCGCGATCGTGGCCAGCGGCCAGCGGCTCACCACTGATGCCGTCAAGCACAGCGTGGCCATGCTCACCGGAAGCGGCAACGAATCACCGGCGGAGGTACTGACGCTCGACATTCTGTCGCGCCGCGGCAAGACCATCCGCCCGAAGACGCTGAACCAGAAGCGCTACGTCGATGCCATCGACGCGCACACCATCGTGTTCGGCATCGGTCCCGCGGGTACCGGCAAGACCTATCTGGCAATGGCCAAGGCCGTCAACGCATTACAGTCGAAGAAGGTCAACAGGATCATCCTGACCCGCCCCGCGGTGGAGGCCGGCGAACGCCTCGGCTTCCTGCCCGGCACGCTGAGCGAGAAGATCGACCCGTATCTGCGGCCGCTGTACGACGCGCTCCACGACATGATGGATCCCGAGTCGATCCCAAAGTTGATGAACGCGGGCATCATTGAGGTCGCACCCCTGGCATATATGCGCGGCCGTACCCTTTCGGATGCGTTCATCATTCTCGACGAGGCGCAGAACACCACCGGCGAGCAGATGAAGATGTTCCTGACGCGGCTCGGCTTCGGCTCGAAGATCGTCGTCACCGGCGACATCACCCAGCTGGACCTGCCCGGTGGCGCAACGTCGGGCCTGCATGCGGCTATGCGAATTCTCGACGGCATCAACGACATCCACTTCGCCGAGCTCACCAGCGCCGACGTCGTCCGGCACCGGCTGGTCGCCGACATCGTCGATGCGTACGCGAAGTCCGACGAGCCCGATCTGATGAACCGGGCGCAACGGCGTGCTTCCGGTAGTCGGCCGCGGCGGTAACGGAATCCGACGATGAGCATTGAGGTGTCCAACGAATCGGGCATCGACGTTTCCGAAGAGGAACTGATCAGCATCGCCCGATTCGTCATCCGCAAGATGAAGGTGAATCCCGCCGCCGAACTCTCGATGGTGTTGCTCGACACCTCGGCGATGGCGGATCTGCACATGCGGTGGATGGACCTGCCGGGTCCCACCGACGTGATGAGCTTCCCGATGGACGAACTCGAGCCCGGTGGCCGGCCGGACGCGCCGGAGCCAGGGCCGTCGATGCTCGGCGACATCGTGCTGTGCCCGCCCTTCGCCGCCGATCAGGCGGCCGCGGCGGGCCATTCGCTCGGACAGGAACTCGCGTTGCTGACGGTGCACGGGGTACTGCACCTGCTGGGGTACGACCACGCCGAACCCGATGAGGAAAAGGAGATGTTCGCGCTGCAGAAAGAACTGCTCGAGGAGTGGGTCGCCGATCAGGTCGAGGCGTATCACCAGGATCGTCAGTCCGAGAAGGACCGGCGGTTGGTGGACAAGTCCCGATTCTTCGACGAACAGTGAACAATCTCGGACAGTTGATCAGCGCGATCGTCCTGGTCGGTGTGGCCGGTCTGTTCGCGGCAACCGATGCGGCCATCAGCACGGTCTCCATCGCCCGGGTCGAGGAACTCGTGCGCGACGAACGTCCCGGTGCCGTGCGACTCGCCAGGGTGATGGCCGAGCGGCCACGCTTCATCAACCTCTGTGTGCTGCTCAGAATCGCGTGCGAGGTTAGCGCGACCGTGCTGCTGGCGGCCTACCTCGACGACTACACCGGGGTCAGCTGGGGACTCATCTCGGCGGCGGCGATCATGACGGTGGTCAGCTTCGTCGCGATCGGTGTCGGTCCCAGGACGATCGGCAGGCAGAACGCCTACACCATCTCGTTGTTGGCCGCGCTTCCGCTGCAAGCCATTTCGGTGGTGCTCACCCCGGTGAGCCGGCTGCTGGTGTTGATCGGTAACGCGCTGACGCCGGGCCGCGGTTTCCGGAACGGACCGTTCTCGTCCGAGATCGAACTTCGTGAGGTCGTCGACATGGCCCAGCAGCGGGGTGTGGTCGCCGACGACGAGCGGCGGATGATCCAGTCGGTGTTCGAACTGGGCGACACCCCGGCCCGTGAAGTGATGGTGCCCCGCACCGAAATGGTGTGGATAGAAAGCGACAAGACCGCGGGTCAGGCGACGTCGCTGGCAGTGCGCAGCGGACATTCGCGCATTCCGGTGATCGGCGAGAACGTCGACGACGTCGTCGGTGTCGTGTATCTGAAAGACCTTGTCCAGCGGACGTATACCTCGAACAACGGTGGAAGCGACACCAAGGTGTCCGACGTGATGCGGCCCGCGGCGTTCGTGCCGGACTCCAAACCGTTGGACGCCCTGTTGCGGGAGATGCAGCTCGACCGTGTCCACATGGTGCTGCTGGTCGACGAATACGGCGCGATCGCAGGGCTGGTCACGATCGAGGACGTGCTCGAGGAGATCGTCGGCGAGATCGCCGACGAGTACGACACCGACGAAGTCGCTCCGGTGGAAGAGCTGGGCGAGCAGCGGTACCGGGTGTCGGCACGCCTGCCGATCGAGGATCTCGGCGAGCTGTACGACATCGAGTTCGATGAGGACTTCGACGTCGACACGGTCGGCGGCCTTGTCGCTTTCGAACTGGGTCGCGTCCCGCTGCCGGGGGCCGAGGTGACTTGGGACGGACTGCGATTGCGCGCCGAGGGCGGGCGGGATCACCGCGGGCGTGTCCGCGTCGGCACCGTTCTTGTGAGTCCGACCGAGCCCCTGGATGGTGACGATGAGTGAGCTCGATGCCGAGGACGCAAAGCTGGTCACGCTGGCGCGCGGCGCGATGGGGCGGGCCGAGGCATCCAGTGGCGCGGCGGTGCGCGACCTCGACGGGCGTACCTACGCAGGCGCGCCCGTGGCGCTGGACTCGCTGGCGCTGACCGCGCTTCAGGCGGCGGTCGCCGCGGCGGTGTCCAGCGGTGCGGCAGGACTGGAGGCCGCCGTTCTGGTCGGTGGCACCGTCGACGATGCGGGCGTCGCCGCGGTGCGCGAACTGTCGGCGGATGCGACGGTGATCGTCACCGATCGGGCGGGCAACCCGCAGTGAGCGAGTTCCGTTCGGGCTTCGTCTGCTTCATCGGTCGGCCCAACACGGGCAAGTCGACGTTGACCAACGCCCTGGTCGGTACCAAGGTGGCGATCACGTCCAACCGGCCGCAGACCACGCGCCACACCATCCGCGGCATCGTGCATCGCGACAACTTTCAGATCATCCTGATCGACACCCCGGGCCTGCACCGGCCGCGAACCCTGCTGGGGCAGCGGCTCAACGAGCTCGTGAAGGACACCTACTCCGAGGTCGACGTGATCGGGGTGTGCATTCCCGCCGACGAGCGGATCGGCCCGGGGGACCGGTGGATCCTCGAACAGGTGCGGGCCATCGCGCCCAGGACGACGCTGGTCGCGATCGTCACCAAGACCGACAAGGTGCCAAGGGATCGCGTTGCCGCCCAACTGATGGCGGTGAGCGAGCTGGTCGGTCCGGACGCCGAGATCGTTCCTGTGTCGGCGACCACGGGCGAGAACCTCGACGTGCTGACCGACGTGCTGGCCGCCCAGCTACCGCCGGGGCCGGCGTTCTACCCAGACGGCGAACTCACCGACGAGCCCGAGGAAGTGCTGATGGCCGAGCTGATCCGCGAGGCCGCACTGGAAGGTGTGCGCGACGAGCTGCCCCACTCGCTGGCGGTGGTGATCGAAGAGGTCGAGCCACGCGAAGGACGCACACCTGAACAAGGCGAGTTGATCGACGTCCACGCCATCCTCTACGTCGAGCGCGACAGCCAGAAGGGCATCGTGATCGGCAAGGGCGGCGCGAGGCTGCGTGAGGTCGGCACCGCCGCACGCACACAGATCGAAAAGCTCTTGGGCACAAAGGTTTATCTCGACCTACGGGTGAAGATCGCCAAGAACTGGCAGCGCGACCCCAAACAGCTCGGCCGGCTGGGGTTCTGAGCGCTTGCGCGAAGAGCAATTCAGCGCCGTTGAGTTCGAAACTGCGGACAGATCGCGAAATTTCGCGATCGCGCGATCTGTACGCAGTCTCGGCGACCGGTTACAGGTACGCGATGCAGTGGGCGGCGTCGCCCGGCGCCTCTTCGGCCACCACTACGCCGTCGAGCGTGATGCGGCACCCCTGGCTTCCGCTCTTGGTGACCACGACCACCTGGAGCAGCGACACGTCAGGGCCGATCGACTGGGTCGCAGTGAACGGTGCCGCGGTGTCCTCCGGGACGCGGCCGCCCGGGTCGAGGTCGATCGAGTACACGGTGCCCGATCCGGTGACCTCGAACACGACTTCGCGTGACTGAGCCGATGCGGTCGGCATGCTGACGCCCGCCAGCAGGCCCGCAACGGCCAACGCCGGTGCGACGGCCCTCGTGAAAGTAGTACGCATTAGTCCTCCCAGGTAATAAAAATTCGACGCCCCGACGACAAGTCGACGATAGCCCCGCAGGACATGAATTTAAATAGGGACTTCCCATTCTTCGTCGTGATGGCAAAGATTTCGGCGCAACGCCGAAGTTAGCCGGGAGCGCCGGCGCCGGGCTGTCCGAACGGCCTGCCTGGCGATTGCACCGGAGGTGCGCCATCACCCGTGCCGTAGACCGCGACCACGACGGTGCGGTCGATCAAGTTTGCTGACCACACACCGATGTCAACGTTGGCGCAGTTTGACATGATCGCGTTGTAGTCAGGCCGGTGATACCACTGATTGATCAGTTCGATGCCGCTGATGGCCAGCGCCGGATTGATCGCCGTCGTCTCGGCGACCACCCCGGCGTAGCCGGCGTTGCGCGCCCGATCGGCGACCGTGGACCCGTCCGAACCGATGTCGCCGTTAAGGGCGCGGTTGTTGAGCACATCGTTGGTGTGCCATTGAGCGGCCAGCCGTAGTTTCGGGTTGATCTTGATGTCGGTCGTACACCCGGCCTGATGCTGCATCGTGTAGACGTTGGCGACGACGCCGTCGTTGAGGCGCTTGTTATCGGCGTGAGCCGTCGGCATTGCGGCGATGCCGCCGCCCACCACGGCCAGTGCCGGGAGAGCATAAGCCCAGTTCCGCGCTGACATGGTCGATGACATTACGCCACTTCGCCGGGCGTGATCTCCTCAATGGGCTGGTCTTGAGGGCCGGTCGGCTCCGGATCCGGTGCCATCGACTGCGTCCACCAGACCTGCGGCTGCTTGTTCGACCAACCGTTGATCGCCTCGAGCGCGGCGGCGAGTGAGATCAACAGCGGCTCGCTGTTGGCCGGGCCCATCAACTGCACGCCGATCGGCAGGCCGTCGGAGGTGAAGCCGGCGGGCACATTGATCGACGGCCATCCCAGCAGGTTCCAGGGCCAGGTGACGGGGCAGGCCCGGATCATGGCGCGGTCGGTGGCCAGGCCGCCGAGGGTGTCGAAATCGTGCACTTCCGGGGCCGGCTGCGCGGTCGTCGGCGCCAGTACGACGTCGGCGATATTGAAGATCCACCCGATGCGACGGTGTGACGCGGCCTCACGGGCGCGGGCCTTGCGCAGCGTGTTCTGCGACAACAGCCAGCCCGTGCGGATATTGGCCCGCGTGCGCTTGTCCAGTTCGACATCGCTGCCGAGACGGTCGGCCCACTCGATCAGTCCCGACGTCGACCGCGACAGGAAGCTCCACGACATCGCCAGGTTGTAGCCGGGATCGGCGGACACGATTGTGTGCCCGAGCTCTTCGAGCTGCGCCGCCGTGGCTTCGAGTGAGGCGCGGATCTCGGGATGCAGCTTGGCCCGGAACACGGTGTAGGGGAACTTGGTGGACAGCGCGATTCGCAGGGGACCGGGCGCCTGACCGACGTAGTCCGACACCTGTACCGGCGGCGGCTTGTGCAGATCACCGGGAGCGTTGCCCGATGCCGCGTCGAGCACGATCGCCGCGTCGGTGACCGTGCGGGCGAGCACGCCGTTGACGGTGATGCCGTTGAACGCTTCGGGCAATGGCCAGGTGGAGATCCTGCCGCGCTGCGGTTTGATGCCGACCAGGTGCGTCCACGCCGCAGCGATGCGGACGCTGCCCGCGCCGTCCGATCCGATCGCCGCGGCCACCAGGCCGGCCGCCACCGCCGCGGCGCTGCCGCCGGACGATCCGCCCGGTGTGTGCTCGCGCGACCACGGGTTGCGGGTGTGACCGAAGGCGGGCCCGCTGGTGAACGGCCACTGACCCAACTCGCAGGTGTTGGTCTTGCCGACGATGACCGCGCCCGCCGCCTTCAGTCGCCGAACGACCTCGGCGTCGGCAGTGGCCGGCCGGCCCGGGCCGCCTGCGCCGAATCTGGTGGGCACGCCCTTTATATCGACATCGTCCTTCACCGCGATGGGGATGCCGAGCAGCGGAAGTTGTTCACCCGCTGCACGTTTGCGGTCCGCCTCGGCGGCGGCGGCCAGCGCCTGGTCGGCCAGCACCACCCGGAACGCGTTGAGCGTGGGCTGACTGGCCGCGATCGCGTCGAGCGATCGACGCACCAGGTCATCGGACGTGACGGAACCACTCGCCAGCTGAAAGAGCTGCTGAGTGAGTGTCGGGAATCGGAAAGGTTGGGCCATCACGTACAAGAATATCGGCGCTGCATACCGGAATCTGTCGGATCGCAATGGGAGACTGTTGTGATGCGGCTGTACCGGGATCGAGCGGTGGTGCTGCGTCAGCACAAGCTCGGCGAGGCCGACCGGATCGTGACCTTGCTCACCCGCGATCATGGGCTGGTGCGCGCGGTGGCCAAGGGTGTGCGGCGCACCCGCAGCAAGTTCGGGGCCAGGCTGGAGCCGTTCGCGCACATCGATGTTCAGCTGCATCCCGGCCGGAACCTCGACATCGTCACCCAGGTCCAGGCCATCGATGCGTTCGCCATCGACATCGTCAGCGACTACGGCCGCTACACCTGTGCATGCGCGGTCCTGGAGACGGCCGAGCGCTTGGCGAGTGAGGAACGGGCGCCGATGCCCGCGCTGCACCGGCTGACCGTCGCCGCGTTGCGGGCGGTGGCCGACGGCAGCCGACCCCGCGAACTCGTGCTGGATGCTTACCTGTTGCGCGCCATGGGAATCGCCGGTTGGGCGCCGGCGCTGACCGAATGCGCCCGCTGCGCGGCGCCGGGTCCGCACCGGGCGTTCCACGTTGCGGCCGGGGGCAGTGTGTGCGTGCATTGCAGGCCGTCGGGGTCGGCGACGCCGCCGCAGCCGGTGTTGGATCTGATGGCTGCGCTGTACGACGGGGACTGGGAGCACGCGCAGACGTCGACGTCGTCGCATCGCAGCCAGGCCAGTGGTCTGGTCGCCGCACATCTGCAGTGGCACCTGGAACGTCAGCTGCGGACGTTGCCGCTGGTCGAGCGGATGTACCGGGTCGATCAGACAGTCGCTGACCTAAGAGTGTCGCTGGTCGGGCAGGATGTGGCCCATGGCTACCAAGAGGGGCAAGGAGAGGTACCCGCAGCTGCCCCCGGCGCCTGAGGACTATCCCACCTTTCCGGACAAGTCGAGCTGGCCCGTCGTCTTCCCCGAGCTCACACCGCGCAGCAACGGCAAGTTCGCCCGGCCGCCCCAACACACGTCGAAGGCCGCCGCGCCGAAGATCCCGGCCGGCCAGGTGCCCAGCCACGTCGCCGTGGTGATGGACGGCAACGGACGGTGGGCCACCCAGCGCGGGCTGCACCGCACTGAAGGACACAGGATGGGTGAGGCCGTACTCATCGACATCACCTGCGGAGCAATCGAAATCGGGATCAAGCACCTGACGGTGTACGCCTTCTCGACCGAGAACTGGAAACGCAGCACCGAGGAGGTGCGCTTCCTGATGGGGTTCAACCGCGAGGTGGTCCGTCGGCGCCGCGAGAACCTCAACGACATGGGCGTGCGGATGCGCTGGGTCGGATCGCGACCCCGCATGTGGCGCAGCGTCATCAAGGAATTCGACATCGCCGAGCAGATGACCGTCGACAATGACGTCATCACGATCAACTACTGCGTGAACTACGGGGGCCGCACCGAGATCGTCGAGGCGACGCGAGAGCTTGCGCAGCAGGCGGTGGACGGCAAGATCAACCCGGCCCGGATCAGCGAGGCGGCGTTCGCCAAGCACCTGCACCGCTCCGACATTCCCGACGTCGACCTGTTCATCCGGACGTCAGGGGAGCAGCGGGCGAGCAACTTCCTGTTGTGGCAGGCGGCCTACGCCGAGTTCGTGTTTCAGGACAAGCTGTGGCCCGACTACGACCGCCGCGACCTGTGGGCGGCGTGCGAGGAGTATGTACAGCGCAACCGCAGATTCGGCAGAGCCGAATGATGTGCCTGAGCGGTCGGTCCTAGATGACGCTGCAGGAGCGGCTGGCGGAGGTTCTCGGTGAGGTTCTGCCGCTGAAGCGGGAAGACGACGGCGCGATCACGGTGCACCACGACGGCACCATCGCGTCGCTGCGGGTGGTCGACATCGCCGAGGGACTGGAGTTGGTGTCGCTCACCCAAATCATTGCCTGGGATCTGCCGCTGGACGCCAAACTGCGAGCGGCGGTGGCCGATCATGCGCACAACACGCTGCTGGGCACGGTGTCCCTTGCTGCGAAGAGTGGCCACAAGGAGGTTGCAGCCGGGGCGAAGCGCAATTCGAAGAAGGCCGCGGACGTGTTGCTGCGCTACAACTTTCCGGCTGCGGGGCTGAGCGACGATGCGTTACGCACGCTCATCCTGATGGTGCTGGCCACCGGTTCTGATGTGCGGCGCGCCCTGACCTGACAGCGTGTCAGCTTGTCGTGCACGCGCCACAGAGACCGAAGATCTCGATGGTGTGGCTGACATCGGAGAACCCGTGCTCGCGCGCGATTTCGGCTGCCCACGTCTCGACCTGACCGCCCTGCACCTCGACGGTCGATCCGCACGCACGGCACACCAAGTGGTGATGATGATCGTCGGAGCATCTCCGGTACACCGCTTCGCCGGTGTCGGTGCGCAGTGTGTCGACCACACCGGCCGCCGCCATCTGCTGCAGTGTGCGGTACACGGTCGTCAGCCCGATCCCTTCACCGCGCCTGCGCAATTCGTCGTGCAGCTCCTGGGCGGACCGGAAGTCGTCGAGCTTGTCCAGCAGCGCGGAGACCGCGGCACGTTGCCGGGTCGAGCGGACGCCTGTGGCGGGGGGTGTCACGCGTGGCCCTCCTCCGCGTGAGTGACGGCCGAGACGACGATGTCGGAAAGGTGATGGTCGACAAGGCGGTACATCACTTCGCGGCCGGACCGCTCGCCCGCCACGACACCGGCGGACTTGAGGATCCGCAGGTGCTGGCTGACCAACGGTTGGGGGACCGCGAGCGCGTCGACGAGTTCGTGGACGCAGCGCGCCGATTCGCGCAGTTGCAGGACGATCGCGATGCGCACCGGAGCGGCCAGCGCGCGGAGCAGGTCGCCGGAGGTGTCGAGCACGTCGCGGGGTGGTAGCTCCGGAAACGGCTCACCGCTGTGGTCGTGTCCGTCCTCGGCGGGAACCTGATGCTCGTCGGGAGAGCCCGCGTTACCGGCGAAAGTGGAAACCGTTTTCATTATGGCGCCAGAATACATGCAGACTTCCGCATGTCAATGCGGTGCGGCAGGTCGCTAGGCTGTTTCGTCGTGGCTTCCATCATCGACACCATCGCCAACCTCGCCAAGCGTCGCGGTCTCGTCTTCCAGTCCGGCGAGATCTACGGCGGCACGAAGTCGGCGTGGGATTACGGCCCGCTCGGGGTGGAACTCAAGGAGAACATCAAGCGCCAGTGGTGGCGCTCGGTGGTCACCGGCCGCGACGACGTCGTCGGCCTGGACAGCGCGGTCATCCTGCCGCGTGAGGTGTGGGTTGCCTCCGAACACGTCAAGACCTTCAACGACCCGCTCGTCGAGTGCCTGAACTGCCACAAGCGCCACCGGCAGGATCACATGCAGGAGGCGTACGCCGAGAAGAAAGGACTCGACGACCCCGACTCGGTGCCGATGACCGAGATCGTGTGCCCGGACTGCGGCACCAAGGGCCAGTGGACCGAGCCGCGCGACTTCAACATGATGCTCAAGACCTACCTCGGTCCGATCGAGACCGAGGAGGGCATGCACTACCTGCGGCCGGAGACGGCGCAGGGCATCTTCGTCAACTTCGCCAACGTGGTGACGACGGCGCGCAAGAAGCCCCCGTTCGGAATTGCCCAGACGGGCAAGAGCTTCCGCAACGAGATCACGCCGGGCAACTTCATCTTCCGCACCCGTGAGTTCGAGCAGATGGAGATGGAGTTCTTTGTCGAGCCGTCGACGGCGGCCGAATGGCACCAGTACTGGATCGACACCCGGCTGCAGTGGTACGTCGATCTCGGCATTGACCGCGACAACCTTCGACTCTTCGAGCATCCGAAGGAGAAGCTGTCCCACTACAGCACCCGCACGGTCGATATCGAGTACAAGTTCGGCTTCCAGGGCAACCCGTGGGGTGAGCTCGAGGGCGTGGCCAACCGCACTGACTTCGACCTGACCAACCACACGAAGGCTTCCGGTGTCGACCTGTCGTTCTACGACCAGGCGACCGATACGCGCTACGTGCCGTACGTCATCGAACCCGCAGCCGGCCTCACCCGGTCGCTGATGGCGTTCCTGGTCGACGCCTATCACGAAGACGAGGCGCCGAACGCCAAGGGCGGCGTGGACAAGCGCACGGTGCTGCGGCTCGATCCGCGGTTGTCTCCGGTCAAGGCCGCGGTGCTGCCGTTGTCGCGCAATGAGGCCCTGTCACCGAAAGCGCGCGACCTCGCCGCCGAACTGCGCAAGTTCTGGAACATCGAGTTCGACGACGCGGGCGCCATCGGAAGGCGCTACCGCCGCCAGGACGAGATCGGCACGCCGTTCTGTGTCACGGTCGATTTCGATTCGCTGGAGGACCAGGCGGTGACGATCCGCGAGCGGGACGCGATGACGCAGGATCGCGTCGCGCTCGACGCCGTCAGCGACTATCTGGCCGCCCGACTCAAGGGCGCCTAGAAGCGGCCGCCGCCGCCGCTGTAGCTGCGCCCCGACGAACGCGACGAGCCGCCGAACGACGTCGTCCGGCCCATCCCCATCCCACCGCCGAAGCCACCGCCGAAGCCACCGCCGCTGAACCCGCCGCGCAATGCACCGCTGAGGATGTTGCCGATGATGATGCCGCCGATCACCCCGCCCATGTCGGATCCGCTGCCGCCCCCGCCCCAGCCGGACGTGTAGGACCGCTGCGCCGCCTGGACATCGCTGCTGGCCAGCGATTGCGCCTGGCCGGCCAGCATGTCGGCGCCGTTGGCGTGCGCGATCGCCTCGCTGAGGTTCGTCGCCCTGATGTCCTGCGCGGCCTGCAGTTGGCGGACGGCTTCGGCGAGCCTGGTGCGGGCTTCCGGCCCGACACTGCCGCGGCGGGTGTCGATGAAGTCCGAGACGCCCCGGACGCGGGATTGCGCCGAGAACAGTGCCTGGTCGAACGCCCGGCTCAGGCGTTCGGCGGCCTGGCGTTCCTCGGTCACGCTGGCCAGCAGTCGATCCAGGTCCGCGTCGGCCTTGGTCAGGCGGGTGAAGGTCCCGAGCGGGTCCGCGCTGCCGTTCTTCTGGGCGTCGGCGATGGCGGCCGCGGCCTGATCGCGAGCCGCGGTGAGTTCGCTCTGATGGGGCGTCTTGCCCTGCTGCAGTTGACCATTGGCCTGATTGACGCCGTTCTGGAGGTCGGCGATCGCCTCGGGCAACGCCGCGACGGCGCGATTGATGTCGGCGCCCGCGCTGTCGACGGCATCGAGCAGCGAACGGGCCTGCCCAAGCGACGATTCCGCGGCGCGGATCGAGTCGACCAGACCCATCTGCTGGCCGACCGGGCGGGCGACGCTCGTACGAGCGGTGGTGATGTTCTGATCCGCGAAACCCAACCGCTGTTTGGCGGTGTTGACATTCTCGGCGACCGAAGTCAGTGCGGCAGCGTCGAATTGGCTGTGCAGTGCCGCCAGCGATTGCTCCGACGGGCCGAGGCGGGCGGTGAGGTCGACCATCTGCTGGGTCAGGCTGTCCAACCGGGTGGGCGCGTTGATCACGAGGTCACGCAATTTGTCGAAGGCCTCCGACTGCGCGTCCAGCTCCCGGTCGGCCTTGGCCGCGGCGACCACGACGCGGGTGAGCAGGTCGCGGCGCTGCTGCATTGTCTCGGGTACGGCGTCATCGAGGATCTGACGGACGTTGAACGCCTGCGCCAGCGTCGTCTTGGCGTTGCCGAGGGCCCTGCTGAAGGGTTCGGTCTGCGTGGCGCCGAATTCGTCGACCGCCAAGGCCAATTCGCTTTCACTGGTCCGCACCGCGTTGTCGACATCGACGACCATCATCTTGGAGAGATCGTCGAGCGCGTCGATCGGGACGGCGGCCAACGCGTTGGGGTCGGCGGGATCCACCCGCTTCGCCGCGGCGAACTCGGCTTCGCGCCGTTTGTGACGCCGTCGCCGCGCCCACAGCCACAGTCCCAGAATGATCAGGGCGAAAACCGCCAGTGCGGCCAGCAGGCCGTACCAGGTGATGCCCGAGCCCGACGACGAGCCCGCCGCGCTGGGTGTTTCCAAACCCTGAGCTGCGGCGACGGCCGCCCCCGCCCAATCACGCTGGCGCAGGGCGGGTTCGATGGTGTCGCGCTGCAGAGCGCTCGCCTCGGACTGGCTGGCCACATCCGTCGGCACGAGGAATGCATATGACCGTTCACCGGTGGCAACCGCCAACAGCGCGTCGTAGTCGCCGAAGTTGCTGATCTGCATCGTGACGCGCGCCCAGCCGACGGGATCCTGGTCGAAGCTGTCGACGTAGACGACCCACAGTCGAACGCGCTTCTCGTTGTACAAGTCATCGACGGCGCTCTCGACCTGTGCAAGCTGGCTCTGCGACAGCACATTGGCCCTGTCGGTCACGTAGTCGGGCACCCGGAAGGGTGGTTCGGCCGCCGTGACCGGAGCCAGCAGGAGGCCGGCGGCCAGCATTGCGAGCACGACGCTGAGCAAGCGGGCGATGCGCATGCTGGCCAATCTAGTACTGGCAGACTGTGCGGCGGTGGCAGCGAATCAGGATCCGTATAGCGAGTTCGACCGAGAGCGGCTGGTGGTCGAACCGCGCAAGGGTGCCGCTTTGCCGGGAACCGACACCGAGCACCGCACCGACTTCGCCCGTGACCGGGCCAGAGTGCTGCACTGCGCCGCGCTGCGCAGGTTGGCCGACAAGACCCAGGTCGTCGGGCCCCGGCAGGGCGATACCCCGCGCACCCGGCTGACCCATTCGCTGGAGGTCGCCCAGATCGGACGTGGCATGGCGATCGGCCTCGGCTGCGATCCCGACCTGGTCGATATGGCCGGGCTGGCCCACGACATCGGGCATCCGCCGTACGGCCACAACGGCGAGCGTGCGCTCGACGAGGTCGCCGCCGACCACGGTGGCTTCGAGGGCAACGCGCAGAACTTCCGCATCTTGACCCGTCTGGAGCCCAAAGTCCTTGACCCCCAAGGACACAGTGCCGGGCTGAACCTCACCCGCGCCGGGCTGGATGCGGTGACCAAGTACCCCTGGCGCCGGGGTGAGCGACAGCGCAAGTTCGGCTTCTACGAGGATGACGCCGTCGCCGCGGACTGGGTCCGGTCCGGTGCCCCCGCCGAGCGGCCGTGCCTGGAGGCCCAGGTCATGGACTGGGCCGACGACGTCGCCTATTCGGTGCACGACGTCGAGGACGGTGTGGTCTCCGGCCGGATCGACATGCGCGTGCTGGCCGACGACGACGCGGCCGCCGAGCTGGGACGGCTCGGCGAGTCGAGCGGGATGGGCGCAGGATTGTGCGCCGACGATCTGGTCGCCGCCGCGGGCCGGCTGTCGGACCTGCCCGTCGTCGCCGCCGTCGGCAAGTACGACGCCACGCTCGCCGCGTCCGTCGCGCTCAAGCGGCTGACCAGTGAATTGGTCGGGCGATTCGCGTCCGCGGCCATCGCTGCGACCCGGGAGGTCGCCGGAACCGGTCCGCTGGTGCGCTACCGGACCGAGCTTCGAGTGCCCGAATTGGTTCGGGCCGAAGTGGCGGTGCTGAAGATCCTCGCGCTGCAGTTCATCATGTCCGACCCGCGACACCTGGACCTTCAGGCGCAACAGCGCGACCGCGTCCACCGCGTCGTGGAGTGGACCCTCGCAGGCGCACCCGCCACACTCGATCCGATCTTCGTCCCGTCGTTCAACGCCGCTGCCACCGACGGCGCCCGGTTGCGGGTCGTCATCGACCAGGTCGCGTCATTCACAGAGGGGCGATTGGAGCGATTGGAACCGGCTTCAGTGTGACCGCGCCCAACGCCGGGCGCTCTAGACTGGCCCGGTGGCCGGCCGCATCCCCGATCGTGACATCGCGGCCATACGTGAACGCGTTCGCATCGAGGAGATCGTCGGCGACTATGTGCAATTGCGCCGGGCGGGCGCCGACTCGCTGAAGGGCCTCTGCCCGTTCCACGACGAGAAGTCCCCGTCGTTTCACGTGCGGCCCAACCACGGCCACTTCCACTGCTTCGGCTGCGGCGAGGGCGGCGACGTCTACGCGTTCCTCCAGAAGATCGAGCACGTCAGCTTCGTCGAGGCGGTCGAGCTGCTGGCCGACCGTGTGGGTTACACCGTCACCTATACGGGCGGTTCGACGACGAACGTGCAGCGCGATCGAGGGAGCCGCAGCAGGCTGCTTGCGGCCAACGCCGCCGCCCAGGAGTTCTATGCAGAGGCGCTGAAAACCGACGAAGCCGCCCCGGCGCGTGAGTACCTGACCACGCGCAACTTCGACGCAGAGGCTGCCGCGAGGTTCGGTTGCGGATTCGCCCCGTCTGGGTGGGAGACGCTGACAAAGCATCTGCTGCGCAAGGGGTTTGAGTTCAAGGAGCTCGAAGCCGCGGGTCTGTCGCGCGAGGGCCGTCGTGGACCGATGGATCGCTTCCACCGCCGGTTGCTGTGGCCGATCCGGGCCGCAGGCGGCGAAATCATCGGCTTCGGGGCGCGACGCATCTTCGACGACGACCAGATGGAAGCCAAGTACATCAACACGCCCGAGACCGTGCTGTACAAGAAGTCGTCGGTGCTGTTCGGCCTCGACCTGGCCAAGCGTGACATCGCCAAGGGGCATCAGGCGGTCGTGGTCGAGGGCTACACCGATGTGATGGCGATGCACCTTTCCGGGGTGACCACCGCCGTCGCCTCCTGCGGCACCGCATTCGGTGACGAGCACCTGTCGATGCTGCGACGACTCATGATGGACGACAACTTCTTTCGCGGAGAATTGATCTACGTCTTCGACGGCGACGCAGCCGGACGCGCGGCGGCCGTCAAGGCCTTCGAGGGTGAACAGAACCTCGCGGGGCAGTCCTTCGTCGCGGTGGCCGACGACGGGATGGACCCGTGCGATCTGCGGCTGAAGTCCGGCGACGGGGCGCTGCGGGACCTGGTGGCGCGACGAACCCCGCTGTTCGAATTCGCCATTCGCACGGCGCTCGCCGAACATGACCTCGACAGCGCGGAAGGCCGTGTGAACGCCTTGCGGCAGTGCGTGCCGATGGTCGCCGGGATCAAGGACAGCATGCTGCGCGACGAGTACGCCCGCCGCGTGGCGGGCTGGGTCGGCTGGGCCGACGTCGCGCAGGTGATCGCCAGGGTGCGAGAGGAAGCGCAGAAGCGCGGCATGCCAGAGCGCGGCGGTAGGCGTCGCGCCGCGGCGGCAGAACACGGTGCGCCGCGCCAGGCGCGGGCCGCCGCGCCCAAAACCGTCCGCCCCGATCCCGCCGACCCGACGCTGTGGCCGCAACGAGAAGCGCTGAAATCTGCTCTGCAGTATCCGGCGCTGGCGGGGCCGGTGTTCGACTCGCTGACGGTTGAGAGTTTCACCCATCCCGGCTACGCCGCGGTTCGGGCGGCGATCGGCGCGGCAGGCGGTGCGGCCGCGGGCCACTCGGGCGGCCAGTGGATCGATGCGGTGCGGGGGCAGGCGGCATCCGAGGCAGGCGCGGGCCTGGTCATGGAGCTCGGCGTGGAGGCCATCAACGTCGACGACGACGACAGGATGCCGCGCTACATCGCCGGTGTGCTGGCCCGGCTGCAGGAAGTGTGGGTCGGACGGCAGATCGCCGAGGTGAAGTCGAAACTGCAGCGAATGTCACCCGTGGAACAAGGCGACGAGTACCACGCACTGTTCGGTGATCTTGTCGCGATGGAGGCGTATCGCCGCAGCCTGCTGGAACAAGCCAGCGGCGACGACCTCACTGCGTGAACACGCGTAACGCGATAGGGTAGGTCCGCGATCAACCGTCGGGGAACGGTAGGAAAGGCAACTTCGTGACATCGACTAAGAACCAGGCGCGGCGGTTCATTGCCGCAGGCGCGTTTGCAGTCGCCGCAGTCGCGGCGCCGTTCGCTGCATCTGCCCTGACCACCTCCGCCGGTTCTGAAGCCGTGGCGCTTCCCCCGGGATGCCTGGCGTGGTTCGGCAACCAGGAAGATGGCCACTGCCTCGGCTACTCCCAGGGCAACGGCGTCAACATGGGAACGCCTGCGGTCGGCATCTACGGTCCGAACTCCGGCAGCATGCCCGGCGGCGGCATCGGAGTCACCACCGGGCCGATGCTGCCCGGCTCGACCATCAACCGCGGAATCGGCTAGCGCGGACGGCTCTCCTGCGCGGCCTCAGGGCCGACGACAGCGGTACCGTTGTCGATTTCTGTCAGCGTGACCATCGGCGGATCCGGCGATACCCGATCGGCGATCTTGCGGCGGCCTGCGTCGATCAACCCTTTGGCCGCCGGACTCTCGGTGACCGCCTTGTAGGTTCCCGCGATCTGTTCGTATCGGCGTCGGCCCGCCTTCGTGCCCAACACGTAGCCGACACCCAAAACGGCGAGATACCGGATCACAAGGCCCCTCCCGGACGACGGTGCAATACCTGTCCATCCTGCCTCACTTGCCTGGGTGCGCGCGGGGTGGCGGTGCATTGGCGGCGCGAGCAGATGGTGCGCTAAAGTCATCCCTCGGTCCGCGCTGACATGACATCGCGGGCGAGCCGTCCCCTGTAGCTCAACTGGCAGAGCATTCGGCTGTTAACCGAAGGGTTGCTGGTTCGAGTCCAGCCGGGGGAGCAAGTGTTCTCACATTTCGGCCATATATAGAGGGTCTTCCGCATCAGTTCGCAGGGCTATCGAGCCGTGCTCCGAACCCTTGCCTGGTGGATAGGAATTTCTATCGCATCATTGGCGGAATCTGGCTACTGGGCGATTACGGACGCTCCTGGTGGATCGGCATCATTTCTCTCAACACGCCGCACGAAGGAGAGAACACCATGACCGCATCGACCCGAAATCGTCACCTCGTTCGGGGGTTCGTCGTAGGCGCTTTGGCGATCGGTGCGCTGGGGCTCACCACACCGCTGGTCGCCGCAGAGACGGTGAGCCCTGCGGACCACGCCGTCGTCAAGGCTCCCGCAGAGCGCAAGGCACCTCGACCGGCGCCCCAGCCGAAGCCCGTCTCCGACAAGGCCGAGGCCAAGCCCGAAAGGAGCGCCGAATGACCACTTCCAAGCAATCTCCAAGGCCCATATCCGAGTCTCAGCGCATGTTGATACGACGCACTTCACCCGGAATCCTCGGTACCGCGCTGGCCGACGCAAGCGCTTACTTCACGGCGATGGTCGAAATGCTGGCCGACGCCTTCGAACCCGACCTCGACGCATGGGAGACGCTGCCGGTGGCGCATGCCACCGCCCAACTAGTGAGCTGACTTACCAGCAGCCTTGATGCCGGTCGGCTTGGAACAGGTTGTCCGCGGCGCACGGTCCCGCATCGGCGGCCACCAGCTCGTGGATCTGCCAATAGAGATCGGTGGTGGCCCTGGTGGCCAGCTGCGCGGCGAGTTCGAAATTGTTGATCGGCGGGTTGGAGAACGGCACCATGATGCCGCCGCGTGGCGTGTTCCAGTTGTCCTTGTTCAACGTCGAATGGCACTCGATGAACCCCGGCGGCGGCCCTCCGGGAGGGCAGCCCGCCAGCGGATCGTCGTGGTGGGCACTGACTTCGAAGAATCCGGTGTGCAGGCCCGGCGGGAAGGTCGCCGGGTCGCAGGTGGGCATCAGCGGCGGCGGCATGCGGTCGGGCTGATTGATCGCGATGCTGTCTTCGACCCAGTTGGAGTGAGAGTAGAAGTCCTGCAGAGCGTGTGCGAGCCCGCCGAACGCGGCGCGCGCGCCCGGACCGTCGACCAGGTCGCTGCCACCGGGACCCGAAGGTTGGGCACCGGCAAGGATCAGCGGGGTGAAGAAATTCCACGCCTGCTGGGTCAGATCGCAGATTGCGACCGGGGTGTTGGCGTTGTCGATGTGGCGGAAGTCATCGGCGAAGAACGCGTCGCTGCCGACCGCTCCTGCGCCCGGTGGGGGACCGACCAGGATCTGCCCGATCGCCGTCTGATCGACGCCGAGCGGTGTGAGCGCATCGCGAGTGATGCGATCGTGGTTCTGGACCTGGAGCGCGTCAGCCGGCGGGGCAAACGCACCCACGACTGCGGCGATGACGGCGATCACGGCGACGGCCGAGAGATTTACTTTGGGACGGCGAGACATCGACTACCCCTTCGAACCTGGCAAGTCTGCGTGGACTCAACGCACAGCATTTTGTCAGGGTTAGGCCATCCTGGGCTAATAAACGGGCAGATTGTGCCGAGCTGCACCATTTACGTGTCGACGATGTGCTCCGGGTGCAGCATCTCGGCATAACGCAGCTGCTCAGGAACCCCGAACCCCTCGACAAGCGTCAAGGCGTGGGGCCGCAGATTGCGGCAGCGTTCGTTGATTCCGCGGGTGACGGCCTTGGCGCGCTCGGTGGACAGGAAGCGGTGTTCCATGAACCAGGCGCGGTCCTGCTCCATCATCGACAACGCGTACAGATCGCAGACCATGTTGAGGATCTCGCGGGCCTCGTCGTCCTCGCAGGAATCGATTCCCGCGACGAACGCCTCGAGGATGATCCGCTCGATATGTGCGCGCGCGGCGTGCAGCACATGGTCCTGCACCGCGTTGAACGCATCGAACGGCGACATCTCCTTGGACTTGCCCTGCAGCCGCCGCGCGACCGACGCAACGATGTACTCCTCGCGGTCCTCGAACATCTTGACCTGGGTGCCGCGGTTGAAGAGGCTGCCCTCTTCCTCGTTGTCCTGGCGGGTGTCGATGATCGTCTGCATGATCGTCTGCGCCGCAGTGCGTTTCAGCACCCGCTCGCCTGCGAAGTTGGCGGCGAACCGCACCCACTCGACGGGGCTCATGCCCTTGATGTCGTCGGCGTAGGCGGTCAGCAGCTCCTTGGCCACCAACTGTGTGAGCACGTGGTTGTCACCTTCGAACGTGGTGAACACATCGGTGTCGGCCTTCAGCGCGATGAGCCGGTTCTCGGCGAGATAGCCCGCACCACCGCAGGCTTCGCGTGCCTCCTGGATCGCGCGGGTCGCATGCCAGGTGTTGGCCGCCTTGAGACCCGCTGCGCGGGACTCCAACTCGCGTTGTTCCTCGACGTCGGGGTTCTCCGATGTCTGCAGCTCGTGGCACTTGGCGACGAGCTCGTTCTGCGCGAATTGCAGCGCATAAGACTGCGCGATCAGTGGGAACAACCGGCGCTGGTGCACCAGGTAGTCCATGATCAGCACTTCGCTGTCGTCGCCGGGCGCCTCAAACTGCCTGCGCTCCAACGCATACCGGGTCGCGATGTCGAGAGCCACCCGCGTGGCCCCGCCGGCGCTACCTCCGACGGTGACGCGGCCGCGGATCAGGGTGCCAAGCATCGTGAAGAACCGGCGACCGGGGTTCTCGATGGGCGAGGAGTACGTACCGTCCTCGGCGACGTCGGCGTACTTGTTCAGCAGGTTCTCGCGCGGGACGCGCACGTGATCGAACTGGATGCGCCCATTGTCGACGCCGGGCAACCCACCCTTGTAATGACAATCCGTGGTCGTCACGCCCGGGAGGTCGTTGCCCTCGTGGTCGCGGATCGGCACGACGAAGCAGTGCACGCCGTGGCCCTCCCCGTCGGGCGTGATCAGCTGTGCGAATACGGCTGCCACCCGCGCGGTTTCGGCGGCGCCACCGATGTAGTCCTTGCGTGACGTACGGGTGGGGGAGTCGATGACGAACTCCTGCGCCGCGGGATCGTAGGTCGCGGTGGTCTCGAGGGACTGCACGTCGCTGCCATGGCCGGTCTCGGTCATGGCGAAGCAGCCGAGCAGCTCGAGGTTGATGATCTTCTGGACGTACGCCTCGTGGTGGCGTTCGGTGCCCAGGTTCTCGATCGCGCCGCCGAACAGCCCCCACTGCACGCCGGCCTTGACCATCAGCGAAAGGTCCGACATCGCCAGCATCTCGATCTGGGTGACCGCCGCGCCGACGTCGCCGTTGCCGCCGTGCTCCTTCTTGAAGCCGTCCTCAGCCGCCCCCTGAGACGCCATGATCTTCAGCTGCTCGGCCACCTTGGTCCTGGCGATGACGGTGTTGGGCGTGTAGTGCGGACGAAACACCTCGCTGGAGAGTTCTTCCCGCATCCGGTTCTTTACGTCGCGCCAACGGCCGTCAAGAGTGTTGCGTAGATGCTCCGCAGTGGTGGTCATAACTCGACCGTAGCCTTTCGAAGGCTCGTCGAAACTGTGATGTGCCAAACGTAGCCAAACCTAGCTAGACCAGCCGATATCTGTGACGTTGAATCGACCCTGTGACAGAGTCGGGCATGGCCAAATCGACGGCACCCACCGGTGTGCCCCACACCGCCGGTCATCGGCACGCCGACGTGACGGGCGGGTGGCTGCGGGCGGCGACCTTCGGGGCGATGGACGGCCTCGTCAGCAACACCGCCCTCATCGCCGGTGTCGCGGCAGCGGCCAGTGCGCATACGGTCTTGGTCAGCGGTGTGGCCGGGATGTTGGCGGGCGCGTTCTCGATGGCGTTGGGGGAGTACACGTCGGTGAAGACCGCCAACGAGCAGATCGAATCCGAGGTCCTCGTCGAGGAGCGCGCCTTCCGCAAGCATCCACAGGCGGAGCGCAGCGAGCTGGTGGCGATGCTGATGGACATGGGGATGACCCGCGACACCGCGACCAAGGCCACCGAAGAGGTCCACCGTGACGAGAGTCGCGCGCTGAACTTCCACCTCATTCAGGAGCTCGGCGTCGACCCACGCGAGAAGCCCTCGCCGTGGGTCGCGGCGGGATCGTCGTTCCTGATGTTCACGATCGGCGCGATCGTCCCCCTGGTCCCGTACCTGCTCGGATTCGAATCGTTGTGGGCCGGACTGCTGTGCGGCGGTATCGGCCTGCTCGTCGCAGGCGGTATCGCCGCTCGTTTCACGAGGCGGTCGATCTGGTTTGCAGCGTTGCGGCAGCTGACATTCGGAGCCATCGCCATCGCCGCCACCTACGCAGTCGGAACGTTGATCGATACAGTCATCACGTGAAACTGCGGCGCACCCTGTTCGCCGCCGCTTTGTTGATTGCCGCCTGCAGTCCCGCGCCCACCCAGTCGACGGACCTGGCGTACCTGGGGCAGATCGAGTTTCCGACCACCTACGTCTTCGATGACACTGCGGTCGGCGGCCTTTCGGCGATCAGCTACGACCCGGGGCGTCAGGTCTACTACGTGATCAGCGACGACCGCTCGGCGAAGAACCCGGCACGGTTCTACACCGTCCGAATCACGTTCGGAGACAACAGACTTATCGGTATCGAGTGGCTCGACACCACCTCACTGCTGGATCGGACCGGCGCGCCGTTCCCGCCGCTGTCGCCCGACGCGACACCTCCGGTGATACCGCCGGATCCAGAGGGCATCGCCTTCGACGAGCGCCGTCAACAGCTGTACTGGTCCAGCGAGGGTGAGCGGAACGTCAAGAACCCGAAGCGGCCGCTGCTGTCGGATCCGTGGGTCCGCGTCGCGGGGCTCGACGGTGCGTTCCGCGCCCAATTCGAGCTGCCGCCCGGGCTGTCGATGTCGCAGCGGGACACCGGGCCCCGGACCAACGAGGCTCTCGAAGGTCTCACGTTGACGCCGAGCGGCAGCTTTCTGTTCGCAGGTATGGAGGACCCCGGCCTCAACGACGGCAGCCTGCCGACGGCCGACATCGGCGCCGTCACCCGCGTCACCCGGTTCGACGTGTCGACGGGCAAGCCGACTGCGCAGTACGCCTACCCGCTCGACCCGATCACCGCGCCGAATGGCGGCGCGAACGGGCTGTCGGATCTGGTGGCACTCGACGACGACACCTTCCTGGTGGTCGAACGCTCGCACGGTACCCGCAATGTCGCGCGCATCTACCGGGCGAGCACGGCAGGAGCCGATAATGTGCTGGGCCGACCGTCGCTAAGTGGTGCGGCGCCTGCGGCGATGACCAAGAGCCTGGTCGCCGACCTGTCGACGATGCCCGAGGTGCAGCATCTGGACAACGTCGAGGGAATCACGTTGGGCCCCAAGCTGCCGGACGGCAGGCAGGTCGTGGTGCTGGTCACCGATGACAATTTCTCGGCGGAGCAGGTGACGCAGTTCTACGCGTTCGCTATCTAGTGATTTCGGCGTGCCAAGTCTCGCTCAGCGGTACCCAGCACGCCGAAATCGCCCCCTAGCTGTCGCTGCCGACGGTGATCGCCGTCGCCTCGCTGAGTTCGTCGGCCTCTTCCTCATCGTCGATGCCCGTCAGGTGCGAGCGAGTGAGCGCCAGGACAGCGGTTGCCAGCAGCACGGCCGCCGCGCCGACCCAATACGGGACGTGCACATTGATCCGCTCGCCGAGCACACCGGCCAGCCACGGCGCCAACGCCGCACCGGAGAACCGGACGAAGCTGTAAGCCGCTGAGGCCACACCTCTTTCGACCGGTGCCGCCTTCATCACGGTCTCGGTGATCAGCGTGTTGTTGATGCCGATGAACAGGCCGGCCAGCACCACACACGTCGCGAGCACGGCTTTGTTCTCCGTGCCGACGGCCATCACCACCAGCGTCGCCGTCATCGCCAGAAGGTTCACCAAAAGCGTTGGCACCGTGCCGAAGCGGTGCTGCAGTCGTGGCGCGACGACCACCGAGGTAAACGCCAGCGCGATACCCCAGCCGAAGAAGATCAGCCCGATCTGGTGCGCGCTCATGTCCAACGGAAACGGCGTGAACGCCAGCAGCGTGAAGAAGCCGAAGTTGTACAGCAGCGCGGTGATCGCCACGCCCAGCAGTCCGCGGTGTCGCAGCGCCCGGAACGGATCGGCCAACGTGGTGGCCCGCCCGGCGGGAGGGGTGGACGGCAGCAGGAAGGCGGTGACGACGACCGCCACGGCCATCAGTACCGACACGCCGAAGAACGGGCCCCGCCACGAGATCGACCCGAGAACGCCACCGACCAGCGGACCGACGGCGATGCCCAGCCCCAGCGCGGCCTCGTACAGGATGATCGCCTGTGCCACCGAGCCGCGCGCCGAGTTGACGATGGTCGCCAACGCCGTCGCGATGAACAGCGCATTGCCCAATCCCCAAAGTGCGCGCCAGCCAACGATTTCCGACACGGTCTCCGACATGCCGGCCAGCGCCGCACCGGCGATGATCACCACCAGGCCCAGCAGCAACGTCCGCTTCGGGCCGATCCGGCTCGCCACCACACCGGTGATGAGCATGGCCACGCCCATCACCGCCATATAGCTGGTGAACAGCAGCGACACCTGCGACGGCGTCGCGTCGAGGTTATCGGCTATCGGCTTGAGGATCGGGTCGACAAGACCAATACCCATGAACGCGACGACAGACGCGAAGGCAACGGCCCAGACAGCTTTGGGTTGGCGCCACATATGGGCGAGTGCTCCTTTACTTGTTGCGGTGGTTTCGGCGTGCAAAGTCACGCTCAGCGGTACTCAGCACGCCGAAATCACACTCGGGGGGCAGCGGCGGCGTCGGCGAGGAGGCCGCGCAGCACACGGACGGCATCGCTGAGTGTCTGCCGATCCGCTTCGTCAAGACGTTCGAGATAGGGGTCGACGGCGGCGCGACGGTCCACTCGCACCTGCCTCAGCGTTTCGACTCCCTTGGGCGTGATCTGGATCAGGACGGCCCGCGCATCGCCCGGGTCGACGGCGCGCGATACGTAACCGGCGTCTTCGAGTCGGCGGACCTGCGTCGTCATCGTCGGCTGAGAGCAGTGATCGAGCGCGGCGAGATCGGATATCCGGGTGGCCCCCTCGTCCTCGATGGTTGACAGCAGCCGAGCCTGGGCGAACGGCAGTGGTAGCCGGGCGCGCTGTGTGGCGAGTCGATTGATCCGGGCGACCACAGACAGCAGGTCAGCTCCGAGGGTCTGTGTCATAGGCACAAGATTACATAGTTTTACTATGCAGTTCAAACTGTTCGCTGGTAGCAGCGAGGCAAAGAATCCTCTTAGGATGCGCCTGGCAGAATCGTGCAATGACCGTGACCGGGGACTCGAGCATGTCTCGGCGTTCGGGTTCGCTGAGTCCGGCCGAACTCGCCCACGCCTCGGTCATCGCGGCGATGTCGGCCGCCACGGCGATCATCTCCGTCGTCGTCCCGTTTGCCGGCGCTCTTTCGCTGCTCGGCACGGTTCCGATGGGCCTGCTGGCCTACCGCTACCGAGTGCGCGTGCTGTTCACCGCGACGGTGGCCAGCGCGATCATCGCGTTTCTGATCGCCGGCCTCGGCGGCTTCATGGTCGTCATCAACTGTGCCTACATCGGTGGACTGACCGGCATCGTGAAGCGCCGCGGACGTGGTACGACCACCGTCTTCTTCAGTTCGCTCGTCGCTGGCGCGCTGCTGGGCGCGGTGTTCGTGGGGGCGCTGGCCGGCCTGTCGCGGCTGCGCCACCTGATCTTCGAGTCGGTGACCGCCAACGTCAACGGACTCGCCGCGATCATCGCGCGAATACCCAACGCGGAACATCTTGCCGAAAAACTCAAGCGCGACTTCGCCACCGCTCTCGACTACTGGCCCTATCTGTTCTTCACGTACTCGACGGTGACGATCGCGATCGTCACCCTCATCGGCTGGTGGGCGTTGTCGCGTGTGCTGTCGCGACTGGCCGGCATTCCCGATGTGCACAAGCTCGATTCCTCGGCCGACACGGGAACGATCGCCCCCGTCCCGATGCGTCTGCACGACGTCCGCTTCCGCTATCCCAGCGCCGATCACGATGCGGTGGGCCCGGTGTCGCTCACCGTCGAGCCTGGCGAGCACCTCGCCATCACCGGCGCGAACGGCTCGGGCAAAACGACGCTGATGCTGATGCTCGCCGGTCGCGAACCCACCGCAGGCACTGTCGAACGGCCCGGTGCCGCAGGGCTGGGCCGGCTGGGTGGCACGGCGGTCGTCATGCAGCATCCCGAGAGTCAGGTGCTGGGAACGCGGGTGGCCGACGACGTGGTGTGGGGTCTGCCGCCCGGCACGACCACCGACATCCACAAGCTGCTCGGTGAGGTCGGCCTGGACGGGCTGGCCGAGCGCGACACCGGCGGCCTGTCCGGTGGTGAGCTGCAGCGCCTCGCGGTGGCGGGGGCGCTGGCCCGTGAGCCGTCCCTGCTGATCGCCGACGAGGTCACCAGCATGGTCGACCAGGACGGTCGTGGCGCATTGATGTCGGTGCTGTCCGGGCTGACGCAGCATCACAGCATGTCGCTGGTGCACATCACCCACTACAACGACGAGGCGGACGCCGCCGACCGCACCGTGAATCTCACCGGCAACGGTGGCGCGGCCGACAACATGGAGATGGTGGAGACCGCCTCGGCGCCCGCGGCGACAGTGGTGCACGGTCACCACTCCGACACGCCGGTCCTGCAACTGAACAACGTCAACCACAATTACGCCAGCGGGACACCCTGGGCCGCAACGGCTCTGCGCGATATCACCTTCACCGTCAACGAGGGCGATGGCTTGCTGATCCACGGACTCAACGGATCCGGAAAGTCGACACTGGCGTGGATCATGGCGGGACTCACCGTCCCGACCGCGGGCAGCTGCCTACTCGACGGCACGCCGGTCTCGGATCAGGTTGGCGCCGTGGCGATCTCGTTCCAGGCTGCGCGGCTGCAGCTGATGCGCGGCCGCGTCGACCTGGAGATCGCCTCGGCGGCCGGGTTCTCACATCATGACCGTCGGCGGATCGCTGAAGCGCTGGCCATGGTCGGCCTGGATTCGGCGCTGGCGAAGCGACGTATCGATCAACTGAGCGGCGGACAGATGCGCCGCGTGGTGCTCGCCGGGCTGCTGGCCCGTTCGCCGCGCGCGCTCATCCTCGACGAGCCGCTCGCCGGACTGGACGCGGCGAGTCAGCGTGGGCTGCTGCGACTTCTGGCGGAATTGCGCAGCAACGCCGGACTGACGCTGGTCATGATCTCCCACGACTTCTCGGGTCTCGAGGAGGTGTGTCCCCGCATCCTGCATCTTCAGGACGGGGTACTGGCACCGATACCGACCACGGCGGGAGGCAGGTCGTGACCGCCCCGACCGCGAACCGGCGGCAACGGAGGCCGGTCGTGCTGCTGCGGCCCGTACCCGGCGACAGCGTGGTCCATCGCATGTGGGCAGGCTCGAAACTCCTTATGGTGGCGGGCATCGGCGTCCTGATGACCTTCTATCCGGGTTGGGTTCCCATCGCAGCGGTTGGCCTCCTGGTCCTGGTGGCCGCGTGGATCGCGCGGATCCCGCGGGGCACGCTGCCCTCGATTCCGGGCTGGCTCTGGATTCTGGCGTTCTTCGGCGGCCTCACCGCCACCTTTGCGGGCGGTAGCCCCGTCATCGACGTCGGCTCGATCCAGATCGGCCTCGGAGGTCTTTTCAACTTCCTGCGGATCACCTTGCTGTCGATCGTCCTGCTCGGCCTCGGCGCCATGGTGTCGTGGACGACCAACGTCGCCGAAATCGCGCCCGCCGTAGCCAAATTGGGGCGGCCGCTGCGTGTGCTGCGGATACCGGTCGACGAATGGGCGGTGGCCCTGGCATTGGCGTTGCGCGCCTTCCCGATGCTGATCGACGAGTTCCGTGTCTTGTACGCGGCGCGCAGGCTGAGGCCGAAGGACGTGGCGATCACCAGGCGCGGGCGCTTTCGCAGCGTCTGGCTCGAAATCGTCGACCTGCTTGCGGCGGCGATCACCGTCGCGTTGCGCAGGGCCGACGAGATGGGCGACGCCATCACCGCCCGCGGTGGTGCGGGTCAGATCTCGGCGTCACCGTCACGCCCGGGAATGATCGACCTGTGGGCGTTCGTGATCGTGATCGCGGTGTGTGGCGGCGCACTCGCACTGGAGCTCACGATCCTGGGTACCAGCGCCGTCACGACCTGAGTCGTTGAAGCGGGTCGATACGGCCGCTATTACGGTGGTGGCGTGACAGCGCAACGCCGAGTCGACGCCGACTTCCTCGAGCTGCCGCGCCATGAGCTGGCCGATGCGGCACTGTCCGCGGCGACGGCCGCCGGAGCGAGCTACGCCGACCTGCGAATTCACGCGATCACGACCGAACACATCCAGCTGCGCGACATCGAGCTGGAGGCCGCTGTCGTCAACCGCGAGATCGGCCTGGCGGTGCGGGTGATCGTCGACGGCACGTGGGGTTTCGCCTCCCACGCCGCGTTGGACCCCGCCACGGCCGCCGAGACCGCCCGCCGGGCCGTGCACGTGGCGGCGACGCTGAAGCCGTTGAACGCCGAGCACATCGAGCTGGCCCCCGAGCCGGTGTACTCCGACGTCAGCTGGGTTTCGGACTACCGCATCGACCCGTTCGCGGTCGCGGCGTCGGACAAGATCGCGGTGCTCGGCGAGTACTCCGGGCGGCTGATGGCCGCCGACGGCGTCGACTACGTCTCGGCCGGGCTGCACGCGATGAAGGAGCAGACCTTCTACGCCGACACCTTCGGCTCGTCGATCACGCAGCAGCGGGTGCGGCTGATGCCGACGCTCGAAGCGGTGACCGTCGACCCCGCGGCAGGCACCTTCGAAACCATGCGCACGCTGGTGCCGCCGATGGCGCGGGGCTGGGAGGTCGTCGCGGGCGACGACGTGTGGAACTGGTCAGACGAGCTTGCGCAGCTGCCGGCGTTGCTGGCCGAGAAGGCCAAGGCGCCCAGCGTTATTGCCGGGCCGACGGATCTGGTGATCGATCCGACGAACCTGTGGCTGACGATCCACGAATCGATCGGGCACGCCACCGAATACGACCGCGCGATCGGCTACGAGGCGGCGTACGCAGGTACGTCGTTCGCCACGCCGGACAAGCTCGGCTCGATGCGCTACGGCTCGCCGATCATGAATGTCACCGCGGACCGGACCGTCGAATACGGCTTGGCCAGTGTCGGTTTCGACGACGAAGGGGTGCAGTCGCAGAGCTGGGACCTGGTGCGCGACGGGATCTTCGTCGGCTATCAACTCGACCGGGTGTTCGCCCCCCGCCTTGGTGTCGCACGGTCCAACGGCTGTTCGTACGCCGATTCGCCGCATCACGTGCCGATACAGCGGATGGCCAACGTCTCGCTGCAGCCCGGCGTCGACGACCTGAGCACCGACGATCTGATCGCCCGAGTGCAGGACGGTATTTACATCGTCGGCGACAAATCCTGGTCGATCGATATGCAGCGCTACAACTTTCAATTCACCGGGCAGCGCTTCTTCCGTATTCGCGACGGCCGCCTGGACGGCCAGCTGCGCGATGTGGCCTACCAGGCGATCACGACCGACTTCTGGGGATCGATGGAAGCCGTCGGCGGACCGTCGACGTGGCGCCTCGGCGGTGCATTCAACTGTGGCAAGGCCCAACCCGGTCAGGTCGCCGCCGTCAGCCATGGCTGCCCGTCGGCGCTGTTCCGCGGCGTGAACGTGCTCAATACGCGTGATGAGTCGGGGCGGTAGTCGGTGATCGGAGCACAGCAGGTAGTCGACGTCGCGCTGGCCGAGGCCAGCCGACTCGGAAGAGCCGACGAGACCATCGTCCTGGTCAGTGATCGCGCGGACGCGTCGTTGCGGTGGGCGGGCAATTCGATGACCACCAACGGCGAATCGGTGAGTCGCACAACGACTGTGATATCGATTGTGCGCCAAGGGGACACCGCGCGAATCGGGTCGGTGCAGTCCAGTGAGGTGGATCCGGCTTCGATCGCCGCTCTGGTGGCCGCATCGCAGGACACCGCACGGTCTGCGCCCGAAGCGCGGGACCAGGCACCCTCGCTGCCCGGCGGCGACGCACCCGCCGATTGGGACGCCCCGGTTCCCGGCACCAGCGTGCAGGCGTTCCTCGGGGTGGCCGGCAGCCTCGCGGCGCGGGGGTTCAGCGGTGCCGATCAGCTGTACGGGTTCGCCCGGCATGAGGTCGAGACGACGTTTTTGGCCACGTCGAATGGTTTGCGGCGGCGCTACACCCAGCCGACCGGGTCAGTGGAGATCAACGGTAAGCGTGACGACGCCAGCGCGTGGGTGGGCTTCAGCACACCCGACTTCTATGATGTACCAACGGATTCGCTCCTCGAGCGGCTGTCGACGAGGCTGAGCTGGGCGCGGCGCAGCGTCGAGCTGCCCGCCGGACGGTACGAAACGATCATGCCTCCGTCCACGGTGGCCGACATGATGATCTACCTGTGGTGGTCGATGGACGGCCGTGGCGCCGAGGAGGGTCGCACCGCGCTCTCGGCTCCCGGCGGCGGAACGCGGGTGGGGGAGAAGCTCACCGATCTGCCGTTGACGCTGTACTCGGATCCACACGCGAACGGGTTGGCGTGCACGCCGTTCGTCACGGCGGCGGCGTCGTCGGAGCGGGCGTCGGTGTTCGACAACGGGATGGACGTCGGGCGGGCGGACTGGATCCGCGACGGCACCGTCAGCACCCTGACTTATCCGCGGGCGTCGGCGGCGGAGTTCGACGCACCCGTGGCAGTGCCTGCGGGCAACCTGCTGATGACCGGCGGGACGGCGAGCCTGGCGGACATGATCGCGAGCACCGAGCGCGGCCTGCTGCTGACCACGTTGTGGTACATCCGCGAGGTCGACCCGGCGGTGTTGCTGCTGACGGGGCTGACCCGAGACGGGGTGTACCTCGTTGAGGACGGCGAGGTGACGGCGGCGGTCAACAATTTCCGGTTCAACGAGAGCCCACTGGACCTGCTGCGGCGGGCGACCGAAGCCGGCGCGACCGACCGCACGCTGCCACGGGAATGGGGCGACTGGGTGACGCGGGTGACGATGCCGTCGCTGCGGATCCCCGACTTTCACATGTCTTCTGTGAGTCAGGCGCAATAATCCACTGGTGAGTGACGAGAACCTGGCCGACCGTGTCGGCGCCCTGATCGCCATGTCCTCGGGGGACGGGCGTATCGACACGCTGACGCGGCTGACGTGCGGCAGGGCGCTGTCGCTGCGTCCGCTGCCGATGGAATTGGACTGGGACGAGGGGGTTTCCGAACCGGAGTCCGTCGTGGCGGCGTTCACCGAACAGTTCGCCATCGACGTGTCGGGAATCGGCGCAAATCAGCGTAAGCAGTTGGCGTCCGTGTTGGGCGACAACGTGTTTCGGACCGTCGTGATGATCTTCGTCGCCGATTTCGTCCCCCGCGTGCGTGCGGGCCTCGACGCGCTTGGGCTCGGCAAGGTGCGCAACGGCGAAACCGTGGAATGGGACCACGAGTCCGACCCGACCGATGCTCTGCTGAACGGGTTCTTGCCCGCGGTGGCCCGGCTGAAGGCGCTCGACCCGGTGACAACCGAGATCGTCCGGTTGCGTGGGGCGGCGCAGCACAACTGCCGGCTGTGCAAGTCGCGGCGGGAGACCAACGCGCTGGAGGCCGGCGGCTCCGAGGATCTCTACGACCAGATCGAGCAGTTTGAATCCGCCGAGGGTCTGACCGATGCGCAGAAGGCGGCGTTGCGGTACGTGGATGCGCTGATCTGGACGCCGTCGCAAATCAGTCCCGACGTGGCGGCCGCGGTGCGGCAGCACTTCTCCGACGACCAGGCATTCGAGCTGACGTTGGACGTCATGCGCAACGCGGCCAACAAGATCATGGTGTCGCTTGGCGTCGATGCTGCGCTCGTGGAGGAGGGCACCGAGCTGTTTTCCGTCGACGCCGACGGGCAGACGGTGTCAGCGGGTCAGTAGTCGTGGAAGACGACGTTGTCCCCGATCGGATTTCGCGGGATGTGTAGCTGGTTGCCGGGGAAGTCGGGATCCGGATAGCCGATCGAGAGTCCGCACAGGATCCGGTACTCGGGTGGGATGGCCAACTGCGCGTGCAGGATGTGGGGGTAGCCCGCGATCGAGACCTGCACGCAGGTGCCCAGACCTCGCGCGGTCAGCGACAGGACGAAGGTCTGCAGGAACATCCCGACGCCCAGGCTGTCGACGTGGTCCAGGTCGCGGTGCATGCAGACGATTCCCGCCAGCGGCGCGTGGAAGAACTCCCAGTTGCGCAGGACCGCTTCGCGTCGGCCGTCGATGTCGTCGCGGGTGATGCCCATCGACCCGTACACCACCTTGCCGAGGTCGCTGCGCTGATGAGCGAACGACTGCGGCAGCTGCGGAACGACGGGCGGCTTGGCCCGGGCCTCGTGCATGAGGGTGGCCACCAGGCGTTGCAGCGCGGGACCCGAGACGAGTTCCAGGTGCCAGGGCTGGATGTTGGAGTTCGACGGCGCCCGCACAGCGAGCTCCAGGGCCTCGTCGACGAGTTCGCGGGGCACCGGCCGGTCGCTCTGGAACATGCGAATCGAGCGGCGGTCGGTGATGGCCTGTTCGAGGTCGTACATGGTGCTCCTCCCACCGCAGGTGCGGCATGTGGAGCGTATGCGACCATTGGTGCCGCAAAACTGTGTGTAGGGGCGGTAGCTCAGTCGGTTAGAGCCGCGGACTCATAATCCGTTGGTCGCGGGTTCGAGCCCCGCCCGCCCCACGTCTGAGGTGTATGACGTCGGTTGATGCTTGACGTTTCTATGTCGGGTGATGCCTGACGGTGTTTCGGCTGATGCTTGACAGTGGTTTCGGCTGATCCTTGACACTCTCTTGATGAGGGAGTTGAGCGTGGCCGAGCAGAGGTATCAGGCCGTGTT
>NZ_JBFREZ010000016.1:0-52103 GCF_052114565.1 Mycobacterium sp. 2YAF39
AACACGGCCTGATACCTCTGCTCGGCCACGCTCAACTCCCTCATCAAGAGAGTGTCAAGGATCAGCCGAAACCACTGTCAAGCATCAGCCGAAACACCGTCAGGCATCACCCGACATAGAAACGTCAAGCATCAACCGACGTCATACACACACCGTGGTGCCCCCACCAGGGCTCGAACCTGGGACCTGCGGATTAAAAGTCCGTAGCTCTACCAACTGAGCTATAGGGGCGCGAGGGATCAGGATACTGGGTGGGTCCGGAGGGGTTCGTTTGAGGATTGGGGTGTCGGTAACCTAAGCTATCGAGGCTCCCAGCGTCATTTCGTTGCGAGTACCCCGGAGTGATTCGGATGGGCCCCCATCGTCTAGTGGCCTAGGACGCCGCCCTTTCACGGCGGTAGCACGGGTTCGAATCCCGTTGGGGGTACGCGCGGCGCATTGCGATGGGTCGCAACAGTAAGGCCCTGTGGCGCAGTTGGTTAGCGCGCCGCCCTGTCACGGCGGAGGTCGCGGGTTCGAGTCCCGTCAGGGTCGCCAGTTATTGCCGAGGCACTTCGGTTCTCGACAAGACCGGTGCCTTCCGGCCAGGTAGCTCAGTTGGTACGAGCGTCCGCCTGAAAAGCGGAAGGTCGCCGGTTCGATCCCGGCCCTGGCCACCGGAATGAGCAGCCGACAGCTAATCGGTACCCTGGCGTACCATCGACGACGTTGCCCCGCGAGGGCAGGTGCTGCACCTCCTACAGCCGGCCGATATGCTGCCGGTATTGCATCGCGACTTGAGGCCTTGGAGCGGGGGGTTGGCGGCGCACGGTCGACGAGGAGAATCCATGGGCAAGTCCAAGCGCACGCTTAGCGGCCGCACCGTCGTCATCACCGGCGCCGCATCCGGTATCGGCCGCGCGCTGGCGCAACGGCTTTCGGCGCACAGCTGCGCGGTGGTCATCGCCGACGTGAACGAGGAGGGTCTCAAGGAGACCGACGCCCTGCTGGACGGGCCGTCCCTCGTGCGCGTGCTGGACGTTCGCGATGCTGAGGATCAGCGCGCCTTCGCCGCAGAAGTCCGCGAGTGGGCGCCCCACCCGATCGGTGCGGTGTTCAACAACGCGGGCGTGGCGGTCGCCCGCACCGTCAGTGAGGCGGTCGTCGAGGACGACGACTGGCTGTGGGATATCAACTTCCACGGCGTCGTCAACGGCACCCGAGCATTCCTGCCAATCCTTGTCGAGCAGGACGAAGGCGCCATCGTGAACACCTCCAGCGTGTACGGGCTGCTCGCCGTACCGAACCAAAGCGCCTACTCCGCAGCCAAATTCGCGGTCCGCGGATTCACCGATTCGTTGAGGCATGAACTGCGCGGCACAGGCGTCACGGCCATCACGGTGCATCCCGGCGGGATCAACACCAACATCGTCCACAACGCTCGATTCCACGAAGGACCCGATGGTGTGGACCGGGAGAAGATGGCGAAGGACTTCGCGGCGGTCGCGATGACGGAGCCTGACAAGGCCGCCGCGAAGATTCACCGCGGTGTTGAGAAGGGCAAGGGCCGAATTCTCATCGGACCCGACGCATACCTGTTGGACGCCGTCGCGAGGGTCGCGCCCACGCATGGCTACGGGGTGATCAGCACGTTTGGCAACGCGCTCGGACAGTTGTCGGCGCGCATCAAGCGGCAGCCGGCGGTGGATCCGGCTACACCGGCTTAGGGGACCAGCACCACCTTGCCGACGTTCTCGCGCGCGGCCAGGATGCGGTGGGCCTCCCGCGCGTTGTCGAACGGCACAGCCGCATGCACGACCGGGTTCACGACTCCGGCTCGGAGTGCCTCCGATAGTGGCCCTATCCACGGCTCGAGCGTGCCCCTGTCATCCCACAGCGCCAGCATGTTGAGTCCGATGACGGCCTTGGATTCCGAGAGCTGCGTGGTCAGGTTGAATCCGCGCAGCATCGGCAGCAGCTGCGGCACAACGGTGCGCAGGGAGCGCTTCTCACCCTGCTGCAACGCTGAGATGCCGTACGCCACCAACCTGCCACCGGGCCGCAGCAGGCTGTACGAGCGGCGCAGTGACGCGCCTCCGATGGCGTCGAGAATGATGTCGTAGGGCGGCAGATCCTTCCACCAGCCGTCGCGCCGGTAGTCGATGGTGCGATCCACACCCATTTCGGTGAGGGCCTGATGCTTGCCGGGTGACGCGGTGCCGTGGATCTCGACTCCTGCGGGTTTGGCGAGCTGGATGGCAGCGATCCCGACGCCGCCCGCCGCCGCGTGGATGAGCACTCGTTCACCCGCCCGGAGCGATCCGTACCCGTACAGCGCAGCCCATGCCGTGGCGTAGTTGACCGGTACGGCGGCGCCCTGCTCGAAGGTCAGCGCGTCCGGTAGTGCCACCGTGTCGATCTCCTTGACATTCACGATCTCGGCATAGCCGCCGAAACGCGTTCCGGCCAATACCCGTTCGCCGACACGTGCGGCGTCGACACCGTCGCCGACCGCCTCGATCGTGCCCGATACCTCGTAGCCGACCACGCACGGCGGTTTGGGGGCTTCGGGGTAGAGGCCGACACGGGCCATGTGGTCGGCGAAGTTCACTCCCGCGGCGCGCACCGCGATGCGCACCTCGCCGGCCGCAGGCGGTGGCGGATCGGGCCGCTCCTGGACCTTGAGCACCGAAAGGTCGCCGTGCTTGGTGATGACGACGGCGCGCATACCTACGCCGTCGCCTTCGCCTGCTCGAACACGGTCGCGTCGTGCGCGCAGACCATCAACAGGTCGGGCTCCTGACGCCGGTACAGCTCGGTCAGGCGGGCGTGGTTGTCCGCCACCTTCTTTCGATCGAATGCGAGCAGCGGCTCGATGATCTCGAGTGGGCGCGGAACCTTCGAATGTCCGTCCACGGTGCCGGGGTGGTAATAGGCGTCCCCGCAGTGCAGCACCCAGCGGTGCCCCGCGTCAACGGCGATGCACGCGTGCCCGCGGGTGTGGCCGGGCAGCGACACCAGCACGATTCCCGGTGCGATCTCGTCGAGCTCCTTGGCGGCGGCGAATCCCCGCCACTTCTCGCCGGTGGGGTCGTGCTCGACGAGCTTGGGACCGTGCGCCCATTGGACAGCGCGGAAGCGCGTCTTCTCCTTGAACGACGGATCACGTACCGCGCCCTGCACTTCGGCGGTGGTCACGTGGACCTGTGCATCGGGGAAGTCGGAGATGCCGCCGATGTGGTCCATGTCGAAATGCGTGATGACGATGTGGCGGACGTCGGCCCGGGTGTACCCGAGTCGCTCCACCTGACGCAACGCCGTTTCGTCGCGGTCGAACGCCGGCTTGAACACATGACGGGTGGGTCCGATCCGGGCGTGGTCGTCGCAGTCCTTCGAGCCGTATCCCGTATCGACGAGAACCAGACCGTTGTCGGTTTCGACGAGCAGGACATGGCAGACCATCGGCGGTGTCAGGTACGGGGTCATCGTCCCGCAGTTGAGATGGTGGACCTTCACAGCTCTCCTGTTCCGGCCAGTGCCAGCAGCTCGCCGCGCCCGATCTGGGTGACCAGGCTGGCGGAGTCGAAGTAGATGCGTTCGTTGATCACGCGGTCGTCCTCGAAGTAGAACACCGCGATGATCGGCACCCGGAACGACTTGCCCGTCGGCGGCAGACCGTAGAACTCGCCGAGATTGGTTCCCAGCAGGTCGAATTCGACGATGACGGCATCATCGGCGACATGGAAGCGGGAATTGTCATGTCGCTGGTCCGGGAAGGCGGTCCTGGTGGTCCGGTAGTACCCCATGACCTCGTCGTCACCGTCGAAAACCTGGCCGGTGGCCATGATCTCGTAGTGCGGGTGCCCGTTAAAGGTGGCCAGGGTGCGGTCGAACTCCTTGGTCACCTCGGTGTCCATGTGTTCGCGGATCACCGCGAGGCGGCGGTCGCGCAGATCGTCGGAGAGCATGCGTGAACTGTAGGCCGCCGCCCGTGGGTCAGACCGCCGTTTGCAGCGTCGACTCCGTCTGCTGGTGCCGGCGCTGACGCTCGATCGCGGCGAGGTAGAAGGCCCACGCGAACGCCGAGCTGGCGAACAGCAGGAACAAGCTGAACAGCCATGCGTGTCTGATCCCGCGCCGGCGCCCGTCGATGATGGACCACACGGGGAAGATCAACAGGCTCATGATCGTGTAGTCCTGGCTGGCCGAACTGGCGGCGGGGTTGTCGTAGCCGAGCATGATGAACTCCGACCAGCTCCCGGGACCCCAGATGAAGTTGTGCATCCCGCCCGCGGGGGCGTAGTCCGCCACGTACTGGTGGTTGAAGTAGTAGCCGAGCACAACCGACGCGATCCCGACGACGTAATAGAACAGCTCGAGCGCGGACACCGACGGCCCCGACGAAACCCGCGCGAATATGCCCGGATTCGTTCTGACGACGAAGGCCAATGTCGCAAATGCGAGCACGAGGTGGACGATCAGCGAGGCCATAGGCAGCGAGTCTCGCCAGCATCCCAAGTTTTGTCAATATTGACATAACTTCGTACGGTATTTTCTCCCCATGGTCCGGCCCGCCCAGACGGCACGAAGTGAGCGCACGCGCGAAGCATTGCGACAGGCGGCTGTGGTGCGCTTCCTTGCCCAGGGCGTCGAGGACACGTCGGCCGATCAGATCGCGGCCGACGCCGGCGTATCGCTGCGGACGTTCTATCGCCACTTCGCGTCCAAGCACGATCTGCTCTTCGCCGACTATGCCGGTCTGCAGTGGTTTCGGGCGGCGTTGGCAGCGCGCAGTCCCGACGAGTCGATCATCGACTCGGTGCACTCGGCGATGATGGCGCGGCCGTACGACGATTGGGCCGTCGCACAGACCGCCGCGCTTCGCGCCGAGGAGATCGAACCCGACCGGATCGTGCGCCACATCCGACAGGTCGAGGCCGACTTCGCCGAAGCCATCGAACAGCACCTCACCGAGGAGGATCCGCCGGCGCCGGGCACCGACGAACGCATGAAGATCGCCGTCACCGCGCGGTGCATCGCGGCGGCGGTCTTCGGGGCGATGGAGGTGTGGATGCTCGGTCAGGAGCGCTCGCTGCCCGAATTGTCGCGGCTGACCCGGGCGGCACTGGACACGCTCGCCGACGGGATCAGCTGAAAGTTTTGTCAATATTGACAAAACGTTGACCGCGTGCCAGCCTCAGCCCATGGCTGACTTTGACGCGATCGTCGTCGGTGCGGGACACAACGGATTGACCGCCGCCGCACTGCTTCAGAAGGCCGGGCTGCGCACGCTCTGCCTCGACTCCAAGCTGTATGCCGGTGGTATGGCCTCCACCGTCGAGTTGTTCGACGGCTTCAAGTTCGAGATCGCCGGGTCGGTGCAGATTCCGACCGCAGCGGTGGTCAGTCGTGAACTCGGACTCGACGCGCTGCCCACCGTCGACCTCGACGTGATGTCGGTGTCCCTTCGCGGCGTCGGCGACGAACCGCTCGTCTACTACACCGACCCGATGAAGCTGATGACGCACATCAACGAGGTGCACGGGGCGGAAGCCGTCAACGGGATGGCCGGTCTGATGGCGTGGTGTCAGGCGCCGACCCGCGCGCTGGGACGATTCGACGCCGGTCAGCCCCCGAAGACGCTCGACGAGATGTATGCCTGCGCGACAAACGAATTCGAACGCTCGACCATCACCGATCTACTCTTCGGCTCGGTCACCGATGTGATCGACCGCTACCTGCCGGACACCGAGAAGCACGGCGCGCTGCGGGGCATGCTTTCGCTGCTCGCGTGCAACACCACCTATCGCGGACCCGCGACCCCGGGCACCGCTGCGGCGCTGGCGTACGGCTTCGCCGTTCCCGACGAGAACGCGCTGCTCGTCAAAAAGCTGCGGGGTGGCATCGGCGCGCTGACCTCGCACCTGTGCGACGTGTTTACCTCGGCGGGCGGCGAACTGCGACTGCGCGCCAAGGTTGAGGAGATCCTGGTCGCCGGCGGTCGCGTGAGCGGTGTGCGCCTCGAGGACGGCTCGAACGTCACGGCACCGATCGTCATCTCCGGACTGGCGCCCGACCTCACCATGAACCAACTGGTCGCGGCGGGCGCGGTGCCCGACGATATCCGCGAACGGTTCTCCCGCATCGACCATCACGGCAGCTACCTGCAGATGCATTTCGCGCTCGACGGCATTCCGGAGTTCGCGGCGCCGTACGAAATGCTCAACGACCCCGCCATGCAGTCGAACATCGGAATCTTCTCCACCCCAGAGGAATTGCAGAAGCAGTGGGAGGATTGCCGACGCGGCATCGTGCCCGCCGACCCGTCCATCGCGTTGCAGATTCCGTCGGTGAACGACCCGGGCCTGGCACCTCCGGGCAAGCACGCGGCGTCGGCGTTCTCGCTGTGGTTCCCGATCGAGGAGTCAGGTTCGAGCTACGGGGAGATGAAAGCGGAGATGGGCCAGCGGGTTATCGACAAGCTCACCCGACTCGCCCCGAATTTCGAGAGCCTGATTCTGAAGCACACCACATTCACCCCCAAGCACATGGGCACGATGTTCGGCGCTCCCGGCGGCGACTACTGCCACGGGCTGATCCACCCGGACCAGATCGGGCCCAACCGGCCGGGGCCCAAAGGCTATGTCGACCAACCGATCCCGATCGACGGCCTTTACCTGGCCAGTGCCGGATGCCACGGCGGACCCGGCATCACGTTCGTACCTGGCTACAACGCGGCCAAGCAGGCGCTCGCCGACGCGAAATAGCGCACTCGTCTGGCGACTGTGCGGTTTGGCGCGCAACACGCCACGCAGGCGGAGAAAACCGCATACTCACGGGCGGTGACGCCGCGCAGCGGGCGTTGTTTCCGATTCCCCGTACTCGGGCATCCACCGGCATGGGACTCACCGTCGCGGTCACCGGTCCAACGGGCGAGATCGGCATCTCGGCAGTCACAGAGTTGGAACGCGATCCCGGCGTCGACCGAATCATCGGGATGGCCCGCAGGCCGTTCGACCCAGCGCAGCAGGGGTGGACCAAAACCGAATACCGGCAGGGGGACATCACGGAGCGTGCTGAGGTCGACCGCCTGGTCTTGGATGCGGACGTCGTCATCCACCTTGCGTTCATCAATCATGGGCTCGCGCGAAGAGAGCGCCCGTGTGAACCTCGCCGGCACCCGCAATGTGTTCGAGGCGACAGTGGCAGCTCAACGTCCGCGCCGACTCGTTTACACGTCGTCTGTGGCGGCCTACGGCTATCACTCCGACAACCCCGTCCCGATCACAGAGGATGTACCGCCGCGCGGTTCACCCGAGCACTACTACTCGGAGCAGAAGGCCGCCTGCGAAGCCGCGCTGGTCGACATCGCCGGCGGCTCGCCGCTCGAGGTTTACGTGCTGCGGCCATGCATCGTCGCGGGGCCCAAAGCGACGGCGATGGCCGACGTGATGCCCTGGAACAAGCTGCCGGGCGCCGTCAAACGTCTCACGCAGGCGCTGCCGGTGCTGAAGCCGCCGTTCCCCGACCCTGGTACGCCTCTGCAGTTGGTTCATCACGACGACGTCGCCACAGCAATAGCTTTGGCCGCCACGACTTCAGCGCCACCGGGCGCATACAACCTTGCCGGTGACGGCGTGGTGTCGATGTCGACCGTGGCCACGGAGCTCGGTGCCCGCCCCGTGCGGGTGCCCAGAGTCGCGGCGACGGCCGCTTCGGCGATGGTCGCCCGACTGCCGTTCGTCCCGTCGGCGCTGGAATGGCTGCACGTCGGCCGGACCTCGGTGGTGATGGACACGACCAAGGCCAAGACGCAACTGGGCTGGTCGCCGAGACACACTGCAGCCGAGACGTTGTCAGCGCTCGCGGAAAGCGTCTAGGAGGCGGGTCCGCTGGGCGTCGCGCCACCCTCGTCCGACCAGTCGGCGCCGTCGTCAGCACCCTTCGCCGGATCGCTCTCGACGTCGTCGTCCGCACCTTTGGGGCCCACGTCGGTCTCTGTGGTGTCGGGCTTGTCGGGGTTGTTCGTAGTCATTTCGGTGATATACCCAAGTTCAGTCGCCTCGACGCCGAAGCTGGGCCATCCAGTCGCCGGGCACACGGTCCGCCGGTCCCGGAGCGGGCTGATCTTCTGGATGGCTCTCGGGCGCCGCGAGTTCCGGCCCGTCGTAGTAGGAGTTGGTGTCGTAGTTCCAGAACCAGTCCTCGCCCGGTTCGAACGACCGGATGATGGGGTGTCCGGTCTCACGCCAGTGCGCCGTCGCGTGGCGAGCCAGAGAGTCGTCGCAACAACCGATGTGGCCGCACGCGGCGCACCGGCGAAGGTGCACCCACCACCCATTGACGGCATCGCACTCCACACAGCCGGTCCCGCTCGGCGGAACGGTCGGATCGACGGCATCGCTCATAGTCGATGAGCCTACCGATTTCGGCGCCCACCGCAGACAAGCCTTAAACTCACGACGATTCGATCTTGATGAGCGAAACCAAATGTGTTGAGGCAGCCTGCGAATTACCGTAATTGACGGCATTGTTCGCCGAATATCACGCGTTGACAGCTAATCCCCGCTCTCCTAGCGTTCGCCCAAAGCTGACGACGATGGGAATTCAGGTGCTGTTCGCAGAGGAGTGCTCGCGCACCGCGGCGATGATGCCGCTGGCGTCGTGGTGCGTGTGTGCCGCTCGGCGAAAAGAGTAAGCCGGTGCCGCAATCCCTCGGTTGCCGACCATGACGGAGGCAGCCTGGTCAAAGCCCGCCCTCGCGGTGGGCGATTTCGTCGTACTCTCCGGCGAGACCTTCGCCGCGATGGTCCGCAGGCCGTTCGCCTGGCGTGAGCTGATCGAGCAGATCTGGTTCGTCGCGAGGGTGTCCATCGTCCCGACTCTCGTGTTGTCGATTCCGTACACCGTCCTGATCGTGTTCACGCTGAACATCGTGCTGATCGAGGTCGGTGCCGGTGACTTGTCCGGTGCGGGCGCGGCGCTGGCGTCGGTCACCCAGGTGGGCCCGGTGGTGACCGCGATCGTCGTCTCGGGTGCGGGCGCGACCGCGATGTGCGCCGACCTGGGCGCAAGGACCATCCGCGAGGAGATAGACGCGATGAAGGTCATCGGCGTCAACCCCGTTCAGGCTCTGGTGGTGCCGCGGGTGATCGCCGCGACTTTCGTTGCGCTGATGCTCTATTCGGTCGTCGCGGTGGTCGGGCTCTTGGGCAGCTACTTCTTCGTGGTGTACGTCCAGAACGTCACACCGGGCGCCTTCGTCGCGGGGCTGACGCTGTTGACGGGGCTGCCCCAAGTGATCGTGTCCTTGGTCAAGGCGCTGCTGTTCGGACTGTCCGCCGGCCTGATCGCCTGCTACAAGGGTCTGCACGTCGGCGGGGGTCCCACCGCGGTCGGTACCGCGGTCAACGAAACCGTCGTCTTCGCGTTCATGGCACTGTTCCTGATCAACATCCTGGCGACGGCGTTCGGTGTGAAGGTCGCGCCGTGAGCGAGCGTGCGAGCGAACCATCGACGTGGACGGTCATCGATCGCACCCGCAAGCTGGGCGAGCAGACCGCCTTCTACGGACAAGCTCTGATCTCCACTCCCGACGCGATCCGGCGCTATCCGACCATGGTGCTGCGCCAGATCGCCGGTATGGGAATCGGAACCGGGGCACTGGCCGTCATCGGCGGCACGGTGGTCATCATAGGGTTCCTCACCCTGTCCACCGGAGCGTTGATCGCCGTACAGGGCTACAACACCCTGTCCAACGTCGGCATCGAAGCGCTCACCGGATTCCTCGGCGCCTTCCTCAACGTCCGGTTCATCGCGCCCGCCACCGCAGGCGTCGCGCTGGCGGCCACCATCGGCGCCGGCGCGACCGCGCAGATCGGCGCGATGCGGATCAACGAGGAGATCGACGCGCTCGAGGTGATGGGCATCCGGCCCATCACCTACCTGGCGTCGACCCGGATCGTCGCGGGGGTGGTGGCGGTCATCCCGATCTACACCGTCGCGGTGCTGATGTCCTTCCTGGCCACCCGATTCGGCACGACGGTCGTCTACGGGCAGTCGGAGGGTGTCTACGACCACTACTTCTCGTCGTTCCTGCATCCGACGGATCTGCTGTGGTCCTTCATCGAAGCGCTGGCGATGGCCGCGGCCGTCATGGCGGTCCACACCTACTACGGCTACACCGTGACCGGCGGCCCCGCGGGTGTCGGTGAGGCGGTCGGCCGCGCGGTGCGCATGTCCATCACCGCGGGCGTCTTCATCCTGCTGACCATCACGCTGTCCGTCTACGGTCAGTCCGGCAACTTCCACCTGTCGGGGTGACGGCATGACCAGCCCGCTGAATTCACCCCGCCGCGGGGGCATCGATCCCATCTGGTGGGCCCCGGTGCTGTTCCTGCTCGCCGCCGCGCTCATCGCGCTGACCGCAATGCTGTTCTCCGGAACGTTGTCCAGGAAGGTTCCGCTGACGCTGGTCTCTGACAGGGCGGGACTCGTCATGGAGAACGGCGCCAAGGTGAAACTGCGCGGCGTGCAGATCGGCGAGGTCCGAACCATCGGCACCCAATCCGGCGCCGGTGGCGATCTCTCCAAGCTCACGCTCAAGATGGACCCGGGGCCGTTCCAGTACCTGCCGAGCAACGTCGAGGCGGAGATCAAGTCCAGCACCGCATTCGGCGCCAAATACGTCGACCTCATCGTGCCCTCGGACGGCGCGAGTGCCGAGCCGCTCAAACCGGGTTCGGTGCTGCGCTCGCGCAATGTGACCGTCGAGGTCAACACGGTGTTCCAGAATCTGGAGGGCGTGGTGGCTGCGATCGACCCGGCGAAGCTGAACTCGGTGCTGACGGCCGTGGCCGAATCGCTGCGCGGCAAGGGCGATGTCATCGGGGAGGCGATCACCGGCGGCAACAACGTGCTGCTCGCCGTCAACCCGCGCATGGATACCGTCCGCAAGGACTGGCAGCTGTTCGGTCAGACTACGGCGGCGTATTCGGATGCCGCGCAGGACATCCTGTCGATACTGGACAACTTCTCGAGCACCAGCACCACGATCTCCGGCAACGCACAGGCACTCGACTCGCTGTTGCTCTCGGCGGTCGGCTTCTCCCAGTCGGGTATCAACACGATCGGCGGCAACCAGCCCAATCTGGTGCGCGCGGTCAACACGGTGGTGCCCACGACCGACCTGCTCTACAAGTACTCGCCGACGTACACCTGCCTGTTCCTCGGTGCGCAATGGTTCTTGGAGAACGGTGGGCGAGACGCGTTGGGCGGCAACGGAAAATCCGTCATCATGGATGCCGCGTTGCTGATGGGCGACGACCCGTACCGTTATCCCGACCATCTGCCGAGGGTCAACGCGACCGGCGGTCCCGGCGGCAAGCCCAGCTGCGGTTCGCTGCCCGACATCAGCAAGAACTATCCGGTGAAATACCTCGTCACCGATACCGGCTTCGGCACGGGGCTCGACGTGCGACCCAACCCCGGCATCGGATTCCCCGGAATCGCCAACTACTTCCCGGTCACCAAGGCCAATCCCGAGCCGCCGAGAATCCGTTACCCCGGGGGTCCGGCGCCGGGTCCGCTGCCCACCTACGCCGGCGCACCCCCGTACGGCGCCGCGCTGTACGCGCCGGACGGAACTCCGCTCTACCCGCCGCCGCCACCCGGCGTACCGCCGCAGGTGATGCCGGGGACGCCGATACCGGGGGGACAACCATGAGAGGTACCGGGCGCACCCTCACGCGGGTGGCGTTGTTCACCGCAATGTGCCTCGCCTTCATGTTCGTGCTCGTCACCGTGTTCGGACAGTTCCGGTTTGACGCGAGTTCGACCTACAGCGCGGTCTTTTCGAATGTGTCGGGTCTGAAGGGCGGCAACTTCGTCCGCATCGCCGGGGTCGAGGTCGGCAAGGTCAGGAACATGACCCTGCACAAGGACGGAACGGTCACGGTGGAATTCGCCATCAATCAGAACCTGACGTTGACGCAGGGCACCAAGGCGGCGGTGCGCTACGAGAACCTGATCGGTGACCGGTACCTGTCCCTCGAAGAGGGCGCGGGCTCCGTGCACAAACTTCAACCGGGCCAGACGATTCCACTGGAAAGAACCTCACCCGCGCTCGACATCGACGCACTCCTCGGTGGGTTCCGTCCGCTGTTCCGCGCACTCGATCCGGATCAGGTCAATGCGCTGTCGGGTGAACTGCTTCGGGTCTTCCAGGGCCAGGGCGGCACCATATCGTCGGTGCTGTCCCAGACGTCGGCGCTGACGTCGACGTTGGCCGGTCGCGATGAACTCATCGGTGAGGTGATCAAGAATCTCAACACCGTGCTGGCGACGTTCGCCGCCCGCGATGACCAATTCTCCGAAGGGCTGGAAAAACTTTCGCAGCTCGCGCAGGGGCTGTCCGACCGCAAGGGTGACATCGCGACGGCAACGGCTCACATCAACGCGGCGGCGGGGACGGTCGCCGACCTGTTGACCGACGCACGCCAACCCATCAAGGAAGCAGTGACTCAGGCCGACCGCGTCTCGGGTCAGATCATGTCCGACCACGAGTACGTCGACGACCTGCTCAAGACGCTTCCCGACGCGTACCAGGTCCTTGCGCGACAGGGCCTCTACGGCGACTACTTCGGCTTCTATCTCTGTGACGCCGTATTGAAACTCAATGGCAAGGGCGGTCAGCCGGTCTTCGTCAAACTCGTCGGCCAGGACACGGGACGGTGCGCAGCGAAATGACGCGATTCACACTGAAGCGGCCACACATCAAACCTCTGGCCGAGCGCAATCGGCTGGCGGTCGGCATCGTCGGCATCCTCGTCGTCGTGCTAGCGGTCATCGCGACCTTCTCCTACGACAAGCTTCCGTTCATCAAGGGCACCACCGACTACTCTGCGTACTTCGCCGAGGCCGGTGGCATCAAGCCGGGCAGTGACGTGCGGGTGTCGGGGATGTCCGTCGGGCGGGTGTCCGGCGTGAAACTCGACGGCACGAAGGTGTTGGTGGACTTCACCGTTCGCGACGGCATCGAGCTCGGCGACCGCACCGAGGCCGCGATCAAGACCGAAACCGTACTCGGCAACAAGATGCTCGAGATCACCCCGCGCGGCGATGGCCGACTCGACGGCACCATTCCGCTCGAGCGCACCAAGTCGCCCTACGACCTTCCCGCCGCACTCGGCGACCTGACCACCACCATCAGCGCGCTGGACACCTCGCAACTGTCGTCGGCGCTGACGACCCTGGCGGACACCTTCAAGGACACGCCGCCCGATCTGCGGATCGCCCTCGAGGGCGTGGCGCGGTTCTCCGACACGCTCAACGCCCGGGATGCCCAGCTGCGCAATCTGCTGTCCGACGCCAATAAGGTGACCGCGGTGCTCGGCAAGCGCAGCGATCAGATCGCGAGCCTGGTCGTCAACACGAACGCGCTGCTGAGTGAGATTCTGTCGCAACGTGATTCCGTCGACGCGCTGATGAACAACCTGACGGCGGTGTCCGCGCAGATCTCGGGACTGGTGGCCGACAACCGCACAACCCTCAAGCCTGCGCTCGACAAGGTCAATGGCGTGCTGAGCATCCTGGACAACCGCAAACAGGAACTTCAGCGCACGCTGTACCTGCTGCGACGGTACGCCATGTCGTTCGGTGAAGTGCTTGGGGCGGGGCCCTTCTTCAAGGCCTCCTTGGTCAACCTGTTGCCCGGCCAGTTCGCCCAGCCGTTCATCGACGCCGCGTTCTCCGATCTGGGTCTGGACCCCAATGTGCTACTGCCGTCGCAGCTTGTCGACCCCGGCGTCGGTCAACCCGGCACCCCCGCGCTTCCGATGCCCTACCCGCGCACCGGTCAGGGCGGCGACCCGCACCTGAATCTGCCCGACGCGATCACCGGTAATCCCGGAGACCCCGGATGCGGGCCGCCCGGAGTCCCGTTGCCCGGCCCCACCGGTTGCTATCCGTACCGTGCACCACTACCTGCGCCGCCGCCGGGTGGGCCCCCGCCGGGGCCGCCCGCCCTCGGACCCGCTCCGGGTGAACTTCCGCCACCCACGGTCGGGCCGCCGGTGCCTGCGCCTGCAGACGGAGGGCAGTGAGCATGTCGACATGTAACGTGCGGATCGCGCTGGCGACAACCCTTGTCGTCATCCTGGCCGCGGCCATCACCCTGGTGGCCACGCCCTGGGGGCAACGCGCCACCAAGGACACCTTCGTGGCGTATTTCGCCAACGCCAACGGTCTGTACACCGGAGACGAGGTGCGCGTCCTCGGAGTCGCGGTCGGCACCGTCGACGCGATCGATCCGCAGCCGAACCGCACGAAGGTCACCTTCTCGGTCGACCGGAATGTGCCGGTGCCCGCGGATGCGAAGGCCGCGATCCTGTCGCCGTCGCTGGTCAGTGCGCGGGCGATCCAGCTCGTCCCCGCGTACTCCGGCGGCCCGAAACTCGCTTCGGGGGACGCGATTCCGCAGGACCGAACGGCGGTTCCGGTCGAGTGGGACGACTTCCGGCAGCAGTTGGAGAAGCTCACCGAATCGTTGCAACCGACCACGCCGGGCGGTGTCAGTCCCGTGGGCGAGTTCATCAACACCGGCGCGGCCAACCTGCGCGGCAACGGTGAGACCGCCCGCGACACCATAATCAAACTCTCGCAGGCGGTTTCAGCGCTGGGCGACCACAGCACCGACATCTTCACCACCGTGCGGAATCTGCAGTTGCTGGTGTCCGCCCTGACATCCAGTAGTGATCTGCTTGCCGCGTTCAACACCAATCTGGCCGACATCTCCACCGTGTTGTCGAACACCCCCAACGAGGTGGCCGACGCGACGCAGGGTCTGGACGGGGCGGTGACCGATCTGCGCGGGTTCGTCGCCGAGAACCGGGAAGGCGTCGGGGTGACCGTCGACAAGCTCGCCTCGATCACCACGGCGCTGAACGACAGTCGCGGAGACATCAAGCAGGTCCTGCACATCACGCCGACCGTGTTCCAGAACTTCATGAACATCTACCAGCCTGCGCAGAGTTCGGTGACGGGCATCCTGGCGCCGGTGAACTTCGCGAACACCGTCCAATTCATCTGCAGCGCAATCGAGGCGGCATCACGACAGGGCTTCGAGAAGTCGTCGAAGCTGTGCATGCAGTACCTGGCGCCGATCATCAAGAACCGCCAGTACAACTACTTCCCGCTGGGGGTCAACCCGTTCGCGGGCGCGTCGGCGCGGCCCAACGAGATCACCTACAGCGAGAACCGGCTGAATCCCAACCTGCCGCCTCCGTCGCTCGCGAACGTACCGCCGCCGGGCACGCCACTGCCCGCAGAAGCCGCGCTGCCTCTCGCGCCGCTGCCGAACGCGACACCCACCGATCCCAACCAGGGTCTCGAAGGGCTGATGGTGCCCGGGAGTCCACCGTGAGGCGCGTGCTGGCCGCGGTGCTCGCCCTCGCGTGCGCACTCGTGCTGTCGGGATGCGGTGATTGGCGGGGCCTCAATTCGCTGAGCCTGCCCGGCACCGAAGGTGACGAGGACGGCTCGTACACGAGCCAGGCGCAACTGCCCGATGTGGTTGTCATCCAACAGAACACCCGGGTACGTGTCGCCGACGTCAACGTCGGCAACGTCACAAAGATCGAGGTGCAGGACTGGCACGCCTTGGTGACCATGCGCATCAACAACGATGTGCATCTGCCCGCCAACGCCACCGCCAAGGTGGGTACAACCAGCCTGCTGGGCTCGATGCACATCGAACTGGCCCCGCCCACCGATGTGCCGCCGGAGGGTGAACTGAAGAACGGCTCGGTGATCCCGCTGTCGGCCGCCAGTACCTATCCGACCACCGAGCAGACGCTGGCGTCGGTGTCGATCCTGCTCAACGGCGGCGGGCTGGGCCAGCTGCAGGAGATCAACCAGACGTTCGCCAAGGCGCTGGCGGGCCGCGAGAACGACATGCGCAGCCTGCTGATCCAGCTGGACATCTTCATCAAGAAGCTCAATGAGCAGACCGACGACATCATCTCTGCCACAGAGAATCTCAACGCTCTGGCCGGTCAGGTCGCGGCCAAGGACGACACTGTCGACAAGGCTCTGCGGACCATTCCGCAGGCCATCTCGGTGCTCGCGGATTCGCGCGAGAAGCTGGCGGACGCCATCGACGCGCTCGGCAAGTTCAGCGCCATCGCGACCTCGACGGTCAACCAGACAAAGGAGGCGCTGATCGCCAACCTGCGCAACATCGCGCCCGTCTTCCGCGAACTCGCCAACGCCGGACCCGCACTCACCAAAGGCCTGGACTTCCTGTCGACGTATCCGTGGGTGAAAAGCACCGTCCCCAACTGGTTCCGGGGCGACTTCGCGAACATCACGCTCGTCATCGACCTCACGCTCAGCCGGCTGGACGCGGGGCTGTTCACCGGGACGAGGTGGGAAGGCGATCTCACGGAACTCGAACTGCAGTGGGGCCGCACGATCGGCCAGAAGCCCAGCCCGTACACGGCCGGCAACCCGTTGATCGCGCCGTACCGATGGGGGGCCTACTGACATGCTGCGTCTGCCCCGCACGGTCTGGATTCAGCTCGCGATCCTCGCGGCCGTCACGGTGATCGCGGGCGGCATCATGGCTTTCGGTTTCGTGAACGTTCCGGCGCTGGTGGGTATCGGCCGCTACAACGTGACACTCGAGTTGCCCTCGTCCGGTGGGCTGTACCCGTCGTCCGTGGTGACCTACCGCGGGTCCGAGGTCGGCAGCGTGACGTCGGTCGACGTCACGCGCGACGGTGTGCAGGCTGTGCTCAAGCTCGACTCGTCGACCAAGATTCCGTCCGATGTCACCGCGGAGGTGCACAGCCGCTCGGCCGTCGGTGAGCAGTTCGTCCAGTTGATTCCGGCGGCCGAGAAGGCCGGGGCATCGGATGCGGCGACGTTGCGCGCCGGCGATGTGATCCCGGTGAACAAAGTCCAGGTGCCCCCGGAGATCGGCAGCCTGCTCGATGCGACCAACAGGGCGCTGCAGGCGATCCCGCAGGACAATCTGCGCACCGTCGTCGACGAGGCCTACACCGCGGTGGGCGGCCTCGGCCCAGAGCTGTCCCGCATCGTCGACGGGTCGACGGCACTGGCGATCGACGCGGGCAAGACTGTCGACCCGATCACCACATTGATCGATCAGTCGCCGCCCGTGCTGGATTCTCAAGTGCGGACGGCGGATTCGATCGAGACCTGGGCCAACCGCATGGCCTCGATCACGGGCCAGCTGAAGGCACAGGACACCGCGTTCGCGGGGCTGCTGACGGAGGGTGGCCCAGCTCTGGAGGAGGGCCGCGCATTCTTCGACCGGGTGGCGCCCGCGCTGCCGGTCCTGCTGGCCAACATGGCCAGCCTCGGCGACATCGCGGTGGCCTATCGCAACGACATCGAGCAGCTGCTGGTGCTGTTCCCGCAGGGCACCGCGGTCATGTCGTCGATCATCCTGCCGAACTCGGGCACCAAGCAGGACTACAAGGGTGTCTATCTCGACTTCAACCTCAACCTCAACCTTCCGCCGCCATGCAACACCGGATTCCTGCCTGTGCGCCAGCAGCGTTCGCCGTCGGAGCAGGACGCACCCGAGCGTCCCGCCGGTGAGCTGTACTGCCGGGTGCCGCAGGAGTCGGACCTCAATGTCCGTGGCGTACGCAACATTCCGTGCGAGACAGTGCCGGGTAAGCGGGCCCCGACGGCCGAGATGTGCGAAAGCAACGAGCAGTATGTCCCGCTCAACGACGGCTACAACTGGAAGGGCGACCCCAACGCGACACTGTCGGGCCAAGGGGTGCCGCAGTATGCGCCGGGCCTCGATCCGCGACTGTCGCCGCCATCGGGTACAGGTACCGCGATCCCGCCGGGCGCCGCGGCGCCCCCTGCACCGCCCCCGGTCGTCGCCGTTCCCTACGACCCCGCGACCGGCGACTACATCGGCCCCGACGGCAAGCCGTACACGCAGGCGAACCTCGCGCATCCGGGTAACCGGACCTGGCAGTCCATGCTGGTCCCGCCGGCCTGACCGGGACGCGTCAACCGGCCATGGTCGAGTTCGGGGCATGCCAGTCGGTCGACACGAAACGGTGCCGGATCAGCCACTGGTCGCCGACCGGGACGAACACGTCGCGATAGCGGCCGTAGTGGTCCAGGCCGATCTCGGTGAGCACGGTGAAGTAGCACGCGACCCCGGCCTGCTCCGGCGTCATCTCGGTGAACCGGATGTTCGTCACGTTGTGGCGGACGATGCGCCGCACTCCCGAATCCCGGGCCGCCGCGTTCGGCGATGCCACTGCACCGCCGAGGAACTCGACGATGGCGTCACGGCCCTGCACCGGCACGCCGCCGCGAAGCTCGAGCTCGCCGTCCTCGCAGAACGAATCGGCGAGCTCCGGAAGCCGCATCGCGTCGCCTGACCAGTTGTAACGGGCCAGAGTGTCCCTGATGCGCTCGCGCGCCGAAAGCTCCCAAAGTTCCATGCGGTCAACCGTATCGGGCTATGGTCGCGCCATGGCTACCAGCGATTCCCGCGAGGTCGTGATCGAGGCAAGTCCCGAGGAGATCCTCGACGTCATCGCCGACGTCGAGTCGACGCCCGATTGGTCGTCGCAGTATCAGAGCGCCGAGGTCCTGGAGTCCTATGACGACGGACGGCCGCGCCGGGTCAAGATGAAGGTGAAATCCGCGGGCATCACCGACGAACAAGTCATCGAATACACCTGGACCGAAGACAAGGCGAGCTGGACGCTCATCAGCGCCAGTGCGCTGAAAGCGCAAGATGCGTCCTACACATTGACGCCCGACGGGGACAAGACCAAGGTCCGGTTCGACATCAAGGTCGACCTGTCGGTGCCGCTGCCCGGCTTCGTGCTGAAGAGGGCGATGAAGGGCGCGATGGAGACCGCCACCGACGGCCTCCGCAAGCAGGTGCTGAAGGTGAAAAAGGGCGGCTAGAGCTGCCGGTCCAACTCATCGGGTTCGGCGATGGTGAGCACGGCGTCGACGATGTAAGCGTCGGACTGCAACTCGTTCTCCAGGCGCCGCAGCGTGATGGCGACTTGTGACTCCACGGCATCGCCCTCGAGATCGACACTGGCGACGAGGAACAGTTGTTTCGGTCCGACGAACATCAGCCGGATGAACCGCACGGCCGCCACTTCCGGCAGCTGCAGGATGCGGGCCTCGGCGGCCTCCCGTAACCGCGGGCTGGCGAGCTCCCCGACGATGAAGCGGCGGTTACGGTCGATGAGAATCACGGCGATTCCACCGAGAAGTAGTCCCACCAGAATCGAACCGACAGCGTCCCACGCGGCATCTCCCGTCAACTGGTGCAAACCAATTCCCAACGTGGCCAGAACAATTCCTATGAGAGCTGCAGCGTCTTCGGCGAACACCGCACGCGTCGTCGGATCCGACGTCTCGAGCACGTGATCGAGCAGATCGCGGTCGAACTGGTGCGCTTCGCTCCGCAACTGTCGAACCGCCTGCAGTAGTGACACCGATTCCAGGGCGAACGCGACGGCCAGCACGACGTACGCGACAAGGTAGTCCTGACTCGAGGACTCCCCGTGAAGCAGTTCGGTCACTCCGTGCCACACCGACAGTGAACCGCCGACGACGAACAGGCCCACTGCGGCCAGCAGCGACCAGACGTACGCTTCGCGGCCGTACCCGAACGGTCGGTCTGCATCCGGCGGACGCTTGCTCCTGCGGTTGGCGATGGCCAGCAGCCCTTGATTGCCTGCGTCGGCCCACGAATGTGTGGCCTCCGCAGCCATCGAGGCTGAGCCGGTCAGCATCGCGGCGACAGTCTTGGCGAGGGCAACGGCCAGGTTGGCTCCGAACGCGATGAGGACGGTGAGCGTGCTCTCGCCGGAGGCGTCCGCCGCGGGACTGTTTGTTTCGGACATCCCTCTAGTCTGCGTCCAGCCGCAAACGGACTGAGTTAGCGTCCACCCGTGGGAAACAGCGGGCCCCTTGCCGGGGTGAAGGTCATCGAACTCGGCGGCATCGGGCCGGGACCGCACGCCGGAATGATGCTTGCCGATCTGGGCGCCGACGTCGTCCGCGTGCGTCGGCCCGGCGGGATCCAGATGCCTCCGGAGAACCGTGATCTGATGCATCGCGGAAAGCGAACGGTCGACCTGGACGTCAAGAAGCAGCCGCAGGTTCTGCTCGATCTCGTCGCCAAGGCAGACGTGCTGATCGACTGTTTCCGTCCGGGCACCTGTGAGCGCCTCGGCATCGGGCCGGACGACTGTGCCGCCATCAACCCGCGACTGATCTTCGCGCGGATAACCGGGTGGGGGCAGGAAGGGCCACTCGCGATGACCGCGGGCCACGACATCAACTACCTGTCGCAGACGGGCGCGCTGTCGTCCATCGGGTACCGCGACCGGCCGCCCGTCGCACCACTGAATCTGGTGGCGGACTTCGGTGGTGGGTCGATGCTCGTGCTGGTGGGCATCGTGACCGCGCTCTACGAACGCGAGCGCTCGGGCAAGGGGCAGGTGATCGATGCCGCGATGGTCGACGGCGTCAGCATTCTGGCGCAGATGATGTGGACGATCAAGGCGGGCGGCACCCTGAAGGACGAGCGCGAGTCGTTCATGCTCGACGGCGGCGCACCGTTCTACCGCACCTACGAGACAGCCGACGGCGGCTACATGGCAGTCGGTTCGATCGAGCCGCAGTTCTTCGCGCAGCTGCTCGACGGTCTCGGTCTGTCGCCCGACGAGGTGCCCAACCAGTTCGACAACGGGGCGTATCCCGAGATGCGCAGAATCTTCACCGACCGGTTCGCCAGCAGGTCCCGCGATGAATGGACCGCCGTTTTCGCGGGCACCGACGCGTGCGTCACACCCGTGCTCACCTGGACCGAAGCCGCGCAGAACGAGCACCTCCTCGCGCGCTCGACGGTGACGACGGCCCACGGCGTCGAGCAGGCCGCTCCGGCACCGCGGTTCTCGCGCACACCGGCCGGGCCCGTCGCGACTCCGCCTCAGGCCGCCACGCCCATCGACGGGATCGGCTGGTAGTCAAAGTTAGCTGCGAAATCCATTACATGAGGCACAGAGATCTGTATGATTTGCCACTATGGCTGTTCGAGCTTCCAGGGAGGTAGTCTTCGACGCCTCGCCTGAGGCGATCCTGGATGCGCTCGCCGATATCGAAGACGTGCCATCGTGGTCGCCGTTGCACAAGCACACCGAGGTCCTGGACCGTTATCCGGACGGCAGACCGCACCACGTGAAGGCGACGTTCCGGATCATGGGGATCACCGACAAGGAGCTCCTCGAGTACCACTGGGGTGACGACTGGATGGTCTGGGACGCGACGGAAACCGGCCAACAGCGGGGTCAGCACGCCGAGTACAACCTCACCCCGGAGGCAGACGGCAGGACGCGGGTGCGGTTCGACATCATCCTCGATCTGACGACGCCGGTCCCCCGTTTCCTCATGCGGCGGGGCAAGGAGATGGTGCTCGACATCGCGACCGAGAGTCTGCGAAAGCGCGTGATGGCGCGCAGCACCGCGTAGCGCAAGGCTTTCGCTCAATCGGGTTCCGTCGGAATACCTCACGACCCACCACCGGTTGGTCGCGGTATGCCCACCGGACTCGTACTCTCCGCCCAACCGAACGCCGCCAACGTCGTCGACGATGTGATCGAGCAGGCCCGCCGCGCCCATCAAGCCGGAGTGCACCAGGTCTGGCTTGCACAGCAGTTCGACCACGACGCGATCGCGCTGGCCGGCCTAGTCGGCGCGGCGGTGCCCGGCCTCGGCGTGGGTACCTCGGTGGTGCCGATCAACCCACGCCATCCGCTGATCGTGGCGTCGCTGGCGCAGACCGCGCAGGCGGCCTCGCACGGCAACTTCAGCCTGGGCGGGCTGGGGGCGCACGAGCCCGAGCGGCAGGCGTTCGGGACGTCATTCCCCAACACGATTGCTCGGCTACGAGACCATCTGACCGTCCTGCGGTCGATCTTCGACACCGGCTCGGTCGCATTCCACGGTGATGAATTGACTGCCGAACCCGGATGGCCGGTTACGGTCGCGGGTGGTGGTCGAGTGCCGATCTACGTGGCGGCGATGGGACCCAAAGCCCTGCAGGTCACCGGCGAACTCGCCGATGGCACACTGCCTTTCCTTGCGGGTCCCACAACGATCGCGGAGTTCATCAAGCCGGTAATCGGCAAGGCCGCCGCGGACGCGGGCAGGCCGGAACCGCGGATCATCGCCGCCGTGCCGGTGCTGGTGTCCGACGATGTCGATGTCGCACAACGCGTGGCCGCCGAGCGGTTGAGCTGTTACGAGTCGATCCCCTCCTATCAGAAGGTGATCGCGAGGGAACGCGTAGACAGCGTGGTCGACCTCGCGGGTATCGGATCGGCCGAACGGGTCGCCGAACGGTTGCACGCGTATCTGGCCGCAGGCGCCACCGATGTCGTGCTGAGCCCGCTGCGCGCGGAACAGGCTGACCTCGAAGCGCTTTGGGCCGTCGCGCGCAACATCGACGCAACATAGCGTGCCTACCGTGACCGGATGCGTCGCCAATCGATCCTGATCGACCGGCTGACCGTCGATTCCGTCGGCACGTCACAACAGGGGATCCTCGACGAGTTGCGCCGCGTGATCCTCGACGGCGCCGTCCTGCCCGGCACGCCGATTCCACTGGCTGAGGTCGCCGATCTGTTCGGCGTGAGTCAGATCCCGGTGCGTGAGGCATTGAAGACGCTGATCGGTGAAGGACTCGTCGCGCACCGCAGCAACTTCGGCTACGCGGTCGCCCAGCTCACTCCGCAGGAGCTGCGCGAGATGTACATCGTGCGTGAGACTTTGGAGGCGGCGGCGCTGACCGCGGCGGTGGCCAACGCCACCGACGAGGACCGCGCCGCCATCGTCGCCGTCCAGGATGTTCTACAGCAGGCCATTCGTAACGACGATCCTGTCACATACCACCGGCAGAGCCGCGAGTTCCACCTCGCGCTGACTCGCCCATCGCGCATGCACAGGCTGCTGCACATGCTGGAATCGGCATGGAACGTCACCGAACCCGTGCAGTCGATGGTGCACGTCACGCCGGATGACAGGGCGGTGCTGCACGCCGACCACCGCCGCATGGTCGAGTTGTTCCTCGCCGGCGACGTCGAGCAACTGCTCACCACTGCTGAACTGCACGCGCAGCGACTCAACTCCGTGATCGCGACCCTGCCGACCGATACCGGGCTGCTCGTCGCGCCGAATATATCTTCTGCGCAATAGCGAGGTAGTTCGCAGGAAATACGTGTGCAATACGTCGTGGATAGCGTCCGCGCATGACCGACCTCGACACACCTCAGACTTCGAAGGATCTGCCGCCGGGCGCGATAGTCGGCGCTGGTGACCTCGTCGAAGCGTCCGGCCACCCGGTCGGTGGCGGCGTCATCAAACCGGGCTACGACCCACGCCTGACGAACGAGGATCTCGCCCCACTCGGCAAGCAGACGTGGACCTCCTACAACATCTTCGCGTTCTGGATGTCCGACGTGCACAGCGTCGGCGGCTACGTGACGGCGGGCAGCCTGTTCGCGCTTGGTCTTGCCAGTTGGCAGGTGCTGGTGGCGCTGCTGGTCGGCATCACGATCGTCTACTTCTTCTGCAATCTGGTCGCCAAACCCAGCCAGGCTTCGGGCGTGCCCTATCCGGTGATCTGCCGGTCGGTGTTCGGCGTCCTTGGCGCCAATATCCCGGCGATCATTCGCGGTCTGATCGCGGTGGCGTGGTACGGCATCCAGACCTACCTGGCCTCGGCGGCGCTGGATATCGTGCTGCTCAAGCTGTTTCCCGGCCTCATGCCCTATGCGGAGGTCGAGAACTACGGGTTCGCCGGCCTCTCGTTGCTGGGCTGGTCCAGCTTCCTGCTGCTGTGGGTGCTGCAGGCCTGCGTGTTCTGGCGCGGCATGGAGTCGATCCGTAAGTTCATCGACTTCTGCGGGCCCGCTGTCTACGTCGTGATGTTCATCCTGTGTGGATATCTGATTTTCAAAGCAGGCTGGGGTGCAATCGATCTCAACCTCGGCGAGGTCACCTACACCGGGTGGTCCTCGCTGCCGGTGATGCTCGGCGCCATCGCGCTTGTGGTGTCCTACTTCTCCGGACCGATGCTCAACTTCGGTGACTTCTCCCGGTACGGTAAGTCATTCGCAGCGGTCAAACGGGGCAACTTCCTCGGTCTGCCGGTCAACTTCCTGGTGTTCTCGGTGCTCGTCGTCGTCACCGCGTCGCTGACCCTGCCGGTGTTCGGCGAACTGATCACCGACCCGGTTCAGACGGTTGCTCGTATCGACAGCACATTCGCAATCGTGTTGGGCGCCTTGACCTTCACAATTGCCACCATCGGCATCAACATCGTCGCCAACTTCATCAGCCCGGCATTCGACTTCTCCAACGTGAGCCCGCAACGGATCAGTTGGCGCGCAGGCGGCATGATCGCCGCCGTCGGTTCGGTGCTGATCACACCGTGGAACCTGTACAACAATCCCGAGGTCATCCACTACACGCTGGAAACTCTAGGCGCGTTCATCGGCCCGTTGTTCGGCGTGCTGATAGCCGACTATTACCTGGTGCGCAAGCAGAAGGTGGTCGTCGATGACCTCTTCACCATGGATGAGGGCGGAAAGTACTGGTACACCAAGGGCTTCAACAGGGTCGCAGTGCTCGCCACCGTCGTCGGCGCGGTGCTGGCCGTGATCCCGGTTCTGCTGGGCGGCTCGGTGGTGGGTATGCACACCACGGCGCAGTACAGCTGGTTCATCGGCTGCGGGGTGGCGTTCGTCCTCTACTACCTGGTGGCACGGCGGGACGCATTGGTTGCAGAATCAGTGTCGTGACGCGGATCTGGGTCATCAACCCGAATACCACCGAGGCGATGACGGCCACGATCGAGCAGTGTGCGCGCGAGGTCGTCGCACCCGGCACCTCGGTCACCGGTGTCACCTCCGAATTCGGCCCGCCGTCGATCGAGAGTCATTACGACGAGGCTATGAGTGTGCCCGGGCTCTTGCGGGCGATCGAGCGCGGTGAGAGTCAGGCTGTCGACGGCTATGTGATCGCCTGCTTCGGTGATCCTGGTCTGGATGCCGCCCGGGAAATCGCGCGAGGCCCGGTTGTCGGTATCGCTGAGGCGGCGATGCACACCGCAAGCCACCTGGGCCGCGGGTTCAGCGTGGTGACCACACTCGCCCGCACCATGGGTCGTGCCGCCGATCTCGCCGAACACTATGGGATGCAACGGTTCTGCAGGGGCATCCACGCGTGCGAGATTGCCGTACTCGATCTCGACACCGATCCCGATGCCCGCAAGATCGTCACTGAGGCGTGCCGGGATGCGGTCGAATCCGACGGGTCCGACGTCGTGGTGCTGGGATGTGCGGGAATGGCCGACATGTGCGCGTCGATCTCTGCCGAATTGGGCGTTCCCGTAGTCGACGGTGTCACGGCCGCGACGCTGACGGTGCAGTCGCTGGTCACCATGGGCCTCGGGACGTCGAAACGCGGCGAGTTCGCCGCACCGCTACCCAAGGACTACACGTTCGGCGGGTGAATGCTGCGCCAGTGTTGCGCGATCTCGATGCGTCGCGCAATCCATACCCGGTCATGGGCCGCGACATGGTCGAGGAATCGCTGCAGCGAAGCGGCGCGCGCAGGGCGCCCGACGATGCGGCAGTGCAGGCCAACCGACAGCATCTTCGGTTGTCCCGCAACACCCTCGGCGTAGAGCACGTCGAATGCGTCGCGCAGGTGTGCGAAGAACTCGTCACCGTTGGCGAATCCCGCGGCCGAAGCGAAGCGCATGTCATTGGTGTCCAACGAGTAGGGCACGACGAGGTGATCCCTATCGCGTACCCGCACCCAGTAGGGCAGGTCGTCGGCGTAGGAGTCGGAGTCATAGACGAAGCCGCCGTGCTCGACGACCAGGTCGCGGGTGTGCGGCGAGTCGCGACCGGTGTACCAGCCGAGCGGAGGGGCGCCGGTGAGCTCGGTGAGGATGGCGACCGCTTCGGCCATGTGCGCGCGTTCGGTGTCCTCGCCGATCAGCTGGTAGGACTTCCACCGCAGCCCGTGGCAGGCGATCTCGTGGCCGAGTTCGGCGAAGGCGGCGACGGCTTCAGGGTTGCGTTGCATCGCGCGGGCGACCGCGAAGATCGTCAGCGGCAGTCCCCGGTCCCCGAAAATCCGCAGTACCCTCCACAATCCGGCCCGCGAGCCGTACTCGTAGAGCGACTCCATGCTCATGTGCCGATTGCCGTAGGCCTCCGCAGGGGTGATGTCGGACAGGAAGGTCTCCGAAGCCGGGTCACCGTCCAGTACGCAGTTCTCTGCTCCCTCTTCGTAATTGAGCACGAACTGGACGGCGATGGCGGCACGCCCGGGCCACTGCGGATCGGGTGGGTGTGCGCCGTAGCCGACCATGTCGCGTGGGTAGTCGCTCATGCCAGCTCGCCGAATAGGCGAAGTCGGGCAAGCCCGCCGTCTGGATAGATGTCCAGTCGCGCTTGTTCGACGACGTCTTGCGACTCGATCGCGAAACGATGTCTAGTGTCGGGGAGGAGGTCGGTGCGCGGCAGGAGCGTCACCCATTCACCGTCGGCGCGCACGCCCGACAGGGCCGCCGCGCCGGGACTGTTCCCGACGAAATACGACGTGTCGATCTCAGCGAGCCGGATCCGTCCAGCGCCGGCCAACCGGATGAGCACCCAGTCGTTGCCGTCATCGCGTCGGCGGGCCGTCTCCCAGCCGTCGCCCATGACCTGGGCCAGTCCCGGAAAGATGATGTTCTGCGGCGAGCTGTAGAAGCGATTCGAGCAGTCCAGCACCAGACCGCCGTTCTCCAGGGCCGCCAGGTCCAGCGGCCCGGCGGCAACCAGGTGCGGATCGGGCCTGCCCTCGCCGTGCACCCTCAGCCGGGCGACGCCGCCATCGGGGTACATGGTCAGACGCACATGAGTCCACCGCTTTTCGGATATCACCTCGAACGGATTGCGGCTGTCGCCGTAGACCTTCGCGCGTTCGACGAGTGTCTCCCAACCCGGATCAACCGCGAGGTGTTCGGCGCGGGGGTAACCCTCGACCTCGATCGCCTCGATCGACACCTCGGGCGGAAAGTTGCCCTTGAACCACGCGGTGTCCACCACCACGCCGCGGACGACCCCGGGGACCCCCAGCCGCAAGATCGCCTGGTCGTGTCCTGGCTCGCGGCGGCGGCGAGTCTCCCAGCCGTCGTAGATCTGGCCCTTGTGTCCGAACGCCGCTGGCCGGTAGCCCGCCGGGCCGGGGTTGATCAGGTTCTCCTTCTCGGCGAATGCTTCGTCATTGGCCCAGACCACCGCGCCGCCCAGCGGGCGTAAGGCCAGGTCCGGCAGCCACGTGAAGTCGGGCAGCTGGTCCGTCGTAGCCATCGGACCATCGTCACAGATGAATACGGATACGTCGCATCGAGTCTCACGGCATGGAGGACAACCGGTAGTTCGTGGTGGGTGCCAGCGATGACGATTTCTCGCGCCCGTCGATGGATGCTGAATGCAGTCGGTTGCCGCCCCGGCGGCCACCCATCTCAGGGGATGAAGGTCGACCATGAAGCGAATTGTGTTTACCGCTGCGACACTCGGCGCGCTGGCGGTATCTGCCCTCGGGCTGTCCGGCGCTGCGGTGGCCGCCCCGTTGGGCGGCGCGCCGGCCGACGATGTCGTCAATCAGCTGAGCGCGCAGGGATACAGCGTGCAGATCAACGGGGACCGGAGTGCACCGCTGTCCGAGTGCACGGTGACAGGGGTGTCCGGTCTGGCGGGCACCGACTCGAACGGCCGGGCGATCAGGGCCGCGGGCTCAACTGTGTACGTCGGCGTGTCGTGCAACGACGATCACGACGAGTAACCCCGCAGCACTCCCAGTCGGCGGATCGCCTCGTCGAGGGTGTCGTCGCGCTTGCAGAACGCGAAGCGCACCAGGTGGTTCCACTCCGCGATGTGCGGGCTGTGGGGATCGCAGAACGCCGCCATCGGGATTGCCGCCACACCCGTCTTCTCGGGCAGCTGCGCGCAGAAGGCGGTGCTGTCGTCGTAGCCGAGGGGACGAGGGTCCGCGCACAGGAAGTACGTGCCGAAGCTGTCGTGCACCTCGAAGCCCAGCTCGGCCAGCGCCGAGCCCAGCTTGTCGCGCTTGGCCTGCAGCGAGTCGCGCAGCGCGGCCACCCACGCATCCTCGGTGTTGAGTGCCTGCGCGACCGCGGGCTGAAACGGTGCCCCGCCGACATAGGAGAGGTACTGCTTGGCGGCGCGCACCCCCGCGATGAGATCCGCTGAGCCGCAGGCCCATCCGATCTTCCAGCCGGTGACGTTGAACATCTTCGCCGCACTCGAGATGGTGATCGTGCGTTCGGCCATTCCCGGGTAGTTCGCCAGCGGTCGGTGCCGGCGGTCGGGAAAATCCGAGAACACCAGATGCTCGTAGACCTCATCGGTGATCACCAGGAGGTCCTTTTCGACGGCCAGTTCGGCCAGCGCCGTCAGCTCGGCGTCGGTGGCGACCATCCCCGTCGGGTTGTGGGGTGAGTTGACGATCAGCGCTCTGGTCTTCGGCGTCACGGCGCGCCGCAGGCCGTCGACATCGATCGCGAAGCCGCGGCCGTTCTGAATCATCGGCACCGCCCTCCGCTCGCAACCGGCCATCGCGAGCACGGGGGAGTAGGAGTCGTAGAACGGCTCGATCAACAAGACCTCCGAGCCGGGTTCGACGAGCCCCAGCACCGCGGCGGCGATGGCTTCGGTGGCGCCGACCGTCACCAGCACCTCGGTGTCCGGGTCGTACTCGGTTCCGAAGTTGCGCTTGCGCTGCGCGGCGATCGCTTCGCGCAGCGGTGCGATACCGAGACCCGGCGGGTACTGGTTGACGCCCTCGGCGATCGCATTCTCCGCGACCTTGAGCATTGCCGGCGGTCCGTCCTCGTCAGGGAAGCCCTGGCCCAGGTTGACCGCGCCGATGCGCGCGGCGAGCGCCGACGTCTCGGCGAAGATAGTGACCGCATAGGGCTGCAGTCGGCGGACTGTCACGGTCTCCGAGCCTAGGCCAGGAATGAAACCCGTCCCCACAACGCTTACTGCGGCGTGGTTTTCAAACTCGATCCTGATGCGTTCCTGCTGAAATCGGTGCAAATCGGCGACATCGTCGCCCCCAACCGGATTTTCATGGCGCCCCTGACCAGATCCCGTGCTCACGCCGACGGCACGCCCTCCGACTTGGCGACCGTGTACTACACGCAACGCGCGGCCGCGGGTCTCATCATCAGCGAGGCCACCGCGGTGTCCGAGTCGGCCAACGGCGCGTATGTGAATACGCCCGGCCTGTACACCGACCGGCATCAGGAGCAGTGGGCGGAGATCGCAGGTGCCGTGCATGAGGCCGGCGGTCGGATGTTCGTCCAGCTGTGGCATGTCGGCCGAATGGGGCATCCCGACATCAGTGGTGTCGAGACCGTCGCCCCGTCCGCGATCGCCGCCAACATGGAAGCGCACACGCCGACGGGCAAGAGCCGGCTTCCGGTGCCGCGCGCCCTTCGTACCGACGAAATCGCCGGCATCGTCGCCGATTTCCGTGCCGCCGCGCGTCGCGCCGTCGACGCTGGAATGGATGGCGTCGAGATTCACTCGGCCAACGGCTACCTGCTGCACGAGTTCTTGTCCGACGTGACAAACCACCGCGACGACGTCTACGGCGGTGCACCCGAGAACCGTGCTCGGTTGACGGCCGAGGTAGTCGAAGCCGTCGTCGACGAGATCGGCGCGGGACGTGTCGGCCTGCGTATCTCGCCGGGAGGCTCCGCGGGCGACATGCGTGAGGTGGACGAGGTGTCGGCGTACGAGGCGCTGCTGAATCGGATCGCGCCGCTGGGCATCGCCTACCTGCACGTGCTGATCGACCCGACGGCGGCCACCTTCGGCGTGCTCCGCGCACTGTGGTCCGACCCGTTCGTGCTGAATACCGGCAGGGACAACGACACCGACTTCTGCCAGCTGGAGAGTTTCGCGGAGTGGGGTGCGATCAGCGCGGCCACGGTCGGTCGCGCCTTCCTGGCCAATCCTGACCTGATCGACCGTCTACATCTGGGCGCCGAGCTGAACGAACCGGACATCGCGACCTTCTATGCGCCCGGGCCAGTGGGTTACATCGACTACCGGACGTTGACCGAGTTGGAAGAGCCGCAAACGGCCTAAAAAACCGACCAACCGGCGAACGTGGGTTACCCGCACGCAATTCCCGCGATTGGTGTGCGGGTAACCCACGTTCGGCGAGGTAGTTAGACCGCCCAACCACCCGGTTGGGTGGGGCTGTTAGGCTGGCGCGCAGAGGACAACCGCCCAGGTTGGGCAGGCATCCCACAACCCCATCTGAACAGGAAATATCTTCATGTCTGAAGAAGCCTTCATCTATGAGGCGATTCGCACGCCTCGCGGCAAGAACAAGAACGGCGCCCTCAACGAGGTCAAGCCGGTCAATCTGGTCGTCGGCCTCGTCGACGAATTGCGCACCCGTTTCCCCGACCTGGACGAGAACCTGATCAGCGATCTCATCCTCGGCGTCGTATCGCCCGTCGGTGACCAGGGCGGCGACATCGCCCGCACCGCGGCGCTGGTGGCCAAGCTGCCCGAGACCACCGGCGGATTCCAGCTCAACCGCTTCTGCGCATCGGGGCTCGAGGCCGTGAACACCGCCGCGCAGAAGGTGCGTTCCGGCTGGGATGACCTGGTGCTGGCCGGCGGTGTCGAATCGATGAGCCGCGTCCCGATGGGCTCCGACGGCGGCGCCTGGGCCACCGACCCCGAGACCAACTACCGCATCGGCTTCGTCCCGCAGGGCATCGGCGCCGACCTGATCGCCACGATCGAGGGCTTCTCCCGCGAGGACGTCGACCGCTACGCGCTGCGCAGCCAGGAGAAGGCCGCCGCGGCATGGTCGGGCGGCTACTTCGCCAAGTCGGTCGTCCCGGTGCGCGATCAGAACGGTCTGGTCATCCTCGACCACGACGAGCACATGCGCGCCGACACGACACTCGAGGGTCTCGGCAAGCTGAAGACCGCGTTCGACGGCGTCGGCGCGATGGGCGGCTTCGACGACGTCGCGCTGCAGAAGTACCACAACGTCGAGCGGATCAACCACGTGCACACCGGCGGCAACAGCTCCGGCATCGTCGACGGCGCCGCGCTGGTGCTCGTCGGCAGTGAAAGCGCAGGCAAGTCGCAGGGTCTCACCCCGCGCGCCCGCATCGTGGCCACGGCCACCAGCGGCGCCGACCCGGTGATCATGCTGACCGGTCCGACCCCGGCCACCAAGAAGGTGCTCGACCGTGCGGGCCTGACCGTCGACGACATCGACCTGTTCGAACTGAACGAGGCGTTCGCATCGGTGGTTCTGAAGTTCCAGAAGGACCTGAACATCCCCGACGAGAAGCTCAACGTCAACGGCGGCGCCATCGCGATGGGCCACCCGCTGGGCGCCACCGGCGCCATGATCACCGGAACCATGGTCGACGAGCTCGAGCGCCGCAACGCGCGTCGTGCGCTCGTCACGCTGTGCATCGGCGGCGGCATGGGTGTCGCGACCATCATCGAGAGGGTGTAAGGCTATGGCAGAGAACACTATTCAGTGGGACAAGGATGCCGACGGCATCGTCACCCTGACACTTGACGACCCGACCGGTTCGGCCAACGTCATGAACGAGCACTACCAGGAGTCCATGCACAACGCGGTCGAACGCCTTGTCGCGGAGAAGGATTCGATCACCGGCGTCGTCATCGCCAGCGCGAAGAAGACTTTCTTCGCGGGTGGTGACCTCAAGGGCATGATCAAGCTGGGCCCGGAGAACGCGGGCGAGGCCTTCAGCATGGTCGAAGCCGTCAAGGCCGACCTTCGCAAGCTCGAGACGCTCGGCAAGCCCGTGGTGGCAGCCATCAACGGCGCCGCGCTGGGCGGCGGTCTGGAGATCGCGCTGGCGTGTCACCACCGCATCATCGCCGACGTTCCCGGCGCGGTCGTCGGCTTCCCCGAGGTGACCCTGGGCCTGCTGCCCGGCGGCGGTGGCGTCGCCCGTTCGGTGCGCATGTTCGGCATCCAGAAGGCGTTCATGGAAGTGCTCAGCCAGGGCACGCGCTTCAAGCCCGGCAAGGCGAAAGAAGTCGGTCTGGTCGACGACGTCCTGCCGACCGTCGACGAACTGGTGTCCGCCGCCAAGGCGTGGATCAAGGCCAACCCCGATGCGCACACGCAGCCGTGGGATGCCAAGGGCTACAAGATGCCTGGCGGCACTCCGTCGTCGCCGGGACTGGCAGGCATCCTGCCGTCGTTCCCGGCGCTGCTGAAGAAGCAGCTCAAGGGGGCGCCGATGCCCGCACCGCGCGCCATCCTCGATGCAGCCGTCGAGGGTGCGCAGGTGGACTTCGACACCGCCAGCCGTATCGAAAGCCGCTATTTCACGTCGCTGGTCACGGGGCAGACCGCCAAGAACATGATCCAGGCGTTCTTCCTCGATCTGCAGCACATCAACGGTGGCGGCAGCCGTCCCGACGGCATCGCCAAGCAGGAGATCAAGAAGATCGGCGTGCTCGGCGCGGGCATGATGGGCGCGGGCATCGCCTACGTCTCAGCCAAGGCCGGGTTCGACGTCGTGCTCAAGGACGTCTCGATCGAGGCGGCGCAGAAGGGTAAGGCCTACTCCGAGAAGCTGGAAGCCAAGGCGCTGGAGCGGGGTAAGACCACGCAGGAGAAGTCCGACAAGCTGCTGGCCCGCATCACGCCGACCGCCGACGCCGCCGACCTCAAGGGCGTCGACTTCGTCGTCGAGGCGGTGTTCGAGTCGGTTGAGCTGAAGCACAAGGTGTTCCAGGAGATCGAGGACGTCGTCGAGCCCAACGCACTGCTCGGGTCCAACACCTCCACACTGCCGATCACCGGTTTGGCGTCCGGCGTGAAGCGCCAGGAGGACTTCATCGGCATCCACTTCTTCTCACCCGTCGACAAGATGCCGCTCGTCGAGATCATCAAGGGCGAGAAGACCTCTGACGAGGCGCTGGCCCGGGTGTTCGACTACACGCTCGCCATCGGCAAGACCCCGATCGTGGTCAACGACAGCCGCGGCTTCTTCACCAGCCGCGTCATCGGCACGTTCGTCAACGAGGCGCTGGCGATGCTCGGCGAAGGTGTCGCGCCGGCCAGCATCGAGCAGGCGGGCTCACAGGCCGGCTACCCGGCGCCGCCGCTGCAGCTGTCCGACGAGCTCAACCTCGAACTGATGCACAAGATCGCCGTCGCGTCCCGCAAGGGTGTCGAGGACGAGGGCGGCACGTATACGCCGCACCCGGCCGAGGCGGTCGTCGAGAAGATGATCGAGCTCGACCGGCCCTCGCGGCTGAAGGGCGCCGGTTTCTATGAGTACGTCGACGGCAAGCGCACCGGTCTGTGGCCGGGCCTTGCGGAGACGTTCAAGTCCGGCAGCACCGAGATCCCGCTGCAGGACATGATCGACCGCATGCTGTTCGCCGAGGCGCTGGAAACCCAGAAGTGCCTCGACGAGGGCGTTCTCACGTCGACGGCCGACGCGAACATCGGCTCGATCATGGGCATCGGCTTCCCGCCGTACACCGGTGGGTCGGCGCAGTTCATCGTCGGCTACGAAGGTGCCGGCGGTGTCGGCAAGGACGCCTTCGTGGCCCGCGCCAAGGACCTGGCCGCCAAGTACGGCGACCGGTTCAACCCGCCGAAGTCACTGACCAGCTGACGCGAAGACGCAAGAGCCCCCGGAACAACGGCGTTTCGGGGGCCTTTGCGTCCGCTCACCAGATCGGTGACGATACTTCGATGGCCGATGTGACGCTTGTTCCGCTCGAAGTCCTGCTGGGCAATCCGGAGCGGGCGGGAGCGCAGATCTCACCGGACGGCAAGCGGCTGTCGTACCTCGCGCCGCTGGACGGCGTGCTGAACGTGTTCGTCAGTCCGGTGGGGATGGGTAACGAACGACCGGTCACCCACGACACCGAACGCGGGATCCAGGGGTATTTCTGGGCGTACGACAACCGCCACATCATGTATATCCAGGATAAGGACGGCAGCGAGAACTTCCGCCTCTTCGACATCGACATGCATACGGGCGTCGAGCGTGACCTGACTCCGTTCGACGACGTGCAATGCCAAATCATCGCCCACCGCAAGGAATTTCCGAACGATGTGCTGCTCGGCCTGAACAAGGACAACCCGCAGCTGCACGACGTTTACCACCTCGATCTGACGACGGGGCAGCTCGAGAGGGTCGTCGAGAATCCCGGGTTTGTCGGGTGGGTGGTCGACGCCGACCTGAAAGTGCGCGGCGCTGTGGAGCCACTGCCCGACGGCGGCGCAGTGATCTTGGTGCGTGACGAGGAGGCGTCGGACTGGCGCCCGCTGCTTGCGGTGCCGCCGGAGGATGCGGAGACGACGGGACCGTTCGGGTTCACCAGAGACGGTCAAAGCATGTACGTGCACACCTCCGTCGATGCCAACACCGGTCGCCTGGTGAAGATGGACATCGCGACGGGTGCTGTCGAGGTGATCGCCGAGGATCCGGAGTATGACATCGCGGGCGTGATGTTGAACCCGGACACCCGCGAGGTCGAGGCCGTGCAGGTGTACCGGGACCGTCTGGAGTATCAGATACTCGACGACTCGATTCGTGGGGACATCGAAGCGCTGCAACAGCTGAGTAGAGGCGACCTGTCGATCACCGACCGAAGCGAGGACGACACGACGTGGCTCGTCACCTTCGACGACGACAGTGGGCCGGTGAAGTTCTACACCTGGGATCGCGGCGCGAAGACGGCGACGTTCCTGTTCGACCACCGGCCACAGCTCAACGACTATCCGTTGGTGCCGATGGAGCCGTTCAGCTTCACGGCACGCGACGGGCTCACGATCCACGGCTATCTGACTTTCCCGGCCGACGTCGAGCGTGCCGATCTGCCTGCGGTACTCGCAGTGCATGGCGGGCCGTGGGTCCGGGATGCTTGGGGACTGAATCCCGAGGCGCAGTGGCTGTCCAACCGCGGCTACGTGTGCGTGCACGTGAACTTCCGTGGGTCCGGCGGCTACGGCAAAGACTTCCTCAACGCGGGCGACCGCGAATGGGGCGGGAAGATGCACGACGACCTTCTCGACGCCATCGATCACCTTGTCGCTCATGGCATCATCGACCGCAGCCGCGTCGCCATCTACGGTGGCTCCTACGGTGGGTACGCGGCGCTGATCGGTGCGACGTTCACCCCCGAGGTCTTCACATGCGCGATCTCGATGGTCGGGCCGTCGAACCTGAACACGCTCATCGCGTCGATTCCCGAGTACTGGAAACCCTTGCTGTCGATGTTTCACAAGCGGGTCGGCGACGACGAAGATTTTCTGTGGTCGCGTTCGCCGCTGTCGAAGGTCGACAACATCCGGATCCCCGTCCTCATCGCTCAGGGCGAAAACGATCCACGGGTGAAACAGGCGGAGTCGGAGCAGATAGTCGCGGCCATGAAGGCGCACGGCATCGACCATGAGTATGCGTTGTACGAGAACGAAGGCCATGGCCTCGTCAAGCCCGAGAACCGTCTCGACTTCTATCACCGGGCCGATCGATTCCTCGCAAAGCATCTCGGCGGCCGAGCGGAGACCACCTAGGCGCGGGTAGGCCGCCCGTATTCCGGTAGCGGCATCGTGTCGTACAGCCGCACACCCTTGTCGTTGAGCCGAGCCAGCCTCTGCGTCACGCCGAGCGGCAGCGCAGAGATGACGCGGCCGACACCGACGAGAGCTCGCACGCCCCAACGGCTTCCGGGCACGAGGGTTCTCGCGTTGACCCTGGCGAGCTTCCTGCTGCCCACCACCGACGGCAACATCGCGCGCTCGTACGCCTGGAACGCTGCCGTGTAGTCGTCACCTGCCCTGGCGAGTTCACCGGCCAGCACGTACGCGCCGTACACCGCGAGGCTGGTGCTCCCGCCCACCGCAGGGCCGGGACAGTAACCGGCGTCGCCGACGAGCGTCACGCGGCCGCGCGACCATTCGGTCATCTCCAATTGGGTGATGGCGTCGAAGTAGAACGTCGGCGTGCGGTCCAACTCGCCGAGCCAGGTATCGACCTCGGCCGATGTGCCTGTGAACGCGGCGCGGAGTTGATTCTTCTGCCGTGCCACATCGCTGTGGTCGAAATCCAACGCCGACGTGGGCCGGAAAAGGAATACCGCCCGCGCATCGTCAAGGTGGTTGGCGGTGTACACCATCGCCACTCGGTCGGGCTCGAAATATCCAGTCATCTCGCCGTTGTGCGCAAGTGATTTCGGTACGGATACCACCGACAGATACCCGCCGAGAAAGCGCTGCGGAACATCGCCGAACACGAGCTGACGCACGCCCGAATGCAATCCATCCGCCCCGATGACGATGTCGAATCGTCGCCCAGCGGTGCGGGCGAACGTCACATCGCCGTCGCCCGAGATCGACGCGATGTGATCATCGAAGATGTACTCGACGTCGTCGCGGGCCGCGTCGTAGTAGATCTCGCTGAGATCGTCCCGCATGATCTCGACGTGCCGGTCCGACATCGTTTTCTCAATCTTGAGGTAGTCGATCCGGACCGGACGTGACGACCATGGACGATGTGCCGTCAGGATCGTGGTGCCGGTCGCGCGTGCCTCGATGCGCGGCAGGACGCCCATCCGCTCCGAAATCTCCATCGCCGGACGGAAGAGGTCGATCGCGTGCCCGCCTGTCTTACGCAGTCCGGGTGCCCGCTCGACGACGGTGACATCGTGGCCCGACTGTGTCAGCCAATACGCGAGGACCGGTCCGGCGATGCTGGCCCCTTGAATGAGTACTCTCATGGCTCCTCCTTACTTAACGATCGGTAAGTGCGTGTTTCGTGAGCTTACCAACCGTTAAGTAAGTTAGGGTGGCTACGTGAGCAGGCCCCCGTCTGAGACGCGCCAACGCATCCAGGGCGTGGCCCGTGAACTGTTCGCGCAAAAGGGTGTCCAGCGCACCAGCCTGCAGGACATCGCTGACCTGCTGGGAATCACGAAACCCGCCCTCTACTACCACTTCAGATCCCGCGAAGACCTTGTGCGCAGCATCCTGCAACCGCTGATGGACGAGGCGGAGCATTTCATCGCCGCACACGAGAGCAGGCCCAAGTCCTCGCGGGCCACCCCGCGTGAGCTGCTCGAGGGGTACTTCGACTTCCATTTCAAGCACCGCGCCGACCTGATGCTCGTGGTGTCGGAGTTGACGACGCTGGCCGACCTCGGTCTGATCGACCGCATGCTGGCCTGGCGCGAGCGACTGGCCAGGCTGGTGTGGGGCGCCAGGCCGACGCTCGAGCAGTCCACCCGCGCGGTCATCGCGTTCGGCGGACTGCAGGACTGCTGCGTCCAGTTCCCCGACACCCCCTACGAGGCGCTCCGCAAAGCGACGGTGGATGGAGCCATGTCGGCGCTGGCCATCTGACTCCACCGATTCGGCGCGGTGCGCCCGCATGCGGGCGTAGCGTCCGGCCATGGCTCAGTCGACGATGGTGTTCGACCCGTTCTCCCAGGAGTTCTTCGACGACCCGTACGAGATCTACCGCTGGATGCGCTCCGAAGCGCCCGTCTACTACAGCGAGAAATACGACTTCTACGCGCTGACCCGCCATCCGGATGTGGCGGCGGCGTTCAAGGACCCCGCGACGTACTCGTCGGCGTACGGCGTCGACCTGTCGATGGTCCAGGCCGGCGGGTTGCCGCCCGACGTCAGGATTCTGCAGTTCATGGATCCTCCCGAACATCGCCACATGCGCAGCGTTCTGAACAAGCTGTTCACCCCGCGCGCCATCCAGGCTCAGCGGTCAACGGTGACGGCGATCATCGACAAATACCTCGGCGCGATCAACGCCGACGAGTTCGACGTGGTGCGTGAGTTCACCGCACCGTTCCCCGTCGAGGTCATCACCACCTGGCTCGGGGTACCCGAGGACCACGTCCAGCACGCTCGGCACTGGACTGATGCGTCAATGCGCCGCGAGCCTGGCCAGACCCAGACGGACGAGGCGGGCAAGGCGGCGATCGCCGAATCCGCCGCGTACTACTACGAATGTATCCAGCAGCATCGCGCGCAGCCCCGCGACGACTTGTTCTCTTTGCTGATCGACACCGAGATCGAACGCGACGACGGTTCGAGGTCGCATCTGAGCGACATCGAAATCATAGGCTTCGCACAGCAATTGGGCGGGGCGGGAGCCGAGACGGTGACCAAGCTGCTCGCCAGCGCGGTGTACTTGTTCGCGCGCCACCCCGATCAATGGAACGAGTTGCAGTCGGATCGCGGCAAGATTCCGGCCGCCGTCGAGGAACTCCTGCGCTACGACAATCCCGTCCAATACGACGTACGCCGTTCGATGCGTGACGTCACAGTGCGCGGCGTGACGATTCCCGCGGGCAAGCCCGTGTTCCTGATGTTGGCCTCTGCCAATCGTGATCCTGATGCATGGACGGATGCAGATGCTTTCGACATCGGCCGCGAGCGCACCGAGGCCCAGAACCTGGGCCTGGGCTACGGCATCCACAGTTGTCTCGGCGCGGCGCTCGCGCGAATGGAGAGCGCGATCGCGCTGGACAAACTGCTCGACTTCATGCCCCGCTACGACGTGGACTGGGACGGCTGCGCACGCGTTCATATGACCAACGTGATCGGGTGGAAGTCGGTGCCGGTCCGCGTGACTCGCTAGATTGACGGGGTGCCCCAGAGCTTCACCGAATTGTTCGCCGCAGGACTGGCGAGCTACGGCGACCGCCAGTGCATCCAGTTCGAGGACCGGTGGTACTCCGGTGACGAAATCGCCTCGTACGGCACCGCCATCGCCGAAGTGCTGCGAAACGGTGGGGTGGCCGACGGTGCTCCCGTCGGCCTCGTGGTCCGCAACCGTCTGCAGCACGCCGCCGCGATCATCGGCTTCCTGGCTGTGGGTCGCCCGGTCTCGATGATCTACTCCTTCCAATCGCCCGAGGCGATCGGCCGCGACATCGAAACGCTGGAGCTGTCGGCGATCGTCGCCGATCGCGACGACTGGAGCGATGAAGTCGTCGCCGCCTGCGCGCGTGCTGGTTCCGCGGGCGTGGCCATCTCGCTGAGCGCGCCCACCGTGGCGCCGGTCGAGGGGCTGGAACGGCGCGACGACGCCCGTCGTCACGCAGCGGTGGAACCCGGTGTGGCACTGCAGATCTTGACCAGCGGCACGACCGGCCCCCCGAAGCGGCAGTCGATCATGACGCCGGTTCTGGAGCGGACGGTGTTCAGCGTGACCAGCGGGGAAGTGGCGCCCTCGGACGCGCCGCCGGAACTGGCCTACTGGCAGTTCGGCGGCATCGGAGTCTGCCAGCTGGTCGCGGGTGTCTACAACGCCAGGCGGATCGTGATGCTCGAACGATTCTCCGTCGACAGATTCGTCGACGTGGTCAAGACGCACGGCATCAAACGATCCGGCGTGCAACCCGCCGTCGTGCGCATGCTGCTCGACGCGGGAGTGGACAAAAAAGATCTGGCATCGCTGGAGTTTCTGATCAGCGCGTCGGGCCCGCTGGACCCCGAAACCCGTGACGAATTCGAGAAGCACTTCGACATTCCCATCCGGTTAGCCTATGGGGCAACGGAATTCGCGGGCTCAGTCTGTGCGTGGACACCGGATCTCGTCGCGGAGTTCGGCGAATCCAAACGTGACACCGTCGGCAGGCCGCTGCCCGACACCCTGGTCCGCATCGTCGATCCGGACACCGGGGCAGAACTGCCCGCAGACCAACGGGGTCTGCTCGAGGCGAAGGTGGGGCCGATCAGTCCCGACTGGATCCGGACCACCGATATCGCCGCGATGGATGCCGACGGATTCGTCACCCTGCACGGTCGCGCCGACGGCGCCATCAATCGCGGCGGGTTCAAAATCATGCCGGAAACTGTTCGGCGCGTGTTGATCTCACATCCCGCTGTGCGCGACGCATGCGTCGTGGGCGTGCCTGATCCCCGGCTCGGGCAGGTGCCGTTCGCGGCGATCGAGGTGGCACCCGGAACACAGGCGCCGTCCGACGACGAACTCGCCGAACTCGTCCGCCGTGAGCTACCGGTCTACAACGTGCCGGTGGCCTTCACCGCTGTCGACGAACTGCCGCGCAACCCCGCACTGAAGGTCAGCCTGCCCGCGGTCGCGGCGCTCTACGCGCCGCGCTAGACCGCTCCGAGATCCGCCGACAGCCAGTGCTGCGGCTTCATGTAGATGACAACGCCCTCGCCGTGCTCGCGGCGCGCGAACTCGAGGTAGCCGTCGACCTTATCGGCCGGGAGGTAACGCTTGACCATCTCGACGAGTTGTTCATCGGTCGCCGGCTCGATGCGGCTGACAGGGCCATCGACCGCGACATAGCGCACCGTCGGCTCGAGGCGCTGGGCCATGAGAGTGAATTCGCCCTGCGACTCGATCAGGCGATGCTTGCGCGAGCCGGCGCCCGTGTGCACCCACGGCTCACCGCCGGGACTGTACTGATACCAGATCGGCACCGTCAGCGGTCCGCGCTTGTCACCCGCGCTCACGGAGAGTGCCCCGATATGAGGCTCGGCCAGAAACTGTTCGCGTTCTTCCTTGGAGAGGGCCATGCCGCCAGGCTAGCCGCGGCCCCCGTCAAGCCTGCCTGACCGCGTCAGCAGCCGATTCGGGAGAAGAACGCCACGGCGACGAGGCCGATGACGAACGCCACCTGTGGCTGCCCCATCGCCAAGGTGCTGGCGATGCCCGCGATCGCGGCGACCGCGATGACGGTGAGCAGCAGGACCATGTACCAGCGAACGTGGATGGCCCCGGGATGACGCATATGGTGCGACTTCAGCTCCAGATCGGAGTTACGCCGTCCGAACATCAATCGCTCCTCTGTGGTTTACATCACATGAGTGTTTGATATGTGAGCCACACCATATAACACCGGATGGCGATCAGCGATGCAGACTGAAAGATGTCGTCGTTGCAGGCCGATAACGGCCCCACCACCACGTTTCTGACGGACACTTCGACGTGGACTTGTCCCTGTACCGAGACGAGCGAGCATGACCGATCTCTGCCAGCTGCCGGCCCATGAGCTGATCCGGTTGATGGCGGGCGGGACCGTCTCGTGCCGTGAGGTCGTTGAGGCGCACCTTGCCCGCATCGACGCCGTCAACCCGGCGTTGAACGCGCTCGTCGAGGCCACCGATCCGCAGCTGTGCCTGACCGCCGCGGGCGAAGCCGACGAGCGCATCGCTCGCAATGGCCAGCTCGGCCGGCTGCACGGACTGCCGATCGTGGTCAAGGACGTCATGCTCGTGGCCGGGCTGAAATGTTCCGGCGGCAGCCCGGTGCTGCGTGCCCCCGCCTCCGAGGACGCGACAGCCGTAGCGAGACTGCGTGCGGAAGGCGCGATCGTGCTGGGCCTGACGAACGTCCCCGAGATGGGTCGCGGCGGCGAGTCCAACAACAACGTCTACGGCCGCACCAACAATCCGTTCGACCTGTCGAGGACGCCTGGCGGCAGTAGCGGCGGCTCGGCTGCCCTGGTCTCCGCAGGCGGCGCCGCGCTCAGCGTCGGATCCGACGGCGGCGGCAGCATCAGACAGCCGTGCCACAACACCGGTATCGCCGGGATCAAGCCGACCCACGGCCGAATCCCGCGCACCGGCAGCGTGTTCGGCGATGCGCTCGGTATCTTCGGACCGTTCAACTGCTATGGCCCGCTCGCACGGTCCGTACCGGATCTCTATCTCGGCCTGTCGATCATGAACGGCCCCGATCTGCGCGATCCGTACGCGGTGCCCGCACCGCTCGGCCACCCCGACGACGTCGACTTGGCCGGGCTTCGCGTCGCCACCTACCTCGACGACGGCATCTCACCGCCCTCCGACGATGTCGCCGACGTCGTTTCAGACGCCGTGCAGGCCCTGACCGGGATGGTCGGACTCGTCGAACACAACGCGCCCCCCTGCCTCGGACGCACGATGGAGTTGTTGTGGGAGTCGGTGTTCCTCGGCGGCGACCGCGGCAAGGGGTTCGAAGCGGACCTGGCGGCGATCGGCGCGGACAATCCGTCCGAGGAGCTCGCCGAGTTCCTCAGGCAGGCACGGCTGGTCGACTTCTCGCTGTCTGACGCACGAAGCAGGTTGACCGAGATCGACACCTATCGCATCGAAATGCTCGAGTTCATGGCCGACTACGACGTGATCGTCGGCCCCGCGATGCCCACCGTCGCCAAACCTCACCACCACGGACTCGTCGAGGTCCGGGACTTCTCCCATTTGATGGCGCACAATCTCACCGGCTGGCCTGCGGCCGTCGTGCGGTGCGGTACGTCCAAGGAGGGGCTACCCATCGGAGTGCAGATCGTGGCGAGGCCGTTCCAGGACGCGACGGCGCTGGCGGTGGCCGGTCGGCTCGAAGCCGCGCTCGGCGGATGGCGTCCCCCACCGCTGGTTGCATAGAGTCAGAAGCCATGCGCTTTGGACTGTTCATCCCGCAGGGCTGGCGACTCGATCTCGTTGACATTCCCCCCGATCAGCAATGGCAGGTCATGCGTGATCTCGCCGCGTACGCCGACGGCGGAGCCTGGGACTCGCTGTGGGTGTACGACCACTTCCACACCGTTCCGGTGCCGACCGACGAGGCTACTCACGAGGCGTGGTCGCTGATGTCGGCCTACGCCGCGGTCACGTCGCGAATCAAGCTCGGCCAGATGTGCACGGCGATGGGTTATCGCAACCCGGTCTATCTGGCCAAGGTGGCCGCCACCGCGGACATCATCTCCGGTGGCCGGGTGCAGATGGGCATCGGCGGCGGCTGGTACAAGCACGAATGGGATGCCTACGGCTACGGGTTCCCCTCGGCAGGCGTCCGCCTTGGCATGCTCGACGAAGGCGTCCAGATCATGCGCGACGCGTGGCGCGACGGCCGGGTCACGCTCCACGGCAAGCACTATGACGTCGACGGCGCGATTGTCGCGCCCAAGCCGTTGCAGGACGGCGGACCGCCGATGTGGATCGCAGGCGGTGGCGAGAAGGTGACGCTGAAGATCGCCGCCAAGTACGCGCAGTACACGAACTTCACCTCGGAGCCCGAGGGTTTCGCGCACAAGTCGCAGATACTCGCCGATCACTGCCGGGCCGTCGGCACCGACTACGACGCGATCGTCCGGTCGGCCAACTTCAACGCCGTGATCGGCACGTCGGAGAGCGATGTCAGAGAACGTGTTGCGCGACTGCGTGCCCGGCAGGTCGCCAAGGCGGACGAATCCGCCGTCGACGCCATGCTCACTACCATCAGCGCGCCTGAATCTGCCAGTGGCACAACCGAACAGGTCATCGAGAAGCTGAAACGCATGAGCGACCTCGGTTGCGAGTACGCGATCCTCTACTTCCCGGAGGCCGCCTACGACCGGAGCGGTATCGAGCTGTTCGAGCGCGAGGTCATCCCCGCGCTGGCGTAACCGGCGTTGTCAGGGCCTCGGCGCGATGGGGCCGCCCGGCGGCAGCGCATTCGGGTCGATGGGCTGTTGCACACCGGGGGCCGGAGGCAGGTCGAAGTACCCGGGCGGCGGTGGCCCGCCGATCGGGTAGTACCCCTCCGGCAGAGGCGGCCCACCGGAGTAATTCCGCTCCGGAGTCGGGCCGTTCGACGCGGGGTCGGACAGCGACGCGTATCCGGGCGGCAGCGGCGGTGCCGGACCGGCTCCCGGCGGGGGCACGGCGGGTTTGATGTCGCCGGGTTGCATCGTGCCGGTGAAGCCCTGCGGGTCCTGGGCCATGTGCCAGGCGTCCCGCAGGAAGCCCAGTGGCCCCGACGTGTTGCCCGCACCGTATTGCTGGTTGGCGACCTGCGGCACAGGCGGCGCCCCGACCGGCGGCGGCGCGGGCGCAGCGACCGGCTCGGCACCGGGCACATCCATGACGGGTTGGCCCGGGGCAGGCGGCTGGCCGGGGACCGGCGTCGGCAGCGGGGGTGCCACCGGCTGCGCGCTGGCCTGGGTGGCCGCGGCCAGTGCGCCCATGCCGATGACGGCAGCGGCGACCGCGATCCGGGCGAACTGCCCGAATGAGGAGGTGTGTCCGCTCATGTGTGCTTCCTGCTCGAGCCCGTGAGGGCTGCTACCGACCCGCGACGAGGCTAACGCGTTTGCGGGTCGCCCGCGTCGTCAAGAGCGATTTTGGCACGTCGGGCATCCGGGTCCGGGCTTGCCGGAGCCGTTGATGACGACAATGGTGGAGGATGCATTGGTCGTCATCGCGAATTCACCAGCCCCGAATTGATACGACCATCCGCTCTACGTACACATGTCCCGATCGTCTGAAAGGCGCGTCGACGATGGAGAAAATCTCACTCACCGCACTCGCGCGTGAGCATCTGGAAACTGCCCGATCGGCCACCAGTGGTCGCAGCGCGCACACGGTTTACGGCGGCCACGAACATTCGTTGCGCCAGACCCTGATGGCGTTGAAGGCCGGCAGCAAGCTCGACGATCACGACAGTCCCGGCGAGGCCACGCTTCAGGTTCTGCACGGCAGGGTGCGGGTGACCCATTCGTCGTCGGGATGGGACGGCTCGCCCGGTGACCACATCATCCTGCCGCGTGAACGACATGGCCTGAGCGCGATCGAAGACTCGGTCGTCCTACTGACCGTGTCGAAACCCATTGGGCCGCATACCTAGATCGCGGGGCCCAGCAGATCGTCGGCGTCCTTGATGATGTACCCGTAGCCCTGTTCGGCCAGGAAGCGCTGCCGGTGCGCGGCGTACTCGGCGTCGAGGCTGTCACGCGAGACCACCGAGTAGAAGATCGCCCCGCCGCCGTCGGCTTTGGGTCGCAGCAGCCGGCCCAGTCGCTGCGCCTCTTCCTGACGCGACCCGAAGGTGCCCGAAACCTGCACGGCCACATTGGCTTCCGGTAGGTCGATGGAGAAGTTGGCAACCTTGGACACCACCAACGTCGGAATCTCGCCCCGACGGAACTCGTCGTACAGCGCCTCACGCTCGGCGGTCTTGGTCGACCCTTGAATCACCGGGGCGTTCAGTTCGACGCCGAGCTCGTCGAGCTGGTCGAGGTATGCGCCGATCACCAGAGTCTGGTCCCCCTTGTGTTTCTCCAGAATCGACTTCACCACCGCGATCTTGGAGTGCGCCGTCGAGCACAGCTTGTACCGCTCGTCGGGTTCGGCGACGGCGTAGAGCATCCGCTCGTTGTCGGTCATCGTGACCCGCACCTCGATGCACTCGGCGGGCGCGATCCAGCCCTGGGCCTCGATGTCCTTCCACGGCGCGTCATATCGCTTCGGCCCGATGAGCGAGAACACGTCGCCCTCGCGTCCGTCCTCACGGATCAGCGTCGCCGTCAGGCCCAGCCGCCGCCGCGACTGTAGATCCGCGGTCATCCGGAACACGGGTGCGGGGAGCAGATGCACCTCGTCGTAGATGATCAGCCCCCAGTCGCGGCTGTCGAACAGTTCGAGGTGCCGGTATTCCCCCTTGGTGCGGCGGGTGATGACCTGATAGGTGGCGATGGTGACCGGGCGGATCTCCTTCTTCTCGCCCGAGTACTCGCCGATCTCATCCTCAGTCAACGACGTTCGGTTGATCAACTCGCGCTTCCACTGCCTGCCCGCGACCGTATTGGTCACCAGGATCAGCGTCGTCGCCGAGGCCTTGGCCATTGCCGCCGCACCGACGAGCGTCTTACCGGCACCGCACGGCAGCACCACGACACCGGATCCGCCCTGCCAGAACGAGTCGGTGGCCATCTCCTGATAGTCACGGAGGTGCCAGCCATGCTGCGCCAGGCTGATCGGATGCTTCTCGCCGTCCACATAACCGGCGAGATCCTCTGCAGGCCAACCGATCTTGAGAAGCATCTGCTTGACGCGCCCGCGCTCGCTGTTGTGGACCGCGACGGTGTCGTCGTCGAGGCGCGCACCGAGCATGGGTGCAATCTTCTTGTTGCGCAGCACTTCCTCGAGCACCGCGCGGTCCAGGCTCACCAGAGTCAGACCGTGCGCCGGATGCTTCACCAGCTGCAGGCGCCCGTACCGCGCCATCGTGTCGACGATGTCGACGAGTAGCGGTTGCGGCACCGCGTACCGCGAGAACGAAACCAGCGCGTCGACGACCTGCTCGGCGTCGTGGCCCGCGGCGCGGGCGTTCCACAGCGCCAGTGGGGTGATGCGGTAGGTGTGGATGTGCTCGGGGGCACGCTCCAGTTCGGCGAACGGGGCGATCGCGGCTCGCGCCGCGCCTGCCTGCTCATGGTCGACTTCGAGCAGCACCGTCTTGTCGGACTGCACGATCAGGGGGCCGTCGGTCATGCGCGATCCCGTACCCCTGCGCTACGCGCGGGTGGGCCCACCGCTTGCGTGGGGAGTGCCCCCACGGCTTCTCGCTCGCTGGTCATCCCGTCCATTATCCAGACTCGGCCGACACCGGTTGTTTCAGCGGACGTTGGCAGCGCCGCGATCGGCCGAAAGACCAGCCTTGACTCTGCGCGTGAGCTCGTCGCCGAGGACCTCGATCAGGCCGGCCTCGACGCCGTCGAGCGCGGCGGCGGCAATCTCGGCGGGGTCGTTCTTGGGCGCATCGACATCCGCAACCATGTCGGTCTCCATGAAGCCGACGTGGAGCGCCGTGACGGCCACTCCGCGTGGTGCGAGCTCGTCGCGGACGGTGTCCGTCTGTGCCCACAGCGCGGCCTTCGCCGCGCTGTATGTACCCGCGCTGGGCGGATGCACCCACGCCAGTACCGACAGGACGTTCAGGATCGCGGCCGGCGCATTGGCGATCAGATGGGGCGCGAACTCCCGCGTGACCGACAGCGTCCCGAAGAAGTGCGTCTCCATCTGTGCCCGGACATCGTCCATCGGCGCTTCGAGCAGGGAGTTGAAGGACGCGATCCCCGCGTTGTTGACCAGCAGGGTCGTGTCGCCTGCGATTTCGGCCGCGGCAGAAACCGATTCGGGATCGGTGATGTCGATGCGGACCGGTACCACGTTCTGCACCGTGATGGTCTCCGGTCTGCGGGCCGCCGCGTACACCTTGGAGGCGCCGCGGGCGACCAGTTGCTCGGCGAAGTGACGTCCGAGGCCTCGGTTGGCTCCGGTGACAAAGGCGACGCATCCATTGATCTGCACGATGACAGTGTGTACCGCCCGCCGCGAAATCAGGCAGAGTCGGCCGACACCACCGAGGTGACGCGATGGATGGCGAACTCGCGAACCCGGCCGGACGCGGGATCGTAGGCGGTCAGCTGCCCGCCGCGCACGTTGATGGGTGCCACCACCCGCTGGGTTGCCACACCGGCCGGATCGACGTAACCGATCACCACGGATGACTGCAGGTGGGCGGCCTCCTGGAGTTGCGTGATCGCGACGGTCGGGTCCAGTCGCATGGCGCTGGATGGTGCGGATGCCACCTTGCGCAGCACCGCGACGATCGCGCCCAGCGTCTGGCTCGTGGGGCTTGGCGTCCGGTGGGCGCGGCGGCGCGGCGGTGCCGCAACCCTGGCGCCCCGCACCCGGAGGTCGACGATGGCGCCGGTCGAGTCCTCGGCGGCGGGCGCGAATCCGGCGTCGCGCAGGCCGGCGAGCACCTCGGAGATCGGTGACTGTGACACCGCGACCGTCGGAGCGAGCAGCCGCATCTCCAGCTGTTCTGCCGCGGGTGCCGTGATCGCCTGCGCCAAAAGTGCCGCGTCCTCGCACCGCACGAACGAGTTGGCCATCCCGACCCGCAACTGCCCGTGCCGCCGCGCCACATCGTCGATCAAATAGGTGAGTCCCTGCGGCACAGGCGTTTTCGAGTGCCGCGAGAAAAAGGCGTGCAGTTCCACGGCAGTGCGCCCGGTATCGAGAGCCCGCCGGATGGACCCCTCGCTGATGCGGTACACCATCGCGGCACCCGCCGACTCGACGCTCGCCACGGCTCCCAACTGCTCGGCCAGCTCACGTTCCAGCGGGCCCGGCACCACCACCGTCAAGTCGGCCTGCAGCAGAAAATGGTCGATCGGCCGCGGTAACACCTTGTCCATCGCCTTGACGACGTCGTCAGGTGGGTCGCCCGCCAGCATCGCCCTGGCCGCCGTGGCGATTCCCCCGCGGCCGACCATGCCGACGGTGTGCGCCTCTGTCAGCAGGGCGCCCACCGGCCCTGGCTGCAGCCGAACCGCCCAGCGAGGCCGTCGCCAGATCATGGCGCGCGACGCTTGCGTCGCATCCACGCCTGCGCCGGGTTTCAGGTCGGCGAGCATCTCGAGGAGCAGTCGCCGGTCCAGCGGAGCGGCGGTGGAGAACAGCGAATCGGAAAGTGCCGCATAGGGTTTACCGTCGGGGCCGCGGCTCCCGACCAGGCTCGGTCGTCCCGGCAGGTCCAGCCACGTCGATGCCAGCAGGTGCCACCTGTTGGCCGTCGGCGATTCGAGGAACCGGTCGGCGGCCACCGTCGGGGCCCAGTACGGGCCCGCGCCGTCATGCGGTCCCGGTTCGGGCATACCCGTCGCGATCAGCCCGGCCGCCGCCGTCACCTCGAGAATCAGCCCGAGCCGGCTTTCGTCGATCCCGGTCACCTTCGTCAGCCGTTTGACGTCGCGCACCCCGAGCCCTCCGCTGCGGAGCTCGGGAACAGGTGTGGCAGAGAGCGTTTCGAGTACGACCTCGACCTCGCGTAGAAAGTCGATCACCGCGCCGGCAGCCACCGCGTCCACATCGGCGGCGGTCGTGGTCGACACGACGGGGTCGGGTGCCGTCAGCCCGACGGGTCCGGGTAGTTCACCGCGCATCGCCTGGCCGATGAGTCTCGGCAGGATCACCGTCTCGGGGTCCACCTGTCGCAGCAGCCCGGCCGCCAGCAACCGCTGTACCGGGCGGTCCGGCGGGGTACCCGCAGCGGCGTCGCGGGTGCGTCCCACCGGTGAACCCTCCAACAGCTTCTGCAGCAGGTCTGACTGCGCCTCGTCGAGCCCCGCGAGGCGCTCGGCGATATCGGTGGCATCGCTGTCCTCGACCGTGGCCTGACCGACATACCAGGGCAGTCCCGTCGCGGCCTCGGCGGCGACCCGCACGGAGTCGTCGCCCCACACCAGCACGCGCTCACGAAGATCGTCGACGGCCGCCGTGACGACCGCCTCGGCGGCGGAATCACCGATCAGCTCGAGCAGCTTGGACAGCGGCACTGCGTTCGCGTCGGCATGCAGGACCAGCAGGGCGTCGATCACCGCGAGATGAAGAAAGTCCAGGTCATCGGTGGCAGCCTTGACCGATTGCCGTGCCTGGGCCCGCGCCGCAAGCGCCGCGATGGTGCCCGGCGGGGGCTGCGTCAGATCGGGCCGCAACTCCAGCAGCCGGATCAGCCGCTCATCGCCGAGTTCGGCCAGCCAGGCGCCCAGAGGGAGGCCCGGCGCGTTTTCGGTCATTGCTGACCAGGGTAAGGCAGCCCGTCGGTGTCGCCACTGCTCACGGTGCCTGCCACAATGTCAGACGTGGCTGACAACAAACGGCAGAAGAAGCAATATGTCGACCCGGGCTGGCCCGCGACCGACGGCGACGACGATCACGCAGTCAGTGAGCTCGCCGCCGACCGCACCGGCGCGCTGTCCCCGTTCGGCGACCTCACCTTCCCGTTGCCGAACGATGACGTCCCGTACGTCCACCCGGTGACGGTCGTCAACAAGTAGTGACCGAACCGCGCCAACTCTCGCACCTCGACGAAACGGGCGCGGCGCACATGGTCGACGTCACCGCCAAGGACGCCACCAGGCGCACCGCCGTCGCGGCCGGTGCAGTCCACACCACCACCGAGGTCGTCGCGATGATCGCATCCGGCGGGCTACCCAAGGGCGACGCTCTGGCCACCGCGCGGGTGGCCGGGATTCTCGCGGCCAAGCGCACCAGCGATCTCATTCCGCTGTGCCACCAGCTGGCTCTGACGGGAGTCGACGTCGACTTCGAAATCGGTGAGGCGCAGGTGGTTATCACTGCGGCCGTGCGCAGCACTGACCGCACCGGCGTGGAGATGGAGGCGTTGACGGCGGTCAGCATCGCCGCGCTGACGCTCTACGACATGATCAAGGCGGTCGACCCCGCCGCACGAATCGACGACATCCGGGTGCTGCGCAAAGAAGGCGGCAAGACCGGACTCTGGGAGCGGACGTGACGCGCAGGGCCCGGGTGGTCATCGCCTCTACGCGGGCCGCCGCCGGCGTCTACGAGGATCGCACCGGGCCGATCATCGTGGACTGGCTCAATGCGCGGGGAATCGCCACAGCCGCGCCGGTCGTCGTGGCCGACGGGCGCGGAGTCGTCGCGGCGCTGTTCGCCGCTGCGGGCGACAACGTCGACGTCCTGATCACCTCGGGTGGCACGGGCATATCGCCGACGGACGGCACAGCGGATGCGACGGCGGACTTCGTCGACTATCAGATCCCAGGACTGGCCGACGCCATCCGTCGCGCGGGCGAGGACAAGGTGCCCACCTCGGCGCTCTCGCGTGGAGTCTGCGGTGTGAGGGGCCGCACGCTGATCGTGAACCTGCCCGGGTCGACCGGAGGCGTGAAGGACGGCCTCGCCGTGCTCGACCGCGTGCTCGAGCATGCGCTGGATCAGCTCGCGGGCGGGGACCACACGCAATGACGGTGGTGCTGCGGGCACAGCTCACCGAGGAGCTCATCGCGCTGACCGAGCACGAAGCCCTCGTCGCGCACGAAGCTGCCGGTGCCGTGGTGGGCTTCGCCGGCGTCGTCCGCGACCACGACGGCGGTCGCACGGTGACGAGGCTCGAGTACTCGGCACACCCCACGGCAGCGCAGACATTGGCAGATGTCGCCGCCGAGATCGCGGCCGATAGTCACGGAGTGCGGGCCATCGCCGTCAGCCACCGCATCGGCGTGCTGAACATCGGTGACGCCGCGCTTGTCGCCGCCGTGGCCGCAGACCACCGAGGCGCGGCGTTCGAAACATGCCAGCGTCTGGTGGACACCGTCAAAGCCCGGTTACCGGTGTGGAAGCACCAATTCTTTTCAGACGGCTCCGAGGAGTGGGTCGGGTCCGCTTAAGGCGACTTCGGTCAGGCCGGCGGCAGGGGCGCCGGAGGCGGCGGCGGGGGAACGCCGGGCAGTCCAGGAGCGGGAGCCGGAGGCGGAGGAGGCGCGAGCGCCGGATCCGGCGGGAGCTGCCCCGGCACGTTCGGCACCTGGCCACCCGAGCGCGCATCCGGTGTCGTGAGCGGCCGCTGGGTCAACGCCAGCAGCGCATCCTTGCCGGACACATCCTGGGTCTGGATCGCGTGCCAGATCTCCTTGAGGTACGTGACGTTCGGGCTTTCGCCCGGGACGGCCTCAACGCGGTCGGTCGTCGTCCCCGGATTCAGATTCTCCGGGCTCGACAGGTGCGGAACCTCGGCGGGCACGGGGAGCTCACCGGACACGGCCTGGTTGGCCGCGTCGAATGCCGGTTGCGGGACGTCGAGGTTGTTGATCGGGGCCAGCGGGTCGGGCGCAGGCGCCGCGAGGGGCGCAGGCGCGGGTGCGGGCGGCGCCGGAGGAGCCGGCGGTAGCAGCGGGGCGGGCTGGAGCGGCGCATCGGTATGCAACGCCCAAACTGCTTGGTGCTCGTCGGCCACACCCTCTGAACCGGGTGCGACGTCCCAGTTCGCCACGGGCTGCACCACCGGCGGTGGCGGAGGAACCGGGGCGGCCAATGCGTCGATGGGCGGCGCGGCGGGCGGCAGCGGGGCCGGTGGCGCCTCAGGCAGCGGTGCGGCCATCGCGTCGAACGGCACGGGCGCAGGGGCCGGCGGGGGCGGAGGAGGCGGCGGCGCGATCGGCGGGGCGGCCCCATTGATCGCGGCTGCGGCCATCGCTTGCATGGGGGGTGCCGGCGGGGCCGGAGGTAGCGGGGCCGGTGGCGGCGGAGGCATCGGTGCGGCCATCGGTTCGGCCGGAGCCGGGGGTGGCGGCGGAGGCAGCGGGGCCGGAGGCGGCGGGGGAACGGGCGCAGCC
>NZ_JBFREZ010000017.1:0-48399 GCF_052114565.1 Mycobacterium sp. 2YAF39
GGGGCACTTTGAAAAGTGAATAAAGTTACGGCGGTCAATAGCGGCAGGGAAACGCCCGGACCCATCCCGAACCCGGAAGCTAAGCCTGCCAGCGCCGATGATACTACCCAACACGGGTGGAAAAGTAGGACACCGCCGAACACAAATTAGGATCACCCCCCACAATTGCGTGGGGGGTGATTCTATTTGTCCCCCAATTTATCTCGAATTCTCAATTGCGGCGGAATCGGGTAGAAAGGCATACGTGGTCCAGGACGGAAACGGCGACAACCGCGGGCGCGGCCCGCGCCGCTCGCCGCCACGATCATCGGGTCCCAGCCGGGCCCGCCGGGTCCAGCCGACGCCCGATGACAAGACGTCGGAGCTGGACGGTCCGCCACTGGCCGCCGACATCGAAGCCAAACAACTCGCGCCGGAAATCCGTGGTGAACTAACGACTTTGGATCGCGCGACCGCCGATACGGTCGCGCGGCACCTGGTGGCTGCCGGCCTTCTCCTCGAGGAGGATCCCGAAGCCGCTTTGGCTCACGCTCGTGCGGCACGCGCCCGATCCGGCCGCATCGCCGCCGTTCGCGAAGCCGTCGGAATCGCCGCCTATCACTCCGGCGACTGGGCTCAGGCGCTGGCGGAATTGCGTGCCGCCCGCCGAATGGGCAGCAAGTCAGCGCTGCTTCCGTTGATCGCCGATTGTGAACGCGGCGTGGGACGTCCGGAACGGGCGATCGAGTTGGCCCGCAGCCCCGAAGCTGCCCAGCTCACCGGTGATGACGCCGACGAGATGCGCATCGTCGCGGCCGGCGCACGCTGCGATCTCGGTCAGTACGAGCAAGCGATCGCGCTTCTGTCGACGCCACAACTGGATCGGACGCGAACCGGTCAGACCGCTGTGCGACTGTTCTACGTCTATGCCGAGACGCTGCTGGCTCTTGGACGGAACCAGGAGGCACTGCAATGGTTCATCAATGCCGCCGCCGCGGATCTCGAGGGGCTGACCGACGCCGAGGACCGGATCACGGAGCTGAGCTGAGGTGAGCGCGCTCGTGCAGGACCATGATTGCCTGCTGCTCGACCTCGACGGCACCGTGTTCCGCGGGGCCGAAGCCACCGAAGGTGCGGTCGAGACGCTCTCCACCGTCCGCGCGCGAACCCTGTACGTCACCAACAACGCGTCCCGCACTCCCGCCGAGGTAGCCGAGCATTTGCACGAGCTGGGTTTCACGGCCGAACAAGATGACGTCGTCACCAGTGCGCAAAGCGCGGCGCACCTGCTGGCCGCTCAATTACCCTCGGGCGCAGCCGTTCTCATCGTCGGGACCGACGCGTTGGCCGCCGAGGTGCGCGCGGTTGGACTCGAACCGGTGCGGCATTTCGCCGACGACCCGAAGGCCGTCGGCCAGGGCCATTCCCCGCAGACCGGCTGGTCCGACCTTGCCGAGGCGGCGTTGGCGATCCGCAGCGGTGCGCTCTGGGTTGCGGCCAACGTCGACCTGACGTTGCCGTCTGAGCGAGGGCTGCTTCCCGGGAACGGGTCGATGGTCGCGGCACTGCGCGCGGCGACCAACCAGGAGCCGCAGGTCGCAGGCAAGCCCGAGCCGACGCTGCTCAACGACGCATTGGCCCGCGGCGCCTTCCAGACGCCGCTGGTCGTGGGGGACCGTCTCGATACCGACATCGCCGGCGCGAAGGCGGCCGGCCTGCCGAGCCTGATGGTGCTGACGGGGGTGAGCACCGCGGAGGACATGATCCGTGCGGCGGATTCGGAGCGGCCCGACTACCTCGCCGCCGATCTGCGCTCGCTTGATGCCCCCGGGGACATCCTTCGCGTCGGGCCGCATCCCGGCTGGCGGATCGACATCGACGAGTCGACGGTCTCCGTCCACGCCACGGGCAGGGACACCGGGGATCCCCTCTCCGTCGTACGGGCCACGGCCAGCGCGGTCTGGGACGCGAGCCTCGACGGCCAATTCACCATTTCCGCGGGCGACGACACCACGCGACAGGCCCTGGAGCGATGGTCCGTTCTCGCCTCCCCGAATCGGCTAGCGTGAACAGCGACATGAGTACCGACCCGGACCAGATACGCGCCCGAATCGCCGAGTTGCTGGCAGATCTGCCCGACCCTGCGCAGGAGGGCTCCGGCTTCGATCAGCTCGCCGAATCAGAGATCGACGTCATCGCCGCGCGGCTCGAAGAGGCGCACGACCTGCTGGTGCGAGCTCTCGAATCGGTCGAGAAGGGTTGACCGCTCGTGGCGCGGCGGGCGCGTGTTGACGCCGAGCTGGTGCGACGCGGGCTGGCCCGCTCCCGCCAGCAGGCGGCTGAGCTGATCGGCGCCGGGCGCGTCAGCATCGACGGCATGCCTGCCGCCAAACCGGCCACCGCCATCGCGCTGAGCGCCGCGCTCACGGTCGAAAACGCCGACGAACGCGGCTGGGTCTCACGCGGTGCTCACAAGCTGATCGGCGCATTAGAGGCATTCGGGCTGGCGGTCGACGGCCGTCGGTGCCTGGACGCCGGAGCGTCGACCGGTGGGTTCACCGAGGTATTGCTCGATCGTGGCGCCCGCGAGGTCGTCGCCGTCGATGTCGGGTACGGCCAGCTGGCGTGGTCGCTGCGCAACGACCCGCGCGTCACCGTGATGGAGCGAACCAACGTCCGCGAACTGACGCCCGACGCCATCGGCGGCCCGGTCGACCTGGTGGTCGCGGACCTGTCGTTCATCTCACTGTCCACAGTGCTTCCGGCACTGACGTCGTGTGCGTCGCCCGACGCCGATATCGTTCCCATGGTGAAGCCGCAATTCGAGGTGGGCAAGGACCGGGTGGGCGCCGGTGGCGTCGTCGCCGGTCCACAGCTGCGCGCCGAGGCGGTGCTCACCGTCGCCCGCCGCGCCGCCGCGCTGCAGTGGCAAACCGTCGCCGTCACCGCCAGCCCGCTTCCCGGTCCGTCCGGCAATGTCGAGTATTTCCTGCGGTTACGGTCGCGCACCGACGGCCCGCTGCAAGGGGAGTCGCTCGACGACGCGGTGCGTCGAGCCGTCGCGGAGGGCCCGCAATGAGCTCCGAGCGCAACATCCTGCTGGTGGTGCACACGGGACGAGATGACGCCACCGAGGTGGCGCGTCGGGTCCAGAAAGTACTCGGCGACAACGGGATTCGAGTGCGAGTGCTACCGGCCGAGGCTGTCGACGGCGTGCCGGCTCAGTCCGAAGATGTGCGTGGTCTCGGAACAGTGATCAACGTCGTCGACGCCGACGAGCGCGCCGCCGAAGGCTGCGAGCTCGTTCTGGTGCTCGGTGGCGACGGGAGCTTCCTGCGCGCGGCCGAGCTGGCTCGCAACGTTGAAATTCCCGTTCTTGGCGTGAATCTGGGCCGCATCGGCTTTCTTGCCGAAGCCGAGGCCGAGGCCATCGACTCCGTGCTCGAACACATCATCAAGCGCGATTACCGCGTCGAGGAACGCATGACGCTCGACGTGGTCGTGCGTGCCGAGGGCCAGATCATCGACCGCGGCTGGGCACTGAACGAAGCCAGCCTCGAGAAGGGGCCGCGACTGGGAGTGCTCGAGGCAGTGCTCGAGGTGGACGGTCGTCCCGTCTCCTCTTTCGGCTGCGACGGCGTGCTCGTCTCGACACCGACGGGTTCGACGGCGTGGGCGTTCTCAGCGGGGGGGCCGATCGTATGGCCCGACCTGGAGGCAATCCTGGTGGTGCCCAACAACGCTCACGCGTTGTTCGCGCGTCCGATGGTGACCAGTCCCGACGCCTCCATCGCGATCGAAGTCGACGCTCGTGGTCACGACGCGCTCGTGTTCTGCGACGGTCGCCGCGAGATGGTGGTACCCGCGGGAGGCCGGCTGGAAGTGACCCGGTGCGGCACACCGCTGAAGTGGGTGCGGCTGGACAGCGCCCCGTTCACCGACCGCCTGGTGCGCAAGTTCCGGTTGCCGGTCACGGGGTGGCGCGGGCAGTAGTGCTATCCGAGATCCGCATCGAGTCGCTGGGCGCGATCAGCACCGCGACGGCCGAGTTCGATCGCGGCCTCACCGTGCTGACCGGCGAAACCGGCACCGGCAAGACAATGGTGGTCACGGGACTGCACCTGCTCGGAGGTGCGCGCGCGGACGCCACGCGGGTGCGGTCCGGCGCCGAGCGGGCGGTCGTCGAGGGCCGGTTCACGACCAGTGAGCTGGGCGAACACGTCACGGCCCAGATCGACGAGATCCTGGATTCGTCGGGAGCAGAGCGCGACGACGACGGCAGCGTCATCGCCGCCCGTTCCGTCGCCCGCGACGGCCCGTCGCGCGCCTATCTCGGGGGACGCAGTGTGCCCGCGAAGTCGTTGGGCACCTTCACTACCGAGCTCCTCACCCTGCACGGCCAGAACGATCAGCTCCGGCTGATGCGCCCCGACGAGCAGCGCGGTGCCCTCGACCGCTTCGTCGATGTCGAGAAGCAGCTGAAGCGCTACCGGAAGCTGCGTGAAGACTGGCTGGCCGCCCGTCGCGACCTGGTCGACCGGACACAGCGGGCGCGCGAGCTTGCACAGGAAGCGGACCGGCTCAAGTTCGGCCTGAACGAAATCGATGCCGTCGCACCACAACCCGGTGAGGACGACGCCCTCGTCAATGACATCCAGAGGCTGTCGGAGCTGGACACGGTGAAGGAAGCGGCGCAAACCGCACGCGTCGCGCTTGCTGACCCCGACGACCCGTCGCCCGGAGTCGTGTCGGCCGTTGACACTGTGGGTCAGGCGAAGTCGGCGATGGAGGCCACCGACGATTCCGCCCTGCGTGCGCTGGCCGCGCAACTCGACGGGGCGCTCCTCGTGATCGGCGATGTGGCAAGCGAACTCGGCGACTATCTGGCCGCGCTGCCCGGCGATGCGAGCACCCTGGAAGCGAAGCTGCTTCGGCAGAGCGAACTGCGCACGCTGACACGCAAGTACGCCGCCGACATCGACGGTGTCCTGCAATGGGCGCAGGAGTCGCGCGACCGGCTGGCGCAGCTCGATGTATCCGAGGAGGCGCTCGCCGATCTGGAACGTCAGGTCGTCGCGCTGCACGACGATGTCGTGCTGGCGGCCAACGAACTCACCAAGGCCAGGACGAAAGCGGCCAAGGGGCTGTCGAAGGCGGTGACCGCAGAACTCGCGGGTCTGGCGATGGCCGACGCCGAGTTCACGGTGTCGGTGGCCCCGCTGGCCGCGCGTGCCGACGACACCGCACCGCTGACCGTGTCACCCGGTGTGACCGTGCACGCCGGGCAGTACGGCGCCGACGCCGTGGAGTTCGGCTTCGCGGCGCATCGCGGTATCGATGTGCTTCCGCTCAACAAGAGCGCTTCCGGCGGCGAGTTGTCGCGCGTCATGCTGGCGCTCGAGGTCGTGCTGGCCGCATCGACAGAGGGAACGACGATGGTCTTCGACGAGGTCGACGCGGGAGTTGGTGGCCGGGCGGCGGTGCAGATCGGCCGCCGGCTGGCCCGCCTGGCCAGCACGCACCAGGTCATCGTCGTCACCCACCTGCCCCAAGTAGCCGCTTATGCCGACGCACACCTGGTGGTCGACAGCGGCGGACGGGGCAAGGCAAGCGGGGTGCGCAGGCTCGACGACGAGGACCGGGTGGCCGAGCTGGCGCGCATGCTGGCGGGCCTGGGGGAGTCGGACAGCGGGCGGGCGCACGCCCGTGAACTGCTCGAGGCGGCGCAGCAACAACAAGGGGCCGGCGACTGAGGCGTCACTGCCCCAGCACGGTGTCGATCAGGTCATCGATGAACGCGGCATCGAGCACGTCAGCCGTCATCAGTCGTCGATAGAACACTGCACCGGACAGTGCTACGGACGCGGCCTCAGCATTGACGCGAGCGGGAAACTGTCCATCTTCGACGCCTGCGGCAATGGTGTCGGTCAGACGCCGGCGCCGCCCCGCCGAGTAGCGGTGAAAGAAATCACGGACGGCCGCATCGGTTTCGGTCGCATGAACCAGTGCGGGGATACACGCTGCCACTGGCGAGTCGGTGAGCGCACGGACGAGATGGGTCAGCAGCAACTCCACCCGTTGCCGAGCCGTACCGGAGACGAGTTCGCGAGTCGGGTTCGGCTGCACGTTGAGGGTTTCCAGCGCATCGGCAATCAGCGCCGTCTTATCGCGCCAGTGCCGGTACAGGGTGCTGCGTCCGACACCCGCCCGCGCAGCCACTGATTCCATCCGAAAGCCTGCGTATCCCACGCTCGCGAACTCCTCGAGGGCGGCGCGGCGTATTGCGCGGCGGGATTGACCGATCCGAGGATCGGGCTGCGATTTTTGGGACATATCTGTATCATAATGGTCAGGAGGTGCACAGATGGCCAACATCAGCGTTCGCTATATCGTCGACGATGTCGATGCTGCGGTGGACTTCTACACATCCCTATTGCAGTTCGAGGTGGCGATGCGGCCGGGGCCGGGATTCGCGATGCTTCGCCGGGGAGAGTTGCGACTGCTGCTGAACTCGCCGGGCGGCGGTGGCGGCGCCGGCCAGACGGTCGCCGACGGCACTCGACCAGAACCGGGTGGCTGGAACCGATTTCAGCTCCAAGTGGACGATCTGGATGAGGTCGTCGCCGAAGTGCGAAAGGCCGGCGCGGACTTGCGTGGTGACGTGATCACGGGCAGGGGCGGACGGCAGGCGCTCGTGCCGGACCCGGCGGGCAACCTCGTGGAGCTGTTCGAGCCCTTCGCCTGACCGTGTTGCAGTTGTGACCAAAGTAAACTTCTGGGGCTAATGTTACGGCGCGCCTCCGACAGGTACGGGGTGCGTATCGACAGAATCGGCGCATGAAGATGTCAGCGCTGCTATCTCGTAATGCCAGCTCTCGCCCGGGCATCACCGGCACCGCCCGCGTGGACCGCGACATCGATCGGCTGCTGCGCCGCATCAACCCCGGCGACATCGTCGTCATCGACGCCCTCGACCTAGACCGGATCACCGCGGACGCCCTTGTCGAAGCCGGTGTCACCGCGGTCGTCAACGCCTCGCCTTCGATCTCCGGCCGATACCCCAACCTCGGTCCTGAGGTCCTGGTCGCCAACGGCGTCACCCTCATCGACGACACCGGCGCCGAGGTCTTCAAGAAGGTCAAGGACGGCGCCCGCGTGCGACTGCACGAGGGCGGTGTCTACTCCGGTGACCGGCGGCTGATCCTCGGCGCCGAGCGGACCGACGACGAGATTCACGAGTTGATGCACGAGGCCAAGAGCGGGCTCGTGGCACATCTGGAAGCCTTCGCGGGGAACACGATCGAGTTCATCCGCAGCGAAAGCCCGCTGCTGATCGACGGCATCGGCATCCCGGACGTCGACGTGGACATGAACCGCCGCCACGTCGTCATCGTGGCCGAGGAGCCGAGTTCGGCCGCCGATCTCAAGGCGCTCAAGCCGTTCATCAAGGAATATCAACCGGTGCTTGTCGGCGTCGGCACGGGAGCCGACGTCCTTCGCAAGGCCGGCTACCGCCCAGCGCTCATCGTCGGAGACCCGGATCGGATCAGCGCCGACGCGCTGCGCTGCGGTGCGCAGGTGGTGCTGCCTGCCGACGCGGACGGGCACGCCGCGGGTCTGGAGCGGATTCAGGATCTCGGTGTGGGGGCGATGACGTTCCCGGCTGCCGGCTCGGCCGCTGACCTTTCGCTGCTGCTCTGCGATCACCATGGTGCATCGCTGATCGTGACGGCGGGCCACCGCGCCAGCATCGAGGAGTTCTTCGACCGGTCGCGCCAGCAGAGCAATCCGTCGACCTTCCTGACCCGGCTCAAAGTCGGCGAGAAGCTGGTCGACGCAAGGGCTGTCGCCACGTTGTATCGCAGCCGAGTGTCCGGCGGTGCCATCGCGCTGCTCGTGCTCGCCATGCTGGTCGCGGTGATCGTCGCGCTCTGGGTGTCACGTGCGGACACCGCACTGGTGGATTGGGTCGTCGACTACTGGAACCGGTTCTCGCTCTGGGTTCAGAGCTGGGTCACGTAGGTGGTTGACCGATGAGCGCCGGCGCGAAGAGGAGAAGATGAAGTGATTTCCCTGCGCACACACGCGATTTCACTCGCGGCGGTGTTCCTCGCGTTGGCCATCGGTGTCGCGCTGGGTTCGGGTCTGCTGTCCAACACGGTGTTGTCCGGATTGCGTGACGACAAGACCGATATGCAGAACCAGATCGACACGCTCACCGACGACAAGAACGCTCTCAATGAGAAGCTGAGTGCTGCAGGAGAATTCGACGGCCAGATGGCGCCGCGGATCTTGCGTGATTCGCTGGCCGACAAGTCGGTCGTGGTGTTCCGGACGCCCGATGCGGCCGACGACGACGTCGACGCGTTGGAGCGGCTGGTGGCGCAGGCCGGCGGCATGGTCACCGGCACGGTGGCGCTGACGCCCGAGTTCGTCAACGCCAACTCGGCCGAGAAACTGCTGTCGGTGGTGAACTCGCCGATCGTGCCCGCGGGTAAGCAGCTGAGCACCAGTTCGGTGGACCAGGGCTCGCAGGCGGGCGATCTGCTGGGCATCACTCTGTTGATCAACAGGGACCCGAAGGTCTCGGTCGTCGACGACGCACAGCGCGAGACCGTCCTGTCGACGCTGCGTGATACCGGCTTCATCACGTACGGCGACCAACGCATCGGCGCGGCCAACACGGCGTTGATCGTGACCGGCGGCCCGCTGGGCGACGACGCCGGAAACCAGGGGGCCTCGGTCGCCAGGCTCGCGGCCGGGATGGCTCCGCACGGTTCCGGCGCGGTGCTGGTCGGTCGGGACGGGTCGGCGTCCGGCACAGCCGCGGTGGCCGTGGCGAGATCCGACGCCGCCCTGAGCACCACCGTCAGCACCGTCGACGACATCGACACAGAGTCGGGCCGGCTTACCTCGGTGCTCGCGCTCGGCAGCCTCACCGCCGGCGGAAAGCCCGGGCAGTACGGCATCGGCCAGGGCGCCGCATCGGTGACCGTCCCGCAATAACCAACCACGCGGCGCGTCAGCGACGGCTTGTCGGAGTCGGTGTTAGGGTTAAGTTCCGTGGGTCGGCAGGCCCCAGCTATTCACAGCGAGCCCCTGCCGCGTCGTCACGGAGGTTGCTCTTGCCAGCGCTACGCAAGCACCCGCAAGCCCCCACCAAGCACATGTTCGTCACGGGTGGCGTCGTTTCCTCCCTAGGGAAGGGTCTCACGGCATCCAGCCTCGGACAGTTGCTGACGGCGCGCGGCCTGCAGGTGACGATGCAGAAGCTGGACCCCTACCTCAACGTCGACCCCGGCACCATGAACCCGTTTCAGCACGGCGAGGTGTTCGTGACCGAGGACGGGGCCGAAACCGATCTCGACGTGGGCCACTACGAGCGGTTCCTCGATCGCAACCTGTCCGGCTTTGCGAATGTCACCACGGGACAGGTGTATTCATCGGTGATCGCCAAAGAGCGCCGCGGCGAGTACCTCGGCGACACCGTACAGGTCATTCCGCACATCACCGACGAGATCAAGACACGCATCGTCGCGATGGCCGAACCGGATGCCGACGGACATCGCCCCGACGTGGTGATCACCGAGATCGGCGGCACCGTCGGCGACATCGAGTCACTGCCCTTCCTCGAGGCCGCCCGCCAGGTTCGCCACGAGGTGGGCCGCGAGAACTGCTTCTTTCTGCACTGCTCCTTGGTGCCGTACATGGCGCCGTCGGGCGAACTGAAGACGAAGCCGACGCAGCATTCGGTGGCCGCCCTGCGCAGCATCGGTATCAGCCCGGACGCGCTGATTCTGCGTTGCGACCGCGACGTCCCCGAACCGTTGAAGAACAAGATCGCGCTGATGTGCGACGTGGACATCGACGGCGTCATCTCCACGCCGGATGCGCCGTCGATCTATGACATCCCCAAGGTCCTGCACCGTGAAGAGCTGGACGCCTACGTGGTGCGCCGGCTCAACTTGCCGTTCCGTGACGTCGACTGGACGCAGTGGAACGATCTGCTGCACCGGGTACACGAGCCGCGCGAGACGGTGCGAATCGCGTTGGTGGGTAAATACATCGATCTGTCCGACGCTTATCTGTCGGTGGCAGAGGCGCTGCGCGCGGGCGGCTTCGCCCACCACGCCAAGGTCGAGATGCGCTGGGTCGCGTCCGACGACTGCGAGACCGAAAGCGGCGCGGCGGCCGCGCTCGCCGACGTTCACGGCATCCTGATTCCAGGCGGGTTCGGCATCCGCGGTATCGAGGGCAAGATCGGTGCCATCCGCTTCGCGCGAAAACGGCGTCTCCCGGTCTTCGGGCTGTGCCTCGGGTTGCAGTGCATCGTCATCGAGGCGGCGCGCTCCGTCGGGATCTCCGACGCCAACTCCGCGGAGTTCGACCCGAAGACCCCCGACCCCGTCATCTCCACCATGGCGGACCAGCGCGAGGCCGTCGCCGGCGACGCCGACCTCGGCGGCACCATGCGCCTGGGCGCCTACCCGGCGGTGTTGGAGCCCAATTCCATTGTGGCGCAGGCATACGGCGCAATAGAAGTATCCGAACGCCACCGCCACCGCTATGAGGTGAACAACTCCTACCGCGACCGGATCGCCGAGAGCGGACTGCGGTTCAGCGGGACGTCGCCCGACGGCCACCTCGTCGAGTTCGTCGAATACTCCGCCGACGTCCACCCGTTCATCGTCGGCACCCAGGCGCACCCGGAGCTGAAGAGCAGGCCCACCCGGCCGCATCCGCTGTTCGTCGCGTTCATCGGCGCGGCGCTCGACTACAAGGCCGAGGAGCGACTTCCCGGGATGGACATTCCGGAGCACGCGAACGGGACCGCACATCCCGAGGAGGTCGGGCAACCGCTTCACGATGCCGAGTTGCAAAAATCTGAAGCCCGTGGCTGAACACGACTTCGAGACGGTTTCGTCCGAAACCATCTATGTCGGAAGTATTTTCGCGCTGCGTGCCGATGATGTGCGGATGCCCGGCGGCAACGTCGCCAAGAGGGAAGTCGTCGAGAACTTCGGTGCGGTGGCCGTCCTCGCCATCGACGATGACAACAACATCGTGCTCGTGTACCAGTATCGGCAGCCGTTCGGCAGACGGCTGTTGGAGCTGCCGGCAGGGCTGCTGGATGCCGGCGATGAGCCACCACACGTGAGCGCCGCACGTGAACTGGCCGAAGAGGTCGGGCTTTCCGCGAAGGATTGGAGTGTGCTCGTCGATCTCGACACGGCGCCGGGCTTCAGCGACGAGAGCGTGCGGGTGTACCGGGCGACGGTGTTGTCCGACGTCGGTAGGCCCGATGCTCACGACGAGGAAGCCGACCTCACGGTGAAGTGGTTACCGTTGAGCGAGGCCGTGCGGATGGTTTTCAGCGGTGAGATCGTGAACTCCATTGCGGTGGCGGGCATTCTGGCCGCAAACGCGATGCCGGACACGGACTTGTTGCGGCCCATCGACGCGCCGTGGACCGACCGGCCGACAGCCTTCCCCCGCAGGAAGGCTGACGGATGACGACATCGTCTCCTCTTCGCGCAAGCGGCTCATCGACGTTCCGGTCGGCCCTCGACGACCAACTCCAGGGTTACCTCGACCACCTGACCATCGAGCGCGGCGTCGCCGCCAACACGTTGAGCTCCTATCGGCGCGACCTGCGGCGCTACTCCGAATACCTCACCCAGCGCGGCATCGACGACCTGGCGAAGGTGAGCGAGGGTGACGTCAGCGAATTCCTGGTCGCCCTGCGGCGTGGCGATCCCGACGCCGGCACCGTCCCGTTGTCAGCGGTGTCCGCTGCGCGTGCCCTGATCGCGGTCCGCGGGCTGCACCGCTTCGCCGAGGCCGAGGGCCTCACCGCACTCAACGTCGCGTCGGCGGTCAAACCACCCACACCGAGCCGACGGCTGCCCAAGAGCCTCTCCATCGACGAGGTGCTGGCACTGCTGGACGGCGCAGGCGGCGACAGCGAAGCTGATGGCCCCCTCACGCTGCGCAATCGGGCACTGCTCGAACTGCTCTACTCGACCGGGGCGCGGATCTCCGAAGCCGTGGGCCTGGACGTCGACGACATCGACACCCAGTCGCGGGCGGTCCTGCTGCGAGGCAAGGGCGGTAAACAGCGGCTGGTCCCGATCGGTCGGCCGGCCGTCACCGCGCTGGACGCCTACTTCGTGCGTGGACGCCCCGATCTGGCCCGCCGCGGACGCGGAACCCCGGCGATCTTCCTCAACGCCAGAGGCGGCCGGCTCTCACGTCAAAGCGCGTGGCAGGTGCTTCAGGACGCCGCCGAACGGGCAGGCATCACCGCGGCGGTGTCGCCGCACGTGTTGCGCCACTCGTTCGCGACGCACCTGCTCGACGGCGGAGCCGACGTCCGCGTCGTCCAGGAACTGTTGGGGCACGCGTCCGTCACCACGACGCAGATCTACACGATGGTCACGGTCAGCGCGCTGCGAGAGGTCTGGGCCGGAGCGCATCCGCGGGCGCAGTGACGGCTCAGCCCAGGTACTCCGACTCGAGCACGAGGTCGGGCGCCAGCGTCTGATACTCGCCGTGCGTCTTGTGTTCGACGGTGTCGAAGAGCTTGCCCTGCTGCTCGCGCATGTATTCGCGGTACTTGGGGGAGCCGGGAATGAGCATGTTGTCGGCGACCACGATGGATCCGCGGTGCAGCCATCCGCGATCGAGGATGCTCTGCAGGTCGGGCAGGTAGGCGGCCTTGTCGTGGTCGATGAACAACAGATCAAGCTTGCCGGGGACGAAGCCGTGCTCGAGGGCAAGCGCGTCGAGCGTCTTCCCGCCGTCTCCGATCGTCCCGACCACGCACGTCACCCGGTCAGCGATTCCCGCGTGCGCCCAGATGCGTTGTGCTACTTCGGCATTGGCACTCGCAAGCTCGACGGAGAACACCTTTGCCGTGGGCGCCGCCCTGGCGATCCGCAGCGAGCCGTAGCCGCAGTACGTGCCGAGCTCCAGCGCCAGCCACGGGTTGGCACGGCGGACGGCGGCGTCGAGCAGCTCGCCCTTCTCGTCACCGATGTTGATGAGGAAGGACTTCTCGTAGGCGAACTCGTCGATCTTGGCGATCACGTCGTCGATATCGCCCCGCCGGGCATTGGCCACCACATAGTCGGCGGCGGCCGCCTCCCGGCCGTCGCCGATCTGGCCTGTCTTGGTGATGTTTCGGGCCCCGATCGCCAGCCGCCAGAACGACCAGCGCAAGAACGGGACACGCCGCTTCAGGCTCACGACCGTCAGCCTAGGCGGGCCGCCGGGTTCATCACGGACAAAGTTGCCCGCGGGTCTGGCAGACCAGGCCGTCACCTGCCGTTAAACTTGCCCGGATGTTCGCCATGCCTGCGTGTTGCCTGACCAGCGACGGTCGGGTATGACCGACCCCGGCGAAGCCCCCGATCCCGGCCTGACCGGCCGACAACCGCGAAACATTCCCATCCCCGAACCCAAGACGTCGCACGGTCCGGCCAAGGTCATCGCGATGTGCAACCAGAAGGGCGGGGTCGGCAAGACCACCTCGACCATCAACCTGGGCGCCAGCCTGGCCGAGTACGGTCGCCGCGTCCTGATGATCGATCTCGATCCGCAGGGTGCGCTGTCGGCGGGCCTCGGAGTGCCGCACTACGAACTCGAGCACACGGTCCACAACATGCTGGTCGAACCGCGGGCATCGATCGACGAAGTGCTGATCAGCACCCGCGTCAAGAACCTGGACCTGGTGCCGAGCAACATCGACCTGTCGGCGGCCGAGATCCAGCTGGTCAACGAGGTGGGTCGCGAACAGTCCCTGGCGCGCGCGATATTTCCGGTGCTGGACCGCTACGACTACGTACTGATCGATTGCCAGCCGTCGCTGGGGCTGCTCACCGTGAACGGCTTGGCATGCAGTGACGTGGTGATCATCCCCACGGAGTGCGAGTTCTTCTCGCTGCGCGGCCTGGCATTGCTCACCGATACCGTGGAAAAGGTGCACGACCGGCTGAATCCGAGGCTGTCCATCGGCGGCATCCTGATCACCCGCTATGACCCGCGAACCGTGAACTCCCGCGAAGTGATGGCCAGAGTTCTCGAGAGGTTCGGCGACCTGGTGTTCGACACCGTCATCACCCGGACAGTGCGCTTCCCGGAAACCAGCGTGGCCGGCGAACCGATTACCACATGGGCGCCGAAATCCGTTGGTGCAGAAGCATATCGGTCGTTGGCGCGTGAGGTCATCGACCGGTTCGGCGCGTGACCGGGGCGGTGACCACGGCCGGACCCGCCGATTCGGCGACATCAGACACACCTGAGGCGGACCATTCGCAGCAGGCGGGGTTCCAGGTTCGGCTCAGTAATTTCGAGGGTCCGTTCGACCTGCTGCTGCAGCTGATCTTCGCGCACCGGCTAGACGTCACCGAGGTCGCGTTGCACCAGGTGACCGATGACTTCATCGGCTACACCAAGGCGATCGGCAAGCAACTCGAACTCGACGAGACGACCACATTCCTGGTGATCGCGGCCACGCTGCTGGACCTCAAGGCGGCCCGACTGCTGCCGGCGGGCGAGGTGCACGACGAGGACGACCTCGCCCTGCTCGAGGTGCGCGACCTGCTGTTCGCGCGACTCCTTCAGTACCGGGCGTTCAAGCACGTCGCGGAGATGTTCGCCGAACTCGAGGCCGCGGCACTGCGCAGCTACCCGCGGGCGGTCGCGCTCGACGAGCGCTACCAGGAGCTTCTGCCCGAGGTGATGATCGGGGTCGACGCCGACGCGTTCGCCCAGATCGCGGCGACGGCGTTCACACCTCGTCCGGTGCCCACCGTCGCGCTCGAGCACCTGCACCAGGTGTCGGTGTCGGTGCCTGAGCAGGTGAGTAATCTGATGGCGCTGCTGGAAGGCCGCGGGATCGGTGAATGGGCGTCGTTCCGCGACCTGGTGGCCGACTGCCAGGCACCGATCGAGATCGTCGGCCGGTTCCTGGCGCTGCTCGAGCTGTACCGGGCCAGGGCAGTAGCATTCGAACAACCAGAAGCGCTTGGTGCGCTGCAAATTTCGTGGACCGGGGAACGACCGAGCCACCAGCACCTGGCGGTGGAAGAAGACCACTATGACGGATAACACCTCGACGGATGTCTCGACCGACATCCCGGTCGAGACTTCGGCGGATGTTTCGACCGAGACGGACAGCACGACCGACCTCGACGACCCGACGGATCTCGACGACGGGCTCGGGCTCGACATCGATGTCGCCAACGCACCGGAGTTGGAGGACGCCGAACTCGGGGCGGTGCTCGAGGCGCTGCTGTTGGTGGTGGATACGCCGGTGACGGTCGAGCAGCTCGCCGCCACGACCGAGCAGCCCGCCTACCGGGTCGGGGGCAAGCTGCAGGCGATGGCCAACGAGTTGCGCGACCGCGAGAGCGGTATCGATCTGCGCGAGGCCGGCGGCGGTTGGCGCATGTACACCAGGGCGCGGTTCGCACCGTATGTCGAGCGGCTGCTGCTTGACGGTGCACGATCCAAGCTGACGCGTGCCGCGCTCGAGACGCTGGCCGTGGTGGCCTACCGCCAGCCCGTGACGCGAGCACGTGTCAGCGCGGTACGCGGTGTCAACGTCGACGCGGTGATCCGGACTCTGATCGCGCGCGGTCTCATCACCGAGGCGGGCGTCGACGCCGATTCCGGTGCGGTGACGTTCGCGACCACCGAACTGTTCCTCGAACGGCTCGGCTTGACGTCGTTGGCCGATCTTCCGGACATCGCGCCGCTGCTGCCAGACGTCGACGTGATCGACGATCTGAGTGAATCTCTCAGCGACGAGCCCCGTTTCATGAAGCTCAGCGGCGGCCCGGCTTCGGCGACGCCGATGTCGTTTGACGTGGATCGCGATGCGGATGGCTGATTCGGAGGGCGTGCGGCTACAGAAGGTGTTGTCGCAGGCCGGAATTGCGTCGCGTCGGGTCGCCGAGAAGATGATTCTCGACGGCCGCGTGGAGGTCGACGATCGCATCGTCACCGAGTTGGGCACCCGCGTGGATCCCGACGTATCGGTGATCCGGGTCGACGGGGCCAGGGTGACCGTCGATGACACGCTGGTGCATCTGGCGATCAACAAGCCGAAGGGCATGCACTCGACGATGTCCGACGATCGGGGTCGCCCGTGTGTCGGCGACCTGGTCGAGCACCGGGTTCGCGGGAACAAGAAGCTGTTTCACGTCGGCCGTCTGGACGCCGACACCGAAGGGCTGATGTTGTTGACCAACGACGGCGAGCTGGCGCACCGCCTGATGCATCCGTCGTACGAAGTCCCCAAGACCTATCTGGCGACCGTCCTCGGCGCGGTGCCGCGCGGGCTGGGTCGCAAGCTGCGCGACGGGATCGAACTCGACGACGGACCCGCCCGCGTGGACGACTTCGCGGTGGTGGACACGGCGCCCGGCAAGACCCTGGTTCGGTTGACGTTGCACGAGGGCCGTAAACGGATCGTGCGGCGAATGCTGGCCTCGGTCGGGTTCCCGGTGCAGGACTTGGTGCGCACCGACATCGGAGCGGTGTCGGTGGGTGATCAGCGCCCGGGCAGCATTCGCGTGTTGACCCAGAAGGAACTGGGCTCGCTGTACAAGGCGGTGGGCATGTGAATCCGTCACTGGTGATCGCGATCGACGGCCCCGCCGGAACCGGAAAGTCCTCGGTATCAAGGGGTCTGGCCCGGTCGCTGGGTGCGCGCTACCTGGACACCGGCGCGATGTACCGCATCGTCACCCTGGCCGTGGTTCGGGCCGGCGTGGACCTGGCGGACACACCCGCGATCGAGATGGCCGCGACGGATGTGCCGTTGTCGGTGGGCTACGACCCCGACGAGGACAAGGCTTACCTTGACGCAGAGGATGTTTCGCGTGAGATCCGTGGTGACGAGGTGACCAAGGCGGTGTCGGCGGTGTCCGCGGTGCCTGCCGTGCGGGCTCGGCTCGTCGGGCTGCAGCGCGAACTCGCCGCAGGGCCCGACAGCGTGGTCGTGGAGGGTCGCGACATCGGCACGGTCGTGCTGCCCGATGCGGACCTCAAGATCTTCCTCACGGCGTCGGCCGAGGAACGGGCGCGGCGGCGCAACGACCAGAACGTCGCCGCCGGGCGAGTCGACGACTTCGAGACGGTGCTGGCCGATGTGAAGCGGCGGGATCATCTGGATTCCACCCGCGAGACGTCGCCGCTGCGCGCCGCCGACGATGCAGTGGTGGTCGACACCAGCGACATGTCCGAGCCTGAGGTGATCGCGCACCTGACGGATCTCGTTCAACAGCGCGCCGGTGCGTCGCGATGAGTGACGGCACCTGGGCCGACGAGAGCGAATGGGAGCTCGGGGCAGAAGACGTCGCGGAGGCGATCGAGGAGGCGGCGGCGCCCCCACCGGTAGTGGCGGTGGTCGGCCGGCCGAACGTCGGGAAGTCGACCCTGGTCAACCGGATTCTGGGCCGTCGCGAGGCGGTGGTGCAGGACGTTCCCGGCGTGACGCGCGACCGGGTGTCCTACGACGCGAACTGGCTGGGACGGCGCTTCGTCGTGCAGGACACCGGTGGTTGGGAGCCCGACGCCAAAGGACTGCAACAGCTGGTCGCTGAACAGGCGTCGGTGGCGATGCGGACCGCCGATGCGATCATCTTCGTGGTGGACGCCGTGGTCGGGGCGACATCGGCCGACGAGGCGGCGGCGAAGCTGCTGCAGCGCTCCGGCAAGCCAGTGTTCTTGGCGGCCAACAAGGTTGACAACGAGAAGGGCGAAGCCGACGCCGCCGGGCTGTGGTCGCTGGGACTGGGGGAGCCACACGCGGTCAGCGCGATGCATGGCCGCGGGGTGGCAGACCTGCTCGACAAGCTGATCGACGTGCTGCCGACGGTGTCGGAGATGGCATCGGGTGGGGGCGGACCACGCCGCGTCGCACTCGTGGGTAAGCCGAACGTCGGCAAGAGCTCCCTGCTGAATCGCCTTGCCGCAGAAGAACGTTCGGTGGTCCACGATGTTGCGGGTACCACGGTCGACCCGGTCGACTCGCTGATCGAGATGGACGGCAAGGTCTGGCGATTCGTCGACACGGCAGGCCTGCGGCGCAAGGTGGGGCAGGCGAGCGGGCATGAGTTCTACGCCTCGGTGCGCACGCACGGCGCGATCGATGCTGCGGAGGTGGCCATCGTGCTGATCGATGCCTCCCAGCCGCTGACCGAGCAGGACCAACGGGTGCTGGCGATGGTGGTCGAGGCGGGCCGGGCACTGGTGCTGGCGTTCAACAAATGGGATCTGGTCGACGAGGATCGCCGCTATCTGCTGGAACGCGAGATCGACCGCGAGCTCGCTCAGTTGCAATGGGCACCCCGGGTCAACATCTCGGCCATGACCGGTCGAGCGGTGCAGAAACTGGTACCCGCTCTGGAGACGGCGCTGGAATCGTGGGACTCCCGGGTGTCCACGGGCCGACTGAACACGTTCTTCAAGGAGATCGTGGCCGCCACTCCACCGCCGGTGCGCGGCGGTAAGCAGCCGCGGATCCTGTTCGTCACTCAGGCGACCGCGCGGCCGCCGACATTTGTGCTGTTCACCACCGGATTCCTGGAAGCCGGCTACCGGCGATTCCTCGAGCGGCGGTTGCGTGAGACGTTCGGCTTCGAGGGCAGTCCGATCCGGATCAACGTCCGCGTGCGCGAGAAGCGCGGCTCAAAATCACGCTGAATCCAAACCTGCTCGTCACGGCGGTTGCTGGGTAGCCTTTCCGGGTGATTGCAGTCTGTCGACGGTGTTGTCCGCGTCTCTGATACGCGTCCTGTCGCCCGCAAGCACCCCATTCGAAAGCAGCCATATTCATGCGATCTCTTCTGATCTTCACCCTCGTCGGCGTCGGCGCCCAACTGGTCGACGGCGCGCTCGGGATGGCCTTCGGGGTCACCGCCTCGACGCTTCTGGTGCTCAGCGGCGTTGCGTCGGCGCAAGCCAGCGCGGCGGTGCATCTCGCCGAGGTCGGCACCACGTTCGCCTCCGGCCTGTCGCACTGGAAGTTCAAGAACATCGACTGGACGATCGTGGCGAAGCTGGGCGTGCCCGGCGCGATCGGCGCGTTCCTCGGCGCGACGGTCCTGTCGTCGCTGTCGACGGAGCACGCAGCACCGTTGATGGCCGCGATTCTGTTGGCGATCGGTGTCTATGTGCTGCTGCGGTTCTCGCTGCGCACGCCGCCGGCCGTCACCGGCGGAGGGACCAAGCTGAGCGCCAAGTTCCTCACCCCGCTCGGACTGTTCGGCGGATTCATCGACGCGTCCGGCGGCGGCGGATGGGGTCCGGTGACCACCAGCACGCTGTTGTCCAGCGGCAAGACCGCGCCCCGGACGGTGATCGGATCGGTCAGCGCGTCGGAGTTTCTCGTCGCGGTGTCGGCGTCTCTGGGATTCCTGATCGGGCTGCGCGAGGAGTTCCTGGACAACCTGCCGATCGTGCTCGGGCTGGCGTTGGGCGGTGTGATCGCCGCGCCATTCGCGGCGTGGCTCGTCAGCCGGATCAGCCCCGCACTGCTGGGTACCGCGGTCGGTGGCGTGATCGTGCTGACCAACTCGCAGAAGCTGGTGAAGTACTTCGGCATCACCTCGCCGTGGTCGACGCTGATCTACACCGGGATCGTGGTGGCGTGGGCGACGTTCGTATTCCTGGCCTGGAAGCTGTCGAAGGCGCCGGCGTTCGTGCCCGCCGAACTGGAGGCCGAGGTCGCAGAAGCCGAGGCAGAACGCCCAGACGCCGTGGACGAGGCGCGTTAGGCAGACGCTAAGCGGCGGGCACTAGGCTCGGTCTAGTGCCCGTTGTCGACATGATCCTGATCGCCCTGGCGGGCGTCGGGGCAGGCGCGATCAACGCGGTCGTCGGGTCGGGAACCCTCATCACGTTCCCCACGCTTGTGGCCCTGGGCTATCCGCCGGTGACCTCGACGATGTCCAACGCCGTCGGCCTGGTCGCGGGAAGCGCGTCGGGAACGTGGGGTTATCGACGCGAGCTGCGCGGCCAGTGGAATCGGCTGAAGTGGCAGCTGCCTGCCTCCTTTGTCGGCGCTGGGATCGGCGCCTGGCTACTGCTGCACCTGCCGGAGAAGGTGTTCACGGCCGTCGTGCCGGTGCTGCTCATCCTCGCGCTGGCACTGGTGGTGGTCGGGCCGCGGATTCAGGAATGGGCCAGGCGACGCGCCGAAGCGGCCGGCGAATCGGCGGAGCACGTGTCGTCTCAGAAGATGGTGTGGCTTGTCCTTCTGACGTTCGCGGTCGGCATTTACGGCGGATACTTCACTGCCGCACAGGGAATCATGCTGATCGCCGCGATGGGCGCATTGCTTCCCGAGAGCATGCAGCGGATGAATGCGGCCAAGAACCTGCTTTCGCTGGTGGTGAATATCGTTGCGGCGCTGGCATATACCGCCGTCGCGTTCGACCGGATCAGCTGGGCGGCCGCAGGTCTGATCGCGGCGGGATCGCTGGTCGGCGGGTTCCTCGGCGCACACTACGGGCGACGGCTGTCGCCGAATGCGCTGCGGGCGGTGATAGTCGTGGTCGGCCTGATCGGGCTGTGGCGGTTGTTGACGACCGTCTAGAAGTGCGTGCGTTTCGCTTCCTGCTGCACCACGGCGTCGATGTTGTTGAGGCGTTCCATGGAGGAGACCGCGCGACGGGTTCGGTTGTTGCGTGTGAGCCGATCCTGGTGGCGATGCACGAAATCCCAGTAGCCGGCGGTGAATGGGCAGGCGTCATCGCCGAGTCGCTGCTTCGGGTCATACGCGCAGTCGGCGCAGTGGTCGCTCATCTTGTTGATGTACGCGCCGCCGGAGGCGTACGGCTTGGTGGCGAGCATGCCGCCGTCGGCGTGCTGACTCATCCCGACGACGTTGGTCGGCATCACCCAGCGGAATCCGTCGACGTAGGCGGTCGCGAACCATTCGGTCAATTGGCGCGGTGAATATCCGCGCTGCAGAGCGTGATTGCCCAGCACCATGAGCCGTTGGATGTGATGGGTCCAGCCCCGATCGCGCACCCCGGCCAGCGCGTGTCGCAGGCATTCGGCGGTGACGTCGTCGGCGTCGAGCGTCTTCCACCAGTCGGGTAGCGGCGAACGCGCCGAGAGTTCGTTGTTGCGCATGTACGACGGCCCGAAATGCCAATACAGATGCCACATGTATTCACGCCATCCGAGGATCTGGCGGATGAATCCTTCGACCGCCGGCAGGGGAGCTTTGTCGTCTCGGTACGCGTCCTCGGCGGCGTGCACGGCGTCAAGTGGATGCAGCACACCGAGATTCAGCGGGACGGACAGCAGGGAGTGCGACATCGCCCAGTCGTCGCCCATGATGGCGTCTTCGTACTGCCGAAGAGGGTAAGGCGGTGCTCGATGAATCGCGTCAATGCACGTTTGGCCTCTGCAGGTGTGACGGCGAACAGTCGCGGGCCGTCGACGCCGACGGTGTTCAGGTCCATGCGGTCGAGGTCGGAACGGACCTGCTCGTCGATGTCGTCCTCGCGCGGTTGGTAGGGCTTCGGAGCGCCGAGGGTGCCTTGCTTCTTGGGCGGGGGCTCGCGATTCTCCTCGTCGAAATTCCAGCGGCGCCCGACCGGGTCGGGTCCGTCCATCAGGACGTCGAAGCGGCGGCGTTGGTCACGATAGAAATCTTCCATCCGGAAGCGCGTGCGCTCTCCGGCCCACTCGGCGAACTCGCTGCGGGGGAGAGCGAAGGTTGGCGTGGGTAGGACCTCGGCGACCAGGTTCTGTTTCTTGAGTCGCTGGACGAACTGTTCGGCGGCGTGCGAGGTCGGTTCGTGGACCAGAACGGGACGGCCGTACCATTTGAGGGCATCGATGTAGGTATCGGTCTTCAGGAGGGTCGCGCGGTCACCGAGGTCGCGTTCGGCGTGCCGGAGCGCGGACAGCACCAGGTGCAGCTTCTGGCGATGGTAGGGCCGCCGGCGCAGCGCAGAGCTGGCCTCGACGAGCAGGATCTCGCGATGGGAGTGCTCACCGCCGTACACGGCAGGGCCGAGCTGGTCGGCGAAGAGCCACAGCGGAGTGTCATCGCGGGTGGTCACGCCGTCGGGGTACCCCGCGTGAGCGATTGCAATTGTGACGGGGGGCTACGGTAGGCTTTCGATCTGCTGCCGGCGATCTCGGCAGCACCGCGGGCTGTGGCGCAGCTTGGTAGCGCACTTGACTGGGGGTCAAGTGGTCGCAGGTTCAAATCCTGTCAGCCCGACTCAAAGAAGCATTCAGGGGCGGCTCTGGAGACATCCGGAGTCGCCTCGATTGCGTTGAAATCGCCATGGATAGCCGGGACCATCGACGACCTGGTTGCCGTCGATGCTATGTGCAGCAGCTGGGGTCCAGCACGGCGCACAGCGCCAGGACGGCATCACGGTGAGGCCGGTGATAGACATTCATGCCCCGCCGGTCGGACTCAACCAGTCCAGCGCGCCGGAGCTGGCTGAGGTGGTGACTGACGGTCGATTCCGACAACCCGAGTGCCACAGCCAAGTCGCCGCTGTTCTCCTCACCCGACGACGAGCTGAACAAGTACGACATGATCTTCACCCTTGCCGGATCGGCGAGCGCCTTGAGCCGCAACGCCACATGGAGCGCGTCGTCATCGCTCATGGGTCCGGCGGCCACAGGAGCGCAGCACACCGGCGCGGACATGTCGATCATCGGCAAGGTTTTCGGCACGCCGCCAATGTTGCCCGATACATTGACATAAGTCAAAGAGGTGTGCATCATGGGCACAGCCGGCTACTTCGACATAAGTCACATATCTAGGAAGGTTGGTCCCATGTCCCGCATACAGCTCGCGCTCAACGTCGATGACCTCAACGAGGCGGTCACGTTCTACTCCAAGTTGTTCAATACCCCGCCCAACAAGGTCAAGGAGGGTTACGCCAACTTCGCCGTGGCCGAACCACCACTGAAGCTGGTTTTGTTGCAGAACCCCGGAAAGGGCGGCACCATCAACCACCTCGGTGTCGAGGTCGAGTCCAGCGACACCGTGCACGCCGAGATCGCCCGGCTGACCGGTGAAGGTCTGTTCACCGACGAGGAGATCGGCACTACCTGTTGTTTCGCCACCCAGGACAAGGTCTGGGTTACCGGCCCCGCAGGCGAGAAGTGGGAGGTCTACACCGTCCTCGCTGACTCCGAAACGTTCGGCACCAGTCCCGCGCACCTCGGCGACGACGATGCCGAGGGTGGCGTCTGCTGCGGTAATACCTCAGATAGTGACGCCGACGAGAAGTCTGTCGCGTCCTGCTGCTAAACCCTTCGGACCACCTGATGCGGCCCGTGTACACCGGGCCGCATTGGGCGCATGATCGGGCAATGGCCGAGGACTACGACACGGTCAATCGCGACGAGATCGCCGAAGACTTGGAACGGGCACGTATCGAGTTCCACCGGTTGCTCGCTCGCGCGGGACCCGACGATTGGGGCAAGCCAACTCGCGGAACACGATGGACCAACGAACAATTGCTGTTCCACATGGTGTTCGGCTACATGGTCGTCCAGCGGCTACTGGTCCTCGTGCGAGTTTTCAGCCGCTTGCCCGACCCAGTAAGCCGCATATTCGCCTGCGGTCTCGACAGCGCCACCAAGCCGTTCCATCTCATCAACTACCTCGGATCGTGCTCAGCCGCGCTGGTCTACAACCGGCACAGGATGGGCCGGAAGCTCGACCGCTTGATCGCCGCCCTGCAACGTAAGCTGCACCGCGAGAACGACGCCGACTTCGCTCGCGGTATGCACTACCCGGTGCGCTGGGACCCCTTCTTCGAAGATTTCATGACGTTGGAGGATGTCTATCGCTACCCCGGGCGGCACTTCGACTTCCACGCTCACCAGCTCACGCTCACCGCAACACAGTGAGACTCCGCGCTTGTTCATCGCCTGTTCGCTTGCGAGTTAATTCGATGTTTGTCAATATCGATGGATGTCGAAGTCAGGCCTTCAGCTCGCCGACGCCACTGGCTGCGTCATCGCCCCTCTCGCCCGACAACCCCTGTCACCGGAAGCTGCCACCGGGCTGGCAGCCCAACTCAAAGCCCTATCCGATCCGGTTCGCCTGCGTCTGCTCAGCCTCGTCGCCAGTCACGCCGGTGGGGAAGCCTGCGTCTGCGACATCTCCGGCGACTTCGACGTCACCCAGCCCACCATCTCCCACCACCTCAAGGTGCTCAAGGACGCGGGCCTTCTCGCGTCCGAGCGCCGGGCGTCCTGGGTGTACTACTCCGTCATCCCGGAGGCGCTGATGAACCTCGCCTCAGTGCTGAGCATCGCCGCCGCCGACGACGTCGCGGCAGGAGCACCAGCGTGACCCAGCCCATCACTTCGGACGCGCACCCCACCGTCGTTGAGAAGTTGTCGGTGCTCGACCGGTTCCTGCCGGTGTGGATCGGCATCGCGATGGCCGCCGGGCTGCTTCTCGGACGCCTCGTTCCCAGCTTGGACACGGCCCTGAATCACGTTCAGGTCGACGGCATCTCGTTGCCCATCGCGCTCGGCTTGCTGATCATGATGTACCCGGTGCTGGCCAAGGTCCGCTACGACCGACTCGACGCCGTCACCGGCGACCGCAGGCTCCTGCTCAGCTCGCTGGTACTCAACTGGGTGCTCGGCCCGGCGTTGATGTTCACCTTGGCTTGGCTACTGCTGCCCGACCTGCCCGAGTACCGAACCGGGCTGATCATCGTGGGATTGGCGCGTTGTATCGCCATGGTCATCATCTGGAACGACCTAGCCTGCGGCGACCGAGAAGCCGCCGCCGTGCTGGTCGCACTCAACTCGGTGTTCCAGGTGATCATGTTCGCCGTGCTTGGCTGGTTCTATCTCTCGGTGCTACCCGGTTGGCTAGGCCTGGAACAGACCACCATCAGCACCTCTCCGTGGCAGATCGCCAAGTCCGTGCTTATCTTCCTGGGCATCCCGCTGCTCGCCGGGTATTTGTCCCGACGGCTCGGCGAGAAAGCCAAGGGACGCCTCTGGTATGAGTCCGCGTTCCTGCCCAAGATCGGCCCCTGGGCGCTCTACGGGCTGCTGTTCACCATCGTCATTCTCTTTGCCCTGCAAGGCAACCAGATCACTAGCCGACCCCTCGACGTCGTCCGCATCGCCCTGCCGCTGCTGGCGTACTTCGCCATCATGTGGGGTGGCGGCTACCTCCTGGGCGCTGCGCTCGGTCTCGGGTATGAGCGCACCACCACCTTGGCTTTCACCGCAGCAGGCAACAACTTCGAACTGGCCATCGCCGTCGCTATCGCCACCTACGGCGCAACCTCCGGCCAGGCCCTCGCCGGAGTCGTCGGCCCGCTCATCGAGGTCCCCGTCCTCGTCGCACTGGTCTACGTCTCCCTGACCCTGCGACGCCGATTTTCGGCTCATAACGCGGCACCATCGATCACGAATCGGAGCGCATGATGACTGACAGCCCCGCCTCGCCGGCCCGGCACTTGGCGCGCGACCTATCCGTTGATCAACAGCATGCTCTGAGAACCGCTGCCACACAACTGCATACCGATTTCGGCGAGCATTTCAGCGTCGACACCATCGAGCGGTTCCTACACTCGTCCTACGACCAGTTCGCAGGGCGCGCCATCATTCCCAACTTCCTGCCGCTGCTCGCCGAACGCTGGGCACGCCAACGGCTCACCGCGCTGGCCCGCGTGGAAGGCATGGTCACCGACATGAAGCCCACCGTGCTGTTCCTGTGCACTCACAACGCGGGCCGGTCCCAGATGGCCCTCGGGTTCTTCAACCACCTGGCAGGCGACCAGGGTGTCGCGTGGTCGGGTGGCTCCGAACCCGGCAATGAGATCAACCCCGCGGCTGTGCAGGCGATGGCCGAGGTCGATATCGACATCACCCGTGAGTTCCCCAAGCCCTGGACCGACGAGATCGTCAAGGCCGCCGATGTCGTCGTCACGATGGGATGCGGTGATGCCTGCCCCGTCTTCCCTGGAAAACGCTATGAGGAATGGGTACTCCCCGATCCCGCCGGGCAGACCGTGGACGCCGTCCGTCCGATCCGTGACGACATCGAAGAGCGCGTGCGCCGCCTCCTTGCCGATCTTGGCGTCACTCCCACTGCGTAACCCGAACCATATTCATGGCCGAAATACCCGCACCCTCCGTGCTATTCGTCTGCGTCAAGAACGGCGGCAAGTCCAAGATGGCCCGCAGGCCTGATGCGCAAGATCGCCGGCGACAGCGTGCAGGTCTACTCAGCGGGTACCAGACCGGGCACCACCATTAACGGGCTGTCCGCCGAGTCCCTCGCCGAAGTCGGTCGGCTCGCTTTCATGAAACCCGTTGCGTTGCAGCTGATCTCATTACTCGTGCACGCCTACCGGCTCTTGGGCCCTCGGCCTAGAGGTCAGACTTGTTTGGCGAAATAGCGTTGGCCGTCGCTGGCGATGCGCCCAAGATATGCCCTCAACGCAGGGACAAACACCTTGAACGGTAACGAAAATGCCGCCTTCGGTTCTACCGCCACCGTAAAATTGAACTGCGTGCCGCCATCGTTGGGTTGGAGGATGAAGTCCTCGGCATAGCGTTTGAAGACAGGGGCGGTGGACTCGTGCACATACATGGAGTAACCGTGGCCCTCGTCCCACCGAAAGTAGCGTGACCGCGAACGCGTGCCGAGGGCCTCAGACTCGCGCGTGGCACCGAGGCCGAACGGCGGGGCAGAGGTCCACGAGACCTCGTTGATAAGGCGCCCCCACGCTGCGGCGGAGGCGTCCGACACAAGCGACTTCCAGACGTGCTCGGGTGTTGCGTCGAACGGCTTCTGATAGCGGAAGATGTGGGGAGCAGAGCCAAGGAACTCAGCATCTACGGGTTCGAGCGGGTACCAACGCGTCATGGCTAATCAGGATGCCGCCCTGTGGGCATCAAAGGGACCATTTGACTGGGATCAGTCGCCGCCCGCCTACGCCCGATAGGCGGGAGTTCCGATGTTGTGCGTTCAGTCCCGTCGGGGTTTTTAGTTCGCGACACCCGGAGCGCATCCTGCTCGTTGGTGTGGGCGGCCGCCCAATGGGCGTCGAAGTGGGCGGTTCAAAGACCGATGGCCGGCGGGCTACCCGTCTAGTCTCCCGCCATGGACCGCATCTGGCAGTGGGCGTGGGACCGGTACGCAACGAGGTACTCGTGGGCGATGTGCGCGGTCGTCTTCTTCGCGTCTCTGCCGATCTATCTGCTCCCAATAGTTCTCGTTGTCGCTTTCGAAGGGTCCACCCACTACGTCGAGGCGGTAGCCCTCGCCGTTGTCACCCAGCCGCTGGTGGTGTACGTGGCAGCACTTCCCGGCGTGGGAGCGAGCCGCGTTGTGGAGCAGTGGGCGGCAGGCGGTGAGGTCGATCGGGCGAGCGCGCTGGCCGCTACTTACGTCTGGTCCCGGGGGGCGCTTGCCCGCGTGGTGGCGGCCAGTGCGGTATGGGCCGTCGTGGTCTTTGCGGTTGTCGGTGTGATCGCTGGGGCATCAGGGTCGCGGCTGGTCCAGTATTCGATTCTGGGCGGCGCATTCGTAACTGTCGTCCCGCTGATTGGTGTGCACAGCATCGTGGAAGCATCGTTGCGGCCGGTCCGGGTGGCCGTCGCCGGTGATAGCGGGATCGGTGACTCCCTGCCCCGCGCGCGCCCGAGTTTCGCTGCGTGGTCAAACACGTCCATTCTGGCTACCGCGTTCGTATACGCCCTCGCGGGCGCAATGCTCGCGACAGTGTTCTACCGGGCCACGGACATGCCCGTTGTCTTGGTCTTGATCGGCTGCGGGTTGACCCTGGTCTTCGGGGTGCCACTAACCGTCGGCGTTGCGTTCTCACCGTCACTGCGACCGGTGCGCGACCTTGCCGAAGGAACAGAGCGTGTGGCGGCTGGTGACTACACCCAGCGTCTGCCGGTAGTCCAGGACGATGACCTCGGCGCGTTGGCGGCGTCATTTAACCGCATGCAAGCGGGGTTGGCTGAGCGGCAACGACTTCAGGTGGCGTTCGGCACGTACGTCGACCCATCGCTAGCGGCGCGACTGTTGGAGCAGGGCGATGACGTGTTCACCGGAGAGCGCCGCGAGGTAACGGTCGTGTTCGTCGATGTCCGCGACTTCACGCCATTCGCTGAAGCCAACACCGCCGAGGCCACCGTCGCCCGACTCAATGCCTTGTTCGAGATCGTCGTGCCTGCCGTGGTGGGCGCAGGCGGACATGTCAACAAGTTCCTCGGCGACGGCGCGCTGGCGGTGTTCGGCGCACCGAACGGACTCGCCCATCACGCCGACGCTGCCGTGTCTGCCGCCGTGTCGATTCAACGGTTGGTCGCCGAGCGATTCGAAGATGCATTTCGTATTGGCATCGGCATCAACACCGGCACGGTGATCGCGGGAACCATCGGCGGCGGAGGAAAGCTGGAGTTCACACTCATCGGAGACGCCGTCAACGTCGCGGCTCGCGTAGAGCAGCTCACGAAGGCCACCGGTGATGCGATCCTGCTGACACGCCAGACCTTTGACGGCCTGGCGTCTCCACCGTCCGGACTCATCGACCGGGGAGCGCATCCCTTGAAGGGTAAGTCAGCCGAGGTGCATCTGTTTGGTCTGTAACCGTCGGACCACGGGGCGACCGCGCATAGACGCCATTCACCGAGCACGCCCTTGACGCACTGACGTCAACCGCCTTCGGACGGTGAACTGACCTGTAGCCCATGCGAACATTCGCGGCCTGGGCGTTCGCTGGGTGCGACAAGATCGCCGCGGTACCTACTGCTCGGTGCGGTTTATTCTTGAGGATGGGCCGTCGGAAGTTAGCGGACGGTATGGGGCTTGTCGGTACCCGGGGGGGTGCGTATGGCGAAGGACTTGAAAGTCGATCCAATTGATCTGCGTCTGTCGTCGGATCACATGGACACACACCATGCTGACCTGTTGGCGGCGCACACGGCCGCTAGCGAGGACATTGAAGCGGCCCAATCCGGCTGGGTCGGCTCATCGGCGACGGCCCTACAGGCCAAGCTCGCCGAATGGCAGGAGACGACGACCGCGATCACAACTGACATTGCCGCACATGCCAAGGCATTTGAGAACGCCGCACACGCCTACGCGACTGTCGACGCCGACGGTGCCGAGCGTCTGGACGAACAGCTGTAGATGTCACTGACCCTCGCCGAGATCGAGCGCTGGGACGCGTCGGCGATTCACGATGTGTCCAAGGCGCTTGCGAGGCGCGGTGCCAGCGCCATCGACGTTCGAGCCGGACTGACCAAGCTGCCGATGATCGAAAGTTGGCAAGGTAGCGGCGGCGATGCGGCACGGGCATCGCTGGACAAATTGAGTGTCTTCCTGGCGGCTCACGGCGCGGAGATGGCGCGGGTGTCGGCAGCGACGGGTAACGCCGCTGATGAGATCGAGCGGGTCAAGTCGACGCTGCAGCGGATCATCAGTGATGCCCATCGCGAGGGCTTCTCGATCGACAAGGTGACTGGGGAGGTCACGCCGCTGGACACGTCCAAGAAGGGCGATCCGGTATACATGCTGCAGCAGTCCGACCTGCAGGTGCGTATCAGGGATTTGTTGGCAGCGGCAGATGCGGCTGATGCCGACCTCGCTCGTGCCATTTCGACTGCCGGCAGCGATATGGCGACTGCTGACCAGCCGGAAACACGTCCCGATGTGCTGGCGGCTCTGTCGCAACCATTGCCCGAGGATCCGAAGCAGTTCCACGACTTGTGGGCAAAGCTCACCCCGGCGGAGAAAGATGCGCTTTTCCAACGGGATCACTCGATCGGCAACCACGACGGCATGCCGTCGGTCGACCGTGACTATTACAACCGCCTCAACCTCGAGGGACAGCTGCACCAGGCACAGGAGGCTCAGGCCGCGGCTGATGCGTTGAGGAACCAGCATCCCGATTGGGCGGCCGGGCAGAACATTCCGCCGCCCAATAAGCCCGGGGCGATCTTTGACGATCGGCTGAGATATGAAGCCTGGCAACGGCAATACGACACCGCGCTCGGCGGGACCAAGAATCTGCCCGATCTGCAGGCGGTAGATAAGACGGTGGCCGACAACCCGAACCGCAAATTGCTGCTGCTCGACACCCAAAGCGGGGAGATGGTGCATGCTGCGGTCGCGGTTGGTGACCCGGACACGGCAGACCATGTATCGGTGACCACACCTGGTCTCAACACCACCGTCCACGGCAGTATCGGGAGCATGACCGAAGAGGCGACCAACTTGCGGCAGGAATCGCTGCGCCAGTTGCAGAACACGCCCGGTCACGCGCTCGACTCGGTATCGACCGTCGCGTGGATTGGCTACGACGCGCCGCAGGTGCCCGGAACGGGTGACCTCGACGCCTCAGCGCTGGGCGCGTGGGACGTCAGCCATGACGATCTGGCCAGAGCCGGCGCGCGCGATCTGGCCGACTTCTACGACGGGATCGGGGCTAGTCACCAGGGGGTGCCACCACAGCTGACGGCCATCGGCCATTCATACGGATCGCTGACCACGGGTCTGGCTTTGCAGGAGCCCGGCATCCACGGCGTGACCGACGCGATCTTCTACGGGTCGCCGGGTATCGAAGCGACCACGCCGCAGCAGCTGCAGGTACAGCCCGGGCACGTCTTCACGATGGAGACACCCGATGACCCGATTCAAAACGTCTACGACATTCCGCCATGGGCGCACGTGGCGGTGGATGCGCTTCCGCCACCGTTACGGGATATTGCGGGACCAGTGTTGGGTGCGCTCGACGCGTCCGGTGCCGGTCAATTCGGACCCAATCCGGCCACCAATCCCAACTTCACCCATCTGGAGACGGGCGCAGTCAGCGTGCCGGACGGGTCCGGCGGCACGCTGGATCTCGGTGCCGCCCATGGGCACAGCGACTATCCGCGTTTTAGTGACAACGGCCTGCCGCGCACAACCAACTACAACATCGCGGCGGTCCTGGCTGGACTGGGCGACGACACTGTTCGGCAGAAGTAGAGAGCGACAGGATGATTGATCGAATCGGCCGTACCCGCGCCAAATTCTTGAGCACGGTCACGCTGGCCGTTACCCTCGCGACGACAGGATGTCACGTGAAAAACCCCGATGCCCCCACCCCGCCGATCCCAGCCGCGAACGCGCTGGAGGAATTGAAAGCGCTGCCGTCCCTGGAGGAGACGACCCAGCAGGTGCAGGCGGCGATCGACGAAATCACCACTGCGGCAAGCAGAGCTGTGCCAGACATCAGTTGGGAAACCGCCGGCAACGAGGACACCGGCAACTGCGAGAAGCCCTACGAGCAGACCGATGGCAAGCGCTACTTCCTGCCTAACCGCCTGGCTCAAGACGTCGCTGTTTCCGAGCAGGAGTGGGCTGGCTTGTTGAAGGTGGCCAAGGGCGCTGCCGCCAGACTCGGTGCAACCGATATTCAGGTGATGCAGGATCAACCGGGTAAACACGATGTTTGGTTTACCGGGCCGACCGGGTTGTCCATCAAGTTCTCCTACAAAGGAAACATGGTGGTATCGGGGTACACGGGCTGCCGCTTACCGCAGGACAAGAAGTAAGCGTGCAACGACACCGGATTCATCGCGGCACTTGGTGACGTAGACGACGACGCGGTTGTAGCGGTTAATACCCAGCTTGGGGCTCGATCAGTGCTAACCACCTGCCAGTTAACGGCGGCACCGTCAAATTAATTGTTTGATGAGGGTTTCTACTGCGGACATTACGGATATCTAACGGTCATGAGCGGCGTCGGGCTACTTGGCGGGCGCTACGAACTTCGCGACGTGCTCGGGTTCGGTGCCACGGCCGAAGTGTGTGACGGCTGGGACACTCGCTTGAGCCGCCCCGTGGCCATCAAACTCCTCCGCCGGGGTCTGAGCTCGCAAGCCGACGTCCGGCAGCGGTTCGAAATCGAGGCGCGCGCGGCGGCCGCTCTCAATCACTCCAACATTGTCCGGGTATATGACATCGGCAATCACGACGAGACTCCGTTCATCGTGATGGAGCGACTGCCGGGCGACACCCTAGGCGACCAGATAGCACTCGGACCGCTCCCTCAGCCGCAGGTTGGCGCGGCGCTGCGCGACGTGCTCGCGGCTCTTGCCGTCGCGCACGATGCGGGAATGCTGCATCGTGACATCAAGCCCGGTAATCTGCTCATCGCGCCGTCGGGCACAGTCAAAGTTGCCGATTTCGGGATTGTGAAGACCGCTGCGTCTGTCCACACGACGACTGGCCATGTCGTCGGCACGCTGGCATACATGAGTCCAGACAGGGTTAGCGGCAAGCCTGCATCCGTTGATGACGATCTCTATGCCGTCGGTGTCGTTGGCTATGAGGCGCTGACGGGTCAAAAGCCGTTCTCGCAAGAGGACATAATGCCGCTGGCCCATGCGATCGTCGAGGGCCGTCCACCGCCATTGGAAGAACTACGTCCAGACGTCGATGCGGCACTTGCCGACGTGATCGAGCGTGCGATGTCACCAGATCCGCTCCGGCGATTCGGTAGCGCCGATGCTATGCGGAGGGCGTTGACCGGAGAAAAGGTTCCGCTCATGAGTCCCGTTCCGGCAGTTGCTCATGGGCGGTCGCCGAGGGTATCGAGGGTTCGACGCAAGAGCTCACCAGTGGTGAACGCGGTGTCGGCGGCCTCGGTCAAACGCTCACCGGGGCGGGCGCTCAAAGTTGCCGGGTCCGGAGTCCTATTAGGAGCGATGGCACTGGCTGTGCTTGCCTTTACATCGAATCCGTCGACGACACCCACGACGGCGCCAGGGAGCTTCAGCGTCGGCACACCGGTGCCTTCCCCGATTGGGGTGACAGAAGCTCCTCGGTCGACAGCGCCGATTGTTCCTTCTTCTCCTGTGCCCGTTGTGCTTGTGGAAGTGGAACAACCCTCGCCAACACGGGTGGTCGAGCAAGCGAAGCTACCCGAACTACGCCGGACGGGAAGCAGCTTCAGCGGCGGCGGCTCAGGCAACATCGGCGGCGGGAATCGGAACGGCAATGTCGGCCGCGGCGAAAACGGCAACATCAACGGTGCAAGGGACGCTGGCGATCGAAAGACCGGCAACGGCGGTCGGAAGACCAGCAACGGAAACAACGGGAACGCGAACGGGAACGCGAACGGGAATGCTGGGAACGGTAAGCCGAAATAAACCGATCGCCTGCGCTGCATTCAGGATTCTCGGCCAGGGGGTTGGGACGGCCCGCTGATTCGGGGCCCGTGGTCGAGCGGTGCGTGGTGGCGCATCAAGCGCCGCCTTGCGGGTCGTAACCGGCAGCTAAACGGCCGAACTACCGCGCCGCCTTGGCGGCCAGACGCGCTGACCGGCGAGTCCGCGCAGGTTATCGCGTGCGTTGACGCTGTCACCGTGATTGCCCTCTTCGGTACCAGCCGTCGAGGGCAAACATAGCCCGGCTTGAATTCAATACCGGCCGACGGCGTTTCGTTACTACCGCATCGATTCAACGACCGATCGCCGTGATGTCGCAAACAGGCTAGTAGTCCGATAGCAGTTTGCTCTGGGCTGACTCAATTTCGGCGACGCCGTCAATATTGTCCCTTAGTGTCGAGCCGTGGTTGTGTGTGCAATTCCCGCAGTGCCGCGGCAGGCCTCAGAGTGCATCGGAATTGCATCGAAACAAATCCGTGTCGATAGCCCACACGACACCCGGGCGGCGACCGGGCTCCGATGCATCCCACCGGGTGCGATGAGGGCCTCGGATGGAACGTGACGATCGGGGCTTACCGCTCACGCGCGGACAGCAGGGGATTTGGCTGTCGCAGGAAGCGGCTGGCTCTGGTTCGGATTGGCAACTTGGTCTGTTCGTGAAAATCGAGGGCACGGTTGACCGTGCTCTTCTCGAGCGGGCGATCCGCCAAGCGGTGGCCGAGTCAGAACCGGGGCGGGTGGGCTTCTTCGAAGCCGATGGTCAGGTGCTCCAACGTGCGGTCGACTACCCGGATCTGGAGCTGGCCTTCTACGACGTGACCGGCTCGCGGGATCCCGTGCGGGAAGCCGAGGAGATCGCATCGTCGATCCGGCGCACACCGATGCCGTTCACCGGTCCGCTGTTCACCTTCTCGCTATTTCAGACGCGGACCGATCAATTTTATTTGTTCGCGTGCTGCCACCACATCGCCATAGACGGAATGGGCATGGTGCTGGTGAGTCGTCGTGTCGCAACGATCTACTCGGCGATGGCCTTCGGGAAACCCATTCCCCCTGCCTATTTCGGCTCGTTGCAGGATCTGGTGGATTGCGAGTCGGAATACGAAACCTCCGACGACTATCTCGACGATCTGGCCTATTGGCGTAACAACCTTCCCTCGGAGGTCGAGCCCGATTACCGATTGCCTCGCACCGCGGATGCGCGCGATCCGTACGTGCCTTCTGCGGCGGTTCAGTTGGACCCGGCCATCGTGGGACGAATTAATGAGTTGTCCAAAGCGCTGGGCGTTCGTCGAATCTCGGTGATCACTGCGATGTGCGCATGGTTGGTGCGCGACATGACAGGTGCCGGATCGGAGGTCGTGCTCGACTTCCCCGTCAGCAGACGTGTGCGTCCGGCGTCGAAGTCGCTGCCGGCGATGATGGCCGGGGTTGTGCCGCTCGTCTTGACGGCTTCGCCGGCGTCCACAGTCGCCGACTTCTGTCGGCACGTGGATACGCGAATCCGGGAGCTGATGAAGCATCAGCGGTTTCCGGTGCACGAACTCGATCGCCAGGGAGGCCTTCGCGGCCTCGGCCAGTCGGCCAATCGGGTCGTCGTCAATTTCATCCCGTCGAGACTCACGCTGAACCTGGGCGATGCTCCTGCAACCGCGACCTACACCAATTTCGGTCCCGCAGGCGACTTCGGTCTGTTCTTTCTCGGAGCCGGTGACCAGCTTTTTCTCTTCACGGCCGGCCCGGGGCTCACCTTCCCGAACATCGACGTCTCGCATGTAGCGGCAGGGCTGGAGCGGGTGCTGGGTGCGATGACCGCCGACCCGAGCCGGCGGCTGTCGTTGATCGACGTGCTCGATGACGCTGAGCGGTCCCGGCTGGACCAGATCGCCAATCGCGCGGTCTTGAGCGCACCGGTGGCCGCGACGGTGTCGATCCCGGCGTTGTTCACCGCTCAGGTCGAGGCGACGCCGGCGGCGGTAGCGGTCAGTTTCCAGGGCCGCCCGATGACCTACCGCGAGCTGGATGAGGCAGCGAATCGGCTGGCGCATCTGCTGGTCGGCCACGGCGTGGGGCCTGGCGCGACGGTGGCGTTGTTGTTGCCGCGCTCGGCTGACGCGATCGTCGCGATGCTCGCGGTGCTCAAGACCGGGGCCGCTTACCTGCCGATCGACCCCGCCCTACCCGATAGCCGGGTCGGGTTCATGCTCACCGATGCCGCAGCCACGGCCGCGATCACAACGGCGGGCCTGGCCGGGCGGCTGGACGGGTGCGATGTTGCGATCGTCGATGTCCACGATCCCGCCGTCGGCACCCACCCCAGCACCGCGCCGCCGGGACCGGCGCCCGAGGACATCGCCTATGTCATCTACACCTCGGGCACGACCGGTCTCCCGAAGGGAGTCGCGGTCACCCACCACAACGTCACACAGCTTCTGGAGTCGTCGCGAGCCGACCTTCGTGCGGGCGGGGTGTGGACGCAGGTCCATTCGTTGGCGTTCGACTTTTCGGTGTGGGAGATCTTCGGTGCGTTGCTCGGCGGCGGGCGGTTGGTGGTAGTGCCCGACGAGGTAACCCGTTCGCCCACAGAGCTTTATGCGCTGCTCGTCGCCGAAGAGGTCACTGTCTTGAGTCAGACTCCGTCGGCGTTCGATGCGCTGCAGGCCGTCGATACGCCAGGGGCTCAGCTCGCGCTGCAGACGGTGATATTCGGTGGGGAAGCGCTGGAACCTCGTCGTCTTGCCCCGTGGTTGGCGGCCCACCCGGGTTCGCCGCGCCTGATCAATATGTATGGCATCACCGAGACGACCGTGCACGCATCGTTGCGCGAGATTGTTGCGAGCGATGGCGCCAACACACTGAGTCCGATCGGGGTGCCGCTGCCGCACCTCGGCTTGTTTGTGCTCGACCAGTGGTTGCGGCCAGCGCCGGTGGGTGTGGTCGGGGAGCTGTATGTCGCCGGTACCGGGGTGGGTGTGGGTTATGTCGGTCGCGCAGGTCTGACCGGATCGCGTTTTGTGGCATGCCCGTCCGGCACGCCGGGGACGCGGATGTACCGCACCGGCGATCTGGCGCGCTGGGGCGAGGACGGTCAGCTTCACTATCTGAGCCGTGCTGACGATCAGGTCAAGATCCGCGGCTACCGCATCGAACTCGGTGAGATACGCGCGGTCATCAGTGCTTTGGATGGTGTGGAACAGGCGGTGGTGATCGCCCGAGAGGACCGCCCAGGCGACAAGCGTCTCGTGGGTTATGTCACGGGAACGGCCGAGCCCGCCGCGATCCGGGGCGCACTGGCTGATCGGTTGCCGGCCTACATGGTGCCCGCCGCAGTCGTGGTGCTTGACGCGATCCCCTTGACGGTCAACGGCAAACTCGACAAACGGGCACTGCCACCACCGGAATATCAGACTGCCGGGCGCTACCGGTCGCCTGAGACGGCGGTTGAGGAGATTCTGGCCGGCATCTACGCCGAGGTGCTGGGTGTCCAGCAAGTCGGTCTCGATGACTCGTTCTTCGACCTGGGTGGCGATTCGCTATCGGCGATGCGCCTGGTGACCGCGGTCAATTCCGCTCTCGATTCCGGGCTTTCGGTGCACACGGTGTTCGAAGCGGCCACGGTTGCCGAGCTGGCACCGCGCATCGGCGGGGGTGGGGGCGGTCTGGAGCCGCTGACGGCGGCCGTGCGTCCGGCGGGAGTGCCATTGTCGTTCGGTCAGAACCGGCTGTGGTTCTTGGCTCAGTTATTGGGCCCCTCAACGGTTTACAACATGCCCGTGGCGCTGCGGCTGGGTGGGCGGCTGGATCCGGAGGCATTGGGTGCGGCGCTGGCCGATGTGGTGGACCGCCACGAGAGCCTGCGCACGGTGTTCCCGACGGTCGACGGGACTCCCCACCAGGTGGTGCTGCCCGCCGAGCAGGCTGATTTCGGTTGGGCAGTGGTCGACGCGACTGGCCTCTCGGCCGGCGAGCTGGATCAGGCCATCGACAGCGTGGCGTGCCACTCGTTCGATCTCGCACGCCGAGTTCCTCTGCGGGCAAAGCTTTTCCGCGTTGCCGATGATGAGCATGTGTTGGTCGCGGTGGTGCATCACATCGCCGCGGACGGATGGTCGATCGCCCCGCTGGTCGCTGATCTGGGCACCGCGTACGCCGACCGGTGCCGTGGTCGCGCGCCCGGCTGGACCGAGTTGGCGGTGCAGTACGCCGATTACACGCTGTGGCAGCGTCTCCAGTTCGGTGAGATGGATGACCCGCACAGTCGCATCGCTATCCAACTCGCCTATTGGCACGACGCGCTGGCGGGGATGCCCGAGCGCCTGCAGTTGCCTGTCGATCGCCCATATCCGAAGGTTGCCGACTACCGCGGCGCCACGGTGGCGATCGAGTGGCCAGCCGAGTTGCAGACGCAGGTGGTTCGGGCGGCCCGCGCGCACAACGCGACCAGCTTCATGGTGATGCAGGCTGCCTTGGCGATCCTGCTGTCGAAGCTGAGCGCCAGTAGTGATGTGGCGGTGGGTTTCCCGATCGCCGGGCGTCGTGATCCCGCACTTGATGATCTGGTGGGGTTGTTCGTCAACACCCTGGTGCTGCGGGTTGATCTGGCCGCCGATCCCACCGTTGATGAACTGCTAGGGCAGGTTCAGCAGCGCTCGCTCGCGGCGTATGAGCATCAGGATGTGCCCTTCGAGGTGCTGGTTGATCGGTTCAACCCGACCCGGTCGCTGGCCCACCATCCGCTGGTTCAGGTGATGTTGGCTTGGCAGAACTTCGCCGGGCAAGACAATGACCCCGCCGCGGGGCTGGGATTGGGTGATCTGCAAGTCTCCGCGCTGCCATTGGAATCCCGCACCGCCCGCATGGATCTGACGTTCTCGTTGGGCGAGCGATTCACCGCGCATGGTGAGCCCGCGGGAATCGGCGGGACGGTGGAGTTTCGCACCGACGTGTTCGACCCGGCTACCATCAAAACGCTGATCGCCCGGCTCGGGCGGGTGTTGACGGCGATGACCGCCGATCCTGCTCAGCGGGTGTCGTTCATCGATGTCCTCGACGATGCCGAGCGCTCACGGCTGGATCGGGCCGTCAAACCTGCCATCTTGAGCCCGGCGGCCGCGCCGGTTTCGATCCCGCTGCTATTCGGTGCCCGGGTGGCCGCGACACCCGAGGCGGTGGCGGTCAGTTTCCGGGACCACACCATGACCTACCGCGAGCTCGATGAAGCCGCCAACAGATTGGCGCACTTGCTGGTTGGCCATGGCGCAGGCCCCGGTGCGCTAGTGGGACTGTTGCTGCCCCGTTCGGCTGAGGCGATCGTGGCGATACTGGCGGTCCTGAAGACCGGTGCAGGCTACCTGCCCATCGACCCGTCACTTCCTGATGCGCGGGTCGGATTCATACTTGCCGATTCCGCACCGATCGCTGTCATCACGACGTCGGATCTGCGGTCACAGCTGCACGGGCAAGTGCCGGTGATCGATATCGGTGATCCCCGCCTTGACGCGCAGCCCAGCACCGCCCTACCGGCGCACGCACCCGACGACGTTGCGTACGTCATCTACACCTCCGGTACGACGGGAACCCCCAAGGGGGTAGCCGTCACCCATCACAACATCACCGCGCTGTTGAATTCTCTGCACGGGGAAGTGGGCAGTGCGGGGGTGTGGACGCAATTCCATTCGTATGCGTTCGACTTCTCGGTGTGGGAGATCTTCGGTGCGCTGCTCGGCGGCGGACGATTGGTGGTCGTTCCCGAGGACGTCGCACGCGCGCCCGAGGAATTCCGCGCGCTGCTGGCCGCCGAGCAGGTCACTGTCCTGAGTCAGACGCCCTCGGCGTTCTATGCGCTGCAGAGTATCGATTTCCCTGGCTCGCGACTCTCCCTGGAGACCGTGGTGTTCGGTGGGGAAGCTCTTGAGCCACAGCGTCTCCGGACATGGCTGGAGCACTATCCGGACTCTCCGCGTCTGATCAACATGTACGGCATCACGGAGACGACGGTGCACGTCTCGTTCCGGGAGATCGGAGCAAGCGACGTCGCCAATGCGGTGAGCCCGATCGGCGTGCCGTTGACGCATCTTCGCGTGTTTGTGCTGGATCCGTGGATGCGGCCCGTACCCGACGGTGTGATCGGTGAGTTGTTCGTGGCCGGCGCCGGGGTCGGTGTCGGCTACATGGGACGGCCCGGCTTGACCGCGTCGCGTTTTGTCGCCTGCCCGTTCGGCCACGGCGGGCAGCGAATGTATCGCACCGGGGATGTGGCGCGTTGGGGTGCGGACGGCCAACTGGTGTATGTGGGCCGAGCCGATGAGCAGGTCAAGGTCCGCGGCTATCGCATCGAACTGGGTGAAATACAGACCGCACTTGGTGAATTGGAGGGCGTCGAGCAGGCGACGGTGATCACCCGCGAAGACCGCCCCGGTGACAAGCGTCTGGTGGGTTATGTCACCGGGACCGCGGATCCGGCCGCCGTCCGAGCCGCACTGGTTGATCGGTTGCCGCACTATATGGTGCCCGCCGCGGTCGTCGCGCTCGACGCGATCCCGTTGACAGTCAACGGCAAAGTCGACACCCGCGCTCTGCCTGCGCCGGGGTATCACGACGCCGAAAGCTACCGACCACCGAGCACGGTTACCGAGGAGATCGTGGCAGGCCTCTTCGCCAGTGTGTTGGACGTGGTCCGAGTCGGGGTTGATGATTCGTTCTTCGACGTCGGTGGCGATTCGTTGTCGGCAATGCGCCTCGTCGCTGCGGTGAACACGACGCTGGGAGTCGGCCTTTCGGTGGGGGCGGTGTTCGAAGCGCCTACGGTGGCTCAACTGACCCAGCGCATCGGCTTCGGTGGCGACCAGCTCGAGCGGCTGAACGTGGCGGAGCGCCCGACGGTTGTGCCGTTGTCATTTGCCCAGAGCCGACTGTGGTTCATCGACCAATTGCAAGTATCTTCAACGGTTTACAACCTGCCGGTAGCATTGCGGTTGACTGGCTCGTTGGATACCGACGCGTTGGGTGCGGCGCTGGCCGATGTGGTGCGTCGCCACGAATCCCTCCGCACACTATTCGTCGCGACGGACGGCGTCCCGCAGCAGATCATTCTCGAGCCCGAGCGCGCCGATCTCGGTTGGCAGTTTGTGGACGCCAGCGATTGGCCGGCACTCGACCTTCAACGCGCTGTCGATGCCATCGCAACCCAGAGCTTCGATCTGGCCACCGAAATACCCTTGAGAGCCAAACTTTTCCGCGTCGCCGACGATGAGCATGTCTTGGCGGCGGTGGTCCACCATATTGCTGCCGATGGCTGGTCGATCGCCCCGCTGATCCGTGATCTGGGGACCGCCTACGCCAGTCGAACCGCGGGAGAATCACCTGACCGGCCCGACCTTGTAGTGCAGTACGCCGACTACACGCTCTGGCAGCACAGGCAGCTGGGGGATCTTGAAGACCCGAACAGTCTGATCGCCGCCCAGTTGGCGTACTGGCAGAAGGAGCTGTCCGGGGTACCGGACCGCCTGCAGTTGCCTACCGACCGGCCCTATCCGCGGGTGGCTGACTATCGCGGCGCCTCGGTGGCCATCGACTGGTCTGCAGCGCTGCAGGAGCAAGTCATGCGGGTCGGCCGCGAGCACAACGCGACGACATTCATGGTGGTGCAGGCCGCCTTATCGGTGCTGCTGTTCAAGCTCACCGGGAGTACCGATGTGGCGGTGGGCTTCCCGATCGCTGGGCGGCGCGATCCCGCACTCGATGATTTGGTGGGATTGTTCGTCAACACGCTGGTGCTGCGAGTTGATCTGACCGGTGATCCCAGTAGCGCCGAAGTGTTGGATCAGGTTCAACGGCGATCCCTGGCCGCCTATGAGCATCAGGATGCGCCGTTCGAAATGGTCGTCGACCACCTCAACCCCACTCGATCGCTGGCCCATCATCCACTGGTGCAGGTGATGTTGGCCTGGCAGAACCTCTCGACTGATCCGGCCGCCGGTCTGGGTTTGGGCGATTTGCAAATCAGCGCACTGCCGTTGGAGACGCGCACCGCCCGCATGGATCTGAGCTTCTCGTTGGCCGAGCATTTCACCGATAGTGGCGACCCGGCAGGCTTTTCGGGGTCGGTCGAGTTCCGTACGGATGTATTCGACACCACGACCATCGAGACGCTGATCGACCGGTTCGAGCGGGTACTCGGTGCGATGACTGCCGAGACCAACCGCCGGGTTTCCTCGATCGACGTGGTTGACGAGGTCGAGCATGTCCAGCTGGAACGGATCAGCAACCTCGCAGTGTTGGACGCGCCACCAGCTGTGACGGTGTCGATTCCAGCGGCGTTCTCAGCTCAGGCCGCGTCCACGCCGGACGCGGTTGCACTGACGTCCGCGCATCTGTCGATGACCTACCGCGAGCTCGATGAGGCATCGAATCGGCTGGCACACGTGTTGGTCAGCCATGGCGCCCGCCCGGGCGCGGTGGTGGGGTTGTTGTTGCCCCGCTCGGCTGACGCGGTGATGGCCATTTTGGCGGTGCTCAAGACCGGGGCGGCCTATCTGCCGATCGATCCCGCTATGCCCGATGCACGCGTGGGGTTCATGCTCACCGACGCCACGCCGGTCACCGTCATCACGACGGCGGGTCTGCAGTCTCGGCTGGACGCGCACCCGGTTGTTGTCATCGATGTCGGAGATGTCCGTGTTGAGCGCCGGCCCGCCACGGCATTACCGGCCCCGGCGCCGGAGGACATTGCCTACCTGATCTACACCTCGGGCACCACGGGGGTGCCGAAGGGGGTGGCGATCACCCACCGCAATGTCATGGGACTTTTGAAGTCTCTGGATTCGATCGTGGCGTGGGCGGGAGTCTGGAGCCAGTTTCATTCGTTGGCGTTCGACTTGTCGGTGTGGGAGATTTTCGGCGCGCTGCTCGGCGGTGGGCGGCTGGTGCTGGTCCCCGACGACGTGATCCGCTCGCCCGAAGAATTCCTGAGGTTGCTGGCCGCCGAGCAAGTAAGTGTGTTGAGCCAGACTCCGTCGGCGTTTCTTGCGTTGCAGAGTGTTGAAGTGCCGGCCGCGCGGCTTGCGCTGCAGGCGGTGGTGTTCGGCGGGGAAGCCCTTGAGCCACAGCGCCTCCGGAGATGGATGGACAACCATCCGGGTTCACCCCGGCTGATCAATATGTACGGCATCACCGAGACCACGGTGCACGCCTCGCTTCGAGAGATCACCGGGAGTGACGTCGAGGGTGCGGTGAGCCCGATCGGTGTGCCGCTGGACCATCTGGCCTTGTTCGTGCTCGATCAATGGTTGCGGCCGGTAGCGCCCGGCGTGGTGGGTGAGTTGTATGTGGCGGGCGACGGTTTGGGCGTCGGCTATATCAGGCGGGGAGGTCTGACCGCCTCACGTTTTGTGGCATGTCCCTTCGGCGGTGTCGGCGCGCGGATGTATCGGTCCGGAGATGTGGTGCGCCGGCGTGCTGATGGACAGATCGACTATCTGGGCCGGGCCGACGACCAGGTCAAGATTCGCGGCTATCGTGTCGAACTCGGCGAAGTCCAGGCAGCGCTTGCCGGTGTTGATGGTGTCGAGCACGCGGTGGCGATCGTCCGCGAGAACCGCCCCGGTGACCAACGTCTGGTCGCCTATATCACCGGGACCGTGGATCCGGCAGCGGCGCGTGCTTCGGTGGCCGAACATCTGCCCGCATACATGGTTCCGGCCGCCGTCGTCGTACTCGACGCTTTTCCGTTGACGCGCAACGGAAAACTGGACCATCGCGCGTTGCCTGCGCCGGAATACACCGCCGGTGAGTATCGCGCTCCAACCACTGTCACCGAGGATGTCCTGGCCGGGATCTACGCCGAACTGCTGAGTGTTGAGCGTGTCGGCGTTGATGATTCGTTCTTCGATTTGGGTGGGGATTCGCTGTCGGCGATGCGGCTGATCGCCGCGGTCAACACCGGTCTGGATGCCGGCCTTTCGGTGCGTGCGGTGTTCGAAGCGCCCACGGTGGCCCAGCTGGCTCAGCGGATCGGCTCCGGCGAGAACCGGATGGATCCGTTGGTGGCGATGGAGCGCCCGGCCGTGGTGCCGTTGTCGTTCGCTCAGAGCCGTCTGTGGTTCATCGGTCAACTGCAGGGACTTGCAACGGTTTACAACCTACCGGTGGCATTGCAACTGCAGGGCGAACTGGATGCCGAGGCGTTGGGTGCGGCGCTCGTCGATGTGGTCGGCCGCCATGAGAGCCTGCGCACAGTGTTCACCACTGTTGACGGTGTTCCGCGGCAGGTGGTGATTCCTGCGGAGAAGGCCGACTTTGGCTGGACAGTCGTCGATGCGAGTGCCTGGCCGGCCGGCGAGCTGGATCGGGCCGTCGATGACGTAGCGCACCACTCGTTCGATTTGGCGAGCCAGGTTCCGCTGTGGGCAAGGCTTTTCCGCATTTCCGATGACGAGCATGTACTCGTGGCGGTGGTTCATCATATCGCCGCCGACGGCTGGTCGCTCGCACCGCTGGTCAAGGATCTGGGCGATGCGTATGTCAGGCGGTGCGCCGGGCAGGCTCCGGGTTGGGCGGACTTGCCGGTGCAGTATGCCGACTACACGCTGTGGCAGCGCGCGCAACTCGGCCGGCTCGACGACGAAGAAAGCCTGATTGCCACACAGCTGACGTACTGGCAGGCCGCGCTCGCGGGTATGCCGGAGCGGCTCGTGCTACCCACTGATCGGCCGTATCCGCCTGCGGCTGATCATCGGGGCGCCACGGTGGCGATCGACTGGCCTGCCGAACTGCATCAGCGAATGGTTCGGGTCGCGCGGGAGCAGGGCGCGACCAATTTCATGCTGGTTCAGACTGCTCTGGCTGTGCTGCTCGGCAAGCTAAGCGCCAGTAGTGATGTGGCGGTGGGTTTTCCGATCGCTGGGCGCCGCGATCCCGCGCTCGATGACCTGGTCGGGTTGTTCGTCAACACACTCGTGCTGCGCGTTGATCTCGCCGGCGATCCCAGCATCGTCGAACTGTTGGCCCAGGTTCGGCGGCGCTCCGTAGCGGCCTACGACCATCAGGATGTGCCTTTCGAAGTGCTGGTTGATCGGCTGAACCCCAACCGGTCGCTCGCGCACCATCCGCTGGTACAGGTGATGTTGGCTTGGCAGAACTTCACCGGGGATCCGACCGTCGGGGCGGCCTTGGGCGGCCTACACGTCTCAGCGCTGCCGTTGGAGACCCCTACCGCCAGGGTCGACCTGACATTTGCGTTGGGGGAACGCTTCACCGGTGACGGTGAGCCCGCCGGGGTCTCCGGCGTCGTGGAGTTCCGCACCGATGTGTTCGACGCGGCAAGCATTGAAACGATGCTCGAGAGGCTGGTCCGGGTGCTGGAGGCGATGACCGCCGATCCCGCCCGGTCGCTCTCGTCGATCGACGTGCTCGATGCGGTCGAGCATGCCCGGCTGGATCGAGTCAGCAACCGCGCGGCGTTGACGCAACCCGCGAGTACGACGACGTCTGTTCCCGCGTTGTTCGCCGCTCAGGTTGCGAGCAACCCGTCGGCGGCGGCACTCAGCTTCCAGGGTCGCGCCACGACGTATCGCGAGCTGGATGAGGCAGCTAATCGGCTGGCGCACTTGCTGGTTGACCACGGCGCGCGCCCGGGCACGCTGGTGGGGTTGCTGCTGCCACGTTCGGCCGAGGCGATCGTGGCGATTCTCGCGGTCTTGAAATCCGGAGCCGCTTACCTGCCGATCGACCCTGCGCTGCCTGACACGCGGGTCGGATTCATGCTCACCGATGCCGCACCGATCGCTGTCATCACCACCCCCGGCCTGCGCTCTGGGCTGGACGGGCGAGGCGTTCCGGTCATCGAGGTCGATGATCCCCGCACTGATACGCAGCTCTGCACGGCATTGCCATTCCCGGATCCCGAGAACATCGCTTATCTGATCTACACGTCGGGGACGACCGGAATCCCGAAGTCGGTGGCCATCACCCACCGCAACATCACCGCGCTGTTGAAGCCCCTGCACGCCGCCCTTCCGCCTGGCGGGGTATGGAGCCAGTTCCATTCGTACGCGTTCGACTTCTCGGTGTGGGAGATCTTCGGTGCGCTGCTCGGTGGTGGGCGGGTGGTGGTCGTTACCGAGGACGTCGCACACGCGCCCGAGGAATTCCGTGCACTGCTGGCGGCCGAACAGGTCACTGTCCTGAGTCAGACGCCCTCGGCGTTCTATGCATTGCAGAGTATCGATGCCCCGGGCTCGCGGCTCTCATTGGATACGGTGGTGTTCGGCGGGGAAGCCCTTGAACCACAGCGTCTTCGGACGTGGCTGGACAACCATCCGGATTCGCCGCGCCTGATCAACATGTACGGCATCACCGAGACGACGGTGCACGCGTCGTTCCGGGAAATCACCGCGAGCGACGTTGATGCCGCAGTGAGCCCGATCGGGTTGCCGTTGGCCCACCTCGGCTTCTTCGTGCTCGATGACGTGCTGCGACCGGTGGCGCCCGGCGTGGTGGGTGAGTTGTATGTTGCCGGCCACGGTGTCGGTCTCGGGTACCTCGGGCGTGCGGGTCTGACCGGGACGCGGTTCGTGGCGTGTCCGTTCGCCGGTGCAGGGGCGCGGATGTATCGCACCGGAGACTTGGTGCGATACGACGCCGACGGGCAACTCGAGTACCGCGGGCGTGCCGATGAGCAGGTCAAGATCCGCGGCTACCGCATCGAGCTCGGTGAAATCCATTCGGCGATCAATGGATTCGACGGTGTCGACCAGGCGGTAGTGATCGCCTGTGAGGACCCGCGTGGCGATAAGCGACTGGTGGGTTATCTCGCTGGCACGGCGGATCCGGTCGAGGTGCGCAGCGCGCTCGCTGACCGCCTTCCGGCGTACATGGTTCCCGCCGCGATCGTGGTTGTCGACACGATGCCTTTGACTGCCAACGGCAAAATCGACACACGGGCGCTGCCCGCGCCGGAATACATCGCCGGTGAGTATCGGGCCCCCAGCACGGCGATCGAGACGGCCCTCGCCGGCATCTATGCCCAAGTCCTCGGTGTGGACCGAGTCGGGGTCGATGATTCATTCTTCGATCTGGGTGGGGATTCGCTATCGGCGATGCGGCTGATCGCCGCGGTCAACACCCGCCTCGATGTGGACCTTTCGGTGCGGACGATCTTCGAAGCGCCCACGGTCACCGCGTTGGCGCCGCGGATCGGTGGTGCGGGCACGGGCGGATTCGAGCCGCTGGTCGTCGTGGACCGTCCGTCGGTGGTGCCGCTGTCCTTTGCCCAGAACCGGCTGTGGTTCCTGGCCCAGTTACTCGGGCCGTCGCCGGTGTACAACATGCCGCTTGCCGTGCGGCTCAACGGACCGCTGGATGTCGACGCGTTCGGTGCCGCCCTGGCTGACGTGGTGGGCCGTCATGAGGCCCTGCGGACGCTGTTCACCGCTCGTGGCGGCGTCCCGCAGCAGGTGGTCATCGAAACCGAAGATGCCGATATCGATTGGCAGGTCGTCGATGCCGGCGGTTGGTCGCAAGCCCGAATCGCGCAGGCTGTCGAGGACGAGGCGCGCCACCCGTTTGATCTGGCGACCGAGATCCCACTGAGAGCAAGACTTTTCCGCTTCACTGACGATGACCATGTGCTCGTGGCGGTGGTCCATCACATCGCCGCCGACGGGTGGTCGATCGCACCCCTGGTTTCCGATCTTGGTGTGGCCTATTCGGGCCGGTGCGCGGGGCAACCTCCAGGCTGGACCGATCTGGCGGTGCAGTATGTCGATTACACGCTGTGGCAGCGCGCGCAGTTCGGCGATCTGGATGATCTCAGCAGTCCCATCGCCGACCAATTGGGCTACTGGGAAGGCGCGCTGAGCGGGCTGCCTGAGCAGTTGCAGTTGCCCACCGATCGGCCCTATCCGGCGGTCGCCGACTACCGCGGCGCCACCGTGAACATCGACTGGTCCGCCGAGCTGCAACAGCAAGTAGCGCGGGTGGCCCGCGATCACAACGCCACCAGTTTCATGGTGGTGCAAGCCGCACTGGCGGTGCTGCTGTCAAAACTCAGCACGAGTTCGGATGTGGCGGTGGGGTTCCCGATCGCCGGGCGACGCGATCCCGTACTTGATGATTTGGTGGGTTGCTTCTTCAACACCCTGGTGTTGCGGGTCGATCTGGCTGATGATCCCACCGTCGCCGAGGTGCTCGATCAGGTTCAACGGCGTTCCCTGGCTGCCTTTGAGCATCAGGATGTGCCGTTCGAGGTCGTCGTCGACCGTCTCAACCCCGTCCGGTCGTTGGCCCGTCATCCGCTGGTGCAGGTGATGTTGGCTTGGCAGAACCTGCCGACCGATCGGGCCGCCGGGCTGGGCTTGGGCGACTTGCGGATCAGCGCACTACCCTTGGAGACGCGCACTGCAAGGATGGATCTGACGTTCTCGCTCGCCGAGCGATTCACCGATGACGGTGTGCCTGCCGGGATCTCCGGCGCGGTGGAATTCCGCACCGATGTGTTCGACGCGGCCAGCGTCGAAACGCTGACCGAGCGATTCGAGCGGCTGTTGGTGGCGATGACCGCCGATCTGGCCCGGCACGTTTCCTCGATCGATGTGCTCGACGACGCTGAGCGACTCCGTCTGAAGCAACTCAGTAACCGCGAGGCATTGAGTGCGCCAGTGGCCCTGTCGCCGTCGATCCCGGCGTTGTTCTCGGCTCAGGTCGCGAGCAACCCGTCGGCGGCGGCAATCAGCTTCCACGGTCGCTCGATGACCTACCGCGAGCTCGATGAGGCAGCTAATCGGCTGGCGCACCTGCTCGTTGGGTATGGCGCGGGACCGGGCACCCTCGTAGGGCTGTTGATGCCGCGGTCCGCTGATGCGCTCGTGGCGGTCATGGCCGTACTCAAAACCGGGGCAGCGTACCTGCCCATCGACCCGGCGTTGCCCGATGCGCGGGTCCGGTTCATGCTCACTGATGCCGCGCCGATCGCGGTTGTCACGACCGCGAACCTGGGGCGGCGGTTATCCGGGCACGATCTTGCGATCATCGACATCGATGATCCCCGCGCGGCCACTCAGCCGACCGCCGTCCTGCCATTCCCGGATTCCGAGGACATCGCGTACATCATCTACACCTCGGGTACGACGGGTGCGCCTAAAGGTGTGGGGATCACTCATCACAACGTGTGTCAGTTGATGGGGTCGCTGTGCGCGTCCCTCCCGCCGGGAGGTG
>NZ_JBFREZ010000018.1:0-49216 GCF_052114565.1 Mycobacterium sp. 2YAF39
GTCGTGCCAGCCCCAGAATGTCTTGAGCAGGTGGTGTTTTCGGCATAGACATTTGAGGTTGGATGCCTGCGTCGGGCCGGTCGGGTAGGCGATGGTGTGGTCGATGTCGCAGTGGTCGGCGGGTTGATCGCAGCCCGGGAACCGGCACGTCATATCGCGGCACCGCACGAACCAGGCCAACGCAGTCGAGGCAATGTAGCGGGGCTCTGGACCCTTGGTGCCGGGGTGCACGATCGGCACGATCTTCGCGGTGCCCGCGACTTTGGCGGCCAACAGCGGGGCGGGCAGCATCCCGCCGCCCAACAGCACCGCCGGTGGGGTCGCCGCGGGTCCGGCCGGTGGCGGGCGGGGGTCTGTGAGTGCTTCGGTGAACGTCATGTCCCGAAGCTCAGCCCATGTCGGAACGGGTGCTTCTTCGCCGTCCAGCTGGGCGGGGGTGTCATCGCTTAGCGACTTCTCTTCGGCCACGACGTGGACGATGACCGCACTTGGCTGGGTTCGGGCCGCCGCGCAGTCGGGGTTATCGCATGCGCAGGTGAGGCGATCGCCGCCGTGCCCGATCGCGCCGAGAGCATCTGAGCGACGCTGGTCCATCGTGCGGGGGTCCTTGTCGCAGACCATGCGGGCCATCGCATCGAGGCGTTGGTCCAGCGCCTCGGTGTCAGTGGCCAACAACCGGGCTTCCACGTCGGCGGTGCCGGCGCCGTCCTTAGGCCTACGGATATCGGCGTAGCGGCCGCGGGCGTGATCTTCGCTGCGCCGCACCGCCGCGGGGTCATATCGATCGACCCAGTAATCAATCTCGTGGTGCGTCTTGTCCACGGACAGCGAACCCCAGGAACTGAGGTGGGCGGCGATCTCGGTGTCGACTTTGGCCAACGCATCACGGTCCTTGATCAATCGCGTGCGCGACACCACCGCTGCGATCAACCGGTAGGAGACCGCACCGGCGGTGAACACCTCCGCCACCCGGGGGAGGCGGTGGCGCAGGGCATCAGCGATCAACAGTTGATGCGCGGCCACCCCCAACGAGATGTTCTGGGCGGCGGCGACCGAGGCCGCCACGGCATCCCAGTTGTCAAGACACCACTGCGTGCGTTCGTCGGAGCCGTCCTCCGCCAGCATGCGCTCCAATTCGTCGGCCATCGCCAACAACCGGCGCGCACAGGCGGCGTTCTCCACCCGCGCCCACGCCCCCACCGCAGCCGGGACACGGCTCCCGGTGGCCGCCTCGACAAGTTGATCGAACATACTTTCGACACTACGCACGGTGCCGACACGAAACCACCAGCTCAACACCAGCCTGTGGATTGGCCTCCGAGGGAATACTGCTCACCCACGCACACGCCACCGCACCCTTGTGCTCCCCGTCGCGCGGTTCCCTCTTCACGGGCCGATACCCACAGAGCAACGGCTTGGTCGGGCTGGCCCACCACGGCTGGGAGTACCGGACCGGCATCCGCACGCTCCCCCACCTACTCTCCGAATCCGGTTGGTACACCGCGCTATTCGGCATGCAGCACGAAACGTCACATCCACCGCGGCTGGGCTTCGACGAATTCGACGTCTCGAACTCATACTGCGAGTACGTCGTCGAACAGGCCGCCCGGTGGCTCACCGACCCGCCCTCACATCCGTTCCTACTCACCGCCGGATTCTTCGAGACGCACCGGCCGTATCCCCGCGAGCGCTATGAACCCGCCGACGCCTCCGGCGTGGCCGTTCCCGACTACCTGCCCGACACCCCTGACGTCAGACAGGACCTCGCCGAGTTCTACGGATCCATCTCGGTGGCCGACGCCGCTGTGGGCCGACTACTGGACACACTCGAGCAGACCGGACTCGACCGCACCACATGGGTGGTGTTCATGACCGATCACGGTCCTGCGCTCCCCCGCGCCAAGTCCACTCTGTACGACGCGGGCACCGGTATTGCGATGATCGTCCGGCCCCCTCGGGACGCCGCGATCGCGCCAAGGGTCTACAACGAACTGTTCAGCGGCGTCGACCTGGTGCCGACGCTGCTCGATCTACTCGGAGTCGACGTCCCCGCGGACATCGAAGGCATCTCACACGGCGACAACCTGCGTCACGCGCACTCGGTGCCGGCTCGCACCGAGGTGTACACCACGAAGACCTACCACGATTCGTTCGACCCGATCCGGGCGATCCGCACCAAGGAATACAGCTACATCGAGAACTACGCGGAGCGCCCGCTCCTCGATCTGCCGTGGGACATCGCCGAAAGCGCGCCCGGTCAGACTGTCGCACCGCTGGTGCAGGCGCCACGTCCCGCCCGCGAACTCTACGACCTCGGCGAGGACCCCACCGAATCGAAGAACCTTCTCGGGCCCGATGCGTCCGACAAGGCAGAGGCCATCGCCAACGACCTCGCGCTGCTGCTCAACGAGTGGCGACAGAAGACCAACGACGTCATTCCTTCCGACTTCGCGGGTACCCGAATTGCGGAGCGCTATACCGAGACTTACTTGAGTATTCATGGACAGTCGCTGACCAGCCGGTCGGCCATCGCGTCCGAACGCGGCATCGGGGAAGAAGAGGTTTCCGGACAATAGTTTTGGTCATGGTGATTGTTAACCCCTGATGTGCCAGTCGATTTGAATGCGATTAGGCTCACGCGAATGTCAGCCCATCCGACGGCCTACCTCGTGTTGGCGTCGCAACGCAGCGGCAGCACGCTGCTGGTCGAATCGCTGCGGGCGACTGGTGTGGCCGGTGAGCCGCAGGAGTTCTTTCAGTACCTCCCGACCACCAGCCAGTCGCCACAGCCGCGGCAGTGGTTCGACGGTGTGGACGACGAGTCGATCCTCCGGTTGCTCGATCCGCTGGACGAGGGAAAGCCGGATCTCGCACCGCCGGAGATCTGGCGCGATTACATCCAGACCGTCGGACGCACTCCCAACGGAGTCTGGGGCGGCAAGCTGATGTGGAATCAGACGCCGTTGCTGCTGGACCGGGCGGCGGGACTGCCCGAGCGATCGGGTACAGGCCTGCTCGCGGCGCTTCGCGACGTCATCGGCAGCGACCCCGTCCTGGTCCACGTATACCGGCCCGATGTTGTCTCCCAAGCGGTTTCGTTCTGGCGTGCGGTGCAGACCCGCGTCTGGCGCGGCCGGCCGGACCCGACGCGGGACTCCCGCGCCGAATACCACGCCGGCGCCATCGCTCACGTGATCACCATGCTGCGTGCGCAGGAGGAGGGCTGGCGCACCTGGTTCGAAGAGGAGAAGGTCGACCGGATCGAGGTCTCCTATCCGGTGTTGTGGCGCAACCTCACTCAGATTGTCGGCGACGTCCTCGAGGCGGTCGGACAGGACCGGCGGCTTGCCCCCGCGCCCGTATTGGAGCGCCAGGCCGATCAGCGCTCCGACGAATGGGTGGACCGGTACCGCGCGGATGCGGAACGGGAGGGCCTGCCGACATGACAGAGGACACGCTGCATGTCGACGAACTGCGCGTACTGGAGGCCGAGGCGGTACACATCATCCGCGAGGTGGTGGCCGAACTGGAGCGCCCGGTGCTGCTCTTCTCCGCTGGCAAGGACTCCATCGTGCTACTCCGGCTGGCGGAGAAGGCATTTCGGCCAAGCCAGCTTCCCTTCCCCGTCATGCACGTGGACACCGGCCACAACTTCGACGAGGTCATCGAGTTCCGCGATCGCCGCGTCACCGGTGAGGGCCACAAGCTGATCGTCGCGTCGGTGCAGGAGTCGATCGACAGTGGCCGAGTTCCCGATCCGGGCCCCGGCGCGTCGCGGAACCGGCAGCAGACCAGGACGCTGCTCGATGCCCTGGACGCAGGCGGATTCGATGCCGCATTCGGGGGTGCGCGTCGCGACGAGGAGCGCGCCCGCGCGAAGGAGCGGATCCTGAGCTTCCGCGACGAGTTCGGACAATGGGATCCGCGCGCGCAACGACCCGAGCCCTGGTCGCTCTACAACGGCCGGATCAAGAGGGGCGAGCAGGTGCGCGTGTTCCCCCTCAGTAACTGGACCGAACTCGACGTATGGCGTTATATCGAGCTGGAATCACTCGAGCTGCCGTCGATCTACTTCGCCCATGAGCGAGAGGTATTCGAGCGCGACGGCATCCTGCTCGCGGTGTCGGAATACGCCGAACCCGCCGACGGCGAGACCGCGTCCAAAGAATGGGTGCGCTACCGCACCGTCGGGGACCTGACCATCACGGGCGCCGTGCGCTCAGAAGCGACCGACATCGAGCGGGTCATCGCCGAGATCTCCGCGGCCACCGTCTCTGAGCGTGGCGAGACACGCGCCGACGACCGCACGTCGGCGGCCGCGATGGAGGACCGGAAGCGCGAGGGATATTTCTGATGACGCGCCAACTTCTGAGGATCACCACCGCCGGATCCGTCGACGACGGGAAGAGCACGCTGATCGGTCGGCTCCTGCACGACACCGACAGCCTCCCGCTCGACCACCTGGAAGCGGTGACCGACGAGGAGGGCGTCGCCGACCTGGCGGCACTGTCCGACGGCCTGCGCGCCGAACGCGAACAGGGCATCACGATCGACGTGGCGTATCGCTTCTTCTCCACCGACGCCCGCAGCTACATCCTCGCCGACACCCCCGGCCACGAGCGGTACACCCGCAACATGTTCACCGGCGCATCGAATGCACACGCGGCGATCCTGCTAGTGGACGCCCGCGCCGGAGTGCTGCGACAGACCAACCGGCACGCGCGGATCGCAAAACTGTTGGGTATCAAGCATTTCGTGGCGGCGGTCAACAAGATCGACTTGGTCGACTTCGACCAGAGCCGGTTCGACGACGTCGTCGGCGAGATTCGGCAGTCCGCGGAACGTCTCGGCGGAATCGACATCACGGTCATCCCCATCGCGGCCAAGCACGGAGACAACGTCGTCAACCGCTCAGAGCGCACGCCCTGGTACGACGGTCCGACCCTGCTGGAATACCTGGAGGGCATCGAACTGTCGGCGCCACACCCGGAGACAGAGAAGCTGCGGTTGCCGGTGCAATGGGTGTCGCGTCCGACCCCGGAACAACGCAGGCGCTACACCGGCCGGCTTTCCGCCGGGACGCTGAAGGTCGGTGACTCCGTCGTCAGCCTTCCGTCCGGAACCCGTTCGACGGTGACTCTGGTTGACACACTCGACGACGAGCGCACGACCGCCGTTGCCCCGCTTTCGATATCAGTCGAGCTCGCCGACGACATCGATGTCGGCCGCGGCGACGTATTCGTCAGTGGCACCGACGACGCGTCGCTCCCTGTGCTCGCGCGCGAACTGGACGCCACGGTGTGCTGGTTCCTCGACAGCCCCTTGCGCGCCGGTGACCGGGTCGCGCTCAAGCAGGGCACCCGAACAGTTCGCGCCACCATCCAGGCGCTTCATTCGAGGCTCGACCCCGAGACGCTCGACGAGATCGACAACCCAGTCGAGTTGGTGCTCAACGACATCGGCGAGGTGACACTGCGGACGAGTTCGGTCGTCGTCGCCGACTCCTACGCCGACAACCGTGACAGCGGTGCGTTCATCCTCATTGACGAGAGCACGAACGACACCGTCGGCGCAGGAACGATCATCGAACCGCGCGAAGTCAAGCCGGGTGTACAGACACGCAACGACGTCCGTTGGCATCCCTCGTCTCTGGACCGCAGCCACCGGTGGAAGGCCACCGGGCAGCGGGGCGCCACCATCTGGTTCACCGGCCTTCCGGCGTCGGGTAAGTCGACGATCGCCGTCGCCGTGGAGCGGGCGCTGGTCGAATCGGGCGATGTGGCATATCTGCTCGACGGCGACAACATCCGGCACGGCCTGTCAGACGATCTCGGATTCTCGCCGGGCGATCGTGCCGAGAACATCCGCCGCGTCGGCCACCTGACCAGGCTGTTTGCCGATGCGGGCGCGGTGGCGTTGGCGTCGCTGGTATCTCCGTTGAAGTCGGATCGCGATATCGCCCGCGCGCTCAACGACGCTGCCAAGCTGCCGTTCATCGAGGTCTACGTGTCCACACCCGTCGAGGAGTGTGCGAAGCGCGATCCCAAGGGCCTTTATGCCAAGGCACGCGCCGGTGAACTGAAGGGACTCACCGGTTTCGACGCCCCGTACGAGCCGCCTGAGGACCCGGACCTCGTACTGGACACCACGGGCGCCGACATCGACGGACTGGTCGAGCAGGTCGTCGAGCTGCTGAACCGCAAACGCAGGATCTAGTTCACCTGGGCGACAACGAATATCCGCCGGAACGGGAAGAACGTCGTACCGTCCGCGCGCTTGGGGTACGCCTGGTCGAGCATCGGGATCAGTTCCTCGCGGAACTGCTGCCACTGGTCGTCGTCGAGCCGGCTCTTCACCGGGGTGAGCGCGGTGCCGGTGATCCATTCGAGCACCGGGTTCTCGCCGGTGAGTCCCTGGATGTAGGTGGTCTCCCACGCATCGACGGTGCAACCTGCGTCTGTGAGCAGCTCGGCGTACCCCGTCGGTCCATCGACCTGACCTTGGCGGAACGGAAAGTCCCGCAACGGCTCTGACCATCGATCGCGTCGCGCGAGCCTGCGAACGGCCTCATGTGACGGCGCGTCGAAGTTTCCCGGGACCTGCATCGCGATCCACGATCCGGTGGACAGCTGACCTGCCCAGCGAACCAGCAACTCGGCGTGTTCGGGCACCCACTGAAGCACGGCATTGGTCACCACGACGTCGGTATCAGGGGCAGGCGCCCAGGTCCGCACATCACCGACATGGGCATCGACACCGCGCTCGCGCGCAGCCTCGACCATTTCCGGTGAGCTGTCCCATGCCTCGATGGTGGCCTCTGGCCAGCGCTGCGCAAGGCTGACAGTGAGATTGCCCGGACCGCAGCCAAGGTCGACCACGCGCCGCGGCGATTCGGCGGCGACCCGCGTCATCAGATCGTAGAACGGCCTCCCCCGGTGGTCGGCGAAGGTCAGATAGACGTCGGGATTCCACATGAGGACAGTCTTCCACTCGGGATACCATGCGGAACGTGACCACTTCGGACACCACCCCGTTGGATCCGCCCATCCCCGTTCCCGACGTTGCAGGCGCCGACGCGTCGGTTCGTGGACTGCCCCGACGCATCGACCTGACGCTGCGCCAGCGGCTCATCGTGGACTCTTCGGCGGTTGCCGACATCGCCCTGCGCACCGCGATTGCCTCGCTGCTCGCGGCAACGATGCTTCCGACGCTGGTGGGCGGGCTGCGCGGCAGCCGGTCGCGCGCAGAACACGACCAGCTGGAGTTCTACGCCGGGCTGGCCGCCGCGAAAGATCCCACGTTGTCCTTCCCGGCCCCCACTGCGGTGCCGCGGGTCGCGTCCCGCCCGGCCAGCCCGATCGCCGAATGGATCGCCAAGGGCAACGTGCACAACATTCGGTTCGACAGCAGCTTCGAAGCCGTCAACCCGGCGCTGCGTGACCAGTGCCGAGGATTCACACGCAACAACGTGGTGCACGCCCAGCACTGGCGTCACGACGACGGCCCGCATCCGACGCTCTGCGTGATCCACGGCTTCATGGGGTCGCCGTATCTGTTCAACGGCCTGTTCTTCTCGCTGCCGTGGTTCTATCGATCCGGCTACGACGTGCTGCTGTACACCATGCCGTTCCACGGCAGCCGCGCCGAAAAGGGTTCGCCGTTCAGCGGTTACGGATTCTTCGCGAACGGCTTCTCGGGTTTCGCCGAGGCGATGGCGCAAGCGGTGCACGATTTCCGGTCGATCATCGACTACCTGGAGTACACCGGGGTCGACCGCATCGGCCTCACCGGCATGTCGCTCGGCGGCTACACCTCCGCAGTCATCGCCAGCGTGGACGACCGGATCCAGGCCGTCATCCCCAACGTTCCGGTCGTCACACCGGATCAGACCGTCGAGGACTGGTTCCCCGCCAACAAAATGGTGCAACTGCGCAGTCTGCTGTCCAACACCGATTCGGAGCTCACCAGGGCCGCGACGCAGTACTCCTCACCGCTGAATTACCCGCCGCTCGTTCCCAAGGACCGACGGCTCATCATCACCGGCCTCGGCGATCGGCTGGCTCCGCCGGAGCAGGCCGAAATGCTATGGGAGCACTGGGATCGCTGTGCGTTCCACTGGTTCCCGGGTAACCACATCCTGCATGTCAGCCAGCCCGACTACCTACGCAGAATGACTCGCTTCATGCGTGACTTCATGTTCGACTAGCGAGCGCCCACCCACCGGCCACCCGGCCGGCTCCATGAGCTCCGTCGGCAGCGGAGCGTCCGGGATGTCCAAACGGGCCGTCGACGTCGGTGCCAGCGCAGTGAGCAATGGCCGCTGAACGCCCGGTTGAAGCACAAGGCCCGCTACCGGCGCAGCACGCACCGCCTCCGCGGTCCGCAACGCGCACAGCGCACTGACCGTGGGATGTGCTGAAGTGCCCGCAAATTCGAGTGCGGTCCAGGTTTCCGTCGGCTGTGACCACACCTCGGCAAGCCGCTCGGCGAGTCCTTCGTCGACCCGAATCGCGTACGCCGATACGACGCCGTCGTCGCCTCGAACCCCGCGCCAACGCTCGCGGCCCCCTTCGGTGAGTGGTGCCGGGGCATCGTCGACGATGACGGCCGACAGGCCTGTCTCGCGGAGGCGATCGGCAAGCCGGCGGCCGACGATCTCGGCGGTGTCGAACAGAGGGAGTTCGGCAGAGCGTGCCCGAAGAGCGGCCAGGTTGTCGATCGCGCCAATCGTCATGCTGATCCACGTCGTACGGGCACCGCCGTCGTCGCGGTTGGTCACCCGCACCTTTTCACAGCGGACGCCGAAGCGCTCCACGTATCCGGCCACCAACGGTAGTGACAGGCCCACTTCGGCCGGGTCCTCGACGCGCAGCACCACGGTGACGCCGTCCGTTGCCCGCTGCTTGGGCCTGAAGTGGTTGCGGCGCAACACCGCCAACCGTCGGCCGACCATGGTCGTCACGAACAGCCCACGCCACCAGGCGAATACGACCAGGACGACGGCGATCGCGATGCCGAGGATCCAGTAGTCGGTGTCCCGCTGCCAGGGATACGCCATCGTGGCGAGCACGACTGCTACGAATGCAAATGCCAATCGGATGGTCACGATGCCTCCGTCTTTCGTCTGTTGGTGGCGATTGCCGCCGTGACGGCGGCGATCAATGCCAGCACGCCGGTGCCGACGAACGCGACCGTGCGCGGCGTGGTGTCCGTTGGTGCGGGCTGCGGCGGCGCCGCGATCGGCTTGGGTTCGGGCTCACCGGCGCCTTCGCTCGCGGCGCTCACGTCCCACGTCAGTGATGCGACGGGATCGACGAGCCCGGCGCCCGTCAGGTTCGACGGCGCTCGGGCCGCCCCTTGTGCGCCTGCCGTCAGCCGCTCCACCACCTGTGCTGCGGTCAGCTCCGGAAACCGGCTGCGCACCAACGCCGCAACCCCGGACACATACGCGGCGGCGAAGCCGGCGCCGTTGAGCGGGTAGAGCTCCCCACGATCGCTCGGCAGCGCGTTCGCTAGGCCGCCACCGTCGGCGTTGCCGATCGAGGTGATGTTCTCGCCGGGGGCCGCGATCCCCACCCAGGGACCGGCCATGGTGAAGTCGGACGGACCACCGAAGGAGTTCAGTGAGCCGACGGACAGCACGTACTGCTGCCACGACGACGGAATCGAAACCTCCGTGACGCCTGCCCAGTTCCGCGGGTCCTCGGGAAGACCGGGGTCCGACAACGGATTCGACGGGCATGCCGAGCCCGGGTTCAAACCGGCCTTATTGTTGCCTGCCGCCGCGACGATGACCGCGTCCTTCTCGACGGCGGCGTAGCGCATGGCCGCTCCGAGTTCGGTCTGGTCGATGGTCTTGTTGGCGGGCAGGCAGGTCACGGCAGAGATGTTGATGATGCGGGCGCCCAGATCCGCCGCACGCACGACCGCCCTTGCGAGCGTTGCGACATCGAGCACCACTCGTGCGGTCGCCGCATCCTCACCCGTGTTGCGTGGCGCGAACCTCGCCGACGTCGAGCGGATCGACAGTATCCGCGCGCCCGGCGCGACGCCGGAGAAGTCGTCGGCGCCGGGTTGCCCCGCGATCAGGCCCGCCACCAGGGTGCCGTGGCCATCGCAGTCGGAAAGGCCGTCCGTCGCCTCGACGAAGTCGCCGCCGGGATCGACGTTCGGGAGTCGAGGTCCCGGCCGCACGCCCGTGTCGATCACCGCCACCAGTTGCCCGTCGCCGCGGCTGTACTTGGCGGCGCCTGCGAGGTTGAGCATCGACTGATTCGGGCTCAGCCCGCCGGGGGCATTGCCGGGTAGCACGCCGGTCGCGACGCACGGGCTGCGCTGCGCCATCGGCTGCACTGGACCAGCGGCACCCGGAGGCGGCACCGTTTTGGCATCGACCTCGGGTGGCGTGATCGCCCCTGCCGCAGGACAACTCATCGTCGCCACCGCCAGCGACACCGTCACAGCCGCGAGCAGGGTCCGCAGCTTCGCCTGCATCACCGACGCCTCATCGGTTCAAGACCCACGCGAACAGCCCGACCAGGTACGCAAGCACCGGAATCAGCGATGCGTCGACACCCGAGGCCAGGAAGCCGACGAGGCGTCGCACCGGCAGCGAATACGTATCCGGCGATGCGATGCGCGGAACCAGCGCCGCGAACACGAATACGGCCGTCAGGACTGCGAGAACCGCCAGCGCCCACCAGGCCGCGGTGTAGCGGCCCTCGGCGGCGAACGCCGCCAGGAACGCGACCGCCATCAGGTACGGCTGACCGAGCAGCCACGCCTTGCAGGGCGCGGAGTCCCAGACCCTCGCTCGCAATGCCGATCCCAGCGCGATGGCGCCGACGACATACCACGCCCAATACGAAACACCCTGGGGCCCCGCAAGTATCAGGGCACCTGCGGTGGACAGCGCCACGCCGCCCGCGATGAAGCCGGTCTGGTGCGAATCGCTGAGCCGCACACGCCGCGGGAGGTCTTCGAGCACCTTCAGCGACGGTGGCGGCGGCGTCGGATCGCCGGGGGCGGGAATCACCGGCACCGGTAGCCGCGACCACGACGCGGACAGTTGCGCAGCCTGCACGGTGACCACGAGGGCCACCACGATCAGGATCGAGGCGATGACGACGGTGTCCACCTGCCAGATCGCGGCTGCGCCCGCCGTGATGAGGATGCCGATTCCGACAACGACAACGGCCGTGAAGACCGCGATCGCACGTTCGGCGACGGTGATGCTCACGATCGCCCACGCGGTCACCCCGGACGCGGCGAGCAATACCTGCGACGACGCGGACCCGCCGGGCACGGCCAGGCCGAGTGCCGCGGCGATCGGCACCAGCGCGGTGACCGACAGTGCCGTCGCCAGCTTCGGCGTGCGTCCCCACGCAATCATCGTCGCCAGCACGGCCAGCAGTGCGACGCCGGCAGTCGCCATTAGCCCGGCGACGTCACCGGTCGCGATGCGGTGCACAGTGGCGAACACTGTGGCCGTCAGGATCAAGCCGATGACGGAGATCGACGCACCACGCTGGATATGGCCTGTGCCCCAGGGTGTTTCCCTGGCCGCCGAGAAGATCACCGCGGCATCGCCGATGTCCTCCACGATCCGCGGCGCTGGAGGTCCGGCCGGAACGGGTTGCAGTGCCAACAGGTCACCGTCGACGACACCGACAGTGTTCAGCGTGGCATCGAGGCTGAACGGCGCACCGCCGACGGGCGCGAGCGAAAGGGGTGCCGGCGCGGTGTCATCGTCATCGGTCGCCGTCGCCATCCGTCGCACCGCGGGCAGGATCTCACGCAGCGGAAGCTCGGTCGGCAACGCCATGTCCGTAACTCGACCGCCCGCGTCACCGGCGGTGAGCACCGCGACCCGAACGATCGGCATCGATGGCGGCGATGGCGGCGCCGCCAAGGATGTGGAGCCGTTCAACTGACTGTCTGACGCCATTGCTGGTGTTCCGTTCTCTGGTCCGAGCCGAAGTCTCGGGTCAACTGCTGATGGGGAAACCACGGCCCGTCGGGCAACGTGGCGGTGAGCCGCTCGATCGCGGTGGCGATCGCAAGGGGTGTACCTGCGGTGAAGGTCGAAACCCATTCCTCGTCGAAGGCTTTCGACGGGGATACGAGCACTCGTCCTTCTCCGGTGTCGACGACACTGACGCCGACGTTGGTGCTGACGCGGTGACCGTCGCGGTGATCGCCCGCGACGATCTCCACGTAACTGCGGTCGGTGGCGTACGCCGCCGCCACAACGGCGCGCGATGTCGCGGGGACGCCGAGGAACTCGATGACGTCGTCCAGCGCCGCGCCGCCGCGCAACTGCTCGTCGGCGCGCGCTCCGGTCCTTGTCGGAATGGTGAACTCCTCGAACCTCGCGGGCGGCCGTCCCGACAACCCCGCGGTCAGGATGGGCACCAGCGCCTGCGGGTCGCCGATGTTCAACGCCGTCAACGTGACCAGTCCACCGCTGCGCAGCGCGACGGTGTGGTCGTCGGTGTGTGAAGCGCGCCTTGCGACCTGACCACGTAGCATGTTGCCCGAACCGCGGACGAATCTGAGCTCGAGCCAGCGCCGTGGCCGGCAAGTAGCCGTAACCCATTGGCGAACAGCGGGATCGATGGCTCCGTCCTCGGTCATCACCCCGATCTCCACCAGCTCCTCGGACAACCGGGCCGCGACCACCGCACCCTGCGCGGGATCGCTGTACGGCGGCGTGATGGCGAGCACCCACGGGAAGCTTCCGGCACCCAGCACGTCAGCGACGAACCAGGCCTGCTCCGCGGTCAGCTCAACTGCGTTAGCTGCCACCGAGATTCAGCCACCCCACTTGGCGCCTTCGGCAGCATCGCGAGCGCTCATCGACATCGTGTTCGTCTCATGAGTTGCGGCCATCGCGCGATACGCCCGCACGAGCTCCTCGAGGCTGGTGTTCCACTGCGCCTGCCACGCCTGGTAGCTCATGCCGGTATCGCCCTGCCATGCGCTCGCCAACGCGGCCTGCTCACTGGCGATGTCCGCACCGACGCCGTGCATCGCCCCTGCGTAGCCGGCCATCTCGCCGGCGTGCCCCAGCATCGCCGGGTAGTTGTACATGATCTGCGACATCAGATTCTCCTCTCGTCAGTTTGGGAAGTTCAGAGCTCAAATTCCGGTATAGGTGCTGGCCGCGGCGGCGTCCTCGGCGACGTAGGTGCCTGCGGCGTCGCCGAGGTTGACCTGCGCGATGTCGAGGAGCGAGTTGACCTTGGCGGAGACCTCGATGAAGCGGGCGTGCGCTGCTTGGAAAGCGGCGGAGGACTCACCCATGTGGAAGGCCTGTGCCGACTGCGCCGCCTGCTCGGCCTGTGCCATCGTGCTGCGCATCAGGGCGGCCTTGGCGGAGAACGCTGCCTCCGAGGCGACCAGCTGCGGGATGTGAGCGTCCAGCATGCTCATGACATTTCCTTTCGATCTTGGGTCTGACGTGGATGGTTTGGCTCAAGTAGTCTGTTCAGTCGCGTGTTCCCCCCTCTTGGTCCCAGTCGCCGGGCAACATGGGCTCCTTGGGTCCGCCACCGAACGAGTCGCCCGAGAGCTCGGTGAGTCCGGTGGCCTGTGCTGTCTCAGATGTGGTCGCGGCACCGGCGAAACCGATTGTCCCAGCGCCTCGTTCGGACGCGCGCATGCGCGATCGCGGCTCCTCGGGCGCGCCATCTTCGGGATCGGGTTCGTAATCCATGAAGGCGTCGGCGTACTGGCGTTGGTGGATCGGCTGCGCACGTCTGCGGCGGGCCTTGCGTTTGGCCAGCGACGATGCCGCAGCCGCGGCCGCGGCAGATGCCGCGACGTCGGAAGCCGGCGCCTTGGCGCTGATGCCCTCACGGAACGTCGGAGAAACGCCGCCGTCGGGGCCGGCGCCGGGGATCGCGTAGGGCACCGCCGCACCGACGCCCGGTGCCGGCGCGGCACCGGCCGGGGCGGACCCGGCGCTGACCGATGGTGACGGCGCAGCGGTTCCAGTGGGCACCGTCGGCGCCACCGACGTCATGGGCGGCAGACTCTCGGCCCGCGCAACCGGCGCGGGCCGGACGGGGGCGGGCGCTGGGACAGGCTCGGGTGCCGGTGCCGGCTCCGCCACGGGCACTTCCGTTTTCGGGAGCAGGGCGGCGATCATCAGCGGGATGAATATCGGGGCCGCGAAGATCATCGACCACGTGGTCCATCCGACGGGGATGGTGATCGCCTCGTAGACGATCAGGAACAGCAGGAGTCCCGACGCCGGGTTGAAGAGCCAGCCGAAGAGGTTGTTCATGAGGTCGCTGAGCAGCTGGAAGACGTTGTTGAGGAAGGTCCGCGCGAAGTCGAGGATCGAATTGAGAAAGTCTTCGAAGAACCTGGCGATCTGCTGCAGGAAGTCCGAGAGGGAGTCGGCGAGATTCTGTGCCGCATTGGCATCGGCGGCACTGAGCAGCGCGGCCGACTGATGAGCGTCAGCCGCCGCTGAACCCGCCTCGCCGACACCGGGCACAAGCAGAAACGGCGCAGGCGTCGTCGTCGGCGTCGCCGCCATCGCAGCGCCAGCCACCGCCTGATACGTCGTCATCGCGGTCGCGGCCTGAATCCACATCCGCACATAGTCGGCTTCGTTCAGCGCGATCGGAATGGTGTTCATACCAAAGAAGTTCGTACCCGTCAGCACGGCATGCAGCGTGTGATTGAGCGCCAGCTGAGGCAGCGTAGGCATCAACGCCAGCGCCGTCGTATACGCCGTCGCAGCGGTGGTGTGTTGCGCAGCGGCCACCGCGCTGTTCGCACTCGCCTGCGCCAGCCATGCCAGATACGGGGTGTGCGCAGCCACGTACTGCTCCGCGCTCGGCCCCTCCCAGGAGCCGCCCTGCACCGCACCGAGCACACCGGTCAATTCGGCGGCGGCCGAAGAGTATTCGGCGGCCAACGCCTGCCACGCCCCCGCCGCGGCCAACATCGGTCCCGGTCCGGGACCGCTGCTGAGCATCGCCGAATGCACCTCCGGGGGGAGGGCCATCCAGATGGGGGTGGTCATGATCAGCTGCCGGCGATCAGGTAGGACGACGCGGCCATCGCATCCCCTGTGACATAGCTCGTACCGGATTCGCCAACCCCAACGCCGGAACGACCGAGTTCCTCTACACCGAGGGCAGCCATCGTATTGTGCTGCGCGCCATGCGCGCTCATGGTCGCGGCCGTCTGTAGCGACACCGCGTCGGCGGCGGGCGGCACGACGGCGGTGACAAGTGGTGCGGCCGCGGCATGGGAGGCGGCCAGTCGGGTGGTCAGCGCCTCGACGGCGGCGCTTGCCGCTACGAGGCCCTCGGGAACTACGCGCAGAGTCATCAGTTGAACTCCCTTCCTCTGTTTCCGGTGCTGCCGGTGCCGCCGGCGACCGCGTCGGTGAACGGATTGACGAGTTGCAGGAACGTCGGGGCGTCGCCGTCGTCGAGCAACATCGCACGACCAGCGGGCAACCTGCGGAATCGGTGCCCTCTGATCTTGCCGCTGTCCTGCGGGTTGCCGGACAGCATGAGGATCGCCGCCTGGAGCTCGTTCAGGCGGCGAAGCAAAGGCGCGGTCATCAAGGCGTGCGCCGATCCGGTCGCGCGCGCCGTGACAATGACGCGCAACCCGAGCTCGCTTGCCTGCGAGAGCAACCCGATGATGCCGGTCCACGGGCGTTGCCCGACGAACGGTCCGCTGACTGCGGGGGCGTCGGGGATCTGATCCACGTCGTCGATGATCAGATAGTGCGTGTGGCCGTTTCCATCCGACCGGTAGCTCCACCCACTCAGCTCCTGCGGCGACAGGCCTGCCGGCGGGCGCCGCTTCTCCAGTAGCGCCGACAACCCCAGCATCGCCGGTGTGATCCGGTCGATGTTCGGCGTGTACTCGTTGTCAGGGAACAGCGGTTCGTCGACGAGGTGCAGGCGACGGTCGATCACCGTGAACGCCACACGGTCCGGTACCGAGTTCTCGCGAATCGTCCGAATCACGTGGCGCAGCAGTGTCGACTTACCGGATTTGGAGTCGCCGAACACCATCAGCAGCGGGTTGTCGCCGAAGGCCAACGACACCGCGGCAAGATCCTCTTCGCGCTGGCCGACGACCACCTGCTCAGGCGCCGGATACAGCGGAGCAAGGAGGCTGGGGGCCAGTTGGAGCGGCAGCAGCCGGACCGGTGGTGCCGCGGCGCCGGGGTAGCGCCCGTTGATGACTGCGATGTCGTGCAACGACGGCTCCGCGAACAGGAAGTGCTCGGCAGCCATCGTCAGGCCGCGACCCGGCTGATCGGCGGGCACCGCCTCAGCGGGCCGGCGCAGCGCTCCCGTGATCCGCACGTTGCTGTCCCGCGCGTCAGCGAGTTTGAGTTCGAGGCGCAGCCCGAGCCCGTCGCGCATAGCCAGCGGCACCTCGAGCCAGTTCGGCGTCGTGATGATCACGTGTATGCCGTACGACATGCCGATATTGACCAGCTCGGTGACCTTGGCAAGCAACGGATTGCGCGTGTTGAACGTGTCCGTGTTGTCGCGGCTGAACGCGTACAGGTTGTCGATGACGAGGAACACCTCGCCGTACTCGTCGCGTTCACCGCCGCCGTTGCCAGCGTGTCCGCGTGCTTGCCGGGCGGCAAGCAGCTGTTCGAGCTCACCGAACGTGCGCCTGATGCGTTCCGGCTCCAGCGGTGAGGCGACGCTGCCCACGTGCGCGAGATCCGCAAGGGCGCGCAGTTGACCGCCGCCGTAGTCGAGGCAGTAGAAGGTGACGTCGCGCGGAGAATGCAGCGCGGCGGCCGACAGGATGAACGTCTGCAGCGCAGTGGTCTTCCCCGACTTCGGCCCGCCGTGGATCAGCACGTTGGCCGCGGCGGAGGTCGCGTCGAAGATCAGCGGGTCACGCCGCATTGCGAAGGGGCGGTCGATCTCACCGAGCGGCCACTGCCACTGGCGCTCGGATACATCGGCGCGCGTCAGCAGTTCGTCGAGCGGTACCGATTCGTCGAGCGGAGGCAGCCACAATCGCGGCGCCTTCGGACCGTAGTGCTCGAGTTGATCACCGATCGTGGCGACCAGTTTGCGTGGCGGACGGTCCTCATGCGCCGCCGGCTCGACAGCCGCGATCGTGTCTGCAGGCGCGTCGACATGCCCGGCAGTGAACAGCTGTGGCACCGGAACCGATTGCACGACAACCGACTTCTCGACTCTCGGCGGGTCGTATATGCCGTCGACATAGGTGCTGCGGAACTTCACCGGCATGGCTCCGGGCGTCGGCACCAGAAAGCCCTCGCCCTTGTGCTCCGGGCCTGCCTCGATGTGGAATGCATCCTCGACGCCGATGATCTGGCGACTGACGGCGGGACTCGCCACCTTCAGCCCGATCCGGTACGACGTGTTCTTGTCGATGTCCTTGATCCGCCCAACATCCAGCGTCTGCGACGCGAACAGGATGTGGATGCGGAACGAACGGCCCTTGCGCGCCACGTAATCGAAGAGGTCGGCGTACTCGGGGTGATCGGAAAGCATCAGGGAGAACTCGTCGGCGACGACCAGCAGCGTCGGTATCGGCGCCAGATCGTGGCCCGCCGCGATCGCCGCCTCGTATTCGAGTACCGAGCTGAAGGCGCTGCCCTGTATCCGACGGCCGGCTTCCATCAGCAGCTGTTCGCGGCGCGCCACTTCACCGCGCAGCGTGTCGGCGAAACGATCGGCGAGCGAACGCTTCTCGGCCATATTGGAGATGACCGCGACGACCTGCGGGAAGTCGCGGAAGATGTCCGCGCCTGCCTCACCCTTGAAGTCGGCGTAGATCACGATGAGCCGGTCCGCCGAGTGCGTGGTCAACAGCGACAACAGCATCGACATCAACGTCTGCGACTTGCCCGAACCGGTCATACCGATCATCAGGCCGTGGGGACCCATACCGCCCTCGGCCTCATCCTTGAGGTCGAAGATCAGCGGTTCGCCGGTGGACGTCACACCGATGGGCACCCGCAGCTCGTCGGTGCGCGCACGCGGCGCCCACAGACTCGCCACGTCCAGTGCCGCGGCGTCCGGAATGCCGAGCAGTGTCGAGAAGGTCGACACGCCGGCATTGCTCGAGCGGGCGTGGTTGGGGTTCGAGTCCCACCGGGACAGCCGGCGCGCGATGTGGCGGGCCGTGGCGACGTCGAGGTGATCCGCCGTGTCGACGTACGGACCAAAGCCGCCGGTCTGCCAGCGTTCGAGCTTTCCGTCGACGACGTGCAGGATGGGCCGCTCGGGGTCGGCGTACTGCTCGCGGTGCGGCGGCTCGGCGATGCGGTGCACCACCGTGACGCCGGCCAGTCCCGCGCGAGGCACCAGCGCATTCAGGTCGGCTGTGCTCGAATCAGGGTCGTCGAGGACGACCAGCAGATGCCTGACACCCGAATCGTCGCCCGCGCCGAACGGCGCACGGTCGTCGAGCGCCGGATCGAGCACCGACCGCAGATGCGCAACATCGGACGCGAGGTAGCGGGCGGGCCCGGCACCGTCGACGGAGCCGGGTATGTCGTTATGCGGCAACCATTTCAACCACGACCAGTCGTCGCTTTCGAAGTCCTGTGACACCAGTGCGACACCGAGGACGGCGGGGTCGTGCCACGTGACGGCTTGCGTGATCCACGCCCGCAGGGCACCGCGGACGTCGTCCGGTTCGCCGAGCACCGTGATCCGCGACACCTTGGCCAGGTCGATACCCGAAGGAACCGCGCGCACAGTGCGTTGCACATCGAGCAGGCCGCGCAACGTCGTATGCGATACGGGTTCGAGGTCCACCTCGTCGGCGCTGTCCTTGACCCGCAGCATCGCGTTCAGGGGCGCATCGTGCAGACCTGTTCGCACCACAAGGAAGTCGCTGTCATGAGGATCGCGTTCCCACTGTCGCCGGGTCCCGGGCACGTCGACGAGCCGGGTGGGATCCGGATGTGACCACTCGAGCGCGGCACGCTGTTCGACAGCGTGGGCGCGGACGTTGTCCCGGACCACCGACAGGTAGCGCAGATAGTCGGCGCGTTCGGCGTCCACTTCCTCTGTGCGCATCTTGTTGTCGGTGCCGCGGTAGAGCGCGGTGGCCGCCAGTAACAGGACGAACGGGAAGAACAGCGTTGTCGGTGAGATCAGCCGCATACCCGTGGCGACCAGCGCCACGATCATGCCGATGATGAGGATGACGATCAGGTAGGGCAACACCCGCCGCAACAACGACGGCGGCACCAGCCGCGGCAGTTCCGGCGGCGGTTCGATGGTGATGGTGCCCTTGCGGGTGGTCGGCGGCGCAATCCGGCGACGCGCTTCGAAGATGAGGCGGCTCACGATGGGGTCTCTCTCACGACGGCGGGTCGGGGGTCGGCTGCGAGCCCGTCGTGGGCCAGCAGGGCGTCTGCACGTGACAGCGTCGGACCCTGGGCGAATTGGCTCAGCATCGACCACGGGATGGGTAGTGGTGGTGGCGTAAGACCCAGCGCCGCAATCGTCTTCTGGTCTTCCTCGGTGTCCAGGCCGTACCGCACACCGGTGTCGCTGAGCCAGAAGTTCGCCGCGCCGACCGGCGATGTCGACGCCCCTCCGCCATCCTGACCCACGGTCTGCACGAGGTATCCGCGACCCGGCGTCAGCACCACGCGGTCGGCTGTGGTGCCCGACCCCGCTCCGACCAGGTCGACCGTCCGCAATTGTTCGGACACCGGAAGCGTTACGCCGGAACGCAGTTGAAGAGATCCCGCGGTCGCATCCGCAGGCCGCGTCCACTGAGCGCACGTCAACGGCGCAGCGGCCGCGTCGACAATCGCGACCGGCTCGCTCGGGTAGGCGCCGTCGTCGATGGCGCTTGCCTCCGGCAACCGTGCGATGTCGTCGGCACCGAGGCGAGGCGGCTGGTTGAGGCCGAACGAGTTCGTATTGCGCAGTATCGCCGCGACCACCGGTGAAACCGGTTGCAGTCCTTCGCGAAGCACCGCGTAGTGATGCAGGGAGTTGTCGGCGCCGAACGATGTCACGACCGCACCGACCGGTGCGGGCACCGGTAGGGCGTAGCTCGTGGGCTCACCCGCACCGGGGATGGCCGGCGCGATTAGTGCCGGACCCTCGGGCACCGCATTGAACAGTCCCGGCGCGATGGGGCGGCCGGCCGCTGCGTCCGTGTCGAAGCCCAGTGCGGAGGTGACGGCGCGGTCGTTGAGGTCGATGATGCTGCGGCGGCCGTTCCACAGCAGCCACGTGCCCGCGTTTGCTCCGGTCTCGTTGGCGACCAGGATGGCCTCGTTGCCGGGCAGCGCCGCCGCCCGTTCGCCGCCGTCAGACAGCGGTGCGGCGATCAACGTCACGCCCGCCGCCGGTCCCGACACTCCGTCGCACACCGTCCAGTCGGCATCGCGAGTCGTGTTCTGCACCATGCGTTCTGGTGCCCCGGGGATACCGATGAGGTTACCGCGCGGGAACTGGTCGATCTCGCTGGTCTTCACGGTGGTCGGGTTGTCGGGCCGTCCCGCGATGAGGCGGGCCGAGGTCAGGTTAAGCACCGGGTGCAACTGTTCGCCGAGGCGGACGTAGAGCGCGGACGAGGTGCGGTCCGCGAGGATCGCGTCGTTGCCCGCCACCCCGCCCGGCCTGATGAGCGAGAAGACGAAGCAGCCGGCGAGCCCGGTGATGAGCACCAAAGCGCCGACGAGCACTGCCCGCGACTGGCTGCGCAGTGGGTCGACGAGCATGCGGGTGTCGTGCAGTGCCACGCCGGATGCGATGCGTCGCAAGATGAATCGCCACCCCGACACCTGGTGGCGGGTGACGAATCCGCGGCGGTAGGCGACGCGGTCGGGGTTGTCGTTGACCGGGGTCCTCGAGGTGAACTCGCGGCGGTCCTGATTGTCACCGCTCATTCGGGCACCGTCAGGCCGAGGCCACGAAGCAACGGGATGGCGGACCTCGTGACGTCCTCGTCTGTGATTGTCATCAGCTCGTCATCGGTGAAGTCGTCGGTGTCGGAATGGTCGAGACGGAACTCGCGCTCCTCTTCGGAGCGCTCCACGAGGTTGCGGACGAACCGGCCGTTACCGGCGATGTCGAGGTTTCGTCTCTCGACCCCGTTGGCGTCGGGCGTGGTTGCGGCCGCGAGCTGACCGAACAGCGCCTCCATGTGTTTCAGTGCCGCCGGCTCGAAGATGCTGTCCCGCTTCTCGGCCATGCGCATGGCGATCTCGACCAGTTCGTGCGGCGAGTAGGACGGGAAGTCGATGCTGCGGGTGAAGCGCGAGCGCAGACCCTCGTTGGTGTCGAGGAACGCGTCGAGGTCCTTGCGGTAGCCCGCGACGATCACGACCAGCCGCTCACGGTCGTTCTCCATCCGAGCCAGCAGGGTGTCGATGGCGACGAGGCCGAAGTCGTTCTTCGCACCGGTCGACACCAGTGCGTAGGCCTCGTCGAGGAACAGGACGCCGTCCAGCGCGCTGTCGATGATGCCGTTGGTCTTGGCTTCGGTCTCACCGATGTGCTGGCCGATCAGGTCCGCGCGGTGCACCTCGCGCACCGTTTCCTTCTTGAGAATCCCCAGGCCGCAATAGATCTTGGCGACCACACGCGCGATCGTCGTCTTACCGGTACCGGGCGGGCCTGCGAACACCAGGTGGTTGGCGCGGTTGGCCACGGTCAGGCCGCGGTCCTGGCGACGGATCGCCATGGCGACCGAACTCTTGAGCCGGGCCACCTGGTACTTGACCTCTTCGAGGCCGATGAACTCGGCGAGCTCGGCCTCGGCTTCGATCAGTAGGTGGGCCTTGCGCTCCTTGGCGCCGGGGTCGACGAAATCGGTTTCGGTCGGCTCGGTCGCGGGATCCCATATGTCCGAACGCGCTTCGATCCGCGCGGCGGTCGTCGGCACGATGCCGAACGACGTATCCGAGATCGCGGTTTCGACCTCGTCGTTCTCGGGGTTGGCGGCGTAGAGCTCGGCGAGCACGTCGGCGGCGTCGAGGTCTTCACCCTGCGCCCGAAGCGACAACGCCTTCACCAGAGTGCCGTCGACGGTGGCGACGTCCACGGGTCCGGCCGGTTCCTCCAGGTAGGACAGCGCGGGGGCGAACATGCCCAACCGCGCCAGCGCGGTGCCCAACGCGATGCGCACGGCATGGGCATACGCCGCATCCAGTTTCGAGTCGTTGACGACCGGGGTGAGCAGTCGCACGACGTCCGACCAACGCTCGGTCCGGTAGTACATGGCCACCCGCGCCCACCGCGCCTCGAGCCAGCGTGGTCGCCGAGTGATGAGCGGATCGACGAGCTTGTCGGCGGCCGCGTAGTCGCCGGAGTCGCAGAGGGTGACGGCGTACGCCAGCTGGAAGTCGTCCGGCGTCGACGCCGCGAACCGCAGGTACAGCCCGCTGTCGTAGGTGAAGGTCAGGTCGCCGTCGGCCAGATCGACCTGCCGCTGCAGCGCACCGGCGGTCTTGACCGTCTGCCACACACCTTCGATGACGCGCGCACTCGTATCGCCCGCGGCGGCCAGGCCCGTCCACGCGTCGCACTGCTCGCGAGCGATCCGGGTCAGCTCGGTGAATCCCGACCGCGCCGCGGGGAGGTCCGGCGGTCGGCGCCGATCGTGGACCGACAGACCCAGTGCGCGGCAACATGTGGCAAACCGGCTCACGACGTCGTTGTCGACGCGCGACGTCGCAGCAAAATCCGTTTGTAGCGGCACGCGCCGTTTCTCCCCTTGTTATGACAGGCTAACCTTGGCGAAGTTAGCATTGCATAACTTAACTGTCGAGAGTCACGTCCGTGGCTACGCGGTGAGTCGACTCACCCCTTGATAGCGCTGATCAGACTGATCGTCGCGGTCATCGAACCGGCGTCGGAGTCGGGCGAGGGCACCGGACGGCCGTGTGCGCGCAGATAGTCGGGCAGCGGCGTGACATCCGCCCGCCAACCCCGGGCACCGAACCACTGAGCTGCTGGTTCAGGTTGCTCGTTGTAGACGAGCTGGAAGAACGGGCCGCCGTGCGCGGTGGTCCCGCCCGCACGCTCTTCGGCTTGCTTGGCGGCAAATACCGCGGCGTCCATCGGGACCGCCTCCTCGAGCGCGGCGCGGCTCCCCGGGGCCGACATCGCGTCGATGCCGGTGAAGAGTTGAATCTGCGCTGTGGCAGGCAGATAGATCAGCAGTCCCTCGACGATCCAGGCGGACGGCAAGGACGGATCGAACCCGTGCGCCAGAAGTGCGCGCGGCCAGTCGTCTCGCAGGTCGACGGCGACTTCGCGGCGTTGTGCGCCTGCCCGGCACCCGGCCAGCGCGTCCCGCTTGAATTTCAGGACCTGGGGCTGATCCAGTTCGTAGACGACGGTCTCCGCAGGCCAGTCGAGCCGGTACGCACGTGAGTCCAGACCGGCGGCGAGCAAGACGATCTGCCGGACGCCCGCCGCGGCGGCCTTGACGAAGTACGTGTCGAAATACTTGGTCCGAACGCCCTGGAAATTCACGAAATCGCTACCGAATGCCGATTTCAGCGCGTGGTCGGGCGCCGTGCCGTCGAGGAGGTCGGCCCATGGGCCGCCCACCGTGCGGCAGAAGATCTCGGCGAAGGGATCGACGGCGACGGGGGTCTGCTTCTGTGCCTCCAGTGCCCGTGCTGCGGCGACGAACAATGCCGTCGAACCAACGCTCGTCGTGATGTCCCAGGTGTCATGTTCGGTACGCATGTGCCCGTTTCTACGCGCGCAATCTGACAACTAGCTGACGCGCCAGGTGACACCATATTGACGTGGGCGACGGGCGGGTGCACTACGCGCGCAACGGGGATGTACGCCTCGCGTACCGGATCTTCGGCGATTCAGGACCGGTCGTGGTCTGGTCCGCCGGCTGGGTCGTGAGCAACGTCGACACCGTCGACGAACCCCACAGTCCGTACAAGCGGTTCATCGACTTGATCTCCGAATCGGTCCAATTCGTGGTGTGGGATCGACGCGGTACAGGTCTTTCCGACCCAGCCGGCGATGTTCTCACCTTCGACGACAGAGTCGACGACCTGCGCGCCGTCATCGACGCGGTCGGCGCCGAGCGCCCCGTTCTCGTGGGATCGAGCGAAGGCGGGTCGATCTGCCTCCTCCTCGCCGCCCGCTACCCCGAGCGGCTCAGCCTCCTCGCTCTGTACGCGACGGCGGCGCGGTTCTCCCAGGATCTGCCCGACTTTCCCTGGGGCTTCACCACATCCGAGATCGAAGCGCAGATCGACGAGATCGATCGCGACTGGGGTGAGGGCGCGCTCGCGGAATTGTTCTACGGACAGGCCGCCGATACCCCAGGCGTGCGCGAAATGTTCGGCAAGCTGCAACGGTCGATCACCAGTCCGGCCATGGCCAAGCTGCGATGGCGCACCTTCATGGACGTCGATGTGCGGGGTGTGCTCGCCTCGGTGCACACGCCGACCCTGGTGCTCGCCAGGCCCGGCGACCGGTTCGTCCCCGTAGAAGCGGCCCAGGCATTGGCTGCAGGCATTCCGAATGCACGATTCGAGTCGTTGCCCGCCGGTTCACACAGCAGCTTCGACATACTCGACGAGCTCTGTGACGCCGTGTTGCAGTTCATCGGCAAGAGCCCCAGCCAGCCTGCGGACGAACGACTCCTCAGGACGGTGATGTTTACCGACATCGTCGGCTCCACGGAACGGTTGAGCGCACAAGGTGATTCGCGCTGGCGCCACCAGCTCGACAGCCACGACGACCTCGTCGATCACATCGTCTCGACGTTCGGCGGTCACCGCGCGAACCACACCGGCGACGGCATACTCGCGATATTCGATGCGCCCACCCGGGCCGCACGGTGCGCGCTCGACCTGTTACCCGCCCTTGCCGGACGCGGTATCCCGATCCGGATCGGCATCCACACCGGCGAGTGCGAGCGGCGCGGTGACCAATGGAGCGGGATCGCCGTACATACCGGTGCGCGCATCGGCGCAATGGCCGGCGAGGGCGAGGTGCTGGCCAGCCGGACGGTGCGCGACCTGTCCGCGGGCTCGGAATTGAACTTCGAAAGCCTTGGCCCCCAACGGTTGAAAGGCCTACCCGAGGAGATCGACGTCTACCGCGTCAAGGCGCCCTAAGTCAGCGGGCGACCGGTCCGCATCCGCCAGTCGAGATCCCTCAGCATCCAGTTGAAGGGGAACCGCCGGACGAACCGCGGCATCAGGTTGTTGATCCTTCCGACCACCGCCATCACGCGATTGAACCTGCGCTGCTTGGCCGCATTCCACGGGAGTCGCATCTCGTCGCGGAAACGTTGCGGCAGAAAGCCTGTGGTCATGAAGAGGTTGACCGCGTCGACTCGCTTCTGCAGCGGGCGGGGCAGCGTGGCGTTACCGAGGCGGCCGGCAGCGATCGGCCACAGGTACTCGTACACCGCATCGTCGATGTGGATCTGATCCAGCGACTGCTGCCAGTACTCGTCGAACGCCTTGCGGTCTGCCGGCCACATCTCCGGAGGAACCTGCAATGTCGTGCCGAGCGTCATACCTTCGCGATAGTGGCGGTCCGCGGCGTCGTCGTCCATCTCGCCGACGAAGATGCGGTGGACATCGACGAACCCCTTGTAGAGGCACGCCGCCACCCACATCTGCAGGTCCTTGTCGAAGGCGTTGTACTGCACGGGGCTGTCGGGCTTCGAGTACACCTCGGCGTGAGACTTGTTCACGGCGCGGCGGTAGGTCTTCTTTTGCTCGTCACTGCCCGACAGGGCGACCGCGAGATAGGTGAACGTGGTCCTGGCGCGCTTGATGGGGTGCCGGTCTGCCCGACCGGTTTCGACGCGGCTGTCCTTGACGCCGTAGCCGACGCCGGGCCGAGCGAGCTCCATGATCACGTTGGCGCCGCCGGACAACAATCCGATGAACGCAGCATCGTCGGACCTGTACATCCACCGTGGCGGCCGCCTACCGCCAGCGAGCACCGGATCGTTGAGTGGACGCCCGACGTGGTCGATCGGCTCTCTGACCTTCATTGGTCGGCCCCTATCGGCAAATGTGATAACGTGTGTTTCCTGATCTTGCCCGCGGAGCTGACGGGTGTCAAGATGGCATTCATGGCACAGGTGCGCCCGTATCGCGGCGTCGACGCGGGTGAACGTGTCGCCGGTCGGCGGCGAACGCTGCTGGACGCCGGACTGGAACTGCTCGGCGCCGCGGGTAAAGACCCCGCCGAACTGACGGTGCGGGCCATCTGCGGGCAGGCCACCTTGGGTTTGCGGTACTTCTACGAGAGCTTCACCGACAAGGACCACTTCGTCGGGGCGGTTTTCGATTCGGTCATCGCCGAGATCGCCGCGACCACCCAGGCCGCCGTTGCGTCAGCACCACCCGAAGAGCAGGCCCGCGCTGCGATGGCCAACATCGTGCGCACCGTCTCCGCCGATACCCGGGTGGGTCGTCTTCTGTTCAACGTCGAGCTGTCCAACACGGTGATCGTGCGCAAACGCGCCGAGTCGTCGGCGTTGTTCGCCGCGCTGCTGTTTGCGCACGCCGGCGCGCACGGGGCGCTGGAGAACGATCACGTCAGGGCCGCATCGCATTTCGCGGTGGGCGGGGTCGGGCAGACGATCAGTGCGTGGCTGGCAGGCGATATCAGCCTCGGCCACGACGAACTGGTCGACGCGCTGGCCGCGATGATCGATCAGCTCGCAGCGATGCCGCCACGAACCTAGACGGTCACCCTCGGCCGGCGATCAGCCGCGGTCTTGGGCGCGGTGTTGTTGTCGCTCTCGGTGAATTCCTTTGTCCAGCACGCAAACTCGAGCGTGATGCCGTCCGGATCCAGGAAGTAGAACGACCGCACATAGACACCGGGGTGCACCGTCGCAGAGACCTGCTGCTTGCTCTCGTCGTGGTTGAGGACCGGGCCGACGCGCACACCCTTGTCCTTCAGGCGCTGACGGTACTCGTCGAACTTCTCCGCAGGTACGTGGAACGCCAGGTGATTCATGGTGCTCACCGCGCTGACGATGTCACCGATGCCCGGGATCGCCTCGGGCGACGAAATACCCGGAACGCGGTCCGGGGCGTCGGCGAACCAGAAGAACGCCACGCAATCGCCGTTGCCCGCATCGAAGAAGAAGTGTTGCCCCATGCCGCCCGGCAGGTCGAGCGACTTGATCAGCGGCATACCAAGCACATTGCTGTAGAAGTCGACGGTCCTCGCCATATCCGCACACACCAGTGCGACATGGTTGATACCGCCGAGCTCGAACTCGGAATTTGAATTATTCGGCTTGATCATCTCTGGCTGCTCCTCTAGTCAAGCTCGAATTCTGAATCTAACATCAGGTTCAGTTTCGATCAATGGAGAGGCCGTGACCGCTAGCCCACGCGAGCAGCTGCCAACGCTGCGCGGCCGTCAGACGCAGGCGGCGATCGACGCGGCGGCCCGCTCGGTCATTGCCCGTAAAGGCATTCTCGCGACCACGATTTCGGACATCGCCGCGGAGGCAGGCAAGTCGACAGCATCGTTCTACAACTATTACGACTCCAAGGAAGCGATGGTCCGCGAGTGGGCCCTGCGCTTCCGCGACGAGGCCAGGGAGCGATCCCGCGCGGCGGCCGAACCGGGACTTTCGGACTGGGAGCGTTCGTACGAGGCGGTGGCCGCGCACTGGCACACCTATCGCCACCAGCTCGCCGAGATCATCAGCGTGTCGCAGCTGGCGATGGTCAACGACGATTTCGCCGAGTACTGGAACGACATCTGCTCACTGCCCATCGCCCTGATCACTCGGATGGTGAAACACGCTCAGCAAGATGGCTTCTGTGTCGGCGACGACCCTCATCTGATGGCGGTGGCGCTCGTGTCGATGCTCAACCAGTTCTGCTACACACAGCTTTCCGGAGACAGGGCCGGATCCGTCGACGACGAAGGATGCATCACCGCTCTGGCGAACGTCTTCTACCGGGCGATCTATCACAAGGGGGCGGTATGACGAAGGCACCGGCGAGCGGCGCAACTCCGGGCGTGACCCGTGAATTCGTCGGAGTGCAGTCGCCGACCGCACGCCGGGCCGGTGCGGGCGGAAACCCTTGTCAGGGGCTCTATTACCGCGGCGTGGGACGTAAGCCGAAGGTGGCGATGATCGCCACGCACTATCAGATCGACTTCTCCGAACACTATCTCGCCGACTACATGGCGACCCGTGGCATCGGGTTCCTCGGCTGGAACACCCGCTATCGCGGCTTCGAGAGCAGTTTCCTGCTCGATCACGCCCTGGTGGACATCGGCGAAGGCGTGCGGTGGCTGCGTGAGGTTCAGGGTGTGGAAACAGTGGTGCTGCTTGGTAATTCAGGCGGCGGCTCACTCATGGCCGCCTATCAGGCCCAAGCCGTCGATCCGCACGTGACACCGCTGGAGGGCATGCGGCCCGCGGCGGGCCTCAACGACCTGCTGCCTGCGGATGCCTACATCGCGAGCGCCGCCCATCCCGGTCGGCCCGAAGTGCTCACCGCGTGGATGGACGCCTCCGTCGTCGACGAAAACGATGCTCTCACCAGCGATCCCGATCTCGATCTGTTCAGATCGCAGAACGGACCACCGTTCTCCGCTGAATTCGTCGAGCGCTATCGGGCGGCGCAGACCGAACGCAACAACGCCATCACCGACTGGGCCGAGGCCGAACTCAAGCGCGTCCACGCCGCCGGATTCTCCGACCGTCCGTTCACGGTGATGCGGACGTGGGCCGATCCGCGCATGGTCGATCCCAGTCTGGAACCCACCAAGCGGCCTGCCAACATGTGTTACGCGGGGGTCCCGGTCAAGGCCAACCGGTCAGCACACGGCATAGCGGCGGCCTGCACGCTACGCAGCTGGATCGGTATGTGGAGCCTGCGGCACGCCCAGACCCGCGCCGAACCGCACCTGGCGCGTCTGACGTGTCCCGCGCTGGTCATCAACGCCGAGCAGGACACCGGCGTATATCCATCCGACGCGCAACGCATCTACGACGCACTCGCGAGCGAGGACAAGTCGCAGTACTCGGTCGACACCGACCACTACTTCATGTCTCCGGGCGCGCGAAGCGAGAAGGCCGATACCATCGCCAAGTGGATCGCGAAGCGGTGGCGCTAAGAGTCCTGGCGCACTACGTTCCCGGCGACAAGGTCACGCAGTTCGTTGCGCCAGAAGCGGATTGGCTCGACATCCGCTATTGCGCCGAGGACGACGACGACACGTTCTACCGCGAGCTGACCGAAGCCGAAGTGATCTGGCACGTGCTGCGGCCGATCTCCGCGGACGATCTCGCGAAGGCTCCGCGTTGCATGCTCGTACACAAGCTGGGCGCGGGCGTGAACACCATCGACGTCGAGACGGCGACCCGGCTGGGCATCGCCGTGGCGAACATGCCCGGCGCCAACGCTCCCTCTGTCGCCGAAGGCACCGTGCTGCTGATGCTTGCGGCGCTGCGACGACTGACCGAGCTCGACCGCGCCACCCGCGAAGGCGCGGGCTGGCCGTCGGATCCGAGCCTGGGCGAGACGGTGCGTGACATCGGCGGGTGCACGGTCGGTCTGGTGGGCTACGGCAACATCGCCAAACGGGTGGAAACCATCGTGACGGCGATGGGCACTCCCGCTTCCCGGGTATTGCACACCAGCACCCGCGACGACGGCCACCCGGGCTGGCGACCACTGTCCGAGCTGCTGCCCGCCAGCGACATCGTCTCGTTGCACATCCCGCTGACCGACGCGACCGCGGGCTTGCTCGACAGCGCCGCGCTGGCTTCGATGAAGCCCGACGCAGTGCTGGTCAACACCTCACGCGGCGCGGTGGTCGATGAGGACGCTCTCGTGGCCGCGCTGCGCGGGGGCGGTGTGGCGGCAGCGGGTCTTGACGTCTTCGCCACCGAACCGATTCCGGCGGGTAATGCGCTGCTCACGCTGCCCAACGTAGTGCTGACACCGCACGTGAGTTGGTACACCCGGGACACGATGCAGCGATACCTGGCCGAGGCCGTCGACAACTGCCGCCGCATCCGGGACGGCCGGGACCTCGCCAATGTGGTGAACGGTATCGTGGTTCCCAACCGACCGGTTAATAGGGAAACACCGCCGCCACAATGAGGTGCAACAGCTATGCCCATCGCTATCACCACTGAGCACAACGACCTGGCCGATTCGGTTCGGTCCCTGGTAGCGCGGGTAGCGCCGTCGGAGGTGCTGCACGAGGCTCTGGAGACACCGGTTCCCAACCCGCCGCCGTATTGGAAGGCCGCCGCCGAACAGGGCCTGCAGGGTGTGCACCTGGCGGAATCCGTTGGCGGACAAGGCTTCGGCGTGCTCGAGCTGGCGATCGTGCTCGCGGAGTTCGGTTACGGCGCGGTACCAGGGCCCTTCGTGCCCTCTGCGATCGCCAGCGCCCTGATCGCCGCCAACGACCCCGACGCCAAGGTGCTCAACGACCTGGCGTCCGGCGAGGTGATCGCGACCTACGCGATCGACTCCGGCCTGACGGCCACCAGACAGGGCGAGGACCTGGTCATTCGCGGCGAGGTGCGAGCCGTGCCCGCGGCCGGCCAGGCGACGATGCTGGTGCTGCCCGTGGCGATCGACAGCGGAGTGGAATGGGTGGTGCTCGACGCCGAGGCGCTGGAGATCGAAGCCGTCGCAAGCGTGGACCCCCTTCGCCCCGTGGCCGATGTGCGCGCCAACGCCGTCGAGGTCGGCGACGACCGCGTGCTGAGCAACCTGAGCCGTGACCACGCGCGGGCCGTCATTTCGACGCTGCTTTCCGCGGAGTGCGTCGGCGTCGCGCGGTGGGCGACCGACACCGCAACGGCGTACGCCAAGATTCGCGAGCAGTTCGGTCGCCCGATCGGCCAGTTCCAGGCCATCAAGCACAAGTGCGCCCAGATGATCGCCGACACCGAGCGGGCGACCGCCGCGGTGTGGGACGCGGCGCGGGCCATCGACGAGCACAGCCAGAACCCAACGGATGAAACGGCTTTCGAGTTCGCCGCGGCCGTCGCCGCGACATTGGCACCCGCAGCCGTGCTGCACACCACCCAGGACTGCATTCAGGTGCACGGCGGTATCGGCTTCACCTGGGAGCACGACACCAACGTGTACTACCGCCGCGCGCTCCTGCTGGCCGCGTGTTTCGGCCGCACGGGTGACTACCCGCAGCATGTCGTCGACATCGCGACGAGCACCGGACCGCGCAAGCTCAATATCGATCTTGACCCCGATACGGAGAAGCTGCGCGACGAGATTCGCGCGGAAGTCGCAGGGCTCAAGGCGATTCCGGCCGAGGAGCGCACCACCGCGATCGCCGAGGGCGGGTGGGTGGTCCCCCACCTGCCCAAGCCATGGGGCCGCGCCGCCAATCCCATCGAACAGATCATCATCGCCCAGGAGTTCAGCACCGGCCGGGTCCGTCGTCCCGCCATGGGCATCGCGGCATGGCTGATCCCCTCGGTGGTGGCGTTCGGGACCGAGGAGCAGCAGCAGCGCTTCCTGCCACCGACACTGCGCGGCGAGATGATCTGGTGCCAGCTGTTTTCCGAGCCCGGCGCCGGATCCGATCTCGCCAGCCTGACCACCAAGGCCACCAAGGTCGACGGCGGCTGGCGAATCACCGGCCAGAAGATCTGGACCACCGGGGCGCAGTACTCCCAGTGGGGCATGCTGCTGGCGCGCACGAATCCGAGCGCGCCGAAGCACAACGGCATCACCTACTTCCTGCTCGATATGAGCAGTGACGGCGTCGAGGTGAAGCCGCTACGTGAGTTGACCGGCAACGCGATGTTCAACACCGTGTTCATCGACGACGTCTTCGTCCCCGACGACATGGTGCTCGGTGAGGTGGACCGTGGCTGGGAGGTCAGCCGCACCACCCTGACGGCTGAGCGCGTGTCGATCGGCAGCACTGAGCCGCCATTCCTGCCCACCCTCGACGGCTTCGTCAACTACATGCGCGATGGCCAGTTCGATCAGGTCGGGCAGCACCAGGCCGGACATCTGATCGCGGAAGGACACGCCGCGAAGGTGCTCAACATGCGGTCGACGCTGCTGACGTTGGCAGGCGGAGATCCGATGCCGGCGGCGGCCATCTCCAAACTGCTGTCGATGCGCACCGGTCAGAAGTATGCCGAGTTCGCGGTTTCGTCGTTCGGCACCGACGGCGTCGTGGGCAATCCGGAGACGCCGCAGGGCAAGTGGGCCGAGTTCCTGTTGGCCAGCCGGGCAACGACGATCTACGGCGGCACGTCGGAGGTTCAGCTCAACATCATCGCCGAGCGGCTACTCGGGCTGCCCCGCGATCCGTAGGAAACCCCTAATTCGGGGTCTACTATCGAAATAGGCGTCTGCCTATTCGAGTTGGTGGTATGTATGCGCGTTCTCAAGAGTCGAGTGGTTCCGTTCGTGTTCTCCGGAGCCGCCGCACTGGCATTCCTCGTCACACCGTCCGTGTTTACGGCGGCGCAGGACACCGACGATTCACAATCTGTCGCTCTGCCCTGCTACATGGGCACGACGTTCCCGAACCCCTACGGTCGCAGTTGCACGATTCCCGGCCCACAACACAAGATCCGCGGTTCTGCGCCCGATGCCAACGCGATCATCGCGTGCCGCGGCATTCCGGGATGCCTCTCCTGGTACGTCAACAACCCCTAGTCGACGTCCATTTCGCGCAGTTCGCGCTTGAGGATCTTGCCGGTGGGATTTCGTGGCAGCTCATCGAGGAAAACGACCTCACGCGGCACCTTGTAGCGGGCCAGGTTCTCGCGCACGTACGTCTTGATCGCGTCCTCGTCGATCGAGGCACCGTCGACCTTGACGACGAAGCAGCGCAACCGGTGTCCCCATTCCTTGTCCTCGACACCTAGCGCGGTGGCCTCGACGACCTCGGGATGGCCGCTCACCAGATCTTCGATCTCGGCAGGGAACACGTTCTCGCCGCCGGACACGATCATCTCGTCGTCACGGCCGCTGACGTACAGCAGATCGTGCTCATCGAAGTAGCCGACGTCGCCGGAGGACATCAGCCCGTCGATGATCTGCTTGTGCCCGCCGCCGGTGTAACCCTCGAAGGGGAAGGTGTTGCCCACGAAGATGCGGCCCACCTCGCCCTGGGGAAGCTCGTTGCCGTTGTCGTCGAGGATCTTGACCTTGACGCCCTTGACGACGGGACCGACCGTGCCGGGGTTGATCGACAGATCCTTCGGCCGCGCGATGGTCGCGAACGCGATCTCCGTCGAGCCGTAGAGGTTGTAGATGACGGGGCCGAGATCCTTGAGGGCCCGTGACGCCAGTTCAGCGCCCAGCTGTGACCCCGATACGAAAGCGATGCGCAGCGAGGACAGGTCGGGTTTCGGTTGAGTCTTCTCGAGCTCGTCGAGCAGGCGCGACAGCATCACCGGCACGACCACGATCGCGGTGGCCCGGTTCTTCTCGATATCCGCAAGGACGGTCGCGGGCTTGAAGCGCCGGCGCAGCACGAGCGTGGAGCCCAGCATCATCGCGATCGTGGCGTGCAGGAAGCCCAGCGCGTGGAACATCGGCGCCGGAAGCGAGGTCACCTCGCCCGCCTTGAACGGCACGTGCGACAGCACGCCGCCGATCGGCGCGAGCGACGGCGGGGTGCTGCGGTTGGCGCCCTTGGGTGTGCCGGTGGTCCCGCTGGTCAGGATGATGATCGACGAATGCCTGGTCGCCTTGGGCGCCAGCTCCGAGCTGCTGCGCGCAATCAGGTCGGCGATGGTCTCATCGGTACTGCCGGACGGCTCGTCGGAGTCCGGGTTGGTCGCAAGGGCCCGCAGCTTGCCGAAGTCGGGGTCGGCTTGTGAGACGGCCTCGGTGTACTCGTCGTCGTAGATGATGACCTTCGCGCCCTCGCGCTCGGACACCTCCTTGATCTGCGGCCCCGAGAACTCGCTGTTGAGCAGGATGATGCGGGCGCCGACGCGGGCCGCCCCGTACACCGATACGAGGAACCACCGGTGGTTGCGCGCGAGGATCGCGACCCCGTCGCCGCCCTTCACCCCCATCGCCCGCAGCCCGTTGGCGACGGCGTGCGCCGCGTCGTCGAGCTCTTTGAACGTGAACTCGCCGTCGTCATCCACGACGGCCACGCGATCGGGGGTACGGCGTGCATTCAGCGCGGGAATCATGCCGAACTCACCCCAGCGCCGGATGTCGGCGAGGAACGCCGCGATGTTCTGCGGCGCCTCCAGCTTCAGCGCGCCGGCTTCGAACATCTTGCGGGCGTAGTGCAGCTCGGCCGACCCACGCTCGGCATACTGCTGAATTTTGGCCGCTGCCTGCAACGGAAGATCAGTTAGCTTGGGCATGAACCCACAATATGTGACGAGCGTCGCAGGGCGGCTCGGAACCTAACATGGACTTATGCCCGCCCCACTCCACTTGGAGGTCGACGGCCAGCAGGTGCCCATCACCAACCCGGACAAGGTGGTGTTTCCCGCTTTCCAGGGCAACGGGGGTGTCACCAAGATGGACCTGATGCGCTACTACCTGCGCGTCGCCGACGGAGCGCTGCGCGGGGTGGCGGACCGGCCGATGATCCTCAAGAGGTTCGTCAAGGGAATCACCGAAGAGGCCGTGTTCCAGAAACGTGCCCCCGCGAAACGTCCCGACTTCGTCGAGGTCGCCGAGCTGAAGTACGCATCGGGGACGTCGGCGAAAGAGGCGGTGATCCGCGACGCCGGCGGTCTGGTCTGGGCGGTCAACCTGGGCTGCGTCGATCTCAATCCGCACCCGGTGCGCGCCGACGACCTGGCCCATCCCGACGAGTTGCGTGTCGACCTCGACCCCATGCCGGGCGTGGATTGGCGCCAGATCGTGGAGGTGGCGCTGGTCGCGCGCGGCGTGCTCGAGGACTACGGGCTGACGGCGTGGCCGAAGACGTCTGGATCGCGCGGCTTTCACATCTATGCGCGCATCGAACGGCACTGGCCGTTCAAGCAGGTGCGGCTGGCCGCTCAGACGATCGCCCGCGAGGTCGAACGCCGGGCGCCCGACCTTGCCACCAGCCGCTGGTGGAAGGAAGAGCGCGAAGGCGTGTTCGTCGACTTCAACCAGAACGCTTTCGACCGCACCGTGGCGTCGGCGTACTCGGTGCGCGCCACTCCCGACGCGCGGGTGTCGACGCCGTTGTTGTGGGACGAGGTGGCCGACTGCCGTCCTGAGGAATTCACCATCGCCACGGTCGGCGACCGGTTCGAGGATCGGGGCGACCCATGGGAGGGAATCGACGACTCGGCGGGCACGCTCGATGCCCTGCTCGGCCTCGCCGAGGAGCTCGGGCCGCCGGAGAGGGCGCCGCGCGGCGCACGGAGCCGCCCCGGCGGCGACATCGGACCAAAGCAGGGGACGGGTCGGCGTGAATCGGTGATGCCGTTGATCGAGATAGCGCGCACCAAAACCAAAGACGAAGCGATGGCAGCGCTCGACACGTGGCGCGGACGTTACCCGTCGGTAGCTGAAAAGCTCGAAGCGCCAGATGTTCTGGTGGACGGGATGCGTGGCCCCAGTTCGATCTGGTACCGCATCCGGATCAACCTGCAGCATGTCCCCGAGGAACAACGCCCCCCACAGGAGCCGTTACTCGCCGATTACAACCCGTGGGAGAACTACTCGGGACCGCAATGGATGCGCGGCAGCTGAGCGGTATTGCTTTTCCGATCGGAATATGTTCTTACGAAAGTATTAGCGTAGGCACCCGGTTGCCTTACTTTGGCTCACTACCTTGAGGGACAAGTGATCGAGAGGAGGCACACATGTACGGCAATCCAGCATTCGAATGTGGTGGTGCACAGCTCCGTACGGTGTGCCGTCAGTTGGCCACCGTGGTGACGGTCCAGGGCGAGGTCGACGACTCCAACATCGAGAAGGTCACCGCTCTGGCGCTGCGGTTCATCATCGCGGAGAAGCCCTTCGTGCTCGACCTCAGCGGTGTGGATTCCTTTTCAGCACACGGACTTTCGCTGCTGTCCGCGGTCGACGAGCGCTGCTTCTGCAACGATGTGGAGTGGTCGCTGATCGCCAGCGGACCGGTGATCCACGAGGCTTCCGGGCTGAACTTTCCCGTCGCCGACTCGGTACCCGACGCACTCCACCACTTCGCGGACAGCATCGACGAACGTCGTCACATGTTCCCGCTGATGACTCAGCAGATCGCCTAGCAGGAAGGACGTCACATGCTTCTCGACATTCGCTGGCTCGCATTCCTGCTCGGCCGCAGGCATCCGACTCGCACCACGCGCCGCGCCATCGCCGCACAATAGGGGTATGCGCTGGATCGTTGACGGCATGAACGTCATCGGGTCCCGCCCCGACGGTTGGTGGCGTAACCGCCGACTCGCGATGTCCGATTTGATCGAGCGCCTCGAGCGCTGGGCCTCCACGGCGGGCGCAGACGTGACCGTGGTCTTCGAACAGCCGTTGTCGCCGCCGGTCGAATCGTCGGTCATCACCATCGCGCATGCGCCGAAGGCGGCGGCGAACTCCGCCGACGATGAGATCGTCGCGTTGGTGCTGGCCGCCGAAGACCCAGACGAGATCCAGGTTGCGACCTCGGATCGCACGCTGTCCGAGCGTGTCCGCGCCGCAGGCGCGTCGGTCTACCCGGCGCAGCGGCTCCGGACGCTCATCGATCCGCCCTGACGTCCCCTCCGGTCCAGTTGGCCAGCAGCTTCAATGCCGACTCCGACGGCGAACCCGCCGCGGCGGTATAGATGCACAATGTCTGGTCGGGATCACCGAGAACCGCGACGCCTTCGTATTCGATGGTCAGATCGCCCACCAGCGGATGGTGGTATCGCTTGGTGCCGTGGGTGCGTTCGCGCACGTTGTGGTCGGCCCACCAGCGACGGAACTCCGGACTCTTCACCGAGAGTTCTCCCACCAGCTCGACGAGCTGGGGATCGTCGGGGTGACGCCCGGCGTCGAGGCGCAGGGTTGCGACGTTGTCGCGCGCAACCTCGTCCCAGTCCGCGAAGAGTTCACGGGTCGACTCGTCAAGAAAGGTGTACCGCAACAGGTTTCGCTCCCGCGGTGGCAGCGTCTCGAAATCCGTCATCAACGCACGGGCGAGTCTGTTGGCGGCCAGCACATCCATCCGCCGCCCGAAGACGAATGCCGGCGCGACGTCGTCGAGCATCTCGAGGATGCGGCGTATGCCGGGCCGAACCCGCTGAAGGGGTGCGGGTGCGCGCCTCCGAACTCGGCGGGGATTCGTCTTGGCGATCCGGAAGAGGTATGTCCGCTCGGTGTCATCGAGCTGAAGGGCACGGGCGACGGCATCGAGGACCTCGTCGGAGACGTTGAGATGGCGGCCCTGCTCCAAGCGGCTGTAGTAGTCCACGCTCACGCCCGCGAGCTGGGCGACCTCTTCGCGGCGCAAGCCGGGCACCCGGCGCACCCGTCCCGTGCCACCGATCTCGACGTCGTCGACGCTCAGGCGCGCGCGGCGGGTGCGCAGGAAGTCCCGCAGCTCGGCGTTGTGGTCCATGACTCCAGTGTGAGGCCGGTGTGCACCCGCAGCCACGCCAACATAGGTCTGCTGGACCTAGGCAGGGCAGGGCTCGACGACGCGGTAAGCATCGCGCTGTCGCGATGTTGATGAGGGCATGACCAACTCAACCGGCAATTCAACTCACACAAACTCCAACACCACTCTCACCGGACGCGTCGCTGTCGTCACCGGCGCATCCTCGGGCATCGGTGCGGCGACGGCCAAGAGGCTGGCCGCATCCGGCGCCAAGGTCGCTGTGCTGGCGCGCCGTGCCGACCGTCTGGACAAGCTCGTCGCCGAAATCGAGGAAGCCGGCGGAACGGCGCTGGCCAGCGCGGTCGATGTCACCGACGCCGTGGCCGTGCGCGCGGCGGCCGAGCGGGTGGCGAGCGAATTGGGCACCGTCGACCTGCTCTTCAACAACGCAGGCGTGATGCTCCCGGCCCCGGTCGAAGAACTGCCGTTCGATCAGTGGCAACAACAGATCGACCTGAACATCAGCGGGTTGATGCACGCCATCGGGGCGTTCGTTCCGCAGCTCATTGCGTCGGCCGCCGACAAAGGCGTGGCCGACCTCATCAACACCTCGTCGATCGGGGCGCAGAACATCTTCCCGCACTTCGCGGTTTACGCGGGTACGAAGGCCTACGTGACGCACATGTCGCGCACCCTGCGCGTGGAACTCGGAGCCAAGGGAGTCCGCGTCTCGGCGATCGAGCCCGGCATCGTCGAAACCGAGCTGGCGAACCACGTCACCGACGCCGGGGCAACCGAATGGATCGCCGACGCCAAGGGCCAGTTCGACGTGCTGGCGTCCGAGGACGTCGCCGAAGCGATCAATTTCCTGGCGGCGCAGCCGCCGCGCGTCAACATCCAACAGCTCACGATCATGCCGACGGGGCAGGCTTCGTAGCAGCAATCCAGGCGGGCGAGCGACCGAGATGGCGAAGTACGCGATCGAGGTCGCTCGCCCCGTCCGCGGGAGGAAGGGCGACGGCGAACGGGGAGCCCTCGGCTGCCCGGAAATCGCCGTCGGGCACGCCGAGGGCGATGGGCAGCACGGCGCTCACCACGTCGGCAGGCAGCGAGAAGGGCATGTCGATGCTGCGAGCGACATCCCAGCCGTGGACGACATAGTCGACGAAATGAAACCCGATCGCCGTCGCACCCGGCACCACCGCGTCGGGGCCGAATTCGGGCAGCGCGAACGCCGCGTCGAGCACACCCTCCGCACTGAACGCCTCGAGCACATCGTCGGCGGCGGCCGTGTAGACGCCCACGGGGTCGGCGGCCACCGCATCGGCTACGCGGGCCGGCTGCCAGACGGCGAGATCGGCACCGTGCCCGCGGGCGGATGCGGCAAATCCATTGTGCTGCACGGTCATATGCGCCAGCAGGTCGGCGAGGTTCCAGCCGGCACACGGAGTCGGGCGATCCAGGTCGCCGACCGTCACCGATGCGACGACATCGACCGAGGCGCAGACGGCGCGGTGGTGAACCTTGCGAAGATCATCATTAGTAGGCATATGCTTACGATATGCGCAAGTAGATAATCGGTCAATGTCTAATATTCGTCCATGCCGTCCAAGGCGAAGCGTCCCGACCTCGCGGCGATGCTGGCTCCCCTGCTTCGTGGATTGATCGCCGCGGAACTTCCGGTACTCGAGATGCACGACCTGTCGATGTGGGGCTACGCCGTGCTCCTGGCGCTCGACGAGTCGCCCGTGCGTACCCAGGCCGCGCTCGCCGAGGCGATCGGCGCCGACAAGACACGCATCATCCCGACGCTCGACGAACTGCAGTCGAAGGGGCACATCGAGCGGCGCGCCGACCCCGACGACCGGCGGGTGCGCCTGTTGGCCATCACCGATTCGGGGCGAGAGGTGAAGGACCGGGTACAGGCGGGCATCCAGCGCGGCGAGGAACGTTGGCTTTCGGTCCTTTCGGCTGACGAACGCCGGGGGTTCCTGCGCGCACTGCAGGAAATGACGCGCATCCGCGATAACCCTAAGGTCGAAGAGTGAATCGGCTCGATCGCTACTTCGAGATCACGGCGCGAGGATCGACGGTCACCAACGAGATTCGTGGCGGCGTCGTCACGTTCATCGCGATGGCCTACATCATCGTGCTGAATCCGATCATTCTGTCGGGCATCAAGGACGTCACAGGCAACGAGCTGGGATTCCACCAGGTCTCGGCCGTCACGTCCCTGGCCGCGGGTGTCATGACCATCCTGTTCGGCGTGATGTGCCGGTTGCCGTTCGCCTTCGCCGCGGGCCTCGGCCTCAATTCGTTCGTCGCCACCACGCTGGTCGGCTCGCTGAGCTGGCCGGAGGCGATGGGGCTGGTGGTCATCAACGGGCTCGTCATCGTCACGCTGGCGGCGACCGGCCTGCGCAAACTCGTGTTCGACGCCGTGCCGATGCAGCTGAAAATCGCGATCACCGCCGGTATCGGACTGTTCATCCTGTTCATCGGGCTCATCGATGCCGGCTTCGTCGGATCGACGGGAGAGGCGTCGCCACCGGTGGGCCTTGGCCTCGGCGGCTCCGGCGACATCAGCACGATCCCCACCGTCGTGTTCGTGTTCACGCTTCTGGTGACGGGCATCCTCATCGTGCGCGGGGTTCGCGGCGCCATCCTCATCGGACTCATCGCGGGAACAGTCGTCGCTATCGTCATCGAGGCGATCTGGCACCTCGGCTCGGCGGTCGATAAGCCCGGCGGGTGGAGCCTGTCGGTGCCTGCGCTTTCGGGGTCACCGTTCGCACTGCCGGATCTGTCGCTGGCCGGCGACTTCAGCCTGTTCGGCAGCCTCGGCCGCATCGGCACGATCGCGGTCGTCATGTTCGTCTTCACACTGGTCTTCGCGAACTTCTTCGACGCGATGGGCAGCTTCACCGGGCTGGCACGTGAATCCGGCCTCGCCGACGATCAGGGCACCTTCCCGCGCGTGCGTTCGGCGCTGATCGTCGAGGGCGCGGGCGCGGTGGTCGGCGGGGCGGTGTCGGCGTCGTCCAACACCGTGTTCGTCGAGTCCGGGGCGGGTATCACCGAGGGCGCGCGCACCGGTCTCGCGAACCTCGTTACGGGAGTGCTCTTTCTGGCGGCCATGTTCATCACGCCGCTGGCGTCGATCGTGCCGACCGAGGTGGCCGCGGCGGCGCTGGTGGTCGTCGGCGTGATGATGGCCGCTCACCTGCGGCACATCGACATCTCCGACTTCTCTGTGGCGCTGCCGGTCGTGCTCACCGTCGCCACCATGCCGTTCTCCTACTCGATCGCCAATGGCATCGGTGTGGGCTTCATCGTGTGGGTGGTGACACGCTCGGCTGCAGGAAAGGCCCGCGAGATCAGCCCGCTGATGTGGGTAGTCGCCGCGGGTTTCCTGGTCTACTTCGCACGCGGTTGGATCGAGTCACTTCTCGGAATGTGACCCACCGAGATCGTGCGGGCCCGCGGCGGGATAACCGTGTTCCTCGCGTACGGCATCCGAGTACCGCCGAAGCAGAGTGACCGCCTCACCCACGCCGTCGCCGAGACCGTCGAGGACCGGTGCACACAGCCTGTCGGTGTTGACCTCCAGCGCCTCGCGTTCCCGCCTGCCTTGTTCGGTCAGCGTGCCGTCCGCGATGAGCCCGCGGCGTTCCAGTTCGGAGATTCCCGCGTCGAGTTCGGCGTCCGACCAGCCCCTGGACCTGACATAGGTCTTCAGCCGCAGTCCCCAGTACGACTCGGTCAGCAACCCGATCTCGACGGCGCTGTAGCCCGCCGAGGTCCACGCCGCGGTGTGTGCGTCTCCCCGGAATTCGCGCAGCCGGTCGGCGTAGCGCCACGCAGCGCCCAACGGGTCGTCGGGCACGTCGGCCTTCAGCAGACCCGCATAAAGTGGGCGCCCCGCCACCGCGAGCGAGCCGCTGACAGGTCCCAGGAGATTCGCGAGCGCCGAGGCGCCGTCCGGATTGTCCCCGAGAATCCGCCGAAGCTGACCGGTGGCCGCCTCGTCCCTCGCGCGGCAGATCGTCTCCGCTGCGGTCAGTGACCAACCATGTTCGACGGCGGGCACGACCACCGCGGGATTGAAGACGGCGAACGCCGCCGAGACGACCTCACCGGGCACCTGACCCAGCAGCGAACCACGGCTGCAGAAGTACGCGGGCCCGTCGGGCATCGCGACACCCCTGACGCGTCCGGGGCTGTCGGAGAACCCGAGCGTGCGGTACCCAGCGTGGGCCTCGGGAGCGAAATAGACCTGCCCTGCGAACGCCTCCAGCGCACCCGCAAGCACCCGTGCCAAGCGAAACTCCCCATCAGCACTGGTCATTCGCTCAGGGTAACCTCCACACCATGAGGGACACGCGATGAGCGCGGGCCTGTTCGGACTACTCGACGACATTGCCGCGCTGGCCCGGCTGGCTGCCGCATCGGTCGACGACATCGGCGCCGCCACCGGGCGGGCGACCGCCAAGGCGGCAGGCGTCGTCATCGACGACACCGCGGTGACACCCCAATACGTGCACGGCATCACGGCCGACCGCGAACTACCGATGATCAAGCGGATCGCGATCGGCTCGCTGCGCAACAAGCTGATCTTCATCCTGCCCGCGATCCTGTTGCTCAGTCAGTTCGTGCCGTGGCTGGTGACACCGATCCTGATGCTTGGCGCCACCTACCTCTGCTACGAGGGCGCCGAAAAGGTCTGGGGCTGGATATCGGGGCACGAAGCTCACGCCGCACCGACCGCAACCGCGGGCGAGGACGCGGAGAAACAGATGACGTCCGGAGCGATCCGCACCGACTTCATCCTCTCCGCCGAGATCATGGTGATCGCGCTCAACGAGGTTGCGCGCGAGACCTTCTGGTCGCGGTTCATCATTCTCGTGGTGGTGGCGATCGTCATCACCATCGCCGTGTACGGCGTCGTCGGGCTGATCGTGAAGATGGACGACATCGGACTGAACCTCGCGCAGCGCTCGTCGAAGTTCGCGCAAAAGGTCGGCCGCGGCCTGGTCGCCGCGATGCCCAAACTCCTGTCGGCGCTGTCGACCATCGGTACCGTCGCGATGCTCTGGGTCGGCGGCCACATCCTTCTGCTCGGGACGGACACGCTGGGCTGGCATGCGCCCTACGGTTTCGTGCACCACTTCGAAGACCTGGTGCACCGTGCGGTCGCCGAGGGTATCGGCGGCATATTGGCCTGGCTGGTGAACACCGCGGCGTCCGCCGTCATCGGATTGGTGGTCGGGGCCATCGTGGTGGCGATCATGCACGTGCTGCCTTTCGGCAAGAAGCACGACGGCGAAAAGCACTGAACTCAAGCGATTCTGGCTTCGCCTCACGGGGTGTCGCACCAACTGCGTCTCTATCGATCAGGTCCCGCTCGACGTCCACGGATATCCGCCGATGGCTTGTCGAGTAGAGAAACGCCGTCATCGCATGCGTGGCGAATGAGTCTGAAACCATCGCGGGTCTCAGCACCGACTCTGTCTGCGACATCGGCCGCGACGCCAGCCATGACACGGCCGCCAGCCTGCGTCTGCGGGTCTTCTCATACCATCGCAGCGCGCTGGGGATGTCCCCTTTGCCGCGGTCGGATCTCTTGCGTAAGTCTATAAGTGCCTTGCACAACACCATTGTGTCGAGGAGTGCCTGATTGGTCCCCTGCGCGAGGACGGGCGGCATCGTGTGTGCAGCATCGCCGAGCAATGTCACCGCGGCCAGTCGCGGCGCGCGGGGAATCGGATGCCGATAATGCGGGAAAGGCGAGGCCGCCAGATCATCATCGGTCAACGTCGCGAGTACTTGATCGACCCTTTCCGACCAGCCGGCGAAGCTGGACCGGATCACCTCGATGGGTCGTTCGGGTCTGACGAAGTCCGGCGACCACCTCAAGTCGAACCACCACTGGAGGTCGCAGCCACCGGCGGGCCAAAGGCCCAGGCTTCCATGCTGGCCGATGATCTGTTCTGCGACATCGGTCTCCGCGATGTGCGGCGCGGTGATCAGACCCTGCCAGCTACACCAGCCGGTCGGCTTCGCCGGTTTCGCCCCAGCGAGAAGCCGGACCTTTGAGTGCAGACCGTCCGCGCCGATCAGCAAGTCCCCGTCCGCAAAGCTGCCGTCTTCGAACTCGATCCGCACCCCGTCGGGTGTGTTGAACGCTGCGACCACACGGGAATTGCACTTGATGCGGTCGGCAGCGAGGCCCTCCAGCAGGCGGTCGAGCAACACGCGGCGCGGAACCATCCGGACATAGCCGCCCAGCTTCTCCGCGATCGTCTTCACAGCGATGCTGACCAGCGGGCGACCAGTTGACGTCGCGATCCGCATCGTCGACAACAACTGACCAGCTCCCTCCATGTCGACCCCCAGCTGTCTCAGCACCGTTGCTCCGTTCGGCCAGATGGTCACCGCGCCACCGCCAGGCCGCATATCCGGCCGCTGTTCGAAGACGGTGACATCATGTCCGTCGCGCAGTAGTCCCCTGGCGATGGAAATCCCGCCCGCACCGGCGCCGACGACGAGTATCCGGAGTGCGTTCATCTGTAGCCTCCCGTTCGATCCGGCGTAGACACCGGCTACACCGTGAATACGATCCGCAGACAGGTTCTGTTCATCGGGAGTGGTCGACGTCACACAGGACCTATCCTGCTGCGGCCTTCGTCTCGAGAAGCCGGCGCAACCGCGCGGCGGTGCCGCTGGCGGGCACCGGGATGAAGGTCACCAGGCGCAGTTGCGGATGGTCAGACGGTGCCAGTATGTGTTGTTCCATGTGCAGGTCGCCGACGGCGGGATGGCGGAAACGTCGCACGCGGGAGCGCAATGTTTCGATGCCGAAGCTTTCCCAGGCGGACCGGAACGCTTCGCTGGTCTCCTGAAGCCGGCTGACGAGATCGGCGAAGGGCGGATCGTCGAGCCGGGTTCCGGCCTCCGCCCGGAACGACGCGACGTTGTAGACACCGGTGAGTTCCCAGTCCGGCATGAGCGCGCGCAGGTAGGGATCGGTGAAAAGCAGCCACAGGAAGTTGCGGTCGGCGACCTCGACTGTCGCCATGTTCGGATACACCGCCGCATAGGCCTCGTTCCACGCCAATACGGTCCAGTTGGGTGCGATCGCCAACGCCGGGTAGTTCTCGAGGGCGTCGAGCAGTCTCCGCATTCCGGCGGGGACGGTGCCGGGATTGGGATCCTCGCTGGGATGAGGCGCGCCGTATCCGGCCAACGCCAGCAGATACACGTGTTCGGTGTGCGACAGCCTCAGTGTTCTTGCGAGCGAATCGAGGACCTGGCGGGACGGGGTGACATCGCGTCCCTGCTCCAGCCAGGTGTACCAAGTGATGCTGACGCCGGCCAGGTAGGCCACTTCCTCACGGCGCAGCCCGCACGCCGTCCGTCCAGTGATGGGCGGCACACCGAGATCGGCGCGCACGAGGTGACTCCTGCGCGCCCTTAGGAATTGGCCCATCACCGCGGCGTTGTGCTTCACTGTTGCGCCTCACCGGTTTTGGTGGAGCGAGTGTCCGCTCGCTCCAACGATCGATTCCCGTCCCTGTAACCACAATGGCTCGCCGGCGCAAACTTGACGACCCCGCTGTCGTCCATTCTGACTACCCCGCTACCTGCAATCCTCGCCAGGGACCTCGGACATCGCCAGTGGTACTGCCACTACTAGTTGCGGAGCTACCTGCCTTTCCCTCCGTGTCAGTGACATTGTCGATGTAGGGAACTTCAGAATGAGCAGGGACATGGCGATAACCGAAATGGAAGTCACGTCAGTGGATTCCGCTGGGGTCGAGGGACTCTACGACGAGCATGCGACCGCCTTGTGGCATTACGCCTGGCGGTTGACCGGCGATCCGTCGCGCGCTCAGGACGTCGTGCAGGAGACGCTGCTGCGCGCATGGCAGCATCCCGAGGTCGCCAATGACCGCGAGCGGTCGGCACGGTCGTGGCTCTTCACGGTCGCCCGGCACATGATCATCGACGAGAGCCGCTCACTGCGTTTCCGCCGCGAAGTGAGCGCACCGGACGGTTCCGGCGTGCCTGAGCCTGCCGGGCCGGACGACGTGAATGCCGCACTGGACCGGATGCTGATCAACGAGGCCCTTGCCCAGCTGACCCCCGATCACCGCGCGGTCGTTGCGCGTTCGTACGTCCTGGGTTGGACGACTGGAGAAATCGCGGCCGACCTCGGAATCGCCGACGGCACCGTCAAGTCGAGGCTGCACTACGCACTCCGCACGTTGCGGCGAATTCTCTGCGAAATGGGGGTCACACCGTGAAACTGATCGCCCTCGAGGAACATATTCTCCCCGCCGAACTCGTCGAGCAGGTGTTGCCTGCACCGTTGGCGCGCGAAGCGCTGACTGCGAAATTGGTTGACGTAGAGGAGCATCGCCTGCCGGCGATGGACGACGCCGGTATCGACATGCAGGTGCTCTCGGTCACCGCACCGGGATCGCAGCAGGTGCCCGCGGAAGCTGCCGTCGAGCTGAGCAGAGCCCTCAACGATCGCTGTGCCGAGACAATCGCAGCGCATCCCGATCGGTTCAACGCCTTGGCCACGCTGCCCACCCAGGACCCGAACGCGGCGATCCTCGAGGCCAAGCGGGCGATCAGCGAGCTGGGATTCTGCGGTGTCGTGATCAACGGTCACACCGACGGGAGGTTCCTTGATGCGCCTGATTTCGATGAATTTCTCAGCGCCATAGAGGAACTCGACGTTCCCATCTATTTGCATCCCACCTATCCCCCGCAGCAGGTCGCCGAGGTGTACTTCGGCGGCTTACCGGGGCCGACGGGCCGGGCCCTGGCCACCGCGGCATGGGGTTGGCACGCCGAAACGGGCCTGCATGTGCTGCGGCTCGCGGCAGCGGGTGTCTTCACCCGGCATCCCGAACTGCAGATCGTCGTCGGCCACATGGGCGAGAATCTGCCGTTCTCGCTCATGCGGGCGAACTCGGTGCTCAGTCAGGCCGACCCGGCCGCGCCGTCGGTGGCAGACGTCATCCGCGGCCACGTGCACATCACCATCAGCGGCTACACCACGACTCCGCCGCTGCTGTGCGCCATCGCGGTGTTCGGCGCCGACCGCCTCATGTTCGCCAGCGACTATCCCTTCGGCGATCCGATGGTCCATTCACGGTTTCTGGCCGAGGCGCCGATCAGCCCCGCCGACCGGGGCAAGATCGCTTATCGCAACGCGCAGCGGCTGTTTCGCCTCTGAAGGCTCAACGCACCAGCTGACGCAGTTCGGTGGCGGCCGACTGCACCGCATCGGTGATGGCCTCGACCAACGGACTGTCGAGCCTCCAGCACTGCCAGAACAACGGCACGTCGAGGTGTGCGTCGGACACGCGAACGAACGAGCCGTCCGCCAGCGCAGGGCCCGCCGAGGTCTCGGGGAACATGCCCCACCCCAGGCCCGCACGCACCGCGCAGGCGAAGCCTTCAGCTGTCGGTACGAAGTGTTGCGGCCTCGCGATGTCACGACGGAACACCTTGCGCACCAACATGTCCTGTAGCGCGTCATCGCGATTCCACGCCAACGACGGCGCGGTGGCCACCGCATGCGCCGTGAAGCCTTCGGACAGATACCGCTCGAAGTAGGACGGGCCGGCCACCGGCACGTACCTCATCACCCCCAGCGGCCGAACCCGGCACCCTCCTACCGGTGCGCGTTCGGTCGTCACCACCCCCATCACCACACCCTCGCGCAGCAGTCGCGCCGAGTGGTCCTGGTCCTCGATCCGGATGTCGAACGAGACGCCGTCCAGCGCGCCGAATACACCGGTGAACCACGTCGCCATCGAATCGGCGTTGACAGCCATCGCAATACGCGGTGAGGACCCGTCACCGCCTGCCATCTCTGAAAGCGCCTCGGCCTCCAACAGCGCCGTCTGCGCCGCCAACCGCAACAGCGGGATGCCTGCCGCCGTGGCGGTGCACGGTTTCTCCCGCACCACGACCACCTGCCCGACCCGCTGCTCGAGCGCTTTGATGCGCTGGCTGATCGCAGAGGGAGTGACATGGAGCCGGGCCGCGGCAGCATCGAAGGACCCGTGTTCGATCACCGCCGCGAATGCCGCTAACTGTTGACCGTCGATCTGCACATTAGTGATGCTAATGCACAGCGAGGATCATTAGCCCTGCTGTTTCTCCAGCGGTGCATCCTGATCCGGTCTGGGATTGGCGCCCAAGTAGACCACCACGGCGGCGGCGGCCAGGGACAGCGCTCCGACCACCCACAGCGCCAGCTTGGCGTCGCCGGTCAGACCGGTCAGCCATCCGGTGATGTAGGGGCCGCTGAATCCGCTGAGATTTCCGATCGAGTTGATCAAGGCGATGCCGCCGGCCGCGGCCAGTCCGGTGAGGAATGTCGAAGGCAGCGACCAGAAAACGGGCATGGCACACATGACCGAGCAGGTGGACAGGGTGACCGCGACCATCGCCAGATAGGGATTGGTCATGTAGAGCGCGATCGGGATAGACACACCCCCGACGATCGCGGGGATCGCGACGTGCCATACCCGTTCGCCGGTTCGGTCGGAATGGCGCGCCCACGGCACCATCACGATTGCGGCAACGGCGTAGGGAACCGATGTGACGAGGCCGCGCTCGATGATGCTCAGATGCGTGCCGTACTGCTCCTGGAATCCGGCGACGATGGTCGGAAGAAAGAAACCGACCGCGTACAGGCCGTAGGTGATTCCGAAGTAGATGAATGCGAGCAGCAGAATCCTCGGGTGGCTCAGGGCCTTCTTGAGCGGCCAGTGCCGGCCCGTCTCGGCCATCGACCGCTCATAATCCAATACCGTTTCCAGCCAGTCCTTTTCGTCGTCTTTGAGCCAGGACGCCTGGGCTGGACGATCTGTCAGGTAGAACCAGCAGACAAACGCCAGGGCGACCGCGGGCAGGCCCTCGATGAGGAACATGACACGCCAGCCTTCGAGCCCGAAGAAGCCGTGACCCCAATCGATGATCAGTGACGACAGAGTGGACCCGATCGCGGTGGACACCGGTACCGCCACCATGAACAGCGAGATCGCCTTCGAGCGTTGCTTTTCGGGGAACCAGAAGGTCAGGTAGAGAATCACTCCCGGAAAGAAGCCGGCCTCCGCCACGCCGAGCAGGAAGCGCAGGACGATCAGCGTTTCCGCATTGGGCACGAAGGCGATCGCAGTGCTGATGATGCCCCACGTCAGCATGATCCGTGCGAGCCAGCGTCGACCGCCGAACTTGTGGAGCGCAATGTTGCTCGGCACCTCCAGCAGGAAGTATCCGATGAAGAAGATGCCCGACGCGAAGCCGAACATCTTGGCGCTCATCGCGAGATCTTCGTTCATACCGTTCGGCCCGGCGAAGCTGATGTTCACGCGGTCGAGGTAGTTGATGAAGTACAGGAGGATCAGGAACGGGATCAGGCGGCGGGTGACCTTCGTCATCGTCTGCTGCCCCATGGGCGAATCGGAAAGGTGCGTGATCATCGGTGCCCCTTCTGCACAGCCGTTACGAGCGACCGCCTAGAGCATTCCGAGCAGTTGCAAGTCGGTGACGTACTTGACGATCACCGAAGAAGATACGTGGGCGATGTCGTTGTCGGGACCGATCTTGGCTTCCTGCACCGCGGCCTGGAACCGGTCGGCCGGGGCGTAGGAGCCCAGCGTCGGCTCGGGAGCCTGCACATCCTTCGTCCCATG
>NZ_JBFREZ010000019.1:0-7998 GCF_052114565.1 Mycobacterium sp. 2YAF39
TCGTCGGTGGGCGCCGGGGCGGGTGATGATCAACGCGTACGGTCCGACGGAGGCCACGATTTGGGTGGCGATGAGTGCGCCGTTGGCGCCGGGGTCGGGGGCGCCGCCGATCGGTGCGCCTGTGGCGGGTGCAGCGTTGTTTGTTTTGGATCAGTGGTTGCGTCCGGTCCCTGCGGGTGTGGTGGGGGAGTTGTATGTGGCCGGTGCCGGGGTGGGTGTCGGTTATGTGGGTCGTGCGGGGTTGACGGGGTCGCGGTTTGTGGCGTGTCCGTTCGCGGGGTCCGGGGGCCGGGGAACACGGATGTATCGGACCGGGGATCTGGTGCGGTGGCGCGTTGACGGGCAGTTGAATTATCTGGGTCGTGCTGATGAGCAGGTCAAGGTTCGTGGGTATCGCATCGAACTGGGCGAAATCCAGACTGCTCTAGCCGAATTGGAGGGTGTGGAGCAGGCGGCGGTGATGGCCCGCGAAGACCGCCCGGGGGACAAGCGTCTGGTGGGTTATGTCACCGGCACCGCGGATCCGACCGCGATCCGTGCCGCGCTGGGCATGAGGCTGCCCACCTACATGGTTCCGGCCGCCGTCGTGATGCTCGACGCGTTGCCGAGGACGGTGAACGGCAAACTCGACACCCGCGCACTGCCGGCCCCCGAGTACACCGCTAATGAGTATCGGGCTCCCGGCTCTGTGACTGAGGAGATCTTGGCCGATCTCTACGTCGAGGTGCTCGGCGTCGAGAGGGTCGGCGTCGATGATTCGTTCTTCGATTTGGGTGGGGATTCGTTGTCGGCGATGCGGCTGATCGCAGCTGTCAATGCCAGCCTGGGCGTCGAGTTCTCGGTGCGGACGGTGTTCGAAGCACCCACGGTCGCGCGGCTGGCACCGCACATCGGTGATGGGAGCACGGGTAGATTCGAGCCGCTGGCCGCAGCAGAGCGTCCCCCGGTGGTTCCGTTGTCGTTCGCCCAGAATCGACTGTGGTTCCTGAACCAGTTGTACGGTCCCTCACCCGTTTACAACATCCCGGTAGCGGTGCGGCTCCAAGGGCAGCTCGACGCCGAGGCATTGGGCGCGGCACTGGCAGATGTGGTGAGCCGCCACGAATCGCTGCGCACCGTGTTCGCCGCGCCGCAGGGGATTCCTCAGCAAGTAGTCGTTCCCGCGCGCGACTCAAATTTCGGCTGGCAGATCGTCGATGCCACCGACTGGCCGGAAGCGCGGCTCTCGCAGGCGGTCGACGACGTCGCGCACTACGCGTTCGATCTGGCGTCTGAAATTCCGATCAGAGCAAGCCTGTTCGGTGTTGGCGACGACGAACACGTGTTGGTCGCCGTAGTGCACCATATCGCCGCCGACGGTTGGTCGATCAATCCGCTGATACGCGATCTCGGGATCGCCTATGCCAGCCGCATTTCTCGAGAGACTCCACGCTGGTCCGAACTGGCGGTGCAGTACATCGATTACACGCTGTGGCAACGCACGCAACTGGGGGATGCTGAGGATCCCGACAGCCTGTTCGCCGTCCAGCTCGCCTACTGGCAAGATGCGTTGGCCGGGTTGCCCGAGCGGGTGCAACTTCCCACGGATCGGCCATATCCACCGGTGGCTGACTACCGCGGTGCCACGGTCGCGATCGACTGGCCGGCCGAACTGCAGCAGCTGGTGCACCGTGTCGCGCGAGAGCACAATGCGACCACATTCATGGTGGTGCAGGCTGCGCTGACGGTGCTGCTTGCCAAGCTGAGTGCGAGTTCTGATGTGGCGGTGGGGTTCCCGACCGCTGGGCGCCGCGATCGCGCACTCGATGATTTGGTGGGTTGCTTCTTCAACACGTTGGTATTGCGCGTTGATCTGGCCGGTGATCCCACTGTCGCCGAGGTGTTCGACCAGGTGCGCGTGAACAGCCTGGCAGCGTACGAGCACCAGGATGTGCCCTTCGAAGCCGTCGTCGACCACATCAACCCCATCCGGTCGCTCTCGCATCATCCGCTTGTACAGGTGATGTTGGCCTGGCAGAACTTCGCCGGACGCAACAGCGATCCGGCTGCCGGGCTCGGCCTGGCTGACCTGCAGGTCTCCACGCTGCCCTTTGAAACACGCACTGCCCGGATGGATCTCACGTTCGCGCTGGCTGAACGCTTCACCGACGCTGGAGAGCCGGCAGGGATCTCGGGCACGGTGGAATTCCGCACCGACGTGTTCGACACCGCTTCGATCGAGACACTGGTCAAGCGGTTGGCGCGGGTGTTGTTGTCGATGACCGCCGAACCCACGTGTCGGATCTCGTTGATCGACGTACTCGATGAGGTCGAGCATGCCCGGCTGGATGAGATCTCCAACCGCGCGATATTGAGTGCACCGGCAGCCGCACCGGTGTCGATCCCGACTCTGTTCAGCGCCCAGGTCGCGACCACCCCGGACGAAGTGGCCATCAGCTTCTGCCACGACTCCATGACCTACCGGGAGGTAGACGAAGCTGCTAACCGGTTGGCGCATCTGCTGGTTGGCAACGGTGTGCGGCAGGGCGATCCGGTCGCCTTGTTGTTGCCCCGGTCGGCCGACGCGATCACGTCGATCATGGCGGTGCTCAAGATCGGCGCGACGTATGTGCCGATCGACCCCATGCTGCCCGACGCGAGGGTCAGGTTCATTCTTGCCGATGCCGCACCGACCGCGGTTGTCACCGCCGCAGGCCTGCGGTCACGTTTGAACGGGCACAACCTGGTGGTGATCGATCTCGACGATCCCGACATCGGTGGCTACTCCGACACCGAGCTGCCATTCCCGGACCCAGGCGACATCGCGTACCTGATTTACACGTCGGGCACTACCGGGACCCCCAAGGGTGTGGCAATCACCCACCGCAACGTCACGCAGTTGATGGAGAAACTCGACGCAGGACTTCCGCCGGGAGGTGTGTGGTCGCAGTGCCATTCGTTGGCGTTCGACTTTTCGGGGTGGGAGATCTGGGGTGCGTTGTTACATGGTGGGCGGTTGGTGGTGGTGCCCGACGAGGTGGTCGGCTCACCACAGGAGCTGCACACGCTACTGGTGGCCGAACAGGTCAGTGTCCTAAGTCAGACACCGTCTGCCTTGGGAGTGTTGTCGCTACAGGGCCTGGATTCGGCTGCGCTGCTGATCGGCGGTGAGGCCGCGCAAGCCCAGCTCGTGGATCGGTGCGCATCCGACCACGTGATGATCAACGCTTACGGCCCTACCGAGACCACGATATGGGTGGCAGTAAGTGCCCCATTGGCACCCGGCTCGGATGTCGTGCCAATCGGCTCGCCCGTGCCGGGGGCGGCCCTCTTCGTGCTGGACCAGTGGTTGCGGCCGGTGCCGCCCGGCGTGGTCGGTGAGTTGTACGTGGCGGGTGCCGGTGTGGGTGTCGGCTACGTCGGGCGGGCCGGGCTTACTGCCGCGCGGTTTGTGGCATGCCCATTCGCCGGGCCGCGGTCGCGGATGTACCGCACCGGGGATCTTGTGCGGTGGCGTGCCGATGGTCAGCTTGATTACCTCGGTCGTGCCGACGAGCAGGTCAAGATCCGTGGGTATCGCATCGAGCTCGGCGAAATTCAAACAGCATTAAGCGAATTGGACGGTGTCGACCAAGCAGCGGTGCTCGCGCGCGAGGACCGCCCCGGTGACAAGCGTCTGGTGGGTTATGTGACCGGGACCGTCGACACGACCGGGATCCGTTCGGCGCTTGCCGAGCGGTTGCCGAGTCATATGGTGCCGTCCACGGTGGTCGTCATCGAAGCCCTTCCCTTGACGGTCAACGGCAAACTCGACGCCCGCGCGCTACCGGCCCCCGAGTACACCGCTGGTGAGTATCGGGCTCCCGGCTCTGTGACTGAGGAGATCTTGGCCGATATCTACGTCGAGGTGCTCGGCGTCGAGAGGGTCGGCGTCGATGATTCGTTCTTCGATTTGGGTGGCGATTCGTTGTCGGCGATGAGACTGGTCGCTGCGATCAATACCAGTTTGGGTACTGGGCTCTCGGTGCGCACGGTGTTCGAAGCGCCCACGGTGGCGCAGTTGGCGCCCCACATCGGCGCAGGTGATCGTGGGCTGGAACCGCTGACACCGGCGGAACGGCCCGCGGTGATCCCGCTGTCGTTCGCGCAGAACCGGTTGTGGTTCCTGGCCCAGTTGTTCGGGCCGTCACCGGTGTACAACATGCCGGTGGCGGTGCGGTTGAATGGACCGCTGGCTGTCGAGGCGCTGGGTGCGGCGCTGGCCGATGTCGTGGCCCGTCATGAATCACTGCGCACACTGTTCGCCGCGCCGGAGGGGATACCCAGGCAGGTGGTGGTGCCTGCCGAACACGCCGACGTCGGTTGGGACGTGATCGATGCCACCGGGTGGCCAGAGGACGAGCTGGAGCGGGCGGTAAGGGACCTAGCCCAGCACCCGTTTGATCTGGCGACCGAGATCCCTTTGCGTGCGTGCCTTTTCCGGGTTTCAGACGATCACCATGTGCTGGTGGCGGTGGTGCATCACATCGCCGCCGACGGGTGGTCTGTCACCCCGCTTGTCCGGGATCTGGGAGCGGCCTACGCCGGCCGCTGCGCGGGCCAGAGTCCCGACTGGACCGATCTGTCGGTGCAGTATGTCGATTACACGCTGTGGCAGCGCGCCCAGTTCGGTGATCTGGCCGATCCACACAGTCCGATCGCCTCCCAGCTGAATTACTGGCAGCAGGCACTGGCCGGTATGCCCGAGCGCGTGCCGTTGCCCACCGATCGGCCCTATCCTCCGGTCGCGGACTATCGCGGTGCCGAGGTGGCGATTGAATGGTCGGCTGAGCTGCAACAGCAAGTGCACCTCGCGGCCCGCGAGCACAATGTCACCACCTTCATGGTGGTGCAGGCCGCCATGTCGGTGCTGCTGTCCAAGATGAGTGCGAGTTCTGATGTGGCGGTGGGGTTCCCGACCGCCGGGCGCCGCGACCCCGCACTCGATGATTTGGTGGGTTGCTTCTTCAACACCTTGGTGTTGCGGGTCGATCTGGCTGGCGATCCCACTGTCGCCGAGCTGCTGGCGCAGGTGCAGCACCGGTCGCTAGCCGCCTACGACCATCAGGATGTGCCGTTCGAAGCGGTCGTCGACCACCTCAACCCCACTCGGTCGATGGCACATCATCCGCTGGTGCAGATCGTGCTCGCCTGGCAGAACTTCGCCGGCCGGCGGAATGACGCGGTCGCCGAGTTCGATATGGGTGATCTGCAGGTCTCGGCCATGCCGTTGGAAAGTCACACTGCGCGAATGGATTTGACGTTCTCGATGGCGGAACGCTTTACCGACGCCGGTGATCCTGCGGGGATTTCGGGTGCGGTGGAGTTCCGCACCGACGTGTTCGACGTGGAAAGTATCCAAACGCTGATCGAGCGGTTCGAGCGGGTGCTGCTCGCGATGACCGCCGACCTCCGCCGGCGAGTTTCCTCGATTGACGTCGTGGACCAGGCCGAGCTTGTCGGGCTGGATCGAATCAGCAACCGCGCAGCTTTGACCGCACCAGTCGGTACACCGATGTCGGTTCCGGCGTTGTTCGCCGCTCGCGTCGCGGCCAATCCGGACGGGCTCGCATTGGCGTACGGCGACTTGTCGATGACGTACCGGTCGCTTGATGAGGCGTCGAATCGGTTGGCGCACTTGCTGGTCGACAGTGGTGTGGGCGCAGGCCATCGAGTTGGCCTGCTGCTGTCCCGGTCGGCTGAGGCGATCGTTTCGATTCTCGCGATTCTGAAGACGGGCGCGGCGTACGTGCCGATCGACCCTGCGCTGCCGGACTCCCGGGTCGGGTTCATGCTCACTGATGCCGCGCCGGATGCGGTGCTCACGACTGCGAGCATGCGGCCACGCCTGGACGACCACGATGTGGTGGTCGTCGATGTCGGCGACCCGGCTGTTGACGCCCAATCCAGCGCCGCCCTTCCGGGGCCGGCGCCTGACGACATCGCGTACATCATCTACACCTCGGGTACGACGGGTGCGCCCAAAGGCGTGGGGATCACGCATCGGAGCGTCACGCAGTTGATGGAGTCCCGGCATCCCGGCTTGCGGCCGGGAGGTGTGTGGTCGCAGTGTCATTCGTTGTCGTTTGACCTCTCGGGGTGGGAGATCTGGGGTGCGTTGTTGCACGGTGGCCGGTTGGTGGTGGTGCCTGATGAGGTGGTCGCCTCGCCGCAGGAGTTCCACGATCTGCTGATTGCCGAACAAATCAGTGTGTTGAGCCTGACGCCGAGCGCGGCGGCGGTGTTGTCGTCGCACGGTTTGGAGTCGGTGGCGCTGTTGGTGGGTGGTGAGGCCGCCTCGGCCGAACTCGTGGGTCGGTGGGCGCCGGGGCGGGTGATGATCAACGCGTACGGCCCGACGGAGACCACGATTTGGGTGGCGATGAGTGCCGCACTTTCACCAGGGGCGGGCACACCGCCGACCGGTGCGCCAGTAACAGGCGCGGCGTTGTTCGTACTGGATCAGTGGTTGCGTCCGGTGCCGGCCGGTGTGGTGGGGGAGTTGTATGTGGCCGGTGCCGGGGTGGGTGTCGGCTATATCGAGCGGACCGGTTTGACGTCGTCGCGGTTTGTGGCGTGTCCGTTCGGCGGTGCTGGGGCTCGGATGTATCGCACGGGGGATCTGGTGCGGTGGCGGTCCGACGGACAACTCGATTATCTCGGGCGTGAGGATGAGCAGGTCAAGGTCCGTGGGTATCGCATCGAACTCGGCGAAATCCAAACCGCTCTAGCCGAATTGGAGGGCGTGGAGCAGGCGGCGGTGATGGCCCGCGAAGACCGCCCGGGGGACAAGCGGCTGGTGGGTTATGTCACCGGCACCGCGGATCCGACCGCGATCCGTGCCGCGCTGGGCATGAGGCTGCCCACCTACATGGTTCCGGCCGCCGTGGTCGTGGTCGACACGATCCCGATGACCGTCAACGGCAAACTCGACACGCGCGCCCTGCCGGACCCGGAATACATCGCCGGTGAATACCGGCCGCCGGCCACTGTCACCGAATACCTTCTGTCCGGTGTCTACGCCGACGTGCTTGGGATTGAGCGTGTCGGTGTCGACGACTCGTTCTTCGACCTGGGCGGGGATTCGCTATCTGCGATGCGGCTGATCGCCGCAATCAACGCCAGCATGGGCGTCGAGCTCTCGGTACGAACTCTGTTCGAGGCACCCACGATAGCCCGACTGGCGCCACACATCGGCGCCCGCGAAGGGCGCCTGCAGCCGCTCACACCCGTGGAGCGTCCGCCGGTGGTTCCGTTGTCGTTCGCGCAGAACCGGTTGTGGTTCATCGACCAATTGCAGGGTCCCTCAGCGGTGTACAACATCCCCGCGGCGATACGGCTGGGCGGGCGTCTGGACATCGAGGCATTGGGCGCGGCATTGACAGATGTCGTGAGCCGTCACGAATCACTGCGCACCGTGTTCCCCGCACCGCAGGGGATACCGCAGCAGGTAGTGATCGAGGCCGAATACGCCGATTTCGGTTGGCAGCTTGTCGATGCGTCTACCTGGTCCGCGATTGAGCTGGAACAGGCTATCGAGGAAATCGCCCGTCACGCGTTTGACCTGGCGACCGAGATTCCGTTGCGAGCCTGCCTGTTCCGGGTGGCCGATGATGATCACGTGTTGGTGGCGGTGGTGCATCACATCGCTGCGGACGGGTCATCGATCGCTCCGCTGATCCGGGATCTGGGGGCCGCCTATGCGAGCCGCAGTTCGGGGCAGGCTCCGGGTTGGGCTGATCTGGCGGTGCAGTACGCCGATTACACGCTGTGGCAGCGCAGGTTCCTCGGGGAGCTGGATGACGGGGACAGTCTGATCTCTTCCCAGCTGGGCTATTGGCGGCAGGCGCTGGACGGTCTGCCCGAGCGATTGCAGTTGCCCACTGATCGGCCCTATCCGTCGGTGGCTGATCATCGTGGTGCCACGGTGGTGATCGATTGGTCCGCGGAGGTGCAGGCGGGCGTGGCTCGGTTGGCCCG
>NZ_JBFREZ010000020.1:0-5166 GCF_052114565.1 Mycobacterium sp. 2YAF39
CCCCTGCGGTGTAGTGCGGTGCGGGTAGTGCCCGGGTGTCGAGCTTGCCGTTGACCGTCAACGGCAACGCGTCGAGCACCACCACCGCAGCGGGCACCATATAGCTCGGGAGCCGATCACCGAGCCGGACGCGCACCGCGGCCGGATCCACAGTGCCGGTCACATACCCCACCAGACGCTTGTCCCCCGGGCGGTCTTCGCGGGCGATCACCACCGCCTGCTCCACACCCTCCACATCACCAAGAGCCGACTGGATCTCACCCAGTTCGATGCGATACCCACGAACCTTGACCTGCTCATCCGCACGACCCAGATAATCCAACTGACCATCCGGGCGCCACCGCACCAGATCCCCCGTGCGATACATCCGCAGCCCAGCACCACCGAACGGACACGCCACAAACCGCGACCCCGTCAACCCCGCACGACCCACATAACCGACACCCACCCCGGCACCGGCCACATACAACTCCCCCACCACACCCGCAGGCACCGGCTGCAACCACTGATCCACTACGAACAAGCCCAGGTGAGCCAACGGCACACCAATCGGGCTCACCGCACGATAGGCATCGCCCGCCACAATCTCCCGGACTGACGCATGCACTGTGGTCTCGGTGATGCCGTACATGTTGACCAGACGCGGCGAATCGGGATGGGCCGCCAACCACGGCGCAAGACGCTGTGGATCGAGGGCCTCCCCGCCGAACACCACCGTCTCCAGAGACAGCTGCGCCTCCGGCGTATCGACGGCCACCAACGCATAGAACGCAGACGGAGTCTGACTCAGCACACTGACCTTTTCCGCGACCAGCAGCGCCGAGAATTCCTGCGGTGAACGGGCCACCGCATCGGGCACCACAACCAGCCGTCCACCGCCCAGCAGCGCCCCCCATATCTCCCACACCGAGAAGTCGAACGCCAGCGAATGGAACTGCGTCCACACCTGCGGGGCTCCCGATTGCGTAGTGGCGTGCAGGGATTGCATCAGCTGGCTGACGTTGCGGTGCGTGATCGCCACCCCCTTCGGCGTTCCCGTAGTGCCCGAGGTGTAGATCAGATAGGCGATGTCATCGGGCGAAGGAGCCGGCAAGGCAGTACTGGGTGGGCTCTCGGTTGTCGAGTCATTGATGTCGACGATGACCAGATCGCGGCCGGAGAGTCGCCCTGCCAGCTCGGCGGTGGTGACTGCAGCTTTCGGTCCCGCGTCGGTCAACATGAAGTCGACCCGCATTTCAGGTAGGGCGGGATCGATCGGCAGATACGCTGCTCCCGTCTTCAACACCGCCACAATCGCCACGATCGCCTCGGCCGACCGTTCCAGCAACAGACCCACGTAGTCACCCGGGCCGACGCCGCACTCAGTCAGCCTGTGCGCCAACCGATTCGACACCCCGTCAAGCTCGCGATAAGTCATCGATTGACCCTGGAAGCTGATCGCGACCCCCGCAGGCGCAGCCTCGACCTGCGCAGTGAACAACGCTGAGATCGATTCCGCACTCGCCTGCTGAGTCAGCACCGGGCGATTGCTGATCTGATCCAGCCGGGCGCGCTCATCCTCGTCGAATACGTCGATCGAGGACACCCGCCGGCCTGGGCCGGCGGTCATCTCCATCAGCGCGCGCTCGAACCGGTCGACCAGCGTTGCGATGCTGGCGGTGTCGAACACGTCGGTGCGGAACTCCACAGCACCCGAAATTCCTGCGCCCTCACCGTCATCGGTGAAACGCTCGGCCAACGAGAAGCTCAGATCCATCCGTGCGGTCCGCGTCTCGATCGGCAACGTCGCGACCTGCAGGTCCCCCAACTCGGCATCCAGCTCACCATTACGCTGACCAAAGTTCTGCCAGGCCAGCATCACCTGCACCAACGGATGGTGGGCCAGCGACCGGGTCGGGTTGAGGCGTTCCACCAACACCTCGAACGGCACATCCTGATGCTCATACGCCGCCAACGCACGCTGCCGAACCTGGCCCAGCAGATCACCAACCGTGGGATCACCGGCCAGATCAACCCGCAACACCAACGTGTTGACGAACAACCCCACCAAGTCATCCAATGCAGGATCCGGGCGCCCGGCGATCGGGAACCCCACCGCCACATCGCTGTTGGCGCTGAGTTTGCCGAGCAGTATCGCCAGAGCAGCCTGCACCACCATGAAGCTGGTCGCACTGTGCTCACGCGCCAGTTGGGCCACCYGCTSCTGCAAMTCAGCCGGCCAMTCAATCGCCACSGTGGCACCGTGATAGTCCGCCACCARYGGRTACGGCCGATCAGTCGGCAACACCAACCGCTCMGGCAACCCCGCCAGCTCCTGGTGCCAGTAGCCCAACTGAGCGGCGATCAGGCTGTCAACGTCGTCCAGCTCGCCGAGGTGTGCACGTTGCCACAGCGTGTAATCGACGTACTGCACCGCCAATTCAGCCCAAGCTGGTGCCTGCCCCACGCAACGGCTGGCGTAGGCCGCCCCAAGATCCCGGATCAGCGGGGTGATCGACCAACCATCGGCCGCGATGTGATGCACCACGGCGACCAACACATGCTCGTCGTCGGAAACCCGGAAAAGCTGAGCACGCAATGGAATTTCGGCAGTCAGATCGAACGGATGCTGGGTCACCGAATCGACGGCTGCGCCCAGTTCGGTCTCGGACCAGCCGGCCGCATCGAGGACAGTCCAGCCGAAGTCGACCTCGTCGGCGGGAATCACCAGCTGCCGTGGGATCCCGTCTGGAGCCGCAAACCGCGTACGGAGGCTCTCGTGGCGGTCGACGACATCGGCGAGGGCCGCAACCAATGCCTCGACATCCAGCGGTCCGTGCAGCCGCACAGCGACCGGCATGTTGTATACCGCTGAAAGGCCCTGCAATTGGTCGATGAACCACAGCCGATTCTGGGCAAACGACAGGGGAAGCACCGCTGGACGCGCCACGCGCGCCAATGGCTGCAACCGACGCGCGCCCACACCGATGCGCGGCGCCAGTTGCGCCACAGTGGGTGCTTCGAACACCGCACGCACCGAAAGCCCGGCATCCAAACTGGTGTTGATCGCGGCAATCAGCCGCATCGCCGACAGGGAATCCCCACCCAGATCGAAGAACGAATCATCAATTCCCACCCGCGCGGCACCGAGGACTCGGGCGTAGATGCCCGCGAGGATCTCCTCGTTGAGGTATGTCGGGGCGCGGTATTCAGCGGTGGTGTATTCCGGTTCGGGCAGGGCGCGGGTGTCGAGTTTGCCGTTGACCGTCAACGGGATCGTGTCGAGGCAAACGATTGCGGCGGGAACCATGTAATCGGGCAACCGATCGGCCAACGCCGCACGGATTTCGGCGGGGCCGACGGTCCCGGTGACGTAACCCACCAGGCGCCTATCGCCCGGCCGGTCCTCACGGGCCATCACCGCCGCCTGCTCCACACCCTCCAATTCGCTTAGAACCGCCTGGATTTCGCCCAGCTCGACTCGGTAACCGCGGATCTTGACCTGCTGATCGGCACGCCCGAGGTAGTCGAGCTGCCCATCGGGGCGCCAACGCACAAGATCGCCGGTCCGATACATCCGTGCCCCGGCACCGCCGAACGGACACGCCACAAACCGCGATCCCGTCGATCCCGGCCGCGCTACATAGCCGACACCCACCCCCGAACCGGCGACATACAACTCACCCACCACACTGGGCGGCACCGGCCGCAACCACTGGTCCAGCACAAACAACGCCGCCCCAGGCACCGGCGAGCCGATCGGCGGAATTCCCGACCGCAGTGGCGCACTCAAGGTCACATTGGCCGTGGTTTCGGTCTGCCCGTAGGCGTTGATCATCACCCGCCTCGGCGCCCACCGATCCACCAAATCGGCCGGGCATGCCTCCCCGCTGACCACCAACACCATGGATCCCAATGCATCGGGCGGGAGCACATCTACCGCCGAAGGGGTCTGGGTCAGCACGTCGACACGCTCGGCCAGCAGCAGGCTGTGGAGGGCTTGCGGCGAAGTCGCGACTTCCTCGGGCACCACGACCACCCGCCCACCGCTGAGCAGCGCACCGAAGATGTCCCACACCGAATCTGTGGAAGCAAAGGAATGGCAGTGCGTCCACACCTTGCCCGGCGCCGCCAACCCCGGATCCAACGACTGCACGAGCTGAACGACGTTGTGGTGGGTGACGGCCACCCCCTTCGGGACACCGGTCGTGCCGGAGGTGTAGATCAGATACGCGATGTCCTCGGGCGTTGGTCCCGGCAACGCAGTGCTGGTTTGGCCGTCGACCACAGGACCATGAACATCGATAATCGCGTGACCGTGCCCATCGAGCCGCCCGGCAAGCTCGGCGGTGGTGATCACCGCAACAGCCGCCGAATCGGTGAGCATGAACCGGACCCGCGCATCAGGCAGCGCGGGGTCGATCGGCAGATACGCCGCGCCGGTCTTGAGCACTCCCAGAATCGCGACGATCGCCTCGGCCGAGCGCGGCAACAACAACCCCACACAGTCACCCGGACCGATGCCGCAACCAACCAGCAGGTGCGCCAACCGGTTCGACGCCTCATCAAGCTCGCGGTAGGTCATCGCGTGGCCAATGAAGCTGATTGCGATCGCCGCCGGTGCAGCCTCGACCCGGGCCGCAAACAACGCCGGAACCGCCACCGGCACCCTCGCGGGCTGAGTCAGCGCGGCACGATTGCCGACCTGATCCAACCGGGCTCGCTCGGCCTCGGTGATCACATCCACCGTCGACACCGGACGGGTCGCATCAGCGGTCAGACCCGCCAACACCCGCTCGAAACGCTCAACCAGTGTGTGAATACTGGCCGCATCGAACACGTCGGTGCGGAATTCCGCAGTGCCCGAGATCCCGGCCGGCGCACCATCGTCAGTGAAGCATTCAGTCAACGAGAACATCAGATCCATCCGTGCGGTCCGCGTCTCGATGGGTAACTCGCTGACTTGCAGGTCGCGTACGCCCAAATCTGTGGCCGGATGAGCCGACAGGTTCTGCCACGCCAACATCACCTGCACCAGCGGATGGTGGGCCAGCGACCGGGTCGGGTTGAGGCGTTCCACCAGCACCTCGAACGGCACATCCTGATGCTCATAGGCCGCCAACGCACGCTGCCGAACCTGGCCCAGCAGATCACCAACCGTGGGATCACCGGCCAGATCAACCCGCA
>NZ_JBFREZ010000021.1:0-3820 GCF_052114565.1 Mycobacterium sp. 2YAF39
CACCTCCCACCTCCCGGCGGGAGGGACGCGCACAGCGACCCCATCAACTGACACACGTTGTGATGAGTGATCCCCACACCTTTAGGCGCACCCGTCGTACCCGAGGTGTAGATGATGTACGCGATGTCCTCGGAATCCGGGAATGGCAGGACGGCGCTGGATTGGGCGTCAACAGCCGGGTCGCCGACATCGATGGCCGCCACATCGAAACCATCTACCCGCGAACGCAACCCGGTGGTGGTGAGCACCGCCACCGGTGCGGCATCGGCGAGTATGAACCCGACTCGCGAGTCCGGCAGCGCGGGATCGATCGGCAGATACGCAGCCCCCACTTTCAGGATCGCGAGAATCGCGGTGATTGCTAGAGCGGATCGCTCCGACATCACCGCTACACAAGCCCCCGGGCGGACGCCGCGATCAATCAGTAAGTGCGCCAACCGACTCGACGCCTCATCGAGCGACCGGTACGTCATCGACGACTCACCACACGTCAATGCCGCTGCCTCTGGCCAAGCCTCGACCTGCGCGGCGAACAACGCCGGAACCGACACCGACATGCTCGATCGCTGGGTCAACGCCGCCCGGTTGCCGACCTCGTCCAACCGGGCGCGCTCGGCCTCATCGAGCACATCGATCGATGAGACCCGCCGCGTCGGATCAGCGGTCATCGCTACGAGCACCCGCTCGAACCGCTCGATCAGGATTTCGATACTTTCCACGTCGAACACGTCGGTGCGGAACTCCACGGCGCCCGAAATCCCCGCGGGCTCACCGTCGTCGGTGAAACATTCAGCCAATGAGAACGTCAGATCTAATCGAGCAGACCCCGTTTCCAGGGGCAGGGCCGCGATCTGCAGATCACCCATGTCCAGCCCAGCGACCGGATCACTGGTCCGTCCGGCGAAGTTCTGCCAGGCCAACATCACCTGCACCAATGGATGATGGGCCAGCGACCGGACGGGGTTGAGACGGTCAACGACCACCTCGAACGGCACATCCTGATGCTCATACGCCGCCAAAGCGCGCTGCTGAACCTGGGTCAGCACCCCGTCGACAGTGGGATCACCAGCCAGATCGACCCGCAACACCAACGTGTTGAAGAAGCAACCCACCAAATCATCAAGTACAGGATCACGGCGCCCAGCGATCGCGAACCCCACCGCCACATCGGAACTCGCACTCAGCTTGGACAGCAGCACCGACAAGGCCGCCTGCACCACCATGAAACTGGTTGCACCCTGGTCCCTGGCCACCCGTGCCACTTCGGCCTGCAATCCTGCGGACCAGTCGATCGCCACCGTGGCGCCACGGTAGTCAGCCACCAGTGGATAGGTCCGATCGGTGGGCAACGGCAGACGTTCGGGCATACCGGCGAGAGCCTGCCGCCAATAATTCAGCTGGGAGGCGATCGGACTGTGCGGATCGTCGAGGTCGCCGAACTGCGACCGCTGCCACAAGGTGTAGTCGACGTACTGCACCGCCAGATCCGCCCAGCCAGGGGCTTGCTTGGCACAGCGGCTGGCGTACGCGACCCCCAGATCCCGAACCAGCGGAGCGGTCGACGACCCGTCGGCGGCGATGTGATGCACTGCAGCCACCAACACAAACTCGTCATCCGACACCCGGAACAGCCGCGCCCGCAGAGGGACCTCGGCCGCCAGATCAAACGGGTGCTGTGCGACTTCTCCTAGCGCCCGCACCAACTCGGCCTCTGGCCACCCCGTGGCATCGACAACACTCCACCCGAAGTCAGCTCGGTCGGGGTCGATCACGACCTGCTGCGGTATCCCCTCCGATGCGGTGAACAGCGTGCGCAGCGATTCGTGGCGGACTATCACGTCGCGAAGGGCCGCGCCCAGCGCCTCGACATCAAGCGGCCCGCTCAGCCGCACCGCCAGCGGCATGTTGTACACCGGAGAGGGCCCCAGTAACTGGGCCAGGAACCACAACCGGTTCTGCGCGAACGACAACGGAATCACCGCAGGCCGCTCCGCCGGTGTCAATGGTTGCAGCCCACGCTCACTTGCGCCGATGCGGGGCGACAACTGCGCCACCGTGGGCGCTTCGAACACCGTGCGCACCGAAATCCCGGCACCCAAACTGGTATTGATCGCGGCGATCAGACGCATCGCCGACAATGAATCGCCACCCCGATCGAAGAACGAGTCATCGGCCCCAACACGGTCGACGCCCAACACGTCGGCGAAGATCCCGGCCAAGATCTCCTCAGTGACCGTGCTCGGAGCGCGGTACTCGGCGGCGGAGTATTCCGGCGTGGGCAGAGCGTGCTTGTCGAGTTTGCCGTTGACCGTCAACGGCAACGCCTCGAGTACCACGACTGCACCCGGGACCATATACGCCGGCAACCGCTCACTCAGCGCAGCACGGATCGCAGCCGGATCCGCAGTCCCGGTGACATACCCCACCAGACGTCGATCATCGGGCCGGTCCTCACGGACGATCACCGCCGCCTGCTCCACACCGTCCAATTCACTTAACACAGTTTGGATTTCGCCCAGCTCGACGCGATAGCCCCGGATCTTGACCTGATCATCCGCGCGGCCCAGATAGTCCAACTGCCCATCAGCGCCCCAGCGCACAAGATCTCCGGTGCGATACATCCGCACCCCGGCACCGAAGGGGCACGCCACAAACCGCGACCCCGTCAACCCCGCGCGACCCGCATAACCCACGCCCACCCCGGCGCCGGCCACATACAACTCACCCGCCACACCTATCGGCACCGGCCGCAACCACTGATCGAGTACGAACAACGCCGCCCCCGGCACCGCAGAGCCGATCGGCACGACACCCGGGCCCGGCGCCAACGGCGCGCTCATCGCCACCCATATCGTCGTTTCGGTGGGGCCGTAGACATTGATCATCACCCGGCCCGGGGCCCACCGCTCCACCAGCTCGGCCGGACAGGCTTCACCGCCCACCACAAGCGCAACGGAGTCCAGATCCTCGGGCGTCATACCTCCCAACGCAGTCGGGGTCTGATTCAGCACGCTGACCTGTTCGGCGACCAGCAGCGCGTGGAACTCCATCGGTGAGCCGACCACCTCGTCGGGCACCACCACCAACCGCCCACCGTGCAGCAACGCGCCCCAGATCTCCCACCCCGAGACATCGAATGTCAACGAATGCCACTGCGACCACACACCTCCCGGCGGGAGCTCGGCGTGCAGGGCTCCCATCAACTGAGTGACGTTGTGATGTGTGACGGCCACACCCTTGGGCACTCCGGTGGTGCCTGACGTGTAAATCACGTACGCGACGTCGTCAGGCGCCGGCCCCCGAAGTCCGGTGCTGGGTTGTATACAAAGAGCCGGGTCGTCGACATCGATGACCAGCAGGTCTCGCCCGTCCACGCGCGACCGCAGACCCGCCGTCGTGATCACGGCGATCGGCGCGGCATCGGCGAGCATGAACCCGATCCGTGCGTCGGGCAGCATGGGGTCGATCGGCACGTACGCCGCCCCGGCCTTGAGCACCGCCAGAATCGCGACGATCGCGTCGGCCGAGCGCGGCAACAACAAGCCCACAGAGTCGCCCGGACCCACAGCGCAATCAACCACTAGGTGCGCCAGCCGATTCGACGCCTCATCCAACTCGCGATACGTCAGCGACAAGCCCTCGAAGGTCAGTGCGACCGCCTCGGGACCAGCCTCCACTTGGGCGGCGAACAGCGCCGGGATCGATCCCGACACCGGCGCCGGGGCACTCAACAATGCGCGGTTGCTGATCCGATCCAACCGGGCATGTTCATGCTCATCGAGCACTTCAATCGAGGACAACCGCCGGGTCAGATCGGCGG
>NZ_JBFREZ010000022.1:0-4487 GCF_052114565.1 Mycobacterium sp. 2YAF39
ACCCGGGCGTTGCCCACACCGGAGTACACCGCCAGTGCCTACCGGGCTCCCAGCACCCGCACTGAGGAGATCCTCGCCGGGATCTACGCCGACGTGCTCGGTATCGAACGGGTCGGCATCGACGACTCCTTCTTCGAACTCGGCGGAGACAGCATTTTGTCGATGCAGGTGGTGGCTCGCGCCCGCGCGGCAGGCCTGACTTGTCGGCCGCGCGATATCTTCATAGAGCAGACGGTGGCCGGGCTGGCTCGGGTTGTTGGTGTGAGCGACGGCGAAACCGGTTCTGTCGATGAGGGTGTGGGGCCCGTCGTCGCGACGCCGATCATGCGTTGGCTGCACAGCATTGAAGGGCCGATCGGCGAGTTCAACCAGGCGTTGGTGGTGCAGGCTCCGGCCGGTGTGGCCCAGGCCGACGTGTTGGTGGTGCTGCAGGCGCTGTTGGATCGACACGCCATGTTGCGGCTGTGCATCGATGATGACGGCGCTGGGGGATGGGCGTTGTCGGTGCCGGAAGCGGAGGCGGTGGACGCGCGCGGATGCGTGCACGTCGTGGACGAATTGTCGGATCAGGTCTTGACGGCGGCGCGTTCACGATTGAACCCGGGTGCAGGTTCGATGCTCAGCGCGCTGTGGGTGCCTGACACCAGACAGTTGGCGTTGATCATTCACCACCTGGCCGTCGACGCGGTGTCGTGGCGAATCCTGGTGGAAGACATCAACATCGCATGGGCCCAGCACCATAACGGGCAGACGATGGAGCTCCCTGCGGGAGGAACCTCGTTCCAGCGTTGGGCGGCGTTGCTGGATGCGCATGCGCGTAGCCCGGGCGTCGTCGAGCTGACCGACGCGTGGCGGCGGGTGTCGCAGGTGCCTGCGGTGTTGCGACCGGTGCAGCCAGAGGTCGATGTTCATGACAGCGCGGGCCACTTCTCGGTGCCCCTGGATGTCGAAACCACGCGGATGCTGCTGGGTGAGGTGCCTTCGGCGTTTCATGCCGGGGTGCAAGACATTTTGTTGATCGCGTTCGGACTGGCCTTCACAGAATTCTTGAGCATCAAGGGGCCGATCGGCATTGATGTTGAAGGCCATGGACGCCACGAGGAGCTGGCACCCGATGTCGACCTGTCGCGTACGGTGGGCTGGTTTACCGCCAAGTACCCGGTGGCGTTGAGGGTCGCTGGACTGGACTGGTCGCATGTGGTGGCCGGCGAGGCCCCGTTGGGCGAACTGCTCAAGGACGCCAAAGAACAGCTGCGCGCCCAGCCAGATCCGTTGACCTACGGCCTGTTGCGCTATCTGAATCCGGTGCTGGACGTCGATGCGCGAGATCCGTCGATCGGGTTCAACTATCTCGGTCGGCTGGGTGCTGGGGCGACCCAGCTCTCCGACGACATGTGGCGGATCAGCCCGGAGGGCTTGGAGTGGGCCAGCGCCATCGCGGCGATACCTATGCCGCTCGGGCACACGGTGGAAGTCAATGCCAGCGCCGTCGACACGGACGCCGGTCCGCGGCTTTACGCCGAATGGACATGGGCTCCTTCGATACTCAACCGCGAGCAGATCGATCGGTTGAATCGGTTGTGGTTCGAGGCGTTGGCCGGCATCTGTGCGCATGTGCGCGTCGGCGGTGGGGGGCTCACGCCGTCCGATCTGGTTCCCGCGCGACTCAGCCAGAGGCAGATCGATGAGCTGACGGCCCAATACGATATCGCCGACGTGTTGCCGTTGACGCCTGTGCAGCAGGGGCTGCTCTTTCACGCGGGCATCGGGCAGACCAGTGGCGGCGATGCGTACGCGGTGCAGCTGAGTTTCACCGTGACCGGTCCGCTTGACCCGCACCGGCTGCGCTCGGCGGTGCAGGCCGTCGTCAACCGCCATCCGAATCTGGCGGCTCGATTCTTCCCCGAGTTCGGTGAGCCCGTGCAGATCATTCCCGCTGATCCTGTGGTGCCGTGGCGTTACGTCGAGCTGGATTCCGAAGGCGTGGATGTCGAGGAGCAAGTCCACGAAGTGTGCGCCGCCGAACGGGACGCGGTGTGTGATCTGACTCAGTCACCGGCTTTTCGGGCGGCGCTCGTCCGCATCGCACACGACCGGTACCGGTTTGTGCTCACCAATCACCACATTGTGATGGATGGCTGGTCGACTCCGATCCTGTTGAGCGAGATATTCGCAAGCTACTACGGGCAACGGCTACCCGCGGCGGTGCCGTACCGCAGATTCGTTGGGTGGCTGGCCGATCGAGACGTTGAGGGTGCCCGTGTGGCATGGCGTCAGAGGTTGGCCGGGTTCGACACCCCCACCTTGGTCGTCCCAGCGGGTTGGGTGGAGATCGGGCGGCGCGGCGTCGCGCAAGCTCGGGTGCCTGAGTACACAACCCGAGCAGCCGGCGAGCTGGCGCGCTCCTGCCACACCACGGTCAGCACCGTGCTCCACGCTGCGTGGGCGGCCCTGCTGATGAGGTTGACCGGCCAGCGCGACGTCGCCTTCGGCACAGTGACTTCGGGGCGTCCCGCGGACGTGGCCGGCGCGGACTCGATGGTCGGCCTACTGATCAACACCATTCCGGTGCGCGCAACCATCACAGCCACAACCACTTTCACCGAGCTGCTGGGCCAGCTGCAAGAGGCGCACAACGCCGTACTCGAACACGACCATCTGGCGCTACCGGAGATCCACCGCATCACCGGTCAGAATCGATTGTTCGACACCCTCTTTGTCTACGAGAACTATCCGGTCGACACCACCAAGTTCGCCGGCGACCATGAGCTGGCGGCGACAGAGTTCACCGCGCGGGAATCCAACCATTATCCGCTTTCGGTGCAGGCTCAGCCGGGCGAGGAACTAGGCCTTCGCGTCGAATACGACACCGATGTGTTTGATGCTGCCAGTGTCGAGACGCTGCTTCGGCGTCTGGAGCGGGTATTGGTGGGGATGACCGCTGATCCGTCCCGGCGGGTGTCGTCGATCGATGTGCTCGATGACGCTGACCACATCCATCTCGATCGGGTCGGTAACCGGGCAGTATTGAGCGCCCAGGCAACGGTGTCGGTGTCGGTTCCGGCGTTGTTTGCCATCCAGGTCGAGGCGGGGCACGGGGCGGTGGCGGTCCGCTTCCAGGGCAACTCGGTGACGTACCGCGAGCTGGATGAGGCGTCGAATCAGTTGGCGCACCTGCTGGTTGGTTGCGGCATCGGTCCGGGTGACTGTGTGGGGTTGTTGTTGCCGCGTTCAGCTGAGGCAATCGTCGCGATTCTGGCGGTGCTGAAGTCGGGTGCGGCGTATCTGCCGATAGACCCGGCGCTGCCCGACGCGCGGATCGGGTTCATGTTGACCGATGCCGCGCCGATTGCCGTGATCACGACCGCGGGTCTTCGGTCGCGCGTGGACGCGAGAGCGGTGTTGGTCGTCGATATCGACGACCCCGCTGTAGGCGCCCAGCCTGTCAGTGCTTTGCCGGGGCCGGCGCCGGATGATGTCGCGTACCTCATGTACACCTCGGGTACAACTGGGACGCCCAAGGGTGTGGCGATTACGCATCGCAATGTGGCGCATTTGGTGGAGTCGGCGCCCGAAGGTCTTCCTGTGGTCGGCGAGCGGGTGAATGTGTTGACGCAGACACCGACGGCGGTGGCCGCGTTGGACCCGCAGGGTTTGGAGTCGGTGGCGCTGTTGGTGGGTGGTGAGGCGTGTCCGTCTGAGGTGGTGGGTCGGTGGGCGCCGGGTCGGGTGATGGTCAATGCCTACGGTCCGACCGAGGCCACGGTGTATGTGTCGATGAGTGCGCCGTTGGCGCCGGGTTCGGGGACTCCGTCGATCGGTGCGCCGGTGTCGACGGCGGCGTTGTTCGTACTGGATCAGTGGTTGCAGCCGGTGCCTGCGGGTGTGGTGGGGGAGTTGTATGTGGCCGGYGCCGGGGTGGGTGTCGGTTATGTGGGTCGTGCGGGGTTGACGGGGTCGCGGTTTGTGGCGTGTCCGTTCGTGGGGTCGGGGGGCCGGGGAACACGGATGTATCGCACGGGGGATCTGGTGCGGTGGCGCCCGGATGGTCAGTTGGATTATCTGGGTCGTGCTGATGAGCAGGTCAAGGTTCGTGGGTATCGCATCGAACTGGGCGAGATCCAGTCGGCTCTTGGTGATGTGGAGGGTGTGGAGCAGGCGGTGGTGATCGCCCGCGAGGACCGTCCCGGTGATAAGCGCCTGGTGGGGTATGTCACCGGCACGGCCCGTGCGGTCGCGATTCGTGGCGCGCTGGCCGAGCGGTTACCGGCGTATATGGTGCCCGCTGCGGTGGTGGTGCTCGACGCGTTGCCGTTGACGGTCAACGGGAAACTCGACACCCGGGCGTTGCCCACACCGGAGTACACCGCCAGTGCCTACCGGGCTCCCAGCACCCGCACTGAGGAGATCCTCGCCGGGATCTACGCCGACGTGCTCGGTATCGAACGGGTCGGCATCGACGACTCCTTCTTCGAACTCGGCGGAGA
>NZ_JBFREZ010000023.1:0-2986 GCF_052114565.1 Mycobacterium sp. 2YAF39
TCACGGGCCAACCGAGCCACGCCCGCCTGCACCTCCGCGGACCAATCGATCACCACCGTGGCACCACGATGATCAGCCACCGACGGATAGGGCCGATCAGTGGGCAACTGCAATCGCTCGGGCAGACCGTCCAGCGCCTGCCGCCAATAATCCAGCTGGGAAGAGATCAGACTGTCCCCGTCATCCAGCTCCCCGAGGAACCTGCGCTGCCACARCGTGTAATCGRCGTACTGCACCGCCAGATCMGCCCAACCMGGAGCCTGCCCCAGACTGCGGCTCGCATAGGCGGCCCCCAGATCCCGGATCAGCGGAGCGATCGATGACCCGTCCGCAGCGATATGGTGCACAACCGCCACCAACACGTACTCATCGCCCACACGGAAAAGTTTGGCCTGCAACGGAACTTCAGCCGCCAGATCAAAAGGATGCCGAGTCACCACGCCGATAGCGTCGAGCAGTTCGGCTTCTGGCCAGCCAGTGGCGTCAACAACGTCCCAACCAAAGTCGGCGTGTTCAGCAGGCACCACCACCTGCCGAGGTATGCCCTCCGGCGCCGCGAACAGTGTGCGCAGCGATTCATGACGGGCCACGACATCGGCCAGCGCCGCACCCAATGCCTCAGCATCGAGCGGTCCGCTCAGCCGCACCGCCAGCGGCATGTTGTACACCGGTGAGGGCCCCAATAACTGGGCCAGGAACCACAACCGGTTCTGCGCGAACGACAACGGAACCACCGGCGGCCGCTCCGCCGGCGTCAACGGTTGCAGCCCACGCTCACTTGCGCCGATGCGGGGCGACAACTGCGCCACCGTCGGAGCTTCGAACACCGTACGCACCGAAAGCCCTGCACCCACACTGATATTGATCGCAGCGATCAGACGCATCGCCGACAGCGAATCTCCACCCAGATCGAAGAACGAATCATCGATCCCCACCCGCTCCACTCCGAGGACCTCGGCGAAGATCGCGGCCAAGATCTCCTCGGTCACACTGCCCGGTGCCCGATACTCACCAGCGGTGTACTCCGGTGCGGGTAGCGCGCGGGTGTCGAGTTTGCCGTTGACCGTCAACGGCAACGCCTCCAAGGCCACCACCGCAGCGGGCACCATGTAGCTCGGCAGCCGATCACCGAGCCGCATTCGAACCGCGGCCGGATCCACGGTGCCGGTCACATAACCCACCAGTCGTGTGTCACCCGGCCGGTCCTCGCGGACGATCACCGCCGACTGCTCCACACCCTCCACTTCATCGAGGGCGGTTCGGATTTCGCCGAGCTCGACGCGATAGCCCCGGATCTTGACCTGCTCATCCGCACGCCCGAGATAATCGAGCTGTCCGTCGGACCGCCACCGCACCAGATCCCCCGTGCGATACATCCGCGCCCCAGCACCGGCGAACGGACACGCCACAAACCGCGACGACGTCAAATCGGTGCGCCTGACATAACCGACACCCACCCCAGCACCGGCGACATACAACTCGCCCACCACACCGGTCGGCACCCGTTGCAACCACTGATCCAGCACGAACAACGCCGCCCCAGGCACCGGCGAGCCGATCGGCGGGGGTCCCGACCCCAGCGGCGCACTCAAGGTCACATTGACCGTGGTCTCGGTCTGCCCGTAGGCATTGATCATCAGCCGTCCGGGCGCCCAGCGGTCCACCAACTCGGGCGGACAGACCTCCCCGCTTACCACCAACGCCACCGACTCCAATCCCTCGGACGAAAGCACGCCCACTGCTGAGGGGGTATGAGTGAGCACGTCGACGCGCTCGGCCAGCAGCAGCGCATGCAAATCCTGCGGCGAGGTCGCCACCTCCTCGGGCACCACGACCACCCGCCCACCGCTGAGCAGCGCACCGAAGATGTCCCACACCGAATCTGTGGAAGCAAAGGAATGGCAGTGCGTCCACGCCTTCCCGGGCGCCAACGCCGGATCCAACGACTGCATCAACTGAGCGACATTGCGATGGGTGACGGCCACCCCCTTCGGAATACCAGTGGTTCCCGAGGTGTAGATGATGTACGCGACGTCGGCCGGGTCGGGCACCGGCAGGGCGCCGACAGGTCGGGCGCCGAGAGCCGGGTCGTCGACATCGATCACCAACAGGTCTCGCCCGTCCACGCGTGACCGCAGGCCCACGGTCGTGATCACGGCGATCGGCGCGGCATCGGTCAACATGAACTCGATCCGCGGATCAGGCAGCGCAGGATCGATCGGCAGGTACGCCGCGCCGGTCTTGAGCACTCCCAGAATCGCGACGATCGCCTCGGCCGAGCGCGGCAACAACAACCCCACACAGTCACCCGGACCGATGCCGCAACCAACCAGCAGGTGCGCCAACCGATTCGACGCCTCATCCAACTCGCGATACGTCACCGAGTGGCCCGGGAAGCTGATCGCGACCGCCGCCGGCGCTGTCTTTACCTGCGACGTGAACAACGCCGGAACCGACATCGGCATACTCGCGTCCTGGGTCAATGCAGCGCGGTTGCTTACCTCGTCCAACCGGACACGGTCGACCAGGTCGAGAACATCAACCGACGACATCCGCCGGCCTGGATCAGCGGCCATCGCCGCCAACACCCGCTCCAGCCGGACGATCAGCGTCTCGATACTGGCGGCGTCGAACATGTCGGTGCGGAACTCCACGGTGCCCGAAATTCCTGCGCCCTCACCGTCATCGGTGAAACGCTCGGCCAACGAGAAGCTCAGATCCATCCGTGCGGTCCGCGTCTCGATCGGCAACGTCGCGACCTGCAGGTCCCCCAACCCGGCATCCAGCTCACCATTACGCTGACCAAAGTTCTGCCAGGCCAGCATCACCTGGACGATCGGATGGTGGGCCAGCGACCGGGTCGGGTTGAGGCGTTCCACCAGCACCTCGAACGGCACATCCTGATGCTCATAGGCCGCCAACGCACGCTGCCGAACCTGGCCCAGCAGATCACCAACCGTGGGATCACCGGCCAGATCAACCCGCA
>NZ_JBFREZ010000024.1:0-2581 GCF_052114565.1 Mycobacterium sp. 2YAF39
TCCCTCGCCTTTTCGCTCGGCGTAGTGGGGTTGGTCGGCACCGGAGGGATGGGAGCGGCATTCGCCGCACCGAACGATTCAGACTCGTCATCGAGCTCATCTGAATCGTCGAACTCATCCCCCGGGTCGACGAACTCATCGACAGACTCGTCGTCGACGACGTCGTCGCCGGGGTCGACGACCACATCGTCGGGGTCGACGACCACCGGCACGGAGTCGGGCTCGTCGGGCAGTCCCTCCGGTTCGACCACCTCGGGTTCGGGCCCTGTCTCCACCGTGGGTTCAGATCCGTCGTCGACACGACCCGGCGAATCCTCGGTGAGCGGCGGCACGCAAAGTCCGTCCGACGGTTCGCAGAACACGGGAACCACCACCTCGGGATCGACCACCACGCCAGAGGACGCGAGCGACGACACCTCGACCGATTCTTTTGTGCCGGTGGATAATCCGGTGCTCACTCCCCCGGTCGTGACCGACGACGAGCAGGAACGGGATTCACGGAACCGCGGATCGGACCTGCAGGACCCGTCGGCAACTACGTCGCAGGACAACAACCCCGTCGTCACATTCGGCGCAACCGGCACTCAGTCAGGCGCGGACACCAGCGGCCTGGGCGCGACCGACCTCACGGTCTCGGGCAGTGGCACAGACGTCGCGACGATCACCGATCCGAACACAGTCACCCTGGTCGTCGACCTGCCGCCGGCAGCAGACTCCGGCGATCCCGTGCCCTCGCTGACCGCGATCGATCTGAATTCCGGTCTACTCACCGACGTCGACTTGTCGACCAATGGACCCATCGCACCACCGCTGCCCGGGGTCATGCTGGGCTCGCTCGATCTGATGCGCCGCGATCTCGAGCAGATGTTCGCCCCACTGAACGACGACACGGGGCCGATGCTTCTGACCGCCGAGTCGACACCTGAACCGCCACCGCCGTCCTGGTTGTTACCCATCGACCTAGAGACGACTGCCTCGTCGGAAGAACTGGCCGCGGCGTTCCACAGGAATCAGGGCAAGCGGATAACGGCCTTCAACGAGGCACAAGCCGAGCGCATCGAGAAGTTCAACGAACAGCTTGACGAGCAAGCCGCGGCGGATCCGCTGGGGGCGCTCGTCGGCAGCGCGGCATTCGTGGTCTCCGAACTCGTCAACACCGCAGCGGTCGTGGTGACGGAATTCGTCAACTACATCTCCTTCGCAGTCACGAACTTCATCCATGGCTTGTCGGAGTGGTTCGCCGCTCCGGAGCACTTCCGCGGGGTCTCAGGCGATCCGACGACGAATCAGCAGTACTTCCGTGCGCAGTCGTCGCAGAACTGTGTCCTGATGGCGACGGCGATGGTCATCGGCCAACTGACGGGAAATCTGCCAACCGAAGACGCAATCGTCGCCGAAGCGGTGGCCACCGACAGCGTTGCAAACCCGGGCCAGAAGATGTACCAGGGCCTGCAGAGCCAAGACGGTGTCGACATCAAAGATGCCGTCAAACTCATGGAGAACCATGGCATTACGGCCACGCTCACGAGTTATGACAAAGCGGAGGGCGCATTTGCGCTGAGGGCGGTGGCGTTTGCGCTGGAAGCAAACAAGGCGGTGTCGGTCGGCCTTCACGGCGGCACCATTTGGGCTGACTTCGAGAGCAACCCGCTGCCCGACGGCGTTTCCGCTTCAGACCATCAGGTGATGGTCACCGGCATCGACTGGGACACAAGACACGTCTACCTCAACGACAGCGGATTCGGCGAAGACGACAACGGGGTCAACAGGGGTAAGAACATGAAGGTTTCGCTGGACGCCTTCATGAAGGCGTGGCAGACCGACAGTTACGAAACCATCATCGCGGAGCTCGCGCCGGTGCCGGGACCGGCATCGAACAACATCTCGGGCGTCCTCGTCAGCGTCACATAGAGACAGCTGATCCCCGGTCCCCCCGCGTCCTGGCTCGCGGGGGGATCGGTGTTTCAGCCGCCATTCCGGCCGCCCGAGATCCAGGACGACATCTTCGGTGTCGAATATCTCTGACGTTCGCTAACTCTGTCGACAGGGGGCGGCCGCCTGCACGTTGAGCTTGACGAATGTCGTCTAAACAGATGAACTAAAAGATTTCCTGTGGGCTTTCTGCCTAACGCCTGCGTTAATAGTGGCGAGCCGCGGTGCGGCCGCCAAATCAACTCAAGGGGAAACAGTATGAAGAGGACGATTGCTGCCGCAGCGCTGGCCGCGGGTGCGTTGCTGACGCTCGGGCTGGGTGTGGCCCAGGCCGACGAGGTTCAGGTGGAGGGCAACTACGCCACGCTCGAGGCCTGCCAGGCAGACGGCCCAGCGGTCGAGATCGCGCGCAACGACGCCGACTACACACATTGGGATTGCCGGCCCGGTGACGACGGCCTGTTCTACCTGTTCCTGAGCAACTGACGTTTCGCACCGATTAAAAGGCAATTGACCATTCGCGCTGGTCAGGGGTCCAGTGCCGCACTCGGAGAATAAGTGAATTCACAAAAGCAGGCGCTGCGGATTGGATCCCTCGCCTTTTCGCTCGGCGTAGTGGGGTTGGTCGGCACCGGAGGGATGGGAGCGG
>NZ_JBFREZ010000025.1:0-2305 GCF_052114565.1 Mycobacterium sp. 2YAF39
TATTGGCGGCAGGCGCTGGACGGTCTGCCCGAGCGATTGCAGTTGCCCACTGATCGGCCCTATCCGTCGGTGGCTGATCATCGTGGTGCCACGGTGGTGATCGATTGGTCCGCGGAGGTGCAGGCGGGCGTGGCTCGGTTGGCCCGTGAGCACAATGCGACCAGTTTCATGGTGGTGCAGGCCGCGCTGGCGATACTGCTGGGCARRCTGAGCGGTAGTAGTGATGTGGCGGTGGGGTTCCCGATCGCTGGGCGCCGTGATCCTGCGCTCGATGAGTTGGTGGGGTTGTTCGTCAACACGTTGGTGTTGCGGGTTGATCTGGCCGGTGATCCCACGGTTGGTGATCTGCTGGGCCAGGTTCGGCAGCGTGCGTTGGCAGCCTATGAGCATCAGGACGTGCCGTTCGAGGTGCTGGTGGAACGCCTCAACCCGACCCGGTCGCTGGCCCACCATCCGATCGTCCAAGTGATGTTGGCCTGGCAGAACTTCGCCGGGCGAAACAGTGATCCGGTCGCCGGGCTGAACGTGGGCGATCTGGAGATCGCGGCCCTGCCCTTGGAAACGCGGACTGCTCGACTGGACTTGTCGTTGTCGTTGGCCGATCGCTTCACGGAACGTGGTGAGCCCGCGGGCATTTCCGGTGTCGTGGAGTTCCGGACGGACGTGTTCGACGCGGCCAGTATCGAGACGCTGATCCTCCGGCTGGAACGGGTGTTGGCGGAGCTGACCGCTGACGCGACCCGTCCGGTGTCGACGGTGGATGTGATCACCGAGGCCGAGAGTGTCCGGCTGGATGCGGTCGGAAACCGTGCGGTGCTGACCCAGCGACCGAACACGTCGGTGTCGATTCCGGCGTTGTTCGCCGCGCAGGTCGAGGCTGATCCGGACGCGGTTGCGTTGACGTGTGGTGATGTGTCGATGACCTATTTCGAGTTGGATGAGGCATCGAACCGGTTGGCGCACCTGCTGACTGATTGCGGCATCGGTCCGGGTGATTGTGTGGGGCTGTTGTTGCCGCGCTCGGCCGAGGCGATCGTCGCGATTCTGGGAGTGCTCAAGACCGGCGCGGCGTACCTGCCGATCGATCCTGCGCTGCCTGACCTGCGGATCGAGTTCATGTTGACCGATGCCGCGCCGATCGCTGCGATCACGACCGCGGGCCTGCGGTCACGCGTGGACGGGCGAGACCTGTTGGTGATCGATGTCGACGACCCGGCTCTCGGCGCCCGACCTGTCGGCGCCCTGCCGGTGCCGGACCCGGCCAACGTCGCGTACATCATCTACACCTCGGGGACCACGGGTGTCCCCAAGGGGGTGGCGATCACCCATGACAACGTGGCCCATCTAGTGGAATCGTCACCGAAAGGTTTACCTGCGGAGCAGGTTTGGGTGCAGTCTCATTCGTTGGCATTCGACTTCTCGGTGTGGGAAATCTTTGGTGCGCTGTTGCACGGTTTCCGGCTGGTGGTGGTGGCCGACGAGGTGGTCGCCTCGCCGCAGGAGTTTCACGCGCTGCTGGTCGGCGAAAAGGTCAATGTGTTGACTCAGACACCCAGTGCGGTGGCCGCACTGCGCCCGGAGGGGTTGGAGTCGGTGGCGTTGCTGCTTGGTGGTGAGGCCTGTCCGGGCGAAGTGGTGGATCGGTGGGCGCCGGGTCGGTTGATGATCAACGCCTACGGCCCTACCGAGGCCACGGTGTATGCGTCGATGAGTGCGCCGTTCGCACCGGGTTCAGGGACTCCGCCGATCGGCTCTCCGGTATCGACCGCGGCGTTGTTCGTACTCGATCAGTGGTTGCAGCCGGTGCCAGCGGGCGTGGTGGGAGAGTTGTATGTCGCCGGCGCCGGGGTGGGAGCGGGGTATGTGGGTCGTGCGGGGTTGACGGGATCGCGGTTTGTGGCGTGCCCGTTCGCGGAACCGGGGACCGCGCCAAGAAGGATGTATCGCACGGGGGACCTTGTGCGTTGGCGCCCGGATGGTCAGCTCGATTTTGTCGGCCGGGCCGATGAGCAGGTCAAGATTCGTGGGTATCGCATCGAACTGGGCGAGATCCAGTCGGCTCTTGGTGATGTGGAGGGTGTGGAGCAGGCGGTGGTGATCGCCCGCGAAGACCGCCCGGGGGACAAGCGTCTGGTGGGTTATGTCACCGGCACCGCGGATCCGGCCGCGGTGCGCGTCCGGCTCGGTGATCGGCTCCCGAGCTATATGGTGCCCGCTGCGGTGGTGGTGCTCGACGCGTTGCCGTTGACGGTCAACGGCAAGCTCGACACCCGGGCACTACCCGCACCGCACTACACCGCAGGGG
>NZ_JBFREZ010000026.1:0-2171 GCF_052114565.1 Mycobacterium sp. 2YAF39
GTGCCGACCACGTTGGGGCCGAACAACTCGCTGTAGGGCAGGACGCTGTTGACGAACGCCGCCGAGTCGATGATCAGATCCACGGACTCGGCCAGCCGCCGCCAGGTGTGCTCGTTGAGGCCCAGGTCGGCTTCGCCCTTGTCGCCGGCGACGACCTCCAGACGATCGGCGGCCAACTCCCGGAAACGGCGCAGCAGATCCGCATCACCGCTGTCGAAGGTCTTCTCCAGCCTCCGGTAGGCGTCCTCGTCGGACTTGGCGCGCACCAGGCAGACCAGCTTGCCGTCGACCTGCTCCATCTGCTCGAGCAACTGCAGCACCATGTAGCGACCCAGGAACCCGGTCGCCCCGGTCAGCAGCACCGTCCGCACCTCGGCGGCCGGGCCGGGCAATGATGGCGCACCCGCCAGTGTCGGGGCATCGAGGAACTTGTCCAGCGTCAGATCGCGGGCATGCACCTCAGCGACGTCAGCGCCATGCACGAACGCAAAACTCGGCCCGTAGGCAGCGGGTAACACCGCAGCGGCATCGCCGTCCAAGTATTGACTCAAACCGCTGACCGTCGGCGACTCGAATATTGCGTGCACCGCGAGCTGACCGTCAAGGCCGGTGTTGATGGCGGCGATCACCCGCATGGCGGAAATCGAGTCGCCACCGAGGTCGAAGAACGAGTCGTCGACCCCGACCCGCTCGACGCCGAGAACCTGGGCATAGATGCCTGCCAGCATCTCCTCGACGGCGGTGGTCGGGGGGCGGTACCGCTCACCATCGTGGTAGTCGGGCGCAGGCAGCGCGCGAATGTCCAACTTGCCGGTCACCGTCAACGGCAGCGCGTCCAGCGCCACCACCGCCACCGGCACCATATAGCCTGGCAGTCGCTGAGCCACAGCACCGCGCACACTGGCCAAATCCACTGCACCGATAGATGATTCGGTGATGTAGCCCACGAGTCGTTTGTCCCCGGGTCGGTCCTCGCGAACGATCACCGCCGCCTGTTCCACGCCGTCGAGCTCGGCGAGCGCGGCCTGGACCTCACCGAGTTCGATGCGATAGCCGCGGATCTTCACCTGCTCGTCGGCACGGCCGAGATAGTGCAGCTGACCATCGTCGCCCCAGCGCACCAGATCGCCGGTGCGATACATCCGTGCGCCTGGCGCCCCGAACGGGCACGGCACGAACCGCGTCCCGGTCAACCCGGGCCGGTGGACATAGCCGACGCCGACACCACGCCCGGCCAGATACAACTCGCCCACCACACCGGGGGCCACCGGCCGCAACCACTCGTCGAGGACGAACGTCGCACCGCTGGGCACAGGGGAACCGATCGGGGCCACATGCGAACCAGCGGCCATGCGCGAGCTGATCGCTCCGTAGATCGTTGCCTCCGTAGGCCCATACGCGTTGAGCATCACTCGCCCAGCCGTCGCCCACCGATCCAGCAGTTCGATCGGGCAGGCTTCACCCGCCACCACCAACGTGGTCTTCTCCAAGCCCTCCGGTGACAGCATCCCTGCCGCCGACGGGGTCTGGTACAGCACGGTGACCTTCTCCGAGACCAACAGATCGTGCAGATCGCTGGGCGACCCCGCCACCGACTCGGGCACGATCACCAGACGGCTACCGTGCAGCAGCGCGCCCCAGATCTCCCACACCGAGACGTCGAAGACCAGGGAATGCCACTGCGACCACACCTGCCCCGATCCGGCGGGCATATCGGCATGCAGCGACTGCAGGACCTGGGTGACGTTGTGGTGAGTCACAGCGACGCCCTTGGGCACACCCGTGGTACCCGAGGTGTAGATGACATAGGCGATGTCCTGCGGAGCAGGTGTCGCCAAGACGATCCCGGGATCGACATCGACACCCCGATCATCGATGTCGATCACCACACCGCCATACCCGCCAAGCCGCCCAGCCAACTGCCCAACAGTGACCACCGCCACCGGCGCGGTGTCAGCAAGCACAAACTCCAACCGCGCATCCGGAACCGACGAGTCGATCGGCAGATACGCCGCACCAGATTTGAGCACCGCCAGAATCGACACAACCGCCTCAACAGAACGCGGAAGCAACAGCGCCACACAATGTCCCGGACCCGCACCACACCCGGCCAACACCCGCGCCAACCGATCAGCAGCCTCATCAAGCTCGCGATAAGTCACCGACCGACC
>NZ_JBFREZ010000027.1:0-2088 GCF_052114565.1 Mycobacterium sp. 2YAF39
GGTCGGTCGGTGACTTATCGCGAGCTTGATGAGGCTGCTGATCGGTTGGCGCGGGTGTTGGCCGGGTGTGGTGCGGGTCCGGGACATTGTGTGGCGCTGTTGCTTCCGCGTTCTGTTGAGGCGGTTGTGTCGATTCTGGCGGTGCTCAAGTCTGGTGCGGCGTATCTGCCGATCGACTCGTCGGTTCCGGATGCGCGGTTGGAGTTTGTGCTTGCTGACACCGCGCCGGTGGCGGTGGTCACTGTTGGGCAGTTGGCTGGGCGGCTTGGCGGGTATGGCGGTGTGGTGATCGACCTCGATGATCGGGGTGTCGATGTCGATCCCGGGATCGTCTTGGCGACACCGGCTCCGCAGGACATCGCCTATGTCATCTACACCTCGGGTACCACGGGTGTGCCCAAGGGCGTCGCTGTGACTCACCACAACGTCACCCAGCTGATGGCGTCACTGGATGCCGGTCTACCGAACCCTGGCGTATGGCCCCTGTGCCACTCGTTGGCGTTCGACGTCTCGGTGTGGGAGATCTTCGGGGCGCTGGTTCGTGGCGGGCGACTGGTGATCGTTTCGGAGCCGGTGGCGAGCTCACCCGAAGATCTCCACGCGCTGTTGGTCGCGGAACAGGTCGACATACTCACTCAGACCCCTTCTGCCGTAGGAGTTTTACCGCACGAGGGCCTGGAGTCGATGGCGTTGGCGGTGGTCGGTGAGGCCTGCCCGGCCGACGTGGTGGAGCGGTGGGCGCCAGGACGAGTGATGGTCAACGCCTACGGTCCGACCGAGACCACGATGTGCGTGGCGATCAGTGCGCCGTTGATGCCCGGGACGGGTGTGGTGCCGATCGGTGACACGGTGCCTGGGGCGGCGCTGGTCGTGCTTGACAAGTGGTTGCGGCAGGCGCCCCCGGGTGTGGTCGGTGAGCTGTATGTGGCCGGTCGTGGTGTGGGAGTGGGGTATTGGCGACGGTCTGACCTGACGTCGTCGCGGTTTGTGGCATGCCCGTTCGGCTCGTCGGGGTCGCGGATGTATCGCACCGGCGATCTGGTTCGGTGGGGTGACGACGGTCAGCTGCACTATCTCGGCCGTGCCGACGAGCAGGTGAAGATCCGCGGTTATCGCATCGAACTCGGTGAGGTCCAGGCCGCGCTCGCCGCGCTCGACGGCGTGGAACAGGCGGCGGTGATCGTTCGTGAGGACCGCCCGGGCGACAAACGACTCGTCGGCTACCTCACCGGGTCCGCCGACCCGGCCGAGGTGCGCAGTGTGTTGGCTGATCGACTGCCCGCCTACATGATTCCGGCGATGGTGGTGGTGCTGGACGCGCTGCCATTGACGGTGACCGGCAAGTTGGACACGCGCGCCCTGCCTGCGCCTGAATACCGGGACGGCGAGCGGTACCGCCCCCCGACGAATGCTGTCGAGGAGATCCTGGCAGGCGTCTTCGCACAGGTTCTGGGTGTCGAGCGGGTTGGGGTCGACGACTCGTTCTTCGACCTCGGCGGCGACAGCATCTTGTCGATGCAGGTGGTGGCGCGGGCTCGGGCAGCGGGCGTGTTGTGCCGGCCGCGTGACATTTTCGTCGAGCAGACCGTGGCCGGGCTCGCCCGGGTAGCCGATGTGATCGACGGTGAGGGGGGTCCCGTCGATGAGGGCATCGGGCCTGTCGCGGTCACTCCGATCATGGGTTGGTTGCACGACGTCGATGGCCCGGTCGACGAGTTCAACCAGACCCTGGTGCTGCAGGCTCCGGAAGGGGTGAGCCGGCCTGACGTCCAGATCGTGGTGCAAGCGCTGCTGGATCGGCACGCCATGTTGCGGTTGTGCCTCGACGACGACGGGGGCTGGTCACTGACAGCGCCCGGGCCTGGCTCGGTAAACGCCGGTGATTGCGTGCATGTCGTCGAGGCGTTGACTGACGAGGCACTGACGGTCGCGCGGTCGAGGTTGAACCCGGCTGCTGGTTCGATGCTCAGCGCGTTGTGGGTGACCTCGACGAGCCAGCTGGTGTTGATGATTCACCATCTTGCTGTCGACGGGGTGTCGTGGCGAATCTTGTTGGAAGATCTCAACATTGCCTGGGTTCAGCATCAC
>NZ_JBFREZ010000028.1:0-1978 GCF_052114565.1 Mycobacterium sp. 2YAF39
CGGATGGTGGGCCAGCGACCGGGTCGGGTTGAGGCGTTCCACCAGCACCTCGAACGGCACATCCTGATGCTCATAGGCCGCCAACGCACGCTGCCGAACCTGGCCCAGCAGATCACCAACCGTGGGATCACCGGCCAGATCAACCCGCAACACCAACGTGTTGACGAACAACCCCACCAACTCATCGAGCGCAGGATCACGGCGCCCAGCGATCGGGAAGCCAACTGCCACATCACTATTACTGCTCAGCTTGCTGAGCAGTATCGCCAGCGCTGCCTGCACGACCATGAACCTGGTCGCATCGTGCTCCCGTGCCAGTCGGGCCACCCGCTGCTGCAACTCAGGCGGCCAATCGAACGCCACAGTCGCGCCTTGGTAGTCAGCTATCGGCGGATGCGGCCGATCGGCGGGCAACTGCAGCCGCTCGGGCAGACCGTCCAGCGCGTGGCGCCAATAGCCCAACTGAGACGAGATCACACTGAGTGGGTCGGTCAGCTCACCAAGACTTGASCGCTGCCAMAGCGTGTAGTCGRCGTACTGCACCGCCAGATCCGCCCAACCMGGAGCCTGCCCCGAACTGCGGCTGGCATACGCGGCGCCCAGATCCCGGATCAGCGGAGCGAGCGACCAGCCGTCAGCGGCAATGTGATGTACCACCGCCACCAGCACATACTCATCATCATCGGCGACCCGGAACAGGCAGGCTCGCAACGGAATCTCGGTCGCCAAGTCGAACGGGCGACGAGCCACCTCCTCAATGGCCTGCTCCAGCTCATCAGCTGACCACTCAGCGGCATCAACAACCTGCCAGCCACAATCGGCGTATTCAGCCTCGATCACTACCTGCTGGGGTATCCCCTGCGGTGCGGCGAACACGGTGCGCAGCGATTCGTGACGGCTCACCACATCTGCCAGTGCCGCGCCCAATGCCTCGATGTCCAGACGCCCGCCCAGCCGTATCGCCGCGGGGATGTTGTACACCGCTGAGGGACCCTGCAATTGGTCGATGAACCACAACCGGTTCTGCGCGAACGACAACGGAACCACCGGCGGCCGCTCCGCAGGTGTCAGTCGCTGCAAGCGCGCTCCGTGTGTACCGAGGTGCGGTGCCAGCCGCGCCACCGTGGGCGCCTCGAACAACGTCCGCACCGAAAGTGCAGCGCCCATACTGGTATTGACCGCAGCGACCAGTCTCATCGCCGACAGCGAATCGCCACCCAGATCGAAGAACGAATCATCGGCACCGACGCGTTCGACTCCCAGCACTCCAAAGAAGACCCTGGCGAGTACCTCCTCGGCGGGTGTGGCGGGAGGCCGGTATTCGCTGGCAATGAATTCCGGGTCCGGCAGTGCGCGGGTGTCGAGTTTGCCGTTGACGGTCATCGGGATCGCGTCGAGCATCACGACGGCGGCCGGAACCATGTAGGCGGGCAGCCTCATGCCCAGCGCAGCACGGATCGCGGTCGGATCCGCGGTGCCGGTGACATAACCCACCAGCCGCTTGTCCCCCGGGCGGTCTTCGCGGGCCATCACCGCCGCCTGCTCCACACCCTCCAATTCATTGAGGGCGGTGTGGATTTCGCCGAGTTCGATGCGATACCCACGGACCTTGACCTGCTCATCCTCACGCCCGAGATAATCGAGCTGTCCGTCGGACCGCCACCGCACCAGATCCCCCGTGCGATACATCCGCACCCCAGCACCACCGAACGGACACGCCACAAACCGCGACCCCGTCAACCCCGCACGACCCACATAACCGACACCCACCCCGGCACCGGCCACATACAACTCCCCCACCACACCCGCCGGGACCGGACGCAACCACCGATCCAAAACAAACAACGCTGCACCCGCCACAGGCGCACCGATCGGCGGCGCCCCCGACCCCGGCGCCAACGGCGCACTCATCGCCACCCAAATCGTGGCCTCCGTCGGACCGTACGCGTTGATCATCACCCGCCCCGGCGCCCACCGA
>NZ_JBFREZ010000029.1:0-1956 GCF_052114565.1 Mycobacterium sp. 2YAF39
TGGGCCGGTGCGGCGATGGCGACGACGATGCCGCCGAGGGAGGCCAGTCCGAAGGTGACCAGGGCTGCGGTGGTGGCGAGGCGGGTCTTGATCATCGGAGTTCCTTTTCTCGTGGCCATCTGGTGTGGCTGCTTGAGATAAAGGATCGGACGAGGCCCTCAACGAAACCTCAATGCAGAAACCCGGCCCCTCAATGAGGGACCGGGTTCCTATGTCGCTACACCAGTGCGAGCTGCCGGCCGGGCTCGTCCTGTGCGGCACTACGCTGCCGACCGTGAGCGCAAAGCCGATGTCCCGCCGGACGATGCTGAGCGGCGCCGTCGCAGGGGTGGCGACGCTGGCGCTGACGTCGTGCTCGGCGAAACCCTCCTCCAAGCCTGTAAGTAGCGGCGCCGCTACGGAACCCGGTGCGGCCTTCGAGGAGCTCGACGCCAAGATCGAAGCAGGCATGAAGGCCTACGGAATACCCGGCGTTGCTGCTGCGGCCTGGGTCGACGGCAAGGAGCACGTAAAGGGGTACGGGGTCACCAATGTCGACCATCCGACTCCCGTCGACGGTGACACCATCTTCCGGATCGGCTCCACCACGAAGACGTTCACCGGAACGGTGATGATGCGGCTGGTGGAACAGGGCAAGGTGGATCTGGACGCACCTGTGCGCCGCTACCTCCCCGACTTCGCGGTGGCCGACCCGGCCGTCGGCGCCGTCGTGACCGTCCGCCAGCTGCTCAACCACACCTCGGGCTGGCTGGGTGAGTACCTACAGGACTTCGGGCGCGGCGACGACGCGATCGCCCGCTACGTGGCTTCGATGACGCGGCTGCCGCAGCTGACCGCACCGGGAACGGTGTTCGCCTACAACAACGCAGGTTTGGTGGCGGCAGGGCGGATCGTCGAGGTCGTCACAGGAATGACCTACGAGGCTGCGGTGCAGAAACTGTTGCTCGATCCCTTGCAGCTGAGCTCTACCCACTATTTCACCGACCAGATAATCGGCCTGAACATCGCGGCATCGCACAATGTCGTCGACGGTAAACCGGTTGTCGACAGCGACTTCTGGGACTTTCCGCGTAGCTGCGATCCTACCGGTGCGTTGATGTCGAGTGCGCGAGATCAGTTGCGTTACGCACGGTTTCACCTCGGCAACGGCACCGCACCCAACGGCTCCCGACTGCTGAGCCCGCAATCGTTGTTGGCGATGCGTTCCGACCCGGGCGCCGGCGGCACGCTCCAGGTCGAACTCACCGGCATGGGTGTGACCTGGATGCTGCGACCCTCCACGGAGAACGTGACGATCGTCCAGCACGGCGGAACCTGGCCCGGTCAACTCTCAGGTTTCTTCATGGTGCCCGAGCGGAACTTCGCCATGACAGTGCTCACCAACTCCGCTGGCGGCGCCAAGCTGACCGCCGACCTTTTTGGCGACGATTGGGCGCTGCGCCGCTTCGCCGCGATCGGCAACCTGCCCGCCGAGCCCCAGCACCTGAGTGCGGCTGATCTGGAGCCGTACACCGGGCGCTACATCGTCGAGGGCATCCCTCCATCCGGCATCCTCGAGCAGACAATCATCGAATTCCAGTCAGGCGACGGCCAACTCGACGGGACCACGGTCGGCGCCGATGCCAGCGGCCGCCCGGATGAGACGTCCCGCACCCGAACAGGCCTCGTCTTCTACCGGCGCGACTACGGCGTCGATCTTGGGCCTGATGGCAAGCCCCTGCACACGCGGTCCGATTTCGTACGCGGCCGAGACGGTGCCATTGCCTGGTTCCGCAGTCATGGCCGCCTCTATCGGCGTCAGTAGTGCGGATCGCTTCGTGCGTTTAGCGGGGGCTGTGCGGGTGGGGTAGTTCGTTGCTGCCCTTGTGTCCCTGGCCGTTGTGCTCACTGTGCGGGGCCGGAGTGTTCGGGAACGGGAGGTGCACGCCGGTGGAGGTGCTGCCGGGGGCGGGGACG
>NZ_JBFREZ010000030.1:0-1939 GCF_052114565.1 Mycobacterium sp. 2YAF39
CAGGAAGACCTTCGGGCGCCGACTCCACCAAATGCGCCACATTGCGATGCGTAATCGCCACACCCTTGGGCGTCCCAGTTGTACCCGAGGTGTACATGAGGTACGCGACATCATCCGGCGCCGGCCCCGGCAAAGCACTGACAGGCTGGCCGTCAACAGCAGCGTCATCGACTTCGACGACCACCACACCGAAACCATCGACCCGCGACCGCAACCCGGCGGTGGTCAGGACCGCAACCGGCGCGGCATCGGCGAGCACGACCCCGACCCGGAAGCCCGGTAGCGCGGGATCGATCGGCACATACGCCGCCCCGGTCTTGAGCACCGCCAGGATCGCGGTGACCGCTCGAGCCGACCGCTCCGACATCAACCCCACACAGGAACCCGGACCGATACCACTCTCAACCAGCACGTGTGCCAACCGATTCGACGCCTCATCAAGTTCCCGATAACTCAGCGACCCATCACCAGACGTCAACGCGACCGCATCCGGATCAGCCTTGACCTGAGCCGCAAACAACTCCGGAACCGACACCGACATACCCGCGGACCGACTCAATACCCCACGATTACCGACCCGATCCAGATAGCCGAACTCACGCTCATCAAGCACATTGATCGACGACACCCGCCCAGCCGGATCAGCGGTAATCACCGCCAGCACCCGCTCCAAGCGCCGAACCAACGCCTCAACACTCGCGGCATCGAACACATCGGTCCGGAACTCCACCTCACCGGAAATGCCCGCGGGCTCGCCACTTTTCGTGAAGCGTTCGGCCAGCGAGAACGACAAATCCAGTCGGGCAGTGCGCGTCTCGATCGGTAACGCGGACACCTGCAGATCCGCCAATCCCAGCGCGGCGGCCGGATCACTATTGCGCCCGCCAAAGTTCTGCCAGGCCAACATCACCTGCACCAACGGGTGATGAGCCAACGACCGGACCGGGTTGAGGCGGTCGACCAGCAGCTCGAAGGGCACATCCTGATGCTCGTAGGCGGCCAGGGCGCGTTGTTGCACCTGGCCCAGCAGATCGCCGAACGTGGGATCACCGGCCAGATCAACCCGGAGCACCAACGTGTTGACGAACAAGCCGACCAACTCATCGAGTGCAGGATCACGACGCCCGGCGATCGGGAACCCAACCGCCACATCAGAACTCGCACTGAGTTTGGACAGCAGTATCGCCAGCGCCGCCTGCACCACCATGAAGCTCGTCGCAGTGTGCTCACGCGCCACCCGAGCTACCCGCTCTTGTAGTTCAGTCGGCCACTCGATGACCACCGCGGCCCCGCGATTATCGGCTTCGGGCGGATACGGCCGGTCAGTGGGCAACACCAACCGCTCCGGCAGACCGTCCAACGCGTCCTGCCAGTAAGCGAGCTCGACGGCGATGCGACTGTGCGGGTCGTCAAGATCACCGAATTGCGACCGTTGCCACAGCGTGTAATCGACGTATTGCACAGCCAGCGGCCGCCAGTCCGGGGCCTGCCCCACACTGCGCCCGGCATAGGCGGTTCCGAGATCACGGATCAATGGGGTGATCGACCAGCCATCAGCGGCGATGTGGTGGACAACCGCGACCAACACATGCTCATCGTCCGAAACCCGGAAAAGCCGCGCCCGCAGGGGGACTTCGGCCGCCAACTGAAACAGGTGATGGGCCACCCCTTCGGCGGCCTGTTCAAGCTCGGTCGCGGGCCATTCAGTGGCATCGATGACCTGCCAACCGAAATCGGCGTCGTCGGGTTCGAAGACGACCTGATGCGGAATCCCCTCCGGCGCCGTAAAAATCGTGCGCAGCGATTCGTGGCGGGCCACGACATCGGCCAGCGCCGCGCTCAACGCCTCGACATCCAGCGGCCCACTCAGCCGCACCGCGACCGGGATGTTGTACACCGGTGAGGGGCCCAACAATTGATCGATGAACCACAACCGGCT
>NZ_JBFREZ010000031.1:0-1596 GCF_052114565.1 Mycobacterium sp. 2YAF39
GTGACGTCGGGCGACAGCGCGCTCGGGCCTGTCATCAAGGACGCCAAAGAACAACTTCGCGCGCTGCCCGACGGCCTGACCTACGGGGTGCTGCGCTATCTGAATCCCGATGTCGATCTCGGCGGGGCCGATCCGTCGATCGGTTTCAACTATCTGGGCCGGCTGGGTGCCCGAGCGGCCGATCTTGCCGAGGGTCTGTGGCGGATCGACCAAGAGGATATGTCGATCATCGCCGCGGCGACGTCGGTGCCGACACCACTGGCACACACGGTGGAGCTCAACGCCGGCACGATGGACACCGAGGCTGGGCCACATCTGCACGCGACCTGGACGTGGGCGCCCTCGGCCTTGGATCACCAGCACGCCAGTCGGATTGGCGGGTTGTGGTTCGAAGCCCTCGCCGGCATCTGCGCACATGTGCGTCGGGGCGGCGGCGGGTTGACCCCCTCGGACCTTGTACCTGCGCGGGTGAGCCAACAGCAGATCGACGAGCTGACACAGCAACACCCGATCGCGGACGTGCTGCCGCTGACCCCGCTGCAAAAGGGACTCTTGTTCCAGGCCGGCCTTCTCGAGGGATCCGGCGACGATGTGTATGCGGTGCAATTGGGCATCACTGTGGCCGGTGCGCTGGACGCTGACCGGCTGCGCGATGCGGTGCAGAGCATGGTCAATCGCCATCCTAATCTGGTGCCCCGCTTCAGCCAGGAGTTCGACGAGCCCGTGCAGGTGATCCCGGCGCATCCTGTAATCGGCTGGCAGTACGTCGAATTGGAGGCCGGACCCGACGAACACGACCGGATCGAGCAGGTGTGTGCTGCTGAGCGCGCGGCGGTGTGCGACCTGGCAGGCCAGCAGCCGCTGTTCAGGGCCGCGCTGATCCGTTCATCTGAAGACGAGCACCGGCTCGTGGTGACCATTCACCACATCGTGATCGACGGCTGGTCGTTGCCGGTCCTGCTGCAGGAGATCTTCGCGGGCTATTACGGGCACCGGCTTCCCGAGCCGATGCCATATCGCAGGTTCGTCACCTGGTTGGCCGGACAGGACGGTGATGCCGCGCGCGCGGCCTGGCGTGAGGTCCTGGACGGTTTCGATACGCCGACGCTGGTGGCGCCGCGCGCTGCGGCCGGCGCGCGTGGGGTAGAGACGTATCGGCTCTCCGCTGAGATCACGCAGGCGATTGGAGAGCTAGCCCGCGCGCGGCACACGACGGTCAGCACTGTGCTGCAGTCCGCGTGGGCGCAGCTGCTGGTGACCGTCACGGGTCAGCATGATGTGGCTTTCGGTACCGCGGTTTCGGGTCGACCGGTCGACCTGCCGGGCGCGGAGTTCATGGTGGGTCTGTTGATCAACACCGTGCCGGTGCGCGCGAACATGACTGCGGCGAACACAGTGGCCGATCTGCTGGATCAATTGCAGCGCAACCACAATGAGACTCTTGAGTATCAGCATTTGGCGCTTGGGGAGGTTCATCGGGTTTCGGGTCATGATCAGTTGTTCGACACGTTGTTCGTGTATGAGAATTATCCGGTCGATGCTGGTGCGTTGTTGGGTGCTCAGGAGTTGGCGGTCACCGAGTTCAGTAGTCGTGAG
>NZ_JBFREZ010000032.1:0-1587 GCF_052114565.1 Mycobacterium sp. 2YAF39
CTCACGACTACTGAACTCGGTGACCGCCAACTCCTGAGCACCCAACAACGCACCAGCATCGACCGGATAATTCTCATACACGAACAACGTGTCGAACAACTGATCATGACCCGAAACCCGATGAACCTCCCCAAGCGCCAAATGCTGATGCTCAAGAGTCTCATTGTGAAACTCGTGCAGTGCGTTCAGCAGGTCTGAGACGGTATCCGTTGCAGCAAGTTTGGCGCGGACGGGCATCGTGTTGATCAGCAACCCCACCATGGATTCCGCACCCGGCAAGTCCGTCGGCCGACCCGAAACCGCGGTACCGAAAGCCACATCGCGCTGACCCGTGACGGTCATCAGCAGCTGCGCCCACGCCGCACGCAACACGGTGCTTATGGTCGTACGACGGGACCGTGCCAACTCACCAAGCGCCTGCGTGGTCTGCGCGGAGACCCGATAGGATCCGACACCTCGTCGACCGAGCGCCAATCCGTGCGGGGAGCCGACCAGCGTGGGGGTCTCGAACCCGTCGAACACCTTGGCCCACACCGCCTCCGCGGCGTCCCGATCCTGTCCGGCCAACCAGGTGACGAACCTGCGATAAGGCATCGGCTCGGGAAGCCGGTGCCCGTAATAGCCCGCGAAGATCTCCTGTAACAGGACCGGCAAGGACCAGCCGTCCAGCACGATGTGGTGATTCGTCAGCACGAACCGGTACCGGTCATCTGCCGTGCGGATGAGCGCGGCGCGGAACAGCTGCTGACGTGAGAGGTCGCAGACCGCCGCGCGTTCGGCAGCGCATAACCGGTCGACGTCCTCGTCGGCATCCAGTTCGTGGTATTGCCAAGCGATTACGGGATTCGACGGGATGACCTGTACGGGCTCGCCGAACGAGGTGCAGAAGTCCGCGGCCAGATGGGGGTGACGGTTGATCACGGTGTTCAGTGCGTCGCGCAGCCGATACTGGTCGAGATGGCCGGTAAGCGTGATGTCCAGCTGCACCGCATACACGTCGTCGCCCGGTCCCTGCGCGACAGTCGCATGGAAGAGCAGTCCCTGTTGCAGCGGGGTCAGCGGCAGCACGTCCGCGATCGGGTATTGCTGTGTCAGCTCGTCGATCTGCTGCTGGCTCAACCGGGCCGGAGCGATGTCGGAGGGAGTCAGACCGCCGCCGCCCTGACGCACGTGCGCGCAGATGCCTGCCAGGGCGTCGAACCACAACCGGCTGATCCGGCTCATCTGTTCGAGGTTCATGGTCGAACGCGCCCACGTCCAGTTGGCCTGCAACTGAAGACCGGCATCCGTGTCGAGGGTGCCCGCGTTGAGCTCCACAGTGTGCATCAACGGCATGCGCACCGCCGAGGCCGTCGCGATGGTCGACATATCCTCTTGGTCGATCCGCCACAGACCCTCGGCAAGATCGGCCGCTCCAGCACCCAGCCGGCCCAGATAATTGAAACCGATCGACGGATCGGCCCCGCCGAGATCGACATCGGGATTCAGATAGCGCAGCACCCCGTAGGTCAGGCCGTCGGGCAGCGCGCGAAGTTGTTCTTTGGCGTCCTTGATGACAGGCCCGAGCGCGCTGTCGCCCGACGTCAC
>NZ_JBFREZ010000033.1:0-962 GCF_052114565.1 Mycobacterium sp. 2YAF39
GTGACGTACTTGACGATCACCGAAGAAGATACGTGGGCGATGTCGTTGTCGGGACCGATCTTGGCTTCCTGCACCGCGGCCTGGAACCGGTCGGCCGGGGCGTAGGAGCCCAGCGTCGGCTCGGGAGCCTGCACATCCTTCGTCCCATGCAGAAGCAGCAGCAGCATCTGCAGCACCGAGTTCTGGCGCTGCTCATCAGGCAGCGCGCGCAGACCGGCCTCGAACCGAGACAGCCACTCGCCGAAGTCGGCGATGCGCTCGATCGGATAACCGGCCTCGATCAGCCAGTCGATGTACTCGTCGATACCGATGCCGTCATCGTGGGGATTCATCACGTGATAGGTGTCGAACCCATCGACCACCCCGATGCTCAGCGTCGAGATCGCCTCGGCCACGAAATCCACAGGCAGTCCGTCGAAGTGCGCCCGCTGCCGATTACCGTCGGCATCAAGGGCATAGAACGACGCCGGCGCCACCCCGGTGGCCACAATGCTGAGCACCATCCGGGTCACCGTGTCCGACACGTTGAGCTGYCCGGCATAGGTCGGATCGGCCATGATCATGCCCGAGCGGAACACCGCGACCGGCAGCCCGCACAGATCATGGGCCTCACGCAGCAGCACCTCACCGGCCCACTTGCTGTTGCCGTAGCCGTTGGCGTAGCTGCCGTCCACCGTGCGGGTGGCGCTGATCTCGCGGATGTCGGCATCCTCGACGAACGCCGACGGCTCGATCTGGCGGCCCACATCAGAGGTCGACACRWASGCRWAGGGCTTGAGCTTGCTGGTCAGCGCGAAGCGGATCAGCTCGGCGGTGCCGACCACGTTGGGGCCGAACAACTCGCTGTAGGGCAGGACGCTGTTGACGAACGCCGCCGAGTCGATGATCAGATCCACGGACTCGGCCAGCCGCCGCCAGGTGTGCTCGTTGAGGCCCAGGTCGGCTTCGCCCTTGTCGCCGGC
>NZ_JBFREZ010000034.1:0-766 GCF_052114565.1 Mycobacterium sp. 2YAF39
CCGCTGGCCGGACTGCTGCCCTCGGCGACGTCGGCCACCGCGCCCGCCGCGGCGGCCGCACCGGCACTCGCGGCACCTGCACTCACCGCTCCGCTGGCAGCAGCTCCCGCGGCGCTTCCGGCCGCAGGCGCAGCACCGCTGTTGATGCCGCTGTCAGCACTGCCCTGACGGTAGCGGCGACATCGACCGAGCAGACCACCACAACCACTCATTGAGGGAAGTCATGTCAACCAGGACGATGTTCGCCACCGCCGCCGTTGCGATCGGCTCATCGGTCACGCTGCTGTTCGGCGGCGTGACCAGTGTGGCCAACGCAGACCCGGCCGCACCACCCGCGCCACCACTGCCGATCGACGGGCTGCAGGCGCCGGGCCTGCCCGCGGTGCAGAGCCTCGGTCCCGTTATTCAGGCCGCCGCCGCCGATCCGACCAACGCCGCGTCCACACTGATGGCGGCCGCCGCGGTGTTCGCCGGAGACGCGGCCGCTCCGGCCGATTCCCGGAACGTCGCAACGGCCGTCAACCAGTTCGTCGCGCACACCCCGGCTCCCGGCGCGGTGCCGGGCACCGAGGCGCACCTGCCCGCAGGCATCGACCCGGCCCACGCCGTCGGCCCCGTCGAGGAGGCCGCGCCCGCGCCCGAGGCGCTGGCTGCTCCTGCACCGGATGCCGCACCCGCAGCGGCGCCCGCTCCCGCACCCGAGGCCGCACCGGCTCCTGAGGCCGTCCCGGCACCCGCACCCGCGCCGGCCCCCGCGCCTGCGGAT
>NZ_JBFREZ010000035.1:0-1082 GCF_052114565.1 Mycobacterium sp. 2YAF39
ACCCGGGCGTTGCCCACACCGGAGTACACCGCCAGTGCCTACCGGGCTCCCAGCACCCGCACTGAGGAGATCCTCGCCGGGATCTACGCCGACGTGCTCGGTATCGAACGGGTCGGCATCGACGACTCCTTCTTCGAACTCGGCGGAGATTCGTTGTCGGCGATGCGTCTCGTGGCTGCGATCAATACCGGCCTGGATGCCGGGGTTTCGGTGCGGACGGTGTTCGAGGCACCCACGGTGGGCCAGCTGGCGCTGCGCGTCGACGTGGGTGCGGGCCGGTTGGCGCCTTTGTTGGCCGTGCAGCGGCCGTCGATGGTTCCGCTGTCATTCGCGCAAAGCCGGTTGTGGTTCATCGATCAATTGCTTGGCCCCTCAACGGTGTACAACGTTCCGGCGGCTATCCGGCTGGGCGGACGTCTGGACGTTGAGGCGTTGGGGGCGGCGCTGGGCGATGTGGTGAGCCGCCACGAATCGCTGCGCACGGTGTTCGCTGCAACCGGAGGTGTTCCCCGGCAGGTGGTCATCGCGCCCGAATGCGTCGATGTCGGCTGGCAGATTGTCGATGCGACTGCCTGGTCCGCAAGTGAGTTGGGACAGGCCGTGGAGGCGGTGATTCGTCATCCGTTTGATCTTGCGGCTGAAATTCCGTTGCGGGCGCGGCTTTTCCGGGTTTCGGATGGTGAGTATGTGCTGGTGGCGGTTGTGCACCATATCGCTGCTGATGGTTGGTCGATTACCCCGCTGGTTCGGGATCTGGGGGTGGAGCAGCAGSTGGCTGGGGTGGCCAGGGATCAGGGTGCGACCAGTTTCATGGTGGTGCAGGCGGCGCTGGCGATACTTCTRGGCAAGCTGAGTGCGAGTTCTGATGTGGCGGTTGGGTTCCCGATCGCCGGGCGCCGTGATCCTGCACTGGACGAGTTGGTGGGATTGTTCGTCAACACGTTGGTGTTGCGGGTTGATCTGGCCGGTGATCCCACGGTTGCCGATCTACTGGAGCGCGTTCAGCACCGCGCCCTGGCCGCCTACGAGCACCAGGATGTGCCCTTCGAGCTGCTGGTCGACCGCCTCAACCCGGTCCGGTC
>NZ_JBFREZ010000036.1:0-757 GCF_052114565.1 Mycobacterium sp. 2YAF39
TTGAAACCGATCGACGGATCGGCCCCGCCGAGATCGACATCGGGATTCAGATAGCGCAGCACCCCGTAGGTCAGGCCGTCGGGCAGCGCGCGAAGTTGTTCTTTGGCGTCCTTGATGACAGGCCCGAGCGCGCTGTCGCCCGACGTCACCTGTTCCCAGGACAGCCCGCCGACGGTCAACGACACCGGGTACTTGGTGGTGAACCAGCCCACGGTGCGTGACAGGTCGACATCACCGGCCAGCTCCTCTTGGCGGCCATGGCCCTCGACRTCGACGCCGATCGGCGCGCAGCCGGTCTCCAGAAACTCCGCCCAGGCCAACCCGAACGCAATCAACAGGATGTCCTGCACCCCGGCATGAAACGCCGCGGGCACCTCGCCCAGCAGCTGCCGTGTGGTCTGCACATCCAACGACACCGCAAGACGACCGGCATCGGCATAGGTATCRCCRTCAGGCTTCACCGCAGGCAACGCGGCCGGAACCGCCGCCACCTGCCGCCACGCCTCGGCCTGCGCCACGACCGCCGAGCTGCGCGCATGCTCCTCGAGCAGCGAGGCCCACCGCTGGAACGACGTCCCGCCCACCGGCAACTCGATCGGCTGACCACTGTGATGCTGAACCCAGGCAATGTTGAGATCTTCCAACAAGATTCGCCACGACACCCCGTCGACAGCAAGATGGTGAATCATCAACACCAGCTGGCTCGTCGAGGTCACCCACAACGCGCTGAGCATCGAACCAGCAGCCGGGTTCAACC
>NZ_JBFREZ010000037.1:0-619 GCF_052114565.1 Mycobacterium sp. 2YAF39
ATCAGCATTTGGCGCTTGGGGAGGTTCATCGGGTTTCGGGTCATGATCAGTTGTTCGACACGTTGTTCGTGTATGAGAATTATCCGGTCGATGCTGGTGCGTTGTTGGGTGCTCAGGAGTTGGCGGTCACCGAGTTCAGTAGTCGTGAGTACAACCATTATCCGTTGACGGTGGCTGCGACGCCGGGTCATGAGTTGGGTCTGCGGGTGGAGTACGACACCGAGGTGTTCGATCCGGCGGCGATCGAGGCTGTGGCGCATCGTTTTCAGCGGGTGTTGGTGGCTATGGCTACTGATGCTGATCGGTTGTTGTCGTCGATCGATGTGCTTGATGGTGGTGAGTACGACCAGCTYGGTGCGTGGGGTAATCGGGCGGTATTGACTGCGCAGACCCCGGCGCCGGTGTCGATTCCGGTGATGTTCGCCGATCAGGTGGCTCGGGCGCCGGAGGCGGTGGCGGTCACGTTCGAGGGTCGGTCGGTGACTTATCGCGAGCTTGATGAGGCTGCTGATCGGTTGGCGCGGGTGTTGGCCGGGTGTGGTGCGGGTCCGGGACATTGTGTGGCGCTGTTGCTTCCGCGTTCTGTTGAGGCGGTTGTGTCGATTCTGGCGGTGCTCAA
>NZ_JBFREZ010000038.1:0-600 GCF_052114565.1 Mycobacterium sp. 2YAF39
GGATCCGGCCGCGGTGCGCGTCCGGCTCGGTGATCGGCTCCCGAGCTATATGGTGCCCGCTGCGGTGGTGGTGCTCGACGCGTTGCCGTTGACGGTCAACGGCAAGCTCGACACCCGGGCACTACCCGCACCGCACTACACCGCAGGGGAGTATCGATCCCCGGCCACCGTCACYGAGGAGATTCTCGCCGCGATCTACGCCGAGGTCCTCGGGGTGGAGCGGGTTGGGGTGGATGATTCGTTCTTCGATTTGGGTGGGGATTCGTTGTCGGCGATGCGGGTGGTCGCTGCGGTCAACACCACTGTGGACGGCGGGCTTTCGGTGCGGGCGATCTTCGAAGCGCCGACGGTGGCGCAGTTGGCGTTGCGCATCGGTGGCGGTGAGGTGGGGCGGCTTGAACCGCTGATACCGGCGGAGCGCCCGGCGGTGATTCCGTTGTCTTTTGCCCAGAGCCGGTTGTGGTTCATCGATCAATTGTTGGGCCCCTCACCGGTGTACAACATCCCGGTCGCGGTGCGGCTGAGTGGGCCGCTGGATGTCGAGGCGTTGAGCGCGGCGCTGGCCGATGTCGTGGCCCGCCACGAATCGCTGCGCACGAT
>NZ_JBFREZ010000039.1:0-575 GCF_052114565.1 Mycobacterium sp. 2YAF39
TCGTTGACGCGGGCTTGGCCGGTGTCGAGGTGCTTCGGTGGTAGCCATTCGACGTCGTTGTGGGCGTTGATGCGGGTGGTCCAGCCGTCTTTGTCGACGAGGCGGTTGTCGGGACCGCAGGCCAGACCGAGGTCGTCGATGTTGGTTTGTCCGTCCTCGGCCCAATCCTTGGCGGCGTGATGGACCTGACTGCCGTACGCCGGGACGGTGCAGCCGGGTTTTGTGCAGCCCCCGTCGCGGGCGATCAGCATGATCCGCTGCGCGGGTGAGGCGACCCGGCGGGCGCGGAACAGATCCAGCGCCGAGCCGGTGGCCCGGTCGAACACCGCCAGGTACTGGTTGGCGTGGGCGGCCATGCGGATCACATCGCGGATCGGCACCACGGTGCCACCGCCAGTGACACCGACCCCGGCGCGGCTCTCCAAGTCCTGCAGGGTGGTACGGATGATGACCGAGGTCGGTAATCCGTTGTGCCGGCCGAGTTCACCGCTTTCCAAGACACTGCGCCCGACGGCGACCATCGCGTCGTGCTGGCGCTGGGTCAGACTGCGCTGGTCGCCGTCGATTTGGGCCTG
>NZ_JBFREZ010000040.1:0-573 GCF_052114565.1 Mycobacterium sp. 2YAF39
TTGGACTCCAGCACCGGCTCGCCGCGCGAGAGGCTGGCCTTGGTGACGCGGCCGGCGAGCGAGGTGGCGTCCTGGACCACGCCGGGCGGCAGGCTGGCCGCGGGCCAGTCCACCAGCTTCACGGCCTCGGGGGTGATCTGCTGGCCCAGGCTGATGTCGGCGGCGGCCACGGCCACCTTGGTGATGCCGTTGCTGCCTTGCTGCAGCAGCCAGCGGGACGCGAGCATGACGGCGCTGAGCCCCGCGATGGTGGCGATCAGCAGCATGAACAGGATGCGCAGGTTCTTCATTTTCGGCTCCCTTGCTCAGAAGAAGATGGTGCGATGTGCCAGGGTGCGCGGGCACGTGGCGGGAATGGCGGGGCGCCCGGCGTGCCTGGTGGCGCGTTGGCGTCCGGTCCGGCGGGCCGGGTCCTGGCCGCTGGCGGCTGTCATGTGGTGGTCTGGGCGCGACCCGGAGCCGTGGCGGTGTGCCGAGGCGCAGGGCCTGGCGTCTCTGTGTGGCGCATGCATGCGGCTGCTGTGGTGCATGGCGATTCCCCCGTTCCTGGTCCCTGTTGTCACAGCATCGGGA
>NZ_JBFREZ010000041.1:0-559 GCF_052114565.1 Mycobacterium sp. 2YAF39
GGACGGAAGGGAACGCTGTGGGGCGTCCTGTCGGCGCGGGCCGACGAGCGTCCGGCCTGGCGCGAGGCGCACGCCCTGCTGGACTGGGCCCTGACCGCCCGCCGTCGCCGCCAGCCGTATGAGTTCTACGCCCTGTTCCTGGGCAAGCTGGACATCAACGGCGTCAGCAACCGCGCCCGCGCCCTGACGCGCCTGGGCGAGGAGGCGGCCGACGCCCTGGACGAGTTCCTGGCCCAGATCACCAACGCCGAGGCGCGCGTCGTGCGGGATCTGGAGACCCTGGTCGCCGAGTTCGCTGCGCTGGACATCGTGGTCAAGCGCGAGATGGAGGGCGTGCGCCGGCAGGTGCGGGTGATGACCGCCCACGGCGCCAAGGGCCTGGAGGCGCCGATCGTCTTCCTGCCCGAGACGACGATGAAGGGCGGGGCGCGCGGCTCGCCGCTGCTGGCCACCGAGAAGAAGGGTTTTCTCTGGTGCGCCTCGGGCAAGCAGGACTGCGAGGCCTCGGCGGCGGCGCGCAAGCTGCGTGAGGACAAGGCCCAGCAGGAGGCCTATCGCC
>NZ_JBFREZ010000042.1:0-554 GCF_052114565.1 Mycobacterium sp. 2YAF39
GATCCAAAACAAACAACGCTGCACCCGCCACAGGCGCACCGATCGGCGGCGCCCCCGACCCCGGCGCCAACGGCGCACTCATCGCCACCCAAATCGTGGCCTCCGTCGGACCGTACGCGTTGATCATCACCCGCCCCGGCGCCCACCGACCCACCACCTCGCCCGGACACGCCTCACCACCCACCAACAGCGCCACCGACTCCAAACCCTGCGACGACAACACCGCCACCGCACTCGGCGTCAGGCTCAACACACTGATTTGTTCGGCAATCAGCAGATCGTGGAACTCCTGCGGCGAGGCAACCACCTCATCAGGCACCACCACCAACCGCCCACCGTGCAACAACGCACCCCAGATCTCCCACCCCGAGAAGTCAAACSMCAACGAATGACACTGACTCCACACACCTCCCGGCGGGAGGGACGCGCACAGCGACCCCATCAACTGACACACGTTGTGATGAGTGATCCCCACACCTTTAGGCGCACCCGTCGTACCCGAGGTGTAGATGATGTACGCGATGTCCTCGGAATCCGGGAATGGCAGGACGGCG
>NZ_JBFREZ010000043.1:0-547 GCF_052114565.1 Mycobacterium sp. 2YAF39
GGATTAGATACCCTGGTAGTCCACGCCCTAAACGATGTCAACTAGTTGTTGGGGATTCATTTCCTCAGTAACGTAGCTAACGCGTGAAGTTGACCGCCTGGGGAGTACGGTCGCAAGATTAAAACTCAAAGGAATTGACGGGGACCCGCACAAGCGGTGGATGATGTGGATTAATTCGATGCAACGCGAAAAACCTTACCTACCCTTGACATGCCACTAACGAAGCAGAGATGCATTAGGTGCCCGAAAGGGAAAGTGGACACAGGTGCTGCATGGCTGTCGTCAGCTCGTGTCGTGAGATGTTGGGTTAAGTCCCGCAACGAGCGCAACCCTTGTCTCTAGTTGCTACGAAAGGGCACTCTAGAGAGACTGCCGGTGACAAACCGGAGGAAGGTGGGGATGACGTCAAGTCCTCATGGCCCTTATGGGTAGGGCTTCACACGTCATACAATGGTGCATACAGAGGGTTGCCAACCCGCGAGGGGGAGCTAATCCCAGAAAATGCATCGTAGTCCGGATCGTAGTCTGCAACTCGACTACGTGAAGC
>NZ_JBFREZ010000044.1:0-488 GCF_052114565.1 Mycobacterium sp. 2YAF39
CTGCTGGTACGGCTGGCCGATGCWCGGCAGGCKGCGCGCGTCGCCCTGACAGCGCCACGTACGGCGCCGTATGCAGGCCAGTTGCTGCGGCGGCCCACCGGACACTACCTGCCCGATGCCCCCTACCTGTCGAGCTGGCACCACTTGCCACCGCTCTATCGGGAGGCTCACCTCGCGCCGAAGGCCGACCCGGCACGGCAGGCCCAGTTCGGCGCCTATCTTGCCCTGCTCGAACAATGGCTGGCGCACGGCAGCGCGCAGACCCAGCACCTGCGGGCACTGTTCAGCGTGGCACGCGCGTCGGCCGACAGCTACTGGTGGACGCCGCTGGACGCCACGCACATCCCCGGCCTGGCCGGGGTGCCGGCCGACACGCCGGCGGCCGTGCAGGCGGCGCTCGGCCAGGAAGACGACGCACCCGAGCGACGCAGTCGCGTGCTGGACCTGATGCTGGCGCTGCACGGCGAATCGTGCGACCAGCACAGCAT
>NZ_JBFREZ010000045.1:0-479 GCF_052114565.1 Mycobacterium sp. 2YAF39
GTCCGGGCACGAGCGAAGCGGCCTGATGGTGATCCAGCAGCTTCCATTCATAGGGCTCCACACCGGGCTGCGCCATCAGCGTGTTGACCCACGCCAGCCGCGCCTCGACCTCGTAGTCGCCCATCAGCGGCGTCAGGCCGCCTTTCTGCTCCAGGGCCACGTCGATGCCGGTTTCCTGCAGCAGGCCGGCGGCCAGTTTCGGCCACAGCCGCGTGGAGTTCAGCGTCCAGCGGCTGTAGGCGCCCATGCCGTAGCCCTTGCTCTGCAGCCAGACCAGGCCGAAATTGCCGCGCGAGGCGCGCAGGGCGATATCGCCTTCGTCGAGCACGGCGATTGTGCCCACGCTGCTGCGCAGGCCGTAGGCCACGGCCGAGCCGACCAGCCCGCCGCCAATCACGGCGACGTCGAACACGGGGAGTCGGGAGGTGGAGGCTGCGGTCATCTGCAGCACCTTCCGTGGGGGGATTGCGGGCCTTGGG
>NZ_JBFREZ010000046.1:0-457 GCF_052114565.1 Mycobacterium sp. 2YAF39
ACATTGGATGCCGCGCCGGGCAATGTGCTGGTGCTGGTGACGCGGCTGTACCCGCGCCCGCGCCGTTTTGCGCTGGACGTGGGCGGCCAGCGCCGCCTGTATCTGCAACCTTCGCAACGTGTGCCGATCTCCAGCTGGGACTACACCCGGCCCGAGGGGATGACGCACGCCTACGATCTCGGACGTCGCGATGGGGAAGCCTTCCTGCGCGACTGGCCAGAGATTCGTGACAAGGAATTGTTGCCGGCGTCATAGGCAGTTGCGCCCTGATGGCGCCGGTCGGTCTGTTGAGTGCGGCTACGCGCCGCGTATCAAGGAGGCATGGATGACTAAGCGCCAGGCAACACCCGAGATCGCCACCCCGACACCGGCGAAGGAGCGCCGCCGCGCGCGCGAGATCAGCGCGGAGCCCGCCGTGGAAAATGTGCCGCGCCGCAAGCGCGCGGGCAAGCCGCCC
>NZ_JBFREZ010000047.1:0-453 GCF_052114565.1 Mycobacterium sp. 2YAF39
CCCTTGAAGCCCAGCTCGCGCGCCTGCTTGACGACCAGCGCGGTCGGCTCCGAGGGGCCGCCCACGAACATCACGTCCGGCTTCTCGGCGATTGCGCGCGACACGCCGGTGTAGAAGTCGGTCGCCTTGGTGTACGACATCGGGTTGTTGCCCACGATCTTGTCGCCGGCGCCTTCCCAGGCCGGCACGAAGGCCTGCACCCATGCCTTGGCGTAGTCATGGTCGGCCGGCACCAGTGCCACGTTCTTGCCGTAGCGCTTCATCTGGGCCTTGATAAACGGCTCGATATAGCCGGTATAGGCCGGCGGGATGCGGATGGTCAGCTTGTTGCCGGCATCGGTGATGCGCGGCACGCTCGAGTAGGCCATGACCAGGAACTTCTCCTGCTCGTTGAAGGCCTGCAGCGCGAAGATGCCGCCCGAATGCGGCACGAAGACGGCCGGGGTCTTGTGC
>NZ_JBFREZ010000048.1:0-439 GCF_052114565.1 Mycobacterium sp. 2YAF39
TCTCATCGGTGTCCGCACCATGGCTGGCGCCGGGCGGCTTGCCGTCGATGGTCACCTGGAAGCGCACCGCCTGCCCATTGGCCGCCGGGCCGAGCACGAGGTGCAGGTCGCGGGCATGGAAGCGGTAGGCGATGGTGCCGTTGGCGCGGTCAAGTGTCCCTTGCTCCGCTTCCACGGTCCAGCGGCCAGACAGCCCCCAGCTATTCAGGTCCAGCTTGCCGACCGTGTAGTCGCGCGCCGCATCGGGCCGCAGGCCGCCGGGGGAGGCAAAGTTGGTGGCCTGCTGGTAGCCGACATAGGTCTCGCCCGAGCGCACGTTGTTCAGGTCAGGCATGGCCTGCGCACCGCGCGCCTCCGGCGCAACCAGTCCCGTGGCCACCGACTTGTCGCCGGCCTCCGCAAGCAACGCTTGAATCACACGTTCCGAGGTCGCATAGCC
>NZ_JBFREZ010000049.1:0-437 GCF_052114565.1 Mycobacterium sp. 2YAF39
GTATTCGGTGAAGCGGTCGAAGCCTACAATGCGAAGCAAAGTAGGAAAGACCGTAAGATTGAGGACTATTACGAGAAAATTCGAAAGGACAGTAAAACGCATGAACAAAGGGAATTGATTGTTGCCATTGGAGAGGGGAAAGATGGTGAGGAATACCGATCATTAAAGAAGTCTGCATTAGTGCAGTATGCAGAGGAGTTTCAAGAAAGAAATCCCAATTTAGCAGTCTATAACATGGTCTTGCATGATGATGAAGCTAACCCTCATTTACATATCAATTACGTTCCGAACTTTGAGAGTAAGCGAGGGCTTGCAAGGCGTGTCGGCATGGATAAAGCCTTACAACAACAAGGCATTGAAGGAAAAGGGACAGAACTCATTAAGCATTGGCGCGAGCGGGAGACCGCACGCATTGAAGAGCTGGCGAAGGCTCATAT
>NZ_JBFREZ010000050.1:0-433 GCF_052114565.1 Mycobacterium sp. 2YAF39
ATCATGATCGGCTTGTGATAGCCGCGCACCGTGCCGGCCACGTTCTGCTCGTAGACGCGGAAGTAGCCGCCCAGGTTGGCGCGGCCGAATTCGTTGTTGAACGCGGCGCCGCCGAGCGGGCCCTCGATCATGATCTGGAGCGGCGAGGCGATGCGGTCCGGCTTGCCGGTCACGCCAGCCTTGTCGTCCGGATTGCGATGGGCCACCGGCTGGGCGGCATCGCGGGCGTTTTCCCAGGSCTCGATGGCGTCCGGCAGCATCAGGTTCGACACCGTGAAGCCGGTCAGGCCCGCCTTGGGCTTGGCGCCCCGGCCCGTGGCGCCCTCGTCGCGGATTTCACCGCCGGCGCCGGTGGAGGCACCCGGGAACGGCGAGATCGCGGTCGGGTGGTTATGGGTCTCCACCTTCATCAGCGTGTGGGTCAGCGCCTCGT
>NZ_JBFREZ010000051.1:0-427 GCF_052114565.1 Mycobacterium sp. 2YAF39
GGATCGCTTCGTGCGTTTAGCGGGGGCTGTGCGGGTGGGGTAGTTCGTTGCTGCCCTTGTGTCCCTGGCCGTTGTGCTCACTGTGCGGGGCCGGAGTGTTCGGGAACGGGAGGTGCACGCCGGTGGAGGTGCTGCCGGGGGCGGGGACGCTGGTGACGTCGGCGCCGCGGGTGGCGTCTGCGAGTTCGTTGGGAACCTCGCGGGCGTCGTTGACGGCTTGGCCTGCGGTGCCGGTCATCGCGGTGCCGTCGACTGTGGTGCTGGTGTCGGCGTCGGCGTGGGCCGGTGCGGCGATGGCGACGACGATGCCGCCGAGGGAGGCCAGTCCGAAGGTGACCAGGGCTGCGGTGGTGGCGAGGCGGGTCTTGATCATCGGAGTTCCTTTTCTCGTGGCCATCTGGTGTGGCTGCTTGAGATAAAGGATCGG
>NZ_JBFREZ010000052.1:0-427 GCF_052114565.1 Mycobacterium sp. 2YAF39
CCACCCCCAGATCCCGAACCAGCGGGGTAATCGACCAACCATCAGCAGCGATATGGTGCACAACCGCCACCAGCACATACTCACCATCCGAAACCCGGAAAAGCCGCGCCCGCAACGGAATTTCAGCCGCAAGATCAAACGGATGACGAGGCACCATGCCGATGGCATCAACGAGCTCGGCTTCTGACCAGCTTGTGGCATCTACGACGTCCCAGCCGTATTCGGCCGAGTCAGGCTCGATCACCAGCTGTCTCGCGATCCCCTGCGGAGCAGGGAACATCGTGCGCAGCGATTCGTGGCGGGCCACGACATCGGCCAGCGCCGCGCTCAACGCCTCGACATCCAGCGGCCCACTCAGCCGCACCGCGACCGGGATGTTGTACACCGGTGAGGGGCCCAACAATTGATCGATGAACCACAACCGGCT
>NZ_JBFREZ010000053.1:0-426 GCF_052114565.1 Mycobacterium sp. 2YAF39
ACATCGTCGACTCTCCCTTGCCGGCCGGGCCGCCGCCCGTGGGTTTCAGCTTTTCGGTCAGGCAGTCGTACGAAGGCGCGCGTTCGCCGTTCACCTCCACTTCCACGCACGGCGCCGCCCAGGCCGACGCCATGGGCGCCGCGCTACCCGCCGCGATGGCGGCTATCGCCACCAGCCAGTTCTGCATGCCCATGTCGATGCCTCCGTTCGTGTCGTTCGTGTCGTTCCTGTCGTTCGTGTGGGCGCTCTGCCTCGCCCGAGTATAGCCAGCCGTGCCGCGCGGCCGCGCACCATTTTTTCTCAATGAAGCTTTTGTGACAAACGACAGTCGGCGCCCGTGCCGGCCGTCTAGGCAACCGAGCGCAACGCTGACATGAAGGCTTTCCATCATGTCTCCCGCTGCCGAATGCATCCGCATCACGGGCC
>NZ_JBFREZ010000054.1:0-415 GCF_052114565.1 Mycobacterium sp. 2YAF39
CCCGAATTCCGCGATGTGTCGGCCCTGCCGGCGGCCGATGGCGACGCCCATCTGGAATCGCCGCTATTCGACAATTTTTCGGTGCCGGTGTGCGAGCGCTGCGAAGGGCTGCTCAAGCCCGATGTGGTGTTCTTCGGCGAATCGGTGCCGCGCGAGCGCGTGGCGGCCGGGCGGCTGGCGCTCGATGCAGCGGACGCCATGCTGGTGATCGGCTCGTCGCTGACGGTGTTCTCGGGGTATCGCTTCTGCGTCTGGGCGCACGAGCGCGGCTTGCCGATTGCCGCCCTGAACCTTGGCACCACGCGGGCCGATCCCCTGCTGACGCTGAAGGTGCTCGCGCCGATCGGGCCGACGCTGGCGGCGCTTGCCACCGCGCTGGGGCTGGAAGCCGGCGCGGGTTAGCTCGGACTACCTC
>NZ_JBFREZ010000055.1:0-414 GCF_052114565.1 Mycobacterium sp. 2YAF39
GGCCGGCGCGACAACCAGGTCAAGATTCGCGGCCACCGCATCGAGCTGGAGGAGGTGGAGGCGGTCCTGCGCGAAAGCGGGATGGTGCGCGAGGCTGTGGCCACCGTGCAGCAGACCGCGCTGGGCGACCCGTACCTGCTCGCCTTCATCGTGCCGCAGCTTGGGGAAGCCGGGACGGCGGCGCTGGCTGCGTACGTGTCCCGACGGATGCCGAAGGACATGCGGCCGCGCCTGGTGGGTGTGAACGACCTGCCGATGACGGCCAACGGCAAGGTGGACCGGCGCGCGCTCCGTGACCGGCTCCATGACCCGCTCCATGATCCGCTCCATGATTCGCACCCCCAAGCGATGGCGGTGCGGGGAACCACGGAGGCGATGCTGCGCGATGCCTGGCGGTGCGCGCTCGATCTGGAC
>NZ_JBFREZ010000056.1:0-400 GCF_052114565.1 Mycobacterium sp. 2YAF39
ACCAGATCCACCGCGTGCGTGCCGGGCAATTCGGCAAAGCCCGCCACCACCGCGTCGATCAGGGACTGCAGCGCCCCGTCCGCCGGATCGCCCGATTCGCCGTAACCCGGCAGGTCCGGCGCCCAGACCGTATGSCGSGCCGCSAGCGCCTCGATATTGCKSACCCARTGCAGCCAGCTGCCGTGGCCGCCRTGCACCAGCAGCACGGCCGGGCCACTGCCGAAACGCCGCCAGACGATGCGGCAGCCGCCCGCGTCCGTGATAAAGGTCGTGGCCTGCTGCATCAGCCACTCGACCTCCGCCGCCGCGTTTGCTGCGCTTGCCGCGTTTGCCACGCCTGCCTCATTTACCGTCACGCGCTCCGCGGATGCCGTCATCATCGCTCCCTTCCCTGTCATGC
>NZ_JBFREZ010000057.1:0-398 GCF_052114565.1 Mycobacterium sp. 2YAF39
GTACATGGATGAAGTCGGCCTCGCGCCCAACGCCGGCTTCGACAAGCTCAAGCGCGACCTCAACGCGCTGATGGACGACCTGCTGCGCTTCACGCGCACCGCCTGAGGTCTTCCCCAAGGTCATCCCTGACCGTTCCCGCCCGCGCTCGCGGGCGGGGATCATTCCATCGCGTGCACTGCATCGGGGTTCGCCTGACTTGCGCCGCGTGCKCCTTTTCTGATATTGGAACGACGCCGATCCCGCATGAACGCAGCGTGATCACGGCGGTTGCGCTGCCGTTACGCGCAATTCGAACGGAACGTAACAACATTTCGGAACCTTGGCGCGGGGCTTTCCTCTATCATGGCAATCCTTCGCCAACCCTCCTTGCTGAACAAGCAAAGACGATCCCGTGATC
>NZ_JBFREZ010000058.1:0-388 GCF_052114565.1 Mycobacterium sp. 2YAF39
CCGTGCCGGTTCCCGGGCTGCGATCAACCCGCCGACCACTGCGACATCGACCACACCATCGCCTACCCGACCGGCCCGACGCAGGCATCCAACCTCAAATGTCTATGCCGAAAACACCACCTGCTCAAGACATTCTGGGGCTGGCACGACGAACAGCTCCCCGACGGCACCGTCCACTGGCACTCACCACGCGGTCAGCGCTACACCACTCGCCCCGGCAGCCGAATACCCTTCCCGGCACTGTGCCGGCCCACCGCATCCGTCTGTGTACCGACCAATGGGGCTGCCGCTCAACCGAACCGCGGCCTGATGATGCCGCGCCGCACACAGACCCGCGCACAGTCGCGGCGCGAATACATCGAACAACAACGCCGCCTCAACGACGACC
>NZ_JBFREZ010000059.1:0-388 GCF_052114565.1 Mycobacterium sp. 2YAF39
CGTGCCGGTTCCCGGGCTGCGATCAACCCGCCGACCACTGCGACATCGACCACACCATCGCCTACCCGACCGGCCCGACGCAGGCATCCAACCTCAAATGTCTATGCCGAAAACACCACCTGCTCAAGACATTCTGGGGCTGGCACGACCAACAGTCACCGGAAGGCACCGTCCGCTGGCGCTCACCACGCGGTCAGCGCTACACCACACACCCCGGTAGCCGTATACCCTTCCCGTCGCTGTGCCGGCCCACCGCATCCGTCTGTGTACCGACCAATGGGGCTGCCGCTCAACCGAACCGCGGCCTGATGATGCCGCGCCGCACACAGACCCGCGCACAGTCGCGGCGCGAATACATCGAACAACAACGCCGCCTCAACGACGACCA
>NZ_JBFREZ010000060.1:0-378 GCF_052114565.1 Mycobacterium sp. 2YAF39
CCACGGACCTGCGCCTGAACGAGCCGCGCTACGTGACGCTGCCGAACATCATGAAGGCCAAGAAGAAGCCGCTGGAAACCGTGAAGCCCGAAGACCTCGGTGTGGATGTGGCCCCGCGTCTGTCGACCGTGAAGGTCGTGGAGCCGGCCAAGCGCAGCGCAGGCGTGATGGTGCCSGAYGTRGCCACGCTGGTGCAAAAGCTGAAGTCTGAAGCCAAGGTTATCTGAGCGCGGGGAGAGAAAACATGACTGCACTCGTCATTGCTGAACACGACAATCAATCGATCAAGGCCGCCACGCTGAACACCGTGACGGCTGCCGCCCAGTGCGGTGGCGACGTCCACGTGCTGGTAGCCGGCGCCAATGCCAAGGCTGCCGC
>NZ_JBFREZ010000061.1:0-375 GCF_052114565.1 Mycobacterium sp. 2YAF39
ATCCGGGCCTGTACATCCTGGAACCGCACAGCGGCGCGGTACCGGGCATGCGGATCGGCTAAGTTCGCCTACCGTGTGTTCGCTCCCCTCTTCCCAATGGAGAGGGGAGAAAAGACTTCATCCCCCCTGCCGCGACGGGTCGTCGCTGCGTGACGTGGTGGTCACCACGCCCTGGCTGTTGAAGTGGACGTTGAAGAACGCCCGGTCCGCGGGCGACTCCTGCCAGCGATAGCCCCACACCTCCTCCTGCTTCAGCGCGAACGCCTCCACCTTGGTCGGCTTGCCGAGCATGCGCCGGATGCCGTCCTGGCTCATGCCGGGGCGCACGCGCTGGAAGTTCTCGGCCGTCAGCACCTGTTCGATGGTGCGCACGGT
>NZ_JBFREZ010000062.1:0-373 GCF_052114565.1 Mycobacterium sp. 2YAF39
GCCGTGGATGGCATGGCCCGAGACCAGGGCGGTGATCGCCGCGCTCGAGGCCAAGGGCCGTCCGGGCTGCGCCCGCTTCGTCGGCGGCTGCGTGCGCAACACGCTGATGAACAAGCCGGTCGACGACATCGACATCGCCACCATCCTGACGCCCGACCAGGTGATCGAGGCCCTGGGCGAGGCGGGGCTGAAGGCCATTCCCACCGGCGTCGACCACGGCACGGTCACGGCCGTCTCCGGCAAGATCCCCTTCGAGATCACCACCCTGCGCCGCGACGTCTCGACCGACGGCCGCCGGGCGGTGGTGGCCTTCACCCACGCCTGGGAAGAGGACGCCCAGCGCCGGGATTTCCGCTTCAACGCCCTCTATGTC
>NZ_JBFREZ010000063.1:0-373 GCF_052114565.1 Mycobacterium sp. 2YAF39
GGAAAGCCTGCGGGAAGCCACGCTCGATGACGTGGGCGGCATCCTGCAACTGATTGCACCGCTYGAGGCCGATGGCACGCTCGTGCCACGTGGACGTCACCTGATCGAGCGGGATATCGGCAATTTCTCGGTGATCGAGCACGATGGCGTGCTGTTCGGCTGCGCCGCGCTCTACGAATTCCCGCGCGAGAACATGGGCGAGATGGCCTGCCTGACGGTCTCGTCCGAGGCCCAGGGCACTGGCGACGGCGAGCGGCTGCTCAAGCGCATCGAGCGCCGCGCCCGCGCGCTGGGGCTGGACCGGCTGTTCGTGCTCACCACGCGCACCGAGCACTGGTTCCTGAAGCGCGGCTTCGTCCACGCCACCGTGGAC
>NZ_JBFREZ010000064.1:0-372 GCF_052114565.1 Mycobacterium sp. 2YAF39
TGGACGCGCAGGCGTTTGAGAAGACACCGGTGGCCGGCGGCGCGCGCGTGACGCTGGGCGATGCCTCGCGCACGTTCGACTGGTCGGGCGCGACCAAGAAGGATGGCGTGGCGAGCGGCGCGGTGGAACTGCCGTGGCCCGCTGCCGGCACGACTGGCACCTTGCAGGTCGAGCAGCAGGGCTCGGGCCGTCCCTGGGCCACGGTGCGGGCGATGGCCGCCGTGCCGCTGCGCGATCCGGTGGCGGCGGGGTATCGCATCAAGCGCACCGTGACACCGGTGGAGCAGGCCGTGGCGGGCAAGTGGTCGCGCGGCGACTCCTATCGCGTGCGGCTCGAAGTGGACGCGCAGGCGGACATGACCTGGGTCGTGG
>NZ_JBFREZ010000065.1:0-371 GCF_052114565.1 Mycobacterium sp. 2YAF39
GCACCGGGCTGGCCAAGAGCTGGAAGGGCGCATTCAACATGACCCACGGCGCGACCCTGGGCGGTCACGCGGTCCAGCACGCCATCGCGCGCGCCAAGATCGAGGCGGGTGAAGTGGAAGACGTGCTGATGGGCTGTGCCAACCCGGAAGGCGCCACCGGTGCCAACATCGCGCGCCAGATCGCCCTGCGCGCCGGCTGCCCGGTGACCGTGCCCGGCGCCACCGTGAACCGCTTCTGCTCGTCCGGCCTGCAAACCATCGCCATGGCCGCACAGCGCGTGATTGCCGATGAAGGCGACATCTTCGTGGCCGGCGGCGTGGAGTCCATCTCGTGCGTACAGCAGGAGATGAACCGCCACATGATCCAGGAA
>NZ_JBFREZ010000066.1:0-371 GCF_052114565.1 Mycobacterium sp. 2YAF39
GTCAACACGTTGGTGTTGCGGGTTGATCTGGCCGGTGATCCCACGGTTGCCGATCTACTGGAGCGCGTTCAGCACCGCGCCCTGGCCGCCTACGAGCACCAGGATGTGCCCTTCGAGCTGCTGGTCGACCGCCTCAACCCGGTCCGGTCACTGGCTCATCACCCGATGGTGCAGGTGATGTTGGCCTGGCAGAACTTTGGCGGGCGCAATAGTGATCCGGCCGCCGCGCTGGGATTGGCGGATCTGCAGGTGTCCGCGTTGCCGATCGAGACACACACCGCACGGATGGACCTGAGCTTTTCGCTGACTGAACGATTCACCGACGGCGGTGAGGCAGCCGGGATTTCCGGTGTCGTGGAGTTCCGCACCGA
>NZ_JBFREZ010000067.1:0-371 GCF_052114565.1 Mycobacterium sp. 2YAF39
GAGAGGACGAGGATGAGGGGGAGGCCATCGAGAGGTCCTAATGGACAACAAGGGATGGCCCCCAGCGTAGGCACGGCTGCCTGCCGTGCCTATTCGCCGGCCGGGGAGCGGGCGGGGCGGGTGGCCCCTGTCGATGGAACTAGTCCGGTTGGTGATTATCGATCGGACAAATTCGAGAACGTGGGTCAGGCAGTCACGATGCCTCCGGGGCCAGCCCGGCGGCCTGACCGCCATCGCTCCGCCGTTCGGCCCGCACGGCCAGCAGCGCGATGCCCAGCGCGCCCAGCGGCGCCAGCGCCGCGATCCACGGCAGCGCGGTCAGCCCCGGGCCGTGGTCGACCACCACGCCACCGAGCCACGCGCCAATGCCG
>NZ_JBFREZ010000068.1:0-369 GCF_052114565.1 Mycobacterium sp. 2YAF39
GTCGTGGTGTAGCCGGCATGTGCCGGGCTGGACACCGTGAACAGGCACCCGAGTATGCCCAGCGCGCATGCGCTCTGACGCAGCAACTTGCGAATCATGGCCCTTCTCCTCGTCTTGTTGTGGTTAGCGAGAATCCATGAAAGCACAGCGGCAGCCTTCGCCTGCCCCCTCGCGGCGGGTGGACTGGAGGTGGCCGGSGCCCCTCCATCGGCGCCATCCATCCCACCTTCGCACGTCCTATCGGGCACTTTTCCACGCATTTTTCGCGGATATGCGGCCCGTGCGCGCCTTGGTCTTGACTCCGGGCTCGTATACCTGTAAAAGCTTACCGGCGTATCATTTGCGCAATATCCAAGGAAACAGGTATCT
>NZ_JBFREZ010000069.1:0-366 GCF_052114565.1 Mycobacterium sp. 2YAF39
GGCCTGCACGATCCAGTCGCGCAACTCGGCGGTGAAATGCAGCGTGGCAAGCTGGCGCGGCGGGGTAGTCAAGGATTGGGGCGAGGCGTGCATGGGACGGCATGGGTAACGGGCGGCGCCAGTATCCCGGCATTGCGCGCGGCATGCAACCGGTTGCTGGCTTGAAATTTTCTGTAACTTTCGTGTGGTACCGGAGCAATCAAACGGTCATATTTGGCTCCTAGGATCAGGGCCGCTGCACACATGACAGGGAATCGCGTACCGGCTTTCCCCCGTCGAAAAACTCCCTCGCGCAGGCGGGCCACCCGCCAGAACCATCGCGACGGGGCGGGCTTTTGGGTGCGGCACTCCAACGATACCCACTAC
>NZ_JBFREZ010000070.1:0-366 GCF_052114565.1 Mycobacterium sp. 2YAF39
CCTTCGAGCCGCCGCCCGCCGCCGCGCCGGCCTGGGCCGAGCTGATCGCGCTGGCGCGCGGGCTGATGGCGCCCACCTCGCCGTGGCCGTCGGAGTTCGAGCAGGTGGTGGCGTGGTACCTGCCCCATCTGGAGCGGATTCACGACGATRCCGCCGCGCGGCAGGCCGATCTCCAGCAGATCGAGCGGATTGCGGCCACCTATGCTTCGCGCGAGCGCTTCCTGACCGAGCTGACGCTCGATCCGCCGAGCGCGTCCAGCGATGAATCCGGCGTGCCGTCGCGCGACGATGACTACCTGATCCTGTCCACGATCCATTCGGCCAAGGGCCAGGAGTGGAAGGCGGTCTACGTGCTCAATGCGGTGG
>NZ_JBFREZ010000071.1:0-363 GCF_052114565.1 Mycobacterium sp. 2YAF39
GGTTGCCTTCGGCGCGCTTGGCCACCATCCGGATCGAGGAGTCCTGGTAGCGGACATTGCCCTCGGCGATGTAGTTGCCGCTCTCGGTGTCGAAACTCAGGTGGTCGGTGCCCAGGAACTGGTCGCCGCGTTTGATCGCGACATTGCCCTGGTACTGCGGCACCGTGGTGGTGCCGAACAGCTGGTCCCCCTCGATGTCGGTGTCCTGCTGGTCGCGGGTGGCGGCAGCAGCCTTGTCGGCTTTGGGCGCATCGTCAAAGACTGGCAGGACGTCGGTGGCTGGGCACAGGCCCCAGTTCACCGGTTTGTCGTCGGCCAGGGCCGGCAGGCAGATGGCGATGCTCAGGGGGAGAGGCAGCAGGC
>NZ_JBFREZ010000072.1:0-362 GCF_052114565.1 Mycobacterium sp. 2YAF39
TCGGTGCGGAACTCCACGACACCGGAAATCCCGGCTGCCTCACCGCCGTCGGTGAATCGTTCAGTCAGCGAAAAGCTCAGGTCCATCCGTGCGGTGTGTGTCTCGATCGGCAACGCGGACACCTGCAGATCCGCCAATCCCAGCGCGGCAGCCGGATCAGCGGGAAGGTTTTGCCAGGCCAACATCACCTGCACCATCGGGTGATGAGCCAACGACCGGACCGGGTTGAGGCGGTCGACCAGCAGCTCGAAGGGCACATCCTGGTGCTCGTAGGCGGCCAGGGCGCGGTGCTGAACGCGCTCCAGTAGATCGGCAACCGTGGGATCACCGGCCAGATCAACCCGCAACACCAACGTGTTGAC
>NZ_JBFREZ010000073.1:0-358 GCF_052114565.1 Mycobacterium sp. 2YAF39
GCATGTGCGCGAACTGGAGCGGCATCTGCGCTCCGGCGCGATGCCTCACCAGCAGCTCATGGCGGCCATCGCGCTCTGCTATGCGGGCCTATGCTGCGAGGGCCTGGACCGCAATTTAAGACGCGCAAGCCGCCTTCTCGGCCGCGAGTTGGAGCGCCAGATCCTTGCCGATGGCGGCCATGCCAGCCGCAATCCGCGCGTGATCGTCGATCTGCTGTTCGATCTGCTTCCCTTGCGCCAGATGTTCGCGAGCCGCGAAGTCGATACGCCGGAATCCCTGCTCCACGCCATCGACCGCATGCTGCCCATGGTGCGCCTGTTCCGGCACGGCGACGGCACGCTCTCGCATTTCAACGGC
>NZ_JBFREZ010000074.1:0-356 GCF_052114565.1 Mycobacterium sp. 2YAF39
GCCGCGCTGGGATTGGCGGATCTGCAGGTGTCCGCGTTGCCGATCGAGACACACACCGCACGGATGGACCTGAGCTTTTCGCTGACTGAACGATTCACCGACGGCGGTGAGGCAGCCGGGATTTCCGGTGTCGTGGAGTTCCGCACCGACGTGTTCGACACCGCGACGATCCAGACGCTGATCGATCGGTTGCAGCTGGTGCTGATGGTGATGACCGCCGATCTGACCCGGCGGTTGTCCTCGATTGAAGTGCTCGATGAGCATGAACATGCCCGGTTGGATCGGATCAGCAACCGCGCATTGTTGAGTGCCCCGGCGCCGGTGTCGGGATCGATCCCGGCGCTGTTCGCCGCCCA
>NZ_JBFREZ010000075.1:0-356 GCF_052114565.1 Mycobacterium sp. 2YAF39
CTCGTAGTCATGCGCGAACTGGCGCGGGAAGGCATGACGATGCTGGTGGTGACACACGAGGTGCGTTTCGCTCAGGACGTGGCTGACCGCGTCGTATTCATGGAAGGTGGCGTGGTAGTGGAAGATGCGCCTCCGCAGCAGTTCTTCCGCGGCAACGACAATCCTGGCGTGCAACGGTTTCTGAATCTCATTGCGAGTTGAGCCKGCGCTGGCCGCGACACGCGGGAGGAGATCGACCCGCCAGGCGCCGCCAGCTCAGGGCTTTCTCCCCTTGACCGCCCCTGCCTTCACCTTCCACCGCGAAAACACCACATCCAGACACTCCAAAGACGTACACGCATCCCGCTGCTTGCGGA
>NZ_JBFREZ010000076.1:0-356 GCF_052114565.1 Mycobacterium sp. 2YAF39
TGCTTTCGTAGTAGTCGTCGGCGCACCTGAATCCCACGTACTTCGCCGTGGTATCGGCGCCGATCCGCTGGAGAAAGCCGGCGAACGGCGTGCCGCCCCAGCGCCCGATGGCGCTCCAGCCTTCCACGCAGATATGCCGGGTGATCTGCTCCGCCTGCGGCAAGGCGTAGAGGGCATCCAGCGTCCAGCTTCGCTTGTCCTGCACCAGCCCCCCCACCTTGAGCCGGAAGTCATCGCCGTTCACCACGGTCACTTCGTCGATGCCGTAGAACGCATTGAAGGGAAACGGGCGCGTGATCTGCGCGGCGGTGTAGGTGGGGGCGAGCCGGTTCGGATCGAACAGCCATGCCTGTACC
>NZ_JBFREZ010000077.1:0-355 GCF_052114565.1 Mycobacterium sp. 2YAF39
TGCGTAAGCAGAACAAGAAGACCCTGCTGCTGGGTCCGAACTGCCCGGGCCTGATCACGCCGGACGAGATCAAGATCGGCATCATGCCGGGTCACATCCACCGCAAGGGCCGCATCGGCGTGGTGTCGCGCTCGGGCACGCTGACGTACGAAGCCGTGGGCCAGCTGACCGCGCTGGGCCTGGGCCAGTCGTCGGCCGTGGGCATTGGTGGCGACCCCATCAACGGCCTGAAGCACATCGACGTGATGAAGATGTTCAACGACGATCCCGACACGGACGCCGTGGTCATGATCGGTGAGATCGGCGGCCCGGACGAGGCCAACGCCGCGCACTGGATCAAGGACAACATGAAGAA
>NZ_JBFREZ010000078.1:0-353 GCF_052114565.1 Mycobacterium sp. 2YAF39
CGCAAGGGTTGCTGCCTCCACTACCGCCGCACCGACGGCGAGATGTGCGCCACCTGTCCGCGCCAACGCGTACCCGAGCGCCTGGCACGACTCGCTGCCCGCGACGGGCCCTAGCCCGCCCGCGTCCCCTCTCTCACTTTTTTCTGATTTTTCCTCGTATGCGTCCGCCATGCGCGGCGGCGCTCATCCGTGCAAGGAGAACACCCATGTCCGATCTGAGTCAGTCCTCCCATTTCGAAGCGGAGGCCCTGCAGTTATCGGTTTCAAGTTATTGCGATGAAGACGTCTTTGCAATGGAGATGGAACGCATCTTCCCGCGCAGCTCCAGCTATATCGGCCACGACCGCATGGTG